>NZ_JBVKDU010000011.1:0-1566 GCF_055633595.1 Amycolatopsis sp. NPDC114504 | reverse complement strand
GCGTGGTGTTTCAGAACCGTAGAGTGGATGCGCAACATCTTCGTAGACAAGTCCTCGGCCTATTAGTACCAGTCAACTCGACAACACATTACTGTGCTTCCATTTCTGGCCTATCAACCCAATGGTCTATTGGGAGCCTTAACCCACAAAGGGGTGGGATACCTCATCTTGGAACAGGCTTCCCGCTTAGATGCCTTCAGCGGTTATCCCTTCCGAACGTGGCCAACCAGCCATGCCCTTGGCAGAACAACTGGCACACCAGAGGTTCGTCCGTCCCGGTCCTCTCGTACTAGGGACAGCCTTCCTCAAGTATCCTACGCGCGCGGCGGATAGGGACCGAACTGTCTCACGACGTTCTAAACCCAGCTCGCGTGCCGCTTTAATGGGCGAACAGCCCAACCCTTGGGACCTACTCCGGCCCCAGGATGCGACGAGCCGACATCGAGGTGCCAAACCATGCCGTCGATATGGACTCTTGGGCAAGATCAGCCTGTTATCCCCGGGGTACCTTTTATCCGTTGAGCGACACCCCTTCCACCAGGAGGTGCCGGATCACTAGTCCCGACTTTCGTCCCTGCTCGACATGTCTGTCTCACAGTCAAGCTCCCTTGTGCACTTGCACTCAACACCTGATTGCCAACCAGGCTGAGGGAACCTTTGGGCGCCTCCGTTACTCTTTAGGAGGCAACCGCCCCAGTTAAACTACCCATCAGGCACTGTCCCTGAACCAGATCATGGCCCGAGGTTCAGATTCCCAATTCGACCAGAGTGGTATTTCAACATTGACTCCACAGTAACTAGCGTCACCGCTTCACAGTCTCCCACCTATCCTACACAAGCCGAACCGAAAACCAATACCAAACTATAGTAAAGGTCCCGGGGTCTTTCCGTCCTGCCGCGCGTAACGAGCATCTTTACTCGTAGTGCAATTTCGCCGGGCCTGTGGTTGAGACAGCCGGAAAGTCGTTACGCCATTCGTGCAGGTCGGAACTTACCCGACAAGGAATTTCGCTACCTTAGGATGGTTATAGTTACCACCGCCGTTTACTGGCGCTTAAATTCTCAGCTTCACCCCCCGAAAGGAGTTAACCGGTCCTCTTAACGTTCCAGCACCGGGCAGGCGTCAGTCCATATACATCGTCTTGCGACTTCGCATGGACCTGTGTTTTTAGTAAACAGTCGCTTTCCGCTGGTCTCTGCGGCCACCCACCCCTAGTCCGTAAAGAACTTCAGAGTGTTTGGCCCCCCTTCTCCCGAAGTTACGGGGGCATTTTGCCGAGTTCCTTAACCACAGTTCACCCGATCGCCTTGGTATTCTCTACCTGACCACCTGTGTTGGTTTGGGGTACGGGCCGTGCATGCACTCACTAGAGGCTTTTCTCGGCAGCATAGGATCACTCTACTTCGCCTCAAACGGCTACGCATCACGTCTCAGCCTATTGCCATGCGGATTTGCCTACATGACGGCCTACACGCTTACACCAGTACTACCACTCACTGGCGGAGCTACCTTCCTGCGTCACCCCATCGCTTGACTACTACGAAATCAGGTCCCACGCTCCACAA
>NZ_JBVKDU010000010.1:0-2334 GCF_055633595.1 Amycolatopsis sp. NPDC114504 | reverse complement strand
GGCCGCCGGCGCAGCAGTCGAGGGAGTGCACATGTTTGAGAGGTTCACCGACCGCGCGAGGCGGGTGGTCGTTCTGGCTCAAGAAGAAGCCAGGATGCTCAACCACAACTACATCGGCACCGAGCACATCCTCCTGGGTCTGATCCACGAGGGTGAGGGTGTCGCCGCCAAGGCGCTGGAGTCGCTGGGCATCGCCCTGGAGGGCGTGCGCCAGCAGGTCGAAGAGATCATCGGCCAGGGTCAGCAGGCGCCGAGCGGGCACATCCCGTTCACGCCGCGGGCGAAGAAGGTGCTGGAGCTGTCGCTGCGCGAAGCGCTGCAGCTCGGCCACAACTACATCGGTACCGAGCACATCCTGCTGGGCCTGATCCGCGAGGGCGAAGGCGTCGCCGCGCAGGTGCTGGTCAAGCTGGGAGCGGACCTCAACCGGGTCCGCCAGCAGGTGCTGCAGCTGCTCTCGGGCTACCAGGGCAAGGAGTCCACCGAAACCGGTTCCGGCGGTCGTGGTGAAGGCACCCCGTCGTCGTCGCTGGTGCTGGACCAGTTCGGCCGCAACATGACCGTGCTCGCCCGCGAGGGCAAGCTCGACCCGGTCATCGGGCGCGGCAAGGAGATCGAGCGGGTCATGCAGGTCCTGTCGCGGCGGACCAAGAACAACCCGGTGCTCATCGGCGAGCCCGGCGTCGGCAAGACCGCCGTCGTCGAGGGCCTGGCGCAGAGCATCGTCAAGGGCGAGGTGCCCGAGACGCTCAAGGACAAGCAGCTCTACACCCTCGACCTGGGCTCGCTGGTCGCCGGTTCCCGCTACCGCGGTGACTTCGAAGAGCGCCTGAAGAAGGTGCTCAAGGAGATCAAGACCCGCGGCGACATCATCCTGTTCATCGACGAGCTGCACACGCTGGTCGGGGCGGGTGCCGCCGAGGGTGCGATCGACGCGGCTTCGATCCTGAAGCCGATGCTCGCCCGCGGTGAGCTGCAGACGATCGGTGCGACCACGCTCGAGGAGTACCGCAAGTACATCGAGAAGGACGCCGCCCTCGAGCGCCGGTTCCAGCCGATCCAGGTCGGCGAGCCGTCGCTGGAGCACACGATCGAGATCCTCAAGGGCCTGCGCGACCGGTACGAGGCGCACCACCGCGTCTCGATCACCGACTCGGCGCTGGTCGCCGCCGCGACCCTGGCGGACCGGTACATCAACGACCGGTTCCTCCCGGACAAGGCGATCGACCTGATCGACGAGGCCGGCGCCCGGATGCGCATCCGCCGGATGACCGCGCCGCCGGACCTGCGCGAGTTCGACGAGAAGATCGCGAACGTCCGCCGCGACAAGGAGTCCGCGATCGACGCGCAGGACTTCGAGCGGGCCGCCCGCCTGCGTGACGAGGAGAAGACCCTCCTCGGCCAGAAGGGTGAGCGGGAGAAGCAGTGGAAGGACGGCGACCTCGACGTCGTCGCCGAGGTCGACGACGAGCAGATCGCGGAGGTGCTGGCCAACTGGACCGGCATCCCGGTGTTCAAGCTGACCGAGGAGGAGACCACCCGGCTGCTGCGCATGGAGGACGAGCTCCACAAGCGCATCATCGGCCAGGAGGACGCGGTCAAGGCCGTCTCGCAGGCGATCCGTCGTACGCGTGCCGGTCTGAAGGACCCGAAGCGCCCGTCGGGCTCGTTCATCTTCGCCGGCCCGTCCGGTGTCGGTAAGACGGAGCTGTCGAAGGCGCTGGCGGCGTTCCTGTTCGGTGAGGACGACGCGCTCATCCAGATCGACATGGGTGAGTTCCACGACCGCTACACCGCTTCGCGGCTCTTCGGTGCCCCTCCGGGCTACGTGGGCTACGAAGAGGGCGGCCAGCTGACGGAGAAGGTGCGTCGCAAGCCGTTCTCGGTGGTCCTGTTCGACGAGATCGAGAAGGCGCACCAGGAGATCTACAACACGCTCCTGCAGGTGCTGGAGGACGGCCGCCTGACCGACGGTCAGGGTCGCACGGTCGACTTCAAGAACACGGTCCTCATCTTCACGTCCAACCTGGGCACGTCGGACATCTCGAAGTCCGTCTCGCTCGGGTTCGCCGGTGGCAACGACACCGGTACCCGGTACGAGAAGATGAAGCAGAAGGTCAACGAGGAAATGAAGAAGCATTTCCGCCCGGAGTTCCTGAACCGGATCGATGACATCATCGTGTTCCACCAGTTGACCAAGGAACAGATCATCATGATGGTCGACCTGATGATCAACCGGGTGGAGAAGCAGCTCAAGGCCAAGGACATGGAGCTGGAGCTGACCGAGAAGGCCAAGTCCTTGCTCGCGAAGCGCGGCTTCGACCCGGTGCTGGG
>NZ_JBVKDU010000009.1:0-4271 GCF_055633595.1 Amycolatopsis sp. NPDC114504 | reverse complement strand
AACCGTGTTGAAGCGGTAAAGGTCGTAGGTGCTCATCAAGTTGATGATCGAGTTCGCGTAGTTCGGGTCGGTGGCATATCCCGCTTTGTGCACTTCGCGGATGAACTGGTCCGGGTTGTTCGTGAAGTTGAACGCGTTGGCGTAGCGCGAGTTCTCTCGCAGGAACAGCCCGTGGTCGCGGAACGAGTCCTCCATGGACGCGTACGTCCGGAACGACGCGATCACCACATGGTCCGGGCAGCACTCGTGCGTCGGCAGGTCCTGGCAGCCGTTGGCGATCGGGCCGGGGCCGTTGAAGCACTTGATGCCGAAGTGGTTGTTCCCCGGCGCCGCCTGGCCCCAGTTCGATTCCTGGATGGCCTGCGCCACCGTCACCGAGGCGGGGACGCCGTAGTCGGCCTGCCCGCGCTGCGCCGCCGGGCCCGCGGCGTTGATGAAGTCTTCGGCACTGGCAGCCGACATGGGCGAGGGGGTGACGGCCCCTTCACGCGCCGCGTCGGCGATCACGTCGGGAGGCGGCGCCGCGAGCGCGACACCGCCTGCGAACTGGCTTGCGATCACGAGTGCGGTGGTGGTCATCAACCGCCGGAAGGTCCTGGTCATGAGGACGATCGTGGCGAGCCGACATCCGAAAAACCTTTGGACGGCTTTTGAGGTACCGGCCGGGGCTCTCCCACCTCCCGGCTGTGGTGCCGTTCGAACAGCTCGCGTGCTTCGGTCCACGCCCGGTCGGAGCCCACGCCATCACCTTCCAGGGCCAAGACCACGGACAGGTCGCGGAGAGTTCGAGCCCGCCACAACGGCAGGCCCAGCGCATCCCACCACTCCAGCGCGCGCTTCAGCATCGGCTTTGCCGCCTCGGGATCGCCCGCGGCCAGCTCCAGCTCACCGAGCGTTCGCAGGATCAGGGCTTGGCCGAAGCCGTCCTGCATGTCGTGGCAGATCTCGAGGCTTTCCGACAGCCTCCGTCGCTCGGTGGCACCCAAGCCCTGCCTGATCCGGATCTTCGCGAGTGACTGCGTCGCGTACGCGGTCATCAGCCGGTCCCCGACGGACGCGAAGATCTCCAGTGCACGCTCGCCGGGGGCGGTGGCCTGGTCGAGCCTGCCCGCGGCCCGGTGGACCAGGCTCGTCGAGCGGAGCACCAGCGCGACCCCGTGCTCCTGGCCCGCCTCGGCGTAGCAGTTCATCGCCTTCTCGCAGGTGTCGAGCGCGGCGTCGAGATCGCCGAGTTCGGTGTGGGTGAGGCCGGCCGCGTGGTAGGCGCGGGCCAGGGCGTCCGGGTTGTTCATCAGCTCGAGGACCGGGATCGCGTCGGCCAGGAGTGCCGCCGCGGCCTGGAGTTCGCCCTGTTCCCGGTACACCCGGCTGAGCTCGAGCCGGGTGGTGGTCTGGCGCTGCAGGTCACCGTCGCTGATCCACGCGTTCAGCGCCTGCCGGTAGTAGTCGGCGGCCTCGTCCAGCCGGTCCTGTTCGTAGCGCAGCCAGCCGAGGCCGCAGAGCAGCTGCCCCTCGGCCCCGCGGTCGCCGGTTCGCTGGGCGGCGGCGAGCGCCGCCTGATGGGTTCGCCACCAGAGGGTGAACTGGTTGTTCAGCGCGAACGACGACGAACTCAGCGCCGCCGCGAGTCCGGCCGCGAGCCTGGACAGGTCCAGTTCGCAGGCCAGTTCGACTACCGCGACCAGTCCGTTCTGCTCCCAGTCGAACCACCGGTCCGGTTCGGCGAGCAGCTCGTCGAGCAGGGGCTGGTCCAGCCGGCAGCCGGCCGGCAGTGGCGGCGCCGGCAGCCGCACGGCGTTGGGGAGCAGCGTCGAGGCGCGCTGCACCACCGTGAGGTAGACCTCGCCGACCCGGGCGACCGCGGCCTTCAGGTCCGCGAGCGGCTCGTCAGCCAGGGCGCGCTCCCGGCCGAACGCCCGCGTCAGATCGTGGAGCACGTACCGGTCACCGGAAACGACGTCGACGAGCCTGCTGTCCACCAGCCGTTCGAGGACGTCATCGGCTTCGGGCACCGGGCAGTCCAGCAAGGGCGCCAGCAGCCAGGGAGCGAACGACGGCACCGCCAGGAAGCCCAGGCGACGCAGCGCTGTCCGTTCCGCTTCCGCGAGGCTCTGGTAGCTCAGCGCAAGACTGCCTCGCACCTCGAGGTCGCCGATCGCCAGCTCGGCGAGCACACTGCGTTCGATGCGGAGCCGCGCCGCCAGCTTGGCCAGCGACCAGTGTCTTCGCGCCGCCAGGCGCGCGCCCGCGATCCGCACGGCAAGCGGGAGCCTGCCGCACAGCCGGACGATCTCCGCGGCCGCCGCCGGTTCCCCGCCGACACGTCCGTCCCCGACGACGACGTCCAGCAACCGGAGCGCTTCCGCATCCGGCAGCACCTGCAGGTCACGCCTGCGGGCGCCCTCCAGTGCGCTGAGCTTGTTCCGGCTGGTGACCAGCACCGCGCACCCCGGGGCACCCGGGAGCAACAACCGGACCTGTTGTTCGTGCGCGGCGTCGTCGAGCACCACCAGTACCTTCCGCCCGGCCAGCTCCGACCGGAACCGCGTGGCGCGGTCTTCGACGGCCGGTGGGATCGACGTGTCGGGCACGCCGAGCGCGCGCAGGAACCCGCCCAGCACCTCGGCCGGGTCAGCGATCACCGGCCGAGTACCCGAGAGCACCGCGTAGAGCTGGCCGTCCGGAAAATCGCCGCGGAGCCGGTGCGCGACGTGACTGGCCAGGGTGCTCTTGCCGGCGCCCGGCTGCCCGGAGACCGCGCAGACCCGCACCGCGGCGCCCGGCCGGTCGGTCAGCATGGCGATCAGCGCGCGGACGTCGTCGGCGCGTCCGGTGAAGTCGGCGACGTCGGCCGGGAGCTGCGCGGGCGCGGGCAACGGCTCGCTCGGCCGGGCCTCCGCGTGCAGGGCGTTCTCGTGGGCGTCCGTCAGCTCCGGACCGGGATCGATGCCCAGTTCGTCGGCCAGTTCGCACCGCACCCGGCGGAAGTGCTCGAGGGCTTCACCGCGGCGGCCGGACTGGGTCAGCGCAGTCACGCGGTGGGCGTGCAACCGCTCCCTGAACGGGTGCTCCGTATTCAGAGCAGTGATCTCGCCGACGAGCCGGTTGCCCCAGCCGAGCGCGAGCTCGGCGCCGATCCGATCTTCGATCGCCATCAGGCGCTGCTCGGTCAGCCGCGCCCGCTCCGATTCCGCCCACCTGCCCTGAACGCCCGTGAGCGGCGCGCCGCGCCACAGCTGGAGACAGGCTCTGAGCTTTTTCGCGGCGGTCGCGTGATCACCGGCCTCGGCGGCGCGGCGCGCTTCAGCCGCGTGCCGTACGAAGCACGTGACGTCGATGGCGTCGGGCGGCAGGTCCAGCAGGTAGCCGCCCGCCGAGCGGACGAGCACGTCGCCGAGTTCTCGCCGCAGCGTCGACACGTAGGTGTAGACCGCGCCACGGGCGTCGACCGCCACGACGTCGTCCCACAGCGTGTCGACCAGCCGGTCGAGCGAAACGACCTGCCCGGCGTTCGCGGCGAGCACGGCCAGCAGTCCGCGCGGCTTGGGACCACCCAGGCTCAACTGGCGCCCCTCCGACTCGACCTGGACAGGACCGAGCAGCAGCACCCGCATTCGAACCCCCCATGCTCCTGATCAGCATTCCCGGACATTCGGGACATCTCAAGACACGTTCACAGGTTTTTCGGAGACCGGAACACCAGTCTGGGTTCGACCGGCGGAGGGGATCCGCCACCGAACGATGGGGTGAAGATGAGGACCAAGCCGAGACAGGTGGCCACGACACTGGCCGGGGCGGCGCTGGCCATGCTGGTGAGTGTGCCGTTCGGCGGCGCCGAAGCGGCCGCGGCCACCGGCCAGGACATCACCGGGATCGCGCAGGGGCAGCTCGGCAAGGGCTGCTCGACCGGTGGCTGGCATTGCGACCCGGACGCGTGGTGTTCCGACTTCGTCAAGTGGGTCTGGGACACTGCCGGGATCGATACCACGGGCGTCGGCCCGGCTGCGGCGAGCGTCGCGGCGTACGGCCAGCAGCGCGGGACGACGACCGGGGAGCCGCACGTCGGGGACGCCGTCGTCTACAACTACGACGGGGTCAGCTGGGCCGAGCACGTCAACCTGGTGGTCGGCGTGCGCGCCGACGGCATGGTGCAGACGGTCGGCGGCAACGAGGGCGCCTCTCCCGGCAGCGTCCTGTTCCACGACTGGCACCGGGCCACCGACTGGGGCAGCGTGCGGTATGTCCGCCCAGTCGGCGTCGAGGACACGGTG
>NZ_JBVKDU010000008.1:0-10494 GCF_055633595.1 Amycolatopsis sp. NPDC114504 | reverse complement strand
AAGGGAAAAAGGGCGCGGGAGACGGCCGCAAAAACCCCCCCACCACCCAACAAAACCCCCCCCCTTTTGCCCGAGTCCCGCACACACCCCTACCCCCCCCCACACCACCAGCACCGAATTGATCTATAACCCTCACTGAAATTCGCCGCTGACCCGCAGCTCGAGTGACCCGCCTCCGCGCGGGAGATTTCCCACGTCTGCGTGTGCGCGCTGGCCTTGTGAAGCGTTTTGCTGCTTAGCGGAGTGCGGTCTTCGCGCCGTTCGCCACCGCGTCGGCCACGGCGGCCAGTGCCGGCGAGTCCAGCTTCCACTGCTGCCAGTGCAGCGGGACGTCCAAGGGACGATCGGGGGCCAGGTCGACCAGGGCGTCGCCGCGGGGGGCTGCCTGGATCTCCGGGACCATGCCCCAGCCGAGGCCGGCCGCCACCGCGTCCACGAACGACTCCGATGCCGGGATGTGGTGGCGGACCAGGGTGAAGTTCCGGCGGCGGGTGAGGCCGCGGAGGAAGCGGTCCTGGAGGTCGTCCTTGCGGTCGAACATGATCACCGGGGCCGCGGGCAGGGTCGTGGACAGCGTGCCCGACGACAGCCAGCGCTCGATGAACGCCGGTGCGGCCATCGCCCGGTAGCGCATGCGGCCCAAGGGGGTCGACGTGCAGCCCTGGACCGGTTGCGGGGAAGCCGTTACCGCCGCCATGACCAGGCCGTCGCGGAGGAGGGTCGCCGTGTGGTCCTGGTCCTCTCGGCGGAGGTCGAACGCGATCGAGAGGGACGCCGGGAGGCGGGCCAGGGACGGGAGGAACCAGGTCGCCAGCGAGTCCGCGTTCACCGCGATCGAGAGCGTGCGCGTCGACGAGTCCAGGCCCAGCTCGGCCAGGGCGTCCTGCTCCAGCTGAGCCAGCGAGCGGGCGAACCGGACCAGCACCTGGCCCGATGCGGTCAGCGAGATCGGCTTCGTGCGCAGCAGGAGGACCCGGCCGGTGCTCTGCTCCAAGGCCTTGATGCGCTGGCTGACCGCCGACGGGGTCACGTGGAGGACCGCCGCCGCCGCGTCGAAGCTTTGCTCGTCCACTACGGCCAGGAGGGTTCTGACCTGGTCGAGCGGGAGATCGGACATCACGAGCGCTAATGTTACGTTAAAATCTTTAGCTGGAGTAATCCCGCAGGACGGTCGTACCGTGGACGGGTGCTTCCACTGCTCCTCGCCGGGTTCGGGACCGGCCTGTCCCTCATCGTGGCCATCGGCTCACAGAACGCGTTCCTTCTGCAGCAAGGGTTGCGGGGCGGTGCCGTGACCCCGCTCGTCATCATCTGCGCGGTCTCGGACCTCGTGTTGATCGGGCTGGGCGTCAGCGGGATCGGGGCCGTGATCGAGCAGTGGCCGATGGCCATCGGGGTGATCGCCGTCGGGGGCGGGCTCTTCCTGCTGGGCTACGGCGCGCTCGCCGCGCGGCGTGCGTTCCGGCGCTCGGTCATGACCGTGGGCGACGACCGGACGCCGCTGCGGAAGGCCGGGCTCGCCTGCGTCGCCTTCACCTGGCTGAACCCGCACGTCTACCTCGACACCGTCCTGCTGCTCGGCTCGGTCGCCGTCGCCCACGGGGACGGGCGCTGGCTCTTCGGGCTCGGTGCCGGAATCGCCAGCGCCGTGTGGTTCAGCGCGCTTGGCTTCGGGGCCAAGAAGCTAGCCGGCGTGTTCGCGCGACCGGTGGCGTGGCGCGTGCTGGACGTCGTGATCGCCGTGACCATGACCGGGCTCGGCGCCACGATGCTCCTGAGCCACCTGTGAGCTACCAGAGCTGGGCCCGCTCCGTCGCCGGCGGGCGTTCCAGCTCCAGCAGGAACTGCTTGCGCTTCAGCCCGCCCGCGTAGCCCGTCAGCTTCCCGTTCTTGCCGACGACCCGGTGGCACGCCACCAGGATGCTCAGCGGGTTCTGCCCGACCGCCGCCCCGACCTCGTGCGGCAGCCCGCCGGCCGCCTTCGCCAGGTCGCCGTACGTCGCCGTCGAGCCGTACGGGATCCGGGCGATCTCGGCCCACACGGCGCGCTGGAAGTCGTCGCCGTCGGCCCGCGTGGGTGCGTCGAACTCCTTGCGCTGGCCCGCGAAGTACTCCTTGAGCTGCTCCGCGGCCGAGGCGAACGCCGAGTCGTCGCGCGGGCCGAACGTGGTGCGGTCCGGGCGGGTCCAGTGGTGCGGGAAGTACAGGCCGGTCACGACGTCGCCGTCGCCGACCAGGGTGAGCTCGCCGATCGGCGAGTCGATGATCGCGTGGTTCATCGGTCCTCCCAAGTGGTGCCGTCCGCTCGGGCGCCGCGAACGCCGGGCAGGCGGAAGTCCGTCAAGGCCGCCGTGACGACCGTCCGGTGGGGACTCCACCGCGTCGACGTCAGCAGCCGTTGTGTCATGCCGGTCCAGCCCGCCGGAGTGGCGGCCACGACCCAGACGTCCGGGTCCGGCGCCGCGAACCGCCGGGCCTGGCGCAGCCAGGACGCCGCCGTCTCCGGCCACGTCACCGTCGCCAGCACCAGGCCGCCCCACGCCGCCGCGATCCGCTCCCCGTCGGCCCGGGAGGCCGGGTCCGCCGCGGTCCCGAGGACCGCGTGCCGGGCCGGGCCCATCAGCCGCACGATCGCGGCCAGCTCTTCGGAAGTCATGTCGCGTCGTGGAAGACCAGGCCCAGGGTGTGCCGCCGGCCCGACCGCACGGCCGAGACGCCGTGGCGCACCGGGGCCGCCGACCAGCCGCGCGCCGAACGGACCGGGCGATCGCGGGTGGTGAACACCAGGCCGTGGCCCTGGGGGATGAGCGTCGCGGTGCCGCGCGACTGCGCCCGTGGTCGCTGCTCGACCAGGAGGAACTCGCCGCCGGTGTGGTCAGTACCCGGGTCGTTGAGGTTGATCACGACTTGCAAAGGGAACACCTTGTCTCCGTAGAGGTCGCGGTGCAGCGCGTTCCAGCCGCCCGTTTCGTAGCGCAGCAGGATCGGCGTCGGCCGTTGCTGGCCGGCGTCGTGGCAGACTTTCAGCCATTCGTCCAAAGTGGACGGCCATTCGGGATCGCGGCCGAGCCGGGCGTACCAGTCCCGGGCGATCGGCAGCAGACGGGAATAGAGCGCCTGCCGCAGCCGCTCCACCGGCTCCGGGAACGGCGCGGCGAAGTAGTGGTAGTCGCCGTTGTCGCCGAAGCGGTAGCGGCGCAGGTTGACCGTCGCGCGGAAGTGCTCCGGCCGGTCCCACAGCGCGACGAGCTCCGCGCACTCCGCCGGGGTGAGCAGCTGCGGCAAGAGCGCACAGCCGTAGTTGTCGACTTCGGCGGTCACCGCACTCCAGTCGGCCGCGGCGACGCGCTTTTCGAAAGTGCTCATACCCGGAAGACGCTCGGGCGGGCCGAAACGTGAGATCGGCCGGGCTGGAAGTTTCCGGGCGGGTCGGTAGCGACGGTGGTGGGTGCCGACGGCCGGCTTGGCTGCAGATGAGGATGCCGCGGCCGGCAGGGTTGGAGTTGCCCAGCTCGCCCTGCTCGGCTGGCCGGGAGCCGGGAGCCGGGAGCCGGGAGCCGGGAGTCGGCCCGAACGGAAGCCGCGGCCCTGGCCGCAGGCCGAGACCCGGATCGGGCGCGGCCGGAACCCCGGTCTCGGCCGCGACCGGAGGCTGGGCCCGCATCCTGCCGCCGACCGAAGTCCCGACCCGGCCGGTCCGGAAGCCGGAGCCGGCCTCGACCGGAAGCCGGGGCCCGGCCCCGACCGCACGCTGGGACGCGGCTGGAAGGCCAGCCCGGCCCGGCCTTAACCGGAAGCTGGGAGCAGGGAAGCCGGCCCCGGCCTCGGCGCCGACCGAAAGCCCCGACCGAAAGCCCCGACCGAAAGCCCCGACCGCACGCCGGGGCGCGGTCGGGAGGCGAGGCCCGGCCCGGCCGGAGCCGGAGACCGGGAGCCCGGCCCCGGCCGGAGACTGGGCCCGGCCCTGGCGCCGACCGGAAGCCGGAGCCGGAACCGACCAGAAGCCCAGCCCGGCCCGGCCCGGGAACCCGGAGCCGGAGCCGGAGCCGGAAGCTAAGCCGCTTCCATCGTCAGCAGGACCCGCTTGGCTTCCTCGCCGCCCGCGTACTGGCCGTACGAGCCGTCCGAGCGGACTACCCGGTGACACGGCACCACCACCGGCAGCGGGTTGAGCGCGCACGCCGTGCCCACCGCGCGGACCGCCTTCGGGCTTCCCGCGGCCGTCGCGACCTGCGAGTAGCTCTCCGTGTGGCCGTACTCGATCTCCGGCAGGTGCTCCAGCACCGACAGGCGGAACCCGCGGGCCAGGCGGAAGTCCAGCGGGACGTCGAACGCTCGCCGTCCGGCCGTGAAGTACTCGTCCAGCTGGCGGACCACCGCGTCCAGGCGGGCCGGTGCCCGGAGGATCCGCGGGCTGATGGCCGACGCCAGCTCGGCCAGCACCGCCTCGTGGTCCTGGCGGTCGAAGGCCACCTTCACGAGACCTCGCTCGGTCGCCGCCAGGAGCAGCGAGCCGATCGGGGTGTCGAGGGTGCGGTAGGCGACGTCCAGCAGGCCCTCGTGCTCCGCGGCGGCGCTCAGCCGCTCGTGGAGGCGGTGCGGCAGGATCTCGACCTCCACCGGGAACGACGGGATGATGTCGATCATGAGTGCGCTCCTTCCAAGGGGTAGATGGCCCGCAGGGTCTTGACGCCGTCGGCGGCCGCGCGGCGGGCGGCGTCCGTGCTGCCTCCGGTGATCTCCGCGATTTCGCGGTAGGGCAGCCCGGCCAGGTAGTGGTAGGCGACGGCGGCGCGCTGCTTGTCCGGCAGCTTCGCGAGCGCGTCCCACAGGTCGCCGTCCAGTGTGTCGGCGCGGCCGGGGCCGTCCGGGATCTCGCCGACCGGCAGCGGGTGGCGTGCCTGGGCGCGGGTGACGTCGATGGCCTTGCGGTGCGCGATCGTGACGAGCCACGCCTGGACGTTCGCATCCGGGGGTAGCTCGGGATACGCCTTGAGGGCGGCCAGGAAGGTCTCCGACCAGGCGTCTTCGGCGTCGGCAGGGCCGAGCACGGCCCGGCAGACCCGGAGGACCATCGGCCCGTGCTCGGCCGCGACTTGCTCGAACGGTTTCACGATCACACCCTGTAGACGTCCGCCGACGCCGCAACGTGAGATCGAGTTTGTCACGCGTACGGGTAAACCCAGTACCCGTCCCCGTCGAGGATGTGGTTGTTCACCACGAACTGCCCGATGCTCGCCAGAAGTGCCTGGTAGTCGCTGTCGAGCACCGGCTGGACGGCGTACGACGCACCCCGGTCGACGCCGGGGGCGGGCAGCGTCGCGCCGTCGTAGGTGGTGTCGAACGGGTAGACCGCGCAGGCGTTGGCCTGCCCGTCCGGCCGGGTCGCGTAGCCCGGGCCCCAGTGCTGCGTGCAGGCCAGCTCCGCGGTCGAGCGGTGGACGGCCTGCCGCGCGGTGTCGTAGAACAGCCGGGTGATCGGGTACGACCGGCCCGCGCTGCCGCCCTGGTAGCCGGGGTTGCCCGGCGCCAGGTGGCCCTGGGACGTGCCGGGGTAAGTGCTCGGGAAGTTCACGAGGGCGGCCCGGACCAGCGCGGCCGACGCCGGGAAGCCGGATGTCGCCGAGTTGTCGAGGATGTACAGCGGCTGGAACCCGAACGCGCAGTCGCTGCCCGCCGCGTAGGCCGGGTTCAGCAGCCGCGCGAGGTCGCAGCGCAGGTAGGCGCTGTGGGCGCCGGTGACGAGCGTCGTGCGGTCGCCGGTGTCCTCGGCGACGAGGTGCCGCTCGCCGACGTACCAGGTGCGCTGCTCCGCCTGCACCGCGGGCGAATCGGTCGCCACCGGCAGGTCGGTGCCCTCCATGGTGAAGACGTGCGTCTCGTCGGACTGCGCGCGCCAGTCGGCGATGCTCTTGACGACCTGCGCGGACGGCTCGTCGCAGTGCGCGGTGCCGGTCGTGTAGCGCGGGCCGCAGCTCATCGAGATGCCGAACTTCATCGCGTCGGTGATCACACCGGACAGCGACCAGCCGGCCATCCGCGTCGCGACTTCGAGCTTTCGCTGCGCCGGCAACAGGTTGCTGGTCGAGATCACGCGCGCCCACACCGTGCCGGTGACCGCGCAGCCCGCTTCGGGACAGGCGTAGCGCTGGTAGGCCATGTCGGTGATGGTGCAGCTGGCGAACCGGTTCTTCGTCCAGTACCCGGCGCGGATGTCCTTGTGGCACTCGTCGAACGTCACCGGCGTCGGGACGTTCTGGTCGAGCGCGGACACCTGGAGCTGCTGCGCCTGGGGCATCGCCGCGGGCAGTTTCCGCAGGTCGAGGGACTTCGTGAGCGGGACGCCCGCGGGGACTTCGCGGAAGACGCCGACTGAGCGGTCCGGCGCGGCGTATGCGGTGGCCGGGATGACCGTGAACAGCGTGAAAAGGGTGACGAGGGCGCAGAAGACCCGTCTTCGATTCGGCATTGCTCCCCAATTCTGCCGGGAAATCGACAAGAGCTGCCACGCTAGCGCAGCCCGATCGGGGTGGTCACTCCGACGAAGGAGTGAACGGAAGTCGTTGCCCCATCGGGCAAATCACGACGTCGGGGCGGTCCCGGTGACGACGGTGGCGCCCAATTCCTCGGATTCGTGCACGCGTGGTGTCAACCCGGCGGCGGTGAAGATCGCGCCCAGTACCGGCGCCTGGCGTTCACTCGTTTCCGTCAGCAGGGTGCCCCCCGGCGCGAGCCACCGCGACGCGCCCGCGGCGACGCGGCGGGCGAGGTCGAGGCCGTCCGCGCCGCCGTCGAGCGCGACGCGGGGTTCGTGCAGCCGGGCTTCGGGCGGCATCGTTGCGAGGGCGTCCGAAGGGACGTACGGGACGTTCGCCATGAGGACGTCGACCCGGCCGCGAAGCGACGACGGCAGTGCGTCGTAGAGGTCGCCTTCATGGACGTGGGCGCCCGGAAGGTTCACCCGGGCACAGGAGACGGCCGCGGGCTCGACGTCGGCCGCGTGCAGCTCACGCGGGCGCAGCGCGGCGGTGAACGCGGCGCCCAGCGCACCCGAGCCGCAGCACAGATCCAGCACCACGGGGCCGGGCGGCGCGAGCGAGACGGCGACGTCGACCAGGAACTCGGTGCGGTGGCGCGGCACGAACACGCCCGGCCGCACGGTGATCCGCAGGCCGTGGAACTCCGCCCAGCCGAGCAGGTGCTCCAGCGGCAGCCCGGCGACCCGGCGTTCGACGAGGGAGCCGAGCTCCGCGGGCGTCGTCGCGGCGGCGATCAGCAGGTCCGCCTCGTCCTCGGCGAACACGCAGCCCGCGGCGCGCAGGCGGGAGACGACAGTCGAAGTGTCCAACAAGGAACGGACGTTACAGGACCTGCACCGCGTCCCCGACGTTCAGGCCGTCGAAGAACGCCGCCGAATCGGCGTCGGTGAGGTGGACGCAGCCGTGCGACGGCGCGTCGAGTGGCCCGGCGTGGAAGGCGATGCCGCCGGCGGCGAAGAACACCGAGTTGGGCATGTCCGTGCCGTACACGCTGCTGGTGTGCTCGCGGTCCTTCCAGGCGACGCGGAACGAGCCGGCCGGCGTCGCCTGATCCGGCGGGCCGAAGCCGGCCGGGACCGGGCCGCGCACGACCTTGCCGTCGCGCAGCAGCCAGGCCAGGTGCTGCGCGAGGCTGACGCACGCGCCGGTGGTCACCGCGCACGGCGGCGCGGGCCGCGGGGTCGTGGTGGTCGGCGGGGCCGAAGTGGACGTCCGGACCAGTGGCGCCGGCTCGGCGATCGGGCTCGGCGTCGTCGTGCGCGGTGCCGCGCACGACGCCGTGACCAGCGTCAACCCCAGCAGGGTCAGCACCCTGGTACCGCGCATCCGTTCATCCCCTCGCCGAAGGCCTCCCGGGGATCAGTACGGGTGAGCGGCCCCGAAGGTTGAGCCGCGTGTGCACCCGGGTTGTCCCTGCGTGCAGCGCGGCTACCGCCGGGAGTACCCGGACGGTCAAGGTCGAACCATGACGAAGCTGAGCGCCGAGCAGATCGCCCGGCACGCCTACGACGCCGGGTTCCGCGGCCAGGGCCTGACCACCGCGGTCGCCGTCGCGCTGGCCGAGTCCGGCGGCCGGACGACCGCGCACAACGCCACGCCACCGGACGACTCCTACGGCCTCTGGCAGGTCAACATGCTGGGCGCGCTCGGCCCGGAGCGGCGCCGGCAGTACCACCTGAAGTCCGACGACCAGCTGTTCGACCCGGACACCAACGCCCGCGTCGCGAACAGCATCTCGGGCGACGGTCACGACTTCACGCCCTGGTCGACGTACACGAACGGCGCGTACAAACACTACCTCACGGCCGCGCGCAAGGCCGCCCAGGACGTCACCAAGCACCACGGGAAGCCCGCCGGGACCGGCACCCCGAGCGGCAGCCCGCTGCGGGTGGACGACGCCGTGCTGCACTCCTACGTGAGCCGGACCCGGCACGTCGCCGACGCGCTGGGCACCGCGACCGGGCAGCTGCGCGACGTCCGGGAGATCGGCCGCGAGAGCTTCGGCAAGATCGGCGAGGAGTCGGGGTTCGCCGGCGCGCTCACCGGGTTCGGGCTGGCCCTGCAGAAGCAGGTCAAGGGCGTCGGCACTCACGCCGACGGGCTGGCGACGGCTGCGCAGAAGGCCGCCAGGACCTACCGCGACCACGAGACGGCGACCGTCGCCGCGTTGAACGGAAAGCACTGACATGGACACCACCGCGCTCGCGCAGTCCTTCGCGAAGGACCTCGTCGCGCACCGCAACAAGCTCGCCGGGAAGGCCGAGGACGCCGTCCGCGCGGAATACGCCCTGCACCAGGTGGCCGGCGCGCTGGACGCCCAGCACGACGCCTACCACAAGGAAAGCACCACCGTGCTCGACCACTGGCACGGCCACGGCGCCGACGGTTTCCGCCACGCCAGCGCGAAGCTGACGAAGGAGCTTCGCATCACTGGCGCGGCAGGGGCGGCGGCGGAGAAGGTCGTGGCGCACGTGGCGTCCACAGTGGACTCCGGACACACGGCTGTGCAACGGCTGGTCGACGAGTACACCGCGAAAGCGAAGCAAGTTCTCGACGCCGGTGTCGCGGCCGGGACGCAGGCCGCGCTGATGCGCGCGGTCGGGCACGCCGCCGACCTGGCACCGCAGTACACGCGGCAGTCGGCGTCGACGCTGCGGCACGTCGACGCGGAACTCAAGGCGGCGGCGAAGAAGCTGCACGCATTGCAGAAGGACCTGACGCACGACGGTGTCGTGGACAAGACCGCGCACCAGGCGAAGGCGACTCACCCGAGCAAAGCTTCGGGGCGGGGCAAGGACATCGTCCACGCCGCGCGCACGCAGCTCGGCGTCCGGGAGAACCCGCCAGGCAGCAACCGGAACCCGTACGGGCCGACCGCGGCGTGGTGTTCGTCGTTCGCGACGGCGATGTGGCGCAAGGCGGGCGTGAAGATCCCGGTGCTGCCCTTCAGCGGCGACGTCTTCCACTGGGGCGAGCGCAACGGGCACGCGTACGGCAAGCACTCGCTGCACGAGGCGAAACCGGGTGACGTGCTGATCTTCGGCACGGGCCCGCAGAGCACGTCGACGAGCACGCACATCGGCATCGTCGAGAAGGTCGAAGGCAACCAGGTCACGATGATCGAGGGCAACTCCGGGGACGCCGTCCGCCGGAACACGCACACGCTCTCGGCGTCGACGTTCTACGGAGGGGTCCACCCGTGATCACCGGAAAAGCCGCCGACCGCACGGTCGCCGTCGAGGTCGCGCCGGGCGGGGCGCTGCAGGAGCTGACGCTCGAGGCGTCGGCGCTGAGGCTGGAGCCGGCCGAGCTGGCGCGCCGGATCCTGGTGCTGTCCGCGGCCGCCTCGGCGCGGGCGACGGCGTCGCTGTGGCACGACGTGGACGGGCTCGGCCTGCCGGAGGCGGGTGAGGTCGCGGAAGCGACCACACCGGACAGCTGGCGGGCCCAGTGAATCCTTTCAGGACGGCTTCGGAGCTGGCCGACGACGCTTTTTCGCTGCCGGATCCGGGGTACGGGACGCGGCTGGCGGCGATCCGGGCCGCCGCGGAGGGCGACGGGGTCGCGGTGGCGGTCGACCTGCACGGGGCGCTCGTGGACCTGCGGTTCGACCGGTGGGCGCTGAACCGGTCGCCGCGGGAGCTGGCCGGGGTGATCCTGCGGCTGGCTTCGGAGGCGGGGGCGGACGCGCTGCGGCAGGGACGAGAGCTGCTGGGTGGCTTGCTGCCGGAGGGGCCGCGGATCGGGGCTCGGCCGGCGAGCGAGCCTGGTGCGGTGGGCGGGCCGGCGATCCGGCCGCGGCCGGACCCCGAGCCTGAGGAGTTCCTCCCGGCGAGCTGGGCGACGTGACCGCGCGGGGTCGGGGGGGGGCGGCGCTTTCAGGTGGAAGCGAGCGCTTAGCGGGCGTTGTCGACCAGGCGTGCCGGCCGGCTGGGCGCCGTTGGCCGGGGCCGCG
>NZ_JBVKDU010000007.1:156258-971328 GCF_055633595.1 Amycolatopsis sp. NPDC114504 | reverse complement strand
ACCTCATACGAGGTTCTATATAAGCTCTACTGGCTTAGTTCACTAGCACACTGTTGAGTTCTCAAGCAACACACCTCGAGTCGCACCGCTTTCACACGGCCTTACTCGAATCGAGTATTCCTAGCAGTTTTTGGTGGGACACCCACTCAATCGCGGTGAGCGAGAGCTTGGTTCGTGTCCCGGCGGCCACCCGGTTTCCCTGGCGACTTGGAGAACTTTACACCCCGGATGAGGGCCCGAAACAGGGGGGTACCTTAACCGCGTTCCCGCAGGTCAGAACCCTGTTTCGGGCCACCGGGGCCGGTCAGCCGCCGAGGGCGACGCCGGCGACGTTGCGGCGGCCCCGGCGGACCACCAGCCACTTGCCGTGCAGCGCGTCCCCGAGGGACGGCTTCCACTCCTCGTCGGCGACCTTCACGTTGTTCACGTACGCGCCGCCCTCCTTGACCGTCCGGCGTGCCGCGCCCTTGCTGTCCACCAGTCCCCCGGCGAGCAGCAGGTCGACGATCGTCACCTCACCGGACGGGTCGACCTTGCCGTTCGGCACCTCGGCCATCGCCGCGTCGAGCGTGCGCTCGTCCAGCTCGCCGAGCTCGCCGCGGCCGAAGAGCGCCTGGCTGGCGTTGATCACCTGCCGGGTCTGCTCCTCACCGTGGACGAGGATCGTGAACTCCTCGGCCAGCCGCTTCTGCGCGGCCCGCAGGTGGGGACGCTGTTCGGTGTCCTCGGCCAGCGAGGCGATCTCCTCCTGGCTCAGGAACGTGAACATCCGCAGGTAGCGGATCACGTCGGCGTCGCCCACGTTCACGAAGTACTGGTACCAGGCGTACGGCGAGGTCATCTCCGGGTCGAGCCAGAGGTTCCCGCCGCCGGTGGACTTGCCGAACTTGCGGCCCTCGGCGTCGGTGACCAGCGGCGCGGTCAGCGCGTGCGCGCCCGCCGCGTCGGTCCGGCGGATCAGGTCGACCCCGCCGACGAGGTTGCCCCACTGGTCGGAGCCGCCGACCTGCAGCTTGCAGCCGTACTTGCGGTACAGCTGCAGGTAGTCCTGCGACTGCAGCAGCAGGTAGCTGAACTCGGTGTAGGACATGCCGTCACCCTCGAGCCGGCGCTTGACCGTCTCCCGGTTGAGCATGACGTTGACCGAGAAGTGCTTCCCGACGTCGCGCAGGAACTCCAGGACGTTCTGCTCGCCGGTCCAGTTGAGGTTGTTCTCGACGATCGCCCCGGTCACCGAGTCGTCGAAGTCGACGAACCGTTCGAGCTGGCCGCGGATGCGCCCGGCCCACTCGGCGACGACGTCGAGCGTGTTCAGCGTGCGCTCGCCGGTGTCGCGAGGGTCGCCGATCATCCCGGTCGCGCCGCCGGCCAGCACGATCGGCCGGTGCCCGGCGCGCTGGAAGCGCTTGAGCATGAGCAGCGGGACCAGGTTGCCGGCGTGCAGGCTGGGTGCGGTGGGGTCGAAGCCGCAATAGAGCGTCACGGGACCCTGGTCGAGCTCGCGCCGGAGGGCGTCGATGTCGGTGGACTGCGCGATGAGGCCGCGCCAGGACAGCTCGTCGAGGATGTGTTCGCTCACGCCTGTAGATCCTCCCGCACCAGGTCAACCGACTAAACGGCGGGTCGGACCCGGCGCTTCCCGCCGCGGCGGTAGGTGGACACGGCCGGCGACGCGCCGTCCCAGAAGCGCCACGGCGTGTCCATCGCCATCGCGACGCCGACCCGGGGGCCGACGCGGATCCGCTCGGGCGGCACGCGCTCGCCGACGCGCAGCCGGACCGGGGACGCCGGGTCGGTCAGGTCGACGCCGTTCTGCGTGCGGTCGACGCGCAGCACCGACGTCAGGATGGCCGGGCCCTTGGCCAGTTCACCGGTCCCCCGGGCGTTCGGGCGCCGCTTGCGGACGACGTCGAGGCCTTCAACGACCTCGCCCGCGCGGAGCAGCACCGCTCCGGGCATGTCCTCGTGGGTGCCGACGACGTTCGCGCAGAAGTGCATCCCGTAGACGAAGTACACGTACAGGTGGCCTGCGGGCCCCCACATGACGGCGTTGCGCGGGGTGCGGCCGCGGTAGCAGTGCGACGCCGGGTCGTCCTCGCCGCGGTAGGCCTCGACCTCCACGAGCCGGACGCCGACGGTGCCGTCGGGGCCGGTGGCCTCCAGCACCGAGCCGAGCAGCAGGTGCGCCAGGTCGACGGGGTCGAGCGCCAGCTCCTCACGGGTGAACAACCGGCTTGCGTCGCCGCTCAAGCGAACCTCCCTCGGGGTCCCGGTCACCCTAGTACTTGAGCGATCGCTCAAACTTCACTACAGTCGAATTGAGCAGTCGCTCAAACTCTGAGGGGAGCCGGCAGATGCGACCGAAGGCGCTCTACGTCGAGACCGTGATCCGCACGGACCTGGACACGTTGTGGCGGCACACGCAGGACCCGGACCTGCATCGCCGCTGGGACCTCCGCTTCGCCGACATCAACCCGCTCGCCGGGCACGACGGCCACTTCCGCTACGCCTCGCGGTTCCTCGGGGTCACCGTCACCGGAGTCGGGGTGAGCGCGGCGTCGCGCACCTGGCCGGACGGCTCGCGGACATCGGTGCTGCGGTTCGCCTCCGCCGACCCGTTGTCCCTGATCAGCGCGGGTGCCGGGTTCTGGCGGTACACGCCGGTCGACGGCGGCGTCCGCTTCGTGACCGGCTTCGACTACGGCACCCGCTGGGGACGCTCCGGACAGCTGGCGGACCGGGTGTTCCGGCCGGTCTTCGGGTGGATGACGGCCTGGTCGTTCGACCGGTTGCGGCTCTGGCTCGAAACCGGGACCCCACCCGAGGACCAGCCCCTGACCGCGCCCTCGGCCGCCCGCTGCGGCCGGACGCGACCGCGTGACCGCGCGGACGGACCGGTCGGAGTGCCGGCATGAGCGTCTTCGCACGCGCGCTCGGCGCGGACTTCGCGCTCCTGCACCCGCGGATGCGGGAACGGCTCGCCCTCTCGGACGGGCGCGGCATGATCGGCCACGGCGTGATGGACCGGATCTGGCGCGGGCCCGGGTTCACCCTGCCGTTCCTGTGGCTCGGGTCGACGCGGCACATCCTGTTCCCCGAGCGCGGGCGGAACGTGCCGTTCACCATCGAGAACTACCCGTACGTGGACAGCCACGGCCGCGAGACCGTGTCCTTCGTACGCACTTTCGAGCTCCCGAAACGGCGAAGGCGCTTCGACGCGCAGATGGTCTACGGCGCCGAGCGCGGGCTCGTCGACTACCTGGGGACGCACCAGCACCTGGCGGTGGACCTCACCGTGTCGGCCCGGCCGGACGGCGGGTTCCGGATCCGCTCGGGCGAATTCAGGCTGCGGGAAGGCCCGATCCGGGCCGGCCTGCCACGGGTGCTCACCGGCACCGCCCAGGTCGAGGAGTGGTTCGACGAAGCGAGCGGGCAGTTCCGGATCGAGGTCGCCGTCGTCCACCCGCGGTTCGGGCCGCTGTTCGGCTACGAAGGCGGCTTCACCCCGAGATTCGTCGATGTCCGCGGCGGGGTCAGCGGGGCGGTCAAGCCGCTTCGTGAGAAGGTCATGGACTGATGGGCACCGGCCGGAACTCCAGCTCGCGGGACACGAAGCAGAAGCTCGTGGACGGCGTGCTCGAGATCGTCCGGCACCAGGGCATCACCGCGGTCTCCGCCCGGTCGGTCGCGACCGCGGCCGGCGCGAACCAGGCGCTGATCTTCTACCACTTCGGCAGCGTCGAGGAGCTCGTCGCGCAGGCGTGCATCCTCGCGACCGAAGCCCGGGTCTCGCTCTACCGCGAGCGCTTCGCCGCCGTGAACTCGGTCGGCGACCTGCTGCAGCTCGGCCGTGAGATCCGGGTCGCCGAACGCGCCGAGGGCAACCTCGCCGTGCTGGCCCAGACGCTGGCCGGGGCGCAAGGCAGCGAACGGCTCTCGGAGGCCACCCGCGAAGGCCTGGACAAGTGGATCACCGAGGTCCGGACGGCCCTCGAGCGCGTGCTCGAGGGGTCGCCGCTGGCCGAGCTGGCCGACCCCGCCGGGCTGGCCCACGCCGTGTCGTCGGGGTTCCTCGGGCTGTCGCTGTTCGAGACCGTCGACCCCGAGGGCGCCGAGCAGGCCGTGACCGCGCTGGAGCAGCTGGCCGTGCTCGTCGACGTCCTGGACGGGCTCGGCCCGGTGGCCACGCGGGCCGTCCGGGCCAAGCTCCGCAAATCCCTCAGTTGAGCCACTGACGAGCGGCGGTCACGCGCTCTTCGAGCCGCGCGCGCTGCTCGGCCACGCGGACCGGCGCGGTGCCACCGCGGGCGTCGCGGGACTTCACCGAACCTTCGACAGTCAGCACGGCCCGCACCTCCGGGGTGAGCGCCGGGTTGATCTTCTCGAACTCCTCGTCCGTCAGCTCGTCCAGGCCGGCGCCGCGGGCCTCGGCGACACGGACGCTTTCGCCCGCGGCCTCGTGCGCGACGCGGAACGGGACGCCTTGGCGCACCAGCCATTCCGCGATGTCCGTGGCCAGCGTGAAGCCGGCCGGGGCCAGCTCGGCGAGCCGGTCGGTGTGGAACGTCAGCGTGGCGAGCATCCCGGCGATCGCCGGGAACAGGAGTTCCAGCTGCTCGACCGAGTCGAACACCGGCTCCTTGTCCTCCTGCAGGTCGCGGTTGTAGGCCAGCGGCTGCGCCTTGAGCGTGGCCAGCAGGCCGGTGAGGTTGCCGATCAGCCGGCCCGCCTTGCCGCGGGTCAGCTCCGCGACGTCCGGGTTCTTCTTCTGCGGCATGATCGAGCTGCCGGTCGCCCAGGCGTCGTCCAGCGTGACGTAGCCGAACTCGGCGGTGTTCCAGATGATCACCTCTTCGGCGATCCGGGACAGGTTCACCGCGAGCATCGCGACGGCGAAGGCGAACTCGGCGACGAAGTCACGGGAAGCCGTGCCGTCGATGGAGTTCTCGACGCTCGTCGCGAACCCCAGCTCCTCGGCGACGGCCTCGGGGTCGAGGCCCAGCGACGAGCCGGCGAGCGCGCCCGAGCCGTACGGCGACTCGGCCGTGCGCGCGTCCCAGTCCTGCAGCCGCGAGACGTCGCGCAGCAGCGCCTGGCCGTGGGCCATCAGGTGGTGCGCGAGCAGCACCGGCTGGGCGTGCTGCAGGTGGGTGCGGCCGGGCAGGATCGCGTCCGGGTGCCGCTTCGCCTGCGACACCAGCGCGTCGATGACGTCGAGCGTGCCGGCGACGACCCGGCGGGACGCGTCGCGCAGCCACATCCGGAACAGCGTGGCCACCTGGTCGTTGCGCGAGCGGCCGGCGCGCAGCTTGCCGCCGAGCTCGGTGCCCGCCCGCTCGAGGAGGCCGCGTTCGAGGGCCGTGTGCACGTCCTCGTCGGCGATCGTCGGGGTGAACTTCCCCGCCGCGACGTCCTGCGCGAGCGTGTCCAGCGCGGCCAGCATGCCGGTCAGCTCGTCCTCGGTGAGCAGGCCCGCCTTGCTCAGCACGCGGGCGTGCGCGCGGGACCCGGCGATGTCGTAGGGCGCCAGGCGCCAGTCGAAGTGCGTCGACGCGCTCAGCGCCGCCATGGCCTCCGCCGGACCACTGGCGAACCGGCCGCCCCACAGCTGCACCGGCTGCTCGTTCCCGCTCACTGTTCTCGCTTCTCCTCGGTGTTCGTGTGTTCAGGCGACCGTGATCCGGCCGTCGTACAGGACCAGGCGGACACTGGCATATCCGCGGCAGGCCCGCCGTTCGAGCGCGGCGCAGGCTTCGCGGCGGCCGATTCTCTGTGCTTCACCGCGTGCGCTCAGCATCCGGTGTGCTTCGGCGACGGAGACGGTCTCGCCGTCGATCGCGACCGGCACCCCGCTGTCGTAGGTCACGACGACCTCGTCCGGCGCGAGGAATTCGCCCTCGGCCGGGAAGACATCGCCGATCGTGATCATGGTGGTCCCTCGTCCGCCGATCGTTGGGCGAGGGCGGCGAACCGTTCGGCCAGACCCTTGCCCGTCAGGGGTTCGCGCGCGATCACCGCGACGGTGTCGTCGCCCGCGATCGAGCCGACGACCTCTTCGAGCGCCGCCCGGTCGATGGCGCTGGCCAGGAACTGCGCGGCGCCGGGCGGGGTCCGCAGCACCATCAGGTTGCCGGACGAGTCGGCCGAGACCATCAGCTCCGCGAGCAGCCGGGAGAGCCGCGACGTGCCGCCCTGCACCCCGCGGACGGGGCTGCCGTCCTCGGGGATGACGTAGACCGGCGCGCCCGAGTCGGGCCCGCGCAGCTTGACCGCGCCCAGCTCGTCGAGGTCGCGCGACAGCGTCGCCTGGGTGACCTCGATGCCCTCGGCCGCCAGCAGCTTGGCCAGCTCGGTCTGGCTGCGGATCGTCATCGTCGACACGAGTTCGGTGATCCGCGCCTGCCGCCCCACCCGGCTGCTGGTCATCGTCGGCTCTCTTCGAACAACCAGACCAGCAGGGCCTTTTGGGCGTGCAGCCGGTTTTCGGCTTCGTCCCAGACCGCGCTGGCCGGACCGTCGATCACCTCGTCGGTGATCTCCCAGCCGCGGTGCGCGGGCAGGCAGTGCAGGACGATCGCGTCGTCCGCGGCCTTCTTCAGCAGCTCGGTGTTGACCTGCAGGGCGCGGAACGGGCCCACCCGGTCGAGCCCGTCGTTCTCCTGCCCCATCGACGTCCACGTGTCGGTGACGAGCACGTCCGCGCCGGCGACCGCCGCGTACGGGTCGGTGAACACCGTGGCGGTGCCGCCGGTCTCCTCGCCGCGCGTCTTGGCGTCGAGCATGACCTGCTGGTCGGGCTGGAACCCGAGCGGCGAGACCACACGGACGTGCATCCCGGCGGTGACCCCGGCGAGCAGCAGCGAGTGCGCCATGTTGTTGGCGCCGTCACCGAGGTAGACGAGGGTGAGGCCCTCGAGCTTCCCCTTGCGCTCCCGGATGGTCATCAGGTCGGTGAGCGCCTGGCACGGGTGGAACTCGTCGGTCAGCGCGTTGACGACCGGGATCGACGCCGCCGACGCCATCGCCTCGATGCGCTTCTGCGCGAAGGTCCGCCACACGATCCCGTCGACGTAGCGCGACAGGACCCGCGAAGTGTCCTCGATCGTCTCTTCGCGGCCGAGCTGCATCGAACGGCCGTCGACGATCACCGGGTGCCCGCCGAGCTGGCTGATGCCCACCTCGAACGAGAACCGGGTGCGGGTCGAGTTCTTCTCGAAGATGGCCGTGATCGACTTGCCGGCCAGGGTCTTGGTGCCCAGCGGGTCGGCCTTCAGCGCGTCGGCGAGGTCGAGGATGGCCTTCTGCTCGACGGGACTGACGTCGTCGTCGCGGAGGAAGTGGCGGAGCATCAGTCGGCGTCCTTCGTGGTGGAGTCG
Source organism: Amycolatopsis sp. NPDC114504 (assembly GCF_055633595.1). Classification (NCBI taxonomy): domain Bacteria; kingdom Bacillati; phylum Actinomycetota; class Actinomycetes; order Pseudonocardiales; family Pseudonocardiaceae; genus Amycolatopsis; species Amycolatopsis sp. NPDC114504. The sequence goes on along the minus strand of NZ_JBVKDU010000007.1, from coordinate 963,952 downwards.
AGCGCGTTCGGGAGTGCGGCGAGGAAGCCGCCGGCCTGCTCGGCGTCGAGCACGAGCGGCGGCGCGAGCCGGATGGTGTCGGGCGCGACCGGGTTGACGAGGTAGCCCGCGTCCTGCACTGCCTTGGCGACCGCGCCCGAGACGGGCTTGCGCAGGGCGATGCCGAGCAGCAGGCCGGCGCCGCGCACCCCGGCGACGAGCGGGTGGCCGAGCGCCTCGACGCCCGCCGCGATGTCCTTGCCCAGCGTCGAGACGTGGTCGAGCAGGCCGTCCGCGGCGATGGTCTTCACCACGGCCAGGCCGGCCGCGCAGCACACGGGGTTGCCGCCGAAGGTGGTGCCATGCTGGCCGGGCTTGAGCAGGTCGCCCGCCGCGCCGACGCCGATCACCGCGCCCAGCGGCAGCCCGCCGCCGAGGCCCTTGGCCAGCGTGATCACGTCCGGGACGACGCCGGCCTGCTGGAAGCCGAACCAGGTGCCGAGCCTTCCAAGGCCGGTCTGCACCTCGTCGAGCACCAGGAGCGTGCCGGTGGCCTTGGTGATCTCGCGGGCGGCCTGCAGGTAGCCGTCCGGCGCCGGGATGACGCCGGCCTCGCCGAGCACCGGCTCCAGGAAGACGGCCGCGGTCTCGGTGTCGACGGCCGCCTTCAGCGCCGCGACGTCCCCGAACGGCACGTGCTCCACCCCGGGCACCAGCGGCTTGAACGGGTCGCGCTTGCCGGGCTGGCCGGTCAGCGTCAGCGAGCCCATGGTCCGGCCGTGGAACGCGCCTTCGGCGGCGATCACCTTGGTGCGCCCGGTCAGCCGGCTGATCTTCAGCGCGGCTTCGTTGGCCTCGGCGCCGGAGTTGACGAAGAGGACCTTGCCGTTGCCGGTCAGGCCGGCGACGTCGAGCAGCGTCTCGGCGAGCTCGACGGCCACCGGGTTGACGTACAGGTTCGAGGTGTGGCCGAGCTGCTTGATCTGCGCGGTGACGGCTTCGACGACCGCCGGGTGCGCGTGGCCGAGCGCGTTGACGGCGATGCCGCCGACCAGGTCGAGGTACTCCTTGCCGTCGGCGTCCCACACCTTCGCGCCTTCGCCGCGGACGAGCGTCAGGCTGGGCGTGCCGTAGTTGTCCATGAGCGCGGACTGCCAGTGCTGCTGGCCGTCCACATTGGACTTGAGGTCGGTCACGGGAGCTCCGTTTCGGGGAAGACCATGGTGCCGATGCCGCGGGAGGTGAAGACCTCCAGCAGCACCGAGTGGGCGAGGCGGCCGTCGATCACGTGCGCCCGGCGCACACCGCCGCGGATGGCGCGCACGCACGCCTCCATCTTCGGGATCATGCCGCTGGCCAGGGTGGGCAGCATCGGCTCGAGGTGGTCGACGCGAATGCGGTCGATCAGCGACGACCGGTCCGGCCAGTTCGCGTACAGGCCTTCGACGTCGGTGAGCACGACGAGCTTTTCGGCACCGAGCGCGGCCGCCAGCGCACCCGCCGCGGTGTCGGCGTTGACGTTGTGCACCACACCTTCGACGTCCGGCGCGACGGTGGACACCACCGGGATGCGCCCGGCGTTGACGATGTCGAGCACCGCGTCCGGGTTGACCTCGGCGACCTCGCCGACGAGCCCGATGTCGACCTGTTCACCGTCCACAGTGGCCTGTTTGCGCTCGGCGGTGAACAGCCGGGCGTCCTCGCCGGAGATGCCGACCGCGTACGGCCCGTGGGCGTTGATCAGCCCGACCAGCTCGCGGCTGACCTGCCCGGTGAGCACCATCCGGACGATGTCCATCGTCTCCGGCGTGGTGACGCGCAGCCCACCCTTGAACTCGCCTTCGACGCCGAGGCGCTTGAGCATCGCGGTGATCTGCGGGCCGCCGCCGTGCACGACCACCGGCCGCAGGCCGGCCAGCCGGAGGAACACCATGTCCTCGGCGAAGGCCGCCTTCAGCTGGTCGTCGATCATGGCGTTGCCGCCGTACTTCACCACCACGGTGGCGCCGTGGAAGCGCTGCAGCCAGGGCAGCGCTTCGATGAGGACCCCGGCCTTCTCGGCCGCCGTCGCGAGTCTTTCGTCCGCGGAAATCAGTGCCTCCTGGGTCATGAGGAGTACGCGCTGTTCTCTTCGACGTAACCGTGCGAAAGGTCCGTGGTGTAGATCGTGGCCGCCTCGCCGCCGACCCCGAGGTCGACGACGATCTCGATGTCGCGCGCGGTGAGGTCGGCTTCCGACCGGTCGGAAGCGGGCATCCCCTGGGCGAAGAGGGTGACGCCGTTGATCGCGATCGACACGGTTTCCGGGTCGATGCGGGCCGGTACCCGGCCCAGCGCCATCGCGATCCGGCCCCAGTTCGGGTCGGAGCCGAACAGCGCGGTCTTGACCAGGTTGTCCTCGGCGATCGTGCGGGCGACCGCGATCGCGTCGGCCTCGGACTCGGCGCCCTGGATGGTGATGTTGACGTCCTTCGTCGCGCCTTCGGAGTCGGCGCGCAGCTGGAGGACGAGGTCGAGGCTGACCTTCGTGAGCAGCTCGGTGAGCTCCGCTTCGGTCGGCTCGACACCGCTCGCGCCGGAGGCGAGGACCAGGACGGTGTCATTGGTGGACGTGCCGCCGTCGACGTCGAGGCGGTCGAAGGTCACGTGCGTGGCCGCGCGCAGGGCCCGGTCGAGGGCTTCCTTGCTCACCACGGCGTCGGTGGTCAGCACCGAGAGCATGGTGGCGAGGTTCGGCGCGAGCATGCCCGCGCCCTTGGCGAAGCCGCCGACGCTCCAGCCGTCGTCGTGCTTCGCGAAGGCCTGCTTGGGCTTCGAGTCGGTGGTCATCACGCCGGTGGCGGCGTTCAGGCTCGCTTCGGCACTCGCGTCGAGGGCCTTGAACGCGGTGTCCACGCCGGACAGGACCGCCTCCATCGGCAGCCGTTCGCCGATCAGGCCGGTGGAGCAGACGGCGACCTCGATCGCGCCCGCCTGCAGCACTTCGGCGACCTTTTCGGCCGTGGCGTGGGTGTCCTGGAAGCCGCCGGGGCCGGTGGCCGCGTTGGCGCCGCCCGAGTTGAGGACGACGGCCTTGAGCCGCTGCTGCTTGAGCACCTCCTGCGACCACAGCACCGGCGCGGCCTTGATGACGTTGCGGGTGAACACGCCGGCCGCGACGTCGAGCGGGCCGTCGTTGACGACCAGCGTGAAGTCGAGCGCGCCGGATGCCTTGATCCCGGCGGCGACGCCGGCGGCGCGGAAGCCCTGGGGGCCGGTGACGGTCACGGTGCCACTCCTACGGTGGAAAGGCCGGTGGTCTCGGGGAGACCGAGGGCCAGGTTCATCGACTGGACGGCACCGCCGGCGGTGCCCTTGGTGAGGTTGTCGATCGCGGCGACGACGACCAGGCGCTTCGCGTCGGCGTCGACCGTGACCTGCAGCTGGACGTTGTTCGAGCCGAGCGTGGCCGAGGTGGTCGGCCAGGCACCCGCGGGCAGCAGCTGGACGAATGGTTCCGCGTCGTAGGCCTTCTCGTACGCCGCGCGGGCGGCGGCCTCGTCGACGTCGGCCTTCAGCGGGGCACTCGCCGTGGTGAGGATGCCGCGGGGCATCGGCGCGAGCACCGGGGTGAAGGACACGGTGACCTTCTCCCCCGCGACGGCCGAGAGGTTCTGCGCGAACTCGGGGGTGTGGCGGTGGGCGCCGCCGACGCCGTACGCGCTCGCCGAGCCCATCACCTCCGAGCCGAGCAGGTTCGGCTTGAGGCTCTTGCCGGCGCCCGAGGTGCCGGTGACGGCGACGACCGTGACGTCCGGCTCGATCAGCCCGGCGGCGAAGGCGGGCGCGAGGGCCAGCGAGCCACCGGTCGGGAAGCAGCCGGGCACGGCGACGCGCTTGGTCCCGGTGAGCTTCTCGCGGGCGCCGGGGAGTTCGGGCAGGCCGTACGGCCACTGGCCGGCGTGGTCGCCGCCGTACCAGCGCTGCCAGTCGGCCGGGTCGGCGAGGCGGTGGTCGGCGCCGAGGTCGACGACCAGGACGTCCGGGCCGAGCTGCGCCGCGATCTCCGCCGAGTGCCCGTGGGGCAGGGCGAGGAACACGACGTCGTGACCGGCGAGGGTCTCCGGCGTCGTCTCCGCGAGGACCCGGTCGGCGAGCGGGACGAGGTGTGGTTGGTGGACGCCGAGCTTCGTGCCGGCGCTGCTGGCGGCCGTGAGCGTGCCGATCTCGACCTCGGGATGGGCCAGGAGCAGGCGCAGGAGTTCGCCGCCCGCGTACCCGCTGGCTCCGGCCACCGCGATGTTCACCGTCATACGCATGATTATGCACGCCCTTGCAAGGCTAAACAAACAGGATTACCGGGAAGTGGTGCCCGCCACCTTGGGAAGCTCGGGCCGCGAGTCGTCGCGCGCGCACTACCGGCGACCTCCTTCGACGTGCCGCACCTCGCCGGGCGGGCCCGGCCTGGCGAGCCGCTCACCTCGCCGGCAGCATCGAGCCGGAACCTTGGGATGCTGGGCGGATGACGGACACCCCGGCGCGGCTGCTCGGCCTGCTCTCGCTGCTCCAGACACCCCGGGAGTGGCCGGGCAGCGAGCTCGCCGACCGGCTCGGCGTCAGCCCGCGGACGATCCGCCGCGACGTCGAGCGGCTGCGCGAGCTCGGCTACCCGGTCGAGGCCAGCCGCGGGGTCGCGGGTGGCTACCGGCTGGTGGCCGGCACCGCGATGCCGCCGCTGGTGCTCGAGGACGACGAAGCCGTCGCGATCGCGGTGGGGCTGCGGACCGCCGCGGGGCAGACCGTCGCCGGGATCGAGGAGGCGTCCGTGCGGGCGCTGGCCAAGCTGGAGCAGGTCCTGCCGGCGCGGCTGCGCCGCCGGGTGGGCACGATCGGCGCGGCGACGGTCGCCGTGCCGGCCGCGGGACCGGCGGTCGACCCGGCCCAGCTGACGGTGTTCGCCGGCGCGATCACCAACCACGAGACGGTCCGCTTCCGCTACCGCGCGAACGACGGGGCCGAGACGCGGCGCCGGGCCGAACCGCTCCGGCTGGTCGCCACCGGGCGCCGCTGGTACCTGGTGGCCTACGACCTCGACCGCGCGGACTGGCGCGTGTTCCGAGCCGACCGGGTCCGCGACGCCCAGGCGACCGGTGGCCGCGCTGTTCCGCGGAAGCCACCCGCGACGGACCTGGCCGCGTACGTCGTCGAACGGCTCTACGACCTCGTGCCGACGTACCGCGCGGTGGCCGTGCTGGCGGAACCCGCGGCACTGGTCGCGCCCCGCCTCGGCGCGGCGGCCGGCGAGCTGACCGACCTGGACGGCGGCCGGTGCCGGTGGCGGAGCTCCGGGGACACGCTGGACTGGCTCGCGTTCCGGTTGCTGGGGGTGGGGTGCGCGTTCACCGTCGAGGAGCCACCCGAGCTGGTGGCGCACCTGCGGGTGCTCGCGGACCGCGCGACCGCAGCCGCCGGCGCGCGAAGCCGATGACACCTGGACGACACGAGCCCGGTCCGCGACCTCGACACAGAAATGCCGGGCGGGAGTACGCCGCATCGCTTGCGCCGCGGTGACGACCGCGGGTTCGAGCCACACAGCGAAATCGAAAGACATCGGGACGACTCCGTTCGAAGGGGGCGAAGGACGACGGAGGCGGGCCGGTCCACTGTGGACCGGCCCGCCGTCGGTCAGGTGGGCTCCTCCCCGTCCAGGTCCGTGCGCCTGCTCGGGGGCACGGGGAGGTAGCAGGCCGGGTTCTCCGGGTCGCAGCCCACGCGGGGCAGCCGGGCGCGGATGCCGCCGGGGGTGCGCTCGAAGAACGCCGCGATCTGCGCGACGCTCTCGCCCGCGATCCACCGGTTCTCCAGCTCCGCGTCCATCTCCTCGTTCCACGGGCGGCCCTGCTGGGCAGGACGGCCCGCGGATCTTCGTCTCGGCCCCCGGTTTCCGCCGGTCGCCGACAGCAGACCGTCGGCGACGAGGTCGGCGACCGTGGCCGCCACCGCGACGTCCAGGTCGAGGCTGCCCTCGGCGACCGGTTCGCCGCCGGGACCGCCGGCTTCCAGGGTGATCATCACCCGCGGAGTCGGTTCGGCGCGGTCGTCGTCCGTCCTGGTGGCGACCGCGATCTGGTAGGTGATTTCCTGTGCCCGGATCTCGGTCCGGCGCTCTTCGATGATCGACATGCCACGAAGCTAGCGCGCACCCCCGACAATTTTCGGCCACGCACTGCTCACGGGCGGTTTCGCTCCGAAACTGTCGGACCCCTCGCCTAACGTCCCTCCTCGACCACACCACGTGATCGGGAGGCCACGATGGACCAGCGGCGGATGAGCCGGCAAAGACACTGCCCCGGTCCGGGCGAACCGGACCGGGGCAGCGGACTGCGTCGATTTAGCTCAGAAGTGCAGCAGCTGGGCCAGCGTGCTCTGCTTCTCCTGCGCGGCCTTCGCGGAGCTGTCCGACTTCTGCGCCGAGGCACCGTCGGGCACCGGCGCCGGCACCGGGTCGCACTGGACGTCCGAGTGGTTGCCGGGCTGGCGCTTCGGCAGCTTGCCGGTCGCCAGGTAGTCGGCGATCTTGTCGTCCACACAGGACACCCCGGACAGCGAGCCGGCGTGCGTCGTGCCACCGGGCGCGCTGATCAGGCTCGAGTTCGGGAACCGCTTCCGGACCTCGAGGCTGCCGGCGTACGGCGTCGCCGCGTCCAGCTCCTCGCTGATCAGCAGCGCCCCGGCCACCTTGCGGCCGTCGATGTCCACCGGCTTGCCCGCCTTCGCCGGCCAGAACACGCAGGGCGCGTTGAACCAGGCGTTGCCCCAGGTCTCGAACGGGGCCTTGAAGTAGGTCAGCCAGTTGTCGGCGCGCCACTTGTTCCAGTTCGTCGGCCACTGGACGTCCGTGCACTGCACGCCCGCGTACACGGCGAAGCCGTTGTCTTCGCCGGGCGGGTTCGAGTCGTCGTAGAGCGACTTCAGCGTCTGCCAGTCACCCTTGTGGACGAAACCGTCGAAGGCCTCGGCCATGTCGACCCAGCCGAAGACGTAGTAGCCGGCCTGCAGGAAGATGTCCGTCCACTCGTCACCGCCGATGACGCCGCCCGCCGGCTTCTTGGTGAGCTTGCGCTGCGTGTCGTACCAGAGCTTCTCGACGGCGGAGCCGGTCTTGCCGAGGTGGTAGACGCTGTCGTAGGACGCGAGCCAGGCGAAGTAGGTCCTGATGTTCTTGTCGAACGCGACGTCCTGGTCGAGGTTGGCCTCGTACCAGACCTTCCGGGGGTCGACGTTGCCGTCCAGCACCATCCGGCGGACGTTCTTCGGGTACAGCGTGCTGTACACCTGGCCGAGGTAGGTGCCGTAGGAGAAGCCGTAGTAGTTGATCTGCTTCTCGCCCAGCGCCTTGCGCAGGCTGTCCATGTCCTGCGCGACGTCGGTCGTCTTGAGGTGGTCGAGGATCGCGCCGTTCTTCTTGCAGGCGTCGGCGTAGCCCTTGGAGCGGTCGAGCCAGGTCTTCTCGAGTCCCGGCTTGTTCGGCACGTACGCCGGGCGGTTGTAGCTGAAGTAGTTCCCGTCGCAGCTGACCGACGGCTTGCTGGACCCGACGCCCCGCGGGTCGAAGCCGATCCAGTCGTAGTTGTCCCCCGCGTGGTTCGGCACGTACTTGCCGAGCACCGAGAGCCCGAGGCCGGATCCGCCGGGGCCGCCCGGGTTCACCAGCATGATCCCCTGCGACTGCGGGGTCTTGTGCTTGATCCGCGACACCGCGACGGAGACCTTCGCCCCGCCCGGCTTCGCGTAGTCCATCGGCACGTCGAGGAAGCCGCACTCGGCACCCGCGGCCTTCAGGCTCGCCGACGCGCAGGGCCCCCAGGCGATCGGCGCGGGGCTGAACTGCACCCCGGGGTCCGCCGAAGCGGCGGGCGCGGCGGCCATCAGCCCGGCCGCGAGCCCCGCGGCGGCGACAGCGGCAACGATTCTCTTCACAGTCGTCCTTTTCATCCTCATCGGACAGAGTTCGCCGGATTCCGGCGAAACTACCGGCAACCTTCGCCAATCTCGTCGACCGGCGCGACTTCCGCCATCCGTCTTTCGTCGGGACCTGCGCCGGTCTCGGCGCACCGAAACTGTCGGTGCGCGGCAGTACGCTCCGGACCGCCGGAGCACGACGGGAGGGCGCATGAGCGCAGACGAACAGCTGGTCAAGGCGGTCCGCACCGGGCTGGCCGACCTGGCCGACCCGGTGAAGGCGCCGGCGATGCAGGCGTACATGAAGTCGGCGATGCCGTTCCGCGGGGTGGCTTCACCCGAGCGAAGCGTGCTTCTCAAGCGGGTCCTGGCCGACCACATACTGCCCGATCGGGTGACATACACGGAGACCGTGCTGGAGTTGTGGCGGGCAGCGGAATTCCGCGAAGAGCGCTACGCGGCCATCGCGCTTTCCGGGCACCGGGCGTACCGGCAGTGGCAGGACCCGGACCTGGTGCCGATGTACGAGGAGATGATCGTCAGCGGCGCGTGGTGGGACCACGTGGACGAGCTCGCCATCCGCCGGATCGGCCCGATCCTGCGCGCCGACCGGGACCGGGTCACGCCGATCATGCTGAGCTGGGCGGCCGACGAGGACCTGTGGCGCCGCCGCACGGCGATCATCTGCCAGATCGGCGCCAAGGAGGAAACGGACACCGACCTGCTCACCCGCGCGATCGAGCCGGCGATCCCCGAGCCGGAGTTCTTCCTGTGCAAGGGAATCGGCTGGGCCCTGCGCGACTACGCGAAGACGGCACCGGACTGGGTCCGGCCGTTTGTGGACGATCATCCCGGATTGTCGGGACTGTCCCGGCGGGAGGCGCTCAAGCACATCGGCTGAGGATCGGGCGCGGTCGGGCGGCGGATCCGGATGGACGACATGCGTACCTGAGCGGACGACTCGCGTACCCGGCTGGACGACACGCGTACCGGAGCGGACGACACGCGTACCTGGATGGACGACACGCGTACGTGGGCGGTAGGGGCGCGGGCCTGGGCGTCCCGGGATCCGGGTGGGGCGGCCGCGGTTGGCGGGGCGCGTCTTTGTGCGGGTTGGCTGGTGCGAAAGCCGGGGCTCGGTGGGTGGTTGGGGAAATGGCGGGAGGGGCCAGTTTCCTGGCCCCTCCCGGTGTGGCTTGCCGCTGGTCAGGCGCGCAGCGTTGCCTCGAAGCGCTCGCCGGCCGCTGCCACTGCCGCGTCGCGGGCCTTGGTTGCCTCGTCGACCGTCAGGGTGCGGTCGGCCGCTCGGAAGCGGAGCTTGTACGCCAGGGATCGCTTGCCCTCGCCGACCTGCTCGCCCGCGTACACGTCGAACAGCGTGATGTCCTCGAGCAGCTCGCCCGCGCCTTCGCGCAAGACCGCCGCCAGGTCCGCCGACGGCACGTCCGCCGCCGCGACCAGAGCCACGTCCAGCAGGACCGGCGGGTACCCCGACACGCTCGGTGCCGGGCGGGAGTCCGGCAGCGGGATCGCGTCCAGGTCCAGCTCCATCGCCACCGTCCGCGGTGGCAGGCCGAGGGCCTCGACCACCTTGGGGTGCAGCTCGCCGGCGTGGCCGACCGGCCAGTCGCCGACCCGCAGCTGGGCGCAGCGGCCCGGGTGCCACGGCGGCAGGTCGGTGGCCCGCACCGTCAGCTCGATCCCGGCGGCCTCGGCGATCGTCCGGGCGGCCTGCACCGCGTCGGCCCAGTTCGCCGGCTCGCCGGCGCCCCACCAGCCGGCGCGGTGACGCTTGCCGGCGAGCACCACGGCGACGTGCAGCGGCTGCTGCGGCACCGCGGCCTCCAGCAGGGCCAGCTCCTCGTCCGAAGGCCGCCCGTCGACGCCGAGGTCCGGCACCTTCAGCGGGTTCGGCGCGGGCAGCACCACCTGGCCGATGTGGTAGAGCGCGACGTCCTTCATCCCGCGGGACACGTTGCGCTGCAGCGTGTCCAGCAGGCCCGGCAGCAGCGTGGTGGCAAGCCGGTTGCGGTCGGCCTCCAGCGGGTTGCGGACCACGACCGTGTTGCGGCGGACGTCGTCCGCCGGCAGGCCGAAGGCGTCCCACACCGTGTCGCTGATGAACGGGAACGGGCGCACCTCGACGTACCCGGCCTCGGCCAGCGCCCGGGAAACGCTGCGGACGCGCCGCTGGACGTCGGTCAGGCCGCGGCCGGCCGGGGCGGCGGGCAGCGTCGACGGGATGCTGTCGTACCCCTCCAGGCGCAGCACCTCCTCGACGAGGTCGGCGGGCTGGCGCAGGTCGCCGCGCCAGCTCGGCGGGATCGCCGTGACCAGGCCGGTGCCGTCATCGCCCGTGCTGACCGAGACCTTGCAGCCGATCTGGGACAGGCGCCGGACGGTCACGCCACGCTGGTAGTTCACGCCCGCGACCTTGTCGGGCATGTTGATCGGCATCTTGACGGCCGGGTTCGGCTCGACCGAGCCCTCGTCGGTGCGGCCGGGCCGGATCGAGGCGTCGCCGTACTGGCGCAGCAGGCGCGCGGCCAGCTCGACGGCGGCCGCGCACAGCTGCGGGTCGGTGAACCGCTCGAACCGCTTCGCGGCCTCCGAGAACAGCTTGTGCCGGCGGGCGGTGCGGCTGATCGCGGCCGGGTTCCAGTGCGCCGCCTCGAGCAGCACGTCGGTGCTCTCGGGCGTGATCTCGGTGCTCGCGCCGCCCATCGTGCCGGCGAGCGAGATGGCGCCGCTGTCGTCGGCGATGACCACGTCGTCCGGGTCGAGCGTGCGCTCGACGTCGTCGAGCGTGGTCAGCTTCTCGCCCGGCTTCGCCCGGCGGACCACCAGGTCGCCCTGGATGGCCTTGGTGGCGAACGCGTGCAGCGGGTGCCCGAGCTCGAGCATCACGTAGTTGGTGACGTCGACGGCCAGGGAGATGGAGCGGATGCCGGCCAGCATCAGCCGCCGCCGCATCCACCACGGCGTCGGCGCGGTCGCGTCCAGGCCGGTGACGCGCCGGAGCACGAACCGCGGGCAGCCTTCCGGGTCCTCGACGTGGACCGGCCAGGCGTCGCCCTCGGCCGCCGGGACCTCCAGCAGCGCCGGGTCGCCGAAGGGCACGTCCAGCGCGTTCGACAGCTCGCGCGCGAGGCCGCGGACCGACAGCGCGTAGCCGCGGTCCGGGGTCGGCGTCAGCTCGATGACGGTGTCGCCGAGGCCGAGCAGCTCGGCCGCGTCGTCACCCGGGCTCGCGGTGCCGGAAGGCAGCACCAGGATGCCGGTGTGGTCGTCGCCGAGGCCCAGCTCGCGGGCGGAGCAGATCATCCCGTCGCTGACCCGGCCGTAGGTCTTGCGCGACGCGATGGTGAAGTCGCCGGGCAGTACCGCACCCGGCAGCGCGATGACGACCAGGTCGCCCTCGGTGAAGTTGCGGGCGCCGCAGACGATGCCGCGGGTCCGGATGCCGTGCGGGCCCTCGTCGAACTCGCCGGCTTCGTCGTCGTCCTCGTCCTCGTCGTCTTCGTCGACGACCGCCGCTTCGGGTTCTTCGGCCTCTTCGCCGACGTCGACGCGGCAGAACCGGATCGGCTTCTTGAACTCGGTGAGCTCCTCGATCTCGGCCACCCGGCCGACGACCAGCGGGCCGGTCACCGGCCCGAGCTGCTTGAGGTCGTCGACCTCGATGCCGATCCGGACGAACGCGTCGGCCAGGTCCTGCGGCGTGACCTCCTCGCCGATGTCGAGGTGCTCGGTCAGCCAGCTGACGGGGACTCGCACTACGCCTCCGTTCCGAAGGGAAGGGTGAAGCGGACGTCGCCCTCCACCATGTCGCGCATGTCCGGGATCCCGTTGCGGAACTGCAGGGTCCGCTCGATGCCCATGCCGAAGGCGAAGCCCGAGTACACCTCGGGGTCGATGCCGCAGGCGCGCAGGACGTTCGGGTTGACCATGCCGCAGCCGCCCCACTCGACCCAGCCGGGGCCGCCCTTCTTCTCCTCGAACCAGACGTCCACCTCGGCGGACGGCTCGGTGAACGGGAAGAAGTGCGGACGCAGCCGCGTCTTCGAGCTCTCGCCGAACATCGCGCGGGCGAAGGCGTCCAGCGTGCCCTTGAGGTGCGCCATGGTGATGCCCTTGTCCACCGCGAGGCCTTCGACCTGCGTGAACACCGGGGTGTGCGTCGAGTCGAGCTCGTCGGTGCGGTACGTCCGGCCGGGGCAGACGACGTACACGGGCAGGTCGCGGTGCAGCAGCGTGCGGGCCTGCACCGGCGAGGTGTGCGTGCGCAGCACCAGGCCGGAGTCCTCCTCGCCGACGTAGAACGTGTCCTGCAGCTGGCGGGCGGGGTGGTCCTTGCCGAAGTTCAGCGCGTCGAAGTTGAACCACTCGGCTTCGAGCTCCGGGCCCTCGGCGACCTCGTAGCCCATCGCGACGAACGCGTCGGCGACGCGCTCGGAGATGGTGCTGATCGGGTGCCGGGCCCCGCGCGGGACGCGGTCCCACGGGAGCGTGACGTCGACGGCCTCCTCGCGCAGCACGTGCTCGTCGCGCTCCACCTGGAGCTCGGCGCGGCGCTTGTCGAAGGCCGCCTGGACGGCCTGGCGGGCCTCGTTGACGCGCTTGCCCGCCTCGGCCTTCTCCGACTTGGGCAGGGCGCCGATCTCACGGCGAGCCAGGCCCACCGGGGACTGGTCGCCGAGGTGAGCCGGCTTGACCTCGGCCAGCGCTTCGAGCCCGGTGGCGGCGGCGAACGCGGCTTCGGCGGCCTTGACCGCTTCCTGCAGCGTCTCGGGGGCGAGCACCGCGCCCTGGGCTTCGTTCTCCTTGGCTCCGGACATAACTCCTCGGCGTCCGCTGGGACTGGTTCGTTCGCGCGCCGCCGGACACGCGGCGCACGAGAGGTCAAAGGTGGGAAAAGTCTATGGGATCGGGTCCGCGTGCCCCCGGTCGCCCCGGGGCGCGCGGATGCGCGGTCAGCGCTCGCGGAACGCGTCGGCGAAGTCGACCGACGCAAATTCGCCGGGCACCACGCCGTCGGCGGCGTAGCGGTACAGCGCCGTCTGGTAGATAACGGACAAAGTCGTGGTGAAGACGGCGACGAGCAGGGTCCAGACGATCGCCAGCCCGACCGCGACGAACACGGTGGCCGTGCCGCCGAGCAGGAAGCCGGCGCCGAGGAACACGACGTACCCGGCCAGGGTGAGCAGGAAGCCGACCAGGCCGATGCCCGCGGTGCCCGCGACGTTCTCGCCCCAGGTGCGCCGGAACAGCTCGACCGAGCGCTTGACGCCCGCCTTCACTCCGACGCCCTCGAGCATGACGACTGGCAGCACGAGGAACGTCGTGAGTCGCCAGGCCAGGCCGACCAGGCCGCTGACGATGCTGCCGAGGAAGCCGAGCCGCTCCTCGATCGTGCGCAGCACCAGGCTGACCGTCGCGGTGAGACCGGCCCAGCCGAGCAGCGCCGGCCAGCGCCGGGCCGCCGCGGCCAGGCCCGTGCCGACGCCCGGGACGCCGCCGTCGCCGCGCAGCGCGAGGTCCGCCTGGGAGATCAGGGCGGCGTTGAAGAAGATCGTGGTGAACGCCGAGACGAGGTAGAACGCCGCCAGCAGCACGTACGTGCCGACGCTGGGCCGGAAATGCTCGCCCGCGAGGTCGACGGTGAAGAACGCCGGGGTGAGGAACGCCGCGGCGACCAGCAGCCCGGTGGTGCCGGCGAGTACCGGGAACCACGCCAGGCCCTTGTGGGCGCGCAGCACCTTCAGCGAAGCGGAGAACAGCGCGAACGAACGGGCGAGCCTGCCCATGATTTCCCCCAGGTGACCACAGTGGATACCGGGGCAGCCTAGCGGCTGGTCAGCGACGTGCCGCCATCGCGCTCGTGTATACGCAGACGGCCGCCGCGGTGGCCAGGTTGAGGCTTTCCGCCTTGCCGTACAGCGGGATCCGGACGGCGAGGTCGGTGCGCTCGAGGACGTCGGCGGGCAGGCCGTGGGCCTCGTTGCCGAAGACCCACGCCGTCGGCTCGGTGAGATCCACCCGATCGAGTTCGGCGTCGGCGTAACCGTGCGCGGCGAACGTCCGCAGGCCCGCCGCCGAGCAGGCGGAGAGGGCCGTCGGGACGTCGCGGACGCGCGCGATCGGCAGGTGGAACAGGCTGCCGGCGGCGGCGCGGACGCACTTGCCGTTGTGGGGGTCGACGGTGTCGCCCGCCAGGACCACGGCGTCGGCGCCCGCCGCGTCGGCGACGCGGATCACCGTGCCCGCGTTGCCGGGGTCGGCGACGTCCACGAGCACCACGACGAGCCGGGCACCCGGTGTCACGGCCTCTTCGAGCGGACGGTCGAGCAGCGCGCAGACGGCGACGATGCCTTGGGGCGTCACGGTTTCGGACAGGCCGTCGGCGGCGCGGTCGGTGATCGGCGAAACCGGGACGCCGGCCGCGCGGGCCGCGTCCACGAGGTCCGCGTGCTGCTCCGCCGCGCGGGACGTGACGAACAGTTCGCGCACCGAGCCGCCGGCCAAGGCGGCCTCGACGGCGTTGGCGCCCTCGGCCAGGAAGCGGCCGGTCTTGTCGCGTTCCGCGCGCCGCGTCAGCTTGCGCGCAGCAACGACCCGGGGGGTCCGTTCGGTGAACGGATCCGCCCCGGGTCGGGGAAAGCTGCCGGTCAGGCCGACTTCGCTTCGCCGGTGTTCACGTTGGCCTTGGCGAGCTCGGCCAGCGCGGTGAAGGCGGCGGCGTCGTTGACGGCGAGGTCCGCGAGAATCTTGCGGTCGACCTCGACACCAGCGGCCTTGATGCCCTGGATGAACCGGTTGTAGGTCACGCCGTTCGCGCGGGCCGCCGCGTTGATGCGGGTGATCCACAGCTGGCGGAAGTCACCCTTGCGGGCACGACGGTCCCGGTAGGCGTAGTTGAGCGAGTGAAGCGTCTGCTCCTTGGCCTTGCGGTACAGCCGCGAACGCTGGCCGCGGTAGCCGCTGGCCAGTTCGAGAGTTGCGCGACGCTTCTTCTGGGCGTTGACCGCCCGCTTGACGCGTGCCACGGGTCCATCCTGTCGATCTCAGGGGGCGAGGGGGAAACGCCCCGGGTGGTTACAGCAAGTTCTGCGGGATCAGATGCCGAGAAGGCGCTTGACCCGGCCGGCCTCGGTCTTCGACAGCTCGGTGGTGCCCTCGAGCCGGCGGGTGAGGCGGTTGGACTTCTTCTCCATCAGGTGCCGGCGACCGGCCTTCTGGCGACGCAGCTTGCCCGTGCCCGTGACGCGGATCCGCTTGGACGTCCCACTGTGGGTCTTCATCTTCGGCATTTCAGTCCTCTTTCGTGCGGCGGCTCACCGGAGACTCCGGTGAGCCGCTGACTGTGCTGGTCGGCGCCTACGCCTCGGGGACCGGCTCGGGAGCCGTCTCTGCCTTGGCCTTCGGCTTCACGTTCTTGTGCGGGGCCAGCACCATGATCATGTTGCGACCGTCCTGCTTGGCCGACGACTCGACGAAGCCGAGCTCCGTGACGTCTTCGGCGAGCTTCTGCAGCAGCCGGTAGCCGAGCTCCGGCCGGGACTGCTCGCGGCCGCGGAACATGATCGTGACCTTGACCTTGTTGCCCGCCGCCAGGAACCGCGACACGTGACCCTTCTTGGTCTCGTAGTCGTGCTGGTCGATCTTGGGACGCAGCTTCTGTTCCTTGATGACGGTCAGCTGCTGGTTGCGACGCGACTCGCGGGCCTTCTGCGCGCTCTCGTACTTGAACTTGCCGAAGTCCATGAGCTTGCACACCGGCGGGCGGGCCTGCGGCGCGACCTCGACGAGGTCGAGATCGTTCTCCTGCGCCAGGCGCAGCGCATCCTCGATCCGGACGATGCCGACCTGTTCACCGGCGGGTCCGACGAGTCGGACCTCCGGCACCCGGATTCGGTCGTTGATGCGTGTCTCGGAGCTGATGGGGCCTCCTTGGTCCGAGGAATGTTTCCTGTTCTCGTTCGACCTGGTGCCCACATAGCGAAGGCCCCGACACCATTCCGGTGCGCGGGGCCCACTCTGTTTCCGATCGTGCTCGGCCGTGAGGCCTGGCACTTCACCCTGGACTTGCGTCCTGGCGAGACCGGACCCGGACACCTGTACGGTGACGCGGGTGGGAGCGGGGCTCCACTTGCGGCCCCCGATCGCTCAGGGGCTGGTCGCTCGTGGAAGGGTACCAGACGTGTCGGAACAACCTTCCCAACAGCCCCCGTATTCCCCGGACGACCGCCACCTGGAGGACATCCCCAGCGTGGAGGTGATCAGCCGCGCGGCCGTGATGCTGCTGTCGGCCGGCGCCGAACGGCTCGGCCTGGCCGACGCCGACCCGGACAACTCCCCGCACCGCGACCTCGACGAAGCGCGCCGGCTCATCACCGCGCTGGCCGGGCTCGTGACGGCGTCCGCCGAGTACCTGGGCCTGCACGCCGGGCCGTTGCGCGACGGGCTGCAGTCGCTCCAGAAGGCCTTCCGGGAGGCTTCGGCCGTCCCGGACGAGCCCGGCAAGGGCCCCGGCGAGAAGTACACCGGCCCCGTCTACTGACCCTCTCGACCCGCTCGGCTCTTGCCGGACGGGCTCGCCGACATCTAACATGTTAGATGTGAGTCTCTCAAAGGTCACTCGCCCGCTCCTGCGGGACGAGGCGTACGACCGCATCCGGCAGGCCATCGTCGACGGCACGCTGCCGCCCGGCACTCCCCTGCGGGACACCGACCTCGCCGAGCAGCTGGGCCTGTCCAAAGCCCCCGTCCGCGAGGCGCTCCGGAAGCTGGCCGACGACGGCCTCGTCGACTCCAAGCCGCAGAGCTACACGCGCGTCTCCGACGTGATGTCCCGCGACGTCATCGACGCCCGGCAGATCGTGCGCGTGCTGCACGAGTTCGCCGTGCGGGAGGCGGCCCGGAGGTGCCGCCCGGCCGACGTCGCCGCGATGCGCGCCGCCAACGACCGGTTCGCGAAAGCCATCGAAGCCGGCGACATCGCCGCCGCCGTCAAAGCGGACGACGAGCTGCACGACGTCCCGGTCCGGCTGGCCGGCAACGCCGCGGTGGCCGCGACCCTCGACCGCTACACGCCACTCCTGCGCCGCCTGGAGCACGCCCGCTTCAGCTCCGCGCTGGCCTGGAACTCCGTCGAGCGCCACACGAAGCTCATCGACGCGCTCGAAGCGCACGACACCGGCACCGCCGTCTCCGTGATCTCGACCATCTGGACCGACCTCCTGGAGGACCGATGACCCTCGCCGACTTCCCGCGCTACCCCCTGCTGTTCGGCCCGTCGCCGGTGCACCCCCTCGAACGCCTCACCGCGCACCTCGGCGGCGCGAACGTCTGGGCCAAGCGCGAGGACGTGAACTCGGGCCTCGCGTACGGCGGCAACAAGACCCGCAAGCTCGAATACCTCGTCGCGGACGCCCTGAAGGAGGGGGCCGACACGCTCGTCTCCATCGGCGGTGTCCAGTCCAACCACACCCGGCAGGTCGCGGCCGCCGCCGCGCGCGCCGGGCTGAAGGCCGTGCTGGTGCAGGAAAGCTGGGTCGACTGGCACGACCCGCTCTACGACAAGGTCGGCAACATCCAGCTCTCGCGGATCCTCGGCGCGGACGTCCGGCTCGTCGACGCCGGCTTCGGCATCGGGTTCAAGCAGGCCTGGGAGGACGCCGTCGCCGAGATCGAGGCCGGCGGCGGGAAGCCGTACGCCATCCCGGCCGGCGCGTCGGACCACCGGCTCGGCGGGCTCGGCTTCGCGAACTGGGTCGTGGAGCTGGAACAGCAGGAGAAGGAACTGGGCGTCTTCTTCGACACCGTGATCGTCTGCTCGGTCACCGGCAGCACCCAGGGTGGCATGGTCGCCGGGACGGCCCTGGGCAAGAAGCGCAGGATCCTCGGCATCGACGCCTCCGCGAAGCCCGACGAGACCCGCGAGCAGGTCACGCGCATCGCGCGCAACACCGCCGAGCTGATCGGCGCCGGGGAGATCGCGGACGTCGAGCTGGACGACCGCTACCACGCCGGGATCTACGGCATCCCGGACAAGTCCACTGTGGACGCGATCGAGACGTGCGCCCGGCTGGAAGGCATGATCACCGACCCGGTGTACGAAGGAAAATCCATGGCCGCGCTCATCGACCTGGTCGGCCGCGGGGAGATCGGCAAGGACTCGAACGTCCTCTACGCCCACCTCGGCGGGCAGCCCGCGCTCAACGGCTACACGAGCGTCCTCGGCTGAGCGCCCCGGGGCCCGCGGGCCCCGGGGCAAGACCTCAGTCCAGCACGCAGAGCACGTCGATCTCGACGAGGAGCTCGCCCGGGAGGCCGACGTACACCGTCGTGCGGGCGGCGTGCGGCGCGTCGCCGATCAGCTCGTTGTAGACCTCGTTGAACGGCGCGAAGTGCGCCGTGTCGGTCAGGTACACCCGCACCATGATCGCGTCGGCGAGGCTCGAGCCCGCCTCGGCGAGCACGGCTTCGATGTTCTTGAACGTCTGCCGGGTCTGGCCCACGACGTCGTCGCCGACGATCTCGTTCGTGGCCGGGTCGAACCCGACCTGGCCGGCGACCTGCAGCAGGTTCCCCTTGCGGACGGCCTGCGAGAACTTCGCCGGCGGCTTCGGCGCGTTCTCGGTGGAAACTGCCGTCTTGCTCATCAGTGCCCCTTTCCGTTCTCCGTCCATCCACTGTGGACGGAAGCTTCCGTGGTCGCCGCGCGCAGGTCCGGGACCAGCGCCAGCAGGCCTTCGTAGTCGAGCAGCACCTTCGGCACCGACATCGACGCGGCGGCCAGCACCTCGCCGTCGGCGCCGCGGACCGGCGCCGCGATGCAGTGGATGAAGTCCTCGTGCTCGGCGTTGTCGACGGCGTACCCCAGGCGCGCCACGCGTTCCAGCTCCGCCAGGTAGTCCGACGGTGTCGTGATCGTGTTCGGCGTCAGCACCGGGTACTCGATCGAGTGCGCGATCTCCTCGCGTCGCACCTCCGGCATGGCCGCGACCAGCACCTTGCCGACGGCCGTGCAGTGCAGCGGCGCGCGCTTGCCGACGCGCGAGTACATCCGCACCGAGTGCCGGCCCTCGTACTTGTCGATGTAGACGACTTCGCCGTCGTCGTAGCTGGCCAGGTGCACGGTGTGCCCGGTGCGCGCGTTGAGCGCGGCGAGCGCGGGCTGGGCGCTGCGGCGGACGTCGATCGAGTCGAGGGCCTGGTTGGCCAGGTCGAACATCGCGCTCCCGAGCCGGTAGTACCGCGTGCCTTCGCGCCGGACGAAGTGGTGCTGTTCGAGGGTGCGCAGCAGGCGCAGCACGGTCGACTTGTGGACGCCGATCTCCTCGGCGAGGTCGTCGAGCGTGCGCGCGTCCTTCGCGATGGAGTTCAGCAGCGTCAAGGCGCGGTCCAAGCTCTGACTCACGTGCGCACCAGACCTTCCCCGGTCAGCCGGGCCGAACGCCACTCGTCCGGATCCGCCCGAAGCAGGCTATCCACGACCGTGCGCGGCAGCGGCACCCCGACGTCGT
The DNA here is from genome assembly GCF_055633595.1 of Amycolatopsis sp. NPDC114504. Lineage (NCBI taxonomy): Bacteria > Bacillati > Actinomycetota > Actinomycetes > Pseudonocardiales > Pseudonocardiaceae > Amycolatopsis > Amycolatopsis sp. NPDC114504. The sequence continues at coordinate 944,504 of NZ_JBVKDU010000007.1, read as the reverse complement.
CATGGGTCAGCAGGGTCGCGGCGGCCTGCAGGTGGCCCTGCCGCAGCCGGGCCAGGGGTGCGGCGCCCCGCAGCGTCGCGGCCAGGAAACCGGCGGCGAACGCGTCCCCGGCACCGACCGGCTCGACGACGTCGACGGCCAGCGCGGGCGCGAACAGCGGCTCCCCCTCGACGAGCGTCGCGCCGCGTTCGCCGTGCTTGACGACGAGCGTGCGCGGCCCCGGCAGCAGCGCGCGCAGCTCGGCCGGGTCACCGGTCCCCCAGACGTGCTGGGCTTCGTCGTCGCCGGTCAGGACGATGTCGGCCTGTCCGGCCAGCTCGGCGAGCAGCCGCGGGTCCCGGCCGGCCCAGAGCGCGGGGCGCAGGTTGACGTCGAACGAGATCAGCCGGTCGCCGCGGGGCATTTCCAAAAGCGCCCGGACGAGCGCGAGGCAGCTCCCGGACAGCGCGGGCGTGATGCCGGACAGGTGCAGGACGCGGACGCCGTCGAGGTCGAGCCGGTCCAGCAGCGACGGGCCCATCCCGGACGCCGCGGAGCCCGCCCGGTAGTAGCGCACCGGGCTGCCGCCGGCGCCGCTTTCCTTGATGTAGAGCCCGGTCGGGCGGGCCGGGTCGACGTAACAAGCGCTGACGTCGACGCCATGGGACGCGATCTCCCGCAGCATCGCGCGGCCGAACGGGTCGTCGCCGACCGCGCTGACCCAGCCGCTCGGCACACCGAGGGCCGGCAGGTGACTGGCCACGTTCGATTCGGCGCCGCCGATCGTGCGCAGCCACTGCTTCACCTCGTCCGGCGGACCGGGCTCGGCGGGCACGAACAGGGCCATCGTCTCGCCGACACAGAGCACTTCGGGCCCGCTTGTCACTTTCCGTCTCCCCTGTCCGTCACCCCGTTGACCTGTGGCGACCCGGATGCTACACCTATGGCACTCAAAATGCGCAACAGTCGTTGCAACATACGCAACCGAGGTCGCCGCCGATGAACCCTTGCCTGATGAACCCCGCCGCGCTCGCCGCCCTTCGCGACGAGCGGATCGACTGGCGCTTCCGTTCGGCCGCCCCCGCCCTGACCGGGCTCACGCTCACCGAAGCCGCGGACCGGCGGCTGAACCTGTTCACCGACGGGTTCTTCGCGCCGTTCGTCGTCCTCGACGACGACGCGCTCGAGCACAACCTGCGGACGATGGCCGCGTGGTGCGCCGACCGTGGTGTCGTGCTCGCCCCGCACGGCAAGACGACCATGGCACCGCAGCTGTTCGCCCGCCAGATCGAGCACGGCGCGTGGGGCATCACCTGCGCGAACGCCGGCCACCTGCGGATCTACCGCGCGTTCGGCGTCTCCCGGATCCTGCTGGCCAACCAGTTCCTGGACCCGGCGGGCCTGCGCTGGCTGGCCGCCGAACTGGCCGCGGACCCGACGTTCGAGTTCGTCTGCTGGGTCGACTCCGTCCGCGGTGTCGAGCTGATGACCGAGGCTCTCGAAGGCACCGAGCGGCCGGTCGACGTCCTCCTCGAACTGGGTGCCGACGGCGGCCGCACCGGAGTTCGCGACACCGCGACCGCGCTGGCCGTCGCCGAAGCCGTGCACGCGAGCCCGGCCCTGCGGCTGCGCGGCACCGGCGGCTACGAAGGCGCGCTCTCCCACCACACCGACGAAGCCGCGCTCGCCAAGATCAGCTCCTATGTGGACGGACTGCGCGACCTCGCGATCACGTTCGCGGACAAGGGGATGCTCGACGGCCAGATCATCGTCACCGCCGGCGGCAGCGCGTACTTCGACCAGGTCGCCAACGAGCTGACCAAGCCGTGGCCGGACGGCCTCGACGTGCTGCCGGTGCTGCGCAGCGGCGCGTACGTCACCCACGACGACGGCTTCTACCGCGAGATCTCCCCCCTCGGCGACCACCCGCGCATCGACGGCGTCGCGTCGTTCCGGCCGGCGTTGCGGGCGTGGGCACAGGTGACGTCGAAGCCGTCGGACGAGCTCGCGCTGCTGACCATCGGCAAGCGCGACACGTCCTTCGACGAGGGCATGCCCGAGCCGCAGCTGCGCCGCACCCCAAACGGCCCCGCCGAACCCCTCGACGGGCACGTCGTCGCGAAGATGAACGACCAGCACGCGTTTCTCACGCTGCCCGCCGGGTCGCCGGTCGAGGTCGGCGACTGGATCGGGCTCGGGCTCTCGCACCCGTGCACGGTGTTCGACAAGTGGCCGCTGCTGCCGGTGACCGCGGCCGACGGCGAAACCGTCGTCGACCTCGTGCGGACGTGGTTCTGATGGACGTCGTCATCAAGAACGCGCTGGTCGCCGACGGCACCGGGGACGCCATGACGCGCCACGACGTCGGCGTCACCGGCGGCCGGATCGCCAGCGTCGCCGAGGCGGGCTCGCTGGACGGGCGCCGGAACATCGACGCCGGCGGGCTGGTGCTCGCGCCCGGGTTCATCGACATGCACTCGCACTCCGACCTGCAGCTGCTGGCCAACCCGGACCACCCGGCCAAGATCACCCAGGGCGTCACGACCGAGGTGCTCGGGCAGGACGGGCTGTCGTACGCGCCGGTCGACGACGCGGTTCTCGAGGCACTGCGGCAGCAGCTCGCGGGCTGGAACGACGACCCGGCCGGCTTCGACTGGAACTGGCGCTCGGTCGGCGAGTACCTCGACCGGCTCGACCAGGGTGTCGCGGTCAACGCGGCCTACCTGGTACCGCAGGGCACGGTCCGGATGCTCGCCGTCGGCTTCGACGACCGGCCCGCGACGGACGCCGAGCTGACCCGGATGAAGGAGCTCGTCGCCACCGGTCTCGCGGAAGGCGCGATGGGGATGTCGTCCGGGCTGACCTACACGCCCGGGATGTACGCGGAGACGAGCGAGCTGGTCGAGCTGTGCAAGGTCGTCGGCGAGGGCGGCGGCTTCTACAGCCCGCACCACCGCAGCTACGGCAAGGGCGCGCTGGAGGCGTTCGCCGAGATGATCGACGTCAGCAGGCGGTCCGGCTGCCCGCTGCACCTCGCGCACGCGACGATGAACTTCTCGGTGAACAAAGGAAAAGCGCCCGACCTGCTCAAGCTGCTGGACGACGCGCTCGACGACGGCTGCGACATCAGCCTCGACACCTACCCGTACCTGCCGGGCGCGACCTACCTCTCGGCGCTGCTGCCGAGCTGGGCCACCGAAGGCGGCCTCGAACCGACCCTCGCCCGGCTGTCCGATGTGGACGAACGTGAGAGGATCCGCGCCGCGATCGAAGAGTCCGGTTCGGACGGTGCCCACGGCGTCCCGATCGACTGGGACGCCATCGAAATCAACGGCGTCCGGAACGAGCACAACGCCCACCTCGTCGGGCACAGCGTCGCCACGTCCGCGCGTACGCAGGGCACCGAACCGGCGAAGCTGTACTTCGACACGCTGCTGGACGAAAAGCTCGGGACGTCGTGCCTGATGCACGTCGGGCACGAGGAGAACGTCCAGGCGATCATGCGGCACCGCACGCACACCGGCGGCAGCGACGGCCTCCTGGTCGGCGCCCGGCCGCACCCGCGCGCGTGGGGCACGTTCCCCCGCTACCTGGCCCGGTACGTCCGCGAACTGGGCGTGCTGGACCTCGCCGAGTGCGTCGCCCACCTGACCGGGCGGGCCGCGCGGCGGTTGCGGCTGACCGACCGCGGGCTCGTCCGCGCCGGATACGCCGCCGACCTGGTGCTGTTCGACCCGGACGCGGTCGCCGACACCGCCACCTTCGACGACCCGCGGCAGCCCGCCGCGGGGATCACCCACGTCTTCGTCAACGGCGTCGCCGCCCTCGACGACGGCCGTCCCACCGGCGCCCTCGCCGGACACTCCCTGCGCACCCCCCGGAGAGCCCGATGATCCACTGGCTGCAACACACCACGGGTGGCCTGCTCACGCTCGCCGCCGTCTCGATCGCCGTCCTGCTGCTGTTGATCGTCAAGCTCAAGATCGAGCCGTTCATCGCGCTCATCGTGGTCGGCCTGCTCACCGCGCTCGCCGCGGGCCTGCCGGTCGGCACGATCGTCGGCACCGCCCAGAAGTCGTCCGATTCCCTGCTGGAAAAGGGTTTCGGCAGCATCCTCGGGCACATCACGGCGATCATCGGGCTCGGCACGCTGCTCGGGTCGATCCTGGAACGCTCAGGGGGCGCGAAGGTGCTCACCGGGGCCCTGCTGCGGGGCTTCGGCGAGAAGCGCGCGCCGCTGGCCATGGGTGTCGCCGGGTTCATCTTCGGCATCCCGGTGTTCTTCGACATCGGCATCTTCGTGCTGGCGCCGCTGGTGTACGTCGCGGCGAAGCAGGGTAAGCGCTCGCTGGTGCTCTACGCGATGCCGCTGATCGCGGGCCTGTCGATCACGCACGCCTTCCTGCCGCCGCACCCCGGCCCGGTGGCCGCGGCGGGACTGCTGCACGTCGAGCTCGGCTGGATCATCCTGATGGGCCTGGCCTGCGGCATCCCCGCGTTCCTCGTCGGCGGCGTGCTCTACGCGACCTGGATCGGCAAGCGCATCGACGTCGAGGTGCCCCAGGAGATGATCGTCGCCGAAGAAGAGGGCGAAGAAGAGCAGGACGTGCCGTCGCTGGCGCTGGTCGGCTCGATCATCGCGGTGCCGCTGGTGCTGATCCTCGCCGGCACGTTCGGCAGCATCTGGCTGCCGAAGGGCTCCGCGCTTTCGGGTGTCGCCGCGTTCATCGGCACTCCGGCGGTCGCGCTCACGGTCGCCGTGCTGCTGGCGTCCTGGCTGCTCGGGCTGCGCCGCGGGTTCACCGGCAAGGACCTCAACGAACTGGCCTCGAAGTCACTGCGGCCGGTCGCGATGATCCTGCTCGTCGTCGGCGCGGGCGCGTTCTTCGGCGCGGTGCTCTCGGCCACCGGTATCGGCAAGGCGGTCGCCGACTCGCTGCACGACGCCGGACTGCCGGTGCTGCTCGCGGCGTACGTCATCAGTTGCGGCATGCGCATCGCGCAGGGCTCGGCGACGGTCGCCATCGTGACCACGAGCGGGATCATCGCGCCGACCGTGGCGCAGCTCGGGTATTCGCAGGTGCAGCTGGCCTTGCTGGTCATGGCGATCTCCGCCGGCTCGATCATCGCCTCGCACGTCAACGACGGTGGTTTCTGGATCGTTTCGCGGTACTTCAACATGAGCGTGGTCCAGACGCTGAAGTCGTGGACGGCGCTGGAAACCGTGCTTTCCGTTTCCGGTTTCGCGGTTTCGGCATTGCTCATGGCCGTGGTCTAGACCATACTGAAGGGAAGCCGCCGCCCGAACCGTTGGGAGACAATGACGATGACCGGACTTTCCCGTCGTACGTTCCTCGGTGCCGCCGCTGGGGCCAGTGCCGCGACCGTTCTCGGCGCACAGCTCGCGTCCGCGGCCACCACTCCGAAGGGCTGCATCGCCGGAGGGACCGTGTACATCGGCAGTTACACCAGCGGGGCGGGCGGCCACGGCCTCGACGTCTCGAGCCGGTCGGGTGCCACCCTGGGCCCGGTCCGGACGGTGCCGGGCATCACCGACACGTCGTGGTTCGACCGCGGCGCGGACGGCAAGACGTTGTACGTCACCAACGAAGGCGATCCGAACGGGTTCGTCTCCGCGCTGAACGTCAGTGACGCGGCGAACCCCAAGCTGCTCAACAAGGTTTCGTCGAAGGGCGGCGCGCCGACGCACCTGAGCGTGCATTCGAGCCAGAAGTACGTGCTGGCGGCGAACTACAGCTCGGGCAGCGTCGTCGTGCTGCCGATCCTGGCCGGCGGCAAGCTCGGCGCGGCCACGGATCTCGTGACGCACAAAGCCGACTCCGGGCAGGCCCACGCCCACCAGGTCGTCAACGACCCGACCGGGCGCTGGGTGCTGTCGGTCGACCTCGGCGCCGACTCCGTGTACGTCTACTCCCTCGACGTCGGCACGGGAAAGCTCGCGCTGCACCAACAGCTGAAGCTGCCCGCCGGTGCCGGGCCGCGGCACCTCGCGTTCGACAAGACCGGAGCGTTCGCCTACATCCTGCAGGAGCTGCGCCCGGAGGTGACGGTGGCGAGCTGGGACGCGGCCACCGGGAAGCTGAAGGCGCTTTCCGTGGTCCCCGCGGTGCCGCCGGGCAGCACCGGGGACCTGTTCCCCGGCGAGATCGCCCTGTCGAAGGACGGGAAGTTCGCCTACGCGACCGTCCGGGGGCCCAACACCCTGGCGACGTTCTCCGTCGCCGGTCCGACGCTGAAGCTGGTGTCCACTGTGTCCAGTGGTGGCAACTGGCCGCGGCACGTCGCCCTCGACCCCGGGGAGAACTGGTTCTACGTCTCGAACCAGCGTTCCGGCACCGTCACGTGGCTGCCGCGCGACCCGGCCACCGGCCTGCCCGACGCGGTCGCCGGCAGCCTGGCCGTCCCCGACGTCAACTCGGTCTACTTCGCCTGAGCACCGGTCGTGAGTGCGTAACAGTGTTCTAACACTGTTACGCACTCACGACCCTCCCCACTGGAGGATTCCCATGAGACTGCGCCGCACGCTGCCCGTCGTCGCCGGGCTGGCCCTGCTGGCCGGCTGCGCGCCCACCCAGTCCGCGCCCGCGGGCTCCGGCGGGGACGAGAAGACCGGCACCGTCCGGGTCTGGCTGTTCGACGAGGCCAACCGCGCGCCGAAGGAGGCCGCGGTCAAGGACGCCATCACCGAGTTCAAGGCCGCGCACCAGGGCGTCGAGGTCGACGTCCAGTGGGTGCCGGTCGAAGGCCGCGCCGACAAGTTCTCCGGCGCCTTCACCGACCAGGCCAGCGCCCCGGACGCCGCCGAGTTCGGCAACACCGACGTCTCCAGCTACGCCGCCACCGGCGCCCTCGCCGACCTGACCGGCGACCTCGCGTCGTGGAGCGAGGGCAAGGACCTGATCCCGACCGTCGTCGACACCGCGAAGTCCGGCGGCAAGACCTACGGACTGCCCTGGTACACCGGCATCCGCGCGTTGTACTACCGCACCGACGTCTTCACCGAGCTCGGTCTCAAGCCGCCGACGACGCTCTCGGAGCTCACCGAAGACGCCCGGAAGATCCGCGCCGCCAAGCCGGACCTCTACGGCATCTCCGTCGGCGGCAAGTACACCTACGCGATGCTCCCGTTCCTCTGGGCCAACGGCGGTGAGCTGGCGCAGGAGACCGACGGCAAGTGGAAGTCGACGGTCACCGGTGAGCAGGCCAAGGCCGGCGTGACGCAGTACGCGAACCTGCTCAAGGACGACATCTGCCCGCCCGCGCAGTGCGCGAACCTGACCGGCACGCAGAGCGTCACGGCGTTCGCCGGCGGCAAGGCCGGGATGACCATCGGCGGCGACTTCAACCGCAAGGCCGTCGAACAGGGCGCGGTCAAGGGCAAGTACGCCGTCGTCCCGATCCCGGGCACGGCCGCGGGCAGCGTCGCGCCCGCGTTCGCCGGCGGCAACCTCCTCGGCGTCTTCAACGCCTCCAAGCACCGCGGCCTGGCGCTCGAGTTCATCGAGCTGCTCGGCGGCGCGAAGTACCAGGAGAAGATGTACACGGCGATGGGGAACCTGCCGACGCTGAGCACCGTGCAGCAGAAGCTCGCCGCGAACGACCCGTTCCTCAAGCCGTTCGTGGACACCCTGAAGGCGGGCACGAAGTTCGTCCCGGCGACGCCGGCGTGGTCGAAGATCGACAGCCAGAACGTGCTGCCGACGGCCGTCCAGCAGATCGCGACCGGCGGCAAGGACCCGGCCGCCGCACTCACCGACGCGGCCGCGGCGATGGACAAGGCCTTCGGGTAGTGGTGACCGTCCAGGAAGCCCCTTCCGTCACGGCCCCCGCCCGGCGGCCGCGGCGGAAGGGGGACGGCCGGGCCGCCGCGCTCTACCTCGCCCCGGCGGGCGTCCTGCTCGCCGCGATGCTGGCCTACCCGATCTACCAGCTGATCCTCATCTCGTTCTACGACTACGGCCAGCCCCAGGCCGCGGGCAACGCGCCGCTGGTGTTCCTCGGCTTCGCGAACTACACCGACCTGCTGTCCCAGGTGCAGTTCTGGACCGTGCTCGGCAACACAGTCGGGTTCGCCGCGGCCTGCGTCCTCGGTTCGCTCGTGCTCGGCACCGGGCTCGCGGTGCTGGCTTCGCGCGTGCGGTCGCTCCCCCGGACGCTGCTGTTCCTGGCCGCGCTCGGCGCGTGGTCGACCCCGGCGATCGCCGGCTCCTACGTCTGGCTGTTCCTCTTCGACACCGACTTCGGCCTGGTCAACGAGGTGCTCTCGGGGGTCGGGCTGCCGTTCGAGCACCACTCGTGGACCTTCGGCACGGTCGGCGCGTTCGGGCTGGTCGCCGCCGAGGTGATCTGGTGCTCGTTCCCGTTCGTGCTGGTCACGATGTACGCCGGGATCAAGGGCGTCCCCGACGAGGTGCTCGAAGCCGCGTCGCTCGACGGCGCGTCGGTGTGGCGCACCAGCTGGTCGATCGTGCTGCCGATGGTCCGGCCGCTGCTGATGATCGCGACCGTCCAGTCGATCATCTGGGACTTCAAGGTGTTCACCCAGATCTACGTGATGACCAACGGCGGCGGGGTCGCCGGCCGCAACCTGGTCCTCAACGTCTATGCGTACCAACAGGCTTTCGCCGGGCAGGAGTACGGCCTCGGCTCGGCGATCGGAGTCGTCATGACGCTGTTGCTGCTGTCGATCACCGGGCTGTACGTCCGGTCGCAGCGCCGGAGCGCGGCATGGCTGTGAAGCGTCCCGGTCGGCTGATCGCCGAGGTCATCACCGTCGTGATCGCCGGGATCGTCGCCTTCCCGCTGTACTGGATGCTGCTCTCGGCGTTCAAGCCGCCGGGCGAGATCCAGTCGGCGAACCCGAAGCCGTGGACGTTCAGCCCGTCGTTCGACAGCTTCCAGCGCGTGCTCACGGTGTCCGGCTTCGGGCGGTTCTTCGTGAACAGCCTGGTGGTCGCGCTGGTCGTCGTGGTGTTGTCGCTGCTGCTGTCCTTTCTCTCGGCGGTGGCGCTGACGCGGTTCTCGTTCAAGGGCCGGACCGTGCTGCTGGTGATGATCCTGGTCGCGCAGATGGTGCCGGTGGAGGCGCTGACCATCCCGCTGTTCTTCCTGATGCGCCAGATCGGCGGCGTCGCGCCGGCGTTCGGGCTCAACGAGCTGGGCTCGCTCGTGCTGGTGCACCTGGCGTTCAGCCTGCCGTTCGCGATCTGGATGCTGCGCGGGTTCGTCGCGGCCGTGCCGGTGGAACTCGAAGAAGCGGCGAAGCTCGACGGCGCGTCGCGGATGCGGTTCACGTGGCAGATCCTGTTCCCGCTGGTGGCGCCCGGGCTGGTCGCGGTGAGCGTGCTCGCGTTCATCCACGCCTGGAACGACTTCCTCTTCGCCAAGACGTTCATCATCTCCAAGACCGAGAACCAGACGCTGCCGCAGGCGATCCTGGTGTTCTTCAAACCGGAGGACACCGACTGGGGCGCGGTCATGGCGTCCTCGACGCTGATGACGATCCCGGTCCTGGTGTTCTTCATTCTCGTGCAACGACGGCTGGTGTCCGGGATGGCCGGCGCCGTGAAGGGCTGACATGTCTTTCGATACCCTGCTCCCCCGCCCGGTTTCGGTGACGCCCGCGCCGGGTTCGTGCCCGTGGCCGTCCACTGTGGACGTCCGGTCGGCGTCTTTGCCGGCGGAGAGCTATCGGCTGGAGATCTCTCCGTCCGGGGTCGTGTTGCACTGCGGTGATCTTGCCGGGGAGGTTTACGGACGGCAGACGCTGCGGCAGCTCGCCGGGCCTTCCGCTTTTCGGGCGGCTTCTTTCGGCGAAGCGTTGTCGCTGCCATGCGGGGTCGTCGAGGACCACCCGCGGTTCGGCTGGCGCGGGTGCCTGCTCGACGTCGCCCGGCACTACCGGACCAAGGCCGAGGTGCTGCGGTTCGTCGACCTGCTGGCCGCGCACAAGCTGAACGTGCTCAACCTGCACCTGACCGACGACCAGGGCTGGCGCTTCGAGGTCCCCGCGTATCCCGGGCTGACGTCGGTGGGCGGCTGGCGGCCGTCGTCGATGACGGGCAGCGGGGGCGAGCAGGACGGTCGTCCGCACGGCGGCTTCTACACCGGCGAGGACCTGCGGGAGATCGTCGCTTACGCGGCGGCGCGCGCGATCACCGTGGTGCCGGAGATCGACATCCCCGGCCACGCCCGGGCGGCGCTGGCGGCCTACCCGTCGCTGGGGACTTCGGAGTCCTACGAGGTCTGGACCGCCTGGGGCATCAGCACTTCCCTGCTCGACCCGTCGGAGTCCACTTTGGACTTCTTCCGGACCGTGTTCGACCACCTGCTGGAGATCTTCCCGTCGAAGGTGATCGCCCTGGGTGGCGACGAGACCCCGGGCGCGACCGACGAACACCGTAAGTTCGTCCGGCTGCTCGCCGAGCACCTGGTGTCGCGCGGCCGCACGCCGATGGGCTGGGACGAGGTCCTCGACATCCCGGACCTGCCCCCGATGGTGATCGGCTCGTGGCAGAACGAAGAAGCGGGCGTCCGCGCCGCCGCGGCCGGGCACGATGTCGTGATGTGCCCGGAGCAGCACGTCTACCTGGACCACCGGCAGTCGTCGCACCCGGACGAGCCGATCCCGGTCGGCATGGTGCACACCCTGGAAGACGTGTACGCGTACGAGCCGGCGCTCACCGGAGAGCGGCTGCGCGGGGTGCAGGCGCAGGTGTGGAGCGAGCACCTCGACAGCGTGCGGCGCGTCGACTACATGGCCTTCCCGCGGCTGTCGGCGTTCGCCGAGGTGGCGTGGAGCGGCGGAACCCGGGACTACGCCGAGTTCCTGCCGCGCCTGCGCGACCACCACCTGCCCCGGCTGGACGCCCTCGGCGTCGAGTACCGGCCGCTGGACGGGCCACTCCCCTGGCAGACCCGGCCCGGGGTCCCGGGCCGGCCGCGCTGATCAGGGCAGCAGCGTCACCGTGAACGACCGCGTCGGGCCCACGTTGCCCGCCGCGTCGATCGAGCGGTACTCGACGCGGTGGCGGCCGTAACCCGGGGTGCGGTCGCTGAACGGGGACACCGTGAGCCCGCCCGAACCGAGGTTGCCGTACGCCAGGCCGTCGATCTCCGTGCCACGCGGCGTGAACAGGTACGGCGCGTTCGGGTCCGTCGGCCAGCCGTAGTACTTGTGCCAGCCGTCGCCGTCCACACGGAACTCCGGCATCCCGTCCGGTGAGGTCAGCCGCATCGTGAACGAGCCGTGGAACACCGTGCCCGGTGGCAGTTCCGCCGTGGTCGTCGGGCCCGTGGCGTCCACCGTCCAGGTCAGCGTGGTGCCGCCGGTGGTCGCGGTGAGCCGGTGCGTTCCGCGGGACTCGTCGAGCGCGAAGTCCGGGCCGCTCCCGACCGGCCGGCCGTCGAGGGCCCAGCGGACCGGCGGGACGGACCCCGTCGGCTCCCCGGTTTCGACGTAGATGACGTCGTGGCCGCCGACCGGCGCGGCGGTGGACGTCGATCCCTCCACTGCCGGGCCGCCGGTGGGCGGGGTGACGACCGAGGTGTCGACCGTCCACGTGCGCGTCGCCGTGGGCCGGACGGCCGGGTCGCGGACGAACGGCGTCGGGTCGGTCACCGTCGCCGTCAGCGTGTGCTTGCCCGGCTTCACGTGGGCCTGGCGCAGGTCGAGGGAGTCGGAGCCGCGCAGGGGGACGCCGTCGAGGGTCCAGGTGACGTCGAGGCGGTGGCTGACCGGGTGCATCGGGCGCACCCACACGACCCGGTCGGCGCCGACCGTGCCGGCCGGGGTGCCGCCGGCGATCAGCGGGACCTTCGCCGAGATCCGCTGAGTCATCCGCTCGCGGCCGACCTGGTCGAACGCGTAGCCGAGGGTCTTCATCATCGAGTGCGCACTCGGCCGCCAGACGCCGGTCTGGGTGTAGAGGCCGCCCTCGTACCGGCCGAGCCGGCCGCCGGACTCGCTGGGCTCGCCCAGCCACCGGTACCACTTCGCGTGCTGGTCCCGCATCTGCTTCTCGGTCAGCAGGGTGTGGTGGATCGAGTCGGGCTCGCCGCCTTCGTAGGCGCCGCCCGGGACGTTGCGGGCGTAGTAGTCGTACTCGTCGTCGAGCCCGCCGAGCGAATGGCCCAGCTCGTGCGGCGAGATGAGCGCGGAAAGCGCGTTGCCACCGGACGCCGTCGCGTACGCGCCGCCCGCGCCGCCGTAGGTGTCGCTGTTGGCGAGGGCGAGGATCTGCCGGTTGGCCCGGGTGGTGCCGGGCACGAGATCGGCGTACCGCTGCGCGGCGTCGTCGTCGACGGTGAGGAGGCGCTGGACGCTCTGGGCGTTGCAGCCGCCCCAGAAGCCCATGTTCAGCGGAGTGTTCCTCTGCGGCGCGTCGAGCGAAGGGTCACAGTCCACACCGGACTCGGGCGAGGCGATCGACACGGCGTAGACGTTGAAGTAGCTGCGGTAGGACTTGAACGGCTCGAGCGACCACAGGGTGCTGACGTGCCGCTGGACGTCGGCGAAGAACTTCGGCTGTTCGGCGGCGGTGTAGCCGTCCCCGAGCACGACGAGGTTGAACCGCTGAGCGGCGGGCCCGCTCACTTGGACGTCGGTGACACTCGCGGCCGGCTCGTCGGCGTAGGCCGGCGTGGCGATTCCGACGACGATCAGCAGCGCTGCGAAGAACCCGGCCCACTTCGACATGGTCCGGTTCTACCGCAACGGAAACACCCCCGGAACCGCCGGAAGTCGGAGGCTCGCAGTATAGGGCGTTATACGCGGGTGAGCCGGTACCAGACCTCGGGCCGGCCGACCTGGCCGTAGTGCGGCTCGCGGTGTGCCATCCCGTTGTCCGCCAGGTACTCCAGGTACCGCCTCGCCGTCACCCGGGACGCTCCGATCGCGCTCGCCGCCGCTCCGGCCGACAGGCCTTCCGCGGCTCCCGACAGCGCGTCCGTGATCGCCTCCAGGGTCTGGACGCTCATCCCCTTCGGCAGCGGGGGCTGCTCCGTCGTGCGCAGCGCCCCCAGTGCCCGGTCGATCTCGGCCTGGCCCGTCACCTCGCCCGACGCGTCGCGGAACTCGCGGTAGCGCTCCAGCTTTTCGCGCAGCGTCGCGAACGTGAACGGCTTCAGCAGGTACTGCACCACCCCCACCGACACCGCCGCCTTCACCAGGCCGAGGTCGCGCGCCGACGTCACCGCGATGACGTCGATCGGGAGGCCCGCCGCGCGCAAGGAGCGGCAGACCGCCAGGCCGTGGGTGTCGGGCAGGTAGAAGTCCAGCAGCACCAGGTCGACCGGCTCACGTTCGCAGAACCGCAGGGCGTCGCCGCCGGAATGGACGACGCCCGCCACCGAAAACCCGGACAGCCGCTCGACGTAGACGCGGTGCGCCTCGGCGGCCACCGGCTCGTCCTCCACCACCAGCACCCGGATCACCGGTCCGCCTCCTGTCGCGGCAGGCGCACGGTGAACACCGCGCCCCGGTCCCGCCCGACGTCCACCGTGCCGCCGTAGCGGCGCACCGCCTGCCCGACCAGTGCCAGGCCGAGCCCGTGGCCGTCTTCGGCCTTCGTCGACCAGCCGCGGCGGAAGACGTCCACGTCCTCGGGGACGCCGGGTCCGGTGTCGGCGACGCGCAGCAGCAGCTCCGCGGGCCCGGAGCGGGCGGTGACGACGACCGCGGGCTTGCCGGTGCCGCGCACGGCCGCGTCGATGCCGTTGTCGATCAGGTTGCCGAGGATGGTCACCAGGTCGCGGGATGCGACGCCGAGCGAGATGTCGTCGATCACCGTGTCCGGCGTGATCGTCAGCTCGACGCCGCGCTCGCTGGCCTCCGCGGCCTTGCCCAGCAGCAGCGCGGCGAGCACCGGCTCGGCCACGGCGCCGACGACGCGGTCGGTCAGCTCCTGGGCGAGCGCGAGCTCGGCCGTCGCGAACTCGACGGCCTGCTCCGGCTGCCCGATCTCCACCAGGGAAACGACCGTGTGCAGCCGGTTCGCCGCCTCGTGCGCCTGCGACCGCAGTGCCTCGGCGAGGCCGCGGGCGGTGGTCAGCTCACCGGTCAGCGTCTGCAGCTCCGTGTGGTCGCGCAGGACGACGACGGTGCCCTGCGAGCGGCCGCCCGAGCGGACCACCGACGTGCTGACGAGCAACACACGCGAGTCCGTCAGGTGCAGCTCTTCGGCGCGGTTCTCGGCCGACCCGAACGCTTCGACCAGCTCGGCCGGCAGGCCCAGCGACGTCAGCTCGCGCCCGACCGGCTCGGCGTCGAGGCCGAGGAGGGCGCGCGCGCCGTCGTTGCACAGGCCGATGCGCCCGTCGCGGCCGACGAGCAGCACGCCCTCCCGGACCGAGTGCAGCACGGCTTCGTGGTACTCGAACAGGTTGCTCAGCTCGTCCGGCGCGACCCCGCGCGTCTGACGCCGCAGCCGGGCGCTGATCAGCCAGCCGCCCAGCGCCCCGACCACCAGCACCCCGGCGGCGACGCCGAACAGCGGCCAGAGCCGCTCGCGCAGCTCGGCCGAGATCGCCGCGACGATGATCCCGACGGCGACCAGCGCGACCACCCGCTGCCCCGGCCCGAACACCGGGACGACCGTGCGCACCGACGGGCCGAGCGAGCCGGTGTAGGTCTCGGTGTACTGCTGCCCGCGCTGCGCCTGCTCGATCGTGCCGATGTAGTGCTGGCCGATCAGCGCCGGGTTCGGGTGGGTGTACCGGATCCCCGCCGGGCTCATGATCGTGATGAAGTCGACGCCGGTGTCCGCCTGCACCCGGACCGCGAACGGCTGCAGCGTCACACTGGGGTTCGGGGTCGCCGCGGCCGCCGCGACAGTCGGCGCGTCCGCGACCGCCGAGGCGATCGCGCGGACCTGGTCGCGCGCGTTCTCGTCCACCGCCCGCGACGCGTCCAGGTAGGCGAACGTGATCCCGGCGCCGGCGAGCACGCAGAGCACCACCAGCTGCAGCACGAGCAGCTGGCGCGCCAGGCTCCAGCGGGACGACGTCGCGGACACCTCCTCATACCAGCACACCGGCAGGCGGCTGTCCGAACAGGACGGGGCGATCATCGCGCGAACTCAATGAACACAAGTGAGCCGGGTCACCCGAATGCCCCTACAGTGTGCCGCAACCTGGAACACCCCTGAGCTGGAGGCAACGGTGCCGACCCCACCGACAACCGACGAGACCCCGCGTCGGCGGGACAAGACCCACTACCTGTACCTGGCCGTGATCGTCGCGGTCGTGCTCGGGATCCTGGTGGGCTTCCTGTTCCCCGGCTTCGCCAAGGGCCTCAAGCCCCTCGGCGACGGCTTCGTCAACCTGATCAAGATGATGATCACGCCCATCATCTTCTGCACCATCGTCATCGGCGTCGGCTCGGTCGCGAAGGCGGCCAAGGTGGGCCGGGTCGGTCTGATGGCGTTGTTCTACTTCATCATCATGTCGACGTTCGCACTGGCGATCGGCCTGGTCGTCGGCAACATCCTGCACCCGGGCACCGGCCTGCACCTGAACCCGGCCGACGTGAAGAGCGTCCAGAAGTCCGCCGGTGGCGCCGAAGCCCCGGTCGACTTCATCCTCGGCATCATCCCCAAGACGCTCGTCTCCGCCTTCACCGAAGGCGAGGTCCTGCAGACCCTGCTGGTCGCGCTGCTCGTCGGGTTCGCGCTGCAGAAGCTGGGCCCGACCGGCGCTCCGATCCTGCGCGGCATCGAGCACATCCAGCGCCTGGTGTTCCGCATCCTCGCCATGATCATGTGGGCCGCCCCGATCGGCGCGTTCGGCGCCATCGCCGCGGTGGTCGGCGCGACCGGCTGGGCCGCGTTGAAGAGTCTCGCGGTGATCATGATCGGGTTCTACGTCACCTGCCTGCTGTTCGTGTTCGTCGTGCTCGGCCTGGTCCTGTGGCTCGGCGCCCGCGTCAACATCTGGCACCTGCTGCGCTACCTCGGCCGCGAGTTCCTGCTGATCTTGTCGACGTCGTCGTCGGAGTCGGCGCTGCCGCGGCTGATCGCGAAGATGGAGCACGTCGGCGTCAGCAAGTCGGTCGTCGGCATCACCGTGCCGACCGGGTACTCGTTCAACCTGGACGGCACCGCGATCTACCTGACCATGGCGACGTTGTTCATCGCCGCGGCCCAGGACGAGCCGCTCTCGCTCGGCTCGCAGATCGGCCTGCTGGTGTTCATGATCATCGCGTCGAAGGGCGCGGCCGGCGTCAGCGGCTCGGGCATCGCCACCCTGGCGAGCGGCCTGCAGTCGCACCGGCCGGAACTGGTCAACGGCGTCGGCTTCATCCTCGGCATCGACCGGTTCATGTCCGAGGCCCGCGCGCTGACCAACTTCGCGGGCAACGCCGTCGCGACCGTCCTCATCGGAAACTGGACGAAGGAGTTCGACCGGGAGAAGGCCGAACGGGTCTTCGCCGGGCAGGAACCCTTCGACGAGGCCACCATGCTCGACGAGCACAGCCCCGCGGCCGGCACCGACGACATGGACGAGACCAGCCCGCAACCCGCCCGGTAACACCGAAGACGTTCGTGCTCACGCCCCCGCTGAGCACGAGCCACGCGGGCCGCTGTGCGAGTTCCCCGACTTCGCGCAGCGGCCCGTTTCCACGTCCGCGTCAGCAGGCGGCGTGGCCGTCGTAGACGACGCGCGCGGCGGCGATGTCTTCGCGGTGCTGCTCCGCCCAGCCGAGCAGGCCGCTCAGCGACTGGTACAGCTCCTTCGCCATCGGCGTGGCTTCGTACTCCACGCGCGGCGGGACCGTCGGGTAGATCGTGCGCTCCAGCAGGCCGTCGCGCTCGAGGTTGCGCAGCGTCAGGGTCAGCATCCGGCGGCTGATCCCGTTGACCGCGCGTTCCAGCTCGGTGAAGCGCACGGGGCCGCGGATGGCCTCCAGGAGGATGCCGATCGCCCACTTGCCGCTGATCCGGTTGATGACCTCCAGCACCGTGCAGACGTCGAGTTTCTCCGGGTCGATCTCGGTGACCTGGACAGGTACACCGATGTTCCCCTGGGACATGAAAGTGCCTCCTTACGAGCGCACCCATGGTCACACATGATGGGCACTGTTACAAGAAGTGCCCTGGCAACGACCAGGGGGAACGCTCGACTGGAGGGGCCCAGACATGGCCGAGAACCATCCCACCCGCTCCCGCGGCCTCGCCTTGGCGGTGCTGTGCGCCGCCTCGCTGATGGTCGTGCTCGACAGCAGCATCGTCGCGGTGGCGCTGCCCGCCATCCAGGCCGACCTCGGCTTCACCGCCGCCGGTCTCGCCTGGGTCGTCACGGCGTACCTGGTCGCCTTCGGCGGCCTGCTGCTGATCTCCGGCCGGCTCGGCGACCTGCTCGGGCGCCGCCGCGTCTTCCTCGGCGGGCTCGGCCTGTTCACGGCGGCGTCGCTCGTCGCGGGACTGGCTTCGGACGCCGGTGTGCTCGTCGTTTCGCGGTTCGCGCAGGGGGTCGGCGGCGCGCTCGCGTCGGCCGTCGTGCTCGGCATGATCGTCACGATGTACCCCGAGCCGGGCCCCCGCGCGAAGGCGATCGGGGTGTACAGCTTCACGCAGGCCGCGGGCGCGTCGATCGGGCTCATCGCGGGCGGCGCGCTGACGCAGGCGCTGAGCTGGCACTGGACGTTCTACGTCAACCTGCCGATCGGCGTGGTCGCGCTGGTGCTGGCGGTCCGGGTGCTCGAAGCCGACCGCGGCCCGGGCCTGCGGGCCGGCCTGGACGTCCTGGGCGCGGTGCTCGTCACCGCGGCGGTGATGCTCGGCGTGTACGGGATTTCGTCCTACGCCTGGGGTGCGGTGGTCGCGGCCGCCGCGCTGCTGGCCGCGTTCGTGGTGCGGCAGGCGAAGGCCCGCACGCCGCTGCTGCCGTTGCGGCTGTTCCGGATCCGCGCGGTCACCGGCGCGAACGTGGTGATGGTGCTGATGGTCGCCGGGATGCTGGGCTTCCAGTTCGTCACGGCGTTGTACCTGCAGCAGGTGCTGGGCCTCGACGCGCTGCGCACCGGCGTCGCGTTCCTGCCGGTGCCGCTGGTGATCGCGGTGGCGTCGCTGGGCTTCGCGGACAAGCTGGCCGCGCGGTTCGGGGCACCGGCGGTGCTGCTGTCCGGGCTGGGCCTGGTGATCGTGGGCTTGCTGCTGCTGACGCAGGTGTCCGACAGCTACTTCACCGGCATCCTGCCGCCGCTGCTGGTGATGGGCCTCGGCGCGGGCGTGGCGATCCCGGCGCTGATGGGGCTGGCGATGTCGGACGTCGCCGACGCCGACGCGGGCGTGGCGTCCGGCCTGATCAACACGACCCAGCAGGTGGGCGCGGCGATCGGCACGGCGGTCCTGGCTTCTGTGGCCGCGTCCCGGACGGCGAGTCTGGGTTCGCTCGGCCACCGCGAAGCACTGGCGTCCGGCTTCCGGCTGGCGTACGGCGTCAGCGCGGGCTTCCTGATCGCCGCGGTGACGCTGGGAGCGGTGGTCCTGGCCCGCCGCCCCCGCCCGGCCGCCACGCCTGCCCCGGAGGTCTGCGTGGCCGGCCGTGAGTGAAGGGTCGACACGCGTGATCAGAGGGTCGACACGGCTTCCCCGACCGTGTCGACTCCGCAATCACGCGAGTCGACCCTTCACTCACGCGAGTTGGCGCTTCGATCACGCCAGGTAGGCCGAAAGGCCGCGGTGGCCCCGCCGCATCATCAGCGCGTGGTTGGCGCGGAAGAGCGGCCGGGCCACCGCGTCGAGCCGCCGCAGCAGCTCCTTGCGAGCCTGGACGTCCTGGGTGATCCGCAGGAGCGTGCCCGCGCCCGCCGCGCGGACCGCTCCGGCCAGTACCCCGTCCAGGTCGCCGCTCAACCGGACCCGCATGAGGCCCGCCCGTTCGTCCTGGTGTTCCCGGTGCATCCGGACCACCAAGCGGAACGGGAGCCGGGACCGGCAGATCAGCTCGGCGGTGTCGTCGTCCACCCGGCGCACCGTGCGGACGTCCGACCACCACCGCGGGTAGCCGGCGAGGTCGGTGACCGCGTCGAACACCCGATCGGGCGCGGTACCGGGCAGCAGCCACGTGCTGCTGAACCGGTAGCGCGCGCCCGTCATACCTGGGCCGAGACCAGCTTCCGGCCGTCCACCGTGACGATGTCGACCGACTTCACGTCGTCAGGCGCCACCAAAGCGGAACCGTCGAGCGAGAAGCCCGAACTCTCCCACTTCTCGGACACCTTCCAGCTGCCGGCGGTGACCGCCTGGCCTTCCTTCGTGACGACCTGGAGGAGGCACTGCTCCCCGGCCTTGACGCCCTTCACGGCGACGTTCACCCGGACCCAGCCCTGGAACGGGGCCACCGACGCGGCCAGCTGCACGCCGGTCGTCGGATCACGCCCTTCGACGCTCTTCGTGCCGGGCACATCGGTCGGCGGCGCGGGGATCGCGAGGGGCTCGCTTCCCCCACCCGTCTGCCGGCCGACCAGGATTCCGCCGCCGAGCGCGGCCACGACCAGCACGGCCGCCGCGACCAGGGCGAGGCCCCGGCGTGACGTCGTGCGGCCCGAAGAGCGGACCGGCAGTGCTTCTTCTTCGTCGCGCACCCGGCGGAGGGTCTTCTGCAGCAGCAGATCCCCGCCCTCGGGCGGCCCGTCGAGGAACGCCTCGGGCGGTACCTCGTCGAGCGACTCGCGCAGAGCCACGAGCTCGTTCAGGTCGAACCGGCACTGCGCGCAGGTCTGCAGGTGCCGCCGCTCGAAGTCGGCCGCCTCCCCGGGATCGAGCGCGCCGAGGGCGTACGCGCCGAGCTGCGTGTGACTCTCATCGACCGCGTTCATCGCGCCACCTCCGTTCCGCTCGAAATCATCGCTGCTCTCAATGCTCTCAGTGCGTAGTACGACCTTGATTTCACGGTACCCGGTGCGACGCCGAGTGTTCTCGCCGCTTCGGCCACCGTCCGTCCCCGGTAGTAGATCTCCACCAGGACCTCTCGGTGCTCGTTAGAAAGACCGTCCATCGCGCCGAGCACCGTCATCGAGTCGACCACGCCCTGGGCGTGATCGCGCTCGACGGCCGGCGTCGGCGCGCCTTCGGCCGGTTCGGCCACCTCCTGTGGCCGGGCCGCCCGGGCACGTGCCCGGTCGGTGACCAGGTTGCGCGCGACGGTCAGCAACCAGCCGCGCACCGAGCCCTTCCCGTCGTTCTGCAGGTCGTCCGCGTGTTTCCACGCTCGGACCAGCGTCTCCTGGACCACGTCCTCGGCTGCCGCCCGATCACCGGTCAGCCTCGTCGCGTAGGCCAGCAGGCTCCGGCCGTGTTCGGCGTACAGCTGCCGAATCAGGTCCTCGCCTTTGGCCTTCTTAGGCCGCCTGCCTCCTATGGCCACCCTCGTCCTCCCGACGGTGTTCTGAGTCGTCGAGGACAGTAGTGCAACCCTCAGCTCCACCGGCGGTGCGTGCGCCGAGCGCAGCGCGACCATGGTGTTCATCGGCTGCCCGTCCTTCCTCGTGCTGCCCGGAATCCGTCGGTTTCAGTAGCCGGAGCCACCGGCCGCGGGCTGTGCCGCGGTGATCTTGCTGCCGTCCGGGGCGACGGCGAACCAGGTGCCGTTGGCGCCCTGGCCGTTCATCTGCCCGGGGGCCTTGTCGCCCGAGAACTCGTAGAGCGCCCAGCCGTTGAGCGTGAGCTGCTTGCTGCCGTCCGGCCGCGCCAGCGTGCCGACCTGGCTGTCCTGGATGCCCTGGAGCATCGGCGAGGTCTCCCCGGCCAGCGCCGGCGGCCAGGTCGTGGCGCACTCGGCCTCGCAGTGGGACATCGGCGGCGTGGCCATGTCCTTGTCGAACCGGTAGAGCGTCTTGCCCGCGGCGTCGGTGACGACCGTCCCGACCCCCGCCACCTCCGTGGCGGCCAGCATCACGTGTCCGGGCTGCCCGTGCTCCGGGTTCCCGCCCCCGGCGGAGGCCATGTCGCCACAGGCCGACAAGGGGGCGACGACGGCGATCGCGGCGGCACACAAACTGGCCGTCCGGATACGGTTCATGGCGTTTCTCTCCTCGGTGAGGGCGGCACCGCCGTCCGGCGGACCTCGACACCTGAGACACGGACGGTTGCGGGAAACGGTTCAGCGGGCTTTCGCGCGGTTCGGTGCCGGTTCGGGGCCGGATTGGTGCGTTCCGGTGATCGGCACGACCTTGTCGCCGTGCGGGCGGGTTCCTAAGCTGATCACGATCGCCGCCGCCCCCGCTTCACCCGGGAGCCGCCGTGTCCGTGAAACCCCTGCTCTGCGTGGCGCTGCTGGCCGCGGGCTGTGCCACCGCCGCGCCGGCGCCCTCGTTCACCGCTTCGCTGACGTCACCGACCGACGTGGTGTTGACGTGGCCGGACGACGAGGCCGGCCACCGCGTCGAGTACGCGAACGACCCCGCCGGGCCGTGGACGACGCTGCGGTTCCTCCCCGCCCACACGACGAGCTACCACCACCCGGACCTGATCCCCCGGACGCCGTTCTACTACCGGGAGCAGCCGTTCACCGGCCCGGTGACGACCGAGCTGCACGAGGTGACGTCCGGCGACACGGTGACGTTCACGTGGGCCGACCGCACAAGCGACGAAGCCGGGTTCCTCCTGGAGATCCGGCGGCCGGGCACGCCGGACTTCGACCCGGTCGAGGTGACCGACCCGGACGCGACGACGTGCACCTTGTCCGTGCTCCCCGGCGAGGGGGGCTCGGCCTACCGGCTCCGGGCCCTGCACTACGGCCCGCTCTCCCCGGTGGTCCACCAGACCACCGGGGAGGAGCGGTGAGCCGCTACTCGGCGGTGAGGACGGTGCGCAGGAACTCGCCCGTGTAGCTCTCCTCGACGCTCGCGATGTGCTCCGGCGTGCCCTCGGCGACGATCGTGCCGCCGCCGTTGCCGCCTTCGGGACCCATGTCGATGATCCAGTCGGACGTCTTGATCACGTCGAGGTTGTGCTCGATCACGATCACCGAGTTGCCCTTGTCGACCAGCCCGTTGATCACGCCGATCAGCTTGTTGATGTCCTCGAAGTGCAGACCGGTCGTCGGCTCGTCGAGGATGTACACCGTCTTGCCGGTCGAGCGCTTCTGCAGCTCGCTGGCCAGCTTGACGCGCTGCGCCTCGCCGCCCGAGAGCGTCGGCGCGGGCTGCCCGAGCCGGACGTAGCCGAGGCCGACGTCCACCAGCGTCTGCAGGTGGCGGTGGATGGCCTTGATCGGCTCGAAGAACTCCGCCGCCTCCTCGATGGGCATGTCGAGCACGTCCGAGACGGTCTTGCCCTTGTAGTGCACCTCGAGGGTTTCCCGGTTGTACCGCGCGCCCTTGCAGACCTCGCAGGGGACGTAGACGTCCGGCAGGAAGTTCATCTCGATCTTGATCGTGCCGTCGCCGGCGCACGCCTCGCAGCGGCCGCCCTTGACGTTGAACGAGAACCGGCCCTGCTGGTAGCCGCGGACCTTCGCCTCGGTCGTCGCCGCGAACAGCTTCCGCACGTGGTCCCAGACGCCGGTGTAGGTGGCCGGGTTGGACCGCGGGGTCCGCCCGATCGGCGACTGGTCGACGCGCACCAGCTTGTCGACGTTGCCCAGGCCGTTGACCCGGGTGTGGCGGCCCGGCACCTGGCGGGCGCCGTTGAGCTTGTTCGCCAGCACCGTCGCGAGGATGTCGTTGACCAGCGTCGACTTGCCCGAGCCCGAGACGCCGGTGACCGAGACCAGCGCGCCGAGCGGGAACGAGACGTCCAGCCCGCGCAGGTTGTGCTCGCGCGCGCCGACCACGGTCAGCTGCCGCTTCTTGTCGATCGGCCGCCGGATCGCCGGGATCTCGATCCGCCGCCGCCCGGACAGGTACTGCCCGGTGATCGACTCCTTGCTCTTGAGCAGCTTCTTGTACGGTCCACTGTGGACGATGTGGCCGCCGTGCTCGCCCGCGCCCGGGCCGATGTCGACCACCCAGTCGCTCGAGCGGATCGTGTCTTCGTCGTGCTCGACGACGATCAGCGTGTTGCCCAGGTTCCGCAGCCGCGTCAGCGTCTCGATCAGGCGGTGGTTGTCGCGCTGGTGCAGGCCGATCGACGGCTCGTCGAGCACGTACAGCACGCCCACGAGACCCGAACCGATCTGCGTCGCGAGCCGGATCCGCTGTGCCTCACCACCCGAAAGAGTGGCCGACGCGCGGTCGAGCGAGAGGTACGTCAGGCCGACGTCGAGCAGGAAGCGCAGGCGGGCCTGGATCTCCTTGAGCACCGCGCCGGCGATCATCGACTCGCGCTGCCCGAGCTCCAGCTCGTCGAGGAACTGCGACGCCTCGGCGATGGAGAGGGCGCAGACCTCGGCGATCGACATGTCACCGCGGGTCTTGTGCTGCAGCGTGACGGCGAGGATCTCCGGCTTGAGCCGGGTGCCCTGGCAGGCCGGGCACGGCACCTCGCGCATGTAGCCCTCGTACCGCTCGCGCATGTACTCGGACTCGGTCTGCTCCTGGCGCCGCTCGAGGAACGGGATGACGCCCTCGAAGGCCGCGTAGTACGACCGCTGGCGGCCGTAGCGGTTCTTGTAGCGGACGTGCACCTGCTCGTCGACGCCGTGCAGGACGGCCTTCTGGGCCCGCGCGGGCAGCCGGCGCCACGGCGTGTCCATCCGGAAGCCGATGGTCTCCGACAGCGACTCCAGCAGCCGGATGAAGTAGTCCGCGCTCTGCCCGCCCGACCACGGCGCGATCGCGCCCTCGGCCAGCGACAGCTCGTCGTCCGGGACCACCAGCTCCGGGTCGACCTCCTTGCGGATGCCGATGCCGGTGCACTCGGGACAGGCGCCGTAGGGCGAGTTGAAGGAGAACGAGCGGGGCTCGAGGTCCTCGATGGCCAGCGGGTGGCCGTTGGGGCAGGCCAGGTTCTCGGAGAAGCCGCGGATCCGGTGCGGGTCGTTCTCGGGCAGGTCGACGAACTCGAGCTCGATCAGCCCGTCGGCCAGCCGCAGCGCCGTCTCGACCGAGTCGGTGAGCCGCTGGCGCGAAGACGACTTCACGCTCAAGCGGTCGATGACCACGCCGATCTGGTGCTTTTCCTGCTTCTTCAGCTTCGGCGGGTCGGTCAGCGCGTGGACCGTCCCGTCGACGACCACGCGCGCGTAGCCCTGCTGCTGCAGGTTCTCGAACAGGTCGACGTACTCGCCCTTGCGTCCGCGCACCACCGGCGCGAGCACCTGGAAGCGGACGCCTTCGTCCATCTCCAGCACCTGGTCGACGATCTGCTGCGGGGTCTGCTTGCTGATCGGCTCGCCGCACTTGGGGCAGTGCGCCTTGCCGGCCCGCGCGTAGAGCAGCCGCAGGTAGTCGTAGACCTCGGTGATCGTGCCCACGGTCGAGCGCGGGTTGCGGGAAGTCGACTTCTGGTCGATCGACACCGCGGGCGAGAGGCCCTCGATGAAGTCGACGTCCGGCTTGTCCATCTGCCCCAGGAACTGGCGGGCGTACGCCGAGAGCGACTCGACGTAGCGGCGCTGCCCTTCGGCGAAGATGGTGTCGAAGGCGAGGCTCGACTTCCCGGACCCGGACAGACCGGTGAATACGATCAGGCTGTCGCGGGGCAGGTCGAGATCCACGCCGCGGAGGTTGTGCTCGCGGGCACCGCGAACAACGAGGCGATCAGCCACGCCAGGGTCCCTTCAGTGTCATTCTCAGCTGCGGTCGCCGGCCCGGTGGGAGGCTGCACGGGCGGCCTCTCCATGCTACGAGCCACCACCGACAGAAACTGGCTCCGCGTCTTTGACCTGCGGTTCTTCCGGCTTTCGCCGAGTGGTGAGCCACCGGTGGACCGGCCGTTCGACCCCCGCGGTGACCGCCCAGCCCGCCAGCACGGCGGCACCGACGACCACGGGGAGCCGCAGCCAGCCGGGCAGGCCGGCGTCGAGCAGGGCGCGGGCCAGGACGTAACCCAGTTCCTGGTGCACCAGATAAAGACCATACGAGATGCCCGCGAGCCAGGTGACGGCCGGGGCGATCCTCGCGAGTCCGGGGAACCGCCAGTCCGGGCCGCGGGCGGCCAGGCAGACCAGCAGCAGGAGCACGGCGAACCCGATCGTGGACGGCCAGCGCAGGGCGTCCTGCGGCAGCGCGACGTGGAACGGGAAGACCTGCAGGTCCTGCGCGGCGACGGCGGCGGCCACGAACAGCGCGGCGTGCCACGTCCGGAGCCGGCGCTGCGACCAGAGCCACAACGCGATGCCGATGGCGAAGACGTGCAGCCGATGCAGGCCGAGGCCGTAGAAGAAGGTCTCGACGACCGGGCTGGCCGTCCCCGGTGGGAAGACCAGGAAGCGGAGCGCGAGCGGGACGAGGATCAGGGCCCACAGCAGGGCGACGGTCAGCCGGTGGGTGCGCCACGACCGCGGCCACAGCAGGGCGGCGCCGGTGAAGGCCAGCAGCTGCACCGGCAGCGTCCAGTAGGAGCCGTCGAGGTAGTAGAACGTCTCCGACCGGACGCCCCACTCCTGCACCATGCCGAGGTTGGCGACCAGGTCGAGCCCGGTGGGGATGTACCACGGCGCCGGGTTCGCCGGCGGCCCCTGCGGCACGCCGAAGAGGAACCCGAGGACCCCCGACGGGTACGGCAGGCCGCTGAAGGAGATGGCCGCCCACCGCGTCACGACGTAGGTCACCAGGACGGCGACCAGGTAGGCGGGCACGAGGCGCGCGACGCGGTTCCACAGCCACCGGCGCGGATTGCCCTTGCGGAGGCTCGCGCAAACGAAGAAGGCGGAGATCACCAGCAGGATCGCGGCGCCGAACTGCGCTGTCACCCTTACGGGGTACCCCGTCAGTTCGGGGTGCAGAAGAGCACCCTGGTGGGTGACGTGCCCGAGGATCACCGCGAGGACGGCGACGACGCGGAGGAGGTCCCAGCTGATCCGGCGCGGCGTCGGGGAGGTGGGCACTGTCGTCCTGAGGTCGGTTCGGCGGGGGTGCGGTGAGCCTACGTGGCGGGGTGAGCGCGCGCTTGTGCGGGTGGAACCGGTTGGAGCGAAACGACTACCGTGTGCAGGGTGAACATCGTGGAGACCTACACCGGGCACGTCGACCCGGGCGGCGACGCCACCCGCCGGACCCTGGACGCGCTGACCATCACCAAGCTGTCCGTCGGCCCGATGGACAACAACACGTACCTGCTGGTGTGCCGGGCGACCCAGGAGGCCCTGCTGATCGACGCGGCGGCCGACCCGGAGCGCATCTCGGACCTGATCGGCCACGGCCCGGACCGGCCCGCGTTGAAGACGGTGGTGACCACCCACCAGCACGGCGACCACTGGCAGGCACTGGGCGCGGTGGCGGGGGCGAACGGGGCCAACACGGCGGCGCACCCGCTGGACGCATCGCCGTTGCCGGTGCCGCCGGACTTCCTGGTGGAGCACGGGGACACGCTTTCGGTGGGGCAGGTCACTCTTTCGGTGATCCACCTGAGGGGGCACACACCGGGGTCGATCGCGCTGCTGTACCGCGATCCTTCGGGGCACCCGCACCTGTTCACCGGGGACTCGCTGTTCCCGGGCGGGGTGGGGCGGACCACGTCGCCTGAGGACTTCGCGTCGCTTGTGGACGACGTCTCGTCGCGGATCTTCGACGAGCTGCCGGACGAGACGTGGTTCTACCCGGGCCACGGGGATGATTCGACGCTGGGCGCGGAGCGCCCGAAGCTGAAGGAGTGGCGCGACCGCGGCTGGTAAGATTACGTGCCCGCGGCGCGAAAGCTCCGACAGGTAACCTTTGACTGCCGGCGTCTCTCCGGCGCTTGCCTGATCAGCGGGTGCCACCAGGAGAGATATCCGGATGGCCGATTGGTGTAATGGTGAACACGCCTCGATTGCGAGGAGTTCCCGGGTTCGATTCCCGGGTCGGCTGAGTGCAGGACGTTTCCTGCACTCAGCCGACCCTGGAATCCCAGATTTCACACAGGAATTTATATCGTGTCCTCCTTCAAGGTCTGGAAATACCACCACAGCAACTCAGACTTACTCGAAACCGGATTCACCACCACGACACGATACTGCAAGGAATTCATCCGACAGGGCCGCCAGCGAGAAGCGGACTCTCAAACCCGGCTGGCCGCGGTCAACCTGGCCGCACTCTTCGAGAGCCGCCTGATGGAACTGATCTTCCACGAAGATTCAGCCGTCTACGCCGATCGCGACAGGATTCTCGCCTGCGCCTCGATGTCCGACACCTGGCGCAAACTGGTGGACGAAGGCTTCGCTCAACTCGAAGGCATCCGCCTCAGTCTGGTCCCTCGAGGCTTGAAGTCCTCGAACAAATCTCGCCACACGGAGATCATCACCGCGATCGACGACCACGTGGTGCCGCTGATCGAACTCAGGAACGCGTTGGCTCACGGGGGCTGGGAATACACGCTGACTGATGACCGGATGACAGTCTCGCAGACCAAGATGCAACACCTCCGAACCACGTCGTTGTGGCATCTCCAGGTGCAACACAATCTCTTCGGTCATCTTTACAAAGCAGTCTATGACCTACTTATAGCGAAGTCATTCGAACGCGACTTCGACAAGCATTTCAACAACCTGCACGCGGCAACCGCCAGACTGAAAAGGAACGGTTCGAAGGACTGGGAGGCGATGCTCCGGCGGAGGTGGCAGCGACGCCCCGCACGAATGCACTTACCTCCTGCGGCCAAAAGAGCCATACCCTGACGGGGTGATACAACACCGCGACGCTCGGTCGCCAAGCGCTTGCGCCGATGTCGGCAGGTCGGTGATCCGGTCGCGTCCGCTGAGACCGGGCGCCACGTCCGGAGCAACCGCATAACGATAAGGGACTTCCGCGCAACTTCCCGGACGAACCGGACGTCCCCCGAGAACCCAGCGCTGGGACTTCCATCGGTTCGCTCCAGGAGGCCCACCATGTCCAGACCCGTCAGACGCGCGCTCCTCGCCGTCGCGATCCTGCTCGCGGGAACCGTCGCCGCCGCCGCGCCGGCCCACGCCGCTCCCACCATCCCGGCCATGACCAACATCCGGACCGGGAACAACCCCACCTTCGACCGGATCGTGCTCGACCTGACGTCCGGACCCGCGCCCGCCGTCAGCTACCAGCTCACCGACGA
Organism: Amycolatopsis sp. NPDC114504; assembly: GCF_055633595.1. Lineage (NCBI taxonomy): Bacteria > Bacillati > Actinomycetota > Actinomycetes > Pseudonocardiales > Pseudonocardiaceae > Amycolatopsis > Amycolatopsis sp. NPDC114504. The sequence goes on along the minus strand of NZ_JBVKDU010000007.1, from coordinate 916,392 downwards.
ACTCACCGCTGACCCGAGCGGCGAAGTCGTCTGGCTCACCGGCGAATACTTCATCAACGTCTCCGCCACTCCCGCCGCCGCGCACGATGATGCCGGGACGCCCACCTACACCGGGCCGCAGAAGTTCCGGACGCGGAACCTCGCCAACGTCATGGCCGTCGCCGTCACCGGGGACTTCGAAGCCCACCTCACCGTCGGGCTCGGCGTGCGGTCGCGGACCGCGGTGAACGTCTTCACGCTCACCGCGCCCAACCGCGTCGTCATCGACGTGGCCCACTAGGGGAACGCGGGGGAGTCACCCGCGCTCGTACGGGATCTTCTCCCCCGCCTCCACCGCGACCGGCAGGTGGTTGCCCGCCGGCGGCAAGGGGCACGTCGCGAAGTCCGTGAACGCGCACGGCAGGTTCACCGCCCGGTTGAAGTCCAGCGTCACCGTTCCGTCCGCCGAAGGCGCGCTGACCGGCAGCGAGCGGTTCGCCGCGTACGTCGTCACGCCGCTCGTCTCGTCCGTGAACAGGATGCTGAAGCCGCCGTCCTTGCCATTGAACGCGGTCAGCGTGTGCGACGCTCCATCCAAAGAAAAGTGCACCAGGCCCGGCGCCGTGTACACGTGGCTGAGGCCCTCCACCACCGCGCCGACCGTCGTGGGCCGCGGTGCGTCGAACGGCTCGAAGCGCCCCTCGATCACCCAGGACGGCGATGGCTCGAACGCCGGGATGCCGTGGAACTCGCGCAGGACCTCGGCCTTCGGGTCGTGCACGCGGATCAGGTACCCGGACCGGCGGGCGACCTCGATCTCGACGTCGCCGGCCAGCACGCGCGTGCCCGCGCCGCTGTTGACCAGCTCGAACCGGCGGGTCCCGGTGATCGGCGAACCCTCGTGCGTCAGCGTCGCGCCGGCCGGGTCGACGTACGCCGCCTCCGCGTCCTGCCACCAGCGGCCCGGGATGCCCGGGTACTCGCGCGGGGCGTCGGTCAGCCAATCGAGCGACACCAGCGCCAGCCAGCCGTGGGGTGCCGCGAGGTCCTCCTCGCGGTGGGTCTTCCAGTCCTGCCACTCGCTCGTGAACGTGCTCATCGCGGGCCCCTTCTGCTCGGCTACGACGGTGCCAACCCGCCGCCCGCGCCGGTATTCCGCGTCCCAGTATCCGGACCGGTCCGCAGCCACGCGATTTCGCGCTCGCCGCCGGCGGGGACGACAACGCGCCGGAACCCCGGCTCGTCCGCGAGAGCCGTGTGGAACCGGTCGGAGAGGATCAGCAGCTGGTCGCACTCCGGGGCCGCGGCCATCGCCGCCTTCAGCACCTCCGCGTCGCACAGCCAGACCGCCAGCGCGATCGCCGCGCCGCCGAAGTTCGGTGGCCGCAGCACCACGTCGCCGTGGTCGGCGGCGAGCCTCAGCCGCAGCCGGCCGAACTCGTTGAGGTGGCGGTTGCGGCGCCGCAGCGCCTCGCCCAGCCCGTCGGCGAACTCCGTCGCGACCCACCGCAGCGGCACGGTCGGCGGGATGACCAGCGTCGTGTTGTCCCCTTCGGCCCGGCGGTACCAGGTCGGCGTCCGGTACGGCACCGGGACGTGGTCGAACACCTCGTCCAGCACCCCGTCGAGGGTGGTGCCGAGGTGCACCGCGCGGGCGGTGCCGCCGCGGCTCGGGGAGACGATCCCGAGCCGGACGACGGTCGCGGCCACCGGGACGGTGCGCATGGCCTCAGTCCTCCCGGGGGTCGAAGGACCACTGCAGGCCGTAGCTCAGCCCCTGGTGCAGGTCGTGGAACTCGAGCGCCACCTCGCCGACGCGGTTGACCGTCAGCGCGTCCCCCGAGTCGACGCCGTCGTCGACGACCCGGCCCGGCACGCCGTTGAGCCGCCACACGCGCGGCGGCGGGTTCGCGCGGTCGAACCGGACCCGCACCGAGAACTCTTCGCAGCGGCGCAGGGGCGTCATGACGTAGTACGGCCGCAGCGACGTGCGCCGCGGCGCGAAACGGATCCCGTACTCGTGCCGCTGGCCGAGCCGCAACGGGCTGGGGAGCCGCATGACGAACTGCGCGTGGCTCACCGAAACCTGGCGCGCTTCGACGATCTCGCCGCCGAACAGGACCTCGGCGGCGATGTCCGGCACCGGGTCGCTGCCCGGCTCGGCCGGGACGCTGAACGAGAGGACCAGCTCGTCGAGTTCGTCGACCTCCGCGACGATCCGGCGCTCCTCCTGCAGGTCCGGCGGGTCGCGGTCGAGCCGGAGCACCGCCTTCGCCGACTCGGCGTACCAGCCGGCCAGCGGGTGCCGGTCACGGTCCGGCGGGGGCGCGCCGAGCAGCTCTTCGAGCCGGCGGAACGCGAGGTCGATCCGCCGGCGCGCGGTGCGCGGGTCGCGGTCCAGGACGCTGGCCAGCCACGAGATCCGCCGGTCGAGAAACTCCCCCGCGGCCTCTTCGTGCAGGCCGAGCGCCGCGAGCGCGGCCAAGCGCAGGTCTGCGGGCAGCCGGCCGCACAGCTCGGTCAGCCGCAGCACGAGCTTCTGCCGGGCGGCGGAGGGCTGGTCGGCGCCGGTGATCTCGCACGCCTCGCGCAGGCAGGGACCGATCCGCTGGTGCAGGTCGGCCGCGTCGAGCCCGCGGCCGCGGCGCAGTTCGTTCAGCTCGCGCACGAACGGGAAGGAGCTCTCCGGCCGCATCCCACCCCCTCCCGGCGCCGCGGTGAAAATGACGGTCCAGATTACCAAGAATCGGTTCCGCGCGACGGGTGACAGATCGCGGACACCCGCATTTCCGGAAATACCCGGTCGGCCGGCCCCCCACGAGCCGGCCGACCGGGCGCCGCGGGTCAGTTCGCGCCGAAGATCAGCGCCCAGATCGAGTGGCTCTCCATCACACACACCTCCTCATCGCTGCGCCCAGGCCGAGACGGGGAACGAGGAATCGCCGTGTGACGCCGGCGCGGCGGCGAAGATCCGTTGCGGATTTCACGGCAAAGCGTTCCCCGAGCTCGCTTCGAAAGGGAATCCGGCCGGTCGGCATCTGATTCTTTTCCGGCCGGAACCCAGGATCGCGCCTGGGTGGGGTCCGCTCAGAGGTCTGCTGTCACGGGCGTTGTGTGCCGTTTGGCTCAGAACGGGCGAAGGCCCGCAGGACGCGCAGCTCGCGGATGACGATCCGGCGGCGGCCGGTTTCGACGATCCCCCGCTCCCGCAGCATGCGCAACGCCCGGGCGACGGTACGCCGGGCCGCCCCGATCTGCGCGCCGATGTCCTCCTGCGAGCCCTCGATGAGCACGCCCCCGGGGACGCGCCGGCCGTGTTCCTCGGCCAGCCGGACCAGGACCACGGCGACGCGGCGGCTGACGTCGAAGGCCGCGGCGTCGACCCGGGCCGACTCGGCGCTGCGGAGCCGGGCCGCGACGGTCTTGATCGTCGCGATGGCGATCTCCGGCCGGGCGTGCAGGACGTCGACGAACTCCGCGCCGGTCAGCTGGAAGACGGTGCAGGGTTCGATCGCGCGCACCGACGCCGACCGCGGCAGTCCGGTCACGGCGGCGAGGTCGCCGAGCACCTCGCCGGGCCCGCGCAGGCCGAAGAGCACCTCGCGGCCGTCCTCGACGATCGTGGAGACGCGCACCCAGCCGGCGACCAGCACGTGGACGTGGTCGGACGGGTCGCCTTCCATGAGCACGACGTCGTTCGCGCGGAACCGGCGGCGGGTGCCCCTGGCGAGCAGGTAGTCGCGATCGGCGTCGGCGAGATAGGCCAGGAGCGCTCCCTCGGCCTTGTCGTCGTGCCCGCTCATGGCTCCCCTCCGGATCTCCACCGTACTGTGCCGTTCGTTACTGATCCGACCACAGTCACAGCCGGATGGCTTTCGTGGCAATCGCACGTACCGCTCGAGGGCCGGCCTACTTTCGGTCGGATCAGTAACGCGGCGTGGCGGGCCGGGGCGAGAGCCGGGACCGGTAGGGTCGCCGCGTGGACGTGGAGATCTTCACCGACGGCGCGTGCAGCGGGAACCCGGGACCGGGCGGCTGGGGCGCGGTGCTCCGCTACGGCAAGCACGAGCGCGAGCTATACGGCGGCGAAGCGACCCCGACGACGAACAACCGGATGGAGCTGACGGCGCCGATCCGGGCGCTGGAGACCCTGACCCGGCCGTCGCAGGTCCGCGTGTACACCGACAGCACGTACGTGCGCAACGGGATCATGCAGTGGCTGCCCCGCTGGAAGAGCAACGGCTGGCAGACGGCGGCGCGCGAGCCGGTGAAGAACGCGGACCTGTGGCAGCGCCTGGACGCGGCGGCCGGCGCCCACGAGGTCGAGTGGCTGTGGGTGAAGGGCCACGCGGGACACCCGGAGAACGAGCGCGCCGACCGGCTCGCGGTGCGCGGGGCGCAGGAAGCGCGGGAGACCGGGAAGCCGGTCAACGCGGAATAGTCCTCAGTAGACGGTCGTGGCCGCCGTGGGATGCTTTCCCCATGACTCCCGCTTCGTGCCCGTGCGGCCTCGCCGAGTCCTACGCCGCCTGCTGCGGCCGGTTCCACGACGGCGCTCTCGCGGCGCCGACCGCCGAACTGCTCATGCGGTCACGGTTCAGCGCCTTCGCCGTCGGGGACACCGCGTACCTGCTGCGCACCTGGCACCCGGACACCCGCCCGCGCCGGCTGAGCCTCGACGCCGGCCAGGAGTGGACGCGGCTGGAGATCCTCGGCCGGACGGGCGGCGGGCTGCTGCACACCGAAGGCACGGTCGAGTTCCGCGCGCACTACCGCGACCACGGCCGCGACGGGTTCATGGAGGAGAACAGCCGCTTCCGCCGCGCCGACGGCCAGTGGGTCTACCTCGACGCGGAAGCCTGATGGGCACCGCACTCGTCGGCGTGGGCGGCGCACTGCTCGGCGTGCTCGTCGGCGGCTTCCTCCAGCTGCTGCAGGCGTCGCGCAGCCGCCGGTGGCAGCGCGAAGACGCGCTCGGGAAGCTGAAGCAGGCCATCTACGCCGAGTACCTGCGCTCGATCAGCGCGAGCTACGGCCAGGCGATGGCCGGCGAGCGCAGCCACGGCGAAGACGCCCGGTTGCACGCCGCCACCGCCGAGATCGAGGTGCTGGCCGGGGCCGAGGTCTCCGGATCGGCGCGGGATCTCGCGAACACGGTGATCGAGGTGCACACGAAGATAGCCGCGGGCGACGGCGTCGAAGAGGCGACCGTCGCCGCGGTCGACACCCGGCGGCTCGCGGTGATCGCCCTCTTCAAAGCCGATCTCGGAATAACCGCGTAACGGGCCCCGACGCCGTGCTAAACAGTGCTGCGATGGGAAAACTGACGCGCCGCGCCCGGGCCAAAGCCGACTACTTCGGCTTCATCGGCGCCCGGGAGTGGCCGCTCGCCGCCTCCGGGCTGGGTGTTGTGCTCGGGGTCGTCACCCTCCTGCCGAGCGCCGTCGGGGTCGTGCTCTCCGTCGTCGCGCTCGGGCTCGGGGTCGCCACCTTCACCCGGGACGTCCGGTTGCTGCGCCGCCGCTGGGCCGGGTTCGCCTTCACCACCATCGCCGCTCCCTTCCCGACCGCCGAGCTGCCGCCGCCGTCGGCGTATCCGGCGTCGGAGTACCTCGCCGTGCCCGCTCGCGGGACCGCGCTGGTCAGCGCCGCGATCGACCGGGACCTCCGGACCGAGCGGCACACGATCACCGTCGCCGAGGAGCCGTACCGGCTGCCTCCCGCGCTCAAAGCCACCGCGCCGCACGTGCTGCCGCTGCGGGCGCGCGGGCGGCTGCTCTTCAACGGCCCGATCGTCGGCATGCGCGGCGACCCGCTGCCCGCCGCCGGCGCGCGGCCCGCGCCGATCCGGCTGCACCGGGCCCGGTTCTTCGACGCCGTCTGCTCCAACGAGCTCGGCACGCTCCGCATCACCCGCGCCGACACCGGCGAGGAGTACGACCTCCGCAAGGCCGAACTGACTGACACCGACGGCGCGCTCCGCGAGCTCGGCAGCAGCACGCTGGCCGACCTCGTCGGCGTCTCCACCGTCGCGTTCACCACCGACGGCAAGCTCGTCACCGTCCGGCAGTCGTCGCTGAACGCCGTGAGCGGGCTGCTGCTCGCGCCGTCGGGCAGCGGCTCGCTCGAGCCGCGGGACCTGCGCACGGCGGACGGCGGCTCGCGCCGGTCGCTCCACACCGCCGTTTGCGCCGGGATGGAACGTGAACTCCGCGAGGAGAGCGGCCTCAAGCCCGACGACGTCCGCGAGACCAAGCTGGTCGGGTTCGCGCGCTGGATGGAACGCGGTGCCAAGCCCGAGTTCTTCGGCGTGACCGAGCTGGCGGTCGACAGCACCGAGATCGCCGCGCGCCGCCCGGTCAGCGGCGAACGCCTCTACAGCGCCGGGCTGACGCTCTTCGACGTCGACCTCGCGGCCATCGGGGCCGCGCTGGCCGATGGTGTCCCGCTCAGCGAAGCACTTCCGCAGCGGATCTGGGAGGACGGTTCGCTGCCGCTCCTGCTGGCACTGCGCGCCGCGGCGGTGTGGCGGGCGACGCGGGTCTGACCGATTCGCCCCTGTTCTCCGGGTGACCGGACCGCTACGATCGTCCGCAATTGTTAGGAAAGTTCCCTAACGATGGTCCGCTGTCCCCCACGCCGCCGCGGTGCCTAGGAGGCGCGCTAGTGAGCTATCGGCTGAGAAGAACCCGGACCCTCGTGGCGGCGGCGGTGCTCGCCGTCGCCGTGAGCGGGGCGACCGTTCCCGCGGCGACCGGACAAGAACAGGTGCGGGTGCAGGCGACGGGCCCGGCCACCGCCGTCCCCGGCTTCCTGATCCAGACGTCGGCGCAGGTCAGCGACGACTCGGCGGTGTCGAAGCCCGGCTTCAACACCGCCGGCTGGTACCCCGTCGGCCCCCGGTCGACCGTCTACGCCGGCCTGCTGGCCAACGGCAAGTACGCCGACCCCTTCTACTCGACGAACATGAAGAACGTGCCGACCGCGGACTTCAAGGTCCCCTGGTGGTACCGCACCGACCTCACGGTCACCGACACCACCCAGCGCACCTACCTCGACTTCAGCGGCGTGCTGTCCAAGGCCGACGTCTGGGTCAACGGGACGCGGATCGCGGACAAGACCCAGGTCACCGGCGCCTACACCCGCCACGACCTGGACATCACCGCGCTCGTGAAGGCCGGGACGAACAGCATCGCGTTCAAGGTCTACCCGAACGACCCGAACAAGGACCTGTCGATGGGCTGGATCGACTGGGCGCAGACCCCGCCGGACCAGAACATGGGCATCGTGCGGGACGTCCTCGTCCGGCGCAGCGGCCCGGTGGCGCTGCGCGGTGGTCACGTCGTCACGAAGCTGACCGGGACCAGCCACGCCGACCTCACGGTGAAGGCCGACGTCCGCAACGACTCGGCGGCCGCGGTCTCCACGACGGTGTCCGGCACGGTCGCCGGGAAACCGATCAGCCAGACCGTTTCCCTGGCGGCCAAGGAGAAGAAGACCGTCACGTTCCCGGTGACCGGGATCGACAACCCGCAGGTCTGGTGGCCGGCCGGGATGGGCGGGCAGCCGCTCTACGACCTCGACCTGACGGCGAACGTCGGCGGCGCGGCGTCGGACTCCTCCCACGAGAGCTTCGGCGTGCGCCAGGTGACGGCGAACAAGAACTCCAGCGGCGGCCGGTCGTACACGATCAACGGGCGCCCGCTGCTGATCAAGGGCGGCGGCTACTCGCCGGACCTGTTCCTGCGCTGGAACGAGCAGTACGCGGCGGACAAGCTCGCCTACGTCAAGGACCTCGGGCTCAACACCGTGCGCCTGGAAGGGCACATCGAGCCGGACGAGTTCTTCGACCTCGCCGACCGGATGGGCGTGCTCACGCTGCCCGGCTGGGAGTGCTGCGACAAGTGGGAAGGCCAGGTCAACGGCGACGAGAAGGGTGACCCGTGGACGGCCGCGGACTACCCCGTCGCGAAGGCGTCGATGACCGCGGAGGCCGAGCGCCTGCGCGACCACCCGAGCGTCATCTCGTTCCTGATCGGCAGCGACTTCGCGCCCGACGCGACGATCGAGAAGAACTACCTCGACGCGCTGTCCGCCGCGGACTGGCCCACCCCGGTGGTCCCGGCCGCGTCGGCGAAGTCGTCGCCGCAGCTCGGGTCGTCCGGCATGAAGATGAACGGGCCGTACGACTACGTCCCGCCGAACTACTGGTACGACAAGGCGCACACCGACCTCGGCGGCGCGTGGAGCTTCAACTCCGAGACCAGCGCCGGGCCGGACATCCCGACGATGGACACGCTCAAGCGGATGATGTCCTCGAGCGAGCTGGACACGATGTGGAAGAGCCCGTCGACCGCGCAGTACCACCGGTCGTCGTCTTCCACGTTCGCCAACCTGAAGCTCTTCGGCGACGCGCTGACCAGCCGCTACGGCAAGCCGGCGAGCCTCGACGACTTCGTCCGGAAGGCGCAGCTGGCGCAGTACGAGAACGTCCGCGCCGAGTTCGAGTCGCACTCGCGCAACTTCAGCGACAGCTCGAACCCGGCCACCGGGATCATCTACTGGATGCTCAACAGCGGCTGGACGTCGCTGCACTGGCAGCTGTTCGACGCCTACCTCGACCAGAACGGCTCCTACTTCGGGGCCAAGAAGGCGAACGAGCCGCTGCACATCCAGTACTCGTACGACACCAAGTCCGTTGTGGTGGTCAACCACAACCACGACGCGGCGTCGAACCTCACCGCGTCCGTCAAGCTGTACAACCTCGACGGCACGGAGAAGTTCAACCAGTCGAAGGCCGTATCGGTCGGCGGCGACGGCGCGAAGACCACCGCGCTGACCATCGGTTCGGTGAGTGGCCTGTCGACGACGTACCTGGCGAAGCTGGTCCTGAGCGACTCGTCGGGCAAGGAGGTCAGCCGCAACGTCTACTGGCTGTCCACCAAGGCCGACACGCTGAACTGGGACGCCAGCGACTGGTACTACACGCCGCAGTCGGCCTACGCGGACCTGTCCGGGCTGAACGGCCTGGCCCAGGTGTCGCTGGGGTCGACCGCGACGTCGACCACCAACGGTGACGGCACCACGACGACCAAGGTGACGCTGACGAACGGCTCGTCGAACAAGGTGCCGGCGTTCTTCGTCGACGCGCACGTCCTCGGCGCGGCGAACGCACCGGTGCTGCCGGTGCGGTGGACCGACAACCAGGTCACCCTCTGGCCCGGCGAGTCGACCACGCTGACCGCGACCTACCGGACCGCGGACCTCAAGGGCGCCAAGCCGTCCGTGCGGGTCGCGGGCTGGAACACCGGGACGAAGACGATCCCGGCGGACGGCACGGTCGATCCCGGCCCGGGCGACCCGGTCGACTACCAGGCCGAGAACGCCACGATCACCAGCGGCGTCGTGGAGTCGAACCACGCCGGGTTCACCGGCACCGGGTTCGTCAACTACGACAACGCGACCGGCAGCGCGGTGGAGTTCTCGGTCAACGCGGCCGCCGCCGGCTCGGCGAACGTCGTCCTGCGGTTCGCCAACGGCACCACGGTGAACCGGCCGATGGACATCACGGTGAACGGCACCAAGGTGGCGTCCGCGGTGGCGTTCGGCGGCACGGGGAACTGGGACACCTGGCAGACGGTCACGATTCCCGTGACGCTGACCGCCGGGACGAACAAGATCAAGGCGACCGCGACGACCGCCAACGGCGGCCCGAACGTCGACAAGATCACCGTCTAGGTCCGAGCCGGGGCGGTGTCGTGCCGCCCCGGCTCAGTCCCAGAGCAGGCGCTGCTCGCGGTCCGGATCGGACACCGTCGTGGAGACGTCGTCGAAGAGGCGCGTGACGCGGTCTTCGCGGGTGTAGCGCGGCCAGCCCGGGTCGCCGGCCGCGATGAACCGGACCCACGCGTCGCACATCTCGGTCGCCATCGCCTGCATCCGCTCGGCCGGGAACGTCCGGCCGGCGAAGAGGAACCGCCAGTTCTTGTTGCGGATGTCGTCGAACACCAGCGGCAGGTCGAGGCCGTGCGGCGCGCCGAGCCCCTTCCCGCGCGGCGCGATCCGCCAGTCCAGCCGGTACATCCACGCGTCCGGCTGCTTCTCGGCGAAGCGGATCGCCGGGATCCACCAGTCCCCCGCGGTCAGGGCGCGGTTGCGGACCTGGCCTTCGGGCCAGTCGAGCAGTTCGCCGTACGCCGCGACGGCCTTCTCGATCTCGGCGGCGTCCAGCACCGTCGAGCCGACGCCCAGGAGCTTCGCGCCGCCCGACTGCAGCCAGCTGAACAGGTCTTCCTCGTCGGCCGTCGTGCCGATGAGCAACGGGACGTCGCGGACGCCGTCGATCGGGCGTTCGGGCAGCAAGTCGCCGTCGACGACCACGCGGTAGGTCACCTTGGTCCCGGAGGCCGCCGAAACCCGTTGCTGCGCTTCGAGAATCCGCTTCACGGGCAGGGTGGCGAGTTCGTCCGGCGCCGCGTCCAGTTCGAACAAAACGGCCGAAGCGATCGCCGCGCCCTCGGCGGGGGTGTGCACGACCGAGCCGACGCCGGTGCCGCTCTGCACTATCGCCTGCCGGACCAGGCCGCGCGTGGCGGGCACGGCCAGCAGCGTCCCGACGGTGCGGCCGCCGTTGGACTGCCCGGCGAGCGTCACGCGGTCCGGGTCGCCGCCGAACGCGTCGACGTTGTCCCGGACCCACTCCAGCGCGGCGACCTGGTCACGCAGCGAAAGGTTCGAGTCGGCGACGCCGGGCAGATGCAGCATGCCGAGCACCCCGAGCCGGTAGCCGACGGTCACGACGACGACACCCCGCCGCGCGAACGCGGACCCGTCGAACTGGTGCGGCGCGCCCATCACGCCACCGCCGCCGTGGATCCACACGAGCACGGCGTACGAGCCGGGTTCCGACGGCGCGTGGACGTTCAGGTAGAGGCAGTCCTCGTCGCCGGTGAAGCCCCGCCCGGTCAGCTCGGGCTGCGGCGCCCGGGCGGCCCACTTCGTCGCGTCGCGCTCCCCGGCCCAGCGTGGCGCCGGGCGGGGCGCGCAGAACCGCAGCTCCCCCACCGGCGGTTGCGCGTACGGCACGCCGAGGTACGTCCGGACGCCGTCCTGCTCGGACCCGCGCAGGGCGCCCGTCGTGATCTCCACCGTCGTCACGGACCCAGCCTAGGAGCTTGCCCTGAAGTGCGCTCCAGCGTGTTGACTGGGCCACACACACTGGGAGGGAACCATGAGCGCGTCCGAAAACAAGCAGCTCCTGAAGACGGCGTTCGACGCCTGGGGCACCGGCGACATCCGGCCCCTGATCGCCGCCATGGCCGACGACGTCACGTGGACGGTCAGCGGCCACAACAGCTGGTCCGGCCGCTTCCGCGGCAAGGACTCGGTCCGCCGCGACCTGCTCGCCCCGCTCGGCGCGCAGTTCGACGGCACCTACACCAGCACCGCGAGCCGGTTCGTCGCCGAGGACGACGTCGTGGTGGTCGAGACGCGGGGCAGCGTCGCCACGAAGGCCGGCGGACGCTACGACAACCGGTACTGCTTCGTCTTCCGGCTCGAAGGCGGCAAGATCCGCGAGATCACCGAGTACCTGGACACCCAGCTGGTCGCCGAAGCGCTCCCCGAGCTGGCCAGGTGACACGCGCCGCGAGCGGCGGGTAATGAAGCGGCGCATCCATCTGCCAGTAACCAACCAAAATGTAACGCCGCAACAGGGATCGCCGATCTCTTGAGAATGTCAAGCTTGCTAGGAACGCTGCTCGGCGTCGAGCCGACATCTCCGAAGTTGCCTCCTGAAGAGCGGCTCCTCTGGAAGCAGTCCAAGGAGCTGCGGGACGCAAAAATGACGACGCGCTACCTCCTAGTTGCTTTGATAATAGGCTTAGCGATCCTGTGGATAGCATACCCAATATTCCAAGGTACTGGAGGATTCTACTGGTCGGCTTCGCCGGCCGTGCAGGATGAGACGCGAAAGACCGTAAGCATCCTCGCCGCCGCCGGCCTTTTTCTCGTCAACACACAGCATCGGTCCACCCGGCGGTCAGCCATGACCTACTTCAAGGACCGACTTGCTGTCGAGCGCGCGAAAGCCGACCTAGAATCTTCCGAGAAAGACACCAACGACCTCTCGCTCGAGCTACTCTGGAAGCAGACGCAGAAGCGACTCGACTTCTATCATTCGGTCGCAACCGGACAAGCCGAGAAGAGCTATCTTAGCAGTCAGCGCGCCACTATGGTCGGCTTTGGCGTACTGCTGATGACGGTTGTCTTTGCCGCCATCTCTGCGTCGCTGGGCGGCGCTCTTGCGGCCGGAGCTATCGGTCTCGTTGGCGGCGCCTTGACTGCGTACTTGAGTCGAACTTTCCTCCGCGTGTATGAATCGTCCTCACAACAGATGCGTCAATATTTCGAGCAGCCGCTCTCCTTCTCCCAACATCTGGCAGCGGAGCGGCTGGTCACGATGTTGGACAACGATGCAGACCGGGCGGCTGCCGTGATGCAACTCGTGCGTGCCATCACCCGGACCGAGAGACTGTCTGACGACAACGGCGACGCAGAAACCTCTTCGAAGTAAGTCGTAGGCCGATCACTCCGCGTCACCGGTAGCCCGGGCGGCCGACGCGCCGGGCGCAAGGGGTGAGGCTGGCCAGGTGACACGCGCCGCGAGCGGCGGGTAATGATTACCCCGTGCACATAGCGGCAGAGATAGTGGCGCTGGTCGTGACGGTCCTCGTCGTCAGCGCGGTGGCGCGGCGGCTGGACTGGTCCGCCCCGCTGTGCCTGATCGTCGTCGGCGTCGGCGCGTCGTACGTCCCCGGCGTGCCCGAATATCACCTCGACCCCGAGGTCGTGCTGCTCGGTCTGCTTCCGCCATTGCTGTACTCGGCGGCCATCCAGACGTCGCTGATCGACTTCCGGAAGAACCGCTCGGCGATCGGGCTGATGTCGGTCGGGCTCGTCGTGTTCACCGCCTTCGGCGTCGGGCTGGTCGCCTGGGCCGTGATCCCCGGGCTCCCGCTGGCCGGGGCGATCGCGCTCGGCGCGATCGTCGCCCCGCCGGACGCCGTCGCGGCCAGCGTCGTCGCCCGCCGGGTCGGCATGCCGCGCAAGCTGATCCGGCTGCTCGAGGGCGAAAGCCTGTTCAACGACGCGGCCGCGCTGGTCGCCCTGCGCACGGCCATCGCCGCGCTCGCCGGCTCGGTCAGCTTCTGGCAGGTCGGCGCCGACTTCCTGCGCGCGGCCATCGGCGGGATCGTGCTCGGGCTGGTCGTCGGGTTCGTGGCCGCGTTCATCCGCGCCCGGCTGAACGAGCCGGTGCTGGACACCGCGCTGTCGTTCGCGGTGCCGTTCATCGCCTACATCCCGACCGAGGCGATCCACGGGTCCGGGGTGCTCGCCGTGGTCGTCGCCGGGCTCATCCTGGGGCACAAGGCGCCGAAGATCCTCTCCGGCTCGGCCCGGCTGGCCAGCAGGCTGAACTGGCAGACCATCGCGTTCCTGCTGGAGAACATGGTCTTCCTGCTGATCGGCCTGCAGCTGCGGCGGATCCTGTCCGAAGTCGGCGAGTCCGGGCTGTCGCTGGGCATGCTGACCTGGATCTGCGTGGCGGTGCTCGCCGCGACGATCCTCACGCGGATGCTGTGGCTCATCGGGATCGGCACCGTGAAGCGGCTGGAACGGCGGCTGCTGCCGAACCGGGCGAAGGCCAAGATCTGGCCGTGGCGCTACTCGGCGGTGATCTCCTGGGCGGGCATGCGCGGGGTCGTCACGCTCGCCGCGGCCTTCGTGCTGCCGGCCGACACCCCGCAGCGGGCCGTGCTGGTGCTCGCCGCGTTCGTCGTCGTGGCCGGCACGCTCGCCGTGCAGGGCATGACGCTGCCACCGCTGATCCGGCGGCTGCGCCTGCCGCGGCCGGACCCTGCGGAGGACGCGCTGCAGGAGGCGTCCGTGCTGCACGACATGACCACCGCGGCGCTGGCGAAGCTCGAGGAGATCCAGCAGCCGGACGACCCGCCGGAGATCATCCAGCGCATCCGCGACCGGCTGCAGAACCGCTCCGACTCCGCGTGGGAGCAGCTCGGCAGGCAGAGCGTCCTCGCCGAGACGCCCAGCGACGCCTACCGCCGCCTGCGGATCCAGCTGCTCGAAGTGGAACGCGAGCAGTTCCTGAAGGCCCGCGACGCCGGCAGCGCCGACGACGACGTCCTGCGCAAGGTCCTGGAACGGCTCGACATCGAAGAGTCCATGCTGGACCGCGACGAAGCGGAACCCGACGTCGAAGGCCGCGAACTGCGCACGCCGGCCGCGACGGCCGGTTCGTGCAAGCACCTGGCCCACGAGTGGACCGAGAAGGAACCCAGCTCGCCGGACACGTGCGCCGCCTGCGTCGAGGAAGGGACGTCCTGGGTGCACCTGCGGATGTGCCTGAAGTGCGGCAACGTCGCCTGCTGCGACTCCTCGCCGCGCCGGCACGCCACCCGGCACTTCCACGAATCCCGGCATCCGGTCATGCGGAGCTTCGAGCCGGGCGAGACGTGGCGATGGTGTTTCGTGGACAAGCAACTCGGCTAACCTCGGGGCCATGAGCACGCCCGAGCAGGAGATCGAATACCGCCAGCACCGCTTCAGCCCGCCGCCGGGGGCGACGGAGATCTTCCTGGTGCGCCACGGCGAGTCGGCTCCCGCCCGTGGCGAAAACCCGTTCGCGCTGGTCGACGGGCAGGCCGACCCGGAGCTCGCGCCCGACGGCCGTGACCACGCCCGGCGCGTCGGCGACCGGCTGGCCGGCGAGCGGATCGACGCGATCTACGTGACGACGCTGCGTCGCACGGCGGAGACCGCGGCTCCGCTGGCGGAGAAGCTCGGGCTGACCCCGGTCGTCGAGCCGGACCTGCGCGAGATCCACCTGGGCGACTGGGAGAACGGCCTCTTCCGGAAGTACACGGCCGAAGGCCACCCGATCGTCGAGCGGCTGTGGACCGAGCAGCGCTGGGACGTCATCCCGGGCGCGGAGTCCGACGAGCGGTTCGGCGCCCGGCTGCGCGGCGCGCTCACCCGGATCGCCGCCGCGCACCCGGACCAGCGCGTCGCGGTGTTCACCCACGGCGGCGTGATCGGCGAGGTGTTCGCGCAGGCCAGCCGCTCGGTCGAGCGGTTCGCGTTCCTGGGTGCCGACAACGGGTCCGTGTCGCACCTGGTGCTCCACGGCGACAACTGGATCATCCGGCGCTTCAACGACACGGCGCACCTGGCCACGCCGCTGGGCTGAGCTTCCCCTGCTAGACGGCGCAGCTGAACTGGCGTCCCGGCTCGGCGACGGTCTTCTCGGCGACGACGACCCCGTCGACGACGATCCGGCAGCGCAGCTCGCCGGGCCCGGGGTTGCGGGCGGCGATGCTGTAGAACTCGGTGCGCCCGGCCGGGCCGACGCGGGTGAACTCCGCCGACCAGGGCGTCGTCACCTCGGCCCGCTGGGCCAGCGCCGAGCCCGCGGCGGCGTAGGTGACGTCCTGGGCGCCGTGCGCGCCGAGCAGCTCGTAGACGACGGAGTGGCTCGCGGTGGCGACCGCGGCCGGCACGACGACCGGCGCGACCACCGGCTCCGCCTTGGCGGGCCCGCGCGAGGACCGGGGCACGACGAACGCCGTCACCGCGACGGCGGCGGCGAGCACGCCCAGGACGACCACGACACTGCCGGCCGCCCTGGCGCGGCCGGGGCGGTCACGGTCGGTGCGAACACCCATGGAGAGGTCTTCTCTCGTCGCGCGCACTTCCGTCGAGTGCGTCGACCTCTATCTCGCCGTGACCTCACTGCGCGTTAGCCGCTGTTCGCGAGATGTCCAACTTTCACCCAATCGGGTGCCCGGGTCCGGCCCGCGTTTTTGTCGGACCCGAGGTGCATCATCGGGGGTGTGTACGAAGAGACGGCACCCCCCGGCGCACTGGCGGGCGTGGCGCGCTGCGTGTGGCGATCGGCTTCGGCGGGACCGAAGCGGATAGTCCCCGACGGCTGCCTGGACCTGGTGGTCGGCGACGGCGGGGTGTTCATCGCGGGCCCGGACACGTCGGCGTGGTCCTCGGTGACCCGGCCGGGAGCCGAGCTCCGAGGGGTGCGGTTCACACCAGGCCGGGCGTCGGCGGTCCTCGGCGTGGCGGCGGACGAGCTGCGCGACCGCCGGGTGCCGTTGGGTGAGCTGTGGGGGCGAGCCGGGGAGGTGCTGGCGGAGAGGCTGTTGTCGGGCGATCTGACGCCGGTGCAAGCGGTTGCGTCGCGGTTGCCGGAGGTCCCACCGGCGGATCCGGCGGATCCGGCGGATCCGGCGGTGGCGGCGTTGATCGCGGAGATGGACGCGGGGGCGGCGCGGGTGTCGCAGGCGGCGGCGATGGTGGCGGGTGCGGCTGCCGTGGTCGGGCGGGGAGGTGGGGGTCCGGCGGAGGTCGCCGGAGTGCTTGCCCGGGGCGGCGTCGACCCGGCACCGATCGCGGCCGCGCTCGCCCGGCAAGGCGTCGACCCGGCGCAGGTCCAAGCGCTCCTCGCCCCGCGTGGCGCCCCGGCCAGCGTCGCTCGAACCGCGCTGCTCGACCGGCCCGACCCCACCCGAGCCGCGCCCGATGTCGCGGCCGCGCGGGTCGAAGAGCCCTTCGCCGTGAGTGAGCGGCGGCTGCGGCGGCGGTTCGTCCAAGCCGTCGGGTACGGCCCGGCCACCTACCTCCGCGTCACCCGTTTCCAGCGTGCCGTCGCGCTGGCTCCGTGCGTCGCGGGGCTGGCCGCGCTCGCCGCCGCCGCGGGTTACTCCGATCAGGCGCACCTCAGCCGCGATTGCCGGGCATTGACCGGGCTGACCCCGCGTGCCTACTTCCGCGGACCCTCCACTGTGGACGAGACGGTGCGTGATCGACTCCGTTCGGCGTAACCCGTACGGGCAACCGGAAGTGGGTCCTCACCCGAGAGGGTAAGCGGACGGTAAACGACTACCAAGAGCGCTATCCTCCCTTCGACCAGTGATCAGGGAGGGCGTGTGGCCACCATCAGCGACGTCGCGGCCAGGGCCGGCGTCTCCACGGCGACCGTGTCGCGCGCGCTCAACGGCAAGTCCACTGTGGACCCGATGCTCGCCGCGCGTGTCCAGGAGGCCGCCGCCGAGCTCGGGTATCACCCGAACGGGCTGGCGCGGAACCTCCGCCGTCAGGAGACCGCCGTCCTCGCGCTGATCATCTCCGACGTCGAAAACCCGTTCTTCACGGCCATCGCGCGCGGCGTCGAGGACCTCGCGCAGCGGTCGGGCTACTCCGTCGTGCTCTGCAACTCCGACGAGAACGAGGACAAGGAGCGGCGCTACATCGAGGTCGCGCTGCAGGAACGGGTCGCCGGGGTGGTGCTCTCGCCCACCGGCCGGTCGACGAACGTCGAGGGCCTGCGCCGCCAGGGCACGCCGCTGGTGGCGGTGGACCGCCCGCTGCCGGCCGACGCGGGCGACCAGGTCCTGGTCGACACGCGCCACGCGGCCGCCGAAGCCACGCGCCACCTGCTGGCGGGCGGTTACCGCCGGGTCGGCTGCCTGACCGGCCCCGCCGGCGTCCGCACCGCCGACGACCGCCTGGCGGGCTACGCCGACGTCGTCGGCGAGGCGAACGTCGTGTCCCGGCGCGCGGAATACCGCGCCGAGGGCGCCCGGGTGGCGGCACTGGAGCTGCTCGACGAGCCGTCCCCGCCGGACGCGCTCCTGGTCGCGAACAGCACGATGGCGATCGGAGTGCTGGAGGCGCTGTCGTCGCGCGGCCTGCGTTCGGGGCGCGACGTCGGGATCGTCTCGTTCGACGACGCCCCGTGGACGACGCTCATCGACCCCCCGCTGACGGTGGTAGCCCAACCGGCGTACGAGGTAGGCCGCGTGGCGGCACAGCTCCTGCTGGCCCGGATCACCGACAGCACCCGCGACGCGACGACCACGACGCTCGAAGCCCGGCTGATCGAGCGGAAGAGCTCCCGCCGCTGACCCGGGTGGCCACCGGTTCGCACGCCGCAAATGCCGACTCGCGTACCTGGATGGACGACTCGCGCACCCAGACAGCCGACTCGCGTACCCAAACGGACGACACGCGCACCCGGAAGGCCGACTCGCGTACCTGGAAGGCCGACACGCGCGACTGGGGGGCGACACGCGTGACTGGGGAGTCGACACGCGTGATTGAAGGGTCGACTCGCGTGATTGGAAGGTCGACTCGCCTGTGTGCGGGTGGAGCGACGTGCCTGGGGGCCGGCTCGTGCCGGGCCCCCCAGGCACGCCCCACCCCCTGTGTCCCCCATGGCCGGCGCGAACCCGCCGGATCCTGTGAGCACGGAGCGGAAATCGTTTACTCACACGGAACGTAAGGCCGGGAACGCACACTGTCAAGCCTGGACAATGTCGTCCGATGCGGTCAGACTGACCGGAAGTTGCCTACTCAACGTGTTGGGTAATGTGCGGTAAGTGTCGATCTCTGGTGAATTCACCCACAGTCAGGGCAAGAAACCGCACGAACCCGCACACGCGCGCTGTTTCGGGTTAACCTGAGCCACATGTCTGTAGCGCTGGAGAACATCCTCGCCAAGGCGGGCCTGAAGGTCGACGCGAACGAGTTCCTCACGCTCGTCGAAGACGCGGCGCGCAGACTGTCCCCGCCGAATCCGGATCCCTCGCACTACTTCTCGGCCGACCAGCGCGCCGCGCTCACCGATGTCGGCCTCGATCTCTCGCCTCGCCAAGAGGGCGAACCGGACTTCCGGGCGCGGACCGTCGCCGCCCACGCCGTCCTCGCCGAGGGTGCGCTCAGCGTCAACGAGGCCGCGAGGGCCCTCGGCGTCGACGACAGCCGGATCCGCCACCGCCTCAAGGAAGGCAGGCTGACCGGCTGGAAGGACGGCGGCTGGCGGCTGCCGGCGTGGCAGTTCGCCGGCTCGGGGGTGCTGCCCGGCCTCGAAGTCGTGCTCAAAGCCCTGCCCGAAGACCAGCCCGCGCTCGTCGTGGCCGCGTTCATGAGCACTCCGCAGGCGGACCTCGTCATCAACGAGCACCCGGCGACCCCGCGCCAATGGCTCCTTTCCGGGGGTGACCCGGACCACGTCGCCCGCCTCATCGCCACGCTCGGCTCGCCGTTCTAGGCTGGACACCCCCGAGCAAGATCACCGACAAGGACGGACCACCCCCGACCCATGGCCCGGCTCCCGCTGCCGCCCGCCCGATCCGTCCTGGTCCGGCAGCTGAACCGCGCCAATGACGTGGTGACGGTCCAGCCCACGACCAGGCTCGTACGGATCTTCACCGCGCACGGCAACCACCCCCAGCAGTGGAACTCGTTCCGCTACACCGGCCCGCTCCCGCACGGCCGGTTCGACCAGCAGTCGCCCGGCCGCGGCGGCGCGCCGGTCACCGATCCCGCGAACGGGGTCCTCTACTTCGGCCTCACGGTGCGCACCTCGGTCGCCGAGGTCTTCCAGACGAGCTCGTCGGTCGACCGCCGCACGCGCGGCCCCCGGCTGGTCGTCGTCCGCCCGACGCGCACGCTGCGCCTGCTCGACCTGACCAGCCTGTGGCCGACGCGGGTGGGTGCGTCGCAGGAGATCTCGAGCGGGCCGAAGAAACTGACGCAGTCGTGGGCCCGCGCGATCCGCGGTGCGTTCAGCGACCTCGACGGCCTCTGGTACCGCTCCTCGATGGACTCCGGCGACCCGGCGATCTGCCTGTGGGACCCGCCGGCGGGCGCGGCGCTGCCGATCGCGCCGGACGTGCTGCTGCCGCTGGACCACCCGGGCCTGGACGTCCCGCTCGGCCGGGTCTGCGAAGAGCTGAACTACACGCTGCTGAACTGAGCTTCGAGCAGCGGGACGATCGCGGTCAGGTCGCCGGAGTCGACGACGTGGGTCGCGACGGCGCGAGCCGCCGGCGAGGCGTTGAAGCCGATGCTCATCCCGACGGCGGCGAAGAGCGGCAGGTCGGACCGGCCGTCCCCGACCGCGACACACCGATCGCGCGTGACGCCGTACCGGCCCGCCTGGGCCAGCGCGAAGTCCCGCTTGCCGTACTCGTCGAGGTGCTCGGCGACGTCGCCGGTGTACCGGCCGCCGTCGGCCGAGGGCACGGGCCCGCAGTACGCGGCGAACCCGAACCGCCCGGCGAGCATACGGCCGACCGGCGTCCACGCCAGCGTCGTGAGGATCGGGCGCAGGTCGCGCTCGTGGCACCACGCCACCGTCTCGGCGATCCCCTCGACCAGCGGCAGGGACTCCAGCCGGGCCTCGATCTCGGCCTCGGCGTGCCCGGCCCAGCCGCGGGCGTCGATCACCGACGCTTCCTGGTTCGTCATCAGGCCAGCGTCGTACACCGCTTCGGCCGCGACGAGCTCGGCCTCGTGCCCCAGCACCGCGGCCACCCACGCGCACGAGCTCGGGCCGGGGGCCAGAGTGCCGTCGACGTCGAAGCAGACCAGGCCGCGCACTTACAGGTGCCGCCCCCACCACTCGAGGATCGCTTCGAAGCGCTGCACCCGGTGCCGCGGCCTACCCGACCGGGACAGCTCGTGGCCTTCGCCCGGGAACAGCACGAACTCCGCCGGTGCGCCCGCGCGCCGCAGGGCCACGAACATCCGCTGTGCCTGCTCCAGCGGGCAGCGCCAGTCCTGCTCCGAATGCGCCACCACGAACGGGATCTTGATCTGCGCGGCGTAGGACAGCGGCGAACGGTCGCGCTGGACCTCGGGGTCGGCGCCGATGTACGCGTCGACGAACGTGTAGCCGATGTCGGAGCTGCCGACCATCGAGTCCCACGCGTTGACCGCGCGCTCGCTCCACGCCGCCTTGAAGCGCTCGCCGTGGTGGGCCGCCAGCCAGCTCGTCATGAACCCGCCGTACGAGCCGCCCATGATGCCGACGCGGGAGGCGTCCAGGTCCGGCCGTTCGAGGGCCTTGTCCAGCAGTGCCAGGACGTCGTCGACGTCGACCGTGCCGAACGCGTGCGTGATCGCGTGGCCGTGGGTCTGCCCGTAGCCCGCCGACCCGCGCGGGTTGCCGAGCACCACCGCGTAGCCCGCCGACGCGTACACCTGCGCCTCGTCGAACACCGCCCAGTCCTGCTGGGTGAACGGGCCGCCGTGCACCACGCGCAGCACCGGGTGCGGGCCGTCGCCCTCCGGCAGCACCAGCCAGCCGTGCACCGGGTAGCCGTCCGGCGCCGTGGTGTCCAGCTCGATCATCGGCCGGATTCCCTTGTCGCGCAACGGCTTCGCGTAGTCCGTCAGCACCTGCGGGCCACCGTCGCGCAGCAGCACGACCTCGCCCGCGGTGTCCGGCGTGGCGATCACCGCCGCCAGCACCGAGCCCTCCAGCGTGAACGCCCGCAGCGCCGTGCGGTCCGCGTAGACCACCGGCAGGTCGGCGAGCGGGGCGTCCGCGGCGTCGACGGCCACCGCGCGCAGCTCCACCGCGCCACGGTTGCGGACGGCCACGAGGACGTCGCCCTCGCGCGGCGCCGGCGGGCCCGCCGAGGCCTCGCAGTCGACGGTTTCGATGTCGGTGAGCCGGCGCGCCTTCACCGGGCCGGCGCCGAACTCCGGCGTCGCCGCGTAGAGACCGGTCATCCCGGCTTCGTGGTGCTCCTCGAAGGACTGTCCGAAGTAGAACAGCGTGCCGTCGGCGGCGAACACCGGGCGCTCCGAGTACCCCTCGCCCCGCACGACGAGCTCGGGCTCGCCGCCCGACGCGGAGATCGCGCAGACGTCGCGGAAGTCGCTCTCGGCCGCGCCCCAGTCCGGCGGCGCGGTGAAGACGACGCGGGTGCCGTCCGGCGTCCACACCGGGCCGGTGACGTCGTACCCGTCACCGGTCAGCGGCTCCGGGTCCGCCGGGTCTTCGGTGAGGGCGTCGACGACGAACAGCCGCTGCGTGCGGTCGCGCAGGAACCCGATGTCGTCGATCCGGTAGTCCATGCGCGTGAACCGGCGCGGGGCCTCGGCGGCCGGCTCCGGCGTCTCGCCGTCGGCGTCCTCGGTCCCGTACCGCCCGGCCGAAGGCACGCGCGCGGTGAAGGCGATCCGCCGCGAGTCCGGCGCCCACACCGGCTCGCCGGCACCGAGGTGCAGCGACGTGAGCCGGCGCGCGTCACCGCCGTCGGCCGGCATGACGTGCAGCTGCGGGCTGCCGTCGGCGCCCTTGCCCTCCCCCGCGCGGAGGAACGCCACCCAGCGCCCGTCCGGGGAGATCGACGGCGCCGAGTCGCGCGGACCGTGCGTCCACGCGGACTCGCCGCCGTCG
Organism: Amycolatopsis sp. NPDC114504; assembly: GCF_055633595.1. Classification (NCBI taxonomy): domain Bacteria; kingdom Bacillati; phylum Actinomycetota; class Actinomycetes; order Pseudonocardiales; family Pseudonocardiaceae; genus Amycolatopsis; species Amycolatopsis sp. NPDC114504. The sequence goes on along the minus strand of NZ_JBVKDU010000007.1, from coordinate 894,128 downwards.
AGCGAGACGCGCCGCAGCGAGCTGTGCCCGGCGTTCGTCTTCAGATCGGGCTTCTTCAGCGCGGTGAGCAGCAGGTTCCCGCGCAGCGCGGGACGGCCGGGGGCGACGAGGTCTTCGATGTCGGCAGGACGCACGTCCTCGACCGTACCGGAAATCCTTAGCCCTGCGAACGACCTTCGTCGGGACTTACGCGGCGACCTGCTTGCGCTCGTCGCGCCGGGCCTTCGCCAGGCTCGCCACCGTGGTCACGGTGAGCACGACGATGATGACGCCGAGGGAGACCCAGTTGTTGATGTCCAGCCAGTCCGGCACGACGTGGTACTCGTGCAGGGCGTGCAGGAACAGCTTCGCGCCGATGAAGGCGAGGATCACCGCCAGGCCGTAGGTCAGGTAGACCAGCTTCGTCACCAGCCCGCCGAGCAGGAAGTACAGCTGCCGCAGGCCCATCAGCGCGAACGCGTTGGCGGTGAAGACGAGGAACGCCTCCTGCGTGATGCCGAAGATCGCCGGGATCGAGTCGACCGCGAACAGCAGGTCGGCCGAGCCGATGGCCACGATCACGAGCAGCATCGGCGTGATCATCCGCTTGCCGTTCAGCTTCACCGTGTAGTGGTGGCCGTGGTAGTCGTCGGTCACCGGGGCGAACTTGCGGACCTGCCGGGTGACGGCGTTCTCGTGGTACTCCTCATCCTCACCCTTGTTGCGCAGCATGCTGACCGCGGTCCAGACCAGGATCGCGCCGAAGAGGAAGAACACCCAGACGAACTGCGCGATCAGCGCGGCGCCGATGGCGATGAAGACGCTGCGGAAGGCCAGCGCGAGCAGGATGCCGACCAGCAGCACGCGGTGCTGGTGGATGGCGGGCACCTTGAACGACGCCATGATGATCATGAAGATGAACAGGTTGTCGACGCTCAGCGAGTACTCGGTGATGTACCCGGTGAAGAACTCGACGCCCGGCTCGTGCCCGGCGAAAAACCACACGCCCGCACCGAAGAGGACCGCGCAGGAGACGTAGAAGATCACCCAGCGAGCGGCTTCCCCCGTGGTCACTTCGTGCGGCTTGCGATCGACGATGACCAGGTCCAGTGCGATGAGCACCAGCAGGCCACCGATCGTGGCGATCCACAGCCACAGGGGGACATTCATGGAACCAGAACCTCCGGATAGTGCGCATGAGCAACTAACCGGAGGTCTCTTCCGCCGGTGAAACCACCGGCCGACGGTGCCGGGGGCGCAGGGCCACCGTGCTGACGACACCGCCGCGAAGGAATACTCCCCTCACAGCGCGTCCAGTTTGCCGGTTCTCCCCGGCAAAGCGCCAGCCGGAATCGCCCACGTCACCAGGTTGGTCCTGTAATTTCGGTCACCTCGGTCCACCAGGCGGTCACGAGCGTGTGATCGATGTGAGCCGTTGAAGGCACTCTCAGGAAACTTCACATACGGTCACCTCGTGCCCCGACTCCCGCTCCCGCGAACACGCGGAGCCCGCCTCACCGCGCTCGCCGCCGTCGTCGTGGTCCTGGCCGCCGGCGCGGTCTTCTGGATCACGCGCCCGGCCGCGCCCGCGCCGGTGCCCACGCAGGACGCGCTGATCGACATGCCCGCCGCCCCCGGTTCGGCGGAGCAGGTCAAGATCGACACGACCACCTACCTGCCCGCCACCGTGCCCGCACCCGCGGTGCTGCTCGCGCACGGCTTCGGCGGGGACAAGAACAGCGTCGCCGACGACGCGCGCGAACTCGCCCGGAAGGGCTTCGTCGTCATGACGTGGTCCGCGCGCGGGTTCGGCAAGAGCACCGGCAAGATCGGGCTCAACGACCCGGACGGCGAGGTCGCCGACGCGAGCCGCCTGATCGACCGGCTCGTCGCGCAGCACCAGGTGACCACGGACGCGGGCGGTGACCCGAAGGTCGCCGTCACCGGCGCTTCCTACGGCGGCGCGCTCTCGCTGCTGCTGGCCGGCACGGACAAGCGCGTCGACGCGATCGCCCCGGTGATCACCTACAACGACCTCGCGCAGGGCCTGGTCCCGAACGCGGCCACGCCCGGCCTCACCGCCTCGGGCACGCCGGCCGCCGGCGCCTTCGCGACCGACGGCGTGTTCAAGAAGAGCTGGGCCGGCATCTTCTTCTCGGCCGGCTCCGGCGCGGCCTCCAGCGGCTCGCCGTCGGCCGAGGCGCCGGAGGCCGGGCAGCAGACGGACGCCGGCTCGACGGGAGCCGCCGGCGGCGCCGCGGCCGCCGTCCCCGCCGTGCCCCCGGGCGCGGGCGGCGGACGCCAGAGCGCGCCGGCCGACCCGTGCGGCCGGTTCACCGCCGCCGTCTGCCGCGCCTACACCGAGCTCGGCACCACCGGGCAGGCGAGCCAGGCGAGCGTCGACCTGCTGCGCCGCGTCTCCCCCGTCTCGGTGACGGGCAAGATCACCGTCCCGACCCTGCTGGTCCAGGGCGAGAGCGACACGCTGTTCGGCCTCGACCAGTCCGACGCCACCGCGCGCCAGATCACCGCGGCGGGTGGCAAGGTGCGCACGATCTGGTACACCGGCGGCCACGACGGCGGCAAGCCCGGGCCGCAGCTGCGCGGCAAGATCGCCGACTTCCTCTGGACGGCCGTCGACGGCGGCGACCCGGGCACCGGGTTCAGCTACGACGTCCAGGGCACGTTGCGCGCCAACGGAACGCCGTCGGTCCGCACGGTCAACGCCGCCACCTACCCGGGGCTCACCGGTCCGGCCACCGAACGGCGGCTGCTGGCGATGGCCGGGCCCGCCCAGTCGATCGTGCGCCCGGCCGGGGCGAACCCCTCGGCGGTGAGCGGGATCCCCGGCCTCAACGGCGTCGCGAGCAGCACGTCGCGCCTCGGCGCGTTGTTCAGCAACGACCCGCCGGGTCAGGCCGCGCAGTTCACGACCGCGCCGGTCGACGGGCAGATCGTCGTCAGCGGCTCCTCCACCGTGCGGCTGCGGGTCGCCGCCGACCCGGCGCACCCGCAGCCGGACGCGGTGCTGTTCGCGAAGCTCTACGACATCGGTCAGGACGGCTCGCGGGTGCTGCCCGCCAACGCGATCGCCCCGTTCCGGGTGAGCGGCCTGCCCGCCGACGGCACCCCGGTCGACGTCACCGTGACGCTGCCCGGCGTCGTCCGGCCGATCGAGGGCGGGCACTCGCTGCGCCTGGTCGTCGGCACGACCGACCAGGCGTTCGCGACCCCGGCCGCGCCCGCGGTGTTCCGGGTCGCGCTGGCCGGCGGGACGGCGCTGGCCGTGCCGGTCGTCCCCGGGACGTCCGTCGGCTCGCCGGCCCCGGTCGGGCAGCTGGTGGGCATCGGCGTGACGCTCGCGATCGCCGTGGCCGCGGTGCTCTTCGCGGTGCTGCGCCGCCGCCGGGCCACCGACATCGACCCCGAGCTCGCCACCACCCCGCTGGTCATCGAAGGCCTGCGCAAGGAGTACCCGGGCGGGTTCGTCGCGGTGAACGACCTGTCCTTCCGCGTCGAGCCGGGCCAGGTGCTCGGCCTGCTCGGGCCGAACGGCGCGGGCAAGACGACCACGCTGCGGATGCTGATGGGCCTGATCACGCCGACGAAGGGCCACATCCGGGTCTTCGGGCACAAGATCACCGGCGGCGCTCCGGTGCTCTCGCGCATCGGCTCGTTCGTCGAGGGTTCCGGGTTCCTGCCGCACCTGTCCGGCCGGGCGAACCTCGAGCTGTACTGGGCGGCCACCGGGCGGCCGGCGGAGAAGGCGCACTTCGGCGAGGCGCTGGAGATCGCCGGGCTCGGCGCGGCGGTCGACCGCCGGGTGCGGACCTACAGCCAGGGCATGCGGCAGCGGCTGGCGATCGCCCAGGCGATGCTCGGCCTGCCGGAGCTGATGGTCCTCGACGAGCCGACCAACGGGCTCGACCCGCCCCAGATCCACCAGATGCGCGAGGTGCTGCAGCGTTACGCCGCGACCGGCCGCACGGTGGTCGTGTCCAGCCACCTGCTGGCCGAGGTCGAGCAGACCTGCACGCACGTCGTGGTCATGCACCGCGGCGCGCTGGTCGCCTCGGGCGAGGTCGGCGAGCTGGCCGCGGCCGGCGGCGAGGCGACGTTCCGGGTCGACGATCCGGCAGCCGCCGCCGCGGCGCTGAAGGCCGCTCCCGGCGTCACCTCGGTCGACGTCGACGGCGACCTCGTGCACGCCGACCTCGACGGGATGCCGCGCGCCGAGGCGGTCGCGGCGCTGGTCCGCGCCGGCGTCGCCGTGGAGCAGGCCGGACCGAGGCGCCGGCTGGAAGACGCGTTCCTGCAACTGGTCGGAGAGGAATCATGAGCGAGGGTGTGCACACCGACCCGCACGCGCTGGACGAGCTGAGCGACGTCGCGTCGCACGAGCACGCCGAGGTCGGGCCGGACGGTGCCGTCGAGGGCTACGTCGCCCGGCGGACGCTGCGGCTCGGCGTCGAGCTGCGGCGCCAGCTCAAGCGGCGGCGCACGCAGTTCCTGCTCGGGTTCGTCGCGATCCTGCCGTTCACCCTGGTGCTCGCGTTCGAGGCGGGGCAGTCGAACCCGAACCGGCGCAGCGGCGGGTTCGTCGACCTGGCCACGGCGTCCGCGCCGAACTTCGTCGTGCTGGCGCTGTTCGTGTCGGGGACGTTCCTGCTGCCGATGATCGTCGCGCTGTTCTTCGGCGACACGATCGCGAGCGAGGCGTCGTGGTCGAGCCTGAAGTACCTGCTGGCGATCCCGGTGCCGCGGCAGCGGGTGCTGCGGCAGAAGGCGATCGTGTCCGGGCTGCTGTCGGCGGCGGCGCTGATCCTGCTGCCGCTGGTGTCGCTCGGTGTCGGCGTGATCTGGTACGGGGCGGGCGACGCGATCAGTCCCACCGGCGACGCGGTGTCCTTCGGCGACAGCCTGCTGGCCATCGCACTGTCCACTGTGTACATCATCCTGCAGCTGGCCTGGGTGGCCGGGCTGGCGCTGGCGCTGAGCGTGTCGACCGACGCCCCGCTCGGCGCGGTCGGCGGCGCGGTGCTGGTGGCGATCCTGTCGCAGATCCTCGACCAGATCACGGCGCTGGAGGGCCTGCGGAACTACCTGCCGACGCACTACGCGTTCTCGTGGATGGACCTGATCTCGACCGACGTCGACTGGACGAACCTGGCGAGCGGCATGCTGTCGGCGGTCATCTACGGCACGGTGTTCTTCCTCTACGCCGGCTGGCGGTTCGCCCGCAAGGACATCACCAGCTGATGTCCGCCGTGGTCGAGGGCCACCAGCCGCCCGCGCCGCTGGTGAAGGCGTTCAACGGGGTGCTGCGCGCGCTGCTGCCGAGCCCACTCGGGCGCGGCGTGCGCGAGTTCATGCTGCTCGCCTTCACCGGCCGCCGGTCCGGACGCCGCTACCGGGTCCCGGTGACCGCGCACCGCGACGCCGGCGGGCGGTACGTGCTCACGCCCGCCGGCTGGCGGCTGAACTTCACCGGCGGCGCGGACGCCGACGTGACGTTCGCCGGGCGGACCACGCCGATGCGCGGCGTGCTCCTCGACGACGAGGCCGCCGTGGTGCGGCTCTACCTGGACCGGATCACCGAACTCGGGCTGCGCGGGGCCGCGCGGCAGATCGGCCTGAAGTTCCCGGCCGGCCGCCTGCCGACGCTCGACGAGGTCACCGAGCTGGTGCGGCGCGAGCACTTCGGCGTCGTCCGGTTGAGCGCCAGGACCTGAGCGGACCGCCTCGCCGGGGTACGGTCGGGCGCGTGCCGATCACCCTGGAGCACCACCACGACGTCGCCGTGCTGCGGTTCGACCACGGCAAGGCCAACACCCTCGACAGCGACTCCTGCCGCGAGCTCGTGCTCCGGCTGGAGGAGGCTGCGCAGGCCCGTGCGGTGGTGCTCACCGGCGCCGGGCGCATCTTCTCCGCGGGGGTCGACCTCAAGCGGATCCACGACGGCGGCGCGGCGTACGTGTCGGAGTTCCTGCCGCTGCTGTCCGACGCGCTGCTGGCCGTGTTCGGCTTCCCGCGTCCGGTGGTCGCGGCGCTGAACGGGCCGGCCATCGCCGGCGGCGCCGTCCTCGCCGCGGCCTGCGACCACCGCGTACTCGGACCGGGCGCCATCGGCGTGACGGAACTGCTGGTCGGGGTGCCGTTCCCGCTGTCCGCGCTGGAGATCCTGCGCTGCGCCTACGGCACGGAACCGCTGCCGGCGCTGACCTACTCGGGTTCGACGTGCGGCGGCGAGGACGCCCTGGCGCGCGGCCTGGTCGACGAGCTGGCTCCACCGGAGGACGTGCTCGAGCGGGCGCTGGCCGTCGCGACCCGCCTCGGCGAGCTGCCCGCCGAGGCGTTCGCGCACACCAAGGCCCAGATCCGCCAGCCCTTCCACGAGCGGATCGCCGAGCACCGCCACACCGACGACCCCGAGGTCGAACGGCTGTGGCGCTCCCCCGCCGCGCTCGCCGCCGTGAAGTCCTATGTGGACAAGGTGCTCCGCTAGGCGGCGTGGACCCCGCTTTCGGCGAGGGCCTTGATGCCTTCGACCGTCTTCTGCATGTTGGCCTGCAGCTCGCCCAGGCGCATCGCGACGATCTCCTCCTCGTGCTCGGGCATCGAGCCGATGATCGCCGTCAGGTTGGACGGGCCGGGGCCGATCTGGGCCCACTGGCGCAGGATCGTGCCGTCGCCGTCGGGGACGAGCTCGAAGCGCCACGACGCGGCCGGGTTCGCCACGTCCATCACGGCCCACGCGAACAGCCGCTCGGGCTCGTAGCCGGTCACCGTCGAGACCGTCTCCCACTCCCCGGCGACCGGGTGGGAGTTGCGGCCGCGGAACCGCGCGCCCAAGCCGGGCTCGGCGTTCCCGACCCAGCCCCCGCCCTGGAACTCGGTCGAGAACCGGGCCGGCAGGTCGATGTCGAGGAGCCAGGACCAGACCTCGGCCGGTCGCGCGGCGATGCGGACTTCGACCTGGGTCGTAGGGCAGTCGGAAACCTTCATGGCGGACCCCTCGCTCGATGCCGGTGCCTACGGGTTCGGACCGTAACGTGGCGCTGATCAGCCGGACAACTCGCACGGTGCCCGCGGTTGCGCACGGCGGAGGACGCGCGCGCCACCCGACGAAAGTCGGAACCTGACCGATTCTGCGCCCGGACAGCCGATTGCCGACCGCCGCCGGTTCTGTGAGGGTCCCACGGTGGGATCCGAAGCCGGGGAGGGTGCGTCCATGCGCAGACTGTTCACCGCTGTGGCGGCCGTGCTGATGGTGGTGGGCCTGGCGCCCGCCGCGAGCGCGGCGACCGACATCGAAACCGCCTTGGCGCACATCCCCGGGCTCACGGTCGTCAAGGAGGACCCGGCGCCGGCCGGGTACCGGTTCTTCGAGCTGACCTTCACCCAGCCCGCCGACCACCGCCACCCCGGCGCGGGCACGTTCCAGCAGCGGTTCACCCTGCTGCACCGCGACTTCACCGCGCCGACGGTCGCCTTCACCAGCGGCTACAACGTCAGCACCGCGCCGAACCGGTCGGAGCCGACGCAGATCGTCGACGGCAACCAGCTTTCGATGGAGTACCGGTACTTCACGCCGTCGCGGCCGCAACCGGAGAACTGGGCGAAGCAGCTGACGATCTGGCAGGCCGCCGCCGACGAGCACCGCGCGGTGCAGGCGTTCAAGGCGATCTACCCGGGCAAGTGGCTGGCCACCGGCGGCAGCAAGGGCGGCATGACCGCGACGTACTTCCGGCGCTTCTTCCCCGACGATGTCGACGCGACGATCCCCTACGTCGCGCCCAACGACGTCATCGACCCGGTCGACGTCTACAACCGGTTCCTCTCCCGCGTCGGCGACGACCCGGGCTGCCGGGACGCGCTGAAGGCGATCCAGCGGGACGCGCTCAAGCGGCGGGCCGAGCTGGGCGTGATCGCGGCGGCGGACGCGGCGAAACGCGGGCTGACCTTCTCGATCGTCGGCTCGGCCGACAAGTCCCTCGAGATCTCGGTGATCGACTCGTACTTCGCGTTCTGGCAGTACCAGAAGCAGGCGGACTGCGCGACGGTCCCGAAGGCCGGTGCGCCCGCGGCCGACGTCTACGCCTGGTACGAGAAGGTCGAGAGCCTCAACACCTACTCGGACCAGGACCTCGAGCCGTTCATCCCGTACTACTACCAGGCGGCCGCGCAGCTGGGTTCGCCCGAGGCGTACGACGGCTACCTGCGCGACCTGCTCCGCTACCCGGGCGCCGACCAGCCGAAGACGTTCGTGCCGTCGTCGGTGAAGATCCCGCGCTTCGACTACCTGGCCATGCCGGACATCGACTTCTGGGTGAAGTCCCGCGGCACCCGGCTGCTGTTCGTGTACGGCTCGAACGACCCGTGGGGCGCCGAGCCGTTCGAACTGGGCTTCGGCAGCCGCGACTCGTACCGCTACTACGTACCGGGCGGCAACCACGGGTCGAAGATCGCGCAGCTGCCCGCGGCCGACGCCGCCGCGGCGACCGCGACGGTCCGGCGCTGGGCGGGACTGCCGGCCGCTTCCGCTTTGACGGCGCGGAGTGCCCCGGCCGGGTTCCCGGACTTCGACGCCGACCTCACCCTTGCGGCGCGGCCGCCGCTGTAATTTCCCGGCTGTGACTTTCCTCAGGCCGGGCGTAGTCTCACGGCACCTTGACGGCCCGGCCTGAGGAGGCGCGCATGCCTCGCCCTGTCCACTTCGAGATCCACGCGGGCGACCCCGAACGCGCGGTGGCCTTCTACACGGCGGTGTTCGGCTGGAAGTTCGAGCGCTGGGGCGACATCCCGTACTGGGTGATCACGACCGGCGAGGGCGACGGCATCGACGGCGGGCTCGTACCGCGGGTCGGCCCGGCGCCCGAAGAGACGGCCCCAGTGCACGGGTTCGTGAACACGATCGACGTCGCCGACCTCGACCGGTCGCTCGACGCGGTGACCGACGCGGGCGGAACGCTGGCGCTGCCGAAGAACCCGGTGCCGGGCGTCGGATGGCTGGCGTACGTCAAGGACACCGAGGGCAACATCTTCGGCATGCTGCAGCCGGACTCGAACGCACCGGCACCGTCCTAGGGACGTTTCGCTTTCGGCAGCCGCCGGACGACGTCGTCGTAGGAGACATCGATGAGCTCTTCGAGCTCGGCGTCGGGGACCCCGGCGCCGAGCCCGACGCGGTTCCAGCCGTAGCGGCCGAGGTAGTCCATGACGGTGACGGAGTCCGGGTACCGTTCCCGGACTTCGGCCGCTTCGTCCTTGGTGGACCCGCACTTGACGGCGACGGAGCCGGGCTCCTCCTGGCCGATGAAGGCGAAGCTCTTGCCGCCGACCTTGGCGACGAGCACGTGGTCGCCGAAGGGGTAGGTCTCTTCGGCACCCGGCTTGCCGAGGCAGTACGCGACAACGGCTTCGACGTTCACTACTTGATGCCGGCCGCGTCCATGCCCCGGAGCTCCTTCTTCAGGTCCTGGACCTCGTCGCGCAGCCGGGCGGCCAGCTCGAACTGCAGGTCGCGGGCCGCCTGCATCATCTGGTCGGTCATCTGCTGGATCAGGTCGGCCAGCTGGGCGCGCGGCATCGCCGAGACGTCCTTGTCGACCAGCATCCCCGAGCTGCGGACCCGGTCGCCCTGCTCCGGCTTCTTGCCGCGGGAGGAGTTGCGGCCCGAGCCGCCCACCGAGACCTGCTCGGTGTCTTCGGCCTCGCTGTACACGCGGTCGAGGATGTCGGCGATCTTCTTCCGCAGCGGCTGCGGGTCGACCCCGCGCTCGACGTTGTAGGCGACCTGCTTCTCGCGGCGGCGGTCGGTCTCGTCGATCGCGTGCTTCATCGAGTCGGTGATCTTGTCCGCGTACATGTGGACCTCGCCCGACACGTTTCGGGCCGCGCGGCCGATCGTCTGGATCAGGGACGTCCCGCTCCGGAGGAAGCCCTCCTTGTCCGCGTCGAGGATCGCCACCAGCGACACCTCCGGCAGGTCGAGACCCTCGCGCAGCAGGTTGATGCCGACCAGCACGTCGAAGTCGCCCGCCCGCAGCTGCCGCAGCAGCTCCACCCGGCGCAGCGTGTCGACCTCCGAGTGCAGGTAGCGCACCCGGATGCCCAGCTCCAGCAGGTAGTCCGTCAGGTCCTCGGACATCTTCTTCGTCAGCGTGGTGACCAGGACGCGCTCGTCCTTCTCCGCACGCTCGCGGATCTCGTGCACCAGGTCGTCGATCTGGCCCTCGGTCGGCTTCACGACCACCTTCGGGTCGACCAGGCCGGTCGGCCGGATGACCTGCTCGACGAACTCGCCGCCCGCCTGGCCCATCTCGTACGGCCCGGGCGTCGCCGACAGGTACACCGTCTGCCCGATCCGGTCGGAGAACTCCTCCCAGGTCAGCGGCCGGTTGTCGACCGCGCTCGGCAGCCGGAAGCCGTACTCCACGAGGTTCCGCTTCCGGGACATGTCACCTTCGTACATGCCGCCGATCTGCGGGACCGTCTGGTGCGACTCGTCGATCACCAGCAGGAAGTCGTCCGGGAAGTAGTCGATCAGCGTCGCCGGAGCGGTGCCCGCCCCGCGGCCGTCGATGTGGCGCGAGTAGTTCTCGATGCCGGAGCAGAACCCGACCTGCCGCATCATCTCGATGTCGTAGGCCGTGCGCATCCGCAGCCGCTGCGCCTCCAGCAGCTTGCCGGACTTCTCCAGCTCCGCCAGGCGATCCTCGAGCTCCTTTTCGATGCCCTGGATCGCCTTTTCCATCCGCTCCGGGCCCGCGACGTAGTGCGTCGCCGGGAAGATCCGGACCTCGTCGACCTCCTTGACGATGTCCCCGGTCAGCGGGTGCAGGTAGTACAGCTTCTCGACCTCGTCGCCGAAGAACTCGACGCGGATCGCCAGCTCCTCGTACGCCGGGATGATCTCGACCGTGTCCCCGCGCGCCCGGAACGTGCCGCGCGCGAACGCGATGTCGTTGCGCGTGTACTGCACGTCCACCAGCGCCCGCAGGAAGACGTCCCGGTCGAGCTGCATGCCGACCTTCAGCATCGACGACCGGTCGAGGTAGGACTGCGGCGTGCCCAGGCCGTAGATGCACGAGACACTGGCGACCACGATGACGTCCCGCCGCGACAGCAGGTTCATCGTCGCCGAGTGCCGCAGCCGCTCGACGTCGTCGTTGATCGACGAGTCCTTCTCGATGTAGGTGTCCGTCTGCGCGATGTACGCCTCGGGCTGGTAGTAGTCGTAGTAGCTGACGAAGTACTCGACCGCGTTGTGCGGGAACAGCTCGCGCAGCTCGTTGGCCAGCTGCGCGGCCAGGGTCTTGTTCGGCGCCATCACCAGCGTCGGCCGCTGGACGCGCTCGATCAGCCACGCGGTCGTCGCCGACTTGCCGGTGCCGGTGGCGCCCAGCAGCACGACGTCCTTTTCGCCCGCCCGGATCCGGCGTTCGAGGTCGTCGATGGCCGCCGGCTGGTCACCGGCGGGCTGGTAGTCACTGACCACCTCGAAGCGGCCGCCGGTCCGGGGGATCTCCGAGACGGGCCGGAAGTCGGACTGGGCGAGCACGGGGTGTTCGGTTGCGAAAGCCACGTCGACCAGAGTACGACGCACCACCGACAATTTCCGTCGGGCCTGGTCAGCGGGGTCGGAACACCGTGACGGAGGTGACTTCGCCGCCGGTCACGGCGCAGTGCACGACGGCCCCGGGCACCGGCTCGTCCCCGAAGCACGAGACCAGGGCCCGGTCGGGTCCGGTCGCCTGGACCTCGGTGCGCGGGAACTCCCCGAGCACCTCGGCGACCGCGGTCCCGGGGTCCGCGAGGTAGGCGAGCACCACCTCACGCGGCGACGGCGGCGGCGGGATCGGGAGGCCATGGCCTTCGAAGAGGCGGTTCAGCTGGTCGGCGGCCGAAACCGCGCGCGGGAAGCCGGCGAAGGCCGCCGTCTGGACGACGACCTCGCAGACCTCGGCGGGCGACAGCCCCGAGGCGAGGCCGGTGCGGAGGTGGACGCTCAGCGGCGGGCCGACCATGCCCGAAGCGACGATCGCCGCCAGGGTGGCGGCTTCCCGCGTCCGGCCGTCCAGCGCCGGCCGTTCGTGCAGGTGGCCGTAGACGGTGCCGACCGCCAGCTCACCCAGCGCCGGGACGGTGGCGAACAACGCGTCGAGCCGTTGCGCACCGCCTTCGACGAGCCCGGCGAAGTTCTCGCGGCCCCGGTCGTGCAGCTCGCCCATGGTCATTTTCGGTCCCCCTTCAGCAACTGCAGTCACAGCAGTCACAGCAGTCACAGCAACCACAGTCGCAGTCGCAGCAGTCGCAGCCCCCGGTCGAGTGCGGCTTCCCGCTCCACGGCCCAGGATAGGGATCGCGGCAGCAGAATTGGCAGGTGCAGCACATGTAGGGGGTCAGTGCGCAGCCGAGGAAGAAGTTGCGCTTCTTGGGCGGGACGGCGAACTTCGGGTACCAGAGGCCGCCGCCTTTGCCGTCGAGCGATTCGGGGCCGTCGGAATCGCCGGGGCCTCCTGGGCCACCCGGTCCGCCGGGACCTCCTGGGCCACCCGGTCCGCCGGGACCTCCTGGACCTCCTGGACCTCCGGGGCCGCCGGGGCCGCCGGGGCCGTTTGGTCCGCCCGGGCCTCCTGGTCCGCCGGGGCCGCTGGGCCCGCCTGGGCCACCGGGCCCGCCTGGGCCACCGGGCCCGCCTGGGCCTCGGCCGCCGGGACCGCCCGGACCGGGCGCGCCCGGCGGCGGAACCGGACCTGGCGGCGGAAAGCCCTGCGGCGCACCGGATCCCGGACCGCCCGGAGGCTGGTGCGGGTACTGCTGAGGAGCCGGCCCTCGGCCGATCCATCCCGGCGGCGCCTGGTGCGGGTGCTGTTGAGGGGTCGGCCCCGGCCCGATCCACCCGGGCGGCGGCTGCTGCCCGGCGAGATCGCCCGGCCGGTGTTCGCCAGGTGCGAACGCCGAGCCGGATCCGAAGTCCGCACCGGCCCCGGCCACCGGACCGAGCGCGGAGGACGGGCCGTGGCCGTGCCCCGAACCACGCTCCACGTCCGAGCCGTGCGCGTGCACCGAGCCGGACCCGGCGACCGAACTGCTTCCGGCCGCCGAACCGGGCCCGAACGCCGAACCGTGCCCATGTCCCGCGCCATGCACATGCCCCGAACCGTGCCCGAAGGCGCGCCGCACTGCCTGGCGCAGCTCGTGGACCAGCAGCGCGTGCACCAGGCCCGGCCGCGCGAACTTGGCCTCCCGCAACGCCAGCTCCACCCCGAGCACCGCGTCATCGCACAGCCGGCGGGCCTCCTCCAGCGAGGTTCCGGTCGCCCGCAACGGGTTCCACGCACCCGCCTCAGCGTCGGCCGCGTGGTCCTCGACCGCGTCCAGCAGGTGCGCCACCCGGCCGAACAGCCGGCCCGCCTCCGCCAGCGGGGCCACGTTGCCCGGCCGTCCGGCCAGCTCCGCCGTCCGCGCGAACGCCGCGGACGTCGCCACCTCCGCCGGCTCGGTCGCGAGGAGTGCCGAGTCGCCCAATCGGACCGAATGCTCCAGTGAACCCTGGCGCGAGACGGCCTCCACCAGCACCGACGTGTCGAACCCGACCCGGCCGCCGGTGCTGCTGCCCTGCGATGCCCAGCGGGACGCGACCCGGCGCGCCGCCATCGCCACCGGACGGCGGCCGAACGCGCCGTCGCGGTCCTCGACGTGGTCGTCCACCTTCGCCGCGGCCAGCACCAGCGATACCGCCGCCGCTAGCTGGGCGCCCTCGCCTCGCGCCACCGATGCCGTCCGCATCCCCCGCAAGGGGCAGGGTCCGGCGTTCCGGCGCCCGCCGACACCCGGCGTCTGCGCCTCGACCAGGGCCGAGATGATCAGCCCGTCGTAGTTCGTGACGACGCGGGCGAACTGCCCGTGTTCGTCGCGCAGCGTGAGGCAGAGGCCGCACAAGTGCGCCAGCCAATCCGCGTGCAGGCTCTCGGACAGCCGATGCCGGCACGGTCTGATGATTCCGAACATGCCCGGCTCCCCTCACACACAGTCGGCAGACCTTAGCCCGAACGTGTGGCTCGCGCGTCGCGTCTGCGCGATTCGTGACCCGCCGGGCAGGATGAGCCCCATGGCCGAACTGCACCCGCCGAAGGTCGAGATCTTCGACCCCGCCGCGCGCGCGAACATCGACCCGAAGGGCATCCTCCGAGAGGTCGAGGAGTACCGCGAGGAGCCGTTCGGCCTGTACCTCGCGCGCCCCACGCCCGGGCGGGCCCAGTTCCACTACCTCGAGTCGTGGCTGGTGCCCGGGCTCGGCCTGCGGTTCACCGACTTCTGGTTCACCCCCGGCCACGAGCGCGACCAGGACTTCTACCTCGACGTCGTCCGCGTGCGCCGCGACGGCCCGCGCTGGGTCGCCACCGACCTCTACGTCGACCTGGTGGTCAAGGACAAGCTGTCGCTGCGCGTGATCGACACCGACGAGCTCCTCGAAGCCCACGCCGCCGGGCTCGTCACCGGCGAAGACGCGCAGTACGCGCTCGAGACCACCTACGCGGCGGTCGAAGGGCTGGCCGCCCACGGCTACGATCTCACCGCCTGGCTGTCCACGAAGGACATCACGCTGACCTGGCGCCGGCACCCCTAGGGGCCACCGCATCCTCCGAACGGTGGATGCGACGGTGACCGGTTCGACGACGTGCCGGACCGGCTCGGCACGGGATTCTCGATCCAGCGGAAACGGATCGAGAAGGGGGACGGCGCCATGCCGGTCATCGAGGTCGAGCACCTCCACAAGCGGTACGGGGACAAGGTCGCGGTCGACGACGTGTCGTTCACCGTCGAGCGCGGCGAGATCTTCGGGATCCTGGGCCCGAACGGCGCGGGCAAGACCACGACCGTCGAGTGCCTGGAGGGCCTCCGGACGCCCGACGGCGGCCGGCTTTCGGTGCTGGGTCTCGACCCGCGCCGCGACCGGGCCGAGCTGCGCCAGCGCGTCGGCGTCCAGCTCCAGGAGGGCCGGTTGCAGGACAAGCTGCGGGTCGGCGAGCTGCTCGACCTCTACGCCGCCTTCTACCGCACCCCGGCGGACCCGGACCGGCTGCTCGCCACGCTCGGCCTGACCGAGCACCGCAACAAGGCCTACAAGAAGCTCTCCGGCGGTCAGCAGCAGCGGCTGTCCATCGCGCTCGCGCTGATCGGGAGCCCGGAGCTGGCGGTGCTCGACGAGCTCACCACCGGCCTCGACCCGCAGGCCCGCCGCGACACGTGGGACCTGATCGAGGCCGTGCGCGCCCAGGGCGTGACGATCCTGCTGGTCACGCACTTCATGGCCGAGGCCGAACGCCTCTGCGACCGGATCGCGGTGATCGACGCCGGCCGCGTCGTCGCGGTCGACTCACCGGCCGGGCTGGTCGCGCGGGTGAGCGACGAGCAGGTCGTGCGGTTCCGGCCGTCGGCGCCGCTCGACCCCGGTGTGTTCGAGGCGCTGCCCGAGGTCCGGACGGCCGAACGGAGCGGCGACCGCCTCGTGGTCTGCGGGAGCGGGAACGTGCTCCACGCGGTGACGTCGCTGCTCGCCCGGCTCGGCGTGATCGCCGGGGACCTGCGTGTCGAGCAGGCCGGCCTCGACGACGCCTTCGTCGCGCTCACCGGCCACCGGCCGGAATGAAGGGGGAAACCATGTCCGTCCTGACCAAGCTGACCACCGCCGAGGCCAAGGTGTTCCTGCGCGACCCGGGCGCCCCGGCCGTCGTCGTCGGCATCCCGCTCGCGCTGCTGCTGGTGTTCGGGCTCATGCCCGGCGCGAACGAGCCCGACCCGAAGTACGGCGGGCACAGCGCGCTGGCCACGGTGATCGCGCCGATGGCCGTCACGATCCTGCTGGCCATGTTGGCGCTGACGCTGTTTCCGAACGCGATGGCCACCTACCGCGAAAAGGGCCTGCTGAAACGCCTTTCCGCGAGCCCGGTGCCGCCGAGCCGGCTGCTCACCGCGCAGCTGCTGGTGAACCTGGCCGCGGCCGTCGTCGTGGTCCTGCTCATCGCGGGCGTCGGCGGGCTCGTGCTCGGCATTCCGTTGCCGGGCAACCCGGGCGGTTTCCTGCTCTCGATCGTCCTCGGCGCGCTGGCGCTGTTCTCCGTCGGGCTGCTGGTGGCGGCGCTGGCGCCGACCGGCCGCGCGGCGAGCGGCATCGGCAGCGCGCTGTTCTTCCCGATGCTGGCGCTCGGCGGGGTCTGGGTGCCGAAGGAGCAGCTGCCGGTCTTCCTGCAACACGTCGCCGACGCCCTGCCGCTGGGTGCCACGCTCAACGCGCTGCGCGCCACCTGGGCCGGGGACGCGCCGGAGCTGCTGCAGCTCGGCGCGATGGCGGCGTTCGCCGTCGTCTGCACCACGATCGCGGTACGGGTGTTCCGATGGGAGTGACGACCGCGCCCGCACCCGCCGTCGTCCGGCCGGTAGCTGTGAAGCCGGTGGCGGTCGTGACGGCGCTGATGGCGATCCCGTTGCTGCTGACGGCGAACCGCTACGGCTACTTCGGCGACGAGCTGTACTTCCTCGCCGCCGGGCGCCACCTCGCGTGGGGATATGTCGACCAGCCCCCGCTGCTTCCGTTGCTGGCCAAGGCGATGGACGCGCTCGGGCACTCGCCGTTCGTGCTGCGGATCCCGGCGATGCTGGCGGTGCTCGCCGGGGTCGCGCTCACCGCGCTGATCGCCCGCGAGCTGGGCGGCGGCGCGAAGGCCCAGACGCTCGCCGCCGCCACTTTCGCCGTCTCGACGGAGTTCCTGGCGGGCGGGCACTACCTGGCGACGTCCACAGTGGACCCGTTCCTCTGGACGCTGGTGCTGTGGCTGCTGGTCCGGTGGCTGCGCACCCGCGCCGACGGCCTGCTCGTCTGGGCCGGCGTGGTGACGGCGGTCGCGCTGTACACGAAGTTCCTCATCGGCGGTTTCTGGCTCGCCGCCGGGGTCGCCCTCCTCGTCTGCGGGCCGCGGGAGCTGCTGCGGCGTCCCGCGCTGTGGCTCGGCGCGGCGATCGCCGCGGTGGCGCTGGTGCCGACGCTGCTCTGGCAGGCCACGCACGGCTGGCCGCAGCTGGGGATGGGCGCGGCGATCTCGCACGAGGTCGACGGGACCTGGGGCGGCAGGCTGACGTTCCTGCCGACGGCCCTGGTCACCGCCGGTCTCCCGGTGGGCGCCGTGCTGCTCTGCTACGGCCTGTGGCGGCTGCTGCGCGACCGCGAGCTGCGCTTCCTCGGCTGGACGACCGTGCTGCTGACCGTCGTGTTCCTGGTGGTCAACGGCCGGTTCTACTACGTCGCCGGGATGTACCCGGTGTGCTGGGCGATGGCCGCCGTCGCGCTCGAACGCCGGGAACCGGCGCGCTGGTGGCGGTGGGTCGCGACCTGGCCGTGCTACGCGCTGGCCGTCGTGCTAGTCGTTCCGGTGGCGCTGCCGGTCTGGCCGCGGGCGTGGCTGACCGAGCACCCGTCGCTGCCGTCGCCCGTGTTCGCCTTCGCCGAAATCGGCTGGCCGGAAGGGGCCCGCTCGGTGGCCGGCGCGTTCGCCCGCCTGCCCGACCGGGACCGGACCGCGGTGGTGACCGGGACGTACTGGCAGGCGAGCGCGCTCGACCGCTACGGCCGCGACCTCGGCCTACCCGAGCCGGCCAGCGGGAACCGCGGCTACGCGACGCTGGTCGTCCCGCCGGAAAGCACGACCGACGTGCTGTTCGTGGGCGACGATCCGCGGCCGCTGCTCGGGCACTTCGCCGACCTGCGGCCGATCGGGGAGGTGGACACCGGCGCGGCGAAGCCGAGCCACTTCGACGGCGTGCCGCTGTGGCTGGCGACCGGCCGGACCGAGCCCTGGTCCGAGCTGTGGCCGAAGCTGGTGAACACGCACACGTGAGCCCGGCGTCACCATCCGCACGGTCACCCCGCGCGGGCCCACGTAGGGTGCGGGAAGGACCGGCGCCGACCCACGACAGGAGCATGATGGACGCCGTAGCCACGGCCCCCGACCAGTCGAAAGCCGACCTCGCCCCCTTTGCCCGGCTGCCGGTCGCGCTGCTGGCGCTGGGCACGGCCACCGCCCTGCTGCTGACGGCCGGCCGCTACGGCTACTTCGGTGACGAGCTGTACTTCCTCGCCGCCGGGAAGCACCTGGCGTGGGGCTACGCCGACCAGCCGCCGCTCGTGCCGTTCCTGGCCTGGGCGATGGACTCCCTGGCGCCCGGGAACCTGGTCGTCTTCCGGCTGCCGGCGATCGCCGCGACCGCGGCCGGGGTGGTCGTCACCGCGCTGATCGCCCGGGAGCTCGGCGGTCAGCGCAAAGCGCAGGCGCGCACCGCGGCGGCGTACGCGATCTGCGGGCAGTTCGTCGGCAGCGGCCACTACCTGGCGACGTCGACGATCGACCCGCTGCTGTGGGCGCTCGTGCTGTGGCTGCTGGTCCGCTGGGTCCGCACCCGGGCCGACGCGCTCCTGGTGTGGCTCGGCGTCGTGACGGCGGTGGCGCTCAACGACAAGCTGCTCATCGGCGCGTTCTGGGTGGTGGCCGGGCTCGCGGTCCTCGTGGTCGGGCCGCGGGAGCTGTTGCGCCGCCCGAAGCTCTGGCTGGGCGCGCTGATCGCCGCCGTCTCGCTGGTGCCCACGCTGCTGTGGCAGCGCGCGAACGGCTGGCCGCAGCTCGGCATGGGTGACGCGGTCGGCGCCGAGGTCGACGCGGCGGGCGGCCGCGAGAGCTTCGTCCCGAACCTCCTGGCCGGCGCCGGCTGGGTGATCGGCGCGCTCGGCGTCCTCTACGGCGTGGCCGTGCTGCTCGGGAGCCGGCAGCTGCGGCCGTACCGGTTCCTCGGCTGGACGGCGCTGGGGGTCGTCGCGGCCTTCCTGGTCGCCAACGGGCGGTACTACTACGCCGCTGGGATGTTCGGCGTCCTGTGGGCCGCGGCCGCCGTCCACCTCGAAGCGCGGGAACCGGCTCGGTGGTGGCGGTGGGTGCCGACGTGGCCGGTCTTCGTGCTGTCCGCGCTGTTCAGCCTGCCGTTCACGCTGCCGCTCTGGCCCGCGCAGTGGCTGGCCGACCACCCGGGCGCGCCGCGGCCGGCCTACGCGGCCGAAGAGATCGGCTGGCCGGACCTCGCCGGCGACGTCGCCGCGCTGTACCGGACGGCACCGCCGGGCACGGCCGTCGTCACCGGCGGCTACTGGCAGGCGGGCGCGCTCGACCGCTACGGGCCCGAGCACGGCCTGCCCGAGGTTTCCAGCCCGAGCCGCGGCTTCTGGTACTTCGGCCGGCCCGCCGACGACGCCGACACCGTGCTCTTCGTCGGCTACGACCCGGCGAAGCTCGCGAAGTACTTCGGGAGCGCGCAGCTCGCCGGGCAGGTCGGCAACCGGCTCGGCGTCGCGAACGCGAGCGAGCACATGCCGGTCTGGCGGCTCACCGGCCGGACCGCGACCTGGGCGGAGATCTGGCCGCGGCTCAAGGACATGAGAGCGTGAGCCTCGAGGTCGACTGGAGCCGGCCGATGTGGCCGCCGGAGTCGGCGCGGACCCCGGATGGCTGGCAGCCGTGGCTGTTCCGGGCCGAGCGCGTCCTGCCCGGCGCGCTGCTGGCCGTCGCGACGGTGGTCACCCTCGGCGTCGGCGGCCACGACGCGCGGTGGTGGGCGACCACCGGCGCCCTGGTCGCCGCGACCGCGCTCTGGGTGCTCGGGACGGTGGTCCTCGCACCGCCGCGGCTGCGCGAACGACCGGCCTTCGCCCTGCTCACGTTCCTCGGCGTCATCGGGCTGGGCAGCGCCCTCGAGGTCCGGGACATCACGTTCCTCATCTTCATGATCTTCGCGTTCCTGGCCGCCATGCGGCTGCGGCCCACGTGGCTCGCCTTCGCCGCGCTGGCGGTGACGTCGCTGCTGATCAACACCCTCGGCAACGGCGGCCCGGTGCACGCCCTGCGGGAGCGCCCGGCCATCTGGGTCACGATCATCGTCGTGCAGACCGCGGCGATCGGGGGTGGCGGCCTGCTCTCGACGGCCATCGCCCGGCAGAACGAGGAACGCCGGCGCATGCTCGACGACCTCGCCGCGGCGCACGCGGAAAACGAAGGCCTGCAACGACAGTTGCTCAGCCAGGCCCGGGAAGCCGGGATCCTCGACGAGCGGCAGCGGCTGGCCCATGAGATCCACGACACCCTGGCGCAGGGCTTCACCGGCATCATCACGCAGCTCGAGGCCGCCGCGCTGGCCCAGGACGAGCCGGCGGAACGGCAGCGGCACCTGGACTCCGCGACCGCGCTCGCGCGGGAGAACCTCACCGCCGCCCGGCGTTCGGTGCGCGCGCTGCACCCCGAGCCGCTGGACACCGCGACGCTGCCCGACGCGCTCGCCGGCGTCGCGGCGCGGTGGAGCGGGCGGACCGGCGTGCCCGCGGCGTTCACCGCCACCGGCGACCCGCGGCCGCTGCACCCCGAGATCGAGTCGACCGTCCTGCGGGTCACCCAGGAGGCGTTGTCCAATGTGGACAAGCACGCCGCGGCGAGCCGGGTCGGCCTCACGCTGTCCTACATGGACGACGAGGTGACCCTCGACGTCCGCGACGACGGCGCCGGGTTCACCCCCGGGCCCGGGCCGGGCTTCGGGTTGCCCGGGATGCGGCGGCGCGTCGAGCGGCTCGCCGGTACGCTCCACGTCGAGTCCGAACCCGGCGGCGGCACCGCGATCTCGGCCGTCCTGCCCGCCGTCCCGTCCCCGCCGGAGGCCTCCGCATGACGATCACCGTGCTCATCGCCGACGACCACCCGATCGTCCGCGACGGGCTGCGCGGCATCTTCACCGGCCGCGGCTTCGAGGTCGTCGGCGAGGCGGCGAACGGCGCCGAAGCCGTGGCGCTGGCCGAGCGGCTGCGCCCCGACGTCGTGCTGATGGACCTGCGGATGCCGGGCACCGACGGCGTCGCGGCGATCACCGAGCTGGCCCGGCTGGGCAACCCGGCGCGGGTCCTGGTGCTCACGACCTACGACACGGACTCCGACGTCCTGCTCGCCGTCGAGGCCGGCGCGACGGGCTACCTGCTCAAGGACGCCCCGCGCGAGGACCTCTTCCGCGCCGTCGAAGCCGCCGCCCGCGGGGAGGCCGTGCTCTCCCCCGCGGTCGCCAGCCGGCTGCTGGGCCGGATGCGCGCGCCGGTGCGAGAAACGCTGTCGCAGCGCGAGCTCGAAGTGCTCACCCTGGTCGCCCGCGGCTCGACGAACAAAGAAGCGGCGAAGAAGCTCTTCATCAGCGAAGCGACGGTCAAGACGCACCTGATCCACGTCTACGCGAAGCTCGGCGTGAACGATCGCGCGGCGGCCGTCGCGGTCGCGTTCGAACGCGGGCTGCTGGGCTCCTAGAGCGTCCAGCCGGTGGTCCCGGCCCACTTCTCCGCGCGGCCGAACACGCCGTTGACGAACTCCTGCTTCTCCTCCGCGTAGGACGCGACGTTGCCGTCCCCGGCGTGCGCGCCGGCCAGCCGCAGCTTCACGTCGCGGTAGTCGTCGCGCTCGTCCGGGTTCGCGCGCAGGTAGTCGCGGAACAGCAGCGCGAGCCGCCACGCCGGCGTCTCCTCGGACCGGACGTGCAGGTTCACCGCGCGCTTCGGGTCGGCGCCGACGTGCAGGCGCTTGGGCCACGGGTCGCCGCCGTCCGGGGCGTCGTCGCACCAGTCACCCTCGAGCCGAGGGAACCCGGCGTCGGACAGCAGCTCCTCGAGCGTGTCGGCGTCGGCGAGCGTGGCCACCGTGAGCTGGAGGTCGAGGACGTCCTTGGCGGGCAGGCCGGGGACGGCGGTGGAGCCGATGTGGTCGGCGCGGCGGGCCAGCTCCCCCGCCACCGCGCGGACCCGGGCGAGCACCCGCTCGGCCTGCGCCGGCCAGGTGAGGTCGTACTCGGCGATCTTCGGGGACACCGGCGGCCGCGGCCGGCGCAGCCGGATGTTCGCCTCGAACGGCACGAGCCGGTCGGCCCACAGCGCGTCGACGTCGGCGAGCACGGCGTCTTCGGCACCGCCGTTGTCCAGGAACACGTCCGCGACGGCGCGGCGCTGCTCGTCGCTCGCCTGCGCCCGGATCCGGGCCCGCGCGTCGTCCTCGGCCATGCCCCGCGCCGTCACCAGCCGCCGGACCCGCACCTCGACCGGCGCGTCGACCACCACGACCAGGTGGTACGCCGTCGCCAGGCCGTTTTCGACCAGCAACGGGATGTCGTGGACGATGACGGCGTCCGGTGCGGCGGCGGCCATCAGCTCGCCGGTGCGGGCACCGACCAGCGGGTGGACGATCGCGTTCAGCCGGCGCCGCGACTCGTCGTCGGCGAACGCCTTCGCGGCGAGCGCGGGCCGGTCGAGCGAACCGTCGGCGGCCAGGATCTCCTCGCCGAACTCCTCGACGAGCCGGGCGAGCCCCTCGGTACCGGGCTCGACCACCTCGCGGGCGATCCGGTCCGAGTCGATCAGGACGGCGCCGTGCTCGGCGAGCCGGTTCGCCACGGTCGACTTGCCGGCCCCGATCCCACCCGTCAACCCCACACGCAGCATGCCGATCACCCTAGTCAGCCCGGATCCGGCCGCCGGTCACCGGCCCGCCCGCGCCACCGTGTGGTCAGTGCACACGAACAGGTGACCCGCAAGTGATCGTGACGCGTGACTCAACCGATATCCGGACACGCCGCGTTGCTTACTCACCTTGACCGGGCCGAGTGCGTACCGTCCGCGCGACAGGGTCGCCCACACGGAGGAACGATGGCGGACAGCAAGCACGCCGGAAAGCACCGGCTCGGCACGCCGGGGCTGGTGCACTGCCTTCTGCACCGCACCGTGGCCGACGCGCTGGCGGGCTACCGCCGGACCTGGCTCAACGCCCTGCTCGTGCCGGCCAGGCACAGCTTCGCCGGACTCCGCCGCAAGGCCCGCGCCGCCGCCCTCGAGCGCATCTGGGTCCCGGCCGTGGGCACCGCGACCGTGCGCCCGCTGACCGCCCGCGCCGCCTGACCGTCCCCGCTCAACGCCCGGTTTCGCGCGTCTCGATCGCGATCTCCGCCGACAGCGTCCGGTGCACCGGGCACTTGTCGGCGATCAGCATGAGCTTCGCGCGCTGGTCGTCGTCCAGCTCGCCCTCCAGCTCGATCTCCCGCGTGATCCGGCTCAGCATCCCGCGTTCGGTCTCGCACTTGGCGCAGTCCTCGGCGTGGATGCGGTCGTGCCGGAGCCGGATGGTCGCCCGGGTGAGCGGGAAGCCCTTGCGGTCCGCGTACATCCGCAGCGTGATCGCCGTGCACGAACCCAGCGACGCGAGCAGCAGCTCGTACGGGTTCGGGCCGGCGTCGGCGCCGCCGACCGCGACCGGTTCGTCGACGAGCAGCTCGTGGGTCGCCGTCGTGACCCGCTGCGTGTAGGTGCCGTCGCCGGTCGCGGTGACGACGACCGTGCCGGGCTCGGGGTGCTCCATCCGCGTCAGTCCTCCCAGGGTGAGTCCAAGATCGTGGTGACGAAGTCCGTCCGTTCGAAGCCTGGCACGAACCGGGCCAGTACATCGGCTTTGACGTTCCCGAACGCCGTGTCGGGCCGGTCACGGATGCCGTCAGTGAACGCCGCGAGGATGCGCCGCTTGAAGTCCGGCCGCGGGTGCGCGGCCACGATCGCGGCCCGGTCCTCGGCGGGGAGGTCGTGGTAGCCGATGCCGAGGACGTCGTACTCGACCCCGGCCGTCACCAGCGCGACCTCGGGTTCCATGTGCTCGGGGATGCCCGGGGTGGTGTGCAGCGCGATGGCCGTCCAGGCGATCCGGGCGCGGTCGGCGTCGACGCCGTGGTCCAGCAGGAAACGCCGGACCTCGTCCGCGCCGTCGAGCTCGAAGCGCCGGTCGGAGCGGTGGCCCTCGACGAGCCCGAGGTCGTGGAACAGGGCCGCCACGTAGAGCAGTTCGGCGTCGAAGGCGAGGCCGCGGCGCCGGCCCTGGAGAGCGCCGAACCGGTAGACGCGGGCGGAGTGGTCGTACAGGAGCGGGCCCGCGGTGTCGCGGACGTACTCGGTGGCTTCGCGGGCGAGCGCGGTGCCGGGGACGTCGATGGTCATGACGCCGACGATGCCCGCCCGCGCGGTGCTCGGACATGCGTCGGGCGGACGGGAATCCCGCACATCCGGACATCCGGCGCATTCCCAAGACGCGCCGGATATCGTATCTTTTGCTGCGGGTGGGTCACCCGAACGTCGTTGTGCGCGAAGGGGGTGCGCCGTGGCCACCAGGCATCTGTCGACGCGCCCCGTCGAGCAGGGCCACCGTGAGCGTTTCCTGGACACGGCGCTGGGGGTGCTGTTCGACCGGGGTGTCACGGGGCTGACCGTGCGCGGGGTGGCCGAGGCGGCCGGCGCGTCGACGATCGCGGTGTACGCCCGCTTCGGCGGCCGCGCGGGCCTGCTCGACGCGCTGTACGAGCGCACGTTCGACTCGCTGCGGGAGCTGCTGGAAGGCCTGCCGACGGCGACCCCGGACGGGATCGCGGACCTGATGCACCTCGCGCTCGAGTACCGGCTGTTCGCCCGGGAGAGCCCGGTCCGCTACTCGCTGATGTTCGAACGCCCGGTGCCGGGGTTCGACCCCGACCCGGCGTTGCGGTCGGCGGTCGTGCGGACGACGTTCACCCTGTTCATCGCCCGGGTCCAGCGGGTGTGCCCACCGGAGGCGGACGCCCGCGAGACGGCCTACCAGCTGTGGACGGCGATGCACGGCCTGGTCGGGGCGGAGCTGATGCTGGCTTCGCGGACGCCGTTGCCGGACTGGTTCATCCCGCCGACCGAAGAGGCGAACGAGCGGATGTACCGCCGGGGAGTCGCCGCGATGATGACCGGCCTGGGCCTGCGCAACCGCTGAGCCGAGCCCGAGCCCGAGCCCGGAACGCAGCGAACCCCCGGTCCACTCGGGACCGGGGGTTCGCTGTCAGCTCAGACGCTCAGAGCGCTGGTGCTCACGCACCACCGGAGAGCTTCTCGCGGAGCGCCGCGAGCTGCTCGTCGGAGGCGAGGGTGCCGCCGGTGCTCTTCGTGTCGGTCGAGGTCGAACCCGAGGTGTAGCTCTCCGAGCCACCCTCGACGCCGGTCGCGGCGTCGGCCGCCGCTTCCGCGTCGGCCTCGACGGCCTTCTGGACCTGCTTCATGTGGGCCTCGTAACGAGTGTGGGCCTGCGCGTACTGGCCCTCCCACTCCTCACGCTGCTTGTCGAAGCCTTCCTGCCACTCCTGCGTGTCCGGGTCGAAGCCCTCGGGGTAGATGTAGTTCCCCTCGGTGTCGTACTCGGCCGCCATGCCGTACTGGGCCGGGTCGAACTCGGTGTCGGGCGTGACACCCTCGTTCGCCTGCTTCAGCGACAGCGAGATGCGACGACGCTCGAGGTCGATGTCGATGACCTTGACCATGACGTCGCCGTTGACCTGGACGACCTGCTCCGGGATCTCGACGTGGCGCTCGGCCAGCTCCGAGATGTGGACCAGACCCTCGATGCCCTCTTCGACGCGCACGAACGCACCGAACGGAACCAGCTTGGTGACCTTGCCCGGCACGATCTGACCGATCGCGTGGGTGCGGGCGAACTGACGCCACGGGTCTTCCTGGGTCGCCTTCAGCGACAGCGAGACGCGCTCGCGGTCCATGTCGACGTCCAGAACCTCGACCGTGACCTCCTGGCCGACCTCGACGACCTCGGACGGGTGGTCGATGTGCTTCCAGGACAGCTCGGAAACGTGCACCAGGCCGTCGACGCCACCCAGGTCCACGAAGGCACCGAAGTTGACGATGGACGACACGACGCCCTTGCGGACCTGGCCCTTGGCGAGCGCGTTGAGGAACTCGCTGCGCACCTCGGACTGGGTCTGCTCGAGGTAGGCGCGGCGGGACAGGACCACGTTGTTGCGGTTCTTGTCCAGCTCGATGATCTTCGCCTCGAGCTCGCGGCCGACGTACGGCTGCAGGTCGCGCACGCGGCGCATCTCGACCAGCGACGCGGGGAGGAAGCCGCGCAGGCCGATGTCCAGGATGAGGCCGCCCTTGACGACCTCGATGACGGTGCCCTTGACGGGCTCGTCCTTCTCCTTGAGCTCCTCGATCGTGCCCCAGGCGCGCTCGTACTGCGCGCGCTTCTTGGACAGGATCAGACGGCCTTCCTTGTCCTCCTTCTGGAGAACCAGGGCTTCGACCTCATCGCCGACGGTGACAACCTCAGCCGGGTCGACATCGTGCTTGATGGACAGCTCACGCGAGGGGATGACGCCCTCGGTCTTGTAGCCGATGTCGAGCAGGACTTCGTCGCGATCGACCTTGACGATGGTGCCCTCGACGATGTCGCCATCGTTGAAGTACTTGATCGTCTTGTCGATAGCCGCGAGGAAATCTTCCTCCGACCCGATGTCGTTGATGGCGACCTGCGGGGCCGCGTTCGGGGCGGTCGGGGCGGTGGCGGTGTCGATGGTCATTAGGCGGGTTGCTCCGGTGGATGGGATCGAGGGTTGGCAGTTGTCGGCGCGATGGGCTGTTGTGAGCATGCGACGACCCTGCGAGCAAACGTCCACCAGTGAACGACCGCGGCATGACCCGCATAACGGTGCGCGACCCCGAGCCCGACCTGGAAAGCTGAGCGGAAGGCAGCGCGAACCCACTGCGCTAACACTTATCCTACGCGGCGGCCGCTAGGCGGCACAATCAGGGTCCCCCACGATCGCTAAGGTCCTCGCGGAAGCAAACCGCACGCACCAGGACGCAGGGACCGGAGACCACCATCATGCCACCGGAGGACCCGCCCGCGCCGGGGCGCCACGACGCGGCCGAGCACCGGCTCGGCACCACGGCCGTCGCCTACCGCACGGTCGGGGGCCCCGAAGCCGCCGCCGCGAACCTCGCCTGGTGGGACGCCGATGCCGACGACTACCAGGCCGAACACGGCGGTTTCCTCGGCGACGCCGACTTCGTCTGGTGCCCGGAAGGGGTGCGGGAGGCCGACGCGCGGCTGCTCGGCGACGTCCGCGGCAAGCGCGTGCTGGAGGTCGGCTGCGGGCAGGCCGCGTGCTCGCGCTGGCTCGCGGCGCAGGGCGCCCGCGCCGTGGCGACCGACCTGTCCGCCGGCATGCTGCGCCACGCCCGCGAGGGCAACGACCGCACCGGCGCCGCCGTCCCGCTGGTGCAGGCGAACGCCGAGTACCTGCCGCTGGCGTCGGGCAGCTTCGACGCGGCCTGCTCGGCCTTCGGCGCGATCCCGTTCGTGGCCTCGGTGGACGCCGTCTTCGCCGAGGTGCACCGGGTGCTGCGGCCGGGCGCGCCGTGGGTGTTCTCGGTGACCCACCCGATGCGGTGGATCTTCCCGGACGACCCCGGCCCGCAGGGGCTCACCGTCACCCAGCCCTACTTCGACCGCACGCCGTACGTCGAGGTGGACGACGAGGGCACCGCCACCTACGTCGAGTACCACCACACCCTCGGCGACTACGTGCGCGCGCTGGCCGCGGCCGGGTTCACCCTCGTCGACCTGGTCGAGCCCGAGTGGCCGGAGGGGCACACGCGGGTCTGGGGCCAGTGGAGCCCCTTGCGGGGCCGGCTCTTCCCGGGCACCGCGATCTTCCGCACGCGCCGCCCGTGAACCCCCTGGAGCGGGAGCAGAACGCGCGGTTCGCCGCGCTCGACCCGCAGCTGCCGCCGATCGCCGCCCCGCCGGCGGCGAGCGAGCCGCTGGTGGTGACCACCGGCGGGCGCCGGGCGGGCGGCCTGCTGACGCACGTCGTGCACGCGCCGGGGGCGTGGCCCGCGCTCTGGGGGCCGTTGGAGATCTGGGACCTGACCGCGGTCCCGGGCGACAGCGGCGCGGCGGGCCTGACCGCGTTGCTCGGGGCCTGGCGTCAGCGGCTGCGCGGCACGCGGCCCGGCCTGGACTCGGGCTGCACGGTGGCCTGGCCGAGCCGCGACGCCGAGGCGTCGGCGGTCCTGCTGGCCCACGGCTTCGCGCCGATGACGTGCCTGGCGGTGCGGCCGCCCGGGCCGCCCACCGGCGAAGGTCCGTCGCGGGTGTCCGTCCGCCTCGCCGGCGAGGGCGACGTCGAAGCCCTCACCGACCTGCGCCTGGCCGAATGGCGCTACACGTCGATGGTCGGCACCGCGGTGCCGCGGCCCGGCGCGCGGGCGCTGCTGCGCGCGGAGGTCGTGCGCGCGCTGCGCTTCACCGGCCTGGTCTGGCTCGCGGAGGACGACGGCGTCCCGGTGGGCCTGGCCGCGTGCGCGCCCGCCTCGCCGAGGCCGGGCGACGGCATCCACGGCCGGCTGCACCCGGGCCGCTGGGGGTACGTCGACACGCTGTCGGTCGCGCCCGGCGCACGGGGCGGCGGCGTGGGCCGGGCGCTGATGGCGGTGGCCCATCGCGAGCTGCTCGGGCCGGAGGTGCGCGGTACGTTCCTCTTCTACCACCCGGCGAACCCGCTCTCGCCGGTGTTCTGGCACCGGCAGGGCTATCGTCCACTGTGGACGATGTGGATCCGGCGACCCGCCTGGTCCTGACCGATCGCAGCAGGGGGACCCATGGACATCGCCGAGCCGCTGCTCGCCGCCCACCGCGCGCGCTTCGCGGCGGTCGACGCGCTGCTGCCGCCCGCCGCGCCCCCGGCCGAGGGACGGCGGCTGGACGCCGCGACCGCGGACGGCACCCGGGTCGCCGGCGTGCTGCAGCGGCAGCGCGTGGCGCCCGGCGACGTCACGACGCTCTGGGCCGCCGCCGACACCTGGCAGCTCTTCCCGTACATCGGCGCCACCGGCACCGAAGGCGTCGATCTCCTGCTTCGCGCGCTCAAAGGCACGCTGGAGACCGAGGAGACCGGCGACGACTCGGCGTGCGTCGTCTTCTGGCCCAGCCGGGACGCCGAGGCGATCCGCGCCTTCCTCGACCACGGTCTCGTCCCGCTGTCCGCGGTCGGCGTGCGCACGGATCCCCCGGCCGAGGCGGACCCGGCGGTCGCCGTCCGCCGCGCCGGGCCCGGCGACTTCGCCGTGGCGCTGGAGCTGGCGGCCGCGACGTTCGACTACACCGGTCTCGTGGCCGTGGCCCGGCGGGCCGACACGGCCGAGCTGCTCGCCCCCGCGCTGCGCGCGGCGCTGGCCGAGGACGAGCCGGCGGTGTGGCTGGCCGAGGAGGACGGCGAGGCCCGCGCCCTCGCGCACTGCGCGTGGGTCGACGCGACCCCGGGGAGCGCGGCGGCCGAGCTGCTCCCGCCGGGCCGCTGGGGGTACGTCAACAACGTGGTGACGGCGCCCGGTGAGCGCGGCAGCGGCTTCGGCCGGGCGCTGATGGCCCACGTGCACCGGGAGCTGCACCGCGGCGGCGCCACCCGCACGTACCTCTACTACAACCCGACCAACCCGCTGGCTTCGGTGTTCTGGCACCGGCAGGGGTATCGCCCACTGTGGACCAGCTGGGAGGTCCGCCCGGCGTCCGCGCTCCGCTGAGCAGGGCAGCGACCGGTCGGAGGTCTGCCGCGGCGGTCGTGAGTGAGAAACAGGGTTAGAACACTGTTTCCCACTCACGACCTCCCCGCGGCAGCGCTCCGCTGAGCGGGATCGTCTCCCCCGCCCGGGTTCTCCGAGGGGCGCCGCGACCGGCGAACTGCGACAGTCACCCACGGGTGTGACGTGCGTCCGGTGATCTTGCCCCGCGACTCCATGAGGACTAGCTTTTTGAACTGACCGGTCAGTTCAAAAAGTTCCCGACGCTGGAGTAACCGTGCAGGTCCGCGCCGATCGGGTGTCCCTCGAAGGACACCACGGCCCCTTGTTACCGCCCACCTCGCTGACCGTCGGCGAGGGCGACCTGGCGATCGTGCACGGCGAGCCCGGCGTCGGCGTCACCGCGTTCGGCCTGGCACTGGCCGGGCGGCTGAAGCCGACCACCGGCACGGTGCACGCCGAAGGAACCGACGCCGGGCTGCCCGAGCTCGTCGCGGTCGTCGACGCCCCCGGCGTCAGCGAGCCCGACGACGCCCTCCCCCTGCGCGTGGTCGCCGGCGAGGAACTGGCGCTCGCCCACCGCCCGGCCGGCAAGGAAGACGTCGCCCGCTGGCTCGCCGCGCACGACGCCGCCCCGTTCGCGGGCACGCGGTTCGAGAACCTCGCCCCGGCCCTGCGCACGCGGCTGCTGACCGAGCTGGCCGCCGAGCGCAAGGGCGTGCGGCTGCTCGTCCTCGACACCCCCGACCGGCACACCAGCGACGTCGAAAGCTGGGCCGGCCTGGCGCGCGAGCTGGCCGAGCGCGGGCTCGCCGTCGTCGTGCTCGCCGCGACGACGCCGCTGTCCGCACTGCCCTTCACGCCCGCGCGCCTCGGCTCGGCCGAGCAGCCCGAGCCGCAGCACCACGCCCCCGAACCCGCCCCCACCGAAGAGCTCCCCGAGAGCACCGACGGAGTTTCCGAATGAACGCCTTCCGGATCGCGCGCAACGAGCTGCGCCGCCTCTCCACCGGCACGATGCCGAAGCTCGCGCTGGTCGCGCTCGTACTGGTGCCGCTGCTGTACGCGTCCTTCTACCTCTACGCGAACTACGACCCGTACGGCCGGCTCGACAAGCTGCCCGCCGCCGTCTTCACCAGCGACACCGGCGCGCAGGACTCGAGCGGCCAACAGCGCAACGTCGGCCGCGAGGTGACCGACGAGCTGGTCAAGTCCGGCACCTTCCAGTGGCACGAGGTGTCCGAGCAGGAGGCGCGTGACGGCGTCCGCGACGACAAGTACTCCTTCGCCATCGGCATCCCCAGCGGGTTCTCCGCCGCGCTGCTCTCGGTCGGCAACTTCCAGCCGCAACAGGCGACGATCACGCTGACCACCAACGACGCCAACAACTACCTGTCCGGCACCATCGCGAAGCAGGTGGCCGAGCAGGTGCGCAAGACGATCGCGGAGAAGGTCGGCAGCGAGGCCGCGGACCGGTTCCTGGTCGGCTTCTCCACGATCTACGCCAAGATCCAGGAAGCCTCGACCGGCGCGTCCCAGCTCGCCAACGGCGCTTCGCAGCTCAAGTCGGGGCAGCAAAAGCTGGCCGACGGCGCAGCGAAGCTCGCGGACGGCTCGTCGACGCTGGCGACCGGCCTGGGCACGCTCAAGACCGGCACCGCTTCCCTGCCTTCGCAGACGCAGCAGCTCGCGAGCGGCGCTTCGCAGGTGGCCGCCGGGGACCAGAAGGTCGCCGACGCGGCATCGATCGCCGCGACGGCGTCGTCCGACATCCAGGGCAAGCTCGACTCCTACCGGAGCCAGCTCCAGACCGATCTGCGCAACGCGGGTGTGCCGGACGCCCAGGTCCAGGAGATCCTGGCGCGCGCCGACCAGCTGCGCTCCCCCGTCGACCAGGCCAACAGCAAGATCCAGCAGGCCAACGGCGACCTCGCGAAGCTGGCCGACGGCGCCCGGCAGGTCTCCGACGGCGCGGCCAAGCTCGCCGCCGCGTCCCCGCAGCTGGCCAGCGGCATCGCACAGGCGTCCGACGGCGCGAACCAGCTGCGTGACGGCGCTTCGCAGCTCAACGACGGCGAGAAGACCGCCGTCACCGGCACGAACCAGCTCGCGGACGGCGCGGTGAAGCTGCGCGACGGGCTGGCCGCCGGGCTCCAGCAGATCCCGAACCCGGACGACCCGACCCGCAACGCGACCGCCAACACGATCGCGGACCCGGTGGCGGTGAACGCCAACGGCGAGGCGTCGGCGGGGACGTACGGCGCGGGCCTGGCGCCGTTCTTCATCTCGCTGGCCACCTGGATCGGCGCGTTCGTGCTCTTCCTGATCCTGCGGCCGCTCTCGACGCGGGCGCTGACCGCGGGCGCGTCGCCGTTCCGGGTCGCCGTCGGCGGCTGGCTGTCCTCGGCGCTGCTCGGCGTCGCGCAGGTCGTCGTGCTGTTCGGCGCGGTGACGTGGCTGGTCGGCATCCACATCGCCCACCCGCTGGGCGCGATAGGGTTCGCCGTGCTGGTTTCCCTGACCTTCACCTCGGTGGTGCACGCGCTCAACGCGTTCTTCGGCGCGGTCGGGAAGTTCCTCGGACTGGTGCTGCTGGTGCTGCAGCTGGTCAGCGCGGGAGGAACGTTCCCGTGGCAGACCATCCCGGACGCGCTGTACCCGCTGCACGTGGTGCTGCCGATGGGCTACGCGATCGACGGGTTCCGCCACCTCTTCTACAGCGGGGCGACGGTGAACCTCTTGGGTGACATCGGGGTGCTGCTGGCCTACCTCGTGGGCGGGGTACTGGTGTCCACGCTGGCCGCGCGCAAGCGTCGCGTTTGGACGGTGTCCGCGCTCAAACCCGAGCTGAGCCTGTGAGCGGCGGGACGAAGCAGAAGCTCTTCGAGGCCACCCTGCGGCTCTCGAAGAGCCGGGGCCTGGTCGGCCTGACGGTCGACGACATCGCCGCCGAGGCGGGCGTCGCGAAGGGCACGGTCTACTACAACTTCGGCTCGAAGGACGGCTTGGTCGACGGCCTCCTGCGGTACGGAGTGGACATGCTCGCGCTTCGGCTGCGTGACGCGGTTTCGGAGGCGGATCCGCTCGACGTGATCGAGGCACAGGTCGACGTGACGCTGGAGTTCATCGCGGCGTACCCGGGGTTTTCGCAGATCCTGGTGAGCGAGCTGTGGCGGACGCCGGGCCAGTGGCACGACACGCTTTCGCTGCTGCGCGAGGAGATCATCTCGATCGTGAAGGGGCAGCTGTCCCGGTTGGAGTCGGCGGGGCGGCTGCCGGACGGGGTGGAGATCCCGACGGCGGCGGCGGGCTTGTTCGGCACGATGCTGGTGGTGGCGCTGGACTGGCAGGTGTTCGGGCCGCAGCGAACGCGAGCCGAGGTGCGGGAAGCGGTGATGGTGCTGATCCGTGGTTTGGGTCGCAAGTAGCCGAAGCTTGGGGCAGCCCGCCGGCACCGCGCCCAGATCCCTCCCACCACCCCGATCCGAAGCCAGAACACGGCCGGCGGTTCCGGGTCAAGGCACGCTTTCCCGCCTTGACGCGGTGCCGCCGGCCGTAGTCACAATCAGGCGTCGGGGTGGTCGGTGCACTCCAACGCCGACAGGGCCGCACCGACTTCA
The DNA here is from genome assembly GCF_055633595.1 of Amycolatopsis sp. NPDC114504. NCBI lineage: Bacteria > Bacillati > Actinomycetota > Actinomycetes > Pseudonocardiales > Pseudonocardiaceae > Amycolatopsis > Amycolatopsis sp. NPDC114504. Next base: position 861,035 of record NZ_JBVKDU010000007.1, on the reverse strand, counting down.
CGGCGACGGGCACTCCCCAACACAGGCAGGCCGCCGGGCCGGTCAAGCGCAGTTATCGGCGCAAGCCCGCCGGGGCGCCCCCCGTTCTCTACTTTACCGGCCGCCACCGACAGTTCTGGCGGCCGAAAGGGGTCAGGCGCGGTCTTCGATGCGGGCTCGGACAGCCGCCGCGTACGTGTCCACCGCTGTGGCCGCCGCCGTCAGCTCGCAGGGGCCGTCGATCAGCAACCTCTTCGCCGGGACGTACGCCTGCTCCAGCTCCGGGTCGCTCACCAAACCGTGCTCTCGGGCCAGCTCGTTGTCCGCGGCCAGGCGGGCGCGCAGTTCCTCGCGGCGGGCGACCAGGCCGTCGAGGACCGCTCGCTGGCGGCGGCCGTCCTCGACCGCCGGGGCTACCGCGTGCTCGTGGCCGCCGATGTGCTTCTCCACCCACTCCGCGTCGCCGTCGACCTCGGCCGAGCGCAGCTGCTTCAGCGCGCCGCGCAGGCGCTGGGCGCGGGCCGGCAGCATCGCGACGCCCGTGAAGCGGGTCGCCACGCGCAGCTGGTACGCCTCGATCTCGGCGAGCTCCTCCACGGACTGGGTCAGCACGTCGAGCCGGCCCGCGAGGTCGTCCGGCGCCGGGCGGGCGCCGTTCGTGCTCGCGCGGACCGCCGCGACCCCGGGCGAAGACTCCTCCCGGAAGCCGAGCAGCAGGCGGATGCCGAGCTCGGCCGCGCGGCCGGCGAGCGGAGCCAGCACCTCGCCGACGAGCCGGTCGGGCTCGGCGGAGTCGTCGATCGCGTCGACGACGAGGGTGCGGCCCGCGACGCCGGTCGTGAGCCGGTCGGCGATCCGGTGGCGGACGGCGTCGGCGGTGCGGCCGGTCGCGTCGACGGCGAGGTCGACGCTGCCCGCCGGCGGCATCTCGCCCAGCGCCGGCGGTAGGCCGGGCACGCCGAGGGAGCGTTCGCGGTCGGCGAGGACGATCCCGAACCGCAGGGCCGCGGCGACGGGCGAGCCGGCCTCGCCGGTGTCGACGACCCAGACGGTGCCGGGCTCGGCCTTGGCGAACCAGTCGGCGACGCGCTGCACGAAGGAGACGTCGACGGCTTCGCCGACGGGGCGCGAAAAACTGGCGTCGACCGCCGGGCTGCCCGACGTCCAGATGCTCAGCTGCGGCAGGTGCCCGAGCATGCTCTCGACCGGGATCATCCAGGTGCCGGTGTCCTTGCCGACGACCACGCCGACGAGGTGACCGGTCGCCTCGTCGAGCACCGCCGTGCCGCCGAAGCCGGGACCGAGCGGTTCGGCTTCGGACGTGCGGAACAGCCGGACCCACTCGCCGCCGGGACCGCCGGGGTGCTCGGGGCCGCCGAGCCGGGCGTGGGTCCAGCGGCCGACCGAACCCGGCGGGAACCCGAAGGCGCGCACGAGCTGGTGTTCGCCGAGCGGCATGCGGTGCAGCGGCGCGCGGAAGACGCGGGATTCGGGGCGTTCGAGGCGCAGCACAGCGAGGTCGCCGCGGCCGCCCCCGTCGGAGGGCACCCAGCAGCCTTCGACGACGGAAGCCGTGCCGGGCATCGCCTCGGCCAGGCCGACGAAGTCGACGCTCAACGAGGACCGCGGACCGCCGGCGGTCTCGACGACGTGCGCGCTCGTGAGGACGTGGTACTCGTCGAGAACCGTGCCCGCACCGCACACCCGGCCGAGTTCGTCGTGCAGCCGGACCCGCCAGCGTCGTCGCTCACGCTCGAACCCCATTCGGCGGACCCTACGCCGTGATCTCCGCGCCTCGGGCGCCGACCTCCCTACCCAGCGGTAACGGCTCACCCGAACGGAGTCAGCCCTTCGTAGCAATGCCAACGGTTTCTGCGTCCGAGTGAGCGGATGAGCACGCTCGGAGACCGTTCAGCGGGACAACGGCCCGCTGAGCGACTGCCCGAACGATCACCGAAGAGTGCCCCGGCGCGTCAAACGCGGCCGAACACCCAGCTGCCCGGCGCCGCCGGGTCGTCACCCGCCCAGAACTCGTACCAGTGGCCGGTGAACTCGTCGTGGGACAGGCGGCCGTCGCCGTCGGTGTCCAGGAGGGCGAACACCTCGTCCGTCGGCGTTTCGACGCCGTTCCACGCCTGGATCAGCCGCCGGTACTCGCCGGCGGAGATGGCGCCGTCGCCGTTTTCGTCCACCGCTTCGAACATCGCCGCGGCGGTTCCGGTGACGGCGCCCGGCATCTTCGGGAGTTCGTCGACGACGGTGAGGACCTCGTCGAGGGAGACCTTGCCGTCACGGTCGCGGTCGGAGGCGTCGCGCAGCGTGGCCCACCAGCCCATCATGATGGCGGCGAGCTTCTCCCCCTCGGGCGTGCCGCCGTCGGTGCCGCGGACGTCGAGCCACCTCGCCGTGAGCGCCCGGAAGTCGGACTCGGTCAGGTAGCCGTCGTCGTCGGCGTCCATCGCGCCGAACACGCCGGAGATCTTGCGTCGCTGAAAGTCACTGGCCATGACCGACAGCTTCGCCGCGACCGGCGGCGTTCCACGACGTCCGCCCGAGTACACCCGCGCCACGACCCGGTGATCCGGGTCGCGACGCAGAGTGAACTCAGTGCGCGGCGTCGTTCCAGGACCGGCCGTAGCCGACCGAGACCTCCAGCGGCACAGCGAGGTCGTAGGCCGACCCCATGCCGTGGCGCACCAGCTTCTCCAGCTCGTCCCGCTCGCCGTCGGCGACCTCGAGCACCAGCTCGTCGTGGACCTGCAGCAGGATCCGGCTCTTCAGCTTCGCCTCGACCAGCGCGCGGTGGACGTTGAGCATCGCGACCTTGATGATGTCGGCCGCGCTGCCCTGGATCGGGGCGTTCAGCGCCATCCGCTCGGCCATCTCGCGGCGCTGGCGGTTGTCGCTGTTGAGGTCCGGTAGGTAGCGGCGGCGGCCGAAGACCGTCTCGGTGTACCCGTTCTTCGCCGCGACGCCGACGACCGAGTGGAGGTAGTCGCGCACCCCGCCGAAGCGGTCGAAGTACGCCTCCATCTGGGACTTGGCGTCCTCGGTCGAGATCCGCAGCTGCTGCGAGAGCCCGTACGCCGACAAGCCGTACGCGAGCCCGTACGACATCGCCTTGACGCGGTAGCGCAGCTCCGGCGTGATCTCCTCCGGTGGCATCGAGAACGCGCGCGACGCGACGAACGTGTGCAGGTCCTCACCGGAGTTGAACGCCTCGATGAGGCCCTCGTCCTGCGACAGGTGCGCCATGATCCGCATTTCGATCTGGCTGTAGTCCGCGGTCATCAGCTCGGTGAAGCCCTCGCCGACGACGAACGCGTCGCGGATGCGGCGGCCTTCTTCGGTGCGGACCGGGATGTTCTGCAGGTTCGGCTCGGTCGAGGACAGCCGCCCGGTGGCCGCGATGGTCTGCAGCAGCGTCGTGTGGATGCGACCGTCGTCGGCGACGGACTTGATCAGGCCCTCGACGGTCGTGCGCAGCTTCGTCGCGTCCCGGTGCTCCAGCATGTGCTGCAGGAAGGGGTGCTCGGTCTTCTCGAACAGGCCCTGCAGCGCCTCGGCGTCGGTGGTGTAGCCGGTCTTGGTGCGCTTGGTCTTCGGCATGCCGAGCTCGTCGAACAGCACGACCTGCAGCTGCTTCGGCGAGCCGAGGTTGATCTGCTTGCCGATCACCGCGTACGCCTCTTCGGCCGCCTGCGTGACGCGCGAGAGATAGTGCGCCTCCAGCGTGGTCAGCTGCTCGAGGTCGACGGCGACGCCGGCGATCTCCAGCTCGGTGATGACCTCCAGCAGCGGCAGCTCCAGCTCGGCGAGCAGCCGGGCGCCGCCGATCTCGTCGAGCTCCTTCTCGAGCGCGCCGGCCAGCTCGAAGATCGCGCGGGCCTTGACCAGCTCCTCGTCGATCTCCTTCTGCTCCAGGCCCTCCGCGCCGCCGTCGAGCAGCGACAGCTGACCGTCGCCGCCGTCGGTCTCCGAGCGCAGCTCGCGGTGCAGGTACCGCAGCGCGAGGTCGTCGAGCTCGAACGTGCGCTGCCCGGGCCGGACGAGGTACGCGGCCAGCGCGGTGTCCATGGCGAGCCCGGCCAGCGTCCAGCCGCGGGAGCGGATCGCGTGCAGCGGCGCCTTGAGGTCGTGGCCGGTCTTGCGGATCTTCGGGTCGGCGAACCACGCGGCGAGCGCCGAGTCGTCGGCCTGGTCCATCGCCGTGACGTCGACGTACGCGCCTTCGCCGTCGGCCGACGCGAAGGCGACCGCGCGCAGGTCGGCCCGGACCGACGTGCCCATGGCGCGGAAGGACAGCGCCACCGGCTCGCCCTCGCCCGCGTGCGCGGCGAGCCACGCCGGAAGCGCGCCCGGCGCGAGCGCGGACCCCGAGACCTCGAAGCCCTCGTCGGCCTCCGGCTCGGCGCTCTGCAGCGTCGCGAACAGCCGGTCGCGCAGGACGCGGAACTCCAGCTCGTCGAACAGCGCGTGCACGGCCTCGCGGTCCCACGGGCGCAGCTCCAGCCCGGACGGGCCGACCTCCAGCTCGACGTCCCGGATCAGCTCGGTGAGCTGGCGGTTGAGCTGGACCGAGCTGAGGTGCGCGCGCAGCGCCTCGCCCGCCTTGCCCTTGACCTCGTCGACCCGGTCGATCAGGTCGTCGAGCGAGCCGAACTGCTTGATCCACTTGGCCGCGGTCTTCTCGCCGACGCCGGGGATGTTCGGCAGGTTGTCCGAGGGGTCGCCGCGCAGCGCGGCGAAGTCCGGGTACTGCCGCGGGGTGAGGCCGTACTTCTCCTCGACGGCGTCCGGCGTGAACCGCGTCATCTCCGAGACGCCGCGCTTCGGGTACAGCACGGTGACGTGGTCGGTGACCAGCTGCAGCGCGTCGCGGTCGCCGGTGCAGATGAGGACGTCGAAGCCGTCCGCCGCGGCCTGCGTCGTGAGCGTGGCGATGATGTCGTCGGCTTCGAAGTTCTCCTTCGTCAGCGACGGGATGCCGAGCACGTCGAGGACCTCCCGGACCAGGTCCACCTGGCCGCGGAACTCGTCCGGGGTCGCGCTGCGGTTCGCCTTGTAGTCCGCGAAGGTCTCCGAGCGGAAGGTCTTGCGCGAGAGGTCGAACGCCACCGCGAGGTGGGTCGGCGCTTCGTCGCGCAGGAGGTTGATGAGCATCGAGGTGAACCCGAAGACGGCGTTCGTGACCTGCCCGGTCTTGGTCTTGAAGTTTTCCGCGGGCAGGGCGAAGAACGCCCGGTAGGCCATCGAATGGCCGTCGATCAGCAGCAGCTTCGGCCGCTCGGCGACAGTGGTCGTTCCTGTGGCGTTGGCAACGGTCGTCTTCTCACTCGGGCTCACGGGGCCGAGTCTAGGCTGAGGGTCCGACACTCTTACGTGTCGCATAGGAACAGGAGCATTGCGTGACCGAAAGTGCCGCCCCCATCGACGTGGACCGGCTGTCGGGCATCGACCCGGCGGCTGCGGACCAGCAGCTGAACGACAAAGTCGGGATGAAGCTGCTCGAAGCGACGGCCGAACGCGTGGTCGGCACCATCCCGGTCGAGGGCAACCTCCAGCCGTACGGCCTGCTGCACGGCGGCGCCAACGCCGTGCTCGCCGAAGCGCTGGGCTCGACGGTCGCCGCGCTCAACGCGGGCCCCGGTCGCGCGGCGATGGGGCTGGAGCTGTCCTGCACGCACCACCGCGCGGTCCGCTCGGGCACCGTCACCGGCGTCGCGACGCCGCTGCACGTCGGGCGCGGCACCATCACCGCGGAGATCGTGCTGACCGACGACGAGGGTCGGCGCACCTGCACCGCGCGGCTCACCTGCGTCGTCCGGGACCGCCCGCCGGGCGCCTGAGCCGGTGGACCTCGACCTGGCCCAGGTCCGGGCGTTCGTCGTCACCGCGGAACAGCGCCACTTCGGGCGCGCGGCCCAGTCGCTGTTCCTCACCCAGCAGGCGCTGTCGAAGCGGATCCGGAAGCTCGAGGAGGCGCTGGCGACGCCGTTGTTCCTGCGCACCAACCGGTCGGTCGAGCTGACCGCCGACGGCGAGCGCTTCCTCCCCCACGCCCGCGAGCTGGTGCGGGTGGCCGACGCGGCGGTGGCCGCCATGGGCGCCGACGACCGGCCGCTGCGCCTCGACGTCGTCGACTTCCGGCTCTCCCCCATGTTCCTGCTGCGCCGGCTCGCCGCGCGGGAGCCGGCGCTGCGGATCGACCGGGTCGCCGGCGGCGGGTTCGCCCACGCCGTCGAGCCGCTGCTGACCGGGGAGCTCGACGTCGCCATCGGCCGCGTCACCGGCTTCGGCCGGCCGCTGCCCGACGAGCTGGAGCACCGCCCGATCCGGCTCGAACCGCTGGTCGCGCTGCTCGCCCCGGAGCACCCCCTGGCCCAGCAGGCCGTGCTGCGGCTCGACGAGCTGCGCGCCGAGGGCATCTGGCTGCCCGGGTCCGGCGGGGCCGCCGAATGGCTGTCCTACCTGCAGGCGATGTGCACCCGGTTCGACGTGCCGATCGACGACTCCGGCGTCAGCTACGACCTGCGGCACACGCTCGAGCAGACGCGGTACGGCAAGCGGCGCGTCACGCTGGCCGGCGCCGACATGGAGCTCGCGCCCGACCTCGACCTCAAGGTGCTGCCGTTCGAGCCGTCGCCGCTGTTCCCGTGGTCGCTGGTCTGGCGGCGCGGGAAGCCGCACCCGGCGCTGCGGCGGCTCCTGGCCCTGGCCGGGCGCACCAGCCGTGAAGAGGACTGGTGCGCCTACGACCCGGAGCGCGCCTGGCTGCCGGAGGACGACCTCAAGCTCGCAGCCGCCGCGCGAACCACTCGCTGAACGCCGCGTCGACGCGCTTCGCCTCCGGCGTCCCCGGCGCGAACTCGTGCGCCATGTCGTCGACCGTGACCAGCTCGGTCCCCAGCTTGTCGCGCAGCGCCGCCGCGGGCTCGCGCACGGCGATGTCGTCGTCCGCCCCGGCGACCAGCAGCAGGGGCGCGGTCAGCTCCCCGGCCCGGCGCACGAAGTCGTAGTGACCGGCGACCTCGCGGGACCGCGGGGTCCACGGGTAGGTGACGTCGAAGAGCCGCTCGTTGCGGCCGATCACCGGCGTGAGCTGCGCGACCGGGCTGACCACCGCGGCGGCCTCGACGGCGGCGTCCCCGCGGGCGAGCACTTCCAGGGCCACCAGCGAGCCCGCCGAGCCGCCGAAGACGCCGAGCGGGCCGTCCGCGCCGGGGAGCCGGTCCCGCAGCTCGGCCAGCGCCGCCGGGAACTCCGCCACCGCCTGCTCGGTGACCGGCCCGAAGACGTTGAGCACCGCGTCCTCGCTCGCCAGCCGGAACAGCTCCGCCGGCCCGCCCGCCGGCAGCCGGGCCCCGGTCAGCGGCAGGCCGAAGTACACCCGCCACGCCTGCAGCCCGGCCATCGGCACCGCCTCGGCGAAGGCCTGCTCGCTCGCGGGCACCTCCATCAGGTGCCAGCCGGCCACCAGCGCCGCCGGTGCGTCCGGGTCCGCCGGGGCCAGCGCCACGAACGGCACGCCCGCCGCGACACCCTCGACCACTTCCCGCATCCTTCTCTCCCTGTCTCTCGGCTGCCTCCAGCGAACAGCCGGGGAGGGGTGCGGGTCCAACAGCCGTTCCGGCGGCCACGACAACCGGTGGTTGTCACAGCCCGGGTGCCCCTTCGGGCAGACCTGGTTTTCCCGGTGAGCGGGGGGCTGGTCCGTTCGGCCGCCCGAACCGGACGTAAGGTGCATCCCTACGGCGGTGCCCGCTCCGCGGAACCCCCGCCAGGGTGAACACCGGATCGCCGGGAAACCGGCCACGCACCGCCCGCCGAAATGGGCCATGACATACCGTGGAAACACGGCTGTCACCCATTCGCAGAACGTGCCCCGATACTTAGCATCGCTGCGTGACCAGCGGCAGGCCGTAACGAAACGTCGTTCGCCTTTTCGTGCAATTCGTGTCGGTTGCGATCGTCACGATGTGGACACAGAGTAGTGAGGCCGCCTGTGCACATGATGGGCGAGAGGGATATCTTCCTGCCCTAACCTAGCCCCTGTGTCGGGGGCAACGCCTACCGGCGGCTGGTTGGTCATGGGAGGTAGTCGGTGTCAGGAGTGCGTTTTGGACGGGTTCTCGCCCTCGCAGCGGCGACGTCGCTCGCGCTGGCGGGCTGCGCCGGCGGCGGGTCGTCGAGCAACAGTGGTGACGGCAGCACGCTGAAGATCGGGTTCATGGGCGACCTGACCGGGGAGAACTCCGGGATCGTGATTCCCCCGAACAACGGTGCCAAGCTCGCCATCGACGAGTACAACGCCACGAACCCCAGCGTGAAGCTCGAGCTGAAGAACTACGACAGCCAGGGCAAGCCGGAGCAGGCCACCTCGCTGGTGCAGACCGCGATCGGGACGGACAAGATCACGGCCCTGATCGGCCCCGCGTTCTCGGGTGAGTCGAAGGCCGTGGGCGGCGTCCTCGAGCAGGGCAAGGTCCCGAGCGTGTCGCCGTCGGCGACCAACCCGGGCCTGGCCGCGAACGGCTGGAAGTACTGGCACCGCGTCGTCGCGAACGACAACGACCAGGGCCCCGCGATCGCGAACTTCCTCATCACGGCGAAGTCGCCGAAGAACGCGTACGTCCTCTCGGACGACCAGGAGTACAGCGTCGGCCTCGCGGACGCGTTCGAGAAGACCTTCAAGGACAAGGGCATCACGACCGAGCGCGACAAGTTCGCCAAGGACGCGTCGGACTACTCGTCGACCGTGCAGAAGGTCAAGGCCGCCAACCCGGACGTCATCACCTTCGGTGGCTACTACGCCCAGGGCGGCCGGCTGCTCAAGCAGCTCCGTGACGGCGGCGTGAAGGCCATCTTCGCCACCGGTGACGGTTCGCTCGACCCGCAGCTGGTCTCGGGTGCGGGTGCCGCGGCGGCCGACGGTGCCGTCATCGGCTGCCCGTGCAACATCCCGGACGCCGGCGCCACGAACGAGTTCGCCACCAAGTACAAGGCCAAGTTCAACGTCGACCCGGCGATCTACGCCACCGAGGGCTACGACGCGGCGACCGCCATCATCAACGCGGTCAAGGCGGGCAACACCACCGGTGAGAAGATCAACGACTTCCTGAAGACGGAAGACTTCAAGGGCGCGTCGAAGCAGGTCAAGTTCAAGGAGAACGGCGAGCCGCAGACGAACGCGATCTACGTCTACCAGGTCGTCGGCGGGGTCATCAAGAACCTCGGCGACTCGACCACCGCCAAGATCACCGGCTGACGGAGCAGTAGAAACACCTAACGGGAGCGGGGGCGCTGTGCTCGGACACAGCACCCCCGCTCCCCGCCAATGTGGCGACCATCCTCGCCCCGTCAGGTAAGGCAACTACGTCATGTTCCAAGATCTGCAGAGCCAGTTTCTGGGCAGCACCATCGGCGGCCTGGTAGCCGGCTCCATCTACGCCCTCATCGCCCTCGGCTACACGATGGTCTACGGCGTGCTGAGGCTCATCAACTTCGCGCACTCCGAAATCTTCATGATCGGGACGATGACGTCCCTGTTCATCCTCATCGCCATCGCCGGCGGCACCGCCCCGATCACCGTGGGCGTGTTCGGGATGATCGGCATCCTCCTGCTGATCGCGGTGGCCTCCGCGATCACGTCCGGCGGCTCGGCCATCGTGCTGGAGCAGCTGGCCTACCGGCCGCTGCGCAAGAAGGGCGCCACCCGGCTCGCCGCCCTGATCTCCGCGATCGGCGCCTCGCTGTTCCTGCAGGAGCTGTTCGGCCTCGCGATCATCCCGGCGCTGTCGGACAAGGCGGGCAAGGTCCAGCAGAACGCGCCCCGGTTCGTGCCGCACGACGAGCTGTTCCGCATCGGCAACGGCGTCGTGCGCACCGACCACGTCTTCGTCATCATCGCCGCCGTGGTCGTGATGGTCGTGCTCGACCAGCTGGTCAGCCGCACGCGCATCGGCCGCGGCATCCGGGCGACCGCCCAGGACCCCGAAGCCGCCGTGCTCATGGGCGTCAGCATCGACCGCATCGTCCGGATCACGTTCCTGCTCGGCGGGGCGATGGCCGGTGTCGCCGCGGCGCTCTACGTCATGGAGTACGAGAACACCGACTACCGGGTGGGCTTCCTGCTCGGGATCAAGGCGTTCACCGCCGCCGTCCTCGGCGGCATCGGCAACCTGCGCGGCGCCCTCCTCGGCGGCATCGTGCTGGGCCTGGTCGAGAACTGGAGCTCCATCTTCCTCGGCTCCGAGTGGAAGGACGTCACCGCGTTCGTGGTTCTCGTCCTCGTGCTCATGCTCCGGCCCACCGGCATCCTCGGTGAATCCCTGCAGCGAGCACGCGCATGAAAGGCGACGGAGTGGCTGACAACAAAGAAACCCCGGCGCGCAAGGGTTTCCATCCCGTCGACGGGATGCGTGACTGGTGGGCCGACGCGCCCGTGTGGCAGCGCTACGGCGTGTACCTGGCCCTGATCGTCCTGGTCCTGATCCTGCCCGCGCCGTGGATCGGCTCGTTCATGTCGCCGTACTCGGACTGGACGACCGTCCTGATCTTCCCGGTCGGCACGTACATCCTGCTCGCCGTCGGCCTCAACATCGTGGTCGGCCACGCGGGCATGCTCGACCTCGGGTACGTGGCGTTCTTCGCGATCGGCGCCTACACCTGGGCGTCGATCGGCACGACCTACGGCTGGTCGTTCTGGCCGACGGTGCTGATCGGCATCTTCCTGGCCTCGGTGTCGGGCGTCATCCTCGGCGCACCGACACTCCGGCTACGCGGCGACTACCTGGCCATCGTCACACTGGGCTTCGGTGAGATCGTCCGGATCACGGCGAACAACACCGACGGCATCGGCGGCGCGCGCGGCATCACGAACGTCCCGCACCCCGAGCCGCTGTTCGGCATGGAGTTCTTCCTCGACCCCGCGCCGTACTACTACCTGATGGTGTTCGCGATCGCGCTCGTCATCGTCTTCTCGGTGCGGCTCACCAAGAGCCGGGTCGGGCGGGCGTGGGCGGCGATCCGCGAGGACGAGGACGCGGCCGAGCTGATGGGCGTGCCGACGTTCAAGTTCAAGCTCCTCGCCTTCGCCATCGGCGCCATGATCGGCGGGTTCGCCGGCACGATCTACGCGAGCAAGGCCGTGTTCATCGAGCCGAACAACTTCCCGTTCATCCTGTCCGCGACCATCCTGGCCGCGGTCGTGCTGGGCGGGTCCGGCAACCTCCCGGGCGTCATCCTCGGCGCGTTCGTGATCGCGTGGCTGCCGGAGCGCTTCCGCCAGTTCAACGACTACCGCGTCCTCATCTTCGGTGCCGTGCTGGTGCTGATGATGGCGCTGCGGCCGGAAGGCCTGCTGCCGTCGCGGCAGCGCAAGGCCGAACTACGGGAAGGAACCGGCGGCATGGGCGCCATGGGCGCGGAAGTGGCCGGCCCCGACTCCGAGGCTTCGGCGGAGGTGACGAAGTGAGCGCGCTGCTCGAATTCGACAACGTGACGATGCGCTTCGGCGGCGTCACGGCGTTGCGCGAGGTCAACCTCACGATCAACGAGGGCGAGATCTTCGCCCTGATCGGGCCGAACGGCGCGGGCAAGACCACGGTGTTCAACGTGGTCACCGGCGTCTACCAGCCGACCGAGGGCGAAGTCCGCTTCGACGGCGACCGCATCGACGGCATGAAGCGGTTCAAGGTCACCAAGCGCGGCATCGCCCGGACGTTCCAGAACATCCGGCTGTTCCACAACATGTCGGCGCTGGAGAACGTCATGGTGGGCGTCGACGCGCACCACAAGACGGGCGCGATCGGCGCGACGCTCGGCCTGCCGTGGCACCGCAAGGAAGAGAAGCAGGGCCGTGAACGGGCCCGGGAGCTGCTCGACTTCGTCGGCATCGGCCGGGTCGAGCACAACGTCGCGAAGAACCTCTCCTACGGCGACCAGCGCCGGCTGGAGATCGCGCGAGCCCTCGCCACGGACCCGAAGCTGCTCCTGCTCGACGAACCTGCGGCGGGCATGAACCCGGCGGAGAAGAACTCGCTGCAGGCGCTGATCCGCAAGATCCGGGACGACGGCCGCACCGTGCTGCTGATCGAGCACGACATGGGCCTGGTCATGCACATCAGCGACCGGCTGGCGGTGCTCGACTTCGGCCAGAAGATCGCAGAAGGGCTGCCGCACGAGGTGCAGAACAACCAGAAGGTGATCGAGGCGTATCTGGGGGTGTCCGAAGATGCTTCTTGAGGTCGAGGACATCAACGTCCACTACGGCAAGATCGCGGCCCTGAAGGGCATGAGCATCCAGGTCGGCGAGGGTGAGATCGTCTCCCTCATCGGGGCCAACGGCGCCGGCAAGACCACGACGCTCAAGACGATCTCCGGGCTGCGACCGCTCACCAGCGGCCGGATCCTGTTCAACGGCCAGGACATCTCGAAGACCCCGGGGCACAAGCGCGTGCTGCTCGGGATCGGCCAGTCGCCGGAAGGCCGGGGCGTGTTCCCCGGCATGACGGTGCAGGAGAACCTCCTGATGGGTGCCTACACCCGCAAGGACGACCTCCAGGCCGACCTCGACGAGGTCTTCGAGCTGTTCCCGCGGCTCGCGGAGCGGAAGAACCAGTTCGGCGGCACCATGTCCGGCGGCGAGCAGCAGATGATCGCCATCGGCCGGGCGCTGATGACGAAGCCGAAGGTGCTGCTGCTCGACGAGCCGTCGATGGGCCTGGCGCCGATGCTGATCGCGCAGATCTTCGACATCATCCGCGAGATCAACAAGCGCGGGACGACGGTGCTGCTGGTGGAGCAGAATGCCCAGCAGGCGCTGAAGCTGTCGGACCGGGCGTACGTGCTCGAAACGGGCCGCGTGGTGCAGAGCGCGCCCGGGGCCGAGCTGCTGAACGACCCGAAGGTGCGGGCCGCCTACCTCGGTGGCGACCTCGGCGTCTGAGTGTTTCTTCGTGAGGGGCCCGGCATTCGTGCCGGGCCCCTTTTTTCACAGCTTGATGTCGGTGCCGTTGACGTTCTTCATGTCGGTGATGGTGGGGCCGCCGAACGCCCTGAGCGCGACCGGTTTCCGGTCCTTGGGGAGGTCCCAGTAGAGGTCGAACTCGACGCGCACGCTGTGCCCGAGGTCGAACTGGGCGGGCTGGCGCTTGATCAGCATGGCCTGCTCGTCCGGCGGGTGCGTGGCGCCCTGGTCGTCGACGAGCAGCTGCCGTTTCGGGTCGAACAGGACGCTCGAGGTCCCGGTGTTGGTCACGACGAGCCGCAACCGGACGTACTGGCCCTTGGGGAGCATTTCGGCGTGGCTGCCGGTGATACTGGGCAGGCCGGCGGCCAGGCCGATCAGGGTGAACTCGGTGTCGCCGTTCTTCGCGGGCGGCACCTTGAGGGCGGTCTCGTCGGGCCGGACCGGCCGCGGCGGCAGCTCGTAGGTGGTCGTCGGCGCGGGCGTGCTGGGGGCCGCTTCGCACCCTGTCAGCAGCAGAAGGGCGACGACGGCCGGCAGCAGTTTCACGCTCGTGATTCTGCCCGCCGGCCGCCGGTCCGGCTAGGTTCCGATGCTTTCGACGACGGCCTCGGCGACGGCCTTCATGGTGGTCCGGCGGTCCATGGCGGTGCGCTGGATCCAGCGGAAGGCGTCGGGTTCGGTGAGGCCCTGGCGGCTCATGAGCAGGCCCTTGGCGCGGTCGATGACCTTCCGCGTCTCGAGCCGGTCGGTGAGCCCGGCGACCTCGGCCTCGAGGGCCTGCAGCTCGGAGAACCGGCTGACGGCGAGCTCGATGGCGGGCACGAGGTCCCGCTTGGCGAAGGGCTTGACGAGGTAGGCCATGGTGCCGGCGTCCCGCGCCCGTTCGACGAGATCACGCTGGCTGAAGGCGGTGAGGATGACGACGGGCGCGATCCGGTCACCGGTGATCTTGGCCGCGGCCTCGATCCCGTCCAGCTTGGGCATCTTGACGTCGAGGATCACGAGGTCGGGCTTGAGATCGGTGGCGAGGGAGATGGCCTGCTCCCCATCCCCGGCCTCCCCGACGACCTCATAGCCCTCTTCACGCAACATTTCGACGAGGTCCAGCCGGATGAGCGCCTCGTCTTCGGCGACAAGTACCCGACGCTGCGGCACGGTGGCGGCACCGTTGGCCTCGGTAGCCTGATCGGTCACCGGGGTCCTCCTGAAGACTCGGCGGGACGGTGGTTTCGCGGCTTCCCGCGAACCTGAAGCCTACCGGGAACGATCCAGAAGAAGAGATGGCGTTCACCACGTAGTGGCGGGCGCGACACTCTCCGCCCCGGTAGCTCGCCGGACTCGGTGATCCCGTAGGGTTGCAGCGTCGCGCCCCCGTAGCCCAACTGGCAGAGGCAACGGATTCAAAACCCGTCCAGTGTGAGTTCGAATCTCACCGGGGGCACTCCTTTTCGCAGGTCAGCGGCTCGCTGGCACAATTCTGCACCGTCTCGGCTGGGTCGAGCGGTTTCCCGACCCAGCCGATGCCGCCGGTGGCACTCTGTCGCTCTATATCCACAGTGGACTACGTGGCCAGCTCTTTTCCGGATCAGGCCGACAGACGACGAGCCACGGCCGGGATCACGATCGCCGCTGCGGCCAGGTGCGCCACCATCAGCAGCACCTTCGTAGCCGCCGAGGCGTCCGCGAGCACGTCCGGGACCAGCGACAACGCCGTGAGCGTGACCGTTACGCGAATGAACGCCACTCGGGGGTGACGCACCCAGCGGGCCAGTGCCAGGGCGAGCACCAGGCCGAGAGCGGAGAACAATGCGGTCAGCACGGCGAACCCGGAGGCGGGGATCACCGCGCCGGCGACTTCGGCGTCGAGACCCGCGATGTGTGCGGCCGCGGCGATGGCCGACGTGGCGACAGTGGCTCCGGCGACAACCATCAGACCGGTGGTGACCAGGGACTTCACGGGAGCGGTGGTGGTGACGGACAACGGGACCTCCAGGGCAGGCGACCGGCTCGGTAGCCGGTCTCTCACCCTGACTACGAACCGGGAAGACGCCATCCGACATCGCCTGCGAAAAATGTTGGGAAGTTTCCGCCGTCGGCGCGGGGACCCCGACACCTTCCGTCGAGGCGTGAGTTCCCCGGACCCGGCCCGGCTCGAACGGGTAGATGCGCCTTGGCGGCTAGTCCGGTCATGCCGAAGGGTTGATGGATGAGCGGAGGCTCCGGATAACAGCACCCGGACCACGGCGCTGCTTCGAGCCCGGCTGGGTTTGGCGTTGGAGGCGGTGACCGAAGAGTGGCACTGGCACCAAGGCCGGCGGAGCGCGCCGCTGAGGTTCTGGTTGCACTTTCACCGCATGCCCGCTCTGGGGCATCAGAAATTGCTGCCGTCTGGAGGGGTGCAACCGCGCCACGCTGGTCGAGCACGAAGTTCCCGGCGATACGTCCACGTCGAGGTGTTCGGCCCCGATCTGTGGGCCACCGGCTAGCGGGCGTCGGAGCGAGTCCTCTGTGACGTGGTCAGCAGGGCCGTGATCCCGTCGACCAGGATGTCGCCCGTCTCGGCCCAGCCGGGGATTCCCGAGCGGTCCCCCGCCTCGGCCAGCTCGGCTTCCCGCTCGGCGCAGGTGTGGACGATCGCGTGCCGGGCCATCGTCGAGCGAGTCAGGATCGCGGGGTCGGCGGGATCGCCGGCGTGGGCGGCCACCGCCAGCAGGGCCCGGTGCATCACCGGTGTCGACGTCGTCACCGACAACGCCCGCGCGCGCAGGACCGGGTCGCTGACGACGTGTGCGGCGAAACGGGCGTAGTAACTGGGGACGCCGAGCTCCGCTAGGTGCAGGGTCGTGGGCAGCACGAGTGCGGCCACGTGGTCGCGCAGCCGCGTCGACCCCGTCGCCGCGTCCACCATCGTGGCCCGGATGCGGTCCATCGCCTCGCCGTGCTCGCGCAGCACGGCGAGGATCACCTCCTCCATCGTGCCGACGTGGTAAGCGACCGCGGAGTTGTTGGCCTGCCCCGCTTCCTGGGCGAGCCGGCGGCTCGACACCTGGGCGACGCCGTCCTCGGCGATCAGCCGCTCCGCCGTCGCCAGCAGGCGGGCCCGGGTGGCCGCCGACCGCCCGCCGCCCTGCGGCCGCGGCGCCGTCACCACCGCACCAGGACCCGGTCGATCCCGCCGACGATCAGCCCTTGGCGGGCACGCAGGTCCGCGGCGTCCCCGACGAGCTCCAGGGTGGGCAGGCGGCGCAGCAGCACTTCGAGCACGGTCTGCAGCTCCACGCGCGCGAGCTGCTGGCCGACGCACGAATGCGGGCCGACGCCGAAAGCCAGGTGCGCGTTAGGCCGGCGGGCGAGGTCCATGTCGTCCGCACCCTCGAACGCGGCGGTGTCGCGGTTGCCCGACGCCATGCTGCACACGACGGTCGTGCCGCGCGGCAGGGTGGTGCCCCCGACCACGGTCTCTTCCGAGACGTAGCGCGGCATCCCGAACCCGGGGTTGGCGTCGAACCGCAGCGCTTCCTCGACGGCGGAAGGCACCAGCGACGGGTCGGCCAGCAGCCGCTCCCAGCGGTGCTCGCGGTCCGCCAGCAGCATCGCGACCATTTTGCCGATCATGTTGGCGGTCGTCTCGTGGCCGGCGATGAGAAGGCCCTGCCCGGTCATGACCAGCTCGGTCGCGCTCATGTCGGCGGCGAGGTCGCTCAGCAGGTCGTCACCGGGCGCGGACCGCTTGGCGGCGACCAAATCCGTCATGTACTGGTAGAACTCGCGGCCCGACCGGTCGATCTCGTCCTGGGTGAACCGGGTCAGGTTGAGCATCGTGTCCGACCAGTGCGCGAACCGGCCCCGGTCGTCGCGGGGCACTCCAAGTAGGTCGCAGATCACGAACACCGGCAGCGGAAATCCCAGCGTGGGGCCGATGTCGGCGGGTGCGCCGGCCTCGACCAGGTCCGTGACCAGCTGCTCGGCCAGCTCGGCCATGCCCGGGCGCAACGCCTGCACCCGCTTGACGGTGAACGCCTTCCCGACCAGCCGCCGCCAGCGCCGGTGCCCGGGACCACCGAGCATCGACGCCTCCGGCTCGTCCGCGTCCGCCTCGCCGCCGGCCGCCGACGAGGGACGGCTGAACACCCCGCCGTCGTCGCTGTCGGAGACCCGGGACGCGTCGGCGGCATCGAGCTGACGGGTGAACCGCGGATCGGACAGCATCTCCCGGACGTCGTCGTAGCGGGTCAGCAGCAAGGCCTCGTCGCCGCTGGCCAGCTCGATGCGCGCCACCGGGCACCGCGCACGCAGCCGCTCCCACTCCGGCGGCGGCTCCAGCGCGCTGGGGTTGGGGAACGGGTAGGGCGGCAGTGCTCCGTCGACGGGCATGTCGGCAGCCTAGGTAAGACGCTTGCCTTAATCAAGACACCTGTCTTAATCTCGACCGGTTGGAGGCTCGCCGGGGACATCGACATCGCCGGCGCGCGGGCCACCGCCGAGTGGGTCAACGGGCAGACTTGGTCCATCGACGGCGGCGGCAGCCTGCACGACTGACCCGCGAAACGGACAAGGACCATCCACTGTGGACTACCGGAAACTGTTCGCCGAGATCCACCGGCGCCCGCAGCTCTACGGGCTGGACGGCAGCTACCGCGACTACTGCACGTTCCTCCTCGGCGTCGACGCGGGCAACGACGGGCAGCTGCTCACCGGCTTCACCGAATCACTCGTGCCGCGGGTCGGTACCGGCACCAACCTGACCTGGACGTCTCTCGTGCTGTACCTGGCCTTTCCCGGTCGCACCGCGGGCTGGCACGACGAAGCCGCGGGCGAGGGACGGCAGCGCTCGGTCGACTTGCTCTTCGTCCTGCTCGACGAGTTCCTCGAGCGGCGGGCCGCGACAGGCGGAACCGCGGCGATCTTCGACGAGTACCTGACGTGGCTCAAGGCGCGGCCGTGGTACCGCTCCTGAGCGGTTTCCCTCGTTCGGCCGCTGTTCCAGCAGGTCACCGGCTATGTAGAGTACGACATATGGTGAGGATGACGCTTCAGACGCAGCTCGTCCTGCGGGCGCTGCTCGAGAATCCTCAGCAGGAGCGCTACGGCCTCGAACTCTGCGAACTCCTCGGACTCGCGTCCGGGACGATCTATCCCATCCTGGCGCGGCTGGAGCACGTCGGCTGGGTCGAAAGCACCTGGGAAGACCCCGCGCTGCACGAACCGTCCGGACGGCCTCGCCGTCGGCTCTACCGGCTCACCACCAGTGGCACGGCCCAGGCGGGCCACGCGTTGGCGCGGACGAAGAACCGGCTGGTGTGGGGCAAGCCGATCCTGGGAGGGCAGTCGTCATGACGGAGGACAAGCTCGCCCCGGTACTCGCCGCGGCGGTGGACTGGGACGAGGACGACGTCCGGCGCGTCGTGCGCGCCTACCGGGCCGCCGAGTGCCTGCACCGCGGGCAGCTGCGGCGCAGCGGTGATCCCTACATCCACCACCCGATCGAGGTCGCCACGATCGTCGCGCGCCAGGGTGCCCGGCCGGACACCGTCTGCGCGGCGCTGCTGCACGACGTCGTCGAGGACACCTCTTACACGGCCGAGCAGCTGCAAGCGGACTTCGGACGCCGCATCGCCGCGCGCGTGACCGCTCTGGCCGAGCTCGCCGCCGCCGATCTCGCCGGCGCGGATCGTGACGTCCTGCTCCTCAAGCTCGCCGACCGGCTGCACAACATGCGCACGATCCGGTTCGTGGCCCCGGACGCGCAACGGACCAAGTCCGACGAGACCCTCCGGACCCTCGTCCCGCTGGCGAACCGTCTCGGCATGCCGGATCTCGGCGCCGAGCTCTCCGATCTGGCCTCGCAGGTCCTGCGTGGCGGCCAAAGCGCACTCGGGCCGGCGTTGCTCCAGACGACAGCCGTCCTGCTGCCGCGCACGGTCCGCACGCGGTGGCTGGCCGAGTGGACCGCCGAACTCGCCACCCTGCCGACGAAACGGTCCAGGATGCGGTTCGTGGCCGGGCTGGTGATCGGCATGCCCCGGTTCGCCTCGGTGCTCCGCTCCTCGTCCGGCACCCGCCGCCGCACCGCGACCGTCGGGAAACTGATGATTTCGGCGACGCTGGGCGGGACCTGGGCGTCGGTCGCCATCAGCCCCACGATGGCCTGGATCTTCCTCGCGGCGATCCTCGGCTGTCTCGCCCTGGCCACCGCCGTACTCTTCGCCACCAGCGACAAACCCGCACAGCGGCTGCGGGAACTCATCGAAAGCTGGCGGAACTCCGGCTGATCAGAGGTCGAGGACGAGGCGAGCCGACCGGGACCGGGAACAGCACGGCATCATGACCTCACCGGATGCCCGCTCCTGCGCGCTGAGGTAGGAATCGCGGTGGTCCGGCTCGCCCTCGAGGACGAACGTCTCGCAGGTGCCGCACGTGCCTTCGCGGCACGACGTCGGAAGGTCGACCCCCGCCGCCTCGATCGCCTCGGCCAGGGTCTGGTCGGCGCCGACGGTCAGCGTGATGCCCGACGCGTCCAGCTCGACCTCGAACGCCGCGTTCACGCCGTCGAGCGCGCCTTCCTTCGGGCGGAAGCGTTCGACGTGCAGCGCGCCCGCCGGCCAGGACGCGCACCGCTCCTCGACCGCGTCGAGGAGCACCCCGGGTCCGCAGCAGTAAACCGCCGTGCCGGGGCCCGGGGTGCCCAGGATCGTGGCGAGCTCGAGGAGTCCGTGCGTGTCCTGCGGCCAGGGGGTGACCTTGTCGCCGTAGCGCGCCAGCTCGGCGCGGAACGCCATGGACGACGTCCGGCGCCCGCCGTAGAACAGCCGCCACGGCCGGTCCGCGGCCTCACACGCGGCGATCATCGGCAGGATCGGCGTGATCCCGATCCCGCCCGCGACGAACAGGTACTCGGCCGCCTCGGCCAGGGCGAAGTTGTTGCGGGGCCCGCGACACGTCACCTGATCGCCGACGGCGAGGGTCTCGTGGACGTACGACGACCCGCCGCGGCTTTCGGGCTCGCGCAGGACACCGACCCGCCAGTGCGACAGGTCGGCCGGGTCGCCGCAGAGCGAGTACTGCCGCTCCAGACCGGGTGCGAGGACGAGGTCGACGTGCGCGCCCGGTTCCCACGCGGGCATCTTCTCGCCCGCCGCGGGTTCCAGGCGCAGCGAGACGATCCCGTCCGCCTCGGCCTCGATCGCGGCGACGACCGCGGTCACGTCCGGTTCCGTCACGAGATCCCCGCTTTCGCCGCCACGGCCTTCGTCGCCTCGGCGTCCCCGGTGAGCACCTGGACCGGGTTGACGACCATGATCTGCGTGATCTGGTCCTCGGTGACCCCGCGCTCGCGCAGCGCCGGCAGCACGTAGTCGGAGATGCGGTGGTGGTGCCAGTTCGGCGTGTGCTTCGCGCGCCACGACGGCGGCGTGTTGATGGAGAAGAACCCGGCGTCGTGGGAGATCGTGATCCGGTCCGCGTAGCCCTGCGCGATCAGCTTCGCCAGGGTGTCGACGCGGGACTCGTCGTCGAGCACGAACTCCATGCCGAAGCGGTCCATGCCGATGAAGGAGCCGTTGTCCATCAGCTCCTTGAGGTAGTCGAGGTCGGTGGAGTCGCCGCTGTGGCCGATGACGGTGCGTTCGAGGTCGACGCCGTTGGCCTTGAACCACTTCTGCTGGTCGCGGCCGTTCGCGAAGTGGACGTTGGTGTGGGTCGAGATCGGCACGCCGGTCTCGGCCTGGGCGCGGGCGGCGGCACGGTAGACGCGGTCGAGGTCGGGGGTGATGCCGTGCTCGTCGGTGACGATCTTGATGATGCCGGCCTTGACGCCGTCCGTGCGCGGGATGCCCTTCGTGAGGTCGTCGAGGAACAGCGTCTCCAGCACGTCGGGGCCGCCGAGCGTCCGGCCGACGAGGCCGTCCGGGCCGTGCGTGTGGAAGTAGGTCGGCAGGTCCTTGGCCGTGTAGTAGCCGGTGGCGACGACGATGTTGAGCGGCACGTCCTCGGCGAGCCGTTGCACGGTCGGGACGTCGCGGCCGAGGCCGAGCACGGTGAGGTCGACGAACGTGTCGATGCCCTTGTCCTCGTGCAGCGAGGTCAGGCTTTTGCGCGCATGCTCGAAGATCGCGGCTTCGTCGTACTCGGGGTGCACGATGTTCCGCTCGAGTTCGGGGTTGCGGGCCATGATGTGCTCGTGCATCAGCGCGGTGCCGATCTTCGAGCTGTCGATCGGGCCACGCAGGGTGTTGACGGTGCTCATTTCGCTCCTTGGTTCGTGAGTGCGGCACGGCGGACGCGGGCGGCGACGAGGCCCGCCTTGAGGAAGGCCGCGTCCGAGCCCGCGGTGACCATCCGGAAGCCCCGGCCGGCCTCGGTGACCGGGTCGCCGGTGATGCCGGCCGCGATCCCCGCGGTCGCGCACGCTCGGCAGATCTCCGCGACGGCGGCGCGGTGCCGTTCTTCTTCCGGCCCGGTCACGGGGTCCAGGCCGAGGCTGACCGCGAGGTCGCCCGGCCCGACGTACACCCCGTGCACCCCGGGCACCGCGGTGATTTCCTTCGCCCGCGCGACGCCTTCCGCGGTTTCGATCATCACCAGGCACAGCACCTGGCCGTTGACCGTCGCCGGGTCGGAGCCGAGGCCGAAGGCCGACCGGGTCGGCCCCCAGCTGCGCCCGCCGAGCGGCGGGTAGTGCGTGGCCGCAGCGGCGCGGGCGGCCTCCTCGGCGGACTCGACGTTGGGCACGATGACGCCCTCGGCGCCGGCGTCGAGGGCCCGGCCGATGAGCACCGGGTCGTTGGCCGCGACCCGGACCAGCGCGGTGGTGCCCGTGCGGGCCGTGGCCCGCAGCATCTCCACCGGGCTGGCCAAGCCGCCGACGCTGTGCTGCTGGTCGAGGTAGAGGTAGTCGAACCCGGCCAGGGCGAAGGTCTCCGCGACGTGCGGATCGCCGGTGTGGCAGGCCAGGCCGACGGCCCTCCCGCCGGACTCCAGAAGCGCCCGGAGCCGGTTCGGGTGGGTCCCGGTGACGGCGGCGTAGCTCATCCGAGCGCCTTGTCGAGCCGGTACCAGTGACGCGCGGACTCGTGCATCACCTTGGGGCGCATGGACTCCGGCATGACGTCGAGGACGGCGGCCAGGTCGTCGGTGTGCAGGTGCGGGTAGTCGGTGGCGAAGAGCAGGATGTCTTCGGACCCGAGCCACTCGATGATCCGACGCGCGTGCGGCGCCGGGCCGAGGTCGGCCGGGGCGATCGAGAACCGGAAGTGGTCGCGGATGATGTCGGTCGGCAGGCGGTCGACCCAGGGGATCTCGCGGCGCAGGCCCTTCCACTTCTTGTTGATGCTCCAGCTCCACGTGGGCACCCACGCGAACCCGCTTTCCAGCATGGTCACGCGCATGCCGGGAAACTTCTGGAAGATCCCCTCGTAGATCAGGCTCGTCATCTGCGCGCCGTAGACCTGGATCTCCGCCGCGTACTCCTCGGCGTACCAGGAGGCGTAGCCGGTGGGCGACGGCGCGTCCTCCGACGTGCCGCCCCAGCTCAGGCCCATCACCAGGTCGTGGCGGGTCATGGCTTCGTAGATCGGCCAGAAAACCCGTTGCCCGTACAGCCTTTCCGACCGGACGGGCATGGTGACCTGCACGATCCGCGGGTGCGAGCCGACGCGCTCGATCTCGGCGGCGGCCGCGGCGGGGTCGCGCGCCGGGATCACCATCGAGCCGACGAGCCGCGGGTCGCGGTCGAGCCATTCGGCGATCAGCCAGTCGTTCACGGCCCGCGCGAGGGCGGGCGCCCAGTCCGGGTGGCGCAGGGAATCGACGCCGTACGCGGTGTTCACGATCGCCGCGTCCGTCCGCCACGGGTCGAGCACGTGCCGTTGCAGATCCTCCACTTGGGACGCCGGTGGGCGGCCCTCGGGCCGCCACTCGTCGCGTGCCGTCGTGGGCGCGTTCGGCGGGTACGCCAGCGCCTGGCCGTTCGGGCCCTTCCAGCCGCGCTCCCGCGCGCCCTGCACCCACACCGGGTCCGTGTAGGGGAACAGCGCTTCGAGCGACGGCGGGGTGGCGTGGACGTCGCAGTCGACGACGGGTCCGGTCCACAGTGTGTCCCTTGTGGACTTCTGGAGCAGCGGGGCGCTCATGACGTTCCTCCTCGGGCCGGCCGCAGGGACAGCACCACGTAGTCGGACTCGACCGTCACGTCGACGGTCTCGGCGGTGTAAGGACCGGGAATGCGGCCCAGCTCGCCGGATTCGAGCGCGGCCTTCACCTCGTCGGCGCCTTCGAGCGCGACGGCGAACGGCCGGGCCCGCAGCCGCGGGTTCCAGTAGGACTGGCCGGTTTCGACGTCGAACTCCCAGTTGTGGTACGGGCACGTGACGAACGTCTGTCCGGTGTCGAGGCTGACGTCGCCCGGTACCGGCGAGTCGATCTGGTTGACGACGCCGCCTTCGCAGAGCGGCGCGCCGAGGTGCGGGCAGCGGTTGAGCATCGCGTAGAACTGGCCGCCGATGTTGAACACGCCGATCTCGCGGCCATTCGCCTCGACGATCCGGCGCTGTCCCGGCGGGATCTCGTCGACGCGCCCGACCACGAAACGGGTCGTGCGGGCCGGGCGGGTGGGTGAGGTCGTCACCGTGCCTCCTTCGTTCGCGGGCCGGGGACGGTGGCGGCGTCCAGCCAGGTCGGGTCCAGGTCGGTGACGGCGCGGCAGCCCATCAGCCGCATCGTGCGGACCATCTCGGCGCGCAGGATCTCCAGCACCCGCTCGACGCCCGCGGTGCCCGCCGCCGCCAGTCCCCACGCGGGGAGCCGGCCGACCAGCACCGCGCGGGCGCCGAGGGAGAGCGCTTTCAGGACGTCGCTGCCGCGGCGGATCCCGCTGTCGCACAGCACCTCCGCGCGGTCGCCGACGGCGTCGGCGATCCGCGGCAGTGCGGTGAGCGTGGCCGGTGAGCCGTCGAGCTGGCGGCCGCCGTGGTTGGACACGATCACCGCGTCGGCCCCGGCGTCGACCGCGCGCACCGCGTCCTCGGGGGTGATGATCCCCTTGACCACCAGCGGCCCGTGCCAGTGCGCGCGCAGCCAGTCGAGGTCGGTCCACGTCGGCGAGTGGGAGCCCGCGCCGCCCTTGGTCATCTCGGTGAGCACCATCGGCTTGCCGTCGACGGTGACCTCGGCCGTGTTCGGGATCTCGAACGGCAGCCCGTCGAGCAGGTACCGGGTCAGCCAGGCCGGCTTCGGCAGCAGCTGGGGCGCGAGCTTCACGGCGTTGCGGGCGTTGACCCGCATCGAGTAGCTGAAACCGTTCTTGTAGTCCCGGGGCCGGAATCCCGACACGGCCGTGTCCACAGTGGCCACCAGTGCCGAGTACCCCGCCGCCCGCGCGCGCCCCACCAGGTTCTCCATGGTGGCCTGCGAGGAGAAGCGGTAGAGCTGGAACCACTGCGGGCCCTCGACCTCGGCGATCTCTTCCAGGGTGTACCCGGCGGCCGACGACGCGACGTGGATCGTGCCCGCGCGGGCGGCGCCGGTCGCGAGGCCGAGGTCGCCGTCCGGGTGCACCAGGCGCATCCCGCCGCACGGGGCGGTGAGCACCGGCAGGTCGATCGGCGAGCCGAGCACCTTCGTCGACAGGTCCGGCTCGTCGACCCAGGTGGCCATCCGGGGCGCGAACGCGACGTCCTGGAACGCCTGCGCGTTGCGCCGCAACGTCACTTCGCCTTCGGAACCGCCGTCGACGTACTCCCGGATGCCGCGGGGCAATGCCCGCGCCGCGGCGCGCTGGGCGTCCGCGGCGTCGAGCAGCCGGGCCGCGCGCTTGCGGCGGGCGTTCTCCACGACGGTCATGCGCCGGCCGCCGGGATGCCGTGTCCGGTGCGCAGCGGGATCTTGTACAGCGCGCTCGCGTTCGCGCCGAGGATCCGGCGGCGCCGCTCCAGCGGGAACGACTGCGGCACCGACTCGTAAGGCGAGTCGAAGTCCCAGTGCGGGTAGTCGGAGGAGAACATCAGCCGGTCCGCGAACCCGGTCTCCTCGAACATCTCGTACACCGCCGGTGTCCACTTCGGATCTTCCGGCTCTTCGATCGGCTGGGTCGAGAACCAGAAGTGCTCACGCAGGTAGTCCGACGGCTTGCGCGTCAGGTGCGGCAGCTCGTCGCGCAGCTTCCCGTACGTCGCGTCGAGCCGCCACGCGTAGGGTGCGGCCCAGTCCCAGCCCAGCTCCAGCAGCGCGATCTTGAGCTTCGGAAAGCGCTCGAAGACACCCTCGAAGACCAGGCTGGACACCATCGAGATCGGCAGCACCGCGAACGCCGCGTGCATCTCGGCGTAGAAGTTCTGCCGCCCGGCGCCGGTCGGCTGGCGGCCCATGCCCGGCACGTGGAAGGCCAGCGGGATGTCGTAGTGCTCGCAGGCCTCGAAGATCGGCCAGTACCGCTGCTTGCCCAGCGGGTCCTGCCCGGCCGGGGACATCAGCACCTGGACGTAGGAGTCGCCGTTCGGCCCCTCCTTGCAGCGCACGATCTCGTCCGCGGCGCCCGCCAGGTCGCGGGGCAGCGTGATGCTGGCCTTGAACCGGTCGTCGGCGCCCGCCCAGGTGTGCGCCAGGGCGTCGTTGTAGGCGCGGTAGATCGCGAACGCGCACTCGTAGGGCATGTTCGCGCCGCCGTGGGTGATGATGTAGGTCTGCGGGCAGGTCAGCACCACCGCGGACATGTCGAACTTGTCCACCACCTGCTCGACCGCCAGGTGCGGGTCGACGCCGACGCGGCCCTGCTCGTCGACCGCGTCCAGCCGGTGGGTGAACTCCCGCTGGGACGGCGCGATCCCGCCGCCGAAGCTGCCGAGCCCGTAGCGGGCGATGTAGTCCTTCCACCGCCGCGGCAGGTGCTCGGCGACCTGCGGATCGGTCGGGAGCGGCATCGGGTGGAAGTCGGTGTCGATGATGCCGAGCTTCTCCCCGGCCGGGGTCCCGGCCGGACGCTCGTCGATGAGGGTCATGGTCTTTCCTCCGGGGTTACAGCGCGATCTTGCTGGTCTCGCGGGCGAAGAACACCGCGATCACCGTGAGCAGGCAGGTCGCGCCCATGAACAGGGAGATGCCGGCGGTGCTGCCGCCCGAGCCCGCGAGCAGCGACGCGCAGATCAGCGGGGTGAAGCCGCCGCCGATGGTGCCGGCGATCTGGTAGCCGAGCGACGCGCCGGTGTAGCGCTGGGTCGTCGGGAACAGCTCGCCCAGCCACGCGCCGAGCGGGCTGTAGACGATGGCGTGGGTGAACGCGGCGAGCGAGATGCCCAGGTACATCTCCCCCACGCCGCCGCCGGCCATGAGCGCGAACATCACCGGGATGCTGAGCGCCTGCAGCACCGCCCCGACGCCGACGACGACGCGGCGGCCCCAGAGGTCGGACAGGTAGGCGAAGACCGGCTGGAAGACCAGGCCGATGGCGGCGGAGACGAGCACCGCGTTGAGGATGTCCGCGCGGGGGAAGCCCGCGGTGATGCCGTAGCTGACGATCCACGTGCCGTACACCGCGCTGGCCGCGAACGCGCCGAGCACCAGGAACACCGACAGCAGCAGGTTCTTGGGGCGCCGCAGCACCTCTACGATCGGCAGCTTCGCGGGTTCCGCGCGCTGCGCCTTCTCGCGGGCTTCCTTGAAGATCGGGCTTTCCTCGACGCCGAGCCGGATCCACAGGCCGATCACGACCAGCACCGCCGAGATGAGGAACGGGATGCGCCAGCCCCAGGACAGGAAGGCGTCGCCGGTCAGCGCGGACGTCAGCGCGAAGACGCCGTTGGCGAGCAGGATTCCGCCGTACAGCCCCATTTGCGCGACCGAGCTGGACAGCCCGCGGCGCTTCGGCGCGTGCTCCATGGACATGAGCACGGCGCCGCCCCACTCACCGCCCGCGGAGACGCCCTGGATCAGGCGCATCACGACGAGCAGGATCGGCGCGGCGATGCCGATGGTGGCGAAGGTGGGCAGGAGGCCCACGACGACCGTCGACAGTCCCATGAGGAGGATCGACAGCACGAGCATGCCCTTGCGCCCGACGCGATCGCCGAAGTGGCCCCAGATGACGCCGCCCACCGGCCGGGCGATGAAGCCCGCGGCGAGGGTGGCGAAGGCGGCGAGCGTGCCGGCCGTGGCGCTGGCGCCGGGGAAGAACAGCTTGTTGAACACCGCGGCCGAGGCGATGCCGAAGAGGTAGAAGTCGTACCACTCGATGACGGACCCGATGAAGCTCGACACGAGCACCCGGTTCCGCATCCGCCGGCTGGATCTCGGGGTGACGCCGGCGCCGCGAGCGGCAGTCTGTGAGTCGGTCACCGTTGACCTCCGTGGTGGGGAGCAGGAGCAGGTGCCTGCAAAACGTATATTCTCTGAGCCAAGAATATACGTTTTGTGCCGACAGTTGTCCATAGCGGATCTCGACGAGAGGTTTGCGCAGGTAGCGGCGGGAAACGAGGTCAGCCGGCGAGCCGGCCCGGGCCCCCGTGATCGCGTGGTGTGCCGGGCTCGCTCCAGAAGTCGAGCGAGTCGAGCCACTTCATGAGCAGGTCGCCCGTGCCCGTGAAGTGGTCCTTGGCCAGCGTGCGCGCCCGGTCGACGTCGCCGGCCGCGATGGCGTCGATCAGCGGGGTGTGCTGGGTGCGGTTGACGTCGGACCAGCCCGGCACGACGTGGAAGTTCTCCGGGAACTGCAAGGGGACGAGCCTGCTCGCCGCCTCGGCGAACCACTCCAGCTTGGGCGCGTCGGCGATCACCGAGACGTAGTGGTGCAGCTTCGCGTTCAGCGAGGTGGCCAGGTGGCCGTCGGACGGGTCCGCGGTGCGGATCCGGTCGTCGAGCCGGCGCAGCTCGTCGACGTCGCGGGACGTCGCCCGCGTGGCGGCCCGCGCAGCGAGCTCGCCCTCGGCCGTGCCCCACATCAGGTAGGTGTCCTCGACGTCCTTGCGCCGCACGGCCGACACCCGGAAGCCGCGGTTCGGCTCGTGCGTCACCCAGCCGTCCTGGCTCAGCAGCAACAGGGCTTCACGGACGGGCGTCACGCTGACTCCGAGCAGCTCCGCCAGCTGACCCAGCCGCAACGGCTCGCCCGGCTGCACGGTCCGCGCCATGATCTGGTCACGGATCGCGCTCGCGACGTTGCCGCGCAGCTGCTCCTTCCCCGTCCGGCCCACGCACCGATCGTACCGGGCCACCCGATGACCGTCAGCCGAGGTGCGGCGACGCTCCGCAGCCGAACCGACCCGTTCACTGGTCTGCACCACGCGTTGTACCTTGTCCACAAGCCGTCAGCGCCGATGGAAACCCTTTGGCCGTGCGTGGCTAGGAGGCACTGTGCTGGAAGCGCTGGGCATGACTCCCGACGAAGAACGGGTCTACCGCGTGCTCGTCGGCGGGTACCGGACCACTCCCGCCGAGCTCGCGGGCAAGGCCGGCGTGAGCCGCCGCGAGGTGGAGTCGATCCTGGAGGTCCTGCTGGCGAAGGGGCTCGTCAGCAAGGCGGGCGAGCACTACGTCTCCGCGCCGCCGGACGTCTCGCTCGGCCCGCTGCTGGTGCGGGGCCAGGAGCAACTGGAGGCCGCCCGGGCCGCGGTGACGCAGCTCGCCGAGGAGTACCGCGGGAGCGCGCGGCGGCGGGACTCCGCGCAGCTCGTCGAGGTCATCACCGGCGTGGACGCGATCCGGCGGCAGGCGCTCAGCATCCAGCGCGGCGCCCGCGAAGAGTCGCTCTGGTTCTGCCTGGAGGGCAACGTCGCGATGGCGGCGTCGGAGAACATCGAGGAAGCGCTGGCACTGGCCCGCGGCGTGAGCTACCGCGTGATCTACGAGACCGGCCTGCTCGAAGAGCCCGGCCGGATCGTCAACGTCCTGGAGGGGATCGAGGGCGGGGAGATCGCCCGCTCGATCTCGAAGCTGCCGGTGCGCCTGGCCATCTCCGACCGCCGGGTGGCGCTGTGCCCGCTGGTCAGCCACGACAGCACGGGCGAGCCCACCGCCGCGCTCGTCCGGGAAAGCAGCCTGCTGTCCGCGCTGGTCGCGTTGTTCGAGGTCTACTGGGAACGCGCGTCGCCGCTGCGGATCGGCGACACCGCGCCCACGAGCCACCTCGACCCCGACGAGCGACGGCTGCTGTCCCTGCTCATCGGCGGGGTCAGCGACAAGTCGATCGCGACGCAGCTCGACGTCAGCTACCGGACCGTCCAGCGGCGCCTGCAGGACCTGATGCGCCGGGTCAACGCCCACACGCGGATGCAGCTGGCCTGGCAGGCCAGCAAACTCGGCTGGCTGGACGAGCCGAGCCCCGGGCACCTCCTGCCGCGAACCGGCGGAAGGCACCCGGAGCCCGTGCACGACGCTATTTCGAGCTGAGCCCGTACGCCCGGAGCACCGTCTGGTCGACGGTGTCGCCCGCGTTGTCGGTGGCCTGCACCCGCAGCGCGACGTACTTGTTCGTGGCACCGAGCGACGGGTGGTCGATCGTGGCCTCGTAGGACTTCCCGGTGCGCTTGACGTCGACGGCGCGCCAGGTCCTGCCGTCGTCGTAGGACGCCCAGGCCTTCATCGACCGCACGTCCGGCGCGGCCATCCCGTCCTGGAACCGCGCGGTCAGGCCGATCCTGGCCTTGCGACCGGCCGGGAGGCGGTTGCCGGCGTCGGCGTCCACCGCGTAGTCCAGCTGCAGCAACGGAAGCAGCGCCGGCGACGCCGACCGGGCCGAGCGGAACGTCCACGACGTCTGCGTGCTGGTGCCGAACAGCCACTCCGGCGAGTCGCGCCGCACCGCCAGGTCGAGCCGGTAGGTCGCCGGGTCCGCCCCGGCGGGGAAGGTGCCCCACGCGTAGGGCTGTTCGGACACGAGCTTGCCGTCGCGGAACAGCTTCGCCGACGTCGTGGCCGGACCGGCCTGGTCGTCGCCTTCGTTGAACCCGTAGTGGCCGGCCTGGCTGTCGACGAACTCCGGGATCCGGATCCGGAGGTTGTCGCCCTCACGGGTCGAGTCCATGCCCGGCACGCCGCGCGGGATGGCGGGCCGGACGACCGGCGCGAACCAGTCCTCGGTGACGTTTTCCTTGCCCGTGTACGTGCGCGGTGCCGTGGTCATGCCGCCGTCGAGTGGCGACATCTCGTCCCAGATCAGGCCGTGCTTGACCCGGTGCTGCCACTGGATGTCCCCGGAGCTGACGTACTCCTCCCGGGTCGACGGCGTCGCCACGTACCGCTGGTACTCGTTGACGGCGAAGTCCTGCCACGGCTTCCAGGCGAACCGCTGTTCCTTGGCCTCACCGCCGCTGCCGGTCTGGCGGTAGTGGGTGGTGACGGTCGCGGTGTTCGCCGCGGTGACCTTGTGGACGATCTTCTCCGGGATCCGGTCGCGCTCGGTCTGCACCACGTCGTAGAGGTACGGGCTGACCGCGATCCCTTCCAGGCTCAGGAAAGCCGGGAAGCGCTTGATCTTGGCGAGGAGCGCCACGCCCTCGTCCCGGTCGAGCTGGACGGTCGGGATCGTCAGGAACGGCGCCGCGCTGACCGACGGCACCGAGGCGGTCCCCCAGCCGTCCGGCACGACGATGAAGACGATCGCCGCCCCGGCGTCCGCGGCGGCGCGGGAGACCTCGTCGCGGTTGTAGTCCGCCGGGTCCGGGTCGACGATGGCGGCCTTCCCGCGCACGTTCTTGAAGTCCGCCGGTTTGCCGTGCCCCGCGGAGACGGCCTGCAGCAGCCGCCAGCCGTCCAGCTTGGGCGAGCCGGCGAGGTAGCGGGTCGTGAGCGGGTCACGGCTGCCGAGGACGTTCGCCGTCAACGGCGGGGCGATCCTCGACCAGCGGGAGCCGAACTCGAAGGCGCCGGTCGTCACCTTCGGCGTCGGGGTGACCCGGAGTTCGCGGGTGTAGTCGAACTGCATGGCGTAGTTCGCGATCTTGCGCG
Source organism: Amycolatopsis sp. NPDC114504 (assembly GCF_055633595.1). Taxonomy (NCBI): domain Bacteria; kingdom Bacillati; phylum Actinomycetota; class Actinomycetes; order Pseudonocardiales; family Pseudonocardiaceae; genus Amycolatopsis; species Amycolatopsis sp. NPDC114504. Next base: position 830,152 of record NZ_JBVKDU010000007.1, on the reverse strand, counting down.
GACCGAGCTCCCGGTAGGTGTAGTAGCTCCAGATCCCGGCCTGTTCCGACGGTTTCGGGGTCTCGATCTCCACCTTCACCGCCTTGCGGGCGTCCAGCACGACGGTCGTGTCGCCGGTGACCCGGATCTCCGGCTGGACGACCTGGTAGGCGGTCAGGCCGTCTTCGGTGCCGTTGACCTGCGCGGTCAGGTAGTACACGCCCGCGCCGACTTCGACCGTCAGGCCGGCGCCGGCCAGCCAGGTGTTCACGTCGAAGCGGTAGTCCTCGCCGTACATCAGCAGCCACGGCGCGACGGCCGGTTTGCCGTGCACGTCGAGAGCGGTGAAGGTGACCTTGTGCTTCGGCGCGGTCTTGTCCGCGCCGAGCGCGGTGTGCGCGACCACGCCCGCCGCGGTCGCGGTGAGCCGCCCGCTGTAGGTGCCCGCCGCCAGTTTCGCCGGGTCGCCGGTGATCGTGACGGTGGTCCGGCCGCCGGCCGGAACGTCCACAGTGGATTTGTCGATCCGGATCCCGTCGGCGGCGGGGACGCCGGCGAGGGACTTCGCGTCGAGGGCGAGCTTCAGCGAGACCGGCGTGGTGCCGATGTTGGTGTAGGTGACCTCTTGGGACACCGGCGCCTTGCCGTCCTCGACCGCGCCGAGGTCGACCGTGCCGGTGGCGAAGACCTGCTGCTTCACCGCGCGGGCCACGTCGACCCGGCCGCCGCCCTGCTCGAACACCGAGAGCCCGTTCGCCGTCAGGGAAGTGCTGGCCAGCGCGTCCTTGAGCCGGCTGCCCGGCCAGTCGGGGTGCTGCTGGGCGAGGATCGCCACCGCGCCGGCGACGTGCGGCGTCGCCATCGAGGTGCCGGACGCGGCGGTGTAGTGGTCGTCGACGACGTCGCCCATGGCGGTCCCCGCGGCGCGGGCGGCGACGATGCCGACGCCGGGCGCGGTGATGTCGGGCTTGACGGCGTTGTCGCCCAGGCGCGGGCCGCGGCTGGAGAACGACGCCAGGCTCTCGTCGCGGCCGACGGCGCCGACCGTCAGCGCGGCTTCGGCGGTGCCGGGCGAGCCGATGGTGTACGCGCCCTGTTCGCCGTCGTTGCCGCCGGCCACCACGAAGAGCGTGCCGGTCTGCTCGCTGAGCGCGTCGAGACCGAGGCTGAGCGCGTCGGTGCCGTCGGTCGGACCGCCGCCGAGGCTCATGTTGACCGCCTTGGCGCCGGAGTGCGCCGCCCACTCCATCCCGGCGAGGACCCAGGACTCGTAGCCGAAGCCGTCGTCGTCGAGCACCTTGCCGACGAGCAGTTTCGCGCCCGGCGCGGCGCCCTTGAGCCGCCCGCCCGACGCGGCGCCGGAGCCCGCGATCGTCGAGGCGACGTGCGTGCCGTGGCCGAAGTGGTCGGTGGTGTCGGGGCTGGTCGTGAAGTTGACCGCCTCCTGCACCCGACCGGCCAGGTCGGGGTGAGTGGGGTCGTAGCCGGTGTCGAGCACCGCGACCGTGGTGCCGGTGCCGTCGTAGCCCGCGGCCCACGCCTCGGGGGCGCCGATCTGCGGGACGCTCCGGTCGAGGGACGCGCGGACCTTGCGGTCCAGGGAGATCCGTTCGATCGCGGTGCCCGCGGACGAGGCCCAGAACGCGCCGGCGTTGGCCTTGCTGGCCCGCGCGGAACGGCCGTTGACGCTGGTCAGCGTCGCGCCGAGCTCGGCGGCCGCCGGGGCCGCCTCGGCGGTGCGGAGGTCCGCGCCCTTGCGGTAGGTGAGGATCAGCGGGAGCGTCTTCGACTGCTCGTCGGCGTAGCCCTCGGCGATCAGTTCGGTGACGTCGAAGAGGTTCCGGTCGACCTGCTTCGAGCCCAGCCGCGGGGCGACGTCCTCGGGGAAGACGCTGAGGTGGCCGTCGACCTCCTGCTGGTGGAAGCGGATCTTCTCCCGGCCCGGCGCGGGCTGGACGGTGGCCGCCTGCTTGCCGCCGGGCTGCCGTTCGACCTGGACGACGTCACCGGTGAGCAGGGTGACCGAATGCCGTTCGACGCCCGCGGGAGACGAGGCCGCTTGCGGGCCGGGGGTCGCGTTCGCGACGCCGGCGGTGCCCGCGGCCAGGGTGCCGGCGCAGGCCAGGACCAGAACACGTGATCTCCAGTGCATCGCACCAGGCTCGCGCCGGCACCGTCGTTCGTCACTAGGGCGGCGGCGTCCGAATCACGACACGTCGCATCTTCGTCAGCCGGTCACGGGCCCCGGCGTTCGGCGCCGAGCACCCGGTACACCGGCCGGAGCAGCTCGGCGACGGCTTCGCCGCCCACCGTGATCGCGAACGGCGGGGCCTGGTCCAGGAGCGCGTCGGACGACGTCCGCGGCCCGTGCAGCGGCGCCGCGCCGCCCAGGCCCGGGGCCTCACCGCAGTCGAAGAAGGTGTCCATGACCTCGGTCAGGGCCGGCGACCGGTCGTCGGGATCGAGCGGCTCGGCGGAGATGAGCCGGTTCTTCAGCTCCTCGAGCAGCGTCTCGCGGTCCCGGCCGCGCAGCGCGAGGAGGGTGAACGGGTCGTCGCCGACCCGGGCCACGAGCGCGGTGAACACCGCGTTCAGGTGGCCGCACGGCACCTCGGCGTCCGGGCAGGTGCAGTCCAGGGACACCTCCCGCGCCGACGACGGGAACAACGGCAGCCGGACCGCCTTGAAGATCTGCTCGACGTCCCGGGGCAGCTCGCCGCTGAGCAGCAGGACCGTCGCCGACGCTTTCGCGGCGAGGGCATGGGTGATCGCCGCCCAGTCCGCTTTCCCGAACGCCGTCAGCCCGATCCGCACCTGGTAGGAGCGCTCGTCCCGCACCTCGGCGTCGACGCGCCCGGCACCGACGGCCAAGGACACGACGCTCCCCCGGCCCCGCGAGGGCAGGAGGACGCCGACCGCCGTCAACGCCCGGATGAACCGGGTCGCCCACCACGGGAGCGGCTCAGTCATCGATCGCCTCCTCCCCCAGGGTCAGCACCCCGCGCAGCGCGTCCGCGGACAGTTCGGTGAGCCCGCTTTCGCCCTCGCCGACGACCATCCCCGCGAGCGCGCGCTTCCTGGTGATCAGGGTGTCGATGCGGTCCTCGATGGTGCCCGGGCAAAGGAACTTGCGGACCTGGACGGTCCGGCCCTGCCCGATCCGGAACGCCCGGTCGGTGGCCTGGTTCTCGACGGCCGGGTTCCACCAGCGGTCCAGGTGCAGGACCTGGCTGGCGGCGGTCAGCGTGAGCCCGGAGCCGCCCGCTTTGAGCGAGAGCACCAGAATCCGCGGCCCGTCGCCGGCCTGGAAGCGGTCCACGATCGCGTCGCGCGCCCCTTTTGCCAAGCCACCGTGCAGAAACGCGACTTCGGCGTCGAGCCGGTCCGTCAGGTGGGGCACGAGCAGGTGGCCGAATTCGGTGTACTGCGTGAAGCACAGCACCCGGTCCCCCGCCGCCAGGATTTCCGCCAGGATCTCTTCGAGACGGGTGACCTTGCCGGAGCGACGCCCGATCGGGGACCCGTCGTGCAGCAGGTGCGCGGGGTGGTTGCAGACCTGCTTGAGCTTCGTGATCGCGGCGAGGACGTTGCCGCGGCGCTTGATGCCCTGGCTGTTCTCGATCTTCTTCATCATCTCGTCGACGATCGCGCTGTACAACGTGCCCTGTTCGCGGGTGAGCCGGTACTCCTGCCGGATTTCGATCTTGTCCGGCAGCTCCGGGACGATCGCGGGGTCCGTCTTCACCCGGCGCAGCAGGTACGGCTGCGTGAGCCGGCGCAGCGTGGCGGCCGTGGCGGTGTCGCCGCCGCGCTCGATCGGGGCCGCGAACCGTTGCCGGAACTCGAACCTGCTGCCGAGCAGTCCGGGGTTGAGCAGGTCCAGCACCGACCACAGGTCCGCCAGCCGGTTCTCCACCGGGGTGCCGGTCAGCGCGAGCCGGTGCCCCGCCGGGAACCGCCGCACCGCCTTGGCCGTCGCGGTGTCGGCGTTCTTGATGGCGTGCGCTTCGTCGAGCACCAGCCGTCGCCAGGTGAACGTCTCGAGTTCGGCCGCGTCCCGGGCGGCGGTCGCGTAGGTCGTGACGACGAGGTCAGCCGCGGCGACCTGCTCGGCGAGCAGGTCGCCGTGCGCGCGGGCGCCGCCGTGGTGGGCGAGGACACGCAGCTCCGGGGCGAAGTTCGCCGCCTCTCGCTGCCACATGCCGACCAGCGACATCGGGCACAGCACCAACGTCGGCCGGCGATCGCCCTCGGAACGCTCGAGCGCCTCGAGAGCCAGCGTCTGGACGGTCTTGCCGAGGCCCATGTCATCGGCCAGGCACGCCCCGAGGCCCAGCGACGCCATGAACGCCAGCCACGCGACACCCCGCTGCTGGTAGGGGCGCAGCGTGGCGCGGAACGTCGGCGGCAGCTCGACCGGCCGCAGCGTCTGCGGGACCCGCTCGGCCAGGACGTCCCCGACCCAGCCGTCGGCGCTGAGGCCGGTGACCGGGAGCGGCGTCTCCGGCCCGACGTGGACGAGCTCCAGCAGCTCGGCCGCGGTGGGGCCCCCGGTGTGCCGGTGCGGGTCGCGGCGCAGGAACTCGAGGCCGGCGCGGAGGCGGTCGGCGTCGACGCTGATCCACCTCCCCCGCAGCCGCACCAGCGGCGTCTTCGCCGCGACGAGCCGCGCCAGCTCCTCCTCGCCGATTTCGGCGTCGCCCACCGCGATCGACCAGCGGAACGCGGCCAGCTCGTCGCGGCCCACCCGGCTGCGCGTGACGACCTGCTCGGACGGCGTGCTGCGGACGGAGAGCCGGAGCCCGAGCCGGCGCCTGCCGTCCCAGGTGGCCGGCAGCTGCACCTCGAACCCGGCCTCGACCAGCCGGGTCGCGCCCGAGGTGAGGAACCGTTCGGCTTCCTCGACGGTCAGGTCGTACTCGGCCGGCCGGGTCCGGCGCACGGCCGGCGCCAGCATCGGCTCGACCAGCGCGGCCCGGCCCAGCTCGGCGACCAGCAGCCCCTTCGGGTCCCGGACCAGCCCGTTCGCCTCGCCCGACCAGATCTGCCCGGCCGACAGCAGCAGGCTCGGGTCGGCCGTCGACCGCAGGAGGAACTGCAGCTGCCACTTGGTGCCGTCGCCGGTATGGTCGTCGGGGTCGTCCTCGGCCGGCCGACGCAGGGTGCCGACTTCGGCCAGCCGGAAGCAGGCCCGGCCGTCGACGACGTCGGTGTCGGCGACCTCGTCCCACTTCGCGACGGCCTCGGCCAGGACACCGAGCTCGCCCAGCGGCAGCTCGACGCGGGGAAGGCCGCCCTGCAGAGCGGCCAGCCACACCCCGGCCGCACCCTGGCCCCCGCGCAGGTCGACGGGCGGATCCGCGCGCGCCAGCCGGTCCCGGACCGCCGTGTCGACCAGGGTGTGCAGGGCATCGGTGACGAGCGCGCGCGGCGAGGCCCCGGTGAGCGGCGCGACCTGCTCGGCCCGCCCGACCGGCGGCATGGCCGCGGCCAGCGCGTCGAACGCGACGAAGTCGACGCCCTGCAGCACCGGGCGCCACCGGGCCTCCGCCGCGTCGCCCTGGCGGACCAGCGTCGGCAGGACCCGCCCGCGCCGCACCAGATCCGCGGCCAGGCGGGCGACCGCCCGCAGGTAGGTGACCGAAGCGCCGTACGACGCCGAGTCGTCGAGGTCGTCCAGTTCGGTGGCGTCCACGATCAACGCCGGCACCGACCACGGCCGCACCGACGGCGCCGGACCCCGCCGCTTACCGCCCGTCGCCTCCGAGGAGGCGAGCGGCCGGTTCGCCCGCGACGGCAGCAGCAAGGTCGCCGAGGTGGGCTTGCCGGGGTGCAGAGCGGTCAGCTTCGCGCTGGAGACCGCGAAGGGATGCGGGAGCGCGATGTGCGCCGACCGGCTCGACGTGCCGGCCGGACCCCGGTCGTGCTCCGCCCACAGCAGCAGACCCCGGCCCGGGGACCACAGCGCGTGCACCGAGGGCAAGGTCGAGGGCTCCTTCGTCCGATCCGGGTTCCCCCAGATCGTCGCACGGCGGACGCCGCGTCACGGCGTCACCTCCGCGATCCTCGTGAAGGTGTTCTGCGCGGCCGCGACGACGATCCGCACCTGAGCCGTGGTCACCGGTGCCGGGAACGGGATCCACCGGGAGACGGCGGTGTTGCCGGTCACGTGGACCTGGTCGGCCCACTGGCCGCCGTCCCAGGTCTGGACGGTGAAGTCGGTCGGGACGCCGTCCGGGTTGGACGCGAAGCCGACGCCGGTCAGCGCGGTCGCGGCGGGCGCCGTGACGGTCAGTGTGTCGGGGTACCGGTTGTCGGTGTCGTCGTTCCAGAACGTCGCGAGGTCGTGGTCGATCGCGTTCGACGCCCCGTACGTCCGGGTCGCGCCGTTGACGACGTTCGGCGCGTGCTCGCTCGACGCCGCAGCCGTCGTGCCGCTCGCCCAGCTGCCGAACACCGGCACATTCACGATCGTCTTCACCGCGTCTCCGCGAGGGGGCTTCACGGTGATGGTCATCGGGTACAGGCCGCTCTTGGCTCCGGCGGGCACGGTGATCCGCACGCTCCCCGGCGTCTCGGAAGTGGCCGGGGTCAACGGGATCGCGGTCGTCGTCGCGGTCCAGCCCGCGGGCACCTGCGCGCCGAGCGTCGCCTGACCGGCCACAGTGGACCGTCCTTCGACAACCACCGGGACGTCGCCGCTGCCGCCCGCGGTGATGGCGGCCGGGGTGCCCGTGGTGAGCGCGAGCCGGGTGAACGGCGTGCGCGGCGGCGTCACGGTGAACGTGTAGTCGCCCGAACCGGCGGTCAGGGTGAGCGTCTCGTCGTCGGCGTGGCCGACCGTCAGGCCGGGGTCGGACTGGGCGGCGTGGCCGTCGGCGAAGATCGTCCGCCCGCTCTCCCGCACCGACGACTGCTTGCCGCCGAGCAGCGGCAGCCGGATCGTCGCTTTCGCACCGACCGGAACCACCGCGTGGTAGGTGAGGGTGCTGCCGTCGCGCTGCCAGGAGCCGGCGACGGTCCCCCGCACGGTCTGCTGCGACGCCGTCACATGCGTGAGGTTCCCGGCGACGGCGGGTGCGAGGGTGAACTCGCGCCAGCCGGGCGAGCCGGGCTGGATGCCCGCCAGCTGCTGCTGGAACCACTGGCCGATCGCGCCGCCGAGGCCGATGTGGTCCTTCGACGACGTGCCGTCCGGCGCCGAGGAGTTGTCCCACTTCTCCCAGATGGTCCCGGGTCCCTGGTTCACCATGTAGCCGAAGCTCGGGTAGTCGGTGCGCTGGGCGATCGCGAGCGCGACGTCGTTGCGTTGGTACTTCCCCAGCGCCTGGAACACGAGCGTCGTGCCGACGAACCCGGTCGTGACGTGGTTCTGGTGGGCGGCGATGTCGCCGACCAGGCGGTCCACAGTGGACTGCTCGCGGCCGGCCGGGACGAGCCCGAAGACCAGCGGCAGGGCGTAGGACAGCTGCGTCCCGGTGCCGAAGACGCCGGTGTCGGCGGAGTAGAACCGCTTGAGGAAGCCGGCCGCGATCTGCCCGCTCAGGGCGGTGTACTTCGTGGCGTCGGTCTGCTTGCCCAGTGCTCCGGCCATCTTCGCGAGCAGCGTCGCGTCGAAGTACGAGAACCCGGTCTGGAAGTAGCCGTGCGGGGTGCTGACCGTCGAGAGCCAGTCGTCACCCCACGACGTCGGCGGGTTGACGACGACGTGGTCGGCGTCGCTGATCGTGCCGAGGTAGTCGACCCACGCCTTGACGTGGTCGTAGTGCGTCGCGAGCAGCCGCGTGTTTCCGTACTGGGTGTAGGAGTCCCAGATGATCTGCGGGTACGCGGTGCCCCACGCGGGGTCGGTGGACCAGTCGGTGCGGCCGTTGACCGGCGCGACCGACGGCAGGCTGCCGTCGGCGTTCCGGCTGGTCACCATGTCACCCAGCCACTTCGTGTAGAACGCCTGCATGTCGAAGTTGGCCATCGCCTCCTGGTCGGAGTCGGCGGCGTCGCCGAGCCAGCCGTGGCGTTCCCGCGTCGGGCAGTCCATCTGGATCGACTCGAGGTTGTTCAGCTGCGTCTGCGTGACGGCGGCCTGGATCCGGTCGAGCCCCGGGTCCGAGGTGCCGAACCGGCCCGTCGAGGCGACATCGGTGTGGATCTCCTGCGCGGTCACGGTGACGGCGGCGTCGTCGGGAACGCCGGTCAGCTCGGCGTAGCGGAAACCGGCGTAGTTGAAGTGCGGCAGGTACGTCTCCGTGCCGACGCCGCTGAACGTGTAGTGATCGGTCTGCCGGGGTGGTTCGGAGCCGTTGAAGCTGATGTTCGCGGTCGAGACGCGCCCGCCGGCGTCGAGGATCTCACCCTTCTTCAGCGTCGCCGTCGTCCCGGCGGGCTGGGCCGCCCGCAGCGTCGCCTGGCCGGTGCGGTTCTGGCCGAAGTCGTAGACGCGCACCCCCGGCGCGGGCCGGGTTTCCTTGACCGGCGCGAAGTTCGCGACGATCCGGGTCGGCGGCGTGACGTCGGCTTGCAGCCGCGTAACGCCGCTGTCGACCACCGCGGGGTCCGGGCCGTAGACGCCGATCTCCGCCAGCCGGAACGTGCAGCTCGAGCCGGCGCAGGCGAGCTTCGTCGCGGTCACCCGGACGTACCGGCCGGTGACGTTCGCGGGCACCGTGACGGCCGCGGTGCCCGGGTTGGCCTGGTCGGAATCCGTGCGATCGGCGACCGTGGTCGCGGTGGCGAACGCCGGGTCGTCGCTGACCTGGACGCGGTAGCGCACCGGGAAGCCGGCGCCGGGGAAGTCCCCCGCGGGGTCGTTGGTCGGCCGCGCCGGGAACAGCGCCACCGAGCCGATCGGCTGGGCCGCGCCGAGGTCGACCTGCGCCCACTTCGTGCTGTCGGCGCTCGGTTCGATGGCCGAGTGGTAGCCCTCGGACGCGTCGATCGAGCCGTCGATGCCGTCGGTTGCGGCCGCCGGGGACCAGCCGCAGCAGGTGGTCGTGTCCGACGCCGTCACCGGCTTGCCCTGCGCCAGGCTCTGGCGGTGGGACGCCGGAGCGACGGCGTGCGCGGCGGGCCAGGCGGCGGCGTCGAACCCGGCCGTGTCCCAGCCCGCGATCTCCTTGCGGGCGTCGTAGGTTTCGCCGTAGTAGAAGTCGTCGCCGGTCACCGGGCCGGCGTGCGCCTTCCAGTCGGTGCCGGTGCCGAAGCGCGCGGTCAAGCCGTCGGTGTAGGTGACGTCGACCTGGGCGACGAGCGCCGGCCGGCCGGTGTACTGGCCCTTCCCGGCCATGAACGCGAGCGCGTTGCGGCCGGGCTTGAGCAGCTTCGTGACGTCGAGGTCGCGGTAGAGCACGCGCGCGGCGTAGTCGGTGACGGCGGAGTCGAGCACCTGCTCGGGCCGGACGCGGGCGCCGTTGACGTGCGGCTCGGCGACCCCCTGCGCGCCGAAGTACAGCCGGGCGCGGGCGACGGGCTTGGTGACGTCGAAGGTGCCGCGGACGAGCGCGCCGTCGTCGACCTGCAGCCACCACGCGGACCAGTCGGCCGGCTGGAGCAGGCCGGTGTCGAAGCGGGCGGGCGCCGACCACGGCGACTGCCGGCCTTCGCCGTTCCAGGTTCGCACCGACCACTCGTAGGTGCGGTCGCTGCCGAGGGCGGGTCCGGTGTAGGCGACGTCGACCGAGTTGCCCGAAACCACGCGACCGGAGTCCCAGTGGGAGCGCGGGCCGTCGACGCGGATTTCGTACGCCGTCTGGGTTTCCGCGCGGCCGGTGTCGTTCACCGTCCACGCCAGCGTCGGCCGTGGACTCCCCACCAGGACGTTCGACGCCTGGCCGTCGGCACGCAGCGCGGTCGGCGGCAGCGGGCCGCCGTGCGCGGGCTCCGCGCTCGCGGCCGTGGCGGGCACGACCGCCGCGGCGAGCGCGAGCGCGACGACGACGGCCCGTCTCTTCATCGAGGTTCCCGACCGCCGCATGACCGTCTCCCGCCGCTACTAAAACGTTTCAATCAGCCGAGGGACTGTCTACCGACAACCTCGCGCGGAAACAAGAAACGGCGTCGATCCTGTCCGGCTGACGCCGGAGAAGACACTCGATCAGCTCAGCGCGCCTTGTTCGCGCAGGCGATGCAGATCCGCGTCGCCGGGAGGGCCTCGAGCCGCTCTTCCGCGATCGGGCCGCCGCAGCGTTCGCACGTTTCATAAGTGCCGGCGCGGACGCGTTCCTCGGCGCGGTCGAGGTCCGCGAGGTCGTCCTGGGCCTGCCGCAGGAGGGCCTGGACCTGCGCCCGCTCGAACGCGATCGTCACGCCTTCCGGGTCGTGCTCGTCGTCGTTGCTGGTGAACTCCGACGCCTCGACGATCCCGTCGCGCTGCCGGGCGAGGGCGGCGGCCAGCCGCGCGGTCTCGGCCCGCGCCCGCGCGATCAGGTCGAGCTGCTCCGCCTCCGTCATGCCCCCAGCGAACCACGAAAGCTCATTTTTCTCGCCGGCCCGTGTCGAGAACGGGCGATCGGCTCCGACCAGTGGACATCGGCGGCCGAGATGGGCCGCCCACCACGACAGGAGCACGAACGATGACCCAGGTGACCGCCCAGATGTCGGTGTCCCTCGACGGCTTCTACACCGGACCGCGCCACCCGCGGCACCCCCACGACATGAGCGGCTGGATGCGCGGCCCCGAAGCGCCCGGCTTCTTCCGGGTCACCCGCTGGGCCGTCGACGCCGCGGCGTGGCGCGAGCGGCAGGGCTTCGCCGGCGGCGAGCGGTCGGCCGACTCGGAGATCGTCGAGGAGACCTTCGCGGCGGCCGGCGCCTACGTGATGGGCCGGCGGATGTTCGACGCCGGCGAGGTCCCCTGGGGCGACGAGCCGCCGTTCCACGCCCCGGCGTTCGTCGTCACCCACCGTCACCGGGACGTGCTCGAACGCCAGGGTGGCACGTCCTTCACCTTCGTCACCGAAGGGCTCGAGCGGGCCGTCGAGCTGGCCCGGGACGCCGCCGGCGACAAGGACGTGGCGATCGCCGGCGGCGGGGAGCTCCTGCGCCAGGTGCTGGCCGCCGGGCTGCTCGACCAGCTCGACCTGCACATCGCCCCGGTGCTGCTGGGTGACGGCCAGCGCCTGCTCGGCCCCGGTCTCGGACTCGGCCCGGACGAGGGCATCGAGCTGGTCCCCGTCCGGGTCGTCGAGTCGCCCGGGGTCACCCACATCCGCTATACCGTCACCGGGCGGTCGAAGCTGGTGCTGGACGATCGCGGGGCCAGTGGCGAACTGGTCGGCCGGTGAGAGAGGAACGAGCCGTGAAATACATGCTGCTGATCTACGGCAACGAGGAAGCCTTCACCTCGATCGGCGCGGAGACCCTCGCCGAGCTCATCCGCGAGACCGATGCCCTCAACCAGGAGCTGTTCGAGTCCGGTGAGCTGGTCGGCGCCTACGGGATGGCCGACCAGATGAACTCCAAGATGGTCCGGGTCGCCGGCGGGACGCCGGTGGTGACCGACGGCCCGTACGCCGAGGCCAAGGAGTACCTGGGCAGCTTCACGATCCTCGACTGCGACAGCCTGGACCGGGCGCTGGAGATCGCGGCCCGCAACCCGTCGGCGCGCCACTGGGGTGTCGAGGTCCGGCCGCTCATGCACGAGGCCAACGTCGAGCCGTGACCGACTGGCAGGCCGTCCGGCGGCTCGTCCCGGAGGTGCTCGGCGCGCTGGTGCGCCGGTACGGCCAGTTCGACGCCTGCGAGGACGCCGTCCAGGAGGCACTGGCGGCGGCCGCGGCCCAGTGGCCGGCGGAGGGGTGGCCGGAGAATCCCCGGGCGTGGCTGGTGACGGTGGCGTCGCGGCGCCTCGCCGACCAGGTGCGCAGCGACGCGGCCCGTCGCCGGCGGGAGGAGGCCGATGCCCTCCGCACTCCGCCCGCCGGGGACGCCGGCTCCGCCGACGACGACACCCTCACGCTGCTGTTCCTGTGCTGCCACCCGGCGCTGACGCCGCCGTCGCAGGTCGCGCTGACCCTGCGGGCCGTCGGCGGCCTGTCGACCGCCGAGATCGCCCGGGCGTTCCTCGTGCCCGAGGCGACCATGGCGCAGCGCATCAGCCGGGCGAAGCAGCGCATCAAGGCGGCCGGCGCGGGCTTCGACCTGCCACCGCCGGCCGAGCAGGCACAGCGGCTCGGCGTCGTGCTCCAGGTCGTCTACCTCGTCTTCAACGAGGGCTACACGGCGACGTCGGGGACGCGGCTGGTGCGGGCCGAGCTGACGGCCGAGGCGATCCGGCTGGCCCGCGAGCTGCACCGGCTGGTCCCCGCCGACGGCGAGGTGGCCGGGCTCCTGAGTCTGCTGCTGCTGACCGACGCCCGCCGCCGCGCCCGCACGGCCGCCGACGGGTCGCTGGTGCCGCTGAGCGAGCAGGACCGGTCGCTTTGGGACGCCGAAGCCATCACCGAGGGCGTGGCCCTCGTGACCGCCACCCTGTCGAGCGGCCCGATCGGCCCGTACCAGCTCCAGGCCGCGATCGCCGCCGTCCACGACGAGGCGGCCACCGCTTCGGCCACCGACTGGCCGCAGATCCTGGCTCTTTACACGGTGCTCGAGCGCGTGGCCCCCAACCCGACGGTGACGCTCAACCGGGCGGTGGCGGTGGCCGAGGTCCACGGGCCCGCGGCGGGGCTGGCCCTGCTCGACGCCCTCTCGGCCGACGAGCGGATTTCCGCTTCGCACCACCTGGTGTCGGTGCGAGCCCACCTGCTGGAGCTGGCCGGCGACCTCGACGCGGCGCGCACGGGCTACCGCGAGGCGGCCCGCCGCACCACGAGCGAACCCGAGCGCCGCCACCTCCTGACCCGCGCCGCCCGGCTGGGATGACCGGCCGCCCGGCGCGTCGTCACGCCGGCATCAGCCGGATCCGCTGGTCGAGGTTGCGTTCGACCTCGCCGCGGCTGTACAGCAACGGGAACGACCCTCCCGAGGCCCACAGCGCGTTCAAGTCGCTGTAGTGCGGGCTGCGCGGGTCTCCCGACTGCCCCGGTGCGTTGATCGCCGCCGAGCCGTTCCAGTTGCCGACGTCCAGGGCCATCTTGAACGTCGCCCCGATGATCTGGGCGTACGTCAGCGGGTGGAAGAACGACGGGTGGATCGTGTGGTAGTCGCCGCCGATCGGGGTGGGGCCGACGTTCGGGCTGCCCAGCGGGTGCTTGAACTCGTTGTGGTGCAACGAACCCCAGTGCCACGTCGAGGGGTCCGGGCCGAGCTGGCCGGCGACGTCGCGGAAGGCCACCGGCAGCGAGGTCAGGATCAGCTGGTCGCGCACCGCCGCGCCGTCCGGGCCGAGCCAGTTCGCCGGGTCCTTGAAGGACGCGATGATCAGGCTGAAGTCGGGGTTGATGGTGCGGACCAGCGCGTCCGCCGCGGCCTGCGGCAGCACCGCGTGCGCCCAGACGTAGTGCAGGTACTTCATGATCCACGTCTCGTACAGCGCGGCCGCCGGCGAATCCGCCGAGGCGACGCCGTCCCAGCCGCGCAGCAGCTCCAGTGCCTTCGCCGTGTCCGGGTCCGTCGACGACAGCCCGCGCACGAACTCCACGAGTTGCGTGGCCACCAGCGACTTTTCGTCCTTCTGCAGCGCGAGCGAGTCGGCGACGGTAGCGCCCGGCTTGGACTCGATCAGCTCGTCGATGCGCTGCTTGCGGTAGGGCAGCTGCCATTCGTAGTTGGACACCACCGGGTGCCGCGGCGGGATGTTGAAGTCGTTGGCCGAGGCGAAGTACCCCGACGGCGGGTTGTACTGGCCTGGCAGCTCACTGTTGGCGTAGAAGCCGTTCCAGTCGTAGCGGCCGTCGCCGGGGACGGGCAGCAGGCCGTCGTAGTCCGCGCCGGTGCGACGCGGCGTCAGCCCCGCCGGGACGTAGCCGATGTTGCCGCGCACGTCGGCGTAGGCGAGGTTCGAGCCCGGCGTCCCCCACGTCCGCATGCCCGCGGTGAACTCGCCGAAGTTCTTGGCCCGCTGGTAGTTCAGGCTGCCCAGGTAGGCCGACGCGCCCGGCTGCGTCCACGCCGTGCGGACCGCGAACGCCTTGTGCGCCGCCTCGTCGACCTTGACGATCGGGCCGTGCCGGGTGAAGGACAGGTCCTTGGTGACCGGCGTGCCGCCGCGCACCGCGATGGGCTCGGTGACCGTGGTCATCTTCTCCCAGCCGGTGCCGTAGCGATAGCGGGTGGGGTCGTCCGGGTCGAGGTCGTAGACGTAGAGGTCGGTCTGGTCGATCGGCAGGTTGGTCAGGCCGAACGCGATGTTCTCGTTGTGTCCGATGGCGATCCCCGGGTTCCACGGCTCGCCCGCGCCGGCGAGGTTCAGCCCGGGGGCCGACAGCTGCGCGACGTACCGGCCGGACGGCAGGGCGTCCGCGCCGCGGTGCGGGTCGTTGGCCAGGATGGGACGCCCCGACGCGGTGCGCCCCGGCCCGATCGCCCAGGCGTTGCTGCCGGCGGTCGCGTCGGCGATGTCCTTGGTCTCGGTCCGGAAGCCGCTGCCGGTGAAGTTCACCGCGGCGGTCGCGAGGTCGTACACCTTGAGCACGTCGTCGGGCACCGAGCACGGGTCGAGTCCGGCCGGCACCGCGGCCTCGTGGTCCGGGTGAAGTGAGCGCAGGTAGCGGCTCGCGCCGGGGCCGGCCAGGCAGACCAGCTTCGCGCGGGCGACCTCCCACATCAGGTTCTCGCCGATGGCGTGCGTGCGGATCCGCACCACGTCCTGCGGGCGCCAGTGGGCGGGCTGGTAGCCGAGCTTCGCGAACTCCGGCGGGAGCGCGGACGGGTTGCGGCCCAGCCAGTCGACGTAGGAGTTGATGCCTTCGGCGAACCGGGTGGCGGCCAGCCTGCCCTCCGGACCGTAGGACGCCCACTCGGCGTCCATGTCACCGCGGTAGAGGAACAGCCGGGCGGCGCGATCCTGCTCCACATAGGACGGACCGAGCACCTCGCTGAGCATCCCGAGCCCGCGGCGGCGCCAGGTGTCGACCTGGAACAGCCGGTCACGGGCGATGTTGAAGCCCTGGGCGAAGAAGAGGTCACTGGTGTCGGCCGCGTAGATGTGCGGCACGCCCCACTTGTCGACGAGCAGGTCGACCGGCCGGTGCAGCCCGGCGACCGCGTACCGCGGGCCGGTCGCGGCCGCCACGCCCGGAATCGGCGCCAGGCAGAGCACGACCAAGGCGAGGATCAGGCCGCGGAAGACCGGCCGGCGTGGGGACATGGGAATCTCCTCGTTCGGGAGTCGAGTCCGGGTTAGTCCGATATGTCTACCGGCCGCCGGCCCGCTCCCACGAGCCCCTTAGGGGTTGGCGGCTAGCCGGACGCCGGCCCCGGAAACGCCGCCCCCTCCGGTTCCACCAGCACACTTTCCGGGTCCTGCGGGTCGTACCGCACCGTCACCGCCGCACCGCGGGACGGTGCCTGGAACAGCGAGGTCACCATCGTCGCCACCACCGTGCGGTCCCCCGTCTCCGTCGGGAAGCGGACGTGGACGACGAACCGCGGGTTGCCCATCACCCAGACGTTGGTGAACTCGACGTGCACCACCTGACCGGTGACCTGCCGCCCCCGCTGCCGCAGCCCTTCCACCCGGTCGTCCGCCTCCGCCTCCCGCAGGAACGCCCGCAGCAGCACCACGATCGTCACCAGCGCCACCAGCGCGGCCACCGCCGGGACGAGGTACGGCTCGTAGTAGACGACCCAGTCCACGTCCGACCACGGCTCGGCCTCGCCGTCGAGGAACGGCAGCCGCTGTCCCACCGACTCCGGCGGGGTCCACGACGGGATCGCGACGCCGCCGCCCAGCGCCACGCCCAGTGACGCCGTCAGCGAGCTCGCCCGGAAGCCGAGGCCGACGCCGTCAAGCGACAGCCCGGCGCTCCAGAGCATCGCGAACCCCAGTGACGAGGCCACCGTGACCGCCACGCTGAAGAACAGCACCAGTGATGCCGCCGAGCCCGCGTCGGCCCCCCACGCGTCGAGGCGGTTCAGCGACATCAGCCGGAAGCTGTCCAGGATCCCGAGCGACCCGGACCAGCCCGCGGCGGCCCAGGCCAGCGTCGTCGGGATCCCGAGCAGCCACAGCCGCCGCGCGGACCGGCGGCCCCGCCGGGGCGGGTCCACGAGCCCGGGAACGAATCCGAACACGGCGGCCGCCTAGTCGATCGGGCCGAACACGGCGACCTTCGCCGGGTCGGCGGGGTCGACGCGGGCCTCGTGCCGGGTGCCGGGCGCGTACTGCTGGATCGTCGCCTGCGGCGTGATCAGCGGGGTCACCGTCCGGTAGGTGGTGCCGTCGGCGCGGGTGACCTCCAGTGTCGCCGTGTACCGCGCCTGCCCGGCAACGGTCCGGCCGGTCGGCTCCAGTGCGCGGATGACCAGCGTGGCCGGCTCGCACGTGTCGTACAGCCGTCGCAGCTCGGAGCCGTAGGCCTGCAGCTCCTGCTGCTGGCGCAGCTGCTCCTCGGGCGGCAGCGCGATGAACGCCGCCAGGTCCGGGTCGGCGGCCATGCCACGCATCGCCTGCGCGGCCAGCTGCGGCGTCGGCAGCTGCGGGGTGATGTCGTACCCCTGCGCCGCCGCAGCCTGCCGGAACTGCTCCGCGTGCTGCCGGAAGTCCTGTGCGCCGCGGGCCATGCCCTGCTGGGTGGCCTCGTTGACCTTGTCGCGGATCTTCTTGAACATCGGTCCCGCCTTTCGCTGTGTGGTGTGCACACAGCTTCGGGCGGGCCGGCCGCTACCGAACCCAGGTTTGCCCGTCGTCGGAGGCGTCGAGGCAGGTCAGCGCGGCCCAGAAGACCGGTGAGCAGTCGGGCTCGGCCCGTTCGCGCCAGCGCGCGAGCCGGGTCCGCTGCCACGCGCAGAGCTCGGCGACCGGGTCGTCGCCGGCGAGCGCCGTGTCGACGGCGATCACCAGCTCGGCCATCGGGTCCGCGCCGGGCACCGCCGCCGACGTCGGCAGCGCCCACACCGTCGCGGCCACCAGCCGGGCCCCGGCCGCGACGGCCGCGAGCAGCACACCGAACGGCTCGGCCAGGCCGAAGTCACTCGCGCTGGCGCAGCCGATCAGGGCCACCCGCGCCGGCATCGCGGCCACTTCGGACAGGGCGAGGTCCGCGGCGGTGAAGGGCCGGTGCGCACCGATCGGCGCGGCGGTACCGGGCAGCTCGGCCGCACAGGACAGGTGCAGCGCCGTCTGCGCGCCGTGGTCGTCGCGGACCTGGCTGACGTGCCCCACGAACACCAGCCGCGAGCACGGTTCGGCCAGCAGCCGCGCGAGCAGCCGCCGGTCGGTGTCGGTGCGGCGGACCAGATCGAGGCCCCGGGTCGCGGCCGGCCGGACCGGGCCGCCGGCGAGCCGCGCGTCGAGGTGGCGGATCAGCGGCGACGCCGGATCCTGCTTGCCCAGCACCGAGCCCAGCTCACCGAACGCGCTCTGACCGGGGATCCGCGGGTCGAGCAGGTAGACCGGTGGCCCGGGCGGCGCCGGTGTCCGTCGCGGGATCCCGACGGGAGCGAGCAGCGAAACGTCGGCGACGTCGAGGACGCGCTCGTCGCCGTCGAAGCAGCTGCCTTCCTCACCGGGTTCGAGCGCCTGCTCCGGCCGCCGGTCGGGCAGGGCGAGCAGCCCCCACGGCACCGCGGCGAGGATCGGCGACGGCTGGACGCGCAGCAGCGGACGCCGTCCGTCGGCGGTGGCCTCCCGCAGTCGCGAGACGAGGTCGGCCGGCAGCAGGTTCAGGCCGAGGACGCGGGCCAGCCGTTGTTCGCCGGCGAACGCTGTCAGCGCTCGCCCGACGGCCTCGGGGACGCTCTCGCCCTCGTGCGGCGTCGGGGACGCGGCGTCCAGGTACTCCCGCGCCGTCGCGACCAGGGCGGCGTCGACCGGGTGCGTGTGGACGTCGTCGAGGTCGCCGGTGGTCCGCCAGGTGAGGTAGGTGTGCCCGGCGTCGGCGTAGCGCAGGAGGAACGTCTCCCGCTCGGTGTCCGGCCAGGTGCGCACGACCGGGGTTTCCTTGCGGGACAGGGAGTATCGCTCGGCGGCGACGTCGAGCCAGCGGTCGAGCTCCATCGGCGAGCCCGGGGACCACCGCAGGGCGGGCGGTGGGGCCAGGCGCAACGGCAGCGACGCCGTGACGGTGCCCAGCGCGGCGAGCGGAAGCCGGTCACCGGTGGGCGCCACCTCGAGCGAAGGCACCGTCCCGGTGAGGTCGAGCGACGGTCCCTCCGTGTAGGCCCCGACGGCGCAGGTGCGTTCGATCAGCTCCGCCGCCAGCCTGGGCTCCTTCAGCCGGGCCAGCACCGCCATCAGCAGTGCGGTCGCCGGTCCCGCGACGTCGCGCGCCCACGCCGTGCGGGCCCGCGGCGACGCGAACTCGAAGCGGTAGTCCGCCGCCGCCAGCGCCAGCGGGAGCAGCAGGTCGAGCAACGCGCGCGGATCGTCGCCGCGGGCGTAGCCGATCGTGGCCGCGACGAAGTCCGTGTGCAGGCACTCCAGCCACTCACCGGACGCGCGCGCCGACTCCCGCGCTCGCGTCGCGTGCTCCTCGGCCGTCTCCCAGTCACCCTCGGCCGCGGCGCACCGGGCCAGCGCCACGTCGAGCCGGCGCAGGCCGGGCGTGTCTTCGTGGGCCGTCCAGATCTTCCCCGCGTGCTCGAACTGGTCCCGTGCCTGCCGGGCGTCGCCCGCGAGCAGCAGCACCGTCCCCAGCGCGTGGCTCGCCTCCGCCACGTCGCCGGTCGCGCCGGCCGCCGCGAGCTCGTCGCGGGCGGCGACGATCGCCGCCACCGCGCCCGGGAAGTCACCGCCCGACGCCCGGTCGGCGGCCAGCTCGATGGCGTACTTGGCCGAGTGGCCGGTGGCGAGCCGGACCAGATCGGCGCGGGCGTCGGCGTCCTGACCGCCGGCCCGGCGCAGGCGGGCGCGTTCGGCCTGGGCCATCGCCTTCAGGGAAGGCTTCCGGTCGCACGCCGGCTCGCTCAGGATCTCCTCGAGCGCGCTCAGCGCCCCGGCCGGATCCCCGGCGGCGACTCGGACGCGCGCCTCGAGGATCCGCAGCTCCAGCTCGTCCGTGCCGTCCGGGTCGAGCAGTTCGGGCGGGTACTGCTCCGGTCCGGCCGCCTTCCGCAGGGCCGCCCGGTGCCGCTGTCCCGCGATCAGCTCACGGGCCCGTGCGACGTCCCCCTCCTCGGTGGACAGCGAGATCAGCACGCGATCGGCCACCTCGCGGGACCCTTCGATCATCCTGACCTCGGCGTACTGTCCGAAGTGGACGGCAGCGGCCGTGCTCACCCGGAAGGCCGCGAGGACGGCTTCGGCGCACTGCCGGGCGTTGCGCAGGTCGCCCGCGGAGTAGCAGACCGTCGCCAGGTCGCTGACGGCCGCCAGTTCCAGATCGCTGCGGTCCAGCTGGTGCGCGATCTGCCGCATCCGGCCGTACAACCGTTGTGCGCCAACGATGTCCCGGGCCGCGGCGAGCCGCTTGGCCTCCTGCTGGACCTCGACGGCCTCGCCGAGCAGTTGCCGGTACTCGGCCTCGGTGAGCGAGCACGCGGGCAGTTCGCCATAAGCCGCCGGGTCCAGGCCGAAGTGCACAGCGACGCAGCGGCAGTTGTAGCCGTGCGAACTCGCCCCGGCCAGCTCGTCCGGCAGGGGCCGGTCCGGCGGGGTGAGCGGCGGCGGCAGCCCGGCAAGCACGTCAGAACTCCCCGTCGGCGGCCGCACGCTCGGCGAGCGTCCGTGCCTCCGGCGGCAACGCCTCGCGTGCCCGCGCCAGCGACACCACCGCGGCCCGGTCCGCCGCCGTCGTCCCGATGAGGTCTTCGGCCGTCACGCCGATGACGAGTCCGAAGTGGACGGAACGCGCGTCGGCCAGGTCGACGGCACCGGCGAACCGCCCGACTCCCAGCTGCAGAGGGACTTCCGCGACCACCTCGCCGTCGCGGGTCGCGAACGCGGACAGCGTCGCGTCGGCGAACGCCCCGGCGACCTCGACCTCGAGCCGGATGGCCGTCGGCGCCGCGACGACCCGCCAGGTCACGGTGTCGTCCGCGGCATCGAGGACGCCCGGCGGCACCCGCGCCCAGTCGACGCTCGCCCGGCCCTCGGCGACGACGCCCTCCCCGGCCGGGCCGGAACCGGCGCCCGCGGCCAGGGCGTACGCGCGCTGACCCGGCATCGCGGCGGCCGCCAGCCGAGCCGCGGCTTCGGCGCGTTCGACGTCGTCCTGCTCGTCGAACCAAGCCGACAACCGCGTGCACAGGCCACGGACTTCGTCGGCGACGGGCGTCGTGGCGAGTCCTTCGACGGCCGCGTCGAACAGTTCCGCGGGCGTGGCTTCGAAGCCGTCGAGCATTCCTTCGGCCACGGCCGCGGTGGCGACGGCGGCTTCGAGGTCCAGCAGCGCCGGGTCCAGCGCGGGGACGCCGAGTGCCGGGCTCGCGGGCCACCACCGGCGGGCCCACAGCAGGAGCGCGAGAGTCGCCAGTTCGGGCCTAGTGGGAACGTCGACGTGTCCGGCCGTGAGCGCGTCGAGGGCGTGATCTTCCCCGACGAGCCGCGTCAGCCACGGCTCCGCGGCCGCCGCGTCGGTGAGTTCGACGCGCATCGAGCCGGGCACGCCGGCGAGCAGGTCGGCGAGGGCGAAGCGGACGAGGCCGCCGTCCGCCGCGACGACGGGCGTGTGCACGGGGTGCGTCACGAGACGGCCTCCAGGTCCGGCAGGCGGGCCACGAGCGCGCGGCGCACCTTCGTCCGCAGGTCCAGCGAGGTCGACCGGACGACGCCGGTGACGAGGTCCCGCACGTCCGCGGCGTCGGCCGGGAGGTCACCGCGCACGTCGAAGCCGTGCAGGCGGATCCACAGCCGGCCGAGGAACTGCTTGCCGAACTCCCGCAGCTCGCGCACCAGCTCGGCGTCGGGACGCGGGGTGAGCGGCGTGGTGCCGGCCAGCGCCCGGCGGGCGTGGAGCACGTACCCCTCGCGCGCGACCTGGGCGTTGAGCTGCCGCGCGAATCCGGGGGCCGGTCCGGGCGCGACGCCGTCGAGCGGCCGGAGGGCGGGCGCGAGGACGACGCCGAGCGCGAAACACGTGGCCAGGGCGGGCATCCCGAGCCCGAACCCGGCGACGACGCGGCGGGCCTCGTCGTCGACCAGGCCGGCGACGTCACCCCGTTCGCCTGCGGGCAGCCGCCGCAGGGTGGCGCGCACCCGCCGTTCGACGCTGCGTTCGAGCAGTTCCGGACCGGCTTCGTCCTGACGCCGCAGCGGCGGGACGGCGGTGCGATCCCCGCGCTGCAGACCGAGATCCGGCGGCGGCGAGCCGGACACGACCTCGGCGGCCCGGGCGAGCGCGCCGGCTCCCCCGGGCTGCCGCAGCGCGAGGCCGAGCGCGTGCCCGGCGGCGGAACCCGCCAGCCACGCGGCATCCGTGAGGCTGTCCGCGAACTCGCCGAGCAGCACGGCGGCGTCGTCCGGCGCGAGACCGGCGTCGGCGTGCCAGCGGCGGTGCAGCCCGGCCGTCAGGTCCGCGGCCGCCCGGGGATCGGCGAGGTACGCGGTGAGCTGCGTGACGCCGGCTTCATCGCCTTCGCCGTGCAGCTCGCGCAACGCCGCCGCCGCGGTCTCCGGTGCTTCCGGTCCGGGCATGCCGAGTCCCGTCGCGAGCTCGTACGCCAAGGGGAAGCACACGTCCTGGACGTTGCCCGCGGTGATGCGCAGGGCCCGGCGCTGCCGCTTGAGGTGCCCGAACCACGCGGCGGTCGCCCGCAGCCGCGGGGCGTCGGCGAGGATCAGCTCGGTGAGCTCGGCCGCCGCGGCGGGCTCGAGCAGCGGCCGGCCCAGCTTCGGCCGCGCGGCGGTGCGGACGACGAGGGGGTCGACGATCTTCTTGACCGTGCGGGTCAGCGGGCCGCCATCGCCGGCCGAGAGGACGTCGAGGCCGGGAATCCGCTGCCACGCGGCGGCGAGCACGGCCGAGCGCGGCCGGGGCTTGCCCGATCCCGTCACCGCCGTCCCCTCCCCACGACCGCACCTTACGTGATCGGGACCCCGGCTCAGACGCGCTGCTCCGGCGGCACGTACTCGAAGGTCGGCCCCGCGGTCGTCCGCCCGTCGCCGCTGGGCAGCTTCATCAACGCCACCGCCTGCGCCCGCAGCGCGTACATCGTGCCGACCGAAGCCCCCAGCTGCCCCGGGTCGCCGGTGAAAGCCTGCTCCAGCTGGTAAAGCAGCAAGCTGTAGGTCTGGTTGAAGGCCTCCTGCGCCACCCGGACCGCGCTGCCCTCCGGGTAGTCGGCCGTCCGCGGGTTCGGCCGCATCGGCAGCACCCCGTCGAGGTCGACCTCGATCTTCTCGCCCGTCGGCCCGGACGCCGGCGTGTCCCCGGTGCGGTACCGGCGGCCGAGGCTCAGCTCCTGGAAGCGGTAGTAGTGCGCCACCTCCTCGCGCTCGGGGTGGAAGACGTCGCGGTCGCCGTCCCAGACGTCGGTGCGGGCCGCGCCTTCGCCCTGCTCGACGACCTCCGCCAGTGCCGCCAGTGCGGTCTTCAGGTCGTGGACGGCGATGACCTCACCGCCGCCGCCCCGGAGGTGGAACGCGTCGACCTGCCGGGCCGGGTCGCCCGTGAAGACCGCGGCTTCACCCAGCTCGTCGCACAGGTCGCGGAAGCCGGCCTCGATGGCGGCGTAGAACTGGCCGATCGTCTCGTACTCGTCCGATTCGGGCGGCGCGTCCGCCGACGCGGGCTGTTCGATGCGCAGGAACAGGTCGAGCGCTTCGGGGCCGAACGGCGCCAGGTGGACGTGCACGGAACGGTCGCCGTGCGGCAGCGGATGCGGGTAGGGCGGCAGGAGCGCGGGGGTGTCGAGCTGGGGCGACCCGCCCACGGCGTTGAGCAGGTTCGCGGCCAGCGCGAGGTGCAGCATCTCCTCGGCCAGCACCGACCCGACCACCCGCACGGCTTCGGGGTTGCGGCCCGGGTCCAGCGAGTACAGCGCGCACAGGTACGGGGGAATGGTCGCGTGCTCCAGCTCGATCGCCCACTGCAGGTGGCGGCGGAGATCGTCCAGCGTGTCCATGGCTACCTCGGTTCGTCAGGTCGGTTGCGGCAGCTGAGACAAGACGCCGCCCCGGCTTGTGACTACTGAGGGCCGTTGGTCAGGGAGAGGTTGAACGCGTAGCGGGACGCGCGGTAGACGTGCCAGCCGTACTCGACCACGCGTCCCGTGTCGTCGTACGTCGTGCGCTGCATGGTCAGCAGTGCCGCGCCCGGCGGTTCGTCCAGCAGCTCCGCGTCCTCTTCGGTCGCCAGCCGGGCACCGATGTGCTGCTCCGCCGCGTGCAGCCGGACCCCCGCCGAGCGCAGCAGCTGGTAGAGGCCCTTGGCGCGCAGCTCCTCGTCCGTCGGGTCGATGACGCCGTCGGGCAGGTAGTTGTTCATCAGGGCGAGCGGCTCGCCGTCGGTCGAGCGGATGCGCGTCAGCCGTCGCACCCGCGTCAGGCCCGGGGCCTCCAGCAGCGCGGCCACCTCGGCGTCGGCGTCCTCGACGTTGTTGGCCAGCACCACCGACTCCGGCTTGCCGCCGAGCCCCGAGAGGTCGTCGAAGAGGCTGCTCAGCCGCAGCGGCCGCGCCACCTTGGTCCGGACGACCTGGGTGCCGACGCCGCGCCGCCGCACCAGCAGGCCCTGGTTGACCAGCGTCTGGATCGCCTGGCGCACGGTCGGGCGCGACAGCCGCAGGTTCGCCGCCAGGTCCACCTCGTTGCCCAGCCGGGCCCCCGCCGGCAGCCTGCCGTCCTCGATCGCGGCGTGCAGCTGCTGCGAGACCTGGTGGTAGAGCGGTTCGGGGCTGCCCGGGTCCAGCACGATCTCCCGGCCGGGGTCCCAGGCCGGGTGCGTGACGTCCACGCGGGACGACGGCGGAGGGGTGCTCACCGCCGGAAGCCTACCGCCATCCGCGTCACCGGTAGGGATGACCTGTTGTCCATATGTCTTGACAAAGTCTCCGGCCGCTGGCACCGTCGATTCCGGGCCGATCGACGGTCCCGAGCGAGCCGAGGGAGCGACTGTGACCGACCTGGTGCGGCGTCTCGTCGCCAAGCGCGTGCACGACCCGGGAGCGATCGGCGAGGCGGCCGCGAACCGGGTCCGGGCCACATCGCTCTTCAACCACAGCGACCGCATGATGATCATCGCCGCGGACCACCCCGCACGCGGCGCCAACGCCGTGGGCGGCGATCCATCGGCCATGGCCGACCGGGGTGAGCTGCTGGAGCGGCTGTGCCTCGCGCTGGAACGCCCCGGCGTCACCGGCGTGCTGGCGACCGCCGACGTCATCGACGACCTGCTGCTGCTCGGCGTGCTGGACGGCAAGACCGTGCTGGGGTCCATGAACCGGACCGGGCTGGCCGGGTCGAGCTTCGAAATCGACGACCGTTTCGCCTGCTACGACGCCGAAACGATCGAGCGGATGCGGTTCGACGGCGGCAAGACGCTCACCCGGATCTGCCTCGAAGACCCGGCCACGCCCAGCGTCCTGGAGAACACCGCGAACGCGGTCAACGCACTGGCCGACCGCAAGCTGATCGCCATGGTCGAGCCGTTCCTGTCGGTCTGGACCGACGGCCGGGTCAAAAACGACCTCTCCCCCGACGCCGTCATCAAGTCGATCACGATCGCCGCCGGGCTCGGCCGCTCGTCGGCCTACACCTGGCTCAAGCTGCCGGTGGTGGACGACATGGAGCGGGTGCTCGCGTCGTCGACCCTGCCGGCCGTCCTGCTCGGCGGCGAGGTCAAGGACCCGGACGCGGCCTTCGCCGCCTGGCAGCGCGCGCTGACCCAGCCCACCGTGCAGGGCCTGGTCGTCGGGCGCTCGCTGCTCTACCCGCACGACGGTGACGTCGCCAAGGCCGTCGACACCGCGGTGGGGCTGTTGTGAACCCGTCTCGCGCCACTACCGGTAGGAGCACCGTGAACACCATCGAACACTGGATCGACGGCACCGCCACGCCCGCGGGCTCGACCCGCACGGCACCCGTCTTCGACCCGGCCACCGGGAAGCAGCAGGCTCAGGTCCTGCTCGCCGAAGCGTCCGATGTGGACACCGCGGTCGCGGCCGCGGGCAAGGCCTTCGAAGCGTGGGGCGACTCCTCGCTGTCCCAGCGGACCAAGGTGATGTTCGCCTTCCGCGAGCTGCTGGTGAAGCACGAGGACGAGCTCGCGCGGATCATCTCGAGCGAGCACGGCAAGGTCGTCGACGACGCCCGCGGCGAGATCGTGCGCGGCCGCGAGGTCGTCGAGTACGCCTGCGGCATCGCCGACGCCCTCAAGGGCAGCTTCTCCGACCAGGTCTCCCGCGACGTCGACGTCCACGACTTCCGCCAGCCGCTCGGGGTCGTCGCCGGGATCACGCCGTTCAACTTCCCGATCATGGTCCCGCTGTGGATGCACCCGGTCGCGATCGCCACCGGCAACACGTTCGTCCTCAAGCCGAGCGAACGCGACCCGTCGGCGTCGAACTTCGTCGCGCGGCTCTACGCCGAAGCCGGGCTGCCCGACGGTGTGTTCAACGTCGTGCACGGCGACAAGGTCGCGGTCGACGCGATCCTGGACCACCCGGACGTCGCGGCGGTGTCGTTCGTCGGCTCGACGCCGATCGCGAAGTACGTCCACGAACGCGGAACCGCGGCCGGCAAGCGCGTGCAGGCCCTCGGCGGGGCGAAGAACCACGCGGTCGTCCTGCCCGACGCCGATCTCGAGTACGCGGCCAACCACCTGACGGCGGCGGCGTTCGGCTCGGCCGGGCAGCGGTGCATGGCGATCTCGGTCGGCGTGGCCGTCGGGGCGGCCGGCGACAAGCTGGTCGAGGTCCTCGAGCGCAAGGCCCGCGAGGTCAAGGTCGGTCCCGGCGGCGACCCGGCCAGCGACATGGGCCCGGTGGTCACCGAAGCCGCCCGCGAGCGCGTGGTGAACTCCGTCGCGCGGGGCGCCGAGCAGGGCGCGACGGTGGTGGTCGACGGCCGCGGCCTGACGGTCGAGGGCCGTGAGGAAGGCTTCTTCGTCGGACCGTCCCTGCTGGACAACGTCACCACGGAGATGGACGCCTACCGCGAGGAGATCTTCGGCCCGGTGCTGGCGGTCGTGCGCGCGCAAACGGTGGACGAGGCGATCGCGATCATCAACGCCAACCCCTACGGCAACGGCACCGCGATCTTCACCGGCAGCGGCGAGGCGGCGCGCAAGTTCCAGCGCGAGGTGAAGGTCGGCATGATCGGCGTCAACGTGCCGATCCCGGTCCCGATGTCGTACTACTCCTTCGGCGGCTGGAAGGACTCCCTGATCGGCGACAGCCCCATCCACGGTCCGGCGGGCGTCCGCTTCTACACCCGCGCGAAGGTGGTGACGACGCGTTGGCCGCACACGAGTACCTCAGCCGCCTTTACCTTCCCCACGTCCAGCTAACCGGAATACCTGTCTCCGTTTCTTGGTATCGTGGCCGTCATGGGTTACCGAGGTCCGCTCCCGAAGAACGCCGTCGACCGCGTCAACACCTGCGTGGGCTCGCTCCGGACGTCCCCGCGCTGGGGCCGGCTGGTCCGCCGCCACCTCACCCAGGTCACGTACACGGGACGCCGGTCGGGCCGCACGTTCACCACGCCGGTCGGCTACCGGCGGGCCGGTGACGTCGTCACGATCGGCGTCAGGCTGCCGGACGCGAAGAACTGGTGGCGCAACTTCACCGGCGACGGCGGCCTGCTGGCCCTCGAGCTCGACGACGCGGAGCGCACCGGCCACGCGGTGGCGCACCGCGACGAGAAGGGCCGCGTCACGGTGACCGTCCGGCTGCACGACGACGAAACCGCCTAGCGGGCCATCCCGTGCCAGAGCAGTTCGGCGAGACCGGCCGCGTCGCCGCGCCAGTCGCCGTCCGGGTCGAGCAGGAGCAGCCCGGCCAGGCCTCGCAGCACCACCATCGGGTCGAGGTCCGGCCGCACGGTCCCGGCCGCCTCGTTGGCCTTCAGCAACGTCGAGACCGCGCCGACCATCGCCTCGTAGGCGCTCGCCGGCAGCTCGCCGCGGGACGCCGTCGCGCGGCGCAGCGCGTCAGCGAGTCCCTTCTTGGTCATCATGTAGTGCGCCAGGTGGTCGGTCACCCACGCCCGGAACGCCTCGTCGGCGGCGTACTTCTCCAGCAGTACCGGCACGATGTCGACGATGTGCCGCACCTCGCGCTCGTACACCGCGAGGATCAGCGACTCCGGCGTCGGGAAGTGCCGGTACACCGTGCCGACGCCGACCTCCGCCTGCTTCGCGATCGCGTTGAACGAGACCTCGCCCGTCTTCGCCAGCGACTCCGCGGCGGAGACGAGGATGCGCTCGTGGTTGCGCCGGGTGTCCGCGCGCCGGGGGCTGACCGATCCCGTCGTCATCGTCCTCCCGTTCCTCGTGCCGTCGCGCCGAATCTAACCCAGACCTGGAGCGACTCCAGCATGTCCGGTTCGTTGCGAACCGGATTGTAATCCGCTAGCCTCGCGAACGGGTGAAGCGGATGAGTATCCGCTCCCCGATCGCCGCCACCACCACCGTCAGGTACCCATCCGGACGAGCTGCGGAAAGAGACCAGTGGAAATCTCACTCGAAGTCAATGGCAGTACCGAACACCTGGACGTCGATCCGGGGGTGACCCTGCTCGACGCGCTGCGCGAGCGCCTCGACGTCACCGGCCCGAAGAAGGGCTGCGACCGCGGGCAGTGCGGCGCCTGCACCGTGCACGTCGGCGGCCGGCCCGTGCTTTCGTGCCTCACGCTGGCGGCCACCGTCAGGCAGCCGGTGACCACCGTCGAAGGACTGTCCACAGAGGACCGTCTGCACCCGGTGCAGCAGGCCTTCGTCGACCAGGACGCCCTGCAGTGCGGGTTCTGCACCGCCGGGCAGGTCATGTCGGCGGTCGCCGCCGTCGAGCAGGACGTCGAGGACGTACGGGAGTTCATGTCCGGCAACCTCTGCCGGTGCGCGGCCTACCCGAACATCGTCAAGGCCGTCGAGCAGGCGAGGCGGGCCGATGCGTCCCTTTGAGCTGACCGCCCCCACCACCGTCGAAGACGCCCTCGCGACCCCCGGCACGTTCCTGGCCGGCGGGACGACGCTGGTCGACCTCATGAAGCTCGACGTCCTCACCCCGCGGCACGTCCTGGACATCAACCAGGTCCCGCTGCGCGGCATCGACACGAGCGACGGCCTGCGTTTCGGCGCGCTGGAGCGGATGAGCGCCATCGCCGCGCACCCGCAGGTGTACCCGGCGATCTCGCGCGCGCTGCTGCTGAGCGCGTCCCAGCAGATCCGGAACATGGCCAGCATCGGCGGGAACCTGCTGCAGCGCACGCGCTGCTCGTACTTCCGCGACGTCTCCACCCCGTGCAACAAGCGCGAGCCCGGCAGCGGCTGCTCGGCGCTCGGCGGCGCCAACCGGATGCACGCGATCTTCGGCTCCAGCGACTCGTGCGTCGCCACGCACGCCAGTGACGTGGCCGTCGCCCTGGTCGCGCTCGACGCGCGCCTGCGGCTGGCGGACGCCGAAGGCACCCGCGAAGTCGCCCTGCGCGACTTCTACCAGGTGCCCGGCGACACCCCGGCGCTGGAGAACGACCTGCGCCCCGGCGAGCTGATCACCGAGGTCACCGTGCCGAGGCTGGACTGGGCGGCCAACTCCACCTACGTGAAGGTGCGCGACCGGCAGTCCTACGAGTTCGCGCTGTGCTCCGCCGCCGTCGCGCTCGACGTGCGGGACGGCGTCATCGCCGACGCGCGGGTCGCGGCCGGCGGCGTCGGGACGGTGCCGTGGCACCTGCCCGCCGTCGAGGACGCCCTGCGCGGCGCCCCGGCGACCCAGGCCTCCTTCGAGGCCGCCGCGGCCGTGGCCGCCGACGGCGCGCGCCCGTTGTCCGACAACGGTTTCAAGGTGTCGCTGCTGAAGCGGACGATCGTCCGCGCCCTGCTCGAACTGACCGAGGGGAGCTCCCGATGATCACCCGGCTCGACGCGCCGCTGAAGGTCACCGGCGGGGCCAAGTACGGCGCCGACCACACCTTCCCCGGCCAGGTCTACGGCTACGTCGTGCTCAGCACGGTCGCCCACGCCGAGATCGAGGCGATGGACTTCTCCGCCGCGCGGGACGCACCCGGCGTCGTCGGCGTGTACTCGCCGTTCGACCCGCTGGAGCTCAAGACGGCGACCTCGCCGCTGTTCGGCGAGACGTGGGTCCCGCTGCAGACCAAGGAAGTCACCTACTACGGCCAGCCGATCGGCTTCGTCGTCGCGGAGACGTTCGAGCAGGCCCGGGACGCGGCGGCGCTCGTCACGGTCGGCTACCGCGAGCTGCCGGCCAAGACGTCGCTCTCCGCCGGCCTCGCCGAGGCCGAAGACGCGCCCCCGGGCCGCGACGGCGAGGGGTCGACGCTGGAGATCCTCGAGGACGGCGTCGAGTCCATCGACGACGCGTTCGCCGCGAGCCCGGTGGTCGTCGAAGCGACGTACTCGACCGCGACGCAGAACCACGCCGCGATGGAGCCCCACTCCGCCGTCGCGGTGTGGGACGGCGGCGAGGTGACCGTCTACAGCGGCAACCAGGCGTCGAACCTGCAGGCGATGGAGCTCGCCAGCGCGCTCGACGTGCCGCTGGAAGCCGTGCACTGCGTGAACCCGTTCGTGGGCGGCGCGTTCGGCGGCAAGGGACGCACGTCGTCGCCGGCGTTCCTCGCCGCCGCGGCGGCCCGCGACCTCGGCCGGCCGGTGAAGTCCACCCTCGCCCGCGAGCAGGTCTTCACCGCGACCGCCGGCCGCGCGGCGACCGTCCAGACGATCAAGCTCGGCGCCGAGCGGGACGGCAGCCTCGTCGCCCTGAGCCACGACTCCTGGTGCAGCACGGACACCGCGCGCTCGTTCGTCGAACCGACGTCGCACGGCACCTCGCGCGAGTGGTACGCGACGCGGAACCTGGCCATCAGCCAGAAGATCGTGCCGCTGAACGTCCCGCCGACCACGTTCATGCGCGCGCCCGGCGAGGCACCCGGCTCGTTCGCGCTGGAGAGCGCGATCGACGAGCTCGCCGAAGCGCTCGGCATGGACCCGATCGAGCTGCGGATCAAGAACAACTCGACCGCCCCGCCGGGCAAGGACCTGCAGTGGTCGAGCAAGCACCTCGACGAGTGCTTCCGCGTCGGCGCGGCCCGGTTCGGCTGGCAGCACCGCCGTCCGGGCGGGCACACCGACGGCGACTGGCTCGTCGGGATGGGCGCGGCGACCGCGATGTTCCCCGCCCTGCGGTTCCCGGCCACCGTCGGCGTCACGCTCAACGCGGACGACACGGCCGTCGTCGCGACGAGCGGCGCGGACCCCGGCACCGGCCTGCTGACCGTGCTTTCCCTCGTGGGCGCGGAGTCGCTGGACATCCCGGCCGACCGGATCACCCCGAAGCTCGGCGACTCGGCGCTCCCGCCGGGCGGCCTCTCCGGCGGTTCGACGGCGACGGCGAGCGCGGGCACGGCGATCATGATCGCCGCGACCAAGGCGATCGACGAGCTGGTCGCCCTGGCGTCCGACCCCGGCGCGCCGTTCGAAGGTGCCGAAGTCACCTACGCCGACGGCCGCGTCTTCGCGAACGGGCAGACCATGACGTTCGGCGAACTGCTGCGGGCGCTGGGCCGGGAGACGCTCGAGGTGACCGGCTCGTCGGCACCCGGCGAAGAGCTGACCAAGCACTCCTTCAGCTCGTGGGGCGCCCAGTTCGTCGAGGTCCGCGTGCACAAGTGGACGCGCGAGGCCCGGGTGTCGCGGATGCTCGGCGTGTTCGACGCGGGCCGGATCATCAACGACAAGGCGGCCCGCAGCCAGCTGATGGGCGGCATGATCTGGGGCATCTCGGCCGCGTTGCACGAGGGTCTGGAGATCGAGGCCAACGGCCGGCTCGCGAACGGCGACTTCGCGAGCTACCTGCTCCCGGTGAACGCCGACATCCCGGAGGTCGACGTCCAGCTCGTCGAGTACCCGGACACCCTGCACAACGCGGTCGGCGCGCGCGGGGTCGGCGAGATCGGCACGGTCGGCATGGCCGCGGCGGTCGCCAACGCCGTGCACAACGCCACCGGTATCCGGGTCCGGCACATCCCGATCACCATCGAAGATCTGCTCGAGGACTGACGCTCGGGGCGGGGCGCGCACGCGTGTCCCGCCCCTGGCGTTCGGCCACCTGGCGCAACGGGCCCGGCGCCGTTATCCATCCGCGACAATTCCCGCGACGGTTCGCCCATGACGGCGGTCCGTCCCCGGTCCTAGGCTGACGGGCGCTCGTCCGATCTTCCTCGAAGGGACCCCCCGGCATGACCGACCCCGTCGTCCCCACCACGTCCGGCGCGGTCCGCGGTCACGTCACCGCCGCCGGCTTCGCGCTGTTCCGCGGCATCCCGTACGCCGCCGCGCCGGAGGGCGACCTGCGCTTCGCCGAACCCGTCCCGGCCCCGCCGTGGGAGGACGTCCGCGACGCGAGCAGACCGGGGCCGACCGCACCGCAACGCCGGCACGACGTGCCCGGGCTCGACCTCGCCCCCCTCACCGGCACCGGCTGGCGGCCGGGCCCGGAGTACCTGACGGTCGACGTCTGGACCCCGCAGCTCGGCGCGGCCGGCCTGCCCGTGCTCGTGTTCGTGCACGGCGGCGCGTTCCTCGGCGGCACCGGGTCGGCGCCGGTCTACGACGGCACGTCGTTCTCGCACGCCGGCGCGGTGCTCGTGACCGTCCAGTACCGCCTCGGCGTCGACGGCTTCCTGCCGCTGGACGGCGGCGCGACGAACCTCGGGCTGCGCGACCAGCTCGCGGCCCTGCAGTGGGTCCAGGAGAACATCGCCGGCTTCGGCGGCGACCCCGGCAACGTGACCTTCTTCGGCGCCGCCTCAGGCGCGGTCAGCGTCGCCTGCCTCCTCGGTTCTCCCCTCTCGGCGGGACTCTTCCGCCGAGCCATCGTCCAGAGTGGACACCCGGACATGGTGCGCGACTTCGTCCAGGCGCGCCGTCTCGCCCGGGTGATCGCCGACGAGCTGAAGGCCGAACCGACCGCCGAGGCGTTCCGGAAGGTCTCGACCGAGCAGCTGCTCGACGCGCAGGACGCCGTCCTGCGGCCCGGTGGCGCCCCCGACCTGCGCGACGCGCTCGGCTACGACCGCGGGTACGGGCTCAGCCCGTTCCTCCCGGTGTTCGGCGACGACGTCCTGCCGCAGCACCCGGCCAAGGCGATCCGGGCGGGCGCGGGCCGCGACGTCGACCTCGTCGTCGGCAGCTGCAGCGAGGAGATGCGGCTCTACCTCGTGCCCACCGGCGCGCTCGACGCGGTCACCGACGACCAGGCCGTGGCGTCGCTGGCGGTGTCGCACCCCGACCCGGCCGGCGTGCTCGTCCGCTACGGCCTCGGCGCGGACCGCTCGGCGGGCGAGGTCCTCGTCGCCGCCCTGACCGACCTGGTCTTCCGCGACGGCGTGCGCGACCTGGCCGAGCACCACGGCGGCCGGACCTTCCGGTACGAGTTCGAGTGGGGTTCGCCGCTGCTCGACGGCAGCCTGGGCGCGTGCCACGGGCTCGAGCTGCCCTTCGTGTTCGACGCGCTGGGGCCGGTGTCCGGGCCACGGAGCCTGCTGGGCGAGCACCCGCCGCGGGAGCTGGCCCGCGACCTGAACAGCGCCTGGTACCGCTTCGCCGCCACCGGGTCGCCGGGCTGGGCGGAGTACACGGGCGAGGACACGATCTTCCACACCTACTGACGAACACCCCTGCCCCCACCCCGGGGGCGGTTGACGACGCCCCCGCCGCGCTGCCAGGCTCAGACCGCCCGGACGGCCGGACGAAATGGGGACCAACCGATGCCCGAGGCGGGCTCTGCCGCGCCGCCGCGCGCGCTCGTTCGCACGCTGTTGCGCAGCGGAACACCCGCGGAACCGGCCGAGCCCCCCGACGAGCACGGCGACCTCGCCGCCATCGGGGACGCGACGCTCGCCCGCGCCGCGCGCTACTGGGTCGTCGTGCCGCTGGCCTACCGGATCGCGGCGTTCGTCAAGGTGTTCATCGGGTTCGCCGCGGCCAACGGCAGGCTCGGGCTGGGGCCGGTGCTGGCCGCCACGGTGTTCGCCGTCGCGGCCAACACCGCCGCCGTGGCCTGGGTGCTGCGCTCGGGCGGGCTGCGGGCCCGCGTCACCGGCCGAGCACTGGGCCTGGACCTGGCCGTCGGGGTGGCGCTCAACTTCGCCGTCGCGGCGACGGCCCCGGCGTCGGTGCAGCCGTTCGCCGTCGACGTGTCCTGGACCTGGCTGGTCGGCGCGGTGGCGATGTGGGCGGGCACGTCCGGGCTGCCCTCGGCGCTGTGGCTGGTGGTGGCGGCCGTCCCGCTCCGGGCGGCGCTCACGCTAGCCGGCGGCCTCCCGCTGACCGACCAGCTCTCCGTGACGCGGTCGATCGGCTGCATGGTCGCGCTGGGCGTGGCGATCGTGCTCGCCGCGGGCATCCTCATCCTGCTCGGCGCCGGCACCCGGTTCGCGGTCGACATCGGGATCCGGCGCGGGCGCGAGGCCGAGCGCCGCCGGACGCGACGCATCATGCACGACAGCGTGCTGCAGACGCTGGAAGCGCTTGCCATCTCGGCGCCGGGCGACGACGCGCACGCCGTGAGCAGGCTGTCGGAGGTGCGATCGGTGGCCAAGGCCGAGGCCGCCGAGATCCGCCGCCAGATCACCGAGCCCATCCCGAACGGGACGACGCGCGGGTTCGCGGTCGAGCTCGCCGACGTCGCGACCGAGATGGCCCGCGACGGCCTGCGCACCCAGCTCGTCGCCGCGGACTTCGCCGACGACGACAAGCTCTCCCAGGACCGTCGCACGGCGATGTGCGAAGCGGTGCGGGAAGCGTTGCGCAACACGGTGAAGCACTCCGGGACGAAGCAGGTCGTGCTGCGCGTGGAGGAGCGCGACGGCGGGATCGCGGTGGTGGCGCGCGACCAGGGCGAGGGCTTCGACGTCCGCGAGCGGCCGCCCGGCTTCGGCATCACCCAGTCGATCGTGGCCCGCCTGGCCGAGGTCGGCGGCCACGGCACGGTGGACTCCCAGCCGGGCCGCGGCACCCGCGTGACGATGTGGGTGCCGAGCTAGTCAACGCATCTGCGCCGGCAGGCAAGACCGCGGTGGCGTCCGGGGCGCACCATGCCCGGACCAAGCCATCGCGGGAGGAGAATCCCATGTCCGACGCACTGCGCCGGGACGCGCTGGGCACGCCGGGTGTCGTCTTCCTCGTGCTGGCCGCCGTCGCGCCGCTCACCGGCATCGTCGTCATCGCCGCACCGGGCATCGCGCTCGGGAACGGCGGGGGCATGCCCGGCGCGTTCCTGCTCGCCGCCGTGATCCTCGTGCTCTTCGGCGTCGGCTACGCGCAGATGAGCAAGGTCGTCACCGGCGCGGGCGGGTTCTACGTCTACGTCACCAAGGGGCTGGGCCGTCCACTCGGCCTGGTCGCGGCGCTGATCGCGCTGCTGGGCTACAACTGCTTCGTCGCCGGCGCGGGGTCGACGTCAGCGCGAAGGTGCTCGGGGTCTCGCTGGTCCTGGAGGTGTCGATCCTGCTCGTCCTGGACGTCGCGATCGCCGTCCGGACCGGCCTCGACGTCCACGCCTTCGCGCCCGGCGTGGTCTTCTCCGGCTCGGTCGGGGTCGCGTTCCTGTTCGCCTTCAACGCTTTCGTCGGCTTCGAAGCCACCGGGTTGTTCAGCGAGGAGGCGCGTGACCCGCACCGGACGATCTCCCGCGCGACCTACACGGCGATCGTGCTCATCGGTGTCTTCGCCGCGGTCACGACGTGGGCGGTCGTCAGCGCGACGAGCGTCGCCGAAGCCGGACGAACGCGGCCAACGGCGCGCCGTACGTCGCCAGCGGGACGCAGATCGGGGTGGCGACGCTGATCGCGGCGGTGTACGCGCTGGCCGGGCTGGACCCGCTCGCCGACCTCACGGCCAGCATGACCGGCATCGGGACGCTCGGGGTGATCGCCCTGCAGGCACTGGCCGGGGTCGCCGTCGTCGCGTTCTTCCGCAAGCGGCGTGACCCCCGGATCTGGCGCACCGCGGTGGCTCCGGGCCTCGGCGGGCTGGGCCTGATCGCGGTGACGACGCTGGCGTTCCTCAACTTCCCCACCCTCGCCGGGTCCGAGGCGCCGGCGATCGCGTTGCTGCCGTGGCTGCTGGCGGTGGCGGTGGCCGGCGGGCTCGCGCTCGCGGTGTCGCTGCGGAGTCGCCGCCCGGACGTCTACGCGGGCCTGGACGAGCTCGGCCTCGAAACGGTCTCGGGCTAGGCCGCGCGCCGGGCGTCGCGCTCGGCGGCCAGGCTCGCCCGGCAGGCCGCGGTCAGCCGGGGTAAACGAGCTCGGCCTCGAAACGGTGTCCAGCTAGGCCGCGCGCCGGGCGTCGCGCTCGGCGGCCAGGCTCGCGCGGCAGGCCGCCGTCAGTCGCGCGGTGGCGGCGCTGCCGCCGTGACCGCACCGCGGGCAGGTCATCGAAACCCCGAGCGACAGCTCGTCGACGGCGACGCACAGCTCGGTCCGGCAGCCCCGGCACCAGCGGTGCCGGGTAACCGGGCTGACGTGTGCCGGCGAGGCGACGCACTGGTGGATCCACCGGCCGTGCACGTGACAGGTCAGGCGGTCGTCCGGTGCCAGCAGGCCGACGTCTTCGGCGTCGTCCTCGGTGGCGAGCAGGACCAGCAGGCTGCGGACCCGGGTGGTGGTGCACGTCGTGGTGGTCATCGTGAGCCCCTTTCCCTACCTGTTCGTCGAAGCGGGGCCGCCCGGATCGACATCCGGACCTGATTGGCCGGATCTCGGCGGTTCTTGGCATTCCAGCCACTGCCGGTGCCGCGCGAAGATCGCTAACTTCGGCGGGTGTCGAAATTCCTGCTCTCGGTCCACGTCCTGGCGGCGATCCTCGCCGTCGGCCCGGTCGCCGTCGCGGCCAGCATGTTCCCCGCCACCGTCCGGAAGGGCGATCTCAAGATCGCGAAGACGCTGCACCGGATCTGCCGCGTGTACGCCTACGCCGCCATCGCGGTCCCGGTGTTCGGCTTCGGCGTCGCGGGCACGATGCACGTCATGGGCGACCCGTGGCTGCTCGTGTCCATCGGGCTGACCGCCATCGCGGCCGCGGTGCTCGCGGCCCTGGTACTGCCGCGGCAACGGCGCCTGCTGGCCGAGGAGTCCACTTCGGACAAACTGAGCAGGCTCGCGATGGTCACGGGGGTGTTCAACCTGCTGTGGGCGGCGGTGACGGTGCTGATGATCGTCCGCCCCGGCTCCTCGACCGGCGCCTAACCCGGCACCCGGACCGCGACGAAGTCCGGCCGCTGCCGCAGGACGAAGCCGAGCGAGAGGTAGAGACGGATCGCGGAGGTGTTGCTCGCGGCCGCGTGCATCATCGGCGTCTCGCCGCGCTCGACGATTCCCGCCGCCACCGCGTGCACGAGCCGCGTCGCGAGGCCCTGCCCGCGGTACGCCGGGTCCGTGCACACCGCGCTGATCTCGGTGTGGCCCGGCGGGTGCAGCCGCTCCCCGGCCATCGCGACCAGCGCGCCGCCCCGCCGGATCCCGAGGTACGTGCCGAGCTCGATGGTCCGCTTGCGGAACGGCCCCGGCTTCGTCCGCTCGACGAGGTCGAGCATCTCCGGCACGTCCGCGAGCCCCAGCCGGACGGCCTCCGGGTCCGGCGCGGCCGCGACGCTCTCGGCGACGAGCTGGACACCGGGCAGCGCGTCGAGCACCTCCCAGCCCGACGGCGGGCGCGCGGCGGTGGCGGCGAGCACGACGACGGCTCCCGGCCCGGCGAGCTCGGCGACGTCGAGCCAGTCCCGCTCGTCGGGCGCGTCGGGAAGGCCCAGGAAGGGAGCCACGTCCTCGGGGTAGCGCACCGCGCGCCCGCGCCGTTCCGCGAAGCGGGCGTGTGGGCCGGTCAGCGACGCCCAAGTCGGGTTGTCGAGCGGAGAAGCCATGTCGCCAGGATGCTCGAAACCGCCGTTCGCGCGGCGGCGCTCCCACATCCTGAGCGGGCGCTCAGCCGACCGTCGTCAGCTCGTCGTCCGAGAGCACGCCGGACCCGGCCGACACGATCAGCCTGCCGCCGTCCACCTGGTAGGTGTAGTCGCCGTTCTTCGCGACGAAACCGTCGCCCGAAGCCTGGGCGGGCAGCACGATGTGGGTGTCGTCCGAGGCCGCCTGCCCGCGCGCCTGACCGTCGTAGAAGACCCGCCCGTCGGGCACCTGGCAGATCGTGATCAGCGACTTCGCCGTCTGCGCGACCAGCAGCGCCGTCCCCTGGCCGCCCGGCAGGTACCGCGCCGCGTCCCCTGGGCACGGCTTCCCCGCTGGCGTCGACGACGGCGAAGCCGACGTGGACGGCGTCACCGGCGGGGTGACGGCGTTCGCGGTCGTGACGACGGTCTTGGTCGTCGGCAGGGCGGGCGTCGTGTACGCCGGGAACGGCCCGGAGGCGTCCGGCGAGGGCTTCGAGCGGGCGGTGAACAGCAGGACCCCGCCGATCGCGACGCCGGCGACCAGCATCAGGGTCAGCAGCACCCACAACGCCCGCGCTCGAGCCCGGCCCGGGGCCAGGCTCGAGCAGGTGCCGCACCGTCCGGCCGCGGGGTCGTTGACGGCGCCGCACTGCGCGCACATCCAGGGGGCACCCGCCATCGGGCCTCCTTCTCCCCCCTCATCGTCACCGACGCGGGCGCGGGCTGCAACGCCCCGTTACGCCCGCTGGACGACGTTGACCATCCACGGGATGCCGAACTTGTCGACGCAGGCACCGAATTCGTCGCCCCACATCTGCTTTTCGAACGGAACCGTCACGGTTCCGCCCTCGCTCAGCTTGTCCCAGTAGCCGCGCAGATCGCCCGCGTCGTCGCCGCTGAGGCTGACCGTGATGTTGGTGCCCGGGTTGTAGTCCATCCCGGTGGGGGTGTCGGACGCCATGAGCGTGTAGCCGTTGTCCGTCTCCAGCTGGGCGTGCATGATCTTGTCCGCGTCCGCTCCTTCGGGTGAACCGAATTCCCCGAAGGTGTTCACCTTCAGGGTGCCGCCGAAGACGCTCTTGTAGAACTCCATGGCCTGCCGAGCTTCGGCGCGGAAGCTCAGGTACGGGTTGAGCACGGTAGCCACTGCGATCTCCTACTCCTCGAACGAGAGCAGCATCTTCGCAGAAGCCCGTGACCTCGACAAACGCGAGAATTTCAGACGACGAACCGGCGGTGCGCGTGCGGTTCCAACGGCAGCGCGCCGTGCAGGGCGGCACGGGCGCGCAGCTCCAGCGCGCGGTCGAGGGGCGCGGCTCCGGCGGCCGGCGCGGTGTGGAACGTGCCGCGGTCGAAGAGGTACACGAGCGCGAGCTTGCGGTCGCGGCGCCCGCCCGGCTCGGCGAACTCGACGGTCGCCGACCGCAGGCAGCCGCCGTAGCCCGCCCGGGCCAGCCGGTCCGCGACGTCGACCAGGTCGCCGGTCAGCACGCGCAGGTCGTGGTTGCGGCGCCAGCACCGGACCGTCGAGCGGCCGTAAAGGTCCTGCGTCACCAGCGGGTGCACCGGCAGCCGCGCCGACGTCGCGGCGATCAGCTCCGCTTCGGTGCGGGCCAGGGCGTCCCCGTCCACCTTGAAGCCGACCGTGCCGCCGCCGGTGGGCGTGAGGCCGAGCGCGGCGCGCATCCGCGGGGCGGCCGCGGCGAGGGTGTACAGGGACTGCAGGTGCGGACGGGACGTCCAGTAACGGACGAGCTTGTGGTCCAGCAGGGTCACGGGCGGTGTGTCCTTTTCCGGTCGAGAAGGCCGCCGGGCCGGGCGCTCTGGCAATGTCCACAGTGGACGTCAGGCGCGGGGTCGCGGGGTCGGAAAGGACAGCATGCGCCCGCGGCACCGGTTCCGTCCCGGAACCACGCCGGCACGCGGCGAACGGCAGCACTTCGCCGCCGAACGGTCACTCCGGGTCAGGTTCAGCCGATCAGCGGTATCCCTTTCGCCTCACGCGGAGGTGATCACGACCTTCCCGAAGTTCTCGCGGCTCCGGAACCGCTCGCAGGCTGCCCCGGCGTCGTCGAAGGAATGAACGCTGTCGACGACCGGCTCGACCGGCCGCACCGCGAGCTGCCGCAGGAGGTCTTCGGTGTCCTCGCGGCTGCCGACCCAGATCTTCCGCACGGTCGCACCGCTGCGGAACAGGTCCATGAACTCGACCGGAGCACCGCCGGTGCCGACGAACCCGACGAGCGCGATCTCGGCGTGGTGCGTCCCGGCGGCGACGAGCGACTGCGCGAACGTGCCCGGTCCGCCGACCTCGACGATCCGGTCCGCGCCGCGGCCGCCGGTGGCGTCGAGGACCGCCTTGCCCCACTCGAGGGTCGCCCGGTAGTCGAGCACGGTGTCGGCGCCGAGCGCGGTCAGCTTCGCGGCCTTCTCCGGACTGGACGTCGTGGCGACCACCCGCGCGCCGAGCACCTTGGCCAGCTGCAGGGCGAACAGCGACACCCCACCGGTGCCGAGGGTGAGCACGACGTCGCCCGGCCGCACGCCGGCGAGCGACGTCCAGGCGGTGACGGCGGCACACGGCAGCGTCGCCCCTTGTTCGAAGGTCAGCGAATCCGGCAGCGCGACGAGGGCGTGCTCGGAGACGGCGCGGTACTCGGTGAGCCAGCCGTCCTGCCCGTTCCCGTAGCCGACCAGAGAATCCGGCAGCCGTCCCGCGATCCAGTTCGAGTGGAAGGCGTTGATCACCCGGTCGCCCACGGCGAAGCGCGTGACGCCCTCGCCGACCGCGGCGACCTCGCCCGCGGCGTCGGAGACCGGGATCAGGCTCCCGGGCCCGTTGGTGAAGTGGTCGCCGTCGAGGATGAGCAGGTCCCGGTAGTTCAGCGACGTCGCCCGGACCCGGACGAGCACCTCGCCGCGCCGGGGCTCCGGAACAGCCTCTTCACGCTGGACCAGCTTGCCGGATTCGGGGCGATAGACGCGCACCGCCGACCTCCTCATGTTAATCGATTGGCTAACATCGACCATGGCACAGCCGCCCGCGCTCCGGCAACCAAGGGATACTCGGACCATGGCCAGCCGCACCGCGACCCCCTTGGACCACCCGGCCCTCGAGGACGTCACGTTCGCCGAGGCCCTGGAAGCCCTGCGCGACCCGTATCGGCTGGCCATGGTCGCCGCACTCGCGCGTGAACCCGGCCAGTCGTGCGGCGCGATCATGCCGCCGGTCAGCAAGCCCGCCGCATCCCGGCACTTCAAGATCCTTCGCGCGGCCGGCCTGCTGAAGCAGTGGGACAGCGGCACGCAGCGGCTGAACGCGTTGCGCCGCGAGGAGTTCGACGCGCGCTTCCCCGGTCTGCTCGACCTGGCTCTCGCCGAAGCCGCCCGCTGAACCGGGAGCTTCCTCGCCAACCAGACATTTAGCGTTGCTAATAGATCTGAGTCAGAGCTACCTTGGCGACATGACCGAGCTCGCCGAACGACTGCTCGGCGCCGTCCAGGGGATCCGCCGGGTGGTGCGCCGCCGCGTGCGCGCCGAGGTGCCCGGCTTCCCGCTGCCCGGCGCCCAGGTCGAGGTCCTGCGCGTCGTGGCCGATCAGCCCGGCATCGGCGTCGCCGCGGCCGCGCGCGAACTGCACCTGGCCGCCAACTCGGTCAGCACGCTGGTGAACCAGCTCGTCGACGCCGGCCTGCTGCGCCGCGAAGCCGACCCGGCCGACCGGCGCGCGGCCCGGCTGGAGGTCACCGGCGCCGCGCGCGACCGGATGGCGTCGTGGCGGCGCGCCCGGACCGGGCTCGTCGCCGAAGCACTCACCGGACTGTCCGAAGAGGACACGGCAGCGATCGAACAGGCGTTGCCCGCCCTCGAAAAGCTCATGGGCATCCTGAAGGAGCAGCCATGACCGAACCCGCGGTGCGGTGCACCGGCCTGAGCCACTCGTTCGGGACGACCCGCGCGGTGGACGGCGTCGACCTGGAGATCGCGCCCGGCGAGGTGTTCGGCCTGCTCGGCCCGAACGGGGCGGGCAAGACGACGACCCTCCGGATGATCACCACGCTGCTGCCCACCGCGGCGGGCCGCATCACGGTCTTCGGCGTCGACGTCACGCGCCGCCGGATGGCCGTGCGGCGGCTCATCGGCTACGTCCCGCAGCAGCTGTCGGCCGACGGCGCGCTCACCGGCCGCGAGAACGTCGCGTTGTTCGCCCGGCTCTTCGACGTGCCGCGCGCCCGGCGCGACGGTGAGGTGCGGCGCGCACTGGACCTCGTCGGGCTGGCCGGCGAAGCCGATCGCGTCGCGAAGGGCTACTCCGGCGGCATGATCCGCCGGCTCGAGCTCGCCCAGGCCCTGGTCAGCTCGCCGCGGCTGCTGATCCTCGACGAGCCGACGATCGGGCTCGACCCGGTCGCCCGCTCGGCCGTGTGGGAGCGGATCACGCAGATCCGCACCGACACCGGCATGACCGTGCTCGTCACCACCCACTACATGGACGAGGCCGAGCAGTACTGCGACCGCGTCGCGCTCATGCACGCCGGCCGGATCCGGGCGCTGGGCACCCCCGCCGACCTCGAGACCGACCTCGGCCCGGGGTCCACATTGGACGACGTGTTCCGGGCGGTCACCGGCGACCGCCTCGAAACCGACGAAGGAGGGATCCGCAGTGTCCGTGCCGCTCGCCGCACCGCCCGCCGTCTCGGCTGACCCCGGCCCGCTGCGCCAGGTGCGCATCCTCGCCGCCCGCGTCGGCGCGATGTGCCTGGTGGAGCTACAGAAACTGCGCCGCGACCAGACCGAGCTGCTCACCC
Source organism: Amycolatopsis sp. NPDC114504 (assembly GCF_055633595.1). Classification (NCBI taxonomy): domain Bacteria; kingdom Bacillati; phylum Actinomycetota; class Actinomycetes; order Pseudonocardiales; family Pseudonocardiaceae; genus Amycolatopsis; species Amycolatopsis sp. NPDC114504. Next base: position 788,263 of record NZ_JBVKDU010000007.1, on the reverse strand, counting down.
GGGCGATCCAGCCCGCGCTGTGGCTGCTGATCTTCGGGGAGACGTTCACCCGGCTGAAGGCGATCCCGACCGGCTCGACACCGTACCTCGACTACCTCGCGCCCGGCATCCTCGCGCAGTCGGCGTTGTTCATCTCGATCTTCTACGGCATCCAGATCATCTGGGAACGCGACGCCGGCGTGCTCGCCAAGCTCCTGGTGACGCCGACGCCGCGGGCCGCGCTCGTCGCCGGGAAGGCGTTCGCCGCCGGCGTCCGCGCGCTCGTGCAGGCCCTGATGGTGCTGATCCTGGCCGCGATCCTCGGCGTCGGGCTGACCGTGAACCCGCTGAAGCTGCTCGCGATGGCCGTCGTGCTCGTGCTCGGGTCGGCGTTCTTCTGCTGCCTGTCCATCGTGATCGCCGGGATCGTGCTGTCGCGCGAACGGCTGATGGGCATCGGCCAGGCGATCACGATGCCGCTGTTCTTCGGCTCGAACGCGCTGTACCCGGTGGACCTGATGCCGTCGTGGCTCAAGGTGCTCAGCCACGTCAACCCGCTGAGCTACCAGGTCGACGCGCTGCGCGGGCTGCTGATCGGCACCCCGTCGCACCTCGGGCTCGACTTCGCCGTGCTGACCGCGGCGACGGTCGCCGCGATTTCGGTCGCTTCGGCCCTGCTCGGCAGGTTGGCCCGTTGAGGCACATGTCTCACCGAACGGAAGCTTCATTCCCGGATGGCTAATCTCGGATTCGTGAATGGTCGCCCTGGCGTGGTCTCTTTTGCCGGTTTGTGTGTTCTCGCCGGAATTCTGGTGGCGGGCACGATGGCGCCCGCCGCCATCGGCGCCGGCCTGCTGTCGAATCAGGTCAGCGATTCGGTGGACGCCATTTCCGCCCAGCTCGCCGCCGCCGACCCGCCGCTGACCACGACCGTGACCGACCGGGACGGCACGCCGATCGCGACGCTCTACGCGCAGTACCGGCTGCCGGTGACCTCGGCCGGGATCGCGACGACGATGAAGGCCGCCATCATCGGGATCGAGGACCGCCGCTTCTACACCGAAGGCGGCGTCGACATGCAGGGCATGCTGCGCGCGGCGGTCAACGACAGCGCCGGCGGCGCGCTGCAGGGCGCGTCGACGATCTCGCAGCAGCTCGTCAAGAACTACCTCGTGAACGTGGTCGACCGGACCAACCCGATCGCGCAGCAGGAAGACCGTGAGGACTCGCTCGCGCGCAAGCTGCGCGAGGCGAAAATGGCCGTCCAGCTCAACGACACCATGAGCAAGGACGACATTCTGGCGAATTACCTCAATGTGGTCGAATTCAGCGGAACGGTGTACGGGGTTGCCTCCGCGGCGAAAGCCTACTTCGGGACGACGGCGGACAAACTGACCGTGCCGCAGGCGGCGTTGCTCGCCGGAATGGTGAACAACCCCAGCGTCTACAACCCGTACACCCACGCGGACAAAGCGTTGCAGCGCCGCAACCTCGTCATCGACGCCATGGTCAGCAACGGCTCCCTCCCGGCGTCCTACGCGGCGACGGCGAAGGCGGCGCCGCTCGGGCTGCTGCCGGACGGACCCGTGACGCCGTCCGCGACGTGCATGGGCGCGGCGCCGGACGCGGGGTTCTTCTGCGCCTACGCCGAGAACTACCTGGTGCACGCCGGCTTCACCGCGGACCAGCTGGCCACCGGCGGCTACACGATCAAGACCACGCTCGACCCGCACGTCTCCCAGGTGACGAAGGACGCCGTCGACGCGAACGTGCCGACCACCCAGGACGGCGTGGCGAACACCTTCGCCGTCGTCCAGCCGGGCTCGGCCGGCCACCAGGTGCTCGCCATGGTCGCGAACCGGAACTACGGCACGGATCCGGCCCAGGGCGAGACGTCCACGGACATCGTCGCCGACGCGAGCAACGAGTTCGGCGCGGGCTCGTCGTTCAAGATCTTCACCTCGGCCGCGGCGCTCGTCACCGGCAAGGCGGGCCTGGAGACGCCGCTGCCCAACCCGGACAGCCAGTGCTTCGCGCCGCCGAACGCCAACGCGCGCACGGCGTGCTACACCGTCCACAACGACGGCCACTACGCCGATCCGATCAGCCTCGCCGACGGTCTCGCGACGTCGCCGAACGTCGCCTTCGTCGGGCTGGAGAGCCAGGTCGGGATGCCGGCCGTGCTGGACATGGCCTACAAGCTGGGGCTGCGGAACACCCTCGCGACCAACGACGCGGGCGCGGCGCCGGACCCCGCTTCGGCCAACCCGCAGTACAACCAGCCGCAGTCGAAGTACTTCCAGAACCTGCTGTCGTTCACCCTCGGCAACAGCCCGGTCAGCCCGCTGGAGATGGCGAACGTCTCGGCGACGCTGATGAGCGGCGGCGTCTGGTGCCCGCCGAACCCGATCCTGTCGGTGACCGACCGGAACGGGACCGCCGTCCCGGTGGCGCAGCAGGCGTGCGAGCAGGTCATCCCGACCGGCGTGGCCAACACCCTCGAAGCGGGCCTGAGCAAGGACACGACGGACGGCACGTCGGCCCAGGCCGCCCACGCGGCCGGCTGGACCCGCCCCGACATCGGCAAGACCGGGACGACGCAGCAGAGCGAGTCCGTGGCGTTCGTCGGCGGCGTCGACGGCTACGCGGTGTCGTCGATGGTCTTCGCCGACGGCTCGCACCCACGCGAAATCTGCCCCGGCACCCCCGTGCACCTCGGCAACTGCGGCCACGGCGCGTTCGGCGGCACGGTCGCCGCGCCGCCGTACTTCCACGCGATGAGCCAGCTGCTCGCGGGCGTGCCGGACCAGCAGATCCCCGGCCCGGACCCGGACTACCTGACCGCGCGGAGCTAGCGCGGTTCGAGGAAGACGAGCGGGATCTCGCGCTCGGTCTTGGTCTGGTACTGCGCGTAGTTCTTGAAGTCGCCGGAGATCTTCGGCCAGAGCTTCGCGCGCTCGTCGGCGTCGGCGACGCGGGCGTGCATCGGCCGCTTCGGGGCGCCCTTGAGCGAGACCTCGACCTCCGGGTTGTCGCGCAGGTTGAGGAACCACGCGGGGTGCGTGTCGTCCCCGCCTCGCGAAGCCACGACGACCAGCGTGTCGCCGTCCTGGTGCGGCGAGGTCAGCAGCACCGACCGCGGCTGCCCGCTCTTGCGGCCGGTCGTGGTGAGCTCCAGGACGGGCATGGCGGCGTGCCAGCCGACCTTCCCGCCGGTGAGCTTGATCAGGCCGCGGTGCACGGCGTTCATGGTCTTGAGGGCGAAATCGCTCGGCATGATCACAATCTAGTCCCCGAGTTCCGCGAAACCGCCACGCGGCGGCGCGCCGGTGTGCGACGCTGCGCGGCGGACAGAAGACCTGGGAGAAAGAAGTACCGATGCTGATCTGGGGCTGGCGGACACGGATCTACGTGCTCGCGATGACGACCTTCCTGTGCGGCCGGTGCGGCAACCCCGCCTCGCACGCGGTGCGCAAGGCGGTCACGAAGTTCACGCTCTTCTTCATCCCGCTCTTCCCGATCAGCGTGAAGTACTCCGCGCAGTGCACGTTCTGCGGGATCGAGAACCGGATCCCGAAGGAGGACGCCGTCCGCCTGCAGGCGCAGGAGGAGCAGGGCCAGCAGCCGCCGACCGGCGGGTACCCGCAGCAGCAGGGTTTCCCGCAGCAGGGTGCGCCGCAGGGCTTCCAGCCGCCGCACCCGTCCCAGCCGCAGGGTTTCCCGCAGCCGCAGCACCCGTCGCAGGGTGGCGGGCAGCAGTTCCCGCAGCAGGGCAACTGAGCCGTCCTTTTCGGACAATCAGGGATAAATCGGCGCAATCCTCGCTCGGTCAGGCATCCACCGGCGCGAACGCCGCGGCCCGGCGCGCGATCACGGCCGCGGTCCCGGCGAACCGCCCGTAGACCGCCGCGAGCAGCACCACGTCGACCGCGGCGTGCCCGCGTACCTCTTCACGCAGCGCCCGCTCCGCGGCCTCGGCGAGCGCGACGGCGTCGGCCACTCCGGCGCCGTCCTCTCCGGCGCCGCCCGCTCCGGCGAGCAGCCCCTGAAGCGCCCGGGCGGCGGCCACCGCGTGCCCGCCCAGCCGCCCGAGCGACGGCCGCACCTCCACCGGCACCCGCCGCGGCTCCGCGACCTCCCGCGCAAGACCACCCATCCGAGTGAGATCCGCGGCGGTGTGGACGGCGGCGACGACCACCTTCACGTCGTCGGCCCGCGGCGTGTGCAGGGCCAGCAGCGCACAGGCCTGGTCCTCGCACGCGGCCCCGAGCGCGACGACCGCGGCGACGTCTTCCCGCACCCGTCCGCCCAGCGTGTGGTCACTTTCGAGGACGGAACGCGTGGCGTCTTCGAGCGCGCGCACGACCAGCGCGCACAGGTCCGCGAGCCGGTGGGCGAGCGTGCCCAGCTCCTTCTGAAACGCCGTCGGCATGGCGGCAGGAAACCAGCCCGGCCGGGTACCGGCATCTCGTCGCCCGGCCCGGAACTGTCGGACCCCCGTGCTCTCCTCGTCGGCGAGAGCGGTGCACCCGCACCCGGAGGAGAAGGAGGAGACCGATGGCAGGCGAAACGCTGGTCACCGTGGTCGGCAACCTGACGTCCGACCCCGAGCTGCGGTTCACGCCGTCCGGCGCCGCGGTCGCGAACTTCACGGTCGCGTCCACGCCGCGCACGTTCGACCGCGAGTCCGGCGCCTGGCGCGACGGCGAGGCGCTGTTCCTGCGCTGCAGCCTGTGGCGGCAGTACGCGGAGAACGTCGCGGAGTCGCTCGGGCGCGGCACCCGCGTGGTCGTCCAAGGCCGGCTGAGACAGCGGTCGTACGACACGAAGGAGGGTGAGAAGCGCACCGTGACGGAGCTCGACGTCGACGAGATCGGCCCGGCCCTGCGGTACGCCACGGCGAAGGTGACCAGGCTCAGCCGGGCCGCCGGCGGCGAGGAGAGCAGTTCGTGGACACCGGAGCCGGTCCCGGTGGCCGCCGGCGCGGAGCCTCCGTTCTGAGTCGACCCGGGCTCGACCGCCGGCGGTGACGATGGACGGACGCTTCAGGTCAGGCCGGTTCCGCCTGTGCTGTCGAAATCCCGTCACCTGGTTCGACGCATGGATAGGAAGAGGTCGAACCACGAGCGGGAGGGACCGAGATGACCAGCGACGAACAGACCGGAACACCGGCCGTGCACCCCCTGGTGAACCACCGCATGCTGGCGATGCTGCGAGCGGTCGGCGCAGGCCGCGGCCGGGTGTCCTGCAGCAGCGAGCCGGACCTGTTCATCGACGGAGTCTCGTGCGGCGACCAGTTCGCGGCCCACACACTGGCCCACCAGGGCCTCCTCCGCGCGGCCCGCCCCGGCCTCCCGGGCGAGCTGGTCCCGGCCACCCTGACCCCCGACGGCCAGGCGATCCTCAAGGCACAGCATCAGAAGCACCACGCCGCCTGACCCGGCGACGCGAACCTTGACAACTCCACAACCCCGGGCGCGTGCCCGATCCCGACGAGCTGCTCAGCCGCGCCTGCAGGCATCGCCCGAGGACCTCGTTCTCGGCGGCCGAGGTCGGCGGCCCCGCCGACCCGGCCCCCGCCGCGCGGGGTACACCCCCACCCCGGCGAGGTCGCAGCCACCCAGCCGCCCTGTCGCGCAGGCGCACCCCGGCGCACCCGACCGAGTCGGCGCCACCGGACCGACCCTGCCCACCCCGGCGAGGTCGCTGCCACCCGGCCGCCCGAGACCCCGTGTCGCGCAGGCATACCTCGGCCCACCCGACCGAGTCGGCGCCACCAGTCCCGTCCGCGCAGGCACAGCCCCGTCCACCCGGCCGGGTCGCAGCCACCGGCCGGCCGAAACCCCTCGCGGCGCAGGCACATCCCCGGCCGATGAGCCCGCTGTCACCATCTCCACCTGGCCCGCCCCTCAACCAAGACCGAGCCCGGGCGGGGATCGCGACTACCGTGGCGGCCATGAGCAACACCGAGGCCGCCCCCACCGAGCTCGCCTGCGGCGACCGGCCCGCGACGGCCGACCCCGAGCACCCGGCCGTCGAGATCCTCACCCCGCGTGAGGTCCCCCTGGGCGGCCCACGGGCGATGCGGGTCCGGCGGACGCTCCCCCAGCGCTCCCGGTCCCTGATCGGCGCCTGGTGCTTCGCCGACCACTACGGCCCGACCGAGGTGACCGGCGCGATGGACGTCGCCCCGCACCCGCACACCGGCCTGCAGACGGTGAGCTGGCTGTTCGCCGGCGAGATCGAGCACCGCGACAGCCTGGGCACGCACGCGATGATCCGCCCCGGCGAGCTGAACCTGATGACCGGCGGCGACGGCATCTGCCACTCGGAGGTCTCGACCGAAGCCGCGAAGACGCTGCACGGCGTCCAGCTCTGGGTGGCCCTGCCCGAGCGGCACCGCCACACGGCCCGCGCCTTCGACCACTACGTGCCGTCGGTGAACCGGATCGAAGGCGCCGAGATCCGGGTGTTCCTCGGGTCGCTGGCCGGGCGCACGTCCCCGATCCCGACGTTCACCCCGCTCCTGGGCGCGGAGATCGTGCTGGGCCCGGACGCCCACATGTCCCTCGGCGTCGACCCCCGCTTCGAGCACGGCGTCCTGGTCGACTCCGGCGACGTCGTCGTCGCGGGCACCCGCGTCCGCGCGGCCGAGCTGGGCTACGTCGGCACCGGCCTCCGCTCTCTGACGCTGAGCAACCGGGGCGCGACGCCGGCCCGGTTCCTCCTGCTGGGCGGAACCCCGTTCGACGAGGAAATCCTGATGTGGTGGAACTTCCTCGGCCGGACCCACGAGGAGATCGCGGCTTTCCGCGAAGCCTGGCAGGCGGAGTCCGACCAGTTCGGCAGCGTCACAGGCTACACGGGCATCCCGCCGCGGCTGCCGGCACCGGAGCTGCCGGCGGTCCGCATCAAGCCACGCCGCAACCCCGCCTCAGCCCAGGAACCCGGCCACGGCTGAGACGAACGCGGGCGCGTCGTCCAGCCAGGGGTAGTGCGCGGCACCGGGCAGGACGACGACCCGCGCATCCGGGAACAGCCCGGCGAACTCGCCGGCGACGCCCGGGCTGGCGATCCAGTCCAGCTCGCCCGCGAGCACCAGCACGGGAGCCTCGACGCCACCGAGCGCGACCCGGGTCAGCTCGGGTTCGAAGGCACCATCGGCGTTGTAGACGCGCGCGGCGGCACCATTGCGCTGACCGGCCTCGGCAGCCTGGTGCCGCCGGGCGGCGTCGTCCCAGCGGCCGTAGTACATCGGGGCAACGGCGGCCCAGTCGGCACTGGTGGCAGCCCGGGCGGCAATCGCCTCATAGGCCGCGGCGGCGGCCTCGAACCAGGGCGCACCGGCCCGCCGCGCCATGATCAGCCGCCGATCGCCAACGGGCAGCTGCAACCCGACGGCCCGCGGACTGGGAGCGACGAGCGCAAGCCGCCGCAGCCGCCCGGGATACCGAGCGGCATAGAGAGTGGCAAGACTCGCCCCGGCCGAGTGCCCCAGCAGGTCGAACCGCTCGAGGCCAAGGTGCTTGCGCAACGCTTCGACGTCCTCGACCTGCCGATCGCACCGATAGGTCGAGGGGTCATCGGGTACCTCGGAGTCCCCAGTCCCCCGCGAATCCAGCACGGCAAGCCGCCGCCGAGCCCCAAGCCCACCAAGATCCCCCAGATAGGCCCCGGCCCGCATGGGCCCACCGGGCAGGCAGACGACGGGCGCACCACCGGAACCGAAAAGACGAAAGGCAAGCGCGGTCCCATCCGGCGCGGAGAAGATCGGCATCCCCGACCCTGACACTCCCCAGGCGGCCCAGGCAACCCTCAACCGAGCAAAGGACCGCCGCCCCGAACACGACCGGACCAACCGCGCCCACCCAACGCACAACCCGAGCGCCCCTCGCCAGCCCAAGCCACCATCCGAGCGCGCCTCGCCCGCTCAACGCACCATCCGAGCGCCCTCGCCCGCGCACAACGCAAGCGGCCCTCGCCCACCCCAGGTCGCTTCAACCGAGCCATCTGCCACCCGCCTCAGCGCCAGCCCGGCAACATCGCCCCGCCCCAGCCAGCGAAGCCCCTTCAGCCGAGCCAGCCGCGACCAACCCGCGCCACCCAGCGCACCACGCGAGCGACCCTCGCCTGCCCAGATCGCGCAACCGGGCGTCTCCACCCGCCCACCCCAGCAACCCGTCAGCCAAGCCCGCCGACCATCACCGCCCCCGCGCGAGATAAGCCTCCAAAGTCGCCAGCCGATGCGCCCGCGCGAACCGCTCGACCTCCGCCGGCTCACCCCCACCCTCGATCAGCGCAAGCAACCGCTCGTGCTCCTCAACCGACTCCGGCGCCCGCCCCGGCACGGACGCGAACGAGCTGTCACGTACCGCGGCCAGCCGAGTCCAGCAGCGTTGCACCAAGTCGACCAGGTTCGGGTTCGGGCAGGCGCCGAACAGCACCTCGTGGAACTCCGCGTTCAGCGCCGTGAACGCGAGCGGGTCGAACTCGGCGAGACTCCGGCGCATCCGCTCGTTCAGCGACCGGGCGCGCGCCAGATCCGCCGGCGTCAGCAGCGGCGCGGCCAGCCCGGTCGCGGCACCCTCGACGATCGCCACCGTCTCCATCGCGTGCTGGTACTCCGTGGGGTCGATGGCCACCACCCGGGCCCCGACGTTCCGCTCGAACTCGATCAGCTCCTCGGCCTCGAGCCGGCGCAGGGCCTCGCGGACCGGCACCGCGCTGACCTCGAGCTCGCGGCCGATCTGGTCGAGCACCAGCCGGTAGCCGGGCCCGTAGCGGCCGTCGAGGATCCTGGCCTTGATCGTCTCGTAGGCCAGCTGGGACTTCGTGACCGGTCTTCCCGAGGACGCGCTGATCATGTAGGAAACCATATATGGTCCCGCCGACGGACGACGCCCAGGAGGCCGTGCCGATGCCGATTCCCCCGCCCGCCCCGACTGCGGCCGACCTGATCGTCGACGGGCTGCGAGCCCACGGCGTCGACACCGTCTTCGGCCTGCCCGGCGTGCAGACCTACGACCTGTTCGACAGCCTGGCCCGCGCGGACGACATCCGGGTGATCGGCGCCCGGCACGAGCAGACCGTGGCCTACATGGCGTTCGGGTACGCCCAGGCGACCGGCCGCACCGGCGTCTACACCGTCGTGCCCGGCCCCGGCGTCCTCAACGCCTCGGCCGCGATGCTCTCGGCTCACGGGGCCAGCGCACCCGTGTTGTGCCTGACCAGCGAGATCCCCCGCGCGTACCTCGGCCGCGGGCTCGGGCACCTGCACGAGATGCCCGACCAGCTGGCCACCCTCCAGACCTTGACCAAGTGGTCGGCGCTCGTCGAGCACCCGGTCGAGGTCCCGGACGCGCTGGCGACCGCCTTCCGCGAAGCCGCGGGCGGGCGGCCGCGGCCGGTCTCCCTGGCGGTGCCCTGGGATGTGCTGGGCCTGCGCGCTCCCGCCGAGGTGGCCGGCCCGCTGCCGCTGCCCCGCCCGGCCGTCGACCCGGCGGCCGTCGCCGAGGCGGCGGAACTCCTGCACGGCGCTAAGAACCCGATGATCATGGTGGGCGGCGGCGCCCGGCACGCGGCCGCCGAGGTGCGGGCGCTGGCCGAGCGGCTGCAGGCGCCGGTGGTGCCGTTCCGCGGCGGGCGCGGCATCGTGGGCGACGACCACCCGCTGGGTTTCACCTGCGTCTCCGGCTTCGAGCGGTGGGCCGAAACCGACGTGGTGATCGGCATCGGGTCGCGGATGGAGCTGTCCTGGTTCCGCTGGCCGGAGAAACCCGCGGGGCTCAAGACGATCCTGCTCGACATCGACCCGCGGCAGGCGACCCGGCTGCAAGCGGACGTCGCGATCATCGCCGACGCCGCCGACTCGACGGCCGCGCTGACCGAGGCCGCCGGCCCGCGACGGACGGACCGGACCGCGGAGTTCGCCGCGCTGAAGGCGACCGTGGCCGGGCAGTTCACCGATGTCGGGCCCGAACTGGAGTACCTGCGGGCGATCCGGGACGTGCTGCCGCGCGACGGGTTCTTCGTCGAAGAGATCTGCCAGGTCGGCTTCGCGTCCTACTTCGGGTTCGACATCTACTCGCCGCGCACCTTCGTCACGTGCGGCCACCAGGGCACGCTCGGGTTCGGCTACCCGACGGCGCTCGGCGTGCAGGCGGCCTTCCCCGACCGGCCGGTGGTTTCCGTGACCGGGGACGGCGGTTTCATGTTCGCCGCGCAGGAGCTGGCCACGGCCGTCCAATATGGACTCAACGTGGTGGCGGTCGTGTTCGACAACGGCTACTACGGCAACGTCCACCTCGACCAGGAGCGGCTGTTCGAGGGCCGCGCGCTGGGCGGGCGGCTGCGGAACCCGGACTTCGCCCGGCTCGCCGAGACGTTCGGCGCGCTCGGCCTGACCGCGCGCACCCCGGACGACCTGCGCGGCGCGCTCGACAAGGCGTTCGCCGCGGGACGGCCCGCGCTGGTGCACGTGCCGTGCGAGCTGGGCGTCGGTGCCTCGCCGTGGAAGTACCTGATGCCGAAGTCGGACCGCAGCTAGCCGGCGGCCAAGCGCTCGAGCACGGCGAAGACGCTGTCGACGTCGGCCGCGGTCGTCCGCCAGTTGCTGAAGGCCGCACGCAGCGCCGGGTGGCCGTCGTACACGGTCGGGGTGAGGAAGGTGGTCCCGTCCTCGGCGATGGCGTCGACGAGGGCGTCGATCCGGTCCTGGGTGACGTCCTCGGCCGGGGCGAAGCACACGACGTTGAGCCGCACCGGCGCGAGCAGCCGCCAGCGGGGCGAGCCGTCGAGCCGCGCGCCGAGGTCCCGGGCGAGCGACACGCAGCGCTCGACGATCTCGCGGTGCCCGTCCCGGCCGTAGGCCACGAGCGAGAACCAGGCCGGGAGGGCGCGCAGCCGCCGGGAGTTCTCCGGCGTGAGGTGCAGGAAGTCCGGGGTTTCGCCGATTTCGCCGAGGTAGGCGGCGTTGTTGCTGAACACGCGCAGCTGCAGGTCGCGGCGGAGGGTGAACTGGACGGCGGAGTCGTAGGGCACGTTGAGCCACTTGTGCAGGTCGACGACCACCGAGTCGGCCTGGTCGAGGCCCGCGACGAGCGCCGCGTGCTCCGGCGCGAGCGCGGCGAACCCGCCGAACGCGGCGTCGACGTGCAGCCAGAAGTCGTACCGCTGCTTGAGCGCGGCGATCGCGCGCAGGTCGTCGAAGTCGACGGTGTTGACGGTGCCGGCGTTCGCGACGACGACGGCCGGCCCGTCGAGCGAGTCGAGCGCTTCGGCCAGCTTCGCGACGTCGACGGCTTCGCGGCCCGCCAGCGTCGGCACCTTCCGCAGCGCCGACCGGCCCATCCCGAGGAACGACAACGCCTTCAGGATGCTCGAATGCGGCGAGCCGGACAGCACGGTGACCGGGCCGAGCGCGGCGGCGCCGTCGTCGGACACCGACACCCCGGCGCGCTCGCCGAGCCATTCGCGGGCGATGGCGAGACCGGTGACCGTGGACATCGTGGCGCCGGTGACGAACGCGCCGGAGAACTCCGCGCCGAGCCCGAACAGCTCGGCCAGCCAGCCGACGGTCTCGCGCTCGAGGTCCTGCGCCGAGGAGTCCATGCCGCTGGCGGGGTTCTGGTCGTAGGTGGCGGTGAGCCAGTCCCCGGCCAGCGACGCCGGAGTCGCGCCCCCGGTGACGAACCCGAGGTAGCGGGGCCCGGCACTGCCCGCGAAGCCGGCTTCCCAGCGTTGCGAGAACTCCTCCAGCGCGGCCCGTCCCCCGGCACCGTCGAGCGGCAGCGGCGCCCGGGCCGGGTCGCCGGGCGGGACGGCGGCGGGCCGCTCAGGCAGCCCCGCCAGCGCTTCCCCGGCGAGTTTCCGCGCGGCGTCGAGCAGGTCGGGCAAGGACTTCAGGTCTTCGGCAAGCCTCGGGTGCACCCCACCGACGCTAGGCGCGACGATCGGCCGCTGTCGCGGTCCAATCCCCCGGAACTGGACCCCTCGCCGACGGTGCGCGCTGCCCGCTACCGACGGTCGAACACGTATCGTTCGACTGTAACGACGGGGACCACCGGACCGATCTTCGAACGGCGCTCCGGATGGCCGGGAGGGGGTGACGGCGTGCTGGTCGTGGTACAGCATCCGGTCGTCGACGTCCGGCAGCTGGTGGCCGGTCCGGGCCATCGCATCGACTCTCCGAAGTGGCCGCACCCGTTGCGAGTCCACCCCCGCGGCTCGCAGGACGACTGCAGAACGGACTTCATCCGCGGCCTCGGACCGGTCCGACGGCGGATGCGCGGAAACCCGTCCCCCTGGCTGAACGAGTCCTACTACGTCGACGCGCGGAACCGGATCATCCTGTCGGGGTTGCGCGGAACGGACCCACGGCTTCCGTTCAAGGTCCGGCTCAAGCCCTTGTTCCGGAGGTTCTACAGCGACGGTGTCGTCGGCCGGTTCGAGATCGGGTTCTTCTGCGATCTCGACTTCCGGGGACTGGATCTGGCGACGGTCGGCGCGGGTGCCCGGACGGCGCTCGGCGTGCGGGCACGCATCCGAGGCGGCGTGGACGCGCCACAGCCCCTGGTGCACTTCGGTCCGGCGCTCGCCGGCCACTTGCTGCGCGCCACGACTCGTAGTACCCCCAGCGGTTTCACGCCGCCACGCTGGTGGGTTTCGGTCGGCACCCCCGGTGTCTTCCTGGAGGTGCAGCAACGCTCGAGGGACGAGCCGCCACCGGTCCGGCTCTGGCACACCTCCCCCATCGTCACGAACACGCCGGTGTCGTGCTGGACCATCGCCGACACGTCGGGTTCCGACCGTGAGCTCCTGCGGCGGCTGCGCGTGCAGGTGTCGCACCTGCACGCGGACTTGGCGGCGCTGGAGACCGTGCTGGGGTTCTGCCGGTCCGGCCGGCTGGCACCCGGCGCCGGGATCGAGGATTTCCTCGACGACATGTGCGGCAAGCTGCTGCGACCGCAACGGCACGGACTGACGCAACACGAGTACCTGACCGAGGTGATCGACGCGGCGCACGGCCATTACGCCGACCGCATCTGGATGCTGCGGGTTCTGAGCGACCGGATGTCGAGCAAGGGTCTCGCCCGCAAGCTGACGGATGCCGCGGCCATGCTGTCCGAGGCGCTGGAGCGCCCCCGGGGGAACTTCTATCTGATCAACGGAGGAGATCTCGTGCAGGAGAAGAACGAAACCGTCGTCCACGGCTCGGCCGGCGTCGTGGCGTCCAAGTCCACGGTCACGATGCGTGACGTGAACATGGGCTCGCAGGGTGCCGACCTCGCGGCGCTCGTGGAGGATCTCGAGGCGAAAGTCGCCGGGCTGCGCGGCAAGGTGACCGACGAAGCCGCGGACCAAGCAGAAGATGCCATCGCGAGCGTGAACAAGGAACTGGCCGCCAAGGAGCCGGACAAGCCCGGGATGCTGCGCCGGCTCAACACCCTGGTCGCGCTGGCCAAGAGCGCCGGTGGAGCGGGAACTGCCGTGGCGGCGGCGGTGACCGCGCTGCGGGCCGCACTCGGTCTGTGATCGCCGGTAGTCCCCGGCCGATGACGGACGACCGGGGAAGCACCAGACCTGCGAACAGCGGTGTCGCTCCCCCTGGGGGTCCGGTAGCGGACCGGTCCGAGAGGGACTGAGTACCGCCTACCCTGTTAACCAGTCGGTATCTTGATCACTGGATACATTCACACGTCAGCTCACTAGAGCCGACTTTTAGTGCATGCGATGCCGATGCCTTCATCGCCGCAATCGGGCACCCGATGTGCTGTCGATCCCGGCAGGCGAGATCAACGATAGCACTGGACTCGGGATCACCCGGCCGTTCGGTCGCGTCCGGTCAGCGACGCCGAAGCCGCCGGATCCGGACCTCCGCCGGGTCGAACGCCACCCGCCTCAACGGCACCACGAGCAGCAACACCACCGCCATCGCCGACAGCGCGGCGAGCACCATCGCGGCGACGAACTGGGCCGCGCCCGACGTCGCCGTCCCGAGGACCAGATATCCCGCCAGCACCAACGCGACCGGGGCGAGCAGGCCGCAGAGCACCGGCACCGGTGGCACCCGGTCACCGTCGGGGCGGCGGGCGGACACCACCGCCGCCCCGGCGCAGGTGACCGCGGCGACCAGGAGACAGCCGCCGACGGTGTCGCTCAACCGGTGCCAGCCCAGCGCCACGGCCGCGGCCGCGACCCAGGCGACGCCGACCCCGCCGGCCACCAGGGCCTGCGGGCGGAACCGGCGCGGCAGGACGATCGCGAGCGCCACCAGCACGGCCATCGCCGCGCTGACGTGCCCGCTGGGAAAGCTGTTGTGGCTCGCGACGCCGAACCGGTCGCCCGTGCTCGGGCGGTCCAGGACGTACAGCTTGAGCAGCTGCGCCACCATCAGCGGCGCGGCGAGCATGAGCAGGGCCGTCACGCCGAGGGCGAACCGCCGGCGGGCCAGGGCGATCACCACCAGCAGCACCGCGACGCCGCCGAGGACGACCACCAGGTCGGCGTCCCGCAGCGGGGCCGCCCACTCCACCGTCGTCCCCGCGGACTGGGCACTGCGGACGACGCCGTTCTCGACGCCTCTCCCCGCCTCGGTGCGGACGAAGAGCAAGTAGGCCGCGATGAACGCGAGCGCGAACCCGGCCGCGCCCGCCGCCAGCACCGCGGTGCGGGACACGGCCCGGGTCACGAGCGCGTGGCGGCCGGCCGGCGGGGTTACGGGACGTACCTCGGAGATGATCACTGCCATGTCTTCGAGTCTGGCTCCGGCATTTCGAGATCCCGTCAGGGCGATGTCATGGTTTTGCTACAAGATCCGCCCGGGTCGCCATGACGTGCGCATTTCCGAATAATGGCGCCGTGGCCGAGGTACTGGTGGTGGAAGACGACGCGGCGGTGCGGGAAGGACTGCAACTGGCCCTGCGCCGGCAGGGACACGTGGTGCACACCGCGGAGTCGGGTGAGCTCGGCATCGAGGTGCTCGTGCGCCGGCATCCCGACATCGTGGTGCTCGACCTCATGCTGCCCGGCATGGACGGCTTCGAGACGTGCCGCCGGATGCGCGCGTCGGGACCGATCCCGATCATCATGCTCACCGCGCGCAGCGACGACTTCGACGTCGTGGCCGGGCTCGAAGCGGGCGCGGACGACTACGTCGCCAAGCCGGTCGAACCCCGCGTGCTGGACGCGCGGATCCGGGCCGTGCTGCGCCGGGCCGTCGCGGAGCGGCCGGCCGAACGGCCGGGCGAGCAGCCGGAGCCAGAAGAACGCCACGGCGACCTGGTCATCGACCGGGCCGGGCTCGAGGTGACCAAGGGCGGCGTCCCGGTGTCGCTGACGCCGACCGAGCTGAAGCTGCTGCTGGAGCTCTCGCGCACGCCCGGCCAGGTGTTCAGCCGCCAGCAGATCCTCTCGGCCGTCTGGGACCACGACTACCTCGGCGACTCGCGGCTCGTCGACGCGTGCGTGCAGCGGCTGCGCGCGAAGATCGAAGACGTGCCGGCGAAGCCGGACCACGTGCAGACGGTCCGGGGGTTCGGCTACCGGTTCGGCCGGTCGTGATCCGGCGGATCCGCTCGTGGCTGGCCGGGCTGCGGCCCCGGCTGGTCGCCGCCTTCGCGGTCATCATGATCCTCGGCGCCACCGCCGCGGCCGGCGCGAGCTACGTCTCCGCGCGCAACGCCATCCTCAAGGGCATCCAGGACCAGACGATGCTGAAGCTGCGCGACCAGATCGTCGCGTACCTGCCGACCGTGTCGCTGCCGCCGACCCAGGCCACCCTCGACGCGTTCGCGGCCGCGCTCAAGCCCAGCGGCGCGCTCGTCGTCTACCACGACCTGCACTCGACCTCGGGCATGTCGCTGGAACAGGTGCCCGCCGAGCTGCGCCGGGCCGTGGCGACCAGCACGTACACGCAGTTCCAGCGGGTCGACGCCCAGGGGTTCCCGCAGTTCTACGTCGGGATCCCGGTGCAGACGGCGTCGGGCACGCCGAGCGGCCTCGATGTCTTCGCGGGGACGTCGCTCGACCAGCAACAGGCCGCGATCGACGAACTGGCCCGCCAGGCCTGGCTGGTCTCCGCGCTCGCTCTCCCGTTCGCGGTCGGGGTGGCCCTGCTGGCCGCGCGGCAGGTGCTGCGGCCGGTCCGCGCGCTGAACACCGCGGCCGACCAGCTCGGCCGGGGCCGCCTCGACGTGCGGCTGCGCGTCAAGGGCTCCGACGAGCTCGCGCAGCTGGTCACGACGTTCAACCACACCGCGGCGGAGCTGGAGCGCACGGTCGGCACGCTGCGCTCGATGGAGGCCGACGCGCGGCGGTTCGTCGCCGACGTCTCACACGAGCTGCGGACGCCGCTCGCGGCGATGAACGCCGTCACCGACGTCCTCGACGAGGACGCGCACCAGCTGCCGGCGGACACCGCCGTCGCCGCTCGGTTGGTGTCGGCGGAGACCAAGCGGCTGACAAGGCTGGTGCAGGACCTGATCGAGATCTCCCGGTTCGACGCCGGCCGGGCGGAGCTGCGGCGGGAGACGCTGGACGTCGCGGCCGCCGTCACCGACAGCCTCGGCGCACGCGGGTGGGAGCCCGGTTCCGGCAACCCCGACGTCGTCGCCGACCTGCCGCCCGGGATCACGGCGGCGCTCGACCGGCGGCGGCTGGACATCGTCGTGGCGAACCTCGTCGGCAACGCGCTCCGGCACGGCGCGCCCCCGGTCGAGGTGGTGCTGCGGGCGGAAGACGGCGAGATCGTGCTGACCGTCACCGACCACGGGCCGGGCATCCCCGGCGAGGTGCTGCCCCGGGTCTTCGACCGCTTCGCCAAGGCGGACACGGCCCGGGCGCGGTCCGAGGGCAGCGGGCTCGGGCTGTCCATCGCGCGCGAGAACGCGCGGTTGCACGGCGGCGACATCGTCGCGGTCAACACCGGCACGGGC
The DNA here is from genome assembly GCF_055633595.1 of Amycolatopsis sp. NPDC114504. Lineage (NCBI taxonomy): Bacteria > Bacillati > Actinomycetota > Actinomycetes > Pseudonocardiales > Pseudonocardiaceae > Amycolatopsis > Amycolatopsis sp. NPDC114504. Next base: position 771,350 of record NZ_JBVKDU010000007.1, on the reverse strand, counting down.
GCGCGCTTCGAGCTGCGCCTGCCCGGGGCGGCCCCGATCGTGGAGGTGCGGTGAAGAAGCTCCTGGTCCTGGTCGTGCTGCTGCTGGTGAGCTCGTGCGGCATCAAACCGACCGGCGCCGTCCCGGCCGGGCCGGCGCCGACGCTGCGCAACACCGCCGGCAGCGGACGCGGCACCGACGTGATCCTCTACCTCGTCATCGACGGCCGGGTGGCCCCGGTGACGCGATCGACCGGTGGTGGCAGCGTGAGCGTCGAGACGGCGCTGTCGCTGCTGCTGGCCGGACCGACGTCCAGCGAGGCGGCCGAAGGGTACGTTTCGGCCCTCCCCCGCCAGGCCGAGCCGGTCGTACTGGTGGCCTCCGGCCCGCCCGCGGCGATCACCTTCCCGTTCCCGCTGAAGTCCATCGCCGGAGTCGGCATCAACCAGCTGGTCTGCACGGCGGTCGCGGCGCTGGCGACCGACGGGCAGTACTCGAACGACGGCACGATCTCGATCTCCGGCACGGACGTCCAGCTGCCGTACCAGACGTGCCAGGCGTTCTGAGCGCTGTCTACTGTGGACGCTCGGGTGCCGCGGCCGAGGCGACGAAGATCGGGACGGCGAGGAAGAACCGACCCGCCGCGGCCCGCGCCGCCTGCTCCCCCAACCAGGCCTCGAGCTGGGCTTCCGTCGCGACACCGGCGGCCCCGGCCGCGGCGGCGAGGCCGGCCAGCAGGGGCCGGAGGCCGCCGTCGGCGTCGACCACGGTCCTGACCTCGACCGCGATCTCGGTGAACCCGGCATCGACCAGCAAGGTCCGGTACTGCCGCGCCGCCCGGGGGCCGGCGATCGCGTCGGCGCGGGCGTGGACGATCGCGCGGGTCAGCGCCGGCCGGTCCGAGTCGAGCACCAGGGTGTCCCAGTCCTGCCCGCACAGCACGACCCGGCCCCCGCCGGCCAGCACCCGCCGAGCCTCCGCGACGGCCGCGACCGGGTCGGCCAGCTCGTGCAGCACCTTGTCGGCCCGGTAGCCACGGAACTCACTGTCGGCAAACGGCAGCCGCAGCACATCGGCCTCGACAAACCCGGCGGCCGCGGGCGGCGAGCCAGCCGGCGCGGGCAGGCCCGCGCTTCGTGCCCGAGCCGCCGCCAGCATCCGCGGATCGCGATCCACCCCCACCGCGTGCACCCCGCGCCCGCACAGCTCCACGACCGCCCGCCCGCCGCCACACCCGACGTCCAGGACGCGGTCGCCTGGCTCGCACCGCAACAGCTCATACGTCGCTTCGCGCAGCTCCGACGCTCCCGGCAGGGCATCCGCCCGGTCGAGGCCGGCGAGCAGCTGGTCCGTCGTCATACCCGCCATCGTCGGCCTTCAAGCCGACCTGAAGTCAAGCTCCGGGATACGGCCGGACCGACCGGGCCTCGGTCAGCGAGCGGGCCCACCAGCCCAGCTGGTCGAGCATCGCCTTCGCCGCGACCGCCGCCGCGTCGTCGGTCGGCGCGCCGTCCGCGCCGAAGCGAGCGTGGGCGCCGTGGAAGCTGACCGTGTCGCGGATCGTCACCGCGTGGAGCTCGGCGAACACCGCCCTCAGGTGCTCGACCGCGCGCAGGCCGCCCGACATCCCGCCGTACGACACGAACGCGACCGGCTTGGCCGTCCACTCCGCGCGGTGCCAGTCGATCGCGTTCTTCAGCGAAGCCGGATAGCTGTGGTTGTACTCCGGGGTGACCACGACGAACGCGTCGGCCGCGAGAAGCCGCGGAGTCACCTTCGCGATCTCCGCCACAACCGCCGCCGACGGGGCCGAGCCGAACGCCGGCAGCACCATCGGGAGGTCGGGCTCGGCGAGGTCGACGACGTCGACCTCGAAGCCGCCGTGGTCGCCCGCGACGCCGGCCAGCCAGTCCGCCACCACCGGGCCGAACCGTCCTTCCCGGACACTTCCCACGATCACCGCGACCCGCACGGGAGCTTCGGACACACTTCCTCCTTGGCACAGCGGCGTTGTTGCCGTCCGGGCCAGGATCAGACTTCAAGCTCGCTTGAAGTCAAGCGCGCGGCTGTGGTTGGCTGGGAAGCATGGTCAACGCCACAGTCCGGACGCTGCCCGAACTCACCGTCGGCGAACTCTCACGGCGCAGCGGGGTGCCCGCGTCGGCCCTGCGCTTCTACGAGGACGAAGGCCTCATCCGCAGCCGCCGCACCGCCGGCAACCAGCGCCGTTACTGCCGCGACGCGCTGCGGCGGGTGACGTTCATCCGGATGTCCCAGCGGGTCGGCATGCCGCTGTCGGCGATCCGGGAGGTGCTCGCCCTGCTGCCCGACGACCGCACGCCGACCCGGGCCGACTGGGCCCGGATCTCCCAGTGCTGGCAGCACGACCTGAACGCGCGGATCCGCCAGATGGAACAGCTGCGCGACCAGCTCACCGACTGCATCGGCTGCGGCTGCATGTCCCTGGCCAAGTGCCGGCTCGCCAACCCGGGCGACCGGCTGGGCTCCGACGGGCCCGGCCCGCGGCGCTTGGCCGACCACCGCGGGGAAGGTTACGAAGACTAGCGGCGCTCCAGCACGCCGCGGACGAACATCGCCTGCCCGGCGTGCTGGATGTCGTCGTCGAGGACGCTCACCAGCCGCACGCCCAGGGTCACGGGCGGATCCCAGGCCTTGTCGACGATCCGGTCGAGCGCCTGCTCGTCGAGGCCCCGGACGAACCGGACGGTCTGCTCGTGCACGGCGTCGTAGTAGCCGGTGAGCAGACCGGGCTCGTCGACGCGGACCGCCTCGACGTCGGCCGGGCGGTGCCCGTAGCCGGTGTCGCCCGCCGGGAACGGGAGACCGAACCGCGAAAGCCAGTCCTGGCCGGTCCACACCTGGCCGGTCCCGGCCACGTCGGAGACGTGGTCGTCCTGGACCCGGGTCAGGTGCCACACCAGCCAGGCGATCGAGTTGGCCTCGTCGTCCAGCCGGGTCCGGAGCTGCTCGGCGGTGAGGCCCTCCACCGCCGCGTGCACGTTCTCCCGGACCCGGCCGAACCCGTCGACGAGCAGATCGGCCACGTTCATCGGCTGCCTCCCGTTGCTGAACCCGTTCACCGGCGTGCTACCCGATCATGCCCGCCGGCAAACGGATCCGGCTACCGCGGGAGCAGCTGGTCGAAGAACGAGCGGTAGCGCCGCAGCGCGATCCGCAGCTCCTCGGTAGCTGGCTCGCCCTGCCGCCACTGGCCTTCCAGCTCGCTCTTGTGCTCGGCGAACGTGGTGGCCAGCGCGCTGATCACGGCCGCGACCAGCTCGTCGGCCTCGCTGACCGCCTGCTTCGGGTCGTCGACGAAGCCGGTCTGCACGTTCTGCCAGCGGTCGCGGAAGCCGGTGACCTTGTCCTCGTCGATCAGCGGCTGGGCCTCGACGTCACCACCCGACCGCGCGGGCGTGTCCTCCGCACGGGGCTCCTCGGCGGCCGGCTGGGCCGACGCCGAAGCGAGGTCGGCCGTGCTCAAGCTCTGGCCGCCGTCGAACCCCTCGTCGGTGCCGGGTTCGCGGAAGTCCGCGTGGTCGCCGCCGGCGGCGGTGTCCGGCTCGTGGACGTCCTCACGCCCGGTGAAGTCGTCGTCGTGTTCGGCGCTGTGCCGGGTCAGGTGCTCGGTCATGGTCAGCGACCTCCGTTCCACTCGGTCCGCGGCTGCGCGGACGCCTGGTGCTCGTGCTGGGCGGTGTCGTCACGACGGTCGTCGCGGTCATGGTCGTCACGGTCACGGTCGTGCCCGTTGCGACGGTCGTGGTGTTCGTGTTCGTGGTCCCGGTGCTCGTCGTCCGCGCCGTCGGTCAGCAGGTCCTCGAAGACGGTGCGGTAGCGCACCATCGCGTCGCGAAGGTCCTCAGTGGACGCTCCGTCGCTCTTCTGCTGCGTGGTGTGCGCGGCGCGGTAGTTCTCGAGGGTCTTGGCGTGCCGCACGGAAAGGTCGGCCACCTGCTGCTCGTACCCCTCGGTGGGGTACCCGCGCTCACCCATCAGCGCCACGAGGAGCCGGTCCGCCTCGCCGACCGCGGTGGACGGCTCGTCGACGAACTTTTCCTGTACCTGCGCCCATTCCCGGGCGTAACGCTCACGCGCCGACGCCGACAGCGGGCGGATGTCGAGCTCCTTGTGACGGCGCTCGCGCTCGGCGAGTTCCCGTTGCGCGGCACGGGGATTGTCACTCTCCTCGACCGTCCGGTCGTACTCCGGACCGAACCGCTGCTGCAGCCGCTTTCGCTGCATCTCCTGTGTCACAAGCCAAATCACGGCGCCGAGCACCGCGATGGCCACGACGACGATCACGACGATCAGCCATGTGGGCATTGCACAAACTCCTTCACGGACGTCGCCCCCGACGCGTCCGGAGTTCCCGCCCGCCGGGGCCGGAAACCGTGTTCGGGTGCGATTCGGCCGACCGGCCGCGCGGATACGGCCGGATGCCGACCACCCCGGGAGATGTAACGACGATAACACCAGATCACTAGCGTTGTTACCATCGAAGTGCTATCGTCGATAACAGAACGACGGAAGCGGTGATACAGCCACCGCCCTGACCGGAAGAAGGAACCATGAGCACCACCGGAACCCGCGTCGCGATCGTCACCGGCGGCTCCCGCGGCATCGGCCGCCAGGTCGCCGAGCGCCTGGCCGCCGACGGCATGGCGGTCGTCGTCAACTTCGCCGGCAACGAGAAGGAGGCCCAGGCCGCCGTCGACGCCATCACCGAGCGGGGCGGGCAGGCCATCGCCGTCCGCGCCGACGTGGCCGACCCGACCGCGGTCGTGGAGCTGTTCGACACCGCGGAACGCACATACGGCGGCGTGGACGTCGTCGCCCACCTGGCCGGCGTGATGAACGCGCCGACGTCGATCGCCGACACCGACTTCGAGGTCCTCGACCGCGTGCACCGCACCAACATCCGCGGCACGTTCGCGGTGGCCCAGCAGGCCGCGAAGCGGGTGCGCGACGGCGGCGCGGTGATCACCACCTCGACGTCGGTGCTCGGGCTGAACCTGCCAGGCTACGGCATCTACAACGCGACCAAGGGCGCGGTCGAGGCGATCACCATGATCCTGGCGCGCGAGCTGCGCGGCCGCGACATCACCGTCAACACCGTTGCCCCGGGCCCGACGGCGACGGCGCTGTTCCTCGACGGCAAGGACGAGGAGACCATCGGCCGGATGGCCAAGCAGCCGCCGCTCGAGCGCCTCGGCCGGCCCGAAGACATCGCCGAGGTCGTCGCGTTCCTCGCCGGTCCGGCCCGCTGGGTCAACGGCCAGGTGCTGCGCGCCAACGGCGGAATCGTCTGAGCACCCCGGCCACCGGAAAGGGACAGAGCCATGATCATCGTCGTCACCGGCGCCTCCAGCGGGATCGGCGCCCTCTCCGCCCGGGCGCTGGCCCGGGCCGGGCACACCGTCTACGCGGGCATGCGCGCCACCGCCGGCCGCAACGCGCCCCAGGTCGAAGCCGCCGCTGCCTACGCCCGTGACCACGGCGTGGACCTGCGGTCGGTCGAGCTGGACGTCTCCAGCCAGGAGTCCGCCGACGCCGCGATCGCCTCGATCGTCGCCGAGCGGGGCCGGCTGGACGCCGTGGTGCACAACGCCGGGCACATGGTGCTCGGCCCGGCCGAGGCGTTCACCCCCGAGCAGCTGGCCGGGCTGTACGACACGAACGTGATCGGCGCGCAGCGGGTCAACCGCGCCGCCCTGCCGCACCTGCGCGCCCAGCGCGACGGGCTGCTGGTGTGGGTGTCGAGCAGCAGCGTCCGCGGCGGCACCCCGCCGTATCTGGCGCCGTACTTCGCGGCGAAGGCGGCCATGGACAGCCTCGCGGTCAGCTACGCCGCGGAGCTGGCGCGGTTCGGGATCGACACCACCATCGTCGTGCCGGGCGCGTTCACCTCGGGCACCAACCACTTCCCGAACTCCGGGCACCCGGCCGACGAGGCGGTCGCGGCGGCCTACGAAGAGCGGTACGCGGGCTTGAGCGACCACGTCGCGGCGAAGCTGGCCGAGATCACCCCGGCCGGCGCGGACGTGGCGAAGGTGGCCGAAGAGCTGACGCGCGTGGTCGGCCTGCCGAAGGGGCAGCGGCCGTTCCGGGTGCACATCGACCCGGCGGACGACGGCGGCTGGCTGGTCGCGGAGGTCGGCGACCGGATCCGGAGCGAGTTCCTGCGCCGGATCGACCTGGGCGACCTGCTCAGCCCGGCGGCCGGCTGAACCGCGTGACGATCACGTGGTCCTTCGCCGGGCCGCGGACCGCCCACTCCTGCCGCCACCGCCGGGCATCGAGCACGCGGTAGCTGCCGCGGTAGAGGTCGGCACGGCAGGGATGGTCCGTTTCCCAGTGGCCGGCGCGCAGGTCGACGGCGTGGAAGAACCCGCCGTGGTCGAAGTGCACGTCGGCGCGGCCGGGCGCGGTGGGCCGGTAGTGGAGCGTGCGGGTCACCGGGCCGGTGTACGTGCCGAGCCGCATCTCACCGGCTTCGCGGTAGACGAGGACGCCGTTCTCCTCGGTGAAGGTGGCGGTGCCGGTCACCTCCCCCGCCGGGTCGCCGCCGGCGGTGCGGATTTCGCGGTCGAGCCGCCACTCGCCGGCGAAATGCGCGGCCAGGTCGGGAACCGGGAAGTGCTCGTCCATCCCGGCCAGTGTGTCATCCGGCCGTGACCGGCAGCGGCTAGGTTCGGCTCATGCGACTTCCGAGGGGGATGGCCGCGGTGTTCGTGGCGGCCTGCCTGACCGCCTGTTCCGGCCCGCCCGCACCCGCCGCGCCCGCGCCGGCCACCACGACTCACACGACGACCGCCTCGCACACCACCACCGCGCCGCCGACGCCGGTGTTCGTGACACCCGCGAAGGTCACGGCGGCGTGCCCGTTCGTCACCGTTCCCGACATCATGCAGGCCGTGGGCGGTGCCTGGGCGGCCACGGCGGTCGAAAAGCCGCCGCAGAAGGGTTCGTTCCTCTGCACCTACCAGAGCAAGTTCCACGACGCGGCCGCGTTCCAGCTGCGGATCCTCGTCCCGAGCGGGAAGACGCCGCAGGCGCTGGCGGGCGAGGTGGCGAAGACGTGCGGGAAGCCCGCGGTGGCCGTTCCCGGCGCCGGTGCTGCCGCGTTCTACTGCGATGGCCCCGACCAGGACGTCGACGGCATCCCCGAGCAGCAGACGCGGATCGTCGTCGCCAAGGCGAGCCACGGCGAGACCCGGGCGGGTGTGCTGGACGTGCACAGCATCCGCGAGGGCGTCTACACGAACCTGGCGCACCTGCTCGGCGAGCGGCTGTAGGCGGATCCCGCCGCGCCGGAGAGGGCGGCCGGAAGTTGTCGGACCCCGGCTCTAGACTCGGCCGGGTGGCAGCCCCCGAGACGGCAACGGTGTCCGAAGCGCAGGAAACCCTCCAGCGCGTGTTCGGCTACGACAGCTTCCGCGGCGACCAGGCGGCGATCGTCGAGCACGTGATCGCCGGTGGCGACGCGCTCGTCCTGATGCCCACCGGTGGCGGGAAGTCGTTGTGCTACCAGATCCCGGCGCTGGTGCGGCCCGGGGTGGGGGTGGTCGTCTCGCCGCTCATCGCCCTGATGCAGGACCAGGTCGACGCTCTGCGCAACGCCGGGGTCCGCGCCGGTTTCCTCAACTCCACGCAGGACTACGCGGCCCGCCAAGAGGTCGAGTCGGCGTTCCTGTCCGGCGAGCTCGACCTGCTCTACCTGGCCCCGGAACGGCTTTCGGTGGAATCCACCGTGCGGCTGCTCGACCGCGGCAAGATCTCGCTGTTCGCGATCGACGAGGCGCACTGCGTCGCCCAGTGGGGCCACGACTTCCGGCCCGACTACCTCCAGCTCTCCGCGCTGCACGAGCGCTGGCCGGACGTGCCGCGGATCGCGCTCACCGCCACCGCGACCGAGGCCACGCACCAGGAGATCGCGACCCGGCTGAAGCTCGACGAGGCCCGCCACTTCGTCGCGAGCTTCGACCGGCCGAACATCCAGTACCGGATCGTCGGCAAGAACTCGCCACAGCGGCAGCTGCTGGAGCTGCTGCGCACCGAGCACCAGGGTGACGCGGGGATCGTCTACTGCCTGTCCCGGAACTCGGTCGAGAAGACCGCGGAGTTCCTGGTGCAGAACGGAATCCCGGCGGTGCCGTACCACGCGGGGCTCGACGCGCGCACCCGCGCGAAGCACCAGTCGCGGTTCCTGCGCGAGGACGGCCTGATCGTGGTCGCGACGATCGCGTTCGGCATGGGCATCGACAAACCGGACGTCCGGTTCGTCGCGCACCTCGACCTGCCGAAGTCGGTCGAGGGCTACTACCAGGAGACCGGCCGCGCGGGGCGTGACGGCCTGCCGTCCACCGCCTGGCTCGCGTACGGGCTGCAGGACGTCGTGCAGCAGCGCAAGATGATCGACACGTCCGAGGGCGACGACGCGCACCGGCGCCGGCTGGGCGCCCACCTGAACGCGATGCTCGCGCTGTGCGAAACGGTCGAATGCCGGCGCGTGCAGGTCCTCAACTACTTCGGGCAGAAGGCCGAGCCCTGCGGCAACTGCGACACGTGCCTGAGCCCGCCGGAGAAGTTCGACGGCACGATCCCGGCGCAGAAGCTGCTGTCGACGATCGTGCGGCTGCGCAACGAGCGGCGGCAGAAGTTCGGTGCGGGGCAGGTGATCGACATCCTGCTCGGCAAGTCCACGCCGAAGGTCACGCAGTTCCAGCACGACACGCTCAAGACGTTCGGCATCGGCACCGAGCTGCGCGAGCCGGAGTGGCGCGCGGTGGTGCGGCAGCTGCTGGCCCAGGGCCTGCTCGCGGTCGAAGGCGACTACGGATCGCTGGTCCTCACCGAGGCCAGCGCCGAGGTGCTGGGCGGCGACCGCGAGGTGATGCTGCGCCGCGAGCCCGAGCGCGCGGCGGCCGCCAAGGTCCGCGGCACCCGGAAGTCCGCCCCCGCGGTGGACATGCCCGCGGAGGCGGCCCCGGTGTTCGAGCGCCTGCGTGCCTGGCGGGCCGGCGTCGCGAAGGAGCAGGGCGTCCCCGCCTACGTCATCTTCCACGACGCGACCCTGCGCCAGATCGCCACGCAACAGCCGTCCTCGCTGGCCGACCTGGGCACGGTCAGCGGCGTCGGCGAGAACAAGCTCGCCAAGTACGGCGAGGGCGTCCTCGAGGTGCTGGCGGCCGAGTGACCTAGCGGGCGGCGGCCGGCCCCGGCCGGTCGTCCGGCCCGGTCACGGAGTTGACCTTGCGGACCGCCCCGGCGATCTGCTCGTGGTACTTGCCCTTGGTCTTGTCGTCGACGAACTTGGCCGCCTTGCCGACGGCCCCGTTCACCTTTTCGGGGTTCTTCTTGGCGTACGCGCGGGCGGCGCCGGCCGCGCCCGCCAGCACGGTGAGCTTGCGCAGGAAAGCCATGGTCGTCTCCCTAGTCGGTGTGCGGTCATCCTGACAACGCGGACGAACCACCCGGAGGTTCCCCGTGTGACGAGGGCCAAACAAAATTGCCGCGCGAGCGGCGCCCGGCGGCCTCTAGGGTCGGGCTCATGCGCGACCTGGCGGCCCTGCCGAAGGCCCACCTGCACGTCCACCTGGAGAGCACGATCCGGCCGGGCACGCTCCGTGAGCTCGGCGAGGCGAACGGCGTCGCCGTCCCGGCCGAACCGCCGGCGTTCGACGGTTTTCGCGCGTTCGCCGACTACAACGCGCTAATCCGGGCCTGTCTCCGGCAGCCTGAGGACTTCGAGCGCATCGCCCGCGAGTACTGCGAAGACGAGCTCGCCCAAGGTACGCGGTACGCCGAAGTCACGTTCACCGCGGCCTCGCACGGGGAACGGCTGGGCGAGCTCGAAATGCCGCTGGCGTCCGTCCTCAAAGGACTGTCCGGGCTCGAAACCCGGCTCGTGCTGGACCACTCGCGACGCCGCTCGGTCGAACGCGCCGAGCGCACCCTCGACCTCGCACTGAAGTACGGCGAAGTCTTCGCGATCGGCATGGCCGGCGAGGAAAAGCACTCGCTCCGTCCTTTCGCGACGGTCTTCGAGAAGGCCCGCGCGGCCGGCCTCCACCTGCTGCACCACACCGGTGAGGACGCCGGCCCGGACAGCATCCGCGAGGCCGTGGACGTCGGCCTGACCGAACGGCTGGGCCACGGCATCCGCGTCCTCGACGACCCCGCGCTGGTCACCGAGGTCCGCGAGCGGGGCCTCGCGCTGGAGGTCTGCCCGTCGTCGAACGTGACGCTCGGGCTGGTGCCGTCGCTGCCCGAGCACCCGCTCCCCCGGCTCCTCGACGCCGGCCTGACGGTCACGCTCAACACCGACGTCCCGTCGGTCACCGGCGCGAACCTGGCCGGGGAGTACGCCCGCGTCCGGGACGCGTTCGGCTACGACGACGCCGCGATGGCGGACTTCGCGCGGGCGAGCGTCACCGCGTCCTTCGCCCCCGACGCGACGAAACGAAGAATCCTCGAAGACATCGACGCGTGGCTCACACCGGCAGCAGGCGCGTGACCAGCGTGCCGAGCTGGTGCACCGTGCGGCACTCGTGCATCTCGACGACGTCGGCGTACTCCAGCGCGGCCGAGTCGCCGGTCGACCACAGCGACCGCCGCTCCGGGTTCAGCCAGTAGACGTGCCGGGCGCGGGCCTTGATCTCGCGGACGGCGTCGAGGTTCGGGTCGCCGCCGTTGGTGCGGGCGTCGCCGAGGATCAGCACCGACGTGCGCGGGCCGACGGCGTCGAGCCAGTTCGCCGTGAACTGGCGCAGTGAACCGCCGTAGTCGCTGTGGCCGTCCCAGCGCACCAGGGCCGCTTCGGACAGCATGCGCGCGCCCAGGTGCTCGGGGTCGGCGGTACCGGTGGTGACCAGGTGGGTGACCTCGTCGGCGCTGTCGACGAACGCGAACACGCGGATCTTGCTGAACTGGTCGCGCAGGGCCTGGACCAGCAGCATGGTGAAGTTCGCGAACCCCGCGACGGATCCGGACAGGTCGCACAGCAGCACGATCTCGGGCCGGCCGGGACGTCGGTGGCGGTAGGCCGGGCGCAGCGGCACCCCGCCGGTGGACAGCGACCGCCGCAGCGTGCGGCGCAGGTCGATCTGCCCGCGCGTCGTGCGCTTGCGGCGGGCGGCGAGGCGCGTCGCGAGCTTGCGGGACAACGGCTGGATCGTGCGCCGCAGCTCGGCGAGCTGGGCGCGGCTGGCGATGAGGAAGTCGACGCGGTCGGGCGCGGGCGCGATGGCGTGCTTGGCGACGCGCTCGCGGCCACGGACCTCGGCCGCGCGGCGGCGGGCTTCGGTGCGGACCCGGCCGCGGAACCCTTCGACGCGGCGGCGGATCTCGTCGCGGTCGAGCCGGTCGGTGAACTCGCCGCGCGCGCCACCGCCACGCACGGCCGCGAGCACCCGGGCGATCAGCGTCTGCGGCTGGAGCCGCTCCAGGGTCTGGTGGGCGCTGAACCCGCCACCGGGACCGGAGGACGAGCCGTACTGGCCGAGCATGTCCACCGCGAGCCCGGCGAGCTGGGACAACGCCTGCTCGTCACCGTCGGCCAGCGCCGTCGCCAGCTCGGAACGCAGCTCCTCCAGCGTCGACGGCTGCTCTTCGCGGGCTCGCTCCGGCGTGCCGATGCCGGCCGGGAAGTACAGGTCGAACGCGGCGTCGAACACCGCGCGTTGCCCGCCGCGCCTGACCAGCGCCGCGGCCAGTCCTTCGCGGACCAGCGAACGGTCGTCCATGCCGAGGACTTCCAGCGCGGCCGCGGCGTCGACGGTCTCGGCAGGGCCAGCCGGGATGCCCTGGGCCCGCAGCGCCCGGACGAACGACGCGAGCCGCTCCGGCACGCCGCCGGTCACGACGCGTCCAGGACCTGTTCGAGCTTCAGGCCGGCGCCGGCCTTGGCGATGTCGTCCTGGTGCTTGAGGACGACGCCGAGGCTCTCCCGCACGACCCGCTCGTCCAGCGTCGACGCGCCGAGCGCGAGCAGCGTGCGCGCCCAGTCGATGGTCTCGGCGACCGACGGCAGCTTGCGCAGGTCCATCGCGCGCAGCGCGGCGATCACCCGGACGACGGAATCCGCGAGCGCGTCATCGATGCCCGGGACCTTGAGCCGGACGATGTCGCGTTCGAGGTCTTCGTCCGGGAAGTCGATGTGCAGGAACAGGCACCGGCGACGCAGCGCCTCGGACAGCTCGCGCGTCGCGTTCGACGTCAGCACGGCGAACGGCGCGCGCGTCGCGGTGATCGTCCCCAGCTCCGGCACGGTCACCTGGAAGTCGCCGAGCACCTCCAGCAGCAGGCCTTCGACCTCCATGTCGGCCTTGTCGGTCTCGTCGATGAGCAGGACGGTCGGCTCGTCCGACGAGATCGCGGTGAGCAGCGGGCGGCGCAGCAGGAACTCCTCGCCGAAGATGTCCGTGCGGGCGTCTTCCCACGTCTCGTCGCGGCCGGCGGTGATCCGCAGCAGCTGCTTCGCGTGGTTCCACTCGTACAGCGCGCGGGCCTCGTCGATGCCCTCGTAGCACTGCAGCCGCACCAGCCGCGAGCCGCTGACCTGCGCGACGGCCTTGGCGAGCTCGGTCTTGCCGACGCCCGCCGGGCCTTCGACCAGCAGCGGCTTGCCGAGCCGGTCGGCGAGGAACACCGTGGTCGCCACCGCCGTGGACGCCAGGTAGCCGGCTTCGGCCAGCTTGGCCGACACGTCGTCGACGGAGGTGAAGAATCCGGTGCCCACCACGTGCCTCCTAAGCGGTCGCTCACCCGGAGCGTACCCGACCGCCGGGCTAGCATCGGCCGCGTGACCTACGTTGCGGCTTCCGGCCGATACGAATCGATCCCTTACCGGCGCTGCGGGCGGTCCGGGCTCAAGCTGCCCGCGATCTCGCTCGGGCTGTGGCACAACTTCGGCCACGACAAGCCCCTGCAGACCCAGCGCGACATCACCCGCCGCGCCTTCGACCTCGGCATCACGCACTTCGACCTGGCGAACAACTACGGCCCGCCGTACGGCTCGGCGGAGGAGAACTTCGGGCGGCTGCTGGCGTCCGACTTCAAGCCGTACCGCGACGAGCTGGTGATCTCCACCAAGGCCGGCTACGACATGTGGCCCGGCCCGTACGGCGAGTGGGGCTCCCGCAAGTACCTGCTGTCCTCCCTGGACCAGTCGCTCGGACGGCTGGGCCTGGACTACGTCGACATCTTCTACTCCCACCGGTTCGACCCCGAGACGCCGCTCGAGGAGACCGTCGGCGCGCTCGACTCCGCCGTCCGCGCCGGGAAAGCGCTCTACGTCGGGATTTCGTCGTACAACTCCGAGCGGACCGCCGAGGCCGCGCGGATGTTGCGCGAGCTCGGCACGCCGCTGCTGATCCACCAGCCGTCGTACTCGATGCTGAACCGCTGGATCGAGGAGGACGGGCTGCTGGACACCCTGGAGGAGGTGGGCGCGGGCTGCATCGCGTTCTCGCCGCTGGCGCAGGGGCTGCTGACCGACAAGTACCTCAAGGGCGTCCCGGCGGATTCGCGGGCGGCGCAGGGCAAGTCGCTCGACCCGGACACGCTCGACGACGACCGGCTGAGCCGGGTCCGGGCGCTGAACGAGATCGCCGGACGCCGCGGGCAGTCGCTGGCGCAGCTGGCGCTCGCGTGGGCGTTGCGCGACCACCGCGTGACGTCGGTGCTGATCGGCGCGAGCAGCGTCAAGCAGCTCGAGGACAACGTCGGCGCGCTCAGCAACCTCGACTTCAGCTCCGAAGAGCTGACCGAGATCGACGGCCACGCCACCGACGCGGGCATCAACCTCTGGAAGCGGTCCTCGGACGGCTGACCCCGGGACGACGGCGGGGCGCCCGGTGCGTCCCGCCGTTTTTCCGGCCTGACGTTTGACCAGATTTCGTATTTGGTCATACGATGGCGTCATGCCTCCTGCCGAAGACCGCGCCGAGCGGGCCGAGCGGATCCTGGACGCGGCCGCCGAGCTGCTGCTGCGAGCCGGCTACCGGCGCACGACGATCGAGGACGTCGCCGAGCGCGCGGACGTCGGCAAGGGGACCGTCTACCTGCACTGGAAGAACCGTGAGGAGCTGTTCCTCGCGGTGCTGCTCCGGGAGTCCGTCCGCAGCATCGAAGACCTCGTCGGGGCGCTCGAAGCCGACCCGCTCACCGCGCGGCTGTCGCGGCTGACCGAGGTCCTGTACACCACCGTGCTGGGGCGCCCGCTGCTGCGCGCGGGGTACGTCGACGACGCCGACACGCTCGGGAAGCTCCTGCCGAAGGTGCACGCCAAGCTCGACCCGCGGCACGACGAGGCGTTCGTCGAGTACCTCGAGCTGCTGGCGGAGAACGACCTGCTGCGCGCCGACCGGCCGGCCCGGCAGCTCGCCGTCGCCTACCAGGCGGTGCTGCACGGCTTCCTCGTCAGCGTTCCCCCGCTGGAGCCCGCGCTGATCGCCGACACCGTCGCGCACGCCTTCGAGCCGGTCGCCGTCTCGACGATGCGGCTGCGCGAGGTGGCGCCGCGGGTCGTCGCGCTGTTCACCGAATCCGTCGCGCTCGACCGGAAGCAGCTCGAGCGCGCTTACTGAAGGTCCGGGAGGACACATGCGTACGGGGATCCTGATCGACGAGCTGGGCGTCGGCTTCGACGCCATGACCGCGCAAGCACGCGAAGCCGCGAAGCTCGGCTACAAGACGCTTTGGCTGGCGCAGCGCGGGGGCTGGGACGCGCTCACGGCGTTGCCCGCGCTCGGCGCCGCGGCACCCGGCGTCGAGCTGGGCACCTGCGTCGTGCCGACGTACCCGCGGCACCCGATCACGATGGCGGCGCAGGCGCTGACCGTCCAGGCGGCGACCGGCGTGCCGGTCCACCTCGGCGTCGGGCTGAGCCACCGGTACGTCGTCGAGGGGGAGTTCGGGTACTCCTACGACCGGCCGCTGCGACACCTGCGCGAGTACCTCGAGGCGCTGAACCCGTTGCTGCGCGGGGAAAAGGCGGACGTCCACGGCGAGACGCTCACCGCGGCGGGCGGCCTGACCACCCCCGGCGCGGCCCGGCCGGCGGTCCTCGTGGGCTCGGTCAGCCCGCGCTCGACGCGGCTGGCGGGCGAGCTGGCCGACGGCGTGATCACGACGTGGGCGGGCCCGCGGGCGCTCGGCGAGTTCGTGGTGCCGGCGCTCGGGACGGCGTCGCGGGTCGTGTCGGGCCGGCTGATCTGCGTGACGTCCGAAGTGGACGAACGGCGCGCGTGGGTCGAAGAGACCTACGGCGCGGCGGCAGGCGTTCCGGCCTATCGGTCCATTTTGGACCGCGACGGTTACGCGCGCGTGTCGGACAGCGCGATCATCGGCGACGAGGAAACGGTGCGCCGCCAGGTGAAGTCCCTGGAGGACGCGGGCGCGACCGAGCTGCTGGTGATGCCGTTCGGCTCGGCGGCCGAGCAGTCCCGCACGCGCGAGCTGCTGGCCGCGTGACCGGCCTCTGGGTGGACGACCTGCGCCCGGCGCCGGCGGGGTGGACGTGGGCGAAGTCGAGCGCCGAGGCGATCTCGCTGCTCGGCGCCGGGGAGTTCACCGCGATCTCGCTGGACCACGACCTCGGCGGCGACGACACGACCCGCCCGGTCGTGCGGTGGCTGTGCGAGCACGACCGCTGGCCACCGGAAGTACGCGTCCACACGGCCAACCCGGTGGGCCGGGAGTGGCTCACCGGCATGGCGCGGCGGTACGGGCCCGGCGTCCGCTAGCCGGCGCCGCGCGCGCGACGGGCTTGGATCAGGTCGTCGCGGGCGCGGGCGACGCGGGAGCGGACCGTGCCGACCGGGCAGCCGCAGACGTCGGCGGCCTCGGCGTAGGACAGGCCGAGGACCTGGGTCAGCACCAGGACTTCGCGCCGTTCCGGGTCGAGGCCGTCGAGCAGCAGGCCCAGCTCGACGAGCTCTTCGAAGCCGGCCGCGGGGTCGCGGGTGCGCTCGGCCGCGGCTTCCCAGTCGGTGTCGGCGATCTTGGGCCGGGCACCCGCCGCTCGGATCTGGTCGACGACGACCCGGCGCGCGATCGACAGCAGCCAGGTGCGCGACGACGAGCGTCCCGCGAAGCGGCGAAGGCTGCCGAAGGCGCGAAGGTAGGTCTCCTGCGCCAGGTCGTCGGCCGCGGCGGCGTCGGTGAGGTGGGCGAGGAAGCGCCAGACGTCGGCCTGCGTCGCGCGAACCCACTCCTCGAGGGCCCGCCGATCGCCGCGACCCGCCGCCATCGCCAGGGCCGTGACGCGCTCGTCGTCCTCACCGCGGGTCATGATCCGGAACCTATCAGTGAGAGGCACCTCTCGGATCCGCCGTCCGGCTGCCGGGAGGCGAGCCGCCGTGCAGGGCGTTATACGACCCTCACTCGACCTGCTTGACCGCCCACTCCGCCCACTCGCGCTGCATCGCCGAGAACCGCTTGCCCCACTCCAGGACCAGGCGGCCGTAGAGCGACTGGTTGTCGTCGCCCCAGTCGATCGAGCCCTCCAGCTCGTCCAGCCGCTCTTCGCGCGCCCGGGCCGACTCACCCATCGACGCGACGTAGCCGCGCGCCTGCGCCGGCGAGACCGAGCCGAGGAAGTACACGCGCAGCAACGCGGCGCTGCGCGGCGGGCCACCCGGGTCGACGTCGACCAGCCAGTGCCGCAGTTCCTCGAGCCCGGCCTCGGTGATCTCGTACTCCTTGCGTCCGCGCGGCCCCTCGGCGAGGACGTGGATCATGCCCGCCGCCTCCAGCTTGCCGAGCTCGCCGTAGAGCTGGCTCTGCGTCGCGGGCCAGACGTTGGCCATCGCCCGCTCGAACCGCTTCAGCAGGTCGTAGCCGCTTCCGGGCTCGTCGGCCAGCATGCCGAGCACCGCGTGTCGAAGGCTCATGCATCCATCATGACATTCCACTATTGACATGTCTATCCAGGAGCTTCTAGTTTCGACATGTCAAAGTTGGAACGTCAGGGGAGAGACCGGCATGAAATACCTGAAGAGCTTCCTTCCGTGGATCGCCTTCGCCGTGGTCGCGACGCAGTTCGACTGGCGCTGGTCCGGCCTGACCGGGCTGGTCATCTCGGCCGCGCTCCTGCTGCTCGCCCGCCGCGAAGGCCGCAAGAACGACGCGCTCATCATCGAGTGGAGCGCACTCGCCTTCTTCGCCCTGCTCACGGCCGTCGCGTTCACCTTCCCCGCGTCGCCGCTGAAGACCTACACCGGCGCGCTCACCGACGCCTGGCTGGCGCTCACCGCCTGGGGCTCCCTCGCCCTGCGACGCCCCTTCACCCTCGGCATCGCCCGCACCATGACACCGCCGGAGCTCTGGGACAACCCGGTCTTCAAGCGCGTCAACGTCGTCATCACGCTCGTGTGGGCCGCGAGCTTCACCGTCACCGGCCTCGCCGGCATCGCGCTGCTGAACTTCGCCCCGCACGCGACGGGCGCCTTGATCACGCTCAAGGTCCTCGGCTTCGCCGTGCCGGTCGCCTTCACCATCCGCTACCCGCGCATCGTGCGCGCCCGAGCCGAGAAGGCCGCCTGACATGACCACCAGCGACTTCCACCTGAGCGGGGTCTACTCGCCCGTCCACGACGAGCTGACCGCGTTCGACCTCCCCGTCACCGGCGCGCTGCCGCCCGAGCTGACCGGCTGGTACCTGCGCAACGGCCCGAACCCGCGCGAGGACAGCAAGCACTGGTTCACCGGCGACGGCATGGTCCACGGCGTCCGGCTCGAAAACGGCCGCGCCGCCTGGTACCGCAACCGGTGGGTGCGCACCGACAGCTTCGACGACCCGGATCTCAAGCTCTACAACGAAGACGGCACGCGCAACCTGCACGCCAGCGTCGCGAACACGCACGTGGTGAACCACGCCGGCCGCACGCTCGCGCTCGTCGAATCCTCGCTGCCGTACGAGATCACGACGGACCTCGAAACCGTCGGCGCCTACGACTTCGGCGGCGAGCTGGCCGACTCGATGACCGCGCACCCGAAGATCTGCCCCACGACCGGGGAGCTGCACTTCTTCGGCTACGGCAGCATCACCGCCCCGCACGTCAGCTACTACCGCGCCGACGGCGACGGCAAGCTCGTCGTCAAGCAGCCCATCGACGTCCCGGGGCTGACGATGATGCACGACTTCGCGCTCACCGCGGAGCACGCCGTCTTCTACGACCTGCCCGTGGTGTTCGACCACGCGTCGGTCGGGAAGGGCATGCCCTACCGGTGGGACGCGGGCTACGGCGCCCGGCTCGGCGTGCTGCGCCGCGACCGGCCCGAAGCCGGCGTGCGCTGGCTGGAGATCGAGCCCTGCTACGTCTTCCACACGCTCAACGCCTTCGACACGCCGGACGGCCGGATCGTCGTGCACGTCATGCGGTACGACCACCAGTGGTGGACCGGGCACGAGGACCCGCCGGCGTCGCTGTGGCGCTGGACGATCGACGTCGCCGCCGGCACGGTCACCGAGGACCGGCTCGACGACCGGCCGGGCGAGTTCCCCCGCATCGACGACCGGCTCGCCGGGTCCGACGCGCGCTTCGGGCACGTCACCGGCCACGACGTCCTGCGGCGCCACGACCTGCACGCCGGCACCGCCACCGAGCACGTCTTCGGCGAAGGACATGTCCCGGGCGAAGCGGTGTTCGTCCCGGCGGAGCACGGCGAAGGCTGGCTGCTCACCTACGTCTACGACAAGGCCGAGGACCGCAGCGACCTCGTCGTGCTCGACGCCGGGAACGTCGCCGCGGCGCCCGTGGCGACCGTCCACCTCCCGCGGCGCGTTCCCGCGGGCTTCCACGGGAACTGGCTGCCGGACGCTTAGGCGAACTTCGTCTTCGGCCGTTCCTGCCGGACGTCGTCGACGTAGACGTCGACCTTCTCGTCGAGGAACGCCACCAGCCCGGCGACGCGCTCGCTCTCCGGCAGCGGCGTCGGATAGCTCCACGCGAGGTCCTCGTGCCCGGTGACGTCGAAGTGGTCGGCCGCCCCCTTGTACGGGCAGTGCGTCACGGCGTCGATCTTCTCGAGGAGGTCCATCCGGACGTCGACGCGGGGCAGGTAGTAGCGCGTCGGCAGGCCGGTCTCGAACAGCAGGTGCGGCCGGACGGTGTCGGCGACGGTGACGCCGTCGACCTCGATCCGCACATGGCGCGAGCTCGGCAGGATGTCGACCCGGACCCCGGGGTCGCGTGGGTGCGTGAAGATCTGTTCGTCCTCTTCGAACCAGTCGAAGGCGCCGAACTCGAAGCGGACGTGGTCCCGGAGCTCCTCGATGGGCGAATCCGGGTATTCCAGCGCGGCGTCCACCGCCTCGGCTCCGCCACCCTTTATCGTCGACAGAACGCCTTCTCCGCGGCTGGGCGAGTGCGACGTCCGGCCGGAGGGGGCGATAACGCCGCTCACGACGTCCGCGCGCGGGAAGTAGTAGGTCGGGTAGTAAGGAACTTCCCACACCAGAAGGGGGTGCACCGTGTCCGCGACGACCTGCCCGCCGAGGAACACGCGCACCCGTTTCGCGCCTTGTGCCACGCGGACCCGGCCGCGTACCGGAGTGCTCATGCTCCGGTCAACGGGTCCCGAAGCGGGCGTATTCCGGCGGAACCGGGGCTCGGGCGGCTAGCGTGGCAGGAAGTACGAGGACGACTGGAGGCGGGCACGGGTGGCCGGCGTAGATGTTCCAACGGTCGGGACCCCCGCCGGGATGCGCAAGATCAACCAGCGGGCGGTGCTCGACCTGCTGCGCCGCAGCGGACCGGCGACCCGGCCGCAGGTGGCGAAGGACACCGGGCTGTCGAAGCCGACGGTGAGCCAGGCGCTGCTGGCGCTGGAGGCCGCCGGGCTGGCGCGCCCGACCGGGCACACCTCGACCGGCACCGGGCGCTCGGCCGTGCTGTACGAGGCCGACCCGACCGCGGGGTACGTGCTGGGTGTCGACATCGGGCGCGAGCACATCCGGGTCGCGGTGTCGGACCTCGGCCGCACGATCGTCGCGCGCCGCGACGAGCGCAACACGGCGCGTTCCGGCGCCGCGCTGGTCACGGCGGTCGGGAAGATCGCGGCGTCGGCCGTCGCGGAGGCACGGTTGTCGCAGGCCGACATCGTTGTCCGCGTGGTCGGCTCCCCCGGCGTCGCCGACCCGGAGAAGCGCTGCTTCCGGCACGCGCCGAACCTGCCGGGCTGGGGCCGGGCCGGGCTGATCGACGACCTCGAGGCCGCGCTGGGCCCGGACCTGATGGTGGAGAACGACGCGAACCTGACGGCGGTCGGCGAGGGCGAGAGCGGCGCCGCGCGCGGGGCGTCGGTGTTCGGCTGCATCACGATCGGCACGGGCGTCGGCATGGGCATGATGGTCGACGGCCGCGTGTTCCGCGGCGCGACGGGCGCGGCGGGCGAGATCGGCTACCTGCCGTACGGCCGCACGCGCTCGTCACTGGAAGACGGTGCCCCGCCGGCCCGCGGCCACCTCGAAGAGGCGACGGCGGCGCAGTCGGTCGTCCGCGGCGCGCGCGAACTCGGCCTGGGCACGGCGAAGTCGGCCCGCGAGGTGTTCCGCTTGGCCCGCGAAGGCGACGAACTGGCCCGCCGCGCGCTCGAAGCGGAAGCGGACCGGCTGGCGTACACGGTCGCGTCGGTGGCGGCGGTGATCGACCCGGAGCTGATCGTCCTGGGCGGCGGCATGGGCACGGCCGCCGACCTGTTGCTGGAGCCCTTGGACCGCGCACTGCGGGCGTTCACGCCGTTGGTGCCGAAGGTGGTCCAGGGCGAACTGGGCGAGGACGCGGTGCTGGCGGGGGCGATCAGCGTCGGGCTGCGGGCGGCTCAGGGCCTGGTCTTCGACCGCCGCGTGGGTGCCGCTTAGTGGGCTCCCCCGGGCGCGAGCTCCGGCTGCCGCTCGACGAAGCCGTCGAGGTGCTCTGCGACCTGAACGAGTTCGTGGTCTCGTTGGACCGCATCGGCTCCCGGCAAGCCGGCGGTGTCGCCGACGACGCGACGGCGGGCCGGTTCGTCGTCGAGTGGGATCTGGCCCGGCGGCTGGCCCGCGCCCGCGCCGTCTTGTCGCAAGCTCTCGACGAGCAGCTGACCGCCGCCGAAAACGCGCGGATCGACGAGCGGTGCGAGCGAGGCCGGTTCTTCGGCGACGCTTAAGCCGCGCGCCAGGCTTCTCCGCCGGTCGAAACCCGCCACGGCGTCAGCCTCAGCACCGTGATCTTCGGGTCCCGGAAGTCCTCGCCGCCCAGGATCTTCGGGTCGTAACCCAGCGGCTCCGGCGCCGAGGCGAACCGGCCCCACAGGTACTTCCGGGTCTCCTCGTCGTCGGTGAACTCCGCCCGGCACTCCGCCACCGCCACCTCGTGCCGCGGGTCCCAGTACGAGCACGACACGTACGGCGATTCCGCCAGGTGTGCGACCTTCAGCGGCGTCGGGCGGGTGAACACCCAGCCGGTCAGGCCATCCGGGCCGAGGTCCCAGATCGGGTGGACCACCCGCGACCGCGGCCGCCCGCGCCGGTCGACGGTCACCAAAGTGCACCACACCACGCGGTGCGCCACGCGGACGAACGCTCCGGCCAGTTCGGCCGGCACTCTGCTAGATTCCACAACCATGGTTGTGCACCCTACGCCGGACGGCTTGGACTTGTCACTCACCAGCCTCTTCGCGGGCTGGGTAATGACCGACGAGGTCCAGCGGCGGCTCACCGAAAACAGCTTCGGCGACTTGCGGTTCAACGACGGCGTGGTGATCCAGCACGTCCTCGCCGCCCCGCTGTCGATCACCGCGCTCGCCGAGCGGATGGGCGTGACGCAGCAGGCCGCGTCGAAGGCCGTCGCCGACCTCGAACGCCGCGGACTCCTGAGCCGCGAACCCGACCCCGACGACGCGCGCACCAAGCTGCTGCACCTGACGGACCACGCACGGGAAGCCGTCGAAGCGACCCGGACTCTCAGGAAGGAACTTCAGGAGGAACTCGAGGCGGAGTTCGGCGCGGCCCGCGTCGAGGACGCGAGAACGTTGCTGGCGGCGGTCATCGGCCGCTTCGGCGGCGGCGACGCGATCCGCGCCCGCCGCGTCCGGCCGCCGAGATGATTACCTCCCGCGTAATCGACCGCGGAGCCCCGGCAGCCGACGATGGACCCATGAGCGAAACCAACCGCATGATCGTCGTCGACTGCCTGGAAAACCTGTTCGTGCACAAGGACTTCGACGCCGCGAAGGCCGCGCTGCACCCTGACTTCGTCACCCACAGCCCCGGCCTGCCGAACGGCCGCGACGCGTTCGCCGACGCGGTCAAGAACTCGCCGCTCGCCGGCGCGACCGCCGAGATCAAGCACATCGCCGCCGAGAACGACCTCGTCATGGTGCACCTGCACGTGGCCGGGACCGCCATCGTCGACATCCTGCGCGTCGAGGACGGCCTGCTCGTCGAGCACTGGGACGTCAAGCAGCCCGGGTGATCACGCAGGTTCCCGACGCCGTCGCCAGCAGCTTGCCTTCGGCGTCGCGGATCTCCCCCTCCGCGAACGCGATCCGCGAACCCTCCTTCACGACGCGCCCGGTCGCGCGGATCTCGCCGCGGCCCGCGTGGATGGCGCGCAGGTAGCTCACCTTCAGCTCCACCGACGAGTAGCCGACGCCGGCCGGCAGCGTCGTGTGCACCGCGCAGCCGACCACCGAGTCGAGCATCGTGGCCGCGACCCCGCCGTGGACCATCCCGATCGGGTTGTACAGCGACTCGTCGGGCTCGATGACGGCGACGACCTCGCCGTGGCCGATCCGCTCCCAGGTCATCCCGAAGTGCGCGGCGATCGGCGGCCCCGGGATGCGCCCCTCGGCGATCGCGGTCAGGTACTCGAACCCGGTCATCGTGGCGCCGAGCCGGGCGGTCGGCAGCGGGTCCTGCCAGGTGATGGTCTTCGAGCGGGTCTGCGCCCCGGCGGCCACGTCGGTCATCTCGGCTCCTCGATTATGACAACTGTCTTAACCGCAGCCTCGCCCGCGCACCCGCCGGCGTCAAGCGGGGCGTGACCCAGGCCACCGGTGGTCGGCCCCCGGCCCGGGTGGAATCATCCGGGAGTGGACAACGACGCCGGCCGCAAGCTCATCGACCCCGAACGGGTGGCCGCCGCGGTCGACGGGCTGGGCGACCGCGCCGTCATCGACGAGTGGGCCCAGCGCTTCTCCGTGGTCGCCGACCCGTCGCGGCTGGCTCTGCTGGTGTCGATCCACTACGCCCGCGAAATCAGCGTCACCGACCTCGCCGCCGTCACCGGCATGACCGACACCGCGGTTTCCCAGGCCCTGCGGCTCTTGCGCGCCCACGGACTGGTCACCACCCAGCGCACCGGGCGCGTCGTGCGCTACCGGCTCGCGGACGCCACCGTGCACGAGCTGATCCACCGGGTACGGCCGCACCCGGAACAGCCCGTGACCGACGAGGACCGGTAGCGTGCGAGCATGACGGGATTGCCCGAGACCATCACCGCCTGCCTGTTCGACCTCGACGGAGTTCTTACCGGTACGGCCGTTCTCCACAGCCAAGCCTGGAAACGGACTTTCGACGAGTTTCTTCGCGCCCGCGACGGCGAAGGCTTCCGCGAGTTCACCGACCAGGACTACGCGACCTATGTGGACGGCCGCCCCCGCGCCGACGGGGTCCGTGAATTCCTGCGCTCGCGCGGGATCGAACTGCCCGAAGGCACCCCCGACGACCCCCCGGACGCCGCCACCGTCAACGGCGTCGGCAACCGCAAGAACGAGCTCGTCCTGAAGATCATCGACGAAAACGGGGTGAACACCTACCCCGGCTCGGTCCGCTACCTCGAAGCCGTGAAAGCCGCCGGCCTGCGGATCGCCGTCGTGACGTCGTCGGCGAACGGCAAGAAGGTGCTCGACGCCGGTGACCTGAGCAAGTACGTCGAAGCCCGCGTCGACGGCCTGACCATCCGCGAGCGGAACCTCAAGGGCAAGCCCGCGCCGGACTCGTTCCTGGCCGGTGCCGCCGAACTCGGCGTCGAACCCGCCCACGCGGCCGTGTTCGAGGACGCCCAGTCCGGTGTCCAGGCCGGGAAGGCCGGCGGCTTCGGCTACGTCGTGGGCGTGAACCGCGCGAACCAGGCCGACGCGCTGAAGGCGCACGGCGCCGACATCGTCGTCGACGACCTCGCCGACCTGCTGGAGGATTGATGACCGAGGAAGAACCCCGCGGCTACGAATGCGCGGCGTGGGAGCTGCGCTGGCGCGGGATGGACGTCGACGCCCTGCAGCGCACCGAGTCGGCGTTCGCCGTGTCGAACGGCCACATCGGGCTGCGCGGCACGCTCGAGGAAGCCGAGCCGCGCGGCCTGCCCGGCACCTACCTCAACGGCTTCTACGAACAGCACGAGCTCCCCTACGCCGAAGCGGGCTACGGCTACCCCGAAGAAGGCCAGACCGTCGTCAACGTGACCGACGGCAAGATCATCCGGCTGCTGGTCGAGGACGAGCCCCTCGACATGCGCTACGGCGCCGCCACCAAGCACGACCGGGTGCTCGACTTCCGCAAGGGCACGCTCTGCCGCAGCACCGAATGGTCGTCGCCGACCGGGCGGCGGGTCCGGGTGCGCACCGAGCGGCTGGTTTCGTTCACCCAGCGCGCGATCGCCGCCATCCGGTACGAGGTCGAGCCGCTCGACGAGGACCTGCAGCTGGTCGTCCAGTCCGACCTGCTGGCCAACGAGCCGATCGAGTCCGACACCAGCGACCCGCGGGTGGCCGCCGCGCTGAACTCGCCGCTGGTCGGCGAGTTCCACCGCGCGACCGACTACAACGCCGTGCTGGTGCACCAGACCCGCCGGTCCGGGCTGCGGATGGCCGCGGCGATGGACCACAAGATCGAGGTGGACGACGGGATCCGCGCCCGCATCCACTCCGAGGAGGACCTCGCGCGGCTCACCGTCGCGGTCGACGTGCCGAAGGGCGGGCGGCTGCGCATCACCAAGTTCCTCGCCTACGGCTGGTCCGCGCAGCGCTCGGTACCCGCGCTGCGGTCCCAGGTCGAAGCCGCGCTGGCGGGCGCGCGCCAGACCGGCTGGAAGGGCCTGGTCACCGAGCAGCGCCAGTTCCTCGACGACTTCTGGGCCACTTCGGACATCGAGATCGAGGGCGATCCCGAGCTGCAGCAAGCCGTCCGGTTCGCGCTGTTCCACCTCCTGCAGGCCGGTGCCCGCGGGGAAAGCCGCGCGATCGCCGGCAAGGGCCTGACCGGCCCGGGCTACGACGGGCACGCCTTCTGGGACACCGAGTCGTTCGTCCTGCCGGTGCTGACCTACACGATGCCGGACGCCGCGCGCGACGCCCTGCGCTGGCGGCACTCCACAATGGACAAGGCGCGGGACCGCGCGCACCAGCTGGGGTTGCGCGGCGCGGCGTTCCCGTGGCGGTCGATCAACGGCGCCGAGTGCTCGGCCTACTGGCCGGCCGGCACCGGCGCGTTCCACGTCAGCGCGGACATCGCCGACGCCGTGCTGCGGTACCTGAACGCGACCGGCGACGAGGAGTTCGAACGCGACTACGGCGCCGAGCTGCTGCTGGAAACCGCGCGGCTGTGGGCGTCGCTGGGCCACCACGACCGGCACGGTGCGTTCCGCATCGACGGCGTCACCGGGCCCGACGAGTACTCGGCCGTGGCGGACAACAACGTCTACACGAACCTGATGGCGCGCCGGAACCTGCTGGCCGCCGCGGATTCGTGCGAGCGGCACCCGGACGTGGCGGCGCGCTTCGGCGTCGACACGGTCGAGCTGGACACGTGGCGCGCGGCCGCCGCGGCCATGTACCTGCCCTACGACGCGGAACTCGGCGTGCACCCGCAGTCGGAGGGCTTCCTCGACCACGACGAGTGGGACTACGAGCACACGGACATGGCGCAGTACCCGCTGCTGCTGCACTTCCCGTACTTCGACCTGTACCGCAAGCAGGTCGTGAAGCAGGCGGACCTGGTGCTGGCGCTGTACGTGTGCGGCGACTCGTTCAGCCCGGAGGAGAAGGCCCGCAACTTCGCCTACTACGAGGCGAGGACCGTGCGCGACTCGTCGCTCTCGGCGGGGACGCAGTCGGTGGTCGCGGCCGAGGTCGGGCACCTCGAACTGGCTTACGACTACCTCGCCGAAGCCGCGCTGACCGACCTGCACGACGTGCACAACAACGTCCGCAACGGCCTGCACATGGCGTCGCTGGCCGGGGCTTGGCAAGGCGCCGTGGCCGGCTTCGGCGGGCTGCGCGACCACGGCGGGACGCTGGCGTTCGCGCCGCGGCTGCCGCCGCAGCTCGACCGGATCACCTTCCGGCTGATGTTCCGCGGCACCCGGTTCCAGGTCGAGATCGACCGCGACCAGGCGACCTACCACGTGCTGGACGGCGACCCGATCGACGTGCTGCACCACGGCGAACGCGTCACGGTCGCCGTCGAGCCGCAGCGGTTCGCGATCCCGAAGATCGACGCGGGCGACCCGCCGAGCCAGCCCCCGGGCCGCGCTCCCATGCGGCGCGACTCGGAGAAGGTCCGTCAGTACGCGGATCCGACCAACCCGGTCACCCTGGAAGGTCGCTGACGACGTCCCGTCCGGGTGGGGCCGGAACCTCTTCGGTCCCACCCGGGTTGACGTCCGGGTCGGGCGCGGTGGGCACGTCGTGGGTCAGCTGGCCGGGGGTCGGCAGCTTCGGGAGCTCGTCGTCTTCGTCGTCACGGGCGTGGATGCGCTGCTGCTCGCTCATGCTTTCCGGGATACCCGGTTTTCCCGGCCACGGCCAGGGGTCAGGCCGCGGCGACCTTGTTCGCCTTCTCCCGGCCGGCCTTCTCCCGCGCTTTGTCCTGCAGGGTCAGCAGCAGGCCGTCGCGGGTCGACCAGGGGCAGATCGCGACCTTGCCACCCGCGACCGTGAGCAGCGCTTCCGCCACGATCGCGCCCGCCAGCGCCTGGTGGGCGCGGCTGCGGGAGATGCCCGGCAGCTTCGCGCGCTTCGACGGCGGCAACGCGGCGAGCCGCGGGATCCAGGCCCGCAGGTCGTCGAGGAGCAGTTCCTTGCATTTGTTCGGGCGGGCACCCGAAAGCCGCGCGAGCTGCTGCAGCACCTTGGAACACCCGACGACGCGCGGGTCGTCGACGTCCGCGGCGCCCAGCGTGGTGGTCACGACGTCGAGCGCGTGCGCGCGCAACGCCTTGACCTGCTTGGTCGACACGCGCTCGCCCGGCAGCCAGTCGCGGGTCATCGACCGCGCGCCCAGCGGCAGCGACCGCGCGAACGTCGCCTGGTCGCCGCGGCCCGCGGCCAGCTCGACCGTGCCCCCGCCGATGTCGAGCACCAGCAGCGGCCCGGCCTCCGCGCCGTACCAGCGGCGGGCGGCGACGTAGGTCAGCTCGGCTTCGCGGCGGCCGGAGAGGAACCGCAGCTCGACGCCGGTCTCGCCGGCGACGTGCCGGACGACGTCGGCGGCGTTGGCGGCGTCGCGGATCGACGACGTCGCGAGCGGGTAGACGTGGCTCACGCCGTGGCGGTAGGCGGCGCTCATCCCCGCGGCGACGGCGGCCGTGACGGCGGTGATGCCGCGGGCGGAGAGGCGGCCGCGGTCGTCGAGCTCGCGGTCGAGGCGCAGCCGCGTCCGGTGGTTCAGCACCGGCTCGCGCGGCGATCCGTCGACCGGGACGACCACCAGACGGGCGCTGAACGATCCGACGTCCAGTACGCCCACCGCGGGCTCTTCGATTTTTCGCACGGCTCGGCGCACCTCACTTCCGGACGGGTGGATATCCCCAGTTCGACAGGTTGAAACACGCAATACTGCCCGAAATCGCCGCGGTTCGCCGGGAATTGTCGGATTTACCTCCTCCGAAGGTGCTTTGTTGATGCGTAGGTCACAGTGAGGTAATCCGATCGAGTGAACCGGAGCACTCCTGGACACGATTCGGTAACGCCCCCTCCCCGCGCCCCGACTCACCGGTGTGCGGCAGGGGAACGAGAGCGAGCGGCATTCGACGCTCATCCGGCCGGCCGCCGCCGTGCTCGCGGTGGTGGCCGGGCTCGGCTGTGTCCTGCTCGGCGTCACCACGGTGCTCACCCCGGGCGCTCCCGGGGTCGCCGCGGACCGGCCGGTGACCGTCGGCGCCGGTGTCCTGCCGGCCGCCCTGGCGATCCCCGACCTGGGCCTGGCGCTGAACCACCTGGTCGACCTCGGGCACATCGGCGGCCGCCGGGAGCAGCCCGGCACGGCACTGGGCGTCGGCTGGTTCACCGACAGCCCGGCCCCGGGTGCGCCGGGCGTCGCCGTGCTGTCCGGGCACGCCGGCTTCGGGTACTCCAGCGGCGCCTTCGCCCGCCTCGACGCGCTGTTGCCGGGCGCCGCCGTCGTCGTGCGCGACGACGAGGGCCGCGAGGCCCGCTTCCAGGTCCGCCGGACCGCGACGTTCCCCGCGGACGAGCCGGACAGCACGCTCGTCGCCCCGGACGGACCCGGCCCGGAGCTGCGCCTGATCACCAGCGACGGGACCCACGACCTCGCCGGGATCGACTCCCCGCGGATCGCCGTCTACGCCGTCCCGGTCTGAGCGCTCAGCCGAGCAGCTCCTTCAGCTGGGCCACCGCCGACACCCGCGCCTCGCGGCCGGGCAGCATCGGGTTGACGACCAGCGTCGTCGCACCGGCTTCCCTGAAGGCCGCCAGCCGCTCCTTGACGTACCCGGCCGGGCCGACCAGCGAGATCGAGCGCAGCAGCTCGAGCGGCACGGCCGCCGCGGCTTCGTCCTTCTTGCCGTCGAGGTAGAGGTCCTGGATCAGCTTCGCCTCGGCCTCGTAGCCGTAGCGGCGGGCGAGGTCGTTGTAGAAGTTCTTGCCGCGCGCGCCCATCCCGCCGACGTAGAGGGCCACGAGCGGCCGCAGGTGGTCGAGCAGCGGCTCGACGTCGTCGCCGATGGCCAGCGCGGCGCTGACGAAGGTGTCCAGCTCGCCGAGCGCCGGGTCGCGCTTGGCCTTGCCCGCGGCCAGGGACTCGCCCCAGACGTCGGCGGCCTTCTCCGGGTGGAAGAAGATCGGCTGCCAGCCCTCGGCGATCTCGGCGGTGAGCGCGACGTTCTTCGGCCCGAGCGAGGCCAGCAGCACCGGGATGCGCTCGCGCACCGGGTGGTTGATCAGCTTCAGCGGCTTGCCGAGGCCGGTGCCCTGCTCCGGCGGCAGCGGGATCGTGTAGTGCTTGCCGTCGTGGACGACGCGCTCGCGGCGCCACACCTGGCGGCAGATCTCGACGATCTCGCGGGTGCGGGCCAGCGGCGCGTCGTACTTCACGCCGTGGAAGCCCTCGATGACCTGCGGGCCGGAGGCGCCGAGCCCGAGGATGAACCGCCCGTCGGAGACGAAGTCGAGCCCGGCCGCGGTCATCGCGGTGAGGGTCGGGGTGCGGGTGTAGATCTGGAAGATGCCGGACGCGAGCTGGACGCGTTCGGTCTTCGCCGCCAGGTAGCCGAGCTGGCTGACGGCGTCGAAGGAGTAGGCCTCGGGCACGAAGGCGACGTCGAGCCCCACCTTCTCGAGTTCGACGATGTCGGCGACGCTTTCGGCGAAGCCTCCGGCGTAGTTGATCCCGGTCCCGATCCGCATGGCCACCTCCGTTGCTGAGCAAGCGCTTAGTAGCAGCAGATCCTAACGGGACCGGCCGGGCCGCGCGCCGGCGATGTGCCCGCCGCCACTCAGCGGCCGGTGAGCGTGCGGACCACCAGCTCCGCCGAAGCCCCGGCCCCGAGCGTCGTGCCGGCGTAGCGGACGTCGGCGGCGAGCGTGCCGGCCGGCGGCTCGTCCCGGACCGTCAGCCACACCGTGACCATCAGCAGCCAGCGGACGACCAGGTAGACGAACAGCAGCACGCCGACGAGCGTGCCGAAGGCCGCGACCGCGGGCGAGCGGCCGAGGAGGTGCAGGTACAGCCCGCCGGCCTGCTGGAGCGCGGCGAGCCCGACGGCGGCGGCCCCGGCCGGGCGCAGCGTCGAGCGCAGCGGCAGCGGCCGGCGCGGCAGGCGGGCCAGGCACCACGCGATGACCAGCCAGTTCGCGGCGAGGCCGAGCAGCAGCGAGCCCGCGACGAGGACGAAGTGCGCGAACCCGCCGGTCAGCCCGGTCAGGTCCAGGAGCCGGCTGCCGGCCGCGCCGGTGAGCGCCGCCAGCCCGAAGGACACGGCCATCGCGAGCCCCACCCCGGCCAGCACGACGACGTCGGCGGCGATGCCGCGCAGCAGCGGCCGCGGGGTGCGCTCCTGGCCGAGCATCGACGTGACCGCGTCGCGGACGTTGCTGATCCAGCTCCAGCCGGAGTACGCGGCGACGCCGAGCGCGAGCAGCCCGATCCGGCCGCGTTCCCCCACGACGGTGTGCACGACACCGGTGACCTGCCCGCCGATCTCGGGCGGCAGCGAGCCGTCGATGACCCTGTCGAGCTCGGTCGCGAGCAACCGGTCACCGGCCAGCACGAACCCGGCCACCGAGACGGCGACCATGACCAGCGGGACCAGCGCGAGCAGGCTGAAGAAGGTGACCGCGGCCGCGTAGTGGTCACCGTCGCGTTCCCGGTACCGGGCCAGGGTCGACCCGGCCCGCCGGACCCCCTTGCCCACGACGGTTTTCCCCGCTCCACGTCCCACCGGCCGACCCTCTCATCCGCGTGCGTCTCCCGCAGTCCGACACCGCGACGGGGTAAACGTCACGCGATCACGGCCGGATCTCGCGCGTTTGTTTCCTGTCGACCTCAATCCCGTGGGTGCGGATTCCCGAATTCGGGGACCACTGTGCCCCGGACGTCGCCGAAACCGATGCGGGTGCCGGCCGGGCCGGGGGCCGTCGCGCTGATCACGACCTCGTCGCCGTCCTCCAGGAACGTCCGCTGCTGCCCGCCGGGGAGGTCGAGGGGTTCGCGGCCGCCCCAGGACAGCTCCAGGAGCGAGCCGCGCTGGTCGCGGTCCGGGCCGGTCACCGTGCCCGAGGCGAACAGGTCGCCGGTGCGCAGGCTGGCGCCGTTGACGGTCAGGTGCGCGAGCTGCTGCGGCGCGGTCCAGTACTGCGTCGCGAACGGCGGGCTGGACACCAGGTGGCCGTTGAGCCTGACCTCGATCGCCAGGTCCAGGCCCCAGTTCTGGTCGGTGCGCAGGTAGTCGAACGGTTCCGGGTCCTGCGGCGGGCCCGCGACCCGCGCGTGCTCCAGCGCGTCCAGCGGGACGATCCACGGCGACACCGACGTCGCGAACGACTTGCCGAGGAACGGGCCCAGCGGCTGGGACTCCCAGGCCTGGATGTCGCGGGCGGACCAGTCGTTGACCAGGCAGACACCGAAGACGTGGTCCGCGAAGTCCTCAGTGGACACCCGGGTGCCCGGAGTGGACGGGACGCCGACGACGAACCCCACCTCCGCTTCGATGTCCAGCCGTTGCGAGGGGCCGAACGAAGGAGCGTCGGCGTTGCGCGGTTTGCGCTGCCCGTGCGGGCGGACGACCGGCGTACCCGACGCGACGACCGTGCCCGCCCGGCCGTGGTACCCGATCGGCAGGTGCTTCCAGTTCGGCGGCAGCTCGGCGGCGTCGGGCCGGAAGATCCGGCCGGCGTTGAGGGCGTGCTGCTCGCTGGAGTAGAAGTCGACGTAGTCGGCGACCTCGAAGGCCAGGTGCGTGGTCACCTCGGCCAGGGGCACGAGGTGCGGGCGCAGCTGGTCGGCGTAGCGGGGTTCGGTCAGCCAGGTCCGGACGCTCTCGCGGACCTCCCGCCACGTGTCCGGCCCGGCGGCCAGCAGCGGGTTGAGAACGCCACCGGTGAGCAGCGGCGCGAAGGGCGCCGCGGTCTCGGCGGCCGCGGCGGTCAGGTCGAGGACGTGCTCGCCGACGGGAACGCCGACCCGCCGCTCTGGCGCGCCGCCGACCGAGAACACGCCGTAGGGCAGGTTGTCCAGGCCGAACGGCGTATCGTCGGGGAGGTCGAGCCGGGTCACGTCTGCTCCTCGTTGTGGTGGTGCGGATCCGGCGGCCAGCCGGCGTGGGGGTCACGGTCGCGCCCGCTCGCCGCCGCGGTCGTGCGGGCTCGGCGGCGTGCCGCCGAGCCCGGTCTCACGATCGCTCCTCGTCGTCCGCGCCGGGCCGGGTCAGCTCACGCGTGATCAGCGAGCCGACACGCGTGATTGGAGGGTCGACACGCGTGATTGCGGGGTCGACACGGCGGGTCCTCACTCCTTGCCCTCCGCGGAGCGGGCCGCCACCCACGTGGCCACCACGTCCGCCAGGACCGGGAGCGGGAGGGTTCCGCTGCCCAGCACCGTGTCGTGGAACTCGCGGATGTCGAACCGCTCGCCCAGCTCTCGCTCGGCGTCGGCGCGCAGGCGCTCGATCTCCAGGCGGCCCACCATGTAGCCGAGCGCCTGGCCGGGGTGGCCCGCGTAGCGGTCGATCTCCGCCTCGATCTCGAGCTGCGCCATCGGCGTGTTCTCGACCAGGAAGTCGACCGCCCGCCGGCGGCTCCAGCCCAGCGCGTGCAACCCCGTGTCGACGACCAGCCGCGCCGCGCGCATCGAATCCTGCGTCAGCAGGCCGAAGCGGGACACGTCGTCCGAATACAGCCCCATCTCGTCGGCCAGCCGTTCCGCGTACAGGCCCCAGCCTTCGGCGTAGGCGTTGAAGATCGCGATCCGCCGCAGCAGCGGGACTCCGGTGAGCTGCTGCGCGAGCGTCAGCTGGAAGTGGTGCCCCGGCACGGCTTCGTGGAACGCGACCGACTCGCCCAGCGTCCGCTGCCGCTGGTCCGCCTCGTGCGTGTTGGCGTAGTACGTGCCCGGCCGCGAACCGTCGAGCGACGCGTCGATGTAGTACGCGATCGAGCCGCTTTCGGCCTCGGCGGCGGGCACCGGGGCGACCTCGCACTTCTGCTCCGGGACGCGCGAGAACCATTGCGGCGCGACGGCTTCCGCCCGCGCGATCGTCCGGCGGGCGGTCTCCAGCAGCTCCTCGCCGTCACGCCAGCGCAGCGCCGGGTCCGTGCGGATCCGCTCGAAGATCTCCGCGAGCTCGGTCGTGCCGAACACCTTCTCGCCCAGCTCGCGGTACTCACCCGCCAGCCGCTCGATGATGGCCAGCCCGGTGTCGTGCAGGTCCTGGGCCGTGCGCTCGGTCGTCGTCTCCGCGCGGATCAGCGCCGCGTAGCGCGCCGGCCCGCCCGGCAGGTCGCCGATGCCCGGCGACGTCTCCGGCCGCGAAACCGGGACCACCTCGTCGGCCAGGAAGTCGCGGTAACGCGCGTACGCCGGCCGCACGACCTCGTCCAGCAGCCGATCGCGCTCGGCCTCCAGCCCGTGGACCGGCACCCTCAGCGGATCGGCCTCCGGGGCCGCGAGGTAGCGCTCGACGTACCCGACGCCGATGCGCGCCAGGAACTCCGGCGGCGTGAGGCCCTGCGCGAGCACGGCCCGCTGCCGCTCGATCAGCTGGTCCAGGTACGTGCCGATCGCCGCGAGCCGGCTCAGGTAGCCGCGGGCCTTGGCCTCGTCGTCGAGCACCGTCTGCGGCAGCATCATCAGCAGTTCCAGCGCCGGCGCCGCGAGCCCGTCGCTCACCGCGATGTCGGCGCGGCCGGAGTCGAGCACGTCGATCGTCGTGCGCGCCTGCCAGATCACGACGTCCCGCGTGACGCGTTCGGCCGGGGGCAGCGAGCCGAGCGCCTCGGCCCGCCTGATCAAGCCGGCGAACGCGGCGCGCTGCCGGGCACCCGCCTCGGCGGACTGGTCGGCGAGCTTGTCGTGCGCACCGGGAAGGCCGTAGAGCGACGGCAGCAGCGGCTGCGCCTCGAACATCAGCTCCAGGCACTCGTCCGCGAGCGAGTCCGGGGTGTCGATCCGGCTCGCGACCCAGTCCGTGACGACCTTCGCCAGCGCCGGCAGCGGCAGCATCCCGTGGCCCAGCACGACTTCGTGGAAGTCGCGGATGTCGAAACCGTCGCCGAGCGCCGCCTCGGCCTCGGCGCGCAGCCGCTGGATCTCCAGCCGCCCCACCATGTACCCGAGGGCCTGGGCGGGCCAGCCAGCATACCGGTCGATCTCCGCCTCGATCTCCATCCGCGCCATCGGCGTGTGGTCGACGAGGAAGTCGATCGCCCGCTGCCGGCTCCAGCCCAGCGCGTGCATCCCGGTGTCGACGACGAGCCGGCCCGCCCGCATCGAGTCCTGCGTCAGCATGCCCAGCCGCGCGACGTCGTCGGAGTACAGGCCCATCTCGTCGGCCAGCCGCTCGGCGTAGAGCCCCCAGCCCTCGGCGTAGGCGTTGAACATGCCGATCCGCCGCAGCAGCGGCAGGTCACGCAGCTCCTGGGCGAGGCTGAGCTGGAAGTGGTGACCCGGCACGGCTTCGTGGAACGCGATCGCCTCGCTGGTGAACCGCGGGCGCTTGTCGGCTTCGTGGGTGTTGGCGTAGTAGGTGCCCGGCCGCGAACCGTCGAGCGACGGCTGCAGGTAGTACGCGATCGTGCCGCTCGCCGCGTCGGCCTCGGGCACCGGCGCGACCTCGCACTTCTCCGCCGGGATGCGCGAGAACCACTGCGGCGCCACCGCTTCGGCGCGGGCGATGGCGTCCCGGGCCGCGGACAGCAGCTCCTCGCCGTCGCGCCAGCGCAGCGCCGGATCGGTGCGCAGGCGCTCGAAGATCTCGGCGAGATCGGTGGTGCCGAACACCTTCTGCCCCAGCTCGCGGTACTCCGCCGAGAGCTGCTCGATGATCGCGAGCCCGGTGTCGTGCAGGTCCTGGGCCGTGCGCTCGGTCGTCGTCTCCGCGCGGATCAGCGCGGCGTACCGCTGCGCGCCGTCCGGCACGTGGCCGATCCCGGGCGCGGTGTCGGGCCGGCCGACCGGCTCGACCTCGGTGCGCAGGAAGTCGCGGTAGCGGGCGTAAGCCGGGCGGACGACTTCGGCGAGCAGCCGGTCGCGTTCGGCTTCGAAGCCCTCGACGGCCGCCGTCGTGCCCACCTTGAGCGGGTCGCTGTCCGGCGCGGCGAGGTAGCGGTCGACGTACTCGACGCCCACGCGCGCGAGGTAGGCCGGCGGCACGAGCCCGTCGGCCAGGCTCTCGCGCTGCCGCTCGGTCAGCGCCTCGAGGAACGTGGGGATCGCGCCGAGCCGGGCCAGGTAGCCGCGGGCCTTCTTC
Organism: Amycolatopsis sp. NPDC114504; assembly: GCF_055633595.1. Lineage (NCBI taxonomy): Bacteria > Bacillati > Actinomycetota > Actinomycetes > Pseudonocardiales > Pseudonocardiaceae > Amycolatopsis > Amycolatopsis sp. NPDC114504. The sequence continues at coordinate 736,158 of NZ_JBVKDU010000007.1, read as the reverse complement.
TCGTCGTCGAGCTTGTAGTACGGCAGGTACAGCAGCAGCCCCAGCGCGGGTGCGGTCAGCCCGTCGCTGACCGCGATGTCGGCGCTGCGGGCCGCGAGCCGGTCGGCCTCGACCTCGGCGGAGGCGACGATGACCTCGCGCGTCACGGCTTCTTCCGCGCTCAGGCTGTCATCGGGCAATGCCCGGGCGCGGGCGGCCAGGTCGCGGTAGGCGGCGAGGAACCGCTCCTGCGCGGCCCGGCTCGGGTCGGCGAGCCGGCCGTGGTCGCCGGGCAGGCCGAAGACCGACGGGTACAGCGGCTCGTGCTCGAAGGTCAGCTCGACGAGCTCGCCGGCCAGGCCGTTGGCCGTGTCACCGTGGCCGGCCACCCAGTCGTCGATGGCGGAAGCGAGCGCCGAGAGCGGCAGCGCGCCCCCGGCGAGCACGAGGTCGTGGAAGGCGCGGACGTCGAACCGGGACCCGAGCCGCTCCTCGGCACCGGCGCGGATCCGCTGGATCTCCAGGCGCCCCACCATGTACGCGAGCGCCTGGCCCGGCCACGCGATGTAGCGGTCGATCTCGGCTTCGATCTCGACGCGGGCCATCGGCGTGTGCTCGGCCAGGTAGTCGACGGCCTGCTGCCGGCTCCAGCCCAGCGCGTGCATGCCCGTGTCGACGACCAGGCGGCCCGCGCGCATCGAGTCGGCGGTCAGCATGCCGAGCCGCGCGACGTCGTCGGAGTACAGCCCCATCTCCTCGGCGAGGCGCTCGCTGTAGAGGCCCCAGCCCTCGGTGTAGGCGGTGAAGCTGCCGATGCGGCGCAGCAGCGGCAAATCGGTCAAGCCGGTCGCGACGCTCAGCTGGAAGTGGTGCCCCGGCACGGCTTCGTGGAACGCGACCGACTCGGCCGAGTGCCGGAACCGTTCGGTGGCCTCGTGGGTGTTCGCGAAGTAGATGCCGGGCCGGGAGCCGTCGGCGGCCGGGCGCAGGTAGTACGCCGGGGGCGCGCCGGGCGCGGCCTCCTCGGGCACCGCTTCGACCAGGCACGGCTGCGCCGGAACGGTGCCGAACCACTTCGGGGCTTCGGCGGTCGCGCGGGCGACGGCGGTGCGGGCGGTGTCCAGGAGCTCCTCGGCGCTGGTCCACCGCAGGGCCGGGTCGGTGCGCAGCCGCCGGAAGATCTCCGCCAGGTCGTCGGTGCCGAACACCTTCTGCCCCAGCTCGCGGTACTCGGCCGCCAGCGACGCGATGATGTCGAGCCCCGTGCGGTGCAGCTCCTCCGGGGTGCGGTCGGTGGTCGTGTGCACCTTCGCGAGCCGCGCGTACGTCTCTTCGCCGCCGGGCAGCCACTTCAGGCCGGCCTGCTCCGGGGGCCGGCCGTGCGGCCCGACCTCGGTGACGAGGAACTCGCGGTACTCGGCGAACGCGGGGCGGACGACGTCGGCCAGCAGCTCGTCGCGCCGGCGCCCGAACTCTTCGTCCGGCGCCGGCTGGCGGCGCAGCGGGTCCGCGTCCGGGTCGGCCAGGTAGCGGTCGAGGTGCGCGACCGCGGCCTCGACCAGGTGCGCCACCGGGACGCGCCCGGCGGCGATGCCCTCGGTGTGCCGCCGCGCGGCCTGGCGCAGGTACTCCGGGATCGCGGCCAGCCGTCCCAGCTGGGCCTCCGCGGCCTCGCCCGCCGTCACCGTCGTCATCGGCAGCGCCATGAGCAGCGACGCCGCGGGCGCGACCATGACGTCGGTGACCGTGAACTCGGCCATCCGGCTGTCGATCGACGCCATGCGGTCTTCGGCCGTCGCGATCAGCACCTCGCGGGTGACGCGGTCTTCGGCCGACAGCGCGCCGGCGTCCAGCGCGCGGGCGCGCTCGGCGAACCCGGCGAGCCGGGCCCGGTGCGCCTGCTCGGCTTCGGCGGACTGGTCCGGCAGGCCGGGCTCGGCCGGGCGGATGCCCAGCAGCGCCGGCGTCAGCGGATCGGCGGCGAACAGCGCTTCGACGAACTCGTCGGCGAGTTCGGTGACCGCGGTCATGGCAGGACCCCCAGCTTCGGTGATGTGCTCCACGGCCGACCCTAACGGAGATCACCGACAGGAACGGTGTGCTGTTCGCCGGGGGCGGACCACCTCGGCGTGACCGCTCCGGCGAGGCGGTAGCGTTCTGGGGGTGGCCGTGACCGATCCCGTCGATACCCGCCTGCTCGCCGCGCTCGCCGACCTCGGCAAGGCGGCGGTGCACGAGCTGGCGGCCAAGGTCGGCATGGATCCGCGCGAAGTCGCCTACCGGCTGGTGGCGCTGTCCGGCAGCGGGCTGCCGCTGCTCGTCGGCGTCGAGAGCGACCCCCAGGGCCTCCGGGCGGCGATCGCGGGCTCGCCGCCGTCGTGGGCGAACCGGCCGCCGCAGCAGCAGTTCCCGCCCCCGCCGTCCCAGCCGGTGCCTCAGCAGCAGTTCCCGCCTCCACCGCCGTCCCAGCCGGCGCCGCAGCAGTCGCCGATGCCGCCGCCGGGCCCGCACGGAGTGCCGTCGGGTCCATACAACGTGCAGGGCGCGCCCTCGGGGCCGTACAACGTCCAAGGCGCGCCGTCCGGGCCGTACAACGTCCAGGGGACGCCGTCCGGCCGGTACCCGGGCCCGCCGCCCCAGCCGCGTCCGCCGCAGCAGTTCGCGCCGCCGCCGGACCCGGTGGTGAGCACGTGGGGCCTGCCGCAGACGGCGTCGTGGGCCCGCGGCGACGAGCCCGCCCGCCCCGCGGCCCCGGCCGGTGGCAAGAAGGGCCGGATCCGCGAGGTCCTGGAGACCCAGGGCCTGGAGGGCGAGCAGCTGTCGGTGCAGCTCCTGGAGGTCCAGGACCCGGCGGACTACCTCTTCAGCGCGGCGGGCTACCGCCTGGAAGAGGGCGAGCGTTCGGTGGTCGTGCACACCGAGATCACCAACCGCGGGGCGATCCCGTTCGCGTCGCTGCCGGACAACTACCTCGAGCTGCTCGCCGCCGACGGCACCGCGATCGGCAAGGCCCCGGTGTCGCTGACGTCGCGGCCACCGCACAAGATCGGCGTCCAGCCGGGCGAAACCCTGGGCGGCCACACGGTGTACGTCCTCCCGGACGCGACGCGGGTGGTGTCGGTGCGCTGGAGCCCGCGGCCGGAACCGGACGAACGCACGCTGACCTGGTCGATCGAGGATTAATAGCTCTCGTCCTGGAGGATCTTCAGCGCGTTCGCGAGGTCGTCCGGGTACTCCGACTCGAACTCGACCCAGCGGCCGTCCGCCGGGTGGGCGAACGCCAGGGTCTTCGCGTGCAGCCACTGGCGGCTCAGGCCGAGGTGGCGGGCCAGGACCGGGTCCGCGCCGTACGTCAGGTCGCCGACGCACGGGTGCTTCAGCGCCGAGAAGTGGACGCGGATCTGGTGCGTGCGCCCGGTTTCGAGCTTGATGTGCGCCAGTGACGCCGCGCGGAACGCCTCGACGACCTCGTAGTGCGTCACGCTCGGGCGGCCGCCCTGGACGACCGCGAACTTGTAGTCGTGGCGGGGGTGGCGGTCGATCGGGGCGTCGATCGTGCCGCGCGTCGGGTCGGGGTGGCCCTGGACGATCGCGTGGTAGCCCTTGTCGACCGTGCGCTCCTTGAACGCGCGCTTCAGCACGGTGTACGCGTGCTCGCTCTTGGCCACGACCATCACGCCCGTCGTGCCCGCGTCGAGCCGGTGCACGACGCCCTGGCGCTCGGCCGCGCCCGAGGTCGCGATGCGCAGGCCGGCCGCGGCGAGGCCGCCGACCACCGTCGGGCCGGTCCAGCCCGGGCTCGGGTGCACCGCGACGCCGACCGGCTTGGAGATCACGACGATGTCGTCGTCGTCGTGGAGGATCTTCATCCCCTCGACCGGCTCGGCGATGATCTCGACCGGGTTCGCCGGCTCCGGCAGCGTGATCTCCAGCAGGCCGCCGCCGGACAGCCGGTCGGACTTGCCGGCGGGACGGCCGTCGAGCAGCACGTCCCCGGCTTCGGCCAGCTCCGCGACGACGGTCCGCGACAGGCCCAGCAGCTTGGCGAGGCCGGCGTCGACCCGCATCCCGTCGAGCCCGTCGGGCACCGGGAGCATCCGCGCGCTCACGCCTTTTCCTCCGGCTGTCCGGCCTTCTTCTTGTCCTTGGTCGACGTGCCGTCGTAGTCCTTGCCCAGCAGGGACAGCAGCACGATCAGCGCGCCGCCGACGCAGATCGCCGAGTCGGCGATGTTGAAGATCGCGAAGCCCTTGCCGTTCGGGGCGAACGCCGAGATGAAGTCGACGACGTGGCCCTGCAGTCCGCCGGGCGCGCGGAAGACGCGGTCGGTCAGGTTGCCGAGAGCGCCGGCGAGCACGAGGCCGAGCCCGATGGCCCAGCCGATCGAGCGCAGCCGCCGGGACAGCCAGATGATCGCGATGACGACGGCCAGCGCGACCAGCGCGAGCACCCACGTCATGCCGGTGGCCATCGAGAACGCCGCACCCGGGTTGCGGATCACCTGCAGGTAGACGAGGCCGCCGAGGATCCGGACCGGCTCCTTGCCCTCGAGGTTGGCGGCGACCAGGTTCTTCGTCACCAGGTCGATCGCCCAGAACACGACGGCGACAGCGAACACCCAGCCCACGCGGCGCTTCGGCAGCGGCTTGGCCGGCGCCTCCGAAGTCTCCGGAGTCTCGGCCGCAGTCTCGGGCACCGCCTCTTCGGGCGCGGCGGTGTCGGGTTCGGAGTGGCTGGGATCGGTGCTCACCGCTCCATTCTCCACGCCTGGTCAGGGCGCGTCGGCGGCAGTGTCGCGGGGGCGCCGCAGGAGGACCGCGAACGCGCCCGCGAACAGCACGCCCGCCGCACCCAGCGCGCCGGTCACGGGCGTCAGTAACAGCACGCTGACCAGCGCGAACACCACCGTCACGGCGAGCGTGAACCAGCTGCGCTCGTACGCCGCCAGCACCAGCAGCCCCAGCGTCGCCACGAACACGCCCCGGACGTCGCCGGACAGCCTCAGCTCCAGGGTGGCGACCAGGTCGAGCAGCGGGACGGCCGCCAGCGCGCCCAGGGTGCCGAGCGCGAAGCGGACGGGCCGCGGCGGGGTGCCGGCGCGGCGCAGGCTCCGCCAGTACCAGGCCGCGACGGCGAGCACCACGCAGGCGAGACCGGCCGTCCAGCCGAGGGCCGCCGGGGGCACCACGTCCACCGCTATGGCATTCGCCGTGTACCGGGCGCCGTCCGCGAGACCGGTGCCGCCGACCGCGCCGGTTCCGAGGTCGTGGAGCTCCTGCGTCATCCGGTAGCCGCGCATGTTCACGAACTCGCCGGTCACCGGGGCCGCCGGGACCAGCGCGACCACCGCCATCACGAGCTGGGCGAACCCCAGCGCCGCCAACGGGAACCAGAGTCGTCGTCCATCCCCCATCGGGGCAGGATAGCGCCCGCCAGCAGGACGGCGGCCGAGATCACCACGCCCGGCAGGTCCGCCACGGCGACGGCCACCCCGCCGGCGAGCACCGCCACCGCGAGCACCGGGAGACTGCGTTCGTACCAGGCGACCACGGCCAGGCCGAGCGTCGCGAGCAGCGGGCCGCGGGTGGGCGCGGCGAGGTCGAACCAGCTGAAGGCCAGCAGGTCCAGCAGGGGCACGGCGAGCACGACGCCGGCGGTCGCGAGGGCGGTCACCTTTGCTCCCCACCGCCGGGCGTAGCACGCCACCACGGCGGCGAACGCCGCGATGAGCGTCCACTGCCAGGCCGGTCCGCTGCCGCCGTAAGCCACGACGGTGTCGGCGATGCTCAAGAACTGCTGCCCGCCACCGTGGTCTTCGACGGTGAACCCGAAGATGCTGTCGTAGGACGGCCCACCCGGCCCGGCCGGGAAGTGCGCCGCCAGGTCCGCGGTCACGGCCGAGCGGTGCACCAGCTCGACCGTCACCAGGACCAGCTCGGCGAAACCCAGCAACGCCAACGGAACCCCGTGCCTCCCCATCGGCCCAGGCTAACGCTCAGCAGAACGGCGGCAGCTCCCGCGGGTCGCCGGCCGGGGCCCAGCGGCCGTCCACCTTCGCGTACTCCCAGCGCGCCCCGCGCGCGACGATCTGGCGCAGCGCCAGCACGACGCGGTCGACGTGCTCCTCGGTGCTGCCCAGGCCGAGGCTGACGCGGATCGCCTGCCGCCCGTCGCCGCCGGTGACGCCGATGAGCCGCTTGGCCGCGATGTGGGCGCAGAAAGCGCCGTCGCGGACGCCGATGCCGTACTCGGCCGACAGCACCGCGGCCACCCAGCCCGGGTCGAAGCCGTCGAGGACGAAGCTGAGCGTGCCGACGCGGTCGACCGGCGCGTCGAACAGCCGCAGCTCGGCGCAGCCCGGGATGGCCTCGAGACCCTTGCGCAGCCGGGTGAGCAGGGCCTGCTCGTGCGCCACGACGGCGTCCCAGTTCTCGCTGAGCGTCTCGCAGGCGACGCCGAGCGCGTACACGCCGACGGTGTTGGGCGAGCCCGCTTCGTGGCGCTCGGGCCCGGTGTTCCAGACCACCGCGTCCTCGGTGACGAGCTTGGTCGCGCCGCCGCCGGCGAGGTACGGCTTGGCGGCGCGCAGCCAGTCGGCGCGGCCGATCAGCGCACCCGCACCGAAGGGGGCATACAGCTTGTGGCCGGACAGGGCGACGTAGTCGACGTCCAGCTCCTTGATCGAGATCCGGCGGTGCGGGGCCAGCTGGGCGGCGTCGAGCGCGATGCGAGCGCCGTGCTTCCGTGCCACCGCGGCGATCTCGGCCACCGGCAGGAGCTCACCGGTCACATTGGACGCTCCGGTGACGACGACCAACCGCGGTCCCTGCGGGGAGTCCGCGAGGGCTTCGTCCACAGCGGACACTGCCGCGAGACGCGTGCGCGGGGTCGGGATCCGCCGGACGTTCGGGCCCTGCCACGGCAGCAGCGCGGCGTGGTGCTCGGTGTCGAACACGACGACCGTGGTGTGCCGGGGCAGGCTGCGGGCGAGCAGGTTGAAGGAGTCGGTGGTGTTGCGGGTGAAGACGACGGTGTCGGTCCGGCGGGCATCGACGAAGCGACGCAGGACGTCGCGGGTGCGCTCGTAGAGCTTGGTGGAGACCTGCGACGCGAAGCCGGCGCCGCGGTGGACGCTGGCGTACCAGGGCAGGAACTCGTCGACCTTCGCGCGGACGGCGTCGAGACACGGGGCGCTCGCGGCGTGGTCGAGGTTGGCGTAGCCGATGGTTTCGCCGGTGACGAGCGGGACCCGCAGGGACGCCCCGGCGACGGCCGGAACGGCCTGCGGGACAACGAGTCCGGTGAAGTCGGGCGAAGTGCTGGTGCGATCGATGGCGAGAGTCATCGGTGCCTCCTCGGCGGTCCGGGGGACCCCGGCGAGGGGCCCGCGCTTGCCCGTCGCACGACGCGACCGGCCCGGTCTTCACCCGGGGCACCCCACCGCGGAAGGAGGGTTGCCGGCCAGCAAGCCGGGGCTGAACGCTGGCACTCATGACCTGAGCCAGAAGGTAACCGAGAACGCCGCCGCCGGCCAACCCCCGACTCACATTCTGAGACGGCGCTCACACACCGTGAGGTCTCAGAGCTTCGCGCGGAAGCGTCCCGGCAGCTGCGTCACGGCGTTGTCGGCGAGGTGCGTCGCCGTGCCGGTGTACTGCTCGGCGCCCGCGGTGAAGCGCCAGCCGCCGATGGTCTTGCCGTCGACGGCCTCGCCGCTGGCCGCCGCGACGGCCGTCGAGACCTCGGCGAACGACTTGCCGTCCCAGTTCGCCGCCGCCGGGGCGTCCGGCAGGGTCCAGAGCGTGAAGTGCACGTGGGCGCCGGTGCTGCTGCCCCCGCACGGCAGCGCGTTGCCGGTCGAGCCGAGCTCGGCCCCGGCCTCGACGTGCTCACCGTCGGTGACCGTGATGCCCTCCATGTGGTAGTACCCGGTCCGCCAGCCGCCGGCGTGGTCGATGGTCACCCAGTCCCCGCCGGCGCAGTGCTGCAGGTGGACGGTGCCGGCCAGCGGCGCGCGCACGGTGCGGTCGGCCGGGCTGAAGTCGATGGCGTTCTTGACGCCGGTGCTGCCGTCGTCGGAGTGGATGCCGGCCGAGTAGACCTGCTGGCCGGCCTTGAACGGCAGGGCGAGCGCCGGGAACGGGGCGATTTCGGCGGTCGCGGCCGGCGCCGTGGCCAGCCCGAGGATCGCGGTCATCGCGGCGGCGAGGGCCGCCCCACGCACGTGAAGTTTGGTCACCCTGCGTACTCCTTTGGCTCTGCACTCACCCATTCGAACTAACGAATGGAGCGCACAGTAAGCCAAAAGAGGGAACGAAGGGAAGATCGTGTGAGATTTTTGTGGGACAAGCGCCGGACATCGGCACTGGCTAACGGCCCGACTCGCCCTTCCAGCGGGCCAGGCGGCCGGCCCGGTCCACCGCGCGGAGCCGTCGCTCGACGTCGTCGCGGACGCCGCTCGTGGTGACCACCAGCAGCTGGTCGAGCTCCTGGAGCCGGCTGGTCTTCTGCGGCGTGAAGCCGGCGCCTTCGCGCACGACCAGGCTGACCGTCGCGCCCACCGGCAGCCGCAGCTCCGACAGGTACACGCCGTGCAGCTTCGACCCCGGCTGGATGCGGACCTGCAGCAGCTCGGCCCCCAGCTCGTCCAGCGGCGCGGAGTCGACTTCGATCTCGTGCGCCTCGGAGCTCTTCGCCAGCCCGAGCCAGCGCCCGAGCGGCCCGAGCGTCGCGCCCTGGACCAGCGTCAGCACGATGACCAGCACGAACACCGCGTCGACCAGCCGTTGCGCGCCCGGCACCCCCTGCGACAGCGGGATCATGGCGAGCACGATCGGCACCGCGCCGCGCAGGCCCGCCCACGACAGGAACGCCTGTTCCCGCCACGGCAGCCGGAACGGCAGCATCGCCAGCACGACCGACATCGGCCGGGCCAGCAGCAGCACGACGGCCCCCGCGACCAGGCCCGGCAGCACCGACTCGAGCACCCGGCTCGGCGAGGCGAACAGGCCGAGCAGCACGAACAGCCCGATCTGCGCCAGCCAGCCGAGCCCCTCGGCGAACGACAGCGTGTCCGAGCGGTGCGGCAGCCGCGAGTTCCCGAGCACCAGCGCGGCGACGTAGGTGGCGAGCAGCCCGGACGCGTGCAGCAGCTGCCCGGACGAGTACGCGACGACGCACACCGCGACCGTGGCGACCGGGTAGAGACCGGTCGCCGGCAACGCGGCCTTGCGCAGCGCGAGGCCGCCGAGCCAGCCGAAGGCGAGCCCGATCGCCAGCCCTGCCGCGAGTTCGTAGACGACCAGCAGCGGCAGCGTCCAGTCCACAGTGGTGCCTTCGGCCAGCACCACGACGGCGATGTACGCGGGCGCGTCGTTGATGCCCGACTCGAGTTCCAGCGCCCCGGTGAGCCGTTTGCCGATCCCGGCCGAGCGCAGCACGGAGAACACCGCGGCCGCGTCGGTCGAGGCGAGCACCGCGCCCCACAGCAGCGCGAACCGCCAGTCGAGGCCCAGCAGCCAGTGCAGGGCGGCCCCGGTCACCGCGATGCTCACCACAACGGCCACAGTGGACAGTGCGATCCCGATGCCCAGCGCCGGTTTCACCGCCGACCAGCGGGTCGTCAGCCCGCCTTCGGCGAGGATCATGACGAGCGCGGCGAGGCCGAGCGACTGGGTCAGCTCGGGGTTGTCGAACCGGATGCCGAACCCGGCTTCGCCGAGCAGCACGCCGATCGCGAGGTAGAGCAGCAGCGACGGCAGGCCCAGCCGGATCGACACGCGCACGGCGAGCACGGAGGCGAGCAGCACGACGCCGCCGACGCCGAGCAGCACGGGAAGCTGGTCCATGCCGCCTCCCTCCGAGTGCCGTGGGCCCTCAGAATAGTGAAGCGGTCGAGTTAACTCCTTCGTGTACCGCTGGGGCGCGCCGACGGCGTGGTGTGTTAAGGCCCACCGAGCGCGGCGAGATCGACACCGAGTGCCGCGAACGGCTTCTCCGCCGCCGGAAACACCTTCACCGCGCGATGCCCGTCGCGGCCGACCCAGCCGGCGCCGACCGCGCGCTCGAGCAGCGCGGCGGGCACGGCTCCGGCGAGGTGGTCGCGCCGCTCCGTCCAATCCAGACAGTCGCGCAGCGGCGAGCGTCGCCCGGGCTCGAGCGGCACGCCGAGCTCGGCCAGCACCTCTCGGCCGCGGCCGGTCAGCGCCAGGCCGCCGTCGGCGTCGACCAGGCCGGTGGCCAGCATGCCGTCGCGGACCGCGACGCCGAGCACACCGGCGAGGTGGTCGTAGCAGGTCCGCGCGAACCCGAGCCGCTTCACCCGCAACGACGACTTCAGCCCGGTCACGGGCCGGTGCTCAGCGTGCTGGGCGAGGTGCTCGATCAGCTCGGCGACGCGCGGGTCGGCGATCCGGACGTAGCTGGCCCGGCCCTGCTTGACCCGGGCGACGAACCCGGCGTCGACCAGCCGGGTGACGTGCTCGCTGGCCGTGGAGAGCGCGATCCCGGCCGCCTTCGCGAGCTCACCGACGGTCCACGCCCGCCCGTCGAGCAGGGCGAGGCACATGGTGGCCCGGCTCGGGTCGGCGAGCACCGCGGCGACCTCGGCGAGAGCGATCGTCTCCATGCGCCCACGGTACGGCGGCCACCCTTCGCCCGCGGCCGAAGCGTCGAACGGACGACACGCGTACCCAGGCGGACGACTCGCGTACCCAGGCGGACGACACGACCCAGGCCTGGTGTGTCGTCCATCGGGGTACGCGTGTCGTCCGGGCGGGTACGCGTGTCGTCCGGACGGGTGCGGGTCAGAGGGCTTTCAGGAACTTCGCGGCCAGGGTGACCGCCGGGCCTGAGTCGTTCGAGTCCTCCAGGACCACCGCGAAAGCGACGTTGGCGCGGTAGCCGACGAACCAGCCCGTGGCCTCCGAGCCGTCGCCGAACTGGGCCGTGCCCGTCTTGCCGAAGACGTTCCCCGCGCCGGCCGCGCCCCGGCCCGTTCCGCTGGTGACGACCGCGCGCATCATCGTCCGCACCTGGCCGAGCACCGACGCGGGCGGCGGCGAGTACCCCTTGACGACGGTGGTGTCGAGGTCGTGCCACAGCCGCGGCGTGATCGCCTTGCCGGACGCGACCGTCGCCGCCATCACCGCGCCGCCGAGGCAGCTCGCCTGGATCCGGCCCTGGCCGAACCCGTCCTCGACCTGCTCGTCCTTGCTCGCCGCGGGCTCGACCTTGCCCAGCTCGGTGTCGATCCCCGGGATCTCGTAGTCGGCGTTGAGACCCAGCTCGTTCGCGGCCTTCACCAGGCCGTCGGCCGGCAGGTCCAGCGCGAGCCGCCCGAACGTCGTGTTGCACGACCGCGCGAACGCCGTCTGCAGGTTCGTCGCGCCCAGCTCGAAGCCCTCGTTCTTGACCGTCCGCGTCCCGATCGTCGCGACGCCGGGGCAGTCGACCGGCGACTGCGCGGTCAGGCCGCTCTGCTGGACCGCGGCGACGGACGTCGCGATCTTGAACGACGAACCGGGCTCGTACAGCCCGCTGAGCGCCTTGGGTGACAGTCCGGCGGCGCTGTTCTGCGCGACGGCCAGGATGTCGCCCGAGCCCGTGTCGAGGGCGACCAGCATCGCCGAGCCCTTGAAGCTGTCGACCGCGGCCTGCGCGGAGTTCTGCGCGGCCAGGCTCAGGCTCGACGTCACCGTCTTCGCGTCGCCGTCGGCCTTCCCGAACAGCGTCTCCACGCTCTTCCCCACGGTGTCGACGCGCTCGACGGCGAAGCCGCCGCCCGTCGCCGCCGAGACCTGCCCGACCAGCGCCGAGTGCAGCAGCGGAGCGGGGTTGCCCTCGACCGTCCGCAAGCCGCCGGCCCCGTTGACCAGCAGGGGCTTGCCGTCGCGGTCGGCGACGGCGGTCGTGTCCGGCACGGCCGTGCTGACGACCAGCCGCTGCCCCACCTCCAGCTTCGGGTGCAGCAGCGACGGCGCCCAGTGCACGAGCCATTTGCCGTCGGCCTGGGTCAGCTCGAACGGCACGTCGTAGGTCCAGGTGCCCGGCTTCAGCGCCCACGCCATGCTGAACGTCCCGCTGGTCCGCTTGGCCCCGGCCGGGGTCGGCTGCAGGACGGTCAGCTTGGCCACGACCGACCTCGGGCTCAGCGTGTTCCGCGCGTCCCGCAGGGCCACCGCGGCCGCGGGTGCGGCGTCGGTCAGCTTGGCCGCCGCGTCCGGGTTGTTCTCGGCCACGTCCTGCAGGTACTCCGTGATCGCCGAGTGCGGGTCGGCCGCGCCCGGGCTCTCGACGCTCGTGGCCCCGGCTTCCGCCTCGGGCGCCGAACCGCCGTTCAGCACGAAGAACGCGGCGACGACGACCGCCACGACCAGCAGCACGCCGCCGATCAGGACACCGCGTCTCTTGGCAGGACTCATTTCGCGTACCCCTCCCCCAAGGAACGCCACCGCCGTGGGTGACCGGCCGATCTTACCGGTCACCCACGACAGCTCGTCAGGCTTTCGCGACCGAAACCGTCACCTTCGTGCCGTCGCCGACCGTGCCGGCGAAGCCGTCGGCCACCGGCGCGAAGGTCACCGACGTCGCCAGCGTCTCCGACGCCAGGAAGTCCTGCTGCGTCCGAGCCGCTTCGACGACGTCGGCCGGCGCGTCGACGGTCAGCGCGATCCGGTCGGCGACGTCGAGCCCGGCGTCACGACGAGCCTGCTGCACGACCCGGACCAGGTCGCGGACCAGGCCTTCGGCCGCCAGCTCCGGCGTCACCCCGGTGTCGATCAGGACCAGCCCGGACCCGCCGGGCAGCTCCGCCGCCGCGCCGCCGCCCTTGGCGACCAGCCGCCGCTCGAACTCGCCTTCCCGCAGCGAGATCCCGGCCGCGACGACGGTGTCGCCCCGCAGCGACCAGTCGCCCGCCTTGACGGCCTTGATCACGGTCTGGACGTCCTTGCCCAGGCGCGGGCCGGCGGCGCGGGCGTTGACCGCGACCTCGAACCCGCCGTGCGCGGCGACGTCGGTGGTCAGCTCGACCGCCTTGACGTTCACCTCGTCGCGCAGGATGTCGGCGAAGGGCGCCATCGACTCGGCGTCACCGGCCGCCACGACCAGCGACGACAGCGGCAGCCGCACGCGCAGCTTGTTGGCCTTCCGCAGCGACAACGCCGAGGACGCCACCTGCCGCACCCGGTCCATCGCGGTGACGAGCGCCGCGTCGGCGGGCAGGTCGAGCGCGTTCGGCCAGTCGGTGAGGTGCACCGAACGGCCGCCGGTGAGCCCGCGCCAGACGACCTCGGTGGTCAGCGGCAGCAGCGGCGCCGCGACCCGCGACGTCACCTCCAGCACGGTGTGCAGCGTGTCGATCGCGTCCTTGTCGCCGGCCCAGAAGCGGTCCCGCGAGCGCCGCACGTACCAGTTCGTGAGGACCTCGAGGAAGTCCCGCACGGTCTGGCACGCGCCCGCGACGTCGTAGTGGTCCATCGCGTACTCGACGTCGGTGACGAGCTCGTGCGTCTTCGCCAGCACGTACCGGTCGAGCACGTTCGGCGAATCCGTGCGCCACTGACCTTCCACGCCTTCGGCATTCGCGTAGAGCGCGAGGAAGTAGTACGAGTTCCACAGCGGCAGCACGGCCTGGCGGACGGCGTCGCGGATGCCCTTGTCGGTGACGACCAGGTTGCCGCCGCGCAGGATCGGGCTCGCCATCAGGTACCAGCGCATGGCGTCGGAGCCGTCGCGCTCGAGCACCTCGTTGACGTCCGGGTAGTTGCGCAGCGACTTGGACATCTTCGCGCCGTCGGAGCCCAGCACGATGCCGTGCGCGACGCAGGCGCGGAACGCCGGCCGGTCGAACAGCGCCGTCGCGAGCACGTGCAGCAGGTAGAACCAGCCGCGGGTCTGCCCGATGTACTCGACGATGAAGTCGCTCGGGTAGTGGTGCTCGAACCAGTCGGCGTTCTCGAACGGGTAGTGCACCTGGGCGTACGGCATCGAGCCCGAGTCGAACCAGACGTCCAGGACGTCCGGGACGCGGCGCATGGTGGACTTCCCCGTCGGGTCGTCCGGGTTCGGCCGGGTCAGCTCGTCGATGTAGGGCCGGTGCAGGTTGTCCAGCCGCACACCGAAGTCGGCCTCCAGCTCGTCGAGCGAGCCGTAGACGTCGGTGCGCGGGTACTCGGGGTCGTCGGACTGCCACACCGGGATCGGCGTGCCGAAGTACCGGTTGCGGGAGATCGACCAGTCGATCGCGTTCTCCAGCCACTTCCCGAACTGGCCGTCCTTGACGTTCTCCGGGTACCAGGTGATCTGCTGGTTCAGCTCGACCATCCGGTCCTTGAACTGCGTCACCGCGACGAACCACGACGAGACCGCGCGGTAGATCAGCGGGTTCCGGCAGCGCCAGCAGTGCGGGTAGGAGTGGTCGTAGGTCTCGTGCCGCAGCAGCACGGCACCCTGCTGCCCGGCCGAGCCCGTGCCGTTCTTGAGGTCCCGCACGATGTTCGGGTTGGCGTCGAAGACCTGCTGGCCCTCGTAGTCCGGCACGGTGGCGTCGAACTTGCCGTGCGCGTCGACCGGCGTGACCGGCGGGATGCCGGCGGCGTCGGTGACCACCTTGTCGTCGGCGCCGTAGGCCGGGGCGATGTGGACGATCCCGGTGCCGTCGTCGGTGGTGACGTAGTCCGCGGCGAGGACCCGGTGCGCGTTGTCGGTCCCGACGAAGTACGGGAACGGTGGCGCGTAACGGGTTCCGAGCAGCTGGGTGCCGGTGTAGCGCGCGACGACCGCCGGTTCTTCGCCGAGTTCACGCTCGTACGCCGCGACGCGCGCTTCGGCGAGCAGGAACCGCTTGCCGTCGCTCTCGACGACGACGTAGTCCACGTCCGGGTGCACGGCCGTGGCGAGGTTCGACGGCAGCGTCCACGGCGTGGTCGTCCAGATCAGCAGGTAGGTGCCGTCGAGCTCGTTGTCGTTGCCCTCCAGGCGGAACCCGACGGTGACGGCCGGGTCCTGGCGGTTGCGGTAGACGTCGTCGTCCATGCCCAGCTCGTGGTTGGACAGCGGCGTCGCGTCGCGCCAGCAGTACGGCAGGACGCGGTAGCCCTCGTAGACGAGTCCCTTGTCCCACAGGCGTTTGAACGCCCAGAGCACCGACTCCATGTACGTGACGTCGAGGGTCTTGTAGTCGTTGTCGAAGTCGACCCAGCGGGCCTGGCGGGTCACGTAGTCGCGCCACTCGTCGGTGTAGCGCAGCACGGACTCCTGCGAAGCCGCGTTGAACTTCGCGATGCCCATCTCTTCGATCTCGGACGTCTCGGTGATGCCGAGCTGGCGCATCGCCTCGAGCTCGGCGGGCAGGCCGTGGGTGTCCCAGCCGAAGCGGCGCTCGACCTTGCGGCCCTTCATCGTCTGGTAGCGCGGCACCAGGTCCTTGACGTACCCGGTGAGCAGGTGGCCGTAGTGCGGCAGGCCGTTGGCGAACGGCGGGCCGTCGTAGAAGACGTACTCGTTGTCGCCGTGCTCGCCGGCGGGGCGCGCGTCGATGGATGCCTGGAACGTCCGGTCCGTCTCCCAGTAGGCGAGGACCTGCTTCTCCAGCTCGGGGAAGGACGGCTGCGACGGCACACCCGCGCTGTCGTCGAGCTTGGCCTGGGGGTACATCCGGGTGCTCCTCGGTTCGTCTCTCGCGTACGGACGACCGGCTCCCGGTCACCCACACGGGGACGAGACGCCTTGCGGCGTTCCGCGGTACCACCCCGCTTGCCCGGCATCGTGCTCTCCGGGCCGCTCGTTCGACGGCTGTCACGGGCCGCACCCGTCCGGTTCTACTGAGAGCGGTGACGCTCGGTTCTTCCGGAGGCTCCCCGGTGATGGCCGGATCGACGCCTTGCTGGTTACCAGGTTAACCGGCCCGCGCAACCCGGTTGTCACGAGGGGCGGGTACGCCGGCCAGCGTCACGCCGATCGCCAGCAGCCACAACGTTCCCGCGATCAGGCCGGCGGTACGGAGGCCGCCGGGCGACCCGTCGCCCGCCACGGCGCCGAGCACCGCCACCCCGAGCGCGCCGCCGGCTTGGCGGGCGGTGTTGGTGATGCCGCTGGCGACGCCCGCGCGCCCGGGCGGGATGCCGCCGACCGCGGCCGTCACGACCGCGGTCGTCAGCAGGCCCATGCCGATCCCCAGCCCCAGCAACGTCGGCAGGAGGGCCGGATAGCCGCTGTTTTCCTTGAGCAGCACCAGGTTCAGCATCCCGGCCGCCCCGAGCGCGAGCCCGGCCACCATCAGCGGACGCGGCCCGGACCGGGCCACCAGCCGGCCCGCGACCGGTGCCAGCACCGAGAGCGGCAGGAACAGCGGCAGCACTTCGAGCCCGGCTTCCAGCGGCCCGGCGTGCCGGACGCCCTGCAGGTACAGCGTCAGGACGAGGATCGTGCCGATGCCGACGAAGTTCATCGCCGCCGCGACGAAGTTCGCGCCCGCCGTCCGCCGGGCGACGTCCAGGGGCAGCATCGGGTGCGCCGAGCGGCGCTCGACGACCAGGAACGCACCCAACAGGGCGACCGCGAGCACCCCGGCGCCAATGCTCCGGCCGATGACCGCGTAGACCCCGGCGCCGAGCGCGGGCGCGGCGGTGACGATGCCGGCGACGTCGACCCGCCGTCCGGGCACGCGGTCGACGCGCGGGACGAGCCGCCGCGTCGCGACGGCGGCCGCGAGCACGACCGGGACGTTGAGCCAGAACACCGGCCGCCAGCCGGCCGCGGCGACGATCGCGCCGCCCAGAACCGGGCCAACCGGCAGCGCCAGCGCCGACACGCCGGCCCAGATCCCGAGGGCTCGTGCGCGCTCGGCGCGTCCCGGGTAGGCGTTGGTGATCACGGCCAGGGTGCCCGGCAACAGCAACGCGGCGCCCAGGCCTTGCCCCGCGCGGGCGGCGACGAGCCACGCCGCGTCGCCGGCGAGCCCGCACGCGGCCGACGCGGCGCCGAACAGCGCGAAGCCCGCGAGGACGACCCGGCGGTGGCCGAAGACGTCGCCGAGTGCGCCGCCGGTGAGCAGCAGCGCGGCCAGGACGACCGCGTAGCCGTCCACCACCCACTGCAGCGCGGCGAGGTTCGCGCCGAGCTCGGTCCCGATGGTGGGCAGGGCGACGTTGACGACCGTGACGTCCAGCTGCACCAGGAACATCCCGGCGCACATAGTGAGCAGGAGCATGTCCCCAGTGGACCGCGCGGACGCTTCCGTCGCGGTGGAAGTGTGCCGGGGGCATCCTGGAGGCATGGCTGGAGGTAGGAACGGCGACGCCGACATCGCCCGCACCGCGGCGCTGTTCGCGGACCCGGCGCGGGTCCGCGTGCTGCTCGCGCTCGCCGACGGCCGGGCGCTGGCGGCGTCCGTGCTGGCGGCCGAGGCCCGGCTGTCCGCGCAAGGAGTCAGCGCGCACCTGGCGAAGCTGCGGGCCGCGGGCCTGGTGGTCGCCGAGAAGTCGGGGCGGCACCGGTTCTACCGGCTGGCCGGCCCGGAACCGGCGGAGCTGATGGAGACGCTGGCGCGGTTCTCGCCGGCCCAGCCGGTGACGTCCCTGCGTGAGGGCACGCGCGCGGAGGCGTTGCGCACCGCTCGGACGTGCTACGACCACCTGGCCGGCCGGCTCGGGGTCGCGGTGACGTCGGCGTTGCTCGATCGGGGGGCGCTGTCCGGGGCGGCCGACACGCGGCGACGGCCGGGAGACCGGATTTCGGCTCCGCTGCGCGAGCATCCGTACACGCTGGGTCCGTCGGCGGCCGCGGTGTTCGGCGAACTGGGCGTGGACCTCGACGCGGCGGCGGCCGGACGCCGTCCGCTGCTGAGGTTCTGCCTGGACTGGAGCGAACAGCGTCACCACCTGGCGGGCGCACTAGGGGCGGCCGTCGCGACGCGGTTCGTGAACGCGGGCTGGGTGCGGCGGCGCGGCCGGGCGCATCGCGCCGTGAAGCTCACGCCGGAAGGAGCACGGGCGCTCGAGACCCATCTGGGCTTGGCCGGCCTCGCCGCTTGACGGCGTGTCGTCGCACCGCGCTCGCGTGTCGTCGGCTAGCGGTGGGCGGCGACCATGGTCGCGTCGGGGCGACAGCGATCACAGGGAGTGAACCCGAGCTGACGGGCTTCGCCGATGCCGATCGGGATCGTGTCGCGGGTGCCCAGCCAGACGCACGTCGTCAGGTGGTAGCGCGGGTGCTCGTCGACGACCACGACCTCGTCTTCGAGGTCGGCCAGGACGGCGATGTCGGCCGCCGCGGTCTCTTCCTCACCCGGGTCGGTCTCGGGTTCGGGTTCGGGCTCGTCCTTGGGTTCGGCCTTGGCCTCGACCGGGGCCTCCGCCGCGACGGGTTCCGCGGTCACCGGCTCTTCGGGCTCGGGCGTGTCGGCCGGATCCCCCAGGTCACCGGCGGCCGGGATGAGGACGGTCTGCTCCGCTTCGGCCGGGTGCTCTTCGGCCGGCGGCTCTTCGGAGACGGGCTCTTCGGCGGCGACTTCCCGCGGTGCGGGCTCGGCCGGGGCCGCGGCACGACGCCGGCGGCGCAGCCAGTCGGCGACCAGCATCAGCCCGGCCAGCACGGAGAGACCGATGGAAACCCACGCCCACAGCGAAGAAGCGGTGATGAGCGCGGTGACGAGCAACCCCAGAGCCGCCAGTACCAGTACCAGCACGATGTAAAGCACGGTGAATTACAGCACGAACGGGGCAAGATCGTCGGCCGACCCGCCCACGTGCGGTACCGGATCGGCTCCGAGCCGTGATCCCACCCCGCCGGCTCGTGCCGACGGGGTGGATCAGCGGAAAGACTCAGCCCGCCTCGGCCCGCGGGCCGAACGAGTAGCCCTGGCCACCGCTGGTCGAACCGGACGGCTGCCCGGAGTTCGACGAGGCCGACGCCGGGGCCGCGGAGCCGCGGTCGTCGAGCTCGCGGAGCTGGGACTCGAGGAACCCGCGCAACCTCGTGCGGTACTCCCGCTCGATCGTGCGCAGCTCTTCGATCTTCTTGCCCAGCCCACCCTTCTCGGAGTTGAGGCTGTTCATCGTCTCGGTGTACTTGCGCTGCGACTCGCGCTCGAGCGTCGTCGCCTTGTCGCGCGCCTGGCGCTCCAGCGTCTCGGCCCGGGTCCGCGCGTCGTTCAGCATCGTGTCGACGCGCGTGCGCGCCTCGTTGACCATCGAGTCGGACTTCGCCCGGGCGTCCGAGAGCAGCTGCTCGGACTTGGTGCGGGCCTCGGCCAGCATCCCGTCGGACTCGGTCTTCGCCTCGGCGGTCAGCCGGTCGGCCATCTCCTGGGCGAGGCCCAGGACCTTGGCGGCCTGCACGTTCGGCTCGGCGCTGTCACCGACCATCGAGTGCGCCTGGGTCTGCTCCATGGCGGACTGCGGCGGCGGCACCGGCGCGAGGCGCCGGGACGGCTCTTCGCGCATCGGGGGCTGCGCGGATTTGGCGTTGTCGAGCTCGCTACGAGTCGACTCGAGCTCGGCGTCGAGCTGCTCCATCTGCTGGCGCAGCTCGTTGTTGTCCTCGATCAAGCGGGCCAGCTCGGTCTCCACCAGGTCGAGGAACGCGTCCACCTCGTCCTCGTTGTAGCCCCTCTTGCCGATGGGCGGCTTGCTGAACGCAACGTTATGCACGTCAGCGGGGGTCAACGACATCAGATCACCTCACGCACTCCATGGCCTGCAGGTCCCTCCAAGTTCTTCCCCGATCAACTTGGAGTCGCCAGTTGCATCGCGAAGAACACAACCAGCAGCAGAACCATAATCGACAAGTCCAGTCCCACGCCGCCGATTCGAACCATCGGAATGATTCGTCTGAACAGACGAACCGGCGGGTCCGTCACTGTGTAGATGGTCTCGAGCGTCACCGCAACCCCTCCGGCCGGATGCCACTCACGGGCGAACGTCCGGACGAGTTCGATCACGATCCGCGCCGTCAGCAGCAGCCAGAAGGCGAACAGCACGTACCAGACGACCAGCCACACAGCTTCCACGTACCTACTCTAACCGGGCGTCCTCGGAGAAGACGCAGTTGAGGGGGTCGACGCGGCATCGGGTCGACAAAATCACGTCTGCTTGCGCTCAGCGGTAAGCGCGACTTCACCCGCGCAGGAACAATCCGCCCTCGGCAATCCGCCGGCGGTCCTCCGCGGTGACGTCCACATCGGGCGGTGAGAGAAGGAACACCTTGTTGGTGACCTTGTCCATCGACCCGCGCAGCGCGAACGCCAGCCCGGCGGCGAAGTCGACGAGCCGCTTGGCGTCCGCGTTCTCCATCTCGGTGAGGTTGATGATCACCGGGATGCCCTCGCGGTAGTGCTCGCCGATGGCGCGCGCCTCGACGTAGCTCGTCGGGTGCAGGGTCGTGATCCGGCTCAGCGGGTCACGCATCGGCGGCCGGGCCGGCTCGGTGACCGGGCGCAGGCGCGCGACCGGTTCCGGCTGCCGGTCCATCGCCAGCGCGCCGTGGACGGCGGGCTCGGCTGCCGCCACGGAGCGTGATCGGCTGCGGCTGACGGGCTCGTCGTACGTGTCGTCGACGTCGCGGTACCGTGAGCGGGACGTCCGGGGCGCGGGCTCCTCGTACGAGTCGTAGTCGTCGTCGTAGCCGCGCCGGTAGTCGTCCTCGGCTTCGTAGCCGTCGTCGTCTGCGGGCACCATCCCGAAGTAGGCCTTCAGCTTCTGCAGCGCGCTCATGCCTCTCCCTAGCCCTAGCCGCTCCCGCACCAACGCTTCTCCACGCCGTCAGTGCCCCGCGCGGACGAACACTAAACGTGACGGCCGCGCGAGCTCCCTACGGCGAGGCTAAACCGCGTCCGCCGAGCAACGCGGTTCCGACACGCACACAGGTCGAGCCGTGCGTGATCGCCTGCTCGAGATCATGGCTCATCCCGGCGGAGACTTCTGCGGCATTCGGGTGATCTTCACGGAGCCGCTCACCGGCCAGAGCGAGCCGTTCGAAGACCGCCGAGGGGTCCGCGCCGAGCGGTGCGACGGCCATCAGGCCGCGAAGCCGCAGTTCACCCATGTGAGTGACACGCTCGGCGAGCGCGCCGAGCTCGTCCAGCGGGCAGCCGCCGCGCTCCGGGTCGTCGTCGAGGCTGGCCTGGATCAGCACGTCGAGGGGTTCGTCACGTATCTCTGCGTCACGAACCGCACGCACCGCCTTCGCGAGCGCGTCGGCGAGCCGGGCCGAGTCGAGGGACTGCACTTCCTGTGCCCACCCGACCACGGAACGTGCTTTGTTCCGCTGCAGCCGGCCGACCATGTGCCAGCGCAGCGCCGCGTCCGGCCGGAGCCCGGCCACCTCCGCGGCCTTCGGGCCGGCGTCCTGGTCGCGGTTCTCGCCGAGGTCGGCGACACCGAGGTCGGCGAGCAGCGCGGCGTCGGACGCGGGGAACGTCTTGGTGACGGCGACCAGCTTGACCTCGTCCCGGGCGCGCCCGGCGGCGCGGCAGGCGGCGGCGATCCGCTCTTCGACCTCGGCCAGGTTCGCGGCCAGCTCGGCCTTGCGGTCTGTCATGCCTCGATCCAGGTGATGCCCGCGATCCGCCCGGTGGTGCCGTCGCGGCGGTAGCTGAAGAGCGTCTTGTCCTCGTTCGTGCACCGCGGGTCGACGCCGATCTTGCCGACGCCGAGGTCGGCGAGCTGCTGCCAGAGCCCGGCGCGCAGGTCGAGGCCGGGCGTGCCCTGGCGGGTCTTGCAGGCGCTGCCCGGAACGTGTTTCTCGACGTCGGCGGCCATCGCGGCCGGGACCTCGTAGCAGTCGCCGCAGATGGCCGGGCCCAGCAGCGCCTCGATGCGGCCCACCTCCGCGCCCGCCGCCTGCATCGCGGAGACCGCGGCCGGGACGACGCCGACCCGCGTGCCGACGCGTCCGGCGTGCACCGCCGAGACCACGCCGGCCTCGGCGTCGGCCAGCAGGATCGGGACGCAGTCGGCGACCAGCACCACGAGCGCAACACCTGGGGTCGCCGTCACCAGGGCGTCGGTCGCCTCGGCGGCCCGGGTCTCGGAGCCGTCCACAGTGGTCGCCGTGCGGCCGTGGACCTGTTCCATCCAGGCCAGCTTGTCCTCGGCCAGGCCCAGCTCGGCGGCGAGGCGCTTGCGGTTCGCGTAGACGTTGCCCTCGTCGTCGCCGACGTGGTCGCCCAGGTTGAACGTGTCGTAAGGCGGCCGTGACGCGCCGCCCGCCCTGGTCGTCACCACTCGCCGAACCCGCACGAATCCTCCTGAACATCGCTGAAGGCCACCGCCCACCGACTCTAGTCAGCGGGCGATGGCCTTCAGTGTGGTGTCTAGCGCCGCATGAACGGCGGCACGTCGACCTCGTCGTCCGACGGGTCGTCGTGCACCGGCATCGCGCGGCCGGGCAGGCTGCCCTGGGTCGCGTTGGAGCCCATCGGCGAGTAGCCGCGCGAGCCGCCGCCCGGCTGCGGGAGCCCGCCCGAAGCCGGGTTCCCCGTGGCCGAGGGCAGCGGCGAGTGCGACCGCGGCGGCGCGACCGGGTAGCCGGAGCTGCCGGACGACGGCACCGGGGTGGCCCCCGACGGCGGCTGCGAGTTCGAGACCTGACCCGCGGCGGCCGAGGCCGTCGTGGACGACGAGCGCGAACCGAACGCCGGCGGGTCGAGCTTCTTGTGCGTCGGCGCGCCCGCGTCGAACCCGGCCGCGATCACCGTGACGCGGACCTCGTCGCCGAGCGAGTCGTCGATGATCGTGCCGAAGATGATGTTGGCGTCCGGGTGCGCCGACTCCTGCACCAGCGAGGCGGCCTCGTTGATCTCGAACAGGCCCAGGTCCGAACCACCCGCGATCGAAAGCAGCGCGCCGTGCGCACCGTCCATGGAGGCCTCGAGGAGCGGCGAGTTGATCGCCTTCTCGGCCGCCTGGATGGCTCTGCCTTCACCGCGTGCGGACCCTATTCCCATCAACGCCGAGCCCGCGCCGGACATGACGCTCTTGACGTCGGCGAAGTCGAGGTTGATCAGGCCCGGGGTGGTGATCAGGTCGGTGATGCCCTGGACACCGGACAGCAGCACCTCGTCCGCGGAGCGGAACGCGTCCATCAGCGAGACGCCGATGTCGCCGAGCTGCAGCAGCCGGTCGTTGGGGATCACGATGAGGGTGTCGCACTCGTTGCGCAGCGACTGGATGCCGTCCTCGGCCTGCTTGCCGCGGCGCTTGCCCTCGAAGGTGAACGGGCGGGTCACGACGCCGATGGTCAGCGCGCCCAGCTTGCGGGCGATCTGCGCCACGACCGGGGCGCCACCGGTGCCGGTGCCGCCGCCTTCGCCGGCCGTCACGAACACCATGTCGGCGCCCTTGATGACCTCTTCGATCTCTTCACGGTGGTCTTCGGCGGCCTTCTGGCCGACCTCGGGGGCGGCGCCCGCGCCGAGGCCCCGGGTGAGTTCGCGGCCGATGTCGAGCTTGACGTCGGCGTCGGACATGAGCAGTGCCTGGGCGTCGGTGTTCACCGCGATGAACTCGACACCCTTGAGGCCGACCTCGATCATGCGGTTCACGGCGTTCACGCCGCCACCGCCGATGCCGACCACCTTGATCACCGCAAGGTAGTTGTGCGGGGGCGTCATCGAAGTCCGCCTTCCTGATCGTTGTGCCCGTACAGCCCGCCGGCCGGTGATCAACTCTCAACCTAAACCGCAGATTGAGAGTTATGTCAACTGCCGACGTTAGGCAGGACGGTAGGCACCAGGCACGCTCTAATCCAGTAGGCACGCCGTGTGTCGCAAAGGTGTTTTGCCACAACACGTTCGAGCGCGCAAGAGCGAGGAGCCGGGAGCACCGCTCCGGCCGCGTCTGCTATGGCGCTCCGGTCAGGCCGGAACGGGCATGCTCATGAGCACGTCGGTGGGTGCCCCGCTGGGCGATCCGCCGGCCTGCTCGAGGCTCACCGCCAGGTGGTCGGCGCTCCCGACGCCCTCCGCGACGACCAGGCCGCCGTCGGCCGCCGAGGCGATCACCCCGGCCGAGCGCGGCGCGTCCTTGCCGGTGATCAGCCAGGCCTCGTAGACCTTCCCGCCCGCCTGCGCCGGCAGCCCGGCGTCCATCACCATCACGCGGTTCAGCGACTTCGACAGCACGACCGTCACGCCGCCGCCGGTGGGCGCCTCGCCGTGCGCGGTCTTCGCGTCCGGGGCCGCGAGCAGCGCGGCGACCGGCGCGTACCGGTCCTTCGCCTGGTCGAGCTGGGACTGCGCGGACTGCAGCTCCTGCTGCTGGGTCAGCGCGATCCCGCCGAACACCCCGCCCGCGGCGAGCCCGACGACGGCGGCCGCGGCCGCCACGACGACGGCCCAGCGCGGGGCGCGCGCCGACCGGCGGTGCCGCTCGGGCGAGCCGGGGCGGGTCCGCGGCGGCAGCTGGCGGGTGGCGTGCATGGCGGTCATGACCCGGTCCTTGAACTCCGGCGGCGGCTCCTCGGCCATCGCCGCGCCCAGCCGGGCCGCGGTCGCGCGCAGCTCGGCGACCTCCTGCGCGCACGAGTCGCACTGCTCGAGGTGGCGGGAGAACTCCGCCCGCTCGATGTCGGACACCGCGTCGAGCGCGAACGCGCCCGCCAGGGTGTGCATCTCCGGCGTGCTCACGCGGTCACCCCCAAGCAGTCCCGCAGGCGGATCAGCCCGTCCCGCAGCCGCGTCTTGATGGTTCCTTGCGGCGTCGACAGCACTTCGGCCACCTCGCGATACGTATAGCCCTGGTAGTAGGCGAGCAGCACGGACTCGCGCTGCAGATCGGTCAGGAAGGACAGGCACTTGCGCACCTGGGAGCGTTCGAGCCGCGCGGTGACGGACTCGGCGACCTCGTCGAACGGCCGGCCGCGGGCGGCTTCGAAGGTCGCCTTCTGCTCCCGCTCGGTGCTGGCGCGGGCCGAGCGGACGCGGTCGACCGCGCGGCGGTGCGCCAGGGTCATCGCCCAGTTCAGCGCCGAGCCCTTGTCCGGCGCGTACCGGGTCGCGGTGCGCCAGAGCTCGACGAGCACCTCCTGGGCGACCTCCTCGGACTGGGCCGCGTCGCGCACGATCCGCCGCACCAGCCCGAAGATCGGCCCCGCGAGCTGGTCGTAGAGCAGCTCGAAGGCCCGCTCGTCACCTTTGGCGACGCGCACCATGAGCTCCTCGGCGGTCGGCCCCGCCGGGACTTCGGCGGGCACCGGGGCCATCGGACGCGAGCGGGCCGGCTCATCCATGCAGCTGTCCTCCGGCGTTCTGCGGGGTGCGCGCGATGACCGGCGCCTTCCGCAGCCACAACGCGACGCCGTGGCGGCGGATCAGCGCGGACACCCGCTGCGGCAGCAGGGGCCGGGCCAGGACCAGCCGGGCCAGCCACCGCGGGTCCACCGGTCGGCGAACCCCCCGCAGCGTAGCGACCAGCGGCGTCGAGGTCCCGCGGCGCAACGCCACGGTGAGGTCGAGCAACGCTTCCGGGTGGGGCAGGCGCATCCGGTACTCGCCGTCCATCTCCTGGAACGGCGAGACGTAGAACGCCTTGTCCGCACGGGCGCGGCCGGCCTCGTCGGGGTGCAGCAGGTAGGCGTGCCGGCCGCCGTAGGTGTTGTGCACCTCGGCGACGACGCACGCCAGGCGCCCCTCGGGGTCGTGGCACCAGTAGACGCTGATCGGGTTGAAGACGTACCCGAGCACGCGCGCGGCGGCCAGCATGACGACCTTGCCGCCGCGCAGGTCGACGTCGCGTTCGGCCAGCCACGCGTCCAGCTTCTCCCGGACCCCGCGCGGGTCGCTCGCCTTGAAGTGGTCGCGGGGGTCGAAGCGCGCGAACGGGCGCGCCCACCACGGCAGCTCCGGCGGCGCGTCCAGATCGACGAGCCACAGGTACACCCGGTGCGCGAAGGAGTGCGGCGGGTCGATCCGCCGCACGTGCGCGACCGTGGCGTCGTAGAGCGCGTTCGTCACCAGGCGACCCCGAGGCTTTCGGCGGCGCGGGCACCCGAAGAACAGCCGTCCTCGTGGAAGCCCCAGCCGTGGTACGCGCCGGCGTAGGCGAACACGCCGTCGTTGAGCTCGGGCAGGCGTCGTTGCGCCGCAACGGATTCCGGCGTGTAGACCGGGTGCTCGTAGTGCATCTTGGCGACCAGCGCCTCCTTGCCGGTGCCCTCGCCCGGGTTGAGCGTGACGACGTAGCCGGTCGGCTCGTCCAGCCGCATCAGGCGGTTCATGTCGTAGCTGACCTGGACCGCGCCGGTCGGGGCGCCGCACACGGGCGCCCGGTAGTTCCAGCCCGCGCGGGCGTCGGCCAGCGACGGCAGCACGCTCGTGTCGGTGTGCAGCCAGGCTTCGTTCTCCGAGTAGCGGAACGCGCCGAGCACGTCGCGTTCGGCGCCCGTCGGGTTGGCCAGCAGGGACAGCGCCTGGTCGGCGTGGGTGGCGATGACGACCCGGTCGACGCGGTGCGGGGTGTCGGCGTCGTCGCGGATTTCGACGCCGCCGCCCGTCCGCAGCACCGAGCGCACCGGCGTGGACAGGTGCACCGCGGTGAGCTGCTTGGCCGCGCGTTCGACGTATTCGCGGGACCCGCCGACGACGGTCCGCCAGGCCGGCGAGTTCTTGACCGACAGCATGCCGTGGTTGCGGAGGAACTCGAACAGGTAGCGCGCCGGGTAGCGCAGCGTGTCGCTGCGGTCGGCCGACCAGACCGTCGAGACCAGCGGCAGCATGAAGTGGTCGGTGAAGTAGCGGGTGTAGCCGCCGATGGCGAGGAACGCGCCGAGGGTGACGTCACCGGCGTCTTTCGCGTCCAGCAGGCGCTTGGCGTGCCGGTGGAACTTCTTCACCTCGGCCAGCATCCGCAGGTAGCGGGGCCGCGCGAGGTTGCCGCGCTGGGCGAACAGGCCGGGCAGCCCCTTCGCGCCGGCGTACTGCAGGCCGCAGCCGTCGCACCGGATGCTCATCGACATCTCGGTGTCGCGGGTGCGCACGCCGAGCTCCGCGAACAGCTTCAGCAGCGTCGGGTAGGTGCGCTCGTTGTGGACGATGAACCCCGAGTCCACGCCGATGGTGCCGCCGTGGGCGCTCGGCACGTCGTGGGTGTGCGCGTGCCCGCCGAGCCGGTCGTCGGACTCGAAGAGCAGGACCTCGTGCTTGCGTTGCAGCAGGTATGCCGCCGTCAGCCCGGCCACCCCGCTGCCGATGACGGCGATGCGTTCTCCCGTGATCTCCACACCGGTGATTCGCCGCCGCACCGGATGTGGATTGGATGGACCCGGCACCAATCCACCGCGCAGGAGAGAGCGAATCCCGGACATGCCGAACAGCACCGCGCACCGCCTCGCCTCGTTCGCCGAAAAGCTTCTCGGCGGGCAGCTCCCCGTGGGCTTGCGGACCTGGGACGGAACCCGCGCCGGCCCAGTGGACGCGCCCACCGTCGTCCTCCGCAACCGCCGCGCCCTGCGCCGCCTCCTCTACGCGCCGGGTGAGCTGGGTCTCGCCCGCGCCTACGTCACCGGTGACCTGGACGTCGAAGGCGATCTCGCCGACGGCTTCCGCCGGATCTGGGCCCTCACCCGCGCGGGTGAGCTGAACCGGGTGAAGCTCGGTCCCCGCGACTGGGCCGAGGCCGCCAAGCTCGCCGCGTCGCTCGGGGTCTTCGGCCTCCCGCCGAAGCCGCCGGCCGAGGAGGCCCGGCTGACCGGCAAGCTGCACAGCCTGCTGCGCGACAAGTCCGCCATCGCCCACCACTACGACCTGGGCAACGCGTTCTACCAGCTGCTCATGGACGAGTCGATGGCCTACTCCAGCGCGTACTTCACCTCCGACGAGCCGGGCTACGGCCTGGCGGAGGCGCAGGCCGACAAGCTGGAGATGATCTGCCGCAAGCTGGACCTGCGTCCCGGCATGCGGCTGCTCGACATCGGCTGCGGCTGGGGCTCGCTGCTGGTCCACGCGGCCAAGCACCACGGCGTCCACGCCGTCGGCATCACGCTCTCGGCCGAGCAGCTGCAGCACATCCGCGGCCGGCTCGCCCAGCACGACCT
Source organism: Amycolatopsis sp. NPDC114504 (assembly GCF_055633595.1). Classification (NCBI taxonomy): domain Bacteria; kingdom Bacillati; phylum Actinomycetota; class Actinomycetes; order Pseudonocardiales; family Pseudonocardiaceae; genus Amycolatopsis; species Amycolatopsis sp. NPDC114504. The sequence continues at coordinate 708,147 of NZ_JBVKDU010000007.1, read as the reverse complement.
CGAGGACCGCGTCGAGGTCCGGCGCCAGGACTACCGCGAGCTGCCGGACGCGCCGTTCGACGCGGTGGCGTCGATCGAGATGGGCGAGCACGTCGGCGAGGTCAACTACCCCACCTACGCCGCGACGCTGCACAAGATGGTCAAGCCGGGCGGGCGCGTGCTCATCCAGCAGATGTCCCGCGGGAACGTCGCCCCCGGCGGCGGCGCGTTCATCGAGCGCTACATCGCCCCGGACATGACCATGCGCCCGGTCGGCCGGACGGTCGACCACCTCGAGACGGCCGGGCTCGAGGTCCGGGACGTGCACGCGATGCGCGAGCACTACGTCTGGACGGTCCGGGCCTGGGCCGACACCCTGGAGGAGAACTGGGCCGACGTCGTCGCGCTGATCGGCGAGACCGGCGCGCGGGTCTGGCGGCTGTACCTGGTGGGCGGAGCACTGGCTTTCGAGGAGAACCGGATGGGTGTGGACCAGATCCTGAGCGTGCGGCCGGACGAGCACGGCGTCAGCGGCATGCCGGCGACGCGGGAGTGGCTCCGATGACCCTCGGCGGCACGCTGCTGCTCACCGCCGGCGTCACGCTCGTTTCGGTCGTGGTGACCTTCGGGATCGCGCGGGCGCGCGAGCGCTACGACACCGTCGACACGTTCTGGGGGCTCGGCTTCGCGATCGTCGCGCTGGCCGCCTTCCCCTTCGGCGACGGTCCCCTGCCGCTGCGGCTGGTGGTCGTGGTCTTGACGGTCGTCTGGGGCGGGCGCCTTTCGCTGCACCTGCACCTGCGCAACCACAAGCTGCCGGAGGACCCGCGGTACGCGCGGATGGGGTTCGCGCCGCTGAAGATGTTCGTCCGCGTCTACCTGTTCCAGGGCGTGGTGCTGTACTTCGTCTCGCTGCCGGTGCAGTTCGCGATGTTCGGGACGGGCATCGGGGTGCTCGGCTGGCTCGGCGTCGCGGTGTGGCTGGTCGGGTTCGCGTTCGAGACGATCGGCGACGACCAGCTGCGCCGCTTCAAGACCGATCCCGCGAACAAGGGCAAGGTGCTCGACACGGGGTTGTGGCGCTACACGCGGCACCCGAACTACTTCGGCGACGCGTGCGTGTGGTGGGGCCTCTACCTGCTGGCCTGCTCGACGTGGCCGGGCGCGCTGACGATCCTCTCCCCCGTGGCGATGACCTTCACCCTGGCCCGCGGCACGGGGAAACCCATGCTGGAGAAGGGCATGGCGCGCACGCGCCCGGCGTACGCGCACTACGTCGAGCGCACCAGCGGCTTCTTCCCCCTGCCGCCCAAGAAGGTCACTCCCCGGTGAGCCCGTCGGTCAGCTCGCGCAGCAGGTCGAGGTGGCCGACGTGCCGGGCGGTCTCCTCGATCATGTGCGTGAGGACCCAGCGGACGTTGAAGGTCTCGTCCTTGTGCGTGACCTCGTCGTCCAGGCCGTGCTTCGCCACGATCCCGCGGCTGCGGGCGGACTGCTTCTCGTAGTCGGCGAGCAGCTGTTCTGTCGACGTCTCGGCCGGGACCCGGAACTCGGCGTCCGGGTCCTGCTCGAGCTTGGCCTCCCAGGTGTCCTCCTCGCCGCCGACGACCACGGCGAACCAGAACCACTCGTTCAGCGTGAGGTGGGCGAGCAGACCGGCGACGGTCGTCAGCTCGCTGGGCAGATGTTTTTCGCGCGCTTGAGCTTCGGTGAGCCCGCCGGACTTCCACGCGACGGTGGCGCGGTGGTAGTCGAGCAGGCTCGTGAGGATTTCGCGCTCGCCGCCGGTCAGCGGGACCTTCGGGCGCTCGGGTCGTTCGGTCATGGGCCGGACTCTGCCAGAGGGGTCCGACACTTCCGATACCTTGCGCACGATGTAATCGTGGACTAGGTTCATGGACGTGCCGGATGAGTTCCTCTTGGACGAGCAAGCCTGCTTCGCGCTCTACGCGGCGTCGCGCGCGGTGACGGACTCCTACCGTCCCCTGCTCGGCGAACTGGGGCTCACCTACCCGCAGTACCTCGTGCTGCTGGTGCTGTGGGAGTCCGACGCCCGGCCGGTCAAGGAGATCGGCGAGGCACTGCACCTGGACTACGGCACGCTTTCCCCGCTGCTCAAACGACTCGAGGCCAACGGGCTGGTCACGCGGGCGCGCCTGCCCGAAGACGAACGCACCGTGGTGATCAGCCTGACCGAGGAAGGCCGGACGATGCGTACGCGCGCCGCCGGTGTCCCGTCGGCCATCGGCTGCGCACTGGGCCTCGACGACTCCGGGCGGCGGCAGCTGATCGAAACCCTGCGGCGGCTGACGGCGTCGGCCGCCGCCCACTCACTTGGAGGCCCTGATGCCCAGCCGTGACGCGACCACCCACTGGGTCGGCGGACTGCAGAACGGGAAGGGCGAGGTCACGCTCGACTCGTCCAACGCCGGCACGTTCTCCGTGTCGTTCCCGACCCGCGCGGGCAACCCGGACGGCCAGACGAGCCCCGAGGAGCTCATCGCGGCGGCGCACTCGTCGTGCCTGGCGATGAACCTGTCGGGCGTGCTGGAGGCCCAGAAGCTGACGGCGGACTCGATCGACGTGAGCGCGGAGGTCACCCTCGGCCCGGCGGCCGGCGGCGGCTTCGAGATCAGCGGCATCGCGATCACGCTGCGCGCGTCCCTGCCCGGCGTGAGCGCGGAGCAGTTCGCGGAGTACGCCGAGACGGCGGAGAAGACGTGCCCGGTGTCGAAGGCACTGGCCGGCACGACGATCACCCTGGACGCGGCCCTCGTCTGAGGCCCGTCGCGAACGGCCCCCTCCTTTTCGCCGAGGGGGCCGTTTCGCGTCGGTGCACCAGCCGCGTCAGTGCACCTTGGCTCGATAAGTCGACTTCTTCGCCTGGTTCCCGCAGATCTCCATCGAGCACCACCGCCGCGTCCCCGGCCGGGACGTGTCCAGGAACAGCGCGCCGCAGCGCTCGCCCGCGCACCTCCGGACCCGCGCGAACTCCGGGGACGTCGCCAGCTCGAGCGCGTCCCGCACCAGCAGCGCGAGCATCGCCGACGCCGGATCCGCGGCCTGCCAACGTAACTCCCCCGAAGTCGTCAGCGACGGCGCGGGTACCGGCAGCGCCGCGAAGCGGTTCAGGCGCTGCCGCGTCGCGGGACGCACGGAGTCCGTGAGCAACGCGTGGATCGCCTCCCGCGCCGCCCACGCGTCGTCGGCCGATGACGGGCGCACCGGGACCGGGTACGGGCCGAACGCGTCGATCCACGCTCCCCACGCCGTCGCGTCCGGGAGCTCCTCCACCGCCGCGGGCGTCCCGCGGTAGCGCAGCGTGCGGATGAAGTCGAGGCACGGTCTGCCCGCTCCGGAGCGGAATCGGTCCGTCATGGGGATCACAGTACGCCGGAACCGGTTTGACTGGTACCGTCGGGAACCGATCAAACCGGTTCCACAAGGGGGCGCACATGACGGACACGAAGCAGGAAGCCCCACCCGGCTGGCTCGTGCTGCTACTGGCCGTCTCCTGTGGACTGACCGTCGCCAACCTCTACTACGCCCAGCCGCTGCTCGCCGAGCTGCGGCACACCTTCGGCGTCGGCGAGGCCGCCGCGGGCGGGGTCGTCACCGCCACCCAGATCGGCTACGCCGCGGGCATGCTGCTGCTCGTCCCGCTCGGTGACCGCCTCGAGAACCGCGGCCTCGTCGCGACGCTGCTCGCGCTCGCCACCGCGAGCCTGGTCGCCATCGGCGTCGCCCCGGGGTTCGGCGTGCTGCTGATCGCCTCCCTGGTCGCCGGGGCCACGTCGGTCGTCGTGCAGATCCTCATCCCGTTCGCCGCCGACATCTCCCCCGACGCCATCCGCGGCCGGATCGTCGGGCGCGTCGTGAGCGGGCTGCTGTTCGGCATCCTGCTCTCACGCGTGGTCGCGAGCTTCCTGGCCGAGGTCACGAGCTGGCGCGTGGTGTTCCTGATCTCGGCCGGCGCGATGGCCGCGCTCGCCGTCGCGCTGCGGTTCATCCTGCCGCGCCGGGCACCCAAGACCGACGTCCACTATGGACAGCTGCTGCGCTCGACCCTCGCGATGTGGAAGAAGCACCCCGCACTGCGCCACCGCGCGCTGTACCAGTCGGCGATGTTCGGGGCGTTCAGCGCGTTCTGGACGACGATCGCGTTCGTGCTCACCGCGCCGCCGTTCAACTACAGCCAGCTCGGCGTCGGGCTGTTCGCGCTGGCCGGCGCGGCGGGCGCCGCCGTGGCACCGCTGGCCGGGCGGCTGTCGGACCACGGCCACGGCCGGCGGCTCACCGCGGGCGCGTTCGCCCTCTGCGCGGCCGCCTTCGCGCTCGCCGGCTTCGGCGCCCACAGCGTCGTGCTGCTGGCGATCGCCGCGATCGCGGTCGACATGGCCGTCCAGGCGACGCTGGTGACCGGCCAGCACGTGATCTACCAGCTCGACCCGTCGGCCCGCGCCCGCGTCAACAGCGTCTACCTCGGCACGTTCTTCATCGGCGGCGCGATCGGCTCGCAGGCGGGCTCGATCGCCTACCACCTCGGCGGCTGGACGGCGGTCGTCGTCTTCGCCGGCGCCCTCCCGCTGCTCGGCCTGGCCGGAATGGCGCGCACCCGAGTGTGAAATCGATGAATTCGACGCGGCCCGGCCATTATCCACAGTGCAGCCGAAAAGCGTAGATCACTGCCACATTGGATTCAGTCAACGCGCGGCTTTCCGGCCGAAAATGTCCGGAAGTGACGAAGACCGGACAAAAACGGTAACTCTCCAGCTGATCGACACGACGACCCCGGTGCCACCCAACTGGAGGTCTCGGGATCATGGCCTGGAACCCTCGTCGTCGCCTGTCGGTCACCCTTCGAAGAAGTCGCAAGCAGCTGGCGCGGGGAGTGGTTCTCCTCCTCGTCGCGGCTCTGCTGCCGCCGGCCCAGAACGCCGGCCTCGCGCCGCTGCTGACGTCCGCCTCGCCCGGGGGCGGCGCGGTCGACGTCCCCGCCCACCCGGACGGGGTGTCCTTCAACCCCAACCAGCTCAAGGGAATCCAGGCGGCCGACCCCGGCACCGGGATCAACCTCATCCAGCCGCCGACGGCGAACAACACCGGCGAAGCCCGGCTGAACTACCCGATCGAGCTCCCGCCGGGCCGGGGTGACGCGCAGCCGCAGCTGTCGCTCGCCTACGACTCGGCGAACGCCGACGGCTGGGCCGGCATGGGGTGGGACCTGCGCCTGCCGTCGATCACCATCGACACCCGCTGGGGCGTGCCGCGCTACGACGCCGGGCTCGAAACCGAGACCTATCTGCTCGACGGCGAACAGCTCACTCCCGTGGCCAATCGGACGCCACTACTGGCCAGAACCGCGGAAAAGGTGTTCCACACCCGGACCGAAGGACAATTCCGCAGAATCGTCCGGCACGGCGCCAACCCCCGCGAATACTGGTGGGAGGTCACCGCCAAGAACGGGACGCGGACGATCTTCGGCGGCCCGGCCGCGGCCGGCACCGACAGCACCACCCTCACCGACGACGCGGGCGACATCGCCGTCTGGGCGCTGAGCGAAACCCGGGACACCCACGACAACTTCGTGCGCTACCACCACGTCCGGGTCAGCGATCCGGGCGTCACCGGCGGCACCGTGCCCGGCGTCGCGCTGTACGCGCAGAAGATCACCTACACCGGCCAGGGCAAGATCGAAGGCCGCTACAGCATCACCTTCACCCGGGACCGCGACCGCGGCGAGCCCCGGCGGCCGGACGTCCAGATCGACGGCCGGAACGGGTTCAAGCAGGTCACGGCCGACCTGCTGCGCCGGGTCGACGTCTTCCTCGACGACAAGCCGATCCGCGGTTACGAGCTGAACTACCGCACCGGCGCGTTCGCCAAGACGCTGCTGCAGTCGGTGACGCAGTTCGGCGAAGACGGCTCGCCGTTCACCACCCACACCTTCGACTACTACGACGACATCCGCTCCGCCGACGGCCGGTACCAGGCGTTCGGCGACGCGCTCGGGTGGAGCGTGCCGGGCGACTCGCTCGGGGAAAGCGTGCCCGGCGGACACGCGAGCGCGCTGTCGGCCACGACGTCGCGCAGCGCCGGCGGGCACCTCTACGTCGGGTTCAACCCGGCCGTGGCCCGCAAGTCCGGTTCGGCGGGCGCCAAGGTCGGGTTCAACGCCGGCAGCTCCGAGGGCCTGCTCTCGCTGACCGACGTCAACGGCGACTCGTTGCCGGACAAGGTGTTCCGGACCGGCGCCGGGATCTTCTACCGGCCGAACCTCGCCGGCCCCGGCGGCGCGCCGAAGTTCGGCGACACGCCGATCAAGCTCCCGAACCTCCCCGGGATCGCCGCGGAGGAGACCCGGTCGACCACGTCCGGCGTCGAGGCGTACTTCGGGGTGGCCGCGCAGCTCGACCAGGTCTCGACCACCACGCGCACCGACCGGTACCTCACCGACGTCAACGCCGACGGCATCGCCGACCTGGTGAACGACGGCGGTGTCCTGTTCGGGCACCTCGACGCCCAGGGCAACCCGGTCTACAGCACGAACAGCGACGACACCCCGGTGCCGATCGGCAGCGGCGCCGCGAACGGGACCATCGTCGGCGACCAGACCGCCGAAATCGAGCGCCAGGTCGACGCCTTCCCGCTGCTCGACAGCGTGCGCCGGTGGGTCGCGCCCTACGACGGCACGGTGCGGATCGGCGGGGGCGCGCGGCTGACCTCCGACCCCGGTGCCGACCGCGCCGCCGACGGCGTCCGCGTGGCCGTGCAGCACGAGGACACCGAACTGTGGGCGCAGCGCATCACCGCGCGCGACCACGCCGTGTACGCACCGTCCGGTGTGGACGGTGTCGCCGTGCACCACGGCGACCGGCTCTACTTCCGCGTCCAGTCCGTCGCCGACGGCCGGTTCGACCAGGTCGACTGGGACCCGGACGTCACCTACACCGATGTCACGCCCACGACCGACGTCAACGGCCTCGACGCCTACCGCTACCTCGCCTCCCGCGACTTCACCCTGGGCGGCCGGCCCTCGACGGTCACCGCTCCCCTGACCGGGACGCTGCACCTCTCCGGTGACGTCTCCAAGGTCGGCCCGACGACCGACGACGTCGCCGTGGTGATCACCCGCAACGGCACCGACGTCTTCAGCCGCACCCTGCCCGCGGCGAGCGGGACGACCGTGCCGGTCGACCTCGACATCCCGGTGTCGGCGAACGACACGCTGTCCTGGCGGCTCAAGGTGGACTCGCCGATCGACGCGGGGACGCTGAACTGGGTGCCGTCGGCGCACTACGTCGCGGCCGAGGGCGGCGTGCCGGTCGTCGACCAGCAGGGCAACCCCACGCTGGTCATCGACCCGCCGTTCGACCTGGACCTCTATCCCGTCGACACGTCCACCGCGCCGCAAGGGACCTACACCGCGGACCGCACCGGGGACCTCGTCGTCCGGCCCGAGCTGGCACTCACCGGGGACGCGCACGTCGTGTTCACCATCAAGCGCCGGGGAGCGCTGCTGGCCAAGCGCGTCCTCGACGTCGTGGCCGGCCAGGTGCCCGACACGCAGCTCACGGTGCCGGTGAACGAAGGCGACGAGCTGTTCTTCGACTACTCCACGCTCGACACCGGCCTGGCGGGCCGGGTCACCGGTCAGTCGGCGTCGGTCAGCACCGACGGCGTGACTTTCACACCGGTGCCGAGCGCGTTGCACTCCTCGGCCGAGCAGGGCGCCTTCGCCCAGCCCTACCGCGGCTGGGCGGCCATCGGCTACCAGGGCAACCGCGACCGCGCGACCGCGCCGATCAAGCAGTCCGACCTCGTGATCGACGCGAGCTACCGGGACAGGATCCCGGGCGCGCCACAGGAGTCCGACGTGCCCGGCTTCGACGGGCGGGTCAGCACGCCGAACGCCGTCGTGCTCGCCCCGCGGCCCGCGCTGGAGCGCTGGGGCAGCGACGACGGCAACACCTGGATCGCCGCCGGCTCGGCGGCCTCGTCCCGGTTCGGCACCGACCGGATCGACGTCGCCCAGGACGCCGACATCGCCGGCGCGACCGGCGTGTCCCGGGTCGCGCGCACGCAGCAGATCTCGACCACGTTCGGCGCGAGCGTGCCCGGCGTCCCGATCGGGGCCGGGGCCAGCGTGGCCCGCGGCCGCAGCTCCGGGCAGGTCGACTTCCTCGACCTCAACGGCGACCGCTTCCCCGACGTCGTCGGCCCGGCCGGGATCCAGTACTCCGACCAGACCGGCGGGCTCGGCACGACCCGCGGCAGCCTCGGCACCGGCAGCGTCCGCGAGTCCGACTCGACGGCGTTCACCGCGTCGGCCAACGCCGGCAGCCCGGCCCGCAGCGCCGCCAACGGCCGTGGCATGTCCGCGCCGTCGGCGGACAAGCCGGCCACCACGGCGCAGTCCGGGAGCGAGCTGCCGAGCCTCGGCATCGGCGGCAGCGTCGGCGGCGGCGAGTCCGACGCCGCGTTCGACCTGCTCGACATCAACGGCGACACGCTCCCGGACCGCGTCTACGCGGACGGGAACGCGGCGCTCAACCTCGGCTACCGGTTCGCGGCGCCCGAGCCGTGGCCGGGCGGCCCGCTCGCCGGCTCCAGCACCCGCAGCAGCGGCGCCAACCTCGGCTTCAACACCGACTTCTACGGTCTGGCCGGCGGGGTTTCGGCCACGAACGGCGAGTCCAAGTCCGAAGCCGGGCTCCAGGACGTGACCGGCGACGGCCTCCCGGACCGGGTGTTCTCCCGCAACGGCCAGCCGCTCTCCGTCGCGATCAACACCGGCAGCGGCTTCGCGCCACCGACGCCGTTCGGCGGCAGCCAGGCCGGGATCACCACCGACAGCAGCGCGAACCTCGGCGCCGGTGCCTACTTCACCTTCGGGTTCTGCCTGGGCATCCTGGGCGGCGCCTGCGTCGTGTTCAACCCGGGCGCCGACACCTCCCGGGGCATCGGGCGCAGCGAGGTCGCGCTGCGGGACGTGAACGGCGACGGGTACGCCGACCAGGTCCGCTCCACCCGCGACGACGAGCTGGTCGTCGCGGAGAACCGGACCGGGCGCACCAACCTGCTGCGCACGGTCAACCGCCCGCTGGGTGCGCGCTTCGAGCTCGACTACACCCGCGACGGCAACACGGAGAACCTGCCGCAGTCGCGCTGGGTGCTCTCGCGCACGACGCTGTTCGACGGCCACCCGGGTGACGGCCAGGACTTCCAGGTGTCCACCTTCCGCTACACCGACGGCCGGTTCGACCGGCTGGAAAGGCAGTTCACCGGCTACGGCCGCGTGGTCAGCGAGCAGCGCGACGGCGACACGGTCTACCGCAGCACCACCAGCGACTACCGCACGGACACGGTCTACGCGCGTGGCCTGCTCACCCGCACCGCCACCGCCGACGGCGGCGGGCACCTGTTCACCGAGACGCTCAACAGCTACGTCCTGCGGGACGTGGCCACGGGCAAGATCGCGGACCCGGCCAGCACCGTGGCCACGGTGTTCCCGCTCTTGTCGCGCACCGAGCAGCGCTTCTACGAAGGCGGCGCGGCCGCGGGCAAGACGACCGCCACCGAGAACGAGTACGACGCGTTCGGCAACCTGACCCGCGTCCTCGACACGGCGGACACCGGCGCCGCCGACGACGTCGAGACGAAGATGCAGTACACGGCGGCCGACGCCGCGTGCCGCGACCGCAACATCGTGGGCGTGCCGGACGTCGTGGACGTGGTGGCCGTCGCGGCCAAGGCGACGACCCGGCACCGGGAGTCCACAGTGGACTGCACGACCGGCGACGTCCGGCAGGTGCGCGCGGTGCTGGCCGACGGCTCGAAGGCCGTCACGGACATGGAGTACCTCGGCAACGGCAACCTCAAGGCCGTCGTCGGGCCGGCGAACAAGGCCGGTCAGCGGTACCGCCTCGACTACGGCTACGACCCCGTGGTCGGCGTCCACATCGAGACCATCGTGGACAGCTACGGCTACCGCACGGCCATCACGCACAACTACAAGTACGGCCTGCCGGAGACGACGCTGGACAAGAACTTCCAGCGCGTCCACACGAACTACGACCGGTTCGGCCGGGTGTCCTTCGTCGCGGGGCCGTACGAGATCCCGGAGAACCGGGTGACCGTGAGCTTCGAGTACCACCCCGAAGCGCCGGTTCCGTACGCCGTCAGCAGGCACATCGACAACACGGCCGGCAGCGTCCGGGACGACACCATCGACGTCGTCCAGTTCACCGACGGGCTCGACCGGGTGCTGCAGACCAAGAAGGACGCCAGCGTCGCGACCGAAGCCGGGGCGGACCCGGAAGCGGTGATGACCGTGTCCGGGCACACCGTGTACGACTTCGCCGGGCGCGCCGTCGAGCAGTACTACCCCGTCACCGAACCGAAGGGAGATAACAACTTCGCGTTCGACACCGCGGTCGACTCCGTCACGCCGACGCGGCTGGGCTACGACATCCTCGACCGCACGATCCGCACGGAGATCCCGGACGGAGGGGTGTCCAGCACCGCCTTCGGGTTCGGCGCCGACCGGTCCGGCACGACCCGGTTCGAGACGGTCAGCACCGACGCGAACGGCAAGCAGCGCCGCAGCTACTCCGACACCCGCGAGCTGACCACCGCGGTCAAGGAGGCCAACCCGGCCGGCGGCCAGCCGGTGATCTGGACCAGCTACGGCTACGACGCGATGGGCCAGATCACGTCCGTCGTCGACGACCGGAACAACACGACGAAGGCGACGTACGACAACTTCGGCCGGCGCACGGCCGTGGAGAGCCCGGACTCGGGGAAGGTCGAGACCGGCTACGACCTCGCCGACAACGTCACCAGCAAGGTGACGCCGACCCTGCGCGCCCAGCGCAAGGCCATCCAGTACGACTACGAGTTCACGCGGCTGACCGGGATCCGGTACCCGGTCTTCACCGGCAACGACGTCCAGTACACCTACGGCGCGCTCGGCGCCCCCGAGAACGGCGCGGGCCGGATCACGTCGATCCACGACGCCGCCGGCACCGAGACCCGCGGCTACGGGCCGCTCGGCGAGCTCACCCGGGAGACCCGGACGCTCGGCGGTGACGTGGGCACCAAGGACGACCGGGGGAAGTCGTTCACCACGACGACCCGGTACGACACCTGGAACCGGGTGCTGGAAACCACCTACCCCGACGGGGAGGAGCTGACCTACGGCTACGACACCGGCGGGCAGGTCACCCAGCTCACCGGGGTCAAGAACGGCACCCAGTACGCCTACCTGGCGCGGCTGGACTACGACAAGTTCGAGCAGAAGGTGCTGCAGGAGACCGGCTCCGGTGTCCGGACGACCTACCGCTACGACGCCACCGACCGGCGCCTGGCCACGCTGAAGTCGGCGCAGCCCGACGGGAACACGTTCCAGAACCTCTCCTACGGCTACGACAAGGTCGGCAACGTCACCACGCTGACCAACGACGTCGCGGTGCCGGGCGCCAAGGAGCTCGGCGGTCCCAGCAGCCAGACCTACGGCTACGACGACCTCTACCGGCTCACCTCGGCGACCGGGTCGTACCGCAACGACAACGCCAAGCTGAACCACTACCAGCTGGACCTGGCCTACGACACGCTCAACAACACGACGAACAAGACCCAGAAGCACGACCTCACGGCCACGTCGGGCGCCACCCAGCCGCAGAGCAAGACCAGCTACACACAGAAGTACACCTATTCGGCGCTGCCGCACGCGCCGAGCAAGATCGGCACCGACGTCCAGAAGTACGACGCCGGCGGGAACCTGATCGACATCACCGCCGGCAGGAGCGCCGATGCCGCGAGTGCTGACTCCGTGGTGCTGACGGCCGAGACCAGTGGCGGCAAGCGGACCCAGTTCGTCTGGGACGAGGAGAACCGGCTCGCGTGCGCCTACGACGACGAAGACGACACGGTCAAGCAGGAACCCGCGTCCTGTGACGACAAGGGCGACCAGCCCGACGTCCGGTTCGTCTACGACGACGCCGGCAACCGCGTCGCCAAGGAGGGCAAGCAGACCCACGTCGCGATCGGCACCACCTACAGCCGGGTCGACGGCAAGCCCGTCAAGCACTACTTCCTCGGCGACACCCGGCTGCTGAGCAAGAAGGCCGCCGACGCGGGGTACGAGCACGACCAGTTCTACTTCCACGCCGACCAGCTGGGTTCGGCCACGTACGTCACCGACGAACACGGCAAGCTCGCCTCGCACCAGGAGTACTTCGCCTACGGGGAATCCTGGGTCGAGGAGAACAAGGCCCAGGAACCGGTGCCGTACCAGTACAACGGGAAGGAGTTCGACAAGGAGACCGGGCTCTACTTCTACGGCGCCCGCTACTACAACCCGCGCACGAACCTGTGGCAGAGCGCCGACCCGGCCGCCGGGTCCTATCTGGACGGTGCGCCGAACGGCGGCGTGCACCAGCCGTTCAACCTGGCGTCCTACAGCTACGCCTCCGACAACCCCGTGCGGCTGTCCGACCCGGACGGGCGCAGCACGTGGAACCGCGTCATGGGCGGGCTGAAGCTGGTCGGCGGGTTCGCCGAGTCCGCCACCGGGGCTACGGTCGGCGTGGCGACGTCGTGGACCGGCATCGGCGCGGTCGCCGGAGCCGTGGTGTTCGTCCACGGCGCCGACACCGCGGCCACCGGGCTGCGGCAGCTCGTCTCCGGCGAGGACGAAAGCTCGCTGACCAGCCAGGCCATCCAGCACACGACCGGGCTGAGCAAGGAGACCGTCGACCAGGGCGAAGCCGTCGTCTCGCTCGGTGCCACGCTGGGCATGACGGCGGCCCTCAAGGCCCCGCAGATCGCCGCCGCCACCAGCTCCAACGGCTCGGTTTCCCGGGCGCTGGCCTCGACCGGCCTGATCGCGGGCGGGCTGTCCAAGCCGGGCGCGCTGCGCGCGGCGGCGATCGAGGTGCACGACCTGGCCCTGCTCGAGAAGGGCGGGCAGATCCGGCACACGATGTCCACCGTGGCGTTGCACGAGGCCCGGCTGGCCGACGGCACGACGCAGATCTTCGCGTCGGGCTCGAGCGGCCGGCTGTCCACGGCGCAGATCGCGCGGCTGGTCGAGCTCGGCGTGCCACGGGCGAACATCGTGCGCGGCGGCTTGCACGCCGAACGGAACATCCTCGCCGCCGTACCGGAAGGAGCGGAGCAGGTGCGGTGGGGCATCGCCTGGAGCACGGCCAACAAGCCGGTACCTTGTGGCAAGTGCGCCCCGTTCCTGAAGGGCATCATCGAAGGAGCCGAATGACCTCGGTCGACATCGGCTCGCTGGCCGCTTCGGCGGCCGGCGGGCCGGCCACCCGCTCTCCGGCCGACGGCTGGGCGGCCTGCGCCACGATCTGGGCGCGGGTCTACGTCCAAGCCGGCCCCGGGTGGGCGAAGTGGCCGCACCTGGCCGCCACGGCCGGCGCGGCGCTCACCACCGCGCTGGCCCGTGCGGCCGGAGCCGAGGTCTCCGGCGAGGAGGACATCGCCCGCCTGAGCGCGTTCGACGTCGAAGACGACGGGTCCGACGAGTGGCAGCACGTCCTCGACCTGACGACGATGCTGCTGGCCGCGTTGTCCGACGACGACGTCGAATCCACGCTCGAGAGCGCGGTGACGACCTACCTGGAGGGCACGTTCACCGTGCTGGCCAACGACCACGCCCGCACCGCCGGCCGCCCGCTCGGCCAGCCGGAGGCGGAAGAGGCACTGGCGGCCGACGAACGTTGGCAGCGCGCGGTCGGCTTCGTCCGCGCGCTGTGAGCTAGCCGAACACCGCCCGGTTCGCCTCGGCCCACTCCGCGTAGGTCGTCCCCGGGCGGCCGAGCAGGTCTTCGACGACACCGGTCGGGACCTGCGGGTGCCGCAGGGTTTCCTCGAAGCCGTCCAGCAGCCAGTCGACGGCGGCTTCGGGGACCCCGTACCCGACCCACTGCGCACGTTGCTGTGCCCTGGTCAGCTCACGGAACCGGATTTCCTTGCCCAGCACGGACTCCAGCGTCGCGACCTGCCCCCGCAGGCTGATCGCCTCCGGTCCACTGAGGACGTACGTGGCGCCTTCGTGGCCTTCGGTGGTGAGCACGCGGGCGGCCACCGCGGCGATGTCCCCGAGGTCGATCGGGGTCTGCGTCGCGTCGCCGTAAGCCATCGCGGCCTCGCCCGCGGCGACCATGGGCGCCCAGTCGAGCGTGTTGTTCATGAAGACGCCGGGACGCAGGAAGGTCCATGCGAAACCGGCGTCACGGACCGCCTTCTCGACGGCGCCGTACTCGTTGCCGCTGGAGCCTTCGTGGTCGTCCCCGACGCTGCTGCCCGACAGCGCGACCACCCGCTTGATGCCGGCTTCGGTGGCGAGTGCGCAGAACTTCCGGACGGTCCCCGCCATCGGGGCGAGGTAAACGGCGTCGACGCCGTCGAGCGGCAGGGTCGACGGCCGGGCCAGCGACCCGACCACCACCTCGGCCTCGGGCGGCAGCTGCGCGCGTTCGGGGTCGACGGTCAGCGCTCTGACCGGGGCGCCCAGCGCCAGCAGCTCGTCGACCACCAGCCGGCCCACGCTGCCGGTCGCGCCCGTCACCAGGATCGTCATCGTCATGCCCTCCTCGTTCTCGTATGCCGTACGAGATCGTACGGCATACGGGAACCCCGGTGCACGTAAATTGCCTGACGAACGGTTCGCGGACGAGCCGCGCTGCGAGTCGTCCGGCGGTCGCGGTCGTCACCGCCGGCGGAGCGACCGAGACTTCAGGACGTGATGGTCGGCAGCTCAGGCGCCGCGACGTCGTAGACCTTGCCCTCTTGGGTGAGCAGTGCCGCCAGGACCTTGGCCTTGCGGTCCGTCTGCTCCGGTGTCCCCCAGCGGACGATCTTGCCGCTCGACAGCGTGAACTCCACGCTCGCCGGGGTCTTCGCCGTCGCCGTCGTGACCTGCTTCAGCAGCTGCTCCGGGATCACCCCGAGGACCGCCGTCACCGCGCGGGTCACCGGGTCGTCCGCCGACACCTTCGGCAGCTTGAGCTCCGGCAGCCCCGCCGGTCGGGAAGGCACCGTCTTGAAGACCACGCCGCCGCCGTCGACGAGGTGGACGCCGTCGCCGCCCGGGCCGCTGTCGAAGAACGCGATCGCCGTCCGCTCGGTCACCGTGATCTCGACCGTGTTCGGCCACGACCGCGACACCTCGACCGTCGCGATGCCCGGCATCCCGGCCACCCGGTCGCGGATGTCGTCGGTGCTCAGCAGCAGCATCGGCTTGTCCAGCGGCACCGCCGCGACCGCGCGGATCCGGTCGGCCGTCACCGTGCGCGAACCGCTGACCGAGACGTCCTTCGCGCCCAGCATCGAGCTGAAGAACAGCAGGTACACCAAGGCGATCACGGTCAGCACCGAGAGCAGGGCCACCCACCGGCGGCGGATCTCGACGCGCCGGTTGGGCCGGTTGCGCGGCGACGGACGCGTGGCCGCGCGGGTGCGGCGGCGCTCCTCGTCGGAGCGCCGCCCCCGGCGTTCCCGCGCCAGGGCGGCACGATCCCGTTCGTCCTCTTCGGACGGACGGCGGCGTTCCCTGGTCGGACTCATCGGCTCAGCGCTTGTCCAGCTCGGCGAGGATCTCCGGGCCCAGCTGCGTCACGTCCCCGGCGCCCATGGTGACCACGAGGTCGCCGGGCTTCGCCAGCCCGGCCACCAGCGGCGCGGCGACGTCGAACGCCGGCTCGTAGTGCACCGTCGCCGTCACCCGGTCCGCGATCAGCGCGCCGGTGACCCCGGGCTCGGGCTCCTCGCGCGCGCCGTAGACGTCCAGCACGACGACCTCGTCGGCCTGCGACAGCGCCTCGGCGAACTCCGCCGAGAACGTCTTGGTCCGCGAGTACAGGTGCGGCTGGAACACCACGATCACCCGCCCGGTCCCGGCCGCCGTCCGGACCGCGCGCAGCTGCGCGGACACCTCGGTCGGGTGGTGGGCGTAGTCGTCGTAGACGCGGACGTCGCCGGCGCGGCCCTTGAACTCGAACCGCCGCCGCACGCCGCCGAACACCGCGAGCCCCTCGACCAGACCTTCGACGGGCGCACCGAGCTCGATCCCGGCCAGCAGGGCCGCGAGCGCGTTGTTCGCCATGTGGTCGCCCGGCACCGCGACCTTCACGTCGATCAGCTTGGTCTTCAACGAGATCCGCACGACCCCGCCGTCGGGCTGCGGCTCGTAGGACATGACCTTGGCGTCGTCCGGCCCGCTGACCCAGTGGCCGTACCGCTGCACGCGGACACCGCGCTTCTCGGCGGCGTCGCCCAGCGCGTCGGCCCCTTCGTCGTCGGCGCAGACGATCAGCAGCCCGTCCGGGTCGAGCCGGTCGACGAACTCGGTGAACACCTTCGTGTAGGCCTCGGCGGTGCCGTGGTGGTCCAGGTGGTCCGGCTCGACGTTCGTCACGACCGCGACCGACGGCGAGTAGGCCAGGAACGAGCCGTCGCTCTCGTCGGCCTCGGCGACGAAGATGCCGCCCTCGCCGTGGTGGGCGTTGGCCCCGGACTCGTTGAGGTCGCCGCCGATGGCGAACGACGGGTCGAGCCGGCAGTGTTGCAACGCCACGGTGAGCATCGACGTCGTCGACGTCTTGCCGTGCGTGCCCGCGATGCAGGCGACGCGGTGGCCCTCCATCAGCCCGGCCAGCGCCTGGGCCCGGTGCAGCACCGGGATCCCCGCGGCGCGCGCCGCGGCCAGCTCGGGGTTGGTCTCCTTGATGGCCGTCGAGACGACCACCGACGACGGCGGCTCGGCGAGCGCGGTCAGGTTCGCGGCGGCCTGGCCGACGAACAGCTCGGCGCCCTGGGCCCGCAGCGACAGCAGCGCGCGCGACTCCTTCGCGTCCGAGCCCGACACGAAAGCGCCGCGGGCCAGCAGGATCCGCGCGATGCCGGACATGCCGGCACCGCCGATCCCGATCAGGTGCGCCCGGCGCAGCTCTTCAGGCAGTTCAGGCACCAGCGGCCTCCAAGACGATGCGGGCGAGGGTCTCGTCGGCCTCGCGGTGGCCCATGCCGGCCGCCGCCGCGCTCATCTTCGCGACGCGGTCGGCGTCGGTGACCAGCGGGACGACCAGCTCGGCGACCTTGGCCGGGCTCAGGTCGGCGTCGGCGATCATCAGCGCGGCCCCGGCGTCGACGGCGGGCCGTCCGTTGGAGGCCTGCTCGCCGTTGCCGATCGGCAGCGGGACGAACACCGCGGGCAGCCCGACCGAGGTCACCTCGGCGACGGTCATCGCGCCCGAGCGGCAGATCGTGACGTCTGCGGCCGCGTAGGCCAGGTCCATCCGCTCCAGGTACGGCACCGGCACGTACGCCGGCTTGCCCGGGAACTCCTGCACGACCAGGGTGTTCTTCGGGCCGTGCGCGTGCAGCACGCCGACCCCGGCGTCCGCCAGGTCCTTGGCCGCGCCGGACACCGCGGCGTTGATCGACTGCGCGCCCTGCGAACCGCCGAACACCAGCAGCGTCGGGGCGTCCGGGTCCAGGCCGAAGTGGGCGCGGGCCTCGGCTCGCAGCGCTGCCCGGTCCAGCGAGGTGATCGACCGCCGCAGCGGGATCCCGACGACCTCGGCCTTCGGCAGTGACGTCCCCGGGACGGCGACGGCGACGCGGGCGGCGAACCGCGCACCGACCTTGTTGGCCAGGCCCGCCGACTTGTTGGCCTCGTGCACGACGATCGGGACGCGCCCGCGCGCGGCCAGGTAGGCGGGCAGGGCGACGTAGCCGCCGAAGCCGACGACGACGTCCGCGCCGACCCGCTCCAGCACCTCGCGGGTCTTGCGGACCGAGTCGCGGACCTTCAGCGGCAGCCGCAGCAGCTCCGGGGTCGGCTTGCGCGGCAGCGGGACCGGCGGGATCAGCTCCAGGTCGTACCCGCGGGCCGGGACCAGCTTGTTCTCCAGGCCGCGCTCGGTCCCGAGGGCGATCACCGTCGCGTCCGGGCGCAGCCGCTTGACGGCGTCGGCCAGGGCGAGGGCGGGTTCGATGTGTCCTGCGGTGCCACCACCGGCGACCACGACCACAGGCCCTTTGCCCGTGGCGGACCGCTCGGTTCCCTTGACGGGCTTACTCACCAATGACCTCTCCGGTTCGCGGTACTCCGGGTACCACGGCTCGCTGTTGTCCGCGCGGCCCCGCCGCGAGACGTGGCCGTGCTCGTCCGTGCCGCGCTGCGGCGCACCGGTTCGCGGACCGACCTGCGTCGTTCCTGCGCCGGGGCGGGCCGCGCCGCACGGGGCGCGGGCCTGGCCGCCTTCGCCCCGGTGCGCGCCGCCCCCTTGCGGGTGGCGGGCGGGCGGTACGGATCGGGCGCGGGCAGCCGCAGCAGGCGTCCGAATTTACCCGGCCCCTGTGTGCGCAGCGCGGCCACCGCCTCCGGTTCGTGCCGGGCGGCGTTCGCGAGCACCCCCATGATGAGCATGGTGATCACCAGCGAGGTGCCGCCGTAGGAGATCAGCGGCAGCGTGACGCCGGTGACCGGCAGCAGGCCGACGACGTAGCCGATGTTGATGCCGGCCTGCGCCACGAGGAACACGGTGAGCGTGCCGGACACGATCCGGATCCACGGGTCGATGTTGCGGGTGGCGATCCGCAGGCCGACGACGGCGACCGCGGCGAACAGGGCGAGCACGACGACGCACCCGATCAGCCCGAGCTCCTCGCCGATCAGGGCGAAGATGAAGTCGTTCTGCACGTTCGGCAGGTAGTTCCAGCTGGCCGCGCCCTGGCCGAGGCCCTTGCCGAGCAGCCCGCCGTCGGCGAGCGCCAGCTTGGCCTGGTTCGCCTGGAAGCCCTCGGCGCTGGTGTCGGCGTCCGGCGAGAGGAACGACATGACGCGGGCGAGCCGGTAGGGCGCGATGAGAGCGAGCACGAGCACGCCGGCCAGGCCGCCCGCGAGGATCACGCCGAACAGCCGTTTCGGGGCGCCGGCGAACCACAGCAGCGCCAGCAGGACGACGGCGAGGGTGACCGTGCCGCCGAGGTCGGGCTGCAGCATGACCAGGGCGAACATCAGCAGCGCGATCGGCACCACGGGCACCAGCAGGTGCCGCCACTGGTGGATCACGTTGTACTTGATCACCAGGATGTGCGCGCCCCAGAACGCCAGCGCGACCTTCGCGGCCTCGACCGGCTGGAAGGTGAAGTCGCCGAGGCGGAACCAGCCCTGCGAGCCGTTGACCGTCGACCCCAGCGGGGTCAGGACCAGCACCAGCAGGCCCAGGCAGATCACCGTCGCGGTGGCCGACATCCGCCGGATCCGCTCCAGCTTGACCCGCATGCCCAGCCAGAACACCACGCCGCCGAGCGCGACGAACACCAGGTGCTTGGTGAACAGCGCGTACACGCCGCTGCCGGTCTTCGGGTTGTACGAGCCGACCGACGACGCCGAGAGCACCATGACGATGCCGATGACGGTGAGCACGCCGGTCAGCGCGAGCACGAGGTGGAACGACGCCAGCGGGCGCGAGAGCCACGCGGTCAGCGCGGTCCGGAACGCGACGAAGCCGCTCTCCTTGCGCTCACGGCGCGGGCGCTTCGGCGGTGTCTTGGGCTTGGGCTCAACGGCCGTCACTCGGCTCCCCCGCTGCGTCGTCGCGGAGGACGTGCACCGCCGCGGCGAACGCGTCGCCGCGCTCGCCGTAGTTGCGGAACATGTCCAACGACGCCGCGGCGGGTGCGAGCAGCACCACGTCACCAGGCCGGGCCATCGCGCTGGCCGCACTCACCGCCGCAGTCATGGGTTCATGGTCACCCGGACGGAGGCTGTTCACCGGGACATCGGGCGCGTGTCGCGCGACCGCGGCGGCGATCACGGGTGAATCGACCCCGAGTAGCACGACTCCGCGCAACCGGCCCGCGATGCTGCTCACCAGTTCTTCGACGGAAGCGCCCTTGAGCTGGCCACCGGCGATCCAGACGATGCTCTCGTGCGCGCGCAGCGACCCGGCGGCGGCGTGCGGGTTGGTCGCCTTCGAGTCGTTGACGTACCGGACCCCGGCGACCTCGGCCACCTCGACGGCCCGGTGCGGGGCCGGCTGGTATTCGCGCAGCCCCTTCAGCACGGCCTCCGGCGGGACGCCGTGGGCGCGGGCCAGCGAGGCCGCGGCGAGGGCGTTGGAGACGTTGTGCGGGCCGGGCGGGCGGACGTCGGCGAGGGTCGCGAGCTCCTCGGCGCTGTTCGCCGAGTCTGCGACGAAAGCGCGGTCGACCAGCAGGTCCTCGACCAGGCCCAGCTCTTCGGCGGCCGGGGTGTCCAGCCGGAAGCCGACGCGGCGGGCGCTCTCGGGCGCGTGCTCCTGCGCGATCCGCGTGGACCACTCGTCGTCGGCGTTGTGCACGGCGACCTTGGCGCGCGCGTACACGCGCCCCTTGGCGGCGGCGTAGGAGTCCATCGAGCCGTGCCAGTCGATGTGGTCCTCGGCCAGGTTGAGCACCACGGCCGCGTCCGGGGCCAGCGTCGAGGACCAGTGCAGCTGGAAGCTGGACAGCTCCACGGCCAGCACGTCGTAGCCCGCGCGCACCGCGTCCAGCGCCGCGTAGCCGATGTTCCCGCAGGCCACGGCGTTGCTGCCGGCCGACTTGAGGATCGACTCGAGCATGCCCACGGTGGTCGTCTTGCCGTTGGTGCCGGTGACGACCAACCACGACGGCGGGTGCTCGCGCAGCTGCCCGACGCGCCAGGCCAGCTCGACGTCGCCGATCACCTCGACACCGGCTTCGGCGGCGGCCACCAGCAGCGGCGACGTCGGCCGCCAGCCGGGGCTGGTGACGACGAGGACGACGTCGGCGGGCGGCTCGGTCAGCCCGGGCACCAGCTCGGCGCCGAGGCCGTCCAGCTCGGCCAGGCGCTCGGCGTTGCCGTCGGTGACGGTCACGCGAGCGCCCAGCTCGGTGAGCACGGGCACGATCGACTTCCCGGTGACCCCCGCACCGGCGACGAGAACGTGACGACCGGCGATGTCCACGTTCCGACCTTCCTCCCCGCCACCGCCCTCAACGGAGACGCTTCGCGCCACTGGTTCTACCCCCCGAAGCCCAGCTGCTCGCTGTAGAACAGGCCGAGGCCGAACATGCAGCAGATCGCCGAGAGCAGCCAGAACCGGATGATGACCGTGGTTTCCGCCCACCCGGCGAGCTCGAAGTGGTGGTGGAACGGCGCCATCCGGAACAGCCTTCGCCGCGTCGTCCGGAACACCGCGATCTGCGCGACCACCGAGATCATCTCGACCATGAACAGGCCGCCGATGACGATGGCGAGCAGCTCGGTGCGGGTGGTCATGGACAGGCCGGCGACCAGGCCGCCGAGGGCCAGCGAGCCGGTGTCGCCCATGAAGATCTTCGCCGGGGCCGCGTTCCACCACAGGAACCCGACGCAGGCGCCGGCGGCCGCGGCGGCGACCACCGCCAGGTCGAGCGGGTCGCGGACGTCGTAGCAGGCCGGCGCCGGGCCGTTGGCGCAGTTCAGCCGCTCCTGCCAGAACGCGATGACGACGTAGGTCGCCAGCACCATCGCCGCCGAGCCGCCGGCCAGGCCGTCGAGCCCGTCGGTGAAGTTCACCGCGTTCGACCAGCCGGAGATCACGATGTAGCAGAAGATCACGAAGATCACCGACGGGAAGGTGATCAGCGCGAGGTCGCGGACGTAGGAGAGGCTCTCCGACGCCGGCGTGATGCCGCGCGAGTCCGCGAAGTTCAGCGCCAGCACCGCGAAGGCGATGGTGACGACCAGCTGGCCGACCAGCTTCGCCGTCTTGTTCAGCCCCAGGTTGCGCTGCTTGCGGATCTTGATGAAGTCGTCGAGGAACCCGACGATCCCGAGGCCCACCGCGAGCATCAGCACGAGCAGCCCGGAGGCCGTCGGCGCGCCGCTGCGGGA
Organism: Amycolatopsis sp. NPDC114504; assembly: GCF_055633595.1. Taxonomy (NCBI): domain Bacteria; kingdom Bacillati; phylum Actinomycetota; class Actinomycetes; order Pseudonocardiales; family Pseudonocardiaceae; genus Amycolatopsis; species Amycolatopsis sp. NPDC114504. Next base: position 686,255 of record NZ_JBVKDU010000007.1, on the reverse strand, counting down.
GTTGAACATCCAGTTGATCAAGTGCGCGGCGAAGTACCCGACGACCATCGCGATGATGATCGCGACGCCACCCATCGTCGGCGTACCGCGCTTCGACTTGTGTCCCTGCGGGCCTTCCTCACGGATCTCCTGGCCGAAGCCCTGCCGGGAGAACACCCGGATGAGGTAGGGCGTGAGCAGGATGGAGATCAGCAGGCCCGCCCCGGCCGCGATCAGGATGCTGATCACGCGTCACCACCGTTCGAGCGATTCTCGGAGTTGTCGGTTTCCCGGGGTTCGAGCAGGGCTTCGGCGACCCGCCAGAGACCGGCGGCCTTGGAGGCCTTGACCAGCACGACGTCCCCGGGACGGAGCTGATCATGCAGCAGGGCGATCGCGGCACTCACGTCGGGTACCAGAGCCGATTCCTCGCCCCAGGAGCCCTCCTGGTGCGCGCCCTGGTGCATGGCCGCCGCCTCGGGGCCGATCACGACGAGCTTGGCGATGTTGAGCCGGACGACCAGCCTGCCGATCTCGTCGTGGGCGTTGACGGCGTCCGCGCCGAGCTCGCCCATCACGCCGAGCACGGCCCAGGACCGGCGGCCGCTGTCCCGCGTCATCGCCGCGAGGGCCTTCAGGCCGGCCCGCATCGACTCGGGGTTGGCGTTGAAGGAGTCGTTGAGGATCGTCACGCCGTCTTCGCGGGTGACGACCTCCATGCGCCGTGCGGACCGGCGTTCGAGGCTCGACAGCCGCGTGGCGATCTCCGCCGGCGTCGCACCCAGCTCCAGCGCGACCGCCGCGGCGGACAGCGCGTTGCCGACGTGGTGCTCGCCGTGCAGCGGCAGCTTCACGTCGGCCTCGCCGGCCGGGGTGACCAGCCGGAAGGAGGCGCGGGCCTCGTCGTCGAGGGTGATGCCCTCCGCGCGGACCTGCGCCGAGGCGCTTTCGCCGACGAACACGACGCGGGCCTTCGTGCGGCTCGCCATGGCCGCGACCAGCGGGTCGTCGAGGTTGAGGATCGCGACGCCGTCTTCCGGCAGGGCCTCGACCAGCTCGCCCTTGGTCTTCGCGATGCCGTCGCGCGACCCGAACTCGCCGACGTGCGCGGTCCCGACGTTGAGCACCACGCCGATCTTCGGCGGCGCGATCTCGGCGAGGTGGGCGATGTGCCCCGGCCCGCGCGCGGACAGCTCCAGCACCAGGTGCCGGGTCTCCGCGTCGGCCCGCAGCGCCGTCCAGGGGTGGCCGAGCTCGTTGTTGAACGACCCGGGCGGCGCGACCGTCGGGCCGAGCGGCTCGAGCAGCTGCGCGATGACGTCCTTCGTCGACGTCTTGCCGGACGAGCCGGTGACGCCGACGACGGTCAGGTTACCCTCGGCCAGGCGCTGCACGACGAACCGGGCGAGCTTGGCGAGCGCCGCGAGCACGGCCGCCCCGGAGCCGTCCTTGTCGCCGGTCAGCGCGACCGACCGTTCGTGGGCCTCGCCCGGCGCCAGCGGCGGGACGACGATCGCGGGCGCGTCGACCTCGCGGGCGGCCAGCACGGCCACGGCGCCGGCCTCGACGGCCTGCGCGGCGAAGTCGTGGCCGTCGACCTTCTCCCCCGGCAGGGCGACGAACAGGCTGCCGGGCGTGAGCTGCCGGGTGTCGAACTCCACGCTGCCGGTCACCTGCGCGCCCGGGTCGGCGCGGTGCAGCCGGCCGCCGACGACGTCGGCGATCTCGGCCAGGCTGAGCACGATCACACACTCACCTCGAGTTTGTTGCGGATGGCCGCGGCCAGCTCGTCGCGGTCGGAGAACGGGTGCACGACGCCGCCGGCCTCCTGGCCGGACTCGTGCCCCTTGCCGGCGAGGAAGACGATGTCGCCGGGCTCGGCGAGCGCGACGGCGTGCTCGATGGCCTGGCGGCGGTCGCCGATTTCGACGACCTCGCCGCCCTCGGCGGGCCCGACGGCGCGGGCGCCGGCGAGCATCGCGGCGCGGATCGCCGCGGGGTCTTCGGAACGCGGGTTGTCGTCGGTGACGATCAGGACATCGCTGCGGCGGGCCGCCGCCTCGCCCATCATCGGGCGCTTGGCGGTGTCGCGGTCGCCGCCGCAGCCGAGCACGGTGATGATCCGGCCCTCGGCGCGGGCCCGCAGCGCGTCCAGGCCCTGCGAGACCGCGGCCGGCTTGTGGGCGTAGTCGACGACGGCGGTGAACTCCTGGCCGACGTGGACCCGTTCCATCCGGCCCGGCACCTGCACCTGGGCGAGCCCGGCGACGATGTGCTCCAGGCTCACCCCGGCGGTGCTCAGGATCGCCGCCGCGAGCACGGCGTTGGCGACGTTGAACTCGCCGGGCAGCGGGATCCGCGCGGGTGCGCTGAGGCCGTCCGGGCCGTGCAGGGTGAACGTCTGCTCGCCGTGCGGGGTGGCCTGCAGGTCGGTGGCCTTCCACGCCGCGTCGGTGCCCGGGTCCGTGGTCACCGTGACGGTCTGCGGCGTGAGCAGCGCCTGGCCCCACGCGCTGTCGACCACGACGACCTCGGTGGTCGAGCGGCCGTCGAACAGCAGCGACTTCGCGGCGAAGTACTCCTGCATGTCCTTGTGGAAGTCCAGGTGGTCCTGGGAGAGGTTGGTGAACGCGCCGACGGCGAACCGGGTGCCGTTGGCGCGGCCCAGCGCGAGCGCGTGGCTGGAGACCTCCATCGGCACGTGCGTGACGCCGCGCTCCAGCATCACCGCGAGCAGGGCCTGCAGGTCCGGCGCCTCCGGCGTGGTGAACCCGCTGACCAGGCGTTCGCCGGCGATCCGGGTCTCGACCGTGCCGATCAGGCCGGTGGTCAGGCCGGCCGCCTGCAGACCGGCGTCGACCAGGTAGGACGTCGTGGTCTTGCCCGAAGTCCCGGTGACGCCGAGGACGGCCAGCCGCAGCGACGGCTCCCCGTAGATCCAGGCGGCGATCTCGCCGAGGGCGGCGCGCGGGTCGGCGTGGACGAGGATCGGGACGCCGGCGTCGCGCAGCGCGGGGCGCTCGGCCCCGTCGGCGTCGGTGAGCACCGCGACGGCGCCCGCGGCGATCGCCTGGTCGCTGAAGTCGGCACCGTGGGCCCGGGCACCGGGCAGGGCGGCGAACAGGTCGCCGGGCAGCACGTGCTGGGCGCGCAGGGTGGTACCGGTGACGGTGAGCTCGGCGGCGTCGGGACGGTCGGCGATCAGCCGCGCGTCCGCCCTGGCGAGCAGCGTCGCCAGCGGGACCGGGTCGATGCGCGCCGGGCGCGGCGGCGCGGGGACCGCTTTCACCGGGCTTTCCGGCACCTGGGAACTGGACGAGGACACGGACACGGCCAAGAGGCTACCGGCGGGCGTCCGGGGGGCCCGCACGCGGTACGGCGATTGCGCGCGGCTGAGGCAGATGTGCTAGGCGGCGCCGTCCACCCCGTTGCGCCGCAACGCTTTCTCCGGCGCTTCGGACCGATGTGGACGCTGGACACGGCAAAGCCCCCTCACCCGGGTGAGGGGGCTTTAACGGATCGTGCTCACGGCACGATGAGCGGGACCTCCGGCGACGGGCCGTCCGACAGCGGGATCTGGTACCGCTGCGTCAGGTACGACGCGATGCTGTGGAACAGCGGCGCGGCGGAGTGTCCCACCGGCAGCGTCGTGTCGGGCGCGTCCAGCCGGATCCCGACGACGAACCGGGGGTGGTCGGCGGGCAGGATGCCGGCGAAGGTGATGTTGTACAGGTGGTCGCTGTAGCCCTTGTTCCGCGGGTCGATCTGCTGGCCGGTGCCGGTCTTGCCGGAGATCTGGTAGCCCTCGACCGCCGCCGTCGGCGCGGTGCCCTTCTGCAGGCCCTTGCCGTTCTGCACGACCGCGCGCATCATGTCGCGCACCGTCTTCGCCGTCTGCGGGCTCACCACCTGGACCTGCTTCGGCGCGGGCTCCGGCACGGTAGTCCCGTCCGGGTTCACCTTCGCCTTGACGATCCGGGGTTCGACGCGCAGGCCGTCGTTCGCGATCGCCTGGTACAGCCCGGCCATCTGCAGCACGGTCATCGACAGGCCCTGCCCGATCGGCAGGTTGCCGAAGGTGGTCGCCGACCACTGGCTGCGCGGCGGCACCAGGCCCGCGCTCTCCCCGGGCAGGCCGACGCCGGTGCGCTGGCCGAGGCCGAACTTCTTGAGCAGCTCGACGTAGCGGTCCTCGCCGATCTTCTGCGCCAGCAGCAGCGTGCCGATGTTGGAGGACTTGGCGAAGATCCCGGCGGTGGTGAACGTCTGCGTCCCGTGCGTCCAGGCGTCGTGCACGGTCTTGTTGGCGACCTGCAGCTGGCCGGGCACCTGGATGGTCGACTCCGGGGTCGCGATGCCGTAGTCGATCGCCCCGGTGGCGGTGACGATCTTGTTGACCGAGCCCGGTTCGAACGGCGTGGTCACCGCGGGGTTGGCGAGGCCGTCGTTGGTCCAGCTCGACTGGTCGTTGGGGTCGAACGTCTTGTCGTTGGCCAGCGCGTAGACCTCGCCGGTCTTGACGTCCATGACCACCGCCTGCCCGCCCTTGGCGTGCGACTGCTGGACGTAGTCCGTCAGCTGGCGCTGCACCTCGTACTGCAGGTCGGAGTCGATGGTCAGCTCGAGGTCCGACCCGGGGACCGCGGCCTGCAGGTCGCGCTCGGTGCCCGGGATGACGACGTTGTCGCTGCCGTTCTTGGTGTTGACCAGCATCCGGCCCGGCGTTCCCGCCAGGTCGTTGTCGCGCAGCAGCTCCAGCCCGACCAGGCCGTGCAGGTTGTGCTTGGACACGTCCGGGTCGTCGGAGCGCCAGTTCGCGGCGCCGACGATGTTCGAGGCCAGGCTCCCGCCCGGGTACTCGCGCAGGGCGCGCTTCTCGAGGCCGATCCACGCGAAGTTCTTGACGATGTCGGCGGCGACCGACGGCTCGACGTTGTGCTCGAGGTAGGTGAAGGACGCCTGCTTGTGGAACAGGTCCAGCAGCTGCTGCTCGGTCAGCTGGCCCGGCACCTTGGCGGCGATGTACTTCGCGGCGGCGGCGGTCTCGGCGTCGAAGGTCTTCTTCGTGCCGGGATTCTTCGCCGCGAAGTCGTCCATGCTCTTGTGCAGCGCCTTGAGGTTCACCGACAACGAGCGCACCTCGACGCTGAACGCCAGCTTGGCGCCACTGCGGTCCACAATGGACCCGCGCTGGGCCGGGATGTCGATGGTCTGGGCACGCTGCCGCTCGGCCGCGGCCGAGAGCGCCGCGGCGTCGAACCACTGCACCTGCACCAGTTTCACGCCGGCGACGAGCAGCAGCGCGACCAGGATGAGGCGCACCGCGGAGAACCGGCTGCGGTTCCCGCCGTTGCCCCGGCGCGCGGCCGCGCTGCGCGTCCCGGCGGCGTAGGTCCGCCGCGCGCTCCCGGTGGTGCGCGCGCGGGCCTGGCCCCGGCTCGAAGCCATCACTGGCCGCCCCCGGGCTGCGCCGGCGGTGCGGGCTGTTCTTCGGCGGGCACGGCGGGCTGGTCGCCCTCGATCGGCGCGCCCTGCTCCGACTGCGTGCCCGCGGCGGGCGCGGCCGGCGGCGCGACCGGCACCGCCGGTGCGTCCGCCTTGGCCTTCTTGGGCTCGCCGACGAGCGACGTCTTCCCGTCCGGGCCCACGAGGATGCGCGCCGGGTCGCCGCCCGGCACCATGCCCAGCTGCTGGGCCGCGGGGGCCAGCGACGCGGGCGACTCGGCCTTCGCGACGTCGCGCTGCAGCTGTTCCTTCGTCTCGGCCAGGTTCGAGTTGGTGGTGCGCAGCTGCTCGAGCCGGTAGGAGTCGGCGATCGCCTGCGTCGTCAGCCACAGCGTGGTGGCCACGCCGGCGGCCAGCAGCGCCATCATCAGCAGCACGAACGACGCGCGCGACTTCGGCAGCCGCAGCTTGAGCCGGACCTTGGGCTCGCCGGCCTCAGCGGTCTTCGGCGCACGCTGCGGCTCGCGCTCCTTGAGCAGGTCGGCCCGCTGGGCCCGGCGCGCGTAGGCGCGCTCGGCCGCGGACGTGCGGCCCCGCGACGCGCGGCGCGGCGCGGCCGTGCCCGGCTCGGTGGTCCGCGGCTCTTCGACGGTGGTCCCGCGCGCCGGCTCGGCACGCTTGCGCGTCGCGGGCCCACCGGCCCGGCGCTTCGTGGGAGCGGTCATCGCGGCTCTCCGATCCTCTCTGCGGCCCGCAACCGCACCGAAGCGGCGCGCGGGTTCCGGTCGATCTCCTCTTCGCCGGCCTTTTCGGCCCCCCGGGTCAGGAGCTTCAGCTCCGGTCCGTGTCCCGGCAGCTCGACCGGAAGCCCCTCCGGGGTGCGGGACTTCGCGAGCTCGGCGAGCGCCTGCTTGACCGGCCGGTCTTCCAGCGACTGGTAGGACTCGACGACGATCCGCCCGCCCATGGCGAGCGCGCCCAGCGCGGCGGGCATGGCCCGGCGGAGCACCTCCAGCTCGCCGTTGACCTCGATCCGCAGCGCCTGGAACGTGCGCTTGGCCGGGTGGCCGCCGGTCCGCCTGCTGGCCGCCGGCACGGCGTCGTAGAGCAGCTCGACCAGGCGGCCGCTCATGGTGAACGGCTCCTGCTCGCGCGCTTTCACGACGGCTTTGACGATCCGCTGCGCGAACCGTTCCTCGCCGTAGTCGCGCAGGATCCGGATCAGCTCGCCGGGCGCGTAGGTGTTGAGGACGTCGGCGGCGGTGAACCCGGTGGTCGGGTCCATCCGCATGTCGAGCGGCGCGTCCTTCGAGTACGCGAACCCGCGCTCGGTGCGGTCCAGCTGCATCGACGAGACGCCGAGGTCGAACAGGATGCCGTCGGCCTTGGCGATCTTCAGGCCGGCGAGGGCCTCGGGAAGCCCGTCGTAGACGGTGTGCACGAAGTCGACGCGGTCACCGTGGCGGGCCAGGCGTTCGGCGGACTTCTCCAGCGCGGCCGGGTCCCGGTCCAGCGCGACGAGGCGCAGCCGCGGGAAGGCGTCGAGGAGGGCGTCGGAGTGGCCGCCGAGGCCGACGGTCGCGTCCACGAGGACGCCGTCGCGCTCGGCGAACACGGGAGTGAACAGCTCGACGATGCGGTCGAGCAGCACCGGGACGTGTTCGGGTGCCGTCATGTTCCCTCCCCCTTTCTCGCCTGGGCGGCCCGGGGGAAATATGGCGGATGCCGTCAGGTCCCTGTCCGCCCGCTGCCGACCTGGTACCGGGGAAGGTGCACCAGGGCTGTTGAGCGGACAGAGGCCTCACGGCATCCGGGTGGGCGTCTCCCACCGCGCGGACGGCGAACCTCTTCGTCCCCCGACGACGAAGGTGCACCGCGACCGCACGTCTAGAAGACGCCCGGCAGTACTTCCTCTCGAGCCTTCGCGTAGCTGTCTTCGTGTTCTTCCAGGTAGCCCTGCCACGCTTGGGCGTCCCAGATCTCGAGCCTGGTGATCGCCCCGATCACCACGCAGTCCTTGCTGAGCCCCGCGTAGCGGCGAAGCTCGGGCGCGATGCTGATGCGCCCCTGCCCGTCAGGGCGTTGCTCGTCGGTCCCGGCGAACAGGTAGCGCTGGTAGGCCCGAACCGCCTCGTTGGTGAACGGGGCCTCGGCGACCTTGCGCGCCATCTGCTCGAACTCGGCGCGGGGGAAGACGAAGAGGCAGTGGTCCTGCCCCTTGGTGAGCATCAGCCCGCCGGCCAAGGCGTCGCGGAACTTCGCGGGCAGCGCGAGCCGCCCCTTGTCGTCCAGCTTCGGGGTGTGGGTGCCGAGGAACACGGCCTCCACCTCCCTACCGCGACCGGTGGCGGACCACCGACTGCGGCTACGGGGCTTCCCTTCCGCCCCACTGGCCACCACCGTACCCCACTTTTCACCACAGTCAACGCGTGAAACCGGCGACTCACTCCGTCGTGTGCTTTGTTTGCGCAGGTCAGCAGGGTGGGGGTCGGTGGGGGGTGCGGTGGGGGACGGTGGGCAAGATCCCCCGTGCCGGGGTCCGGAGCAACCTCAGCTGCACCCCATGCGTCCGCATAACGGCCGCGAAAGAACCCAGGGACGGGTAAGTGGGGCCGGGTGGGGAGCCCGGGTGGGGCCCGGTGGGGGCACGAGGTGGGTCCCGGTGGGGCCACCCGCGTGATCAGCCGGGCATCACCCGTGATCCAGCAGGCATCACCCGTGATTCAGCGGGCATCACCGTGATGCCCCTCCAGTCACGCGCGATGCCTCTCTGGACACGCGTGATGCCCCCGCGGGCTCAGTCCTCGGGGGTGAGGAGGGCCGCGACGCGGGACGCGAGCCGTGCGCTGTCGACCGGCGTCACGCTCACCCACTCCTCCCCGCCCCGTCCCGGGGTCTTGGTCGCGCAGTAGGCCCCGACGTCCGTGTCGAACCACGTCAGCCCGCCCACCCGCGAGACCCGCCCGGACGGCGCCCGCCGGCTCACGCTGAACTGCCCAGCCGCGAACACCGGCCGGGCCTGGATCGCCAGCACCTCCTGCTGCTGGACGGACTGGCCGGACTGACCCGAAGCCGAAGCCGGCCCCGCGCCCGAAAGCGCCGAAGCCGCGAGGTTGACGCCGTAGCCCGGCCCCGCCGTCAGCTCCGGCAGGACGTCGACGAGCGCCGCGCAGAGCTCGGTCGAGCGGATCGAGTCCAGGCCGATCGTCTGCTCCGGCTGGGTCGCCAGCACCCCGCTCCGGCCGCGGGCCGCCGTCACCGCGCGGAACGGCGTCGGCGCCGTCATGTCGGCCAGCGCCTCGCACGCCACGAACACCTCACCGCCCGCCAGCAGGTCCAGGCGCGAGGCCAGCGCCGGTGCCAGCGTGCCGTCGTACAGGCCACGCTCGGCGAGGTTCTCGTACACCGCCTTCCGCACCTCGGCGCGTTCCTCCTCGGTCCCGCCGACGCTGCGCACGGTCAGCGGCTCCGGCGGGCGGTCGTGGCCGAGGTCGGTCCAGAGGATGTCGAACGCCGACGCGGAAACGCGGATCAAGCCGGCCCCAGCGTGGGCGGGTCCGCGAACGTCTCGGCGGGCACCTGCCCGTGCAGGGCCGCGTCGCGGGTCCGCATGACGTCGATCGCCTTCTGCCGCGCGGCCTCCGCCTCGGCGCGGCGGGCCGCCATCTCGTCGGCCAGCCCGGCCAGGACGAGCACGTTCCCGGACGACGCGGCCTCGCGGATCATCGCCGCCGGGTCGTAGGTCACCGGCGGGGGCATGTCCGCGCGGGCCCGCGCCGCCGCGTCCGCCTGCGCGCCGACCGCGCCGCCCACCGAAGCCGAGACGGCGGCGGAGTGCGAAAGCCACTGCGCGGCCCGGCCCAGCGCCGCGCGGGCCGCGTCCCCGGCGTCACCGCGCCAGTTCTCCTGTGAAGAGGAGACCAGCGCGGCGAGGTCGGCGGTCGACTCGTGCAGCCGTTTCGCCAGCGCGTCCCAGCGCGCGCCCGCCTCACCCGCGGCGACCGGGTCGTTGCCGCGCTCGACCTCCGCGGCCATCGCCTCGTGGCTGTAGGCCTCGTACCTCGCGGTCGGCACCGGGGGTTCGGACACGACGCACCTCTCGGGTTCAGGGCAGCTTGGGCTCGACCAGCCCGGCCACCGTGCCCGCGCGGCGGCACGCGAGCGGGGTGTCCGAGAAGCCGGTGTTGCTGACGTCGATCTGGACGCTGGCCGAGTCGCCCACCCCGAGCAGCACGGCGCAGGTGCCGTCGGCGGCCTTCTTGTCCGCCACCTGCAGCGCCGGGTGCGCGCCGACCTTGGTCTTCGTGGCGGTCTTCTTCGCGACCTCGAGGTCGGCCAGGCCGTCGGTCTCGCTGAGGGTCACGGTGACGCCGAAGGTGCCGGGCACGGTCCAGTCGCACGCGCGGGCGCCGGCGATGTCCTTGGGCTTGCCGGGCACGCTGACCCCGGCGGCCGACCGCTCCCGCGGGTCGAGCAGCGCGCAGGGGTCGATCGCGGCGAGGCCGGTCCACGCGACGACGGGCGGCGGCCCGGCCGAGGCGGTGGCCTGCGCCGAGGTGTGCCCGGCGGCGGCCGGCTCGGCGGCTCGCTGCTGCCCGCACCCGGCGACCGACACCACGGCCAAGACGGCGAGTGTCCCCACGTACTTCTTCCGCACCGCGTCAGCCACCCGAGCAGTCCACCCCGTCCGCCGCCTGCTCGTCGGCGTGCTGGTACTTCGCCAGCGCATAGCCGATCCGGTGCTTGAGCGTCTCGAGCTCCTTGCCGAACGCCGTCAGCTGCTGCACGGCCGAGCCCCGCCCGCCGATGCCGTACTCCGCCATGAACTTGCCGATCTCCCCGGCGTACCCGCCGCCGAGGGGGACGCTCCGGCCGAGCACCTTGGCCTCGCGGACCATCTCGCCGACGAGGTCCTGCAGGGCACCGAGCTTCGCGTAGGCGTCGGTGGCCAGCTCGGGCGCGACCGCGAACCCGCGGACGTCGTACGTCTGCCCCCGCACCTCGCTCATGAGCGGTTACGCCTCTCTGAAAGCGGACACAGCCGGGCGATCCTTGACTAACAAGCATAGAACAGAGCAGAGCGTCAGTGGGAGCGCCCAGAATCGGGTGACAACACACCCGTTCGGGGTATCGTCGCTGCTTGCGCAGTGTCATCAACCGACGTGCCGGGCGTGATCCCCGGGCTTCGCGGGGTTCCGCCCCCGGGTTCGCCCGGGTTTGACACACTGGATGGAAGGCTGGTCGCTGCGCGCGGACAGCAGCGATGGGGGCCGTTCGGCCCGGCGGTGCGCACAGTGCGCGCGGCCATGCGCCACCAGGAGGTCGAGTGACGTCGAGAATCCAGTCTGCGACGCCCGGATCGGGCGAGCAGGCATCCGGGCGGCCGCCTTACCCGGCGGAGTCCACGGGCAACGGCCGGGCCGCCGGCCGCCCCGCGAGAGTGTCGCTGGACGAACTGCACGAGGCCGCGCGGCGGATCGCCGCGAACGTGGAGCGGGTGCTGGTCGGCAAGCCCGAGGTCATCCGGATCGCGCTGGTGACGCTGCTCGCCGAAGGCCACCTGCTGGTCGAGGACGTGCCCGGCGTCGGGAAGACGTCGCTGGCGAAGGCCCTCGCCCGGTCGATCGACTGCACGGTCAGCCGCATCCAGTTCACGCCGGACCTGCTGCCGAGCGACGTCACCGGCGTCTCCATCTACAACCGGCAGAGCGGCGGGTTCGAGTTCCGGCCCGGCCCGGTGTTCGCGAACATCGTGGTCGGCGACGAGATCAACCGCGCCTCGCCGAAGACGCAGTCGGCGCTGCTGGAGTGCATGGAAGAGCACCAGGTCACCGTCGACACCTCGACGTACCACCTCGACGAGCCGTTCATGGTGATCGCCACCCAGAACCCGATCGAGATGGAAGGCACGTACGCGCTGCCCGAAGCCCAGCGCGACCGGTTCACCGCGCGGGTCTCCATCGGCTACCCCGACCAGCAGGCCGAGCTGGCCATGGTCGACGAGCACGCCGGGCACAACCCGATGGACGACCTGCAGCCGGTTTCCGACGGCGAGACCGTGCACCGGCTGATCGAGACGGTCCGCGGCGTGCACATGGCGCCGGAGGTCCGGCGCTACGCCGTCGACGTCGTCGCGGCCACCCGCCAGGTCCCGGAGATCCGCCTCGGCGCGTCCCCGCGCGCGACGCTGCACCTCGTCCGCGCGGCGCGGGCGCAGGCGGCGCTGTCGGGCCGCGACTACGTCGTACCCGACGACCTGCACACGGTCGCGGTGCCGGTGCTGGCGCACCGCCTGGTGCTGACCACCGAGGCCCACGCGGCGCGCCGGTCGGCGACCGACGTCGTGCGGGCGGTGCTGCACCGGGTGCCGGTGCCGCAGGGCTCCCGGCCCGGTGCCAATCCGACCCAAAAGTAGGCCGGCCCCGGAGCGGAACTTGTCCATCGCCGCAAAAGCCATCCGGCCGTGACTGTGGTCGGGTTGGCACGAACTGCACCGTAACCGCACCGCGAAGGGGAGACAACGACGTGCTGCGTGCCCTGTCCGGCCTGACCACCCGCGGCCGCTGCCTGCTGGCCGCGGGGCTGGCGGCCGCGGTGTGTTCGTTCGTGCTCAACGAACGCGACCTGCTGCGGGTCGCCGTCTTCGTGGTGGCGCTGCCGCTGCTGGTCGCCGTGTTCATCTCGGCGACCCGGCTGCGCATCGGCGCCACCCGCGCGTTGCGCCCCCAGCGGGTCGCGGTCGGCGGCGCCGGCGAAGTCCAGCTGGAGCTGTGGCGCAGCGGGCGGCTGCCCGCGGGCGAGGTCCTCCTCGAGGACGGCGTGCCGTACGCGCTGGGCTCGCGGCCGCGGTTCGTCGTCGAACGCCTCCCGCACGACCGCCGGGTCGCGCTGCGCTACCCGCTGCAGCCGGTGCTGCGCGGGATCCAGCAGGTCGGGCCGCTGCGCGCGACCATCACCGACCCGTTCGGCCTGTGCGAGTTCGAGCGCGAGCTGATCGGGCACTCCCGGCTGGTCGTCGTGCCCCGGGTGGTCCCGCTGTGGGGCCTGCCGAGCGGCGCGGGCATCGGCGTCGGCGACGACGGCACGGTCCGGCTGCACGCCGGCCAGGGCGAGGCCGACGTGATCGTCCGCCAGTACCGCCAGGGCGACGACCTGCGCAAGGTCCACTGGCGCTCGACGGCGCGCCGCGACGAGATCATGGTGCGCGTCGAGGAACGGCCGTGGCGCGGCGGCACGACGGTGCTGCTCGACCACCGCGCGGCCGCCCACCACGGCAGCGGCCCGGCCGCCAGCCTGGAGTGGGCCGTGTCCTTCGCGGCGTCGGCCGCGTTGCACCTGCGCCGGTCCGGCCACCGCGTCCGCCTGGTCAGCGAGCACGGCGCGACGCTCGCGGACACCCCCGGCGACGGCGGCGACCACTACGACCACGTCGTGCTCGACGCACTGGCCGCACTGCAGCCCGCCCACCAGCGCGACATCACCCTGGCGAGCGACCCGGCCGACGGCCAGGAGCTGATCGCCGTGCTCGGCACGGTCAGTACGGAGGCGGTGCACGAGCTGGCCCAGTTCCGCCCGCGCGGCATCCGCAGCCTCGCCGTCCTGCTGGACACGCCGACGTGGTCGGCGGGGGTGACGGCCCCCGAGCAGAGGGCCGCGGCCACCGAGGACTCGGCGGCCCTGCTGCGCGCTTCCGGCTGGGGCGTGGTGATCGCCGGCCCGGGTTCACCGATGCCCCAGGTGTGGGCAGAGCTGTGCCGCAGCGGCGCCCGCCGCGGCACACTGATCGGCGGCCCGCGATGACGACGACCGCCCCGCCGCAGCCCTCCGGTTCCCAGCACCTCCTCGCCGAACGGCAACCCGCGATCGCCACCACCGCACCGCACCCCGCCTCGCGGTTCGCACTTTCCGGCGCCGCATGCAGGCCGGGCCACTCGCCCCGCCAGCACCTGCGCACCGCCGCCTCGCACCAACCCCCCGCCTCCCAGCACCTCCTCGCCGAACGGCAACCCGCGATCGCCACCACCGCACCGCACCCCGCCGCCCCGCGGCTCGCGCTTTCCGGCGCCGCACGCAGGCCTGGCCGCTCGCCCCGCCGGCACCTGAGCACCGCCGCCCAGCGCCGCGCAGCCGAGCACCCCATCGCCGACCGCCGGTCCGCGATGGCCACCACCGCGCCGCACCGCGCCTCGCGGTTCGCGCTTTCCGGTACCCCCCGCAGGCCTGGCTGCCTGCCCCGCCAGCACTTGCGCACCGCCGCACCGCACCGCGCCGCCGAGCACCCGACCTCCCAGCGACCCCTCGCCGAACGGCAGCCCGCACCGCGCCCCGCAGCCGAGCGCCACCCCCGGCCGGCTAGCCCGTCCACTCCCTTCTCCCCGATCGGCGGTCCGCGATGAGCACCGCCGCCCCGCCGCGCCCGTCCGGCTCCTCGGCGAAACGTCCCGCCTCCCAGCACCCCCTCTCGGCCTGGCGGGGCAGCCTGCTCGCGCCGTCGGCCGCCGGGATCGCGACCCTCTGTGCCGCCACCTCCGTGACCAGCGTCGTTTCCGGGCTGGCCTGGTTCGGCTACCTCTTCGTCGCCGTGCTGCTGATCGCCGCGACCGGGCTCGCGCTGCGCTCGCTGCAGGTGCCGACCGTGCTCGTCGGGCTCGGTCAGCTGCTCGTGCTGCTCTTCCTGATCACCGGTGCCTTCACCACGCACGGGATCCTGCAGGTCATCCCCGGCCCGGAGGCGTTCGGCGAGATCGGGAGCACGCTCTCGGCCGCCGCCGATCAGATTCGCGTCGGGCTGCCGCCCGTCGAGGGCAGTCAGCCGATCCTGTGCCTGGTGACGATCCTGGTCGGCCTCGTCGCCGTCCTCGTCGACACGCTGACCGTCGCCGCCGCGGCACCCGCCGCCACCGGGCTCGTGCTGCTCTGCGTCTACGCCGTGCCGGCCGCCCTCTCCGAAGAAATGCTGCCGTGGTGGACGTTCCTGCTCGGCGGGGCCGCGTTCGCCGGCCTGCTGGCGGTCGACGGCAACCACCGGCACCGCCGCTGGCGGACCCGGGAAGCACCCGGCCGCAGCGGCAAACCGGGCGTGCTGTCCGCGCCGGTCGCGGTGGTGGCCGCGGCGATCGTGCTCGGCCTGTTCGGCGGGGCGATCAGCTGGGTCGGCACGGTCGGGCGGATCCCGTTCGGCAACGGCGGCGACGGCCCCGGCGCGGGCGCCGGCGGGTTCGGCATCCAGCCGTTCACCGAGCTGCGCGGCTTCCTCGACCAGGGGTCGAACCGGGAGCTGTTCAAGGTCCGCGGCCTCGGCACCGACAAGCGGCTGCTGCGCGCGATGACGCTGGACACCTACTACCCCAACAAGGGCTGGGGCCTGCACGACGAAGGCCGGTCGCAGCAGGGCGTACCGGTCGGGCCGCAGCTGCCGCCCGCGCCCGGCGACGACGGCAGCGGTGCCGCGCGCCGGATCGACGTCGAGCCGTCGAGCTGGCGCGACAACTGGCTGCCGGTGTACGGCGCGCCGCGGGTGATCGACGGCGCCGCCAACGGCTACCTCTACGACCAGGTCAGCGGCACGGTGTTCACGACGCGCAGCGAGGTTCCGCCGTCCTACACCGAATACGCGTCGCTGAAGGAACCCACGGCCCAGGAGCTGCGCGTCACCCCGCGCGTCGACGACCTGCCGCCGCGCTACACGCAGATCGACCGCGTCGACGACCGCGTCCGGGCGAAGACGCAGCAGCTGATCGGCGCCGAGTCCAACGACTTCGACCGCGCGTCGGCGATCTGGCGGTACTTCACCGCGCAGAACGGGTTCGTCTACGACACCAAAACCGCGCCGGCGAACGACTCCGACGCGCTCGCGGACTTCATCCTCAACGGCAAGCGCGGCTTCTGCGAGCAGTTCGCGTCGGCGATGGCCGTGATGCTGCGGGTGGCGGGCATCCCGTCGCGCGTGGCCATCGGGTTCACCCCCGGCGTGCAGGTCAACGACTACCTCTCGATCAGCACCCAGGACGCGCACGCGTGGGTCGAGGCGTACTTCGGCGACAAGGGCTGGGTGACGTTCGACCCGACGCCGCTGTCCGACGGCCGCGGCATCACCCCGTCGTACCTGCAGGCCGGTACACAGGACGGCAACCAGCCCGACGACACCCAGGTGGCGCCGAGCACGGTCCAGTCGAGCGCCGCGCCGACCGGCGTGCCGCGCGACACCGACCAGAACCCGCAGGCCCAGGGCCCGCAGAACACCGACGAGGGCACCCCGGCCGCGGTGTGGGTGCTCCTCGGGGTGCTGGCCGCGCTCGCGCTGGTGGCGACGATCCTGGTGATCGCCGGCGGACGCCGCAGACGGCCGGATCGCGAACCCGCGTCCACCGGGCTCGGGGCGCTGCTCAAGAACTGGCTGCCGCTGATCGCGGCGGCGCTGTGGGTCGTGGTCCTCGGCGTGCTGACGTGGCTGGTGGCCTGGTGGTTCAGCCTGATCGTGGTGCTGCTGCTGGCCGGGCTGCTGGGCCCGTCGGCGGCGCGCGACGTCGGCCGGCGGCGACGGCTGCAGGAGATCGTCGGGCAGCGCCCGGGTGCGGCGGACGCGGCGTGGTCCGAGCTGCGGGCCGAATGCGCCGACCGCGGGCTGCCGATCCCGACGAGCGACACGGTCCGCGTGGCCGGCCAGAAGCTGGCGGCGAAGCACCACCTGGACGACGAGGGCCGCGACGGCCTGCGCACGGTGATCGGCGTGGTGGAGAAGTCCTGGTACGGCGAGGACGGCGAGGCCGACCCGACGCTGCCCCCGGCGTTCGACCACCTCCGGCGGAGCCTGCACCGCAACGCCCCGCTGTCCTGGAAGGGCCGGTTGTTCCCGAAGTCCCTTTTCCGCAACCGCGACTGACGGTCGTCAGGACCCCGAATGGGGGTCACCCGACTGGGCATAACCCGGTGTCACCATCGCCGGAGCGGGACCGCCGGAGTGGTCGAGCACACAAGAAGATCCGCGTCCCGCCAAGCGGCGGAACGCGGATCCCTTGGTCTTGCGGCGCTACTGCTCCTCGAAGCGCTGGCGGAAGCGCTCTTCCATGCGCTGGGTGAAGGAGCTCCGGCGGCCCGCCTGCTTGGCCCCGCGAGATCCCGATCCACCCCCGCCCTTGCCGTCCGATTCGGCGCCGTGCCGGATCGATGTGACGGCCAACATGACCCCGAAGAACATCACGAGGAACCCGAGCACGCTGATCAGCGGGATGTCGGCCACCCGGAACTGCGGCACCACCACGCCCAGCACCAGCAGGGCCACGCCCACTACGAACAGGGCGATGCCCTGGATACGCCGTCGGCGAGCGGGGCGACGCAACCGGGTGCCACGCACCGTGGATGCGAACTTGGGGTCCTCGGCATAGAGCTCGCGCTCGATTTGATCGAGCAGCCGCTGCTCATGCTCGGAGAGTGGCATCTTTCCTCCTCCGGCACAGCTGTCGCGGGCGCCGGGCCGCGCAACGTTCTGGACCCAACAGCCAACCCCAGGCGGGGTGGCACTGTCCAGGATACGAGGCCCGCGCCCGGACGACTACCCGATCCCGCATCCAGAAGGGATCGAATTGGGCTAAATCCCGCCGGAGCGGGGTTGCGGACGGTCACCGCCACCGAAAGTGACCGATTCACGGCCCGAGCGGCGATGTGGGGGACGGCTGTCGAGTCGAAGATCACGCGGAGTGCGCGAGGCGAAATGCGGGGTGCCGGCTCGAGCCGACGGATCCAGCGCGCGACACGAAGATCGGCGCAACCGCCCTCGGCACCCCCGGGAAACCTCACTCCTCCCGCGGCCCCAGCAGCGACGCCGGCCGCACGGCCGCGGAGCCGAACTTCGACCTCGCCACGTCCGCAGCCACCTCCGCGTCGCGCCACCTCGGCGCCGGGGACTCGAACACCAGCTGCTCCCCCGCCTCCCCCGTGTCGAGGCCCTCCACCCGCACCCCGATCAGCCGGACCGCTCCCGTCGGCGCGTGCTCCGTGAGCAACGCCACCGCCACCGCGTGGATCTCGCGCGCCACGTCGGTCGCCGAGACCAGCGTGCGGGCGCGGGTGATCGTGCGGAAGTCCGCGAACCGCACCTTGATCGACACCGTCCGGCCGCGCACGCCCCGCGAACGCAACGTCGCCCCCACGCGCGAAGCCAGGCGCAGCAGCTCCAGGCCCAGCTCGGCCCGGGAATGGCGGTCGACGTCGAACGTGTGCTCCGCGCCGATCGACTTCTCCGGCGAATCCACGACCACCGAGCGCTCGTCGACGCCGTGCGCGAGGCGGTACAGGTGCTCGCCCACCGCCGTCCCCAGGGACTTCTTCAGCCGTTCGGGCGGGAACGCCGCCACGTCGGCGATCGTGCCCAGCCCGAGCCGGCGCAGGTGCTCCTCCGTGCGGGCCCCCACTCCCCACAGCGCCGACACCGGCAGCGGGTGCAGGAACGCCAGGGTCTCCGCTGCCGGCACGACGACCATGCCGTCCGGCTTCGCCATGCCCGACGCCAGCTTCGCGACGAACTTGACCTTCGCGACGCCGACCGAGCACGTGATCCCGTGCTCGGCCTCGACCCGCGAGCGGATCCGCGCCCCCAGCGACGCCGGGGTCGCGCCCAGGCGCCGCAACGCCCCGCTGACGTCCAGGAACGCCTCGTCCAGGCTCAGCGGCTCGACCAGCGGTGTCAGCTCGCGGAAGATCTCCATCACCCCGCGGGAGACCTCGCTGTAGAGCCCGCCGGTCGGCGGGATGTTGATCAGGTGCGGGCAGAGCCGCTTCGCCGTCGAGAACGGCATCGCCGAGCGCACGCCGAACTTGCGCGCCGGGTAGTTCGCCGCCGCCACGACGGCCCGCGGCCCGCCGCCGGACACGACGACCGGTTTGTCCACCAGCTCGGGCCGGGTGCGCAGCTCGACCGACACGAAGAACGCGTCCATGTCGACGTGCAGCATCCCGCAGCCGGTGTCGTCCGGCGGCGGTTCACCCGGCCGGACGCGGAACCGGCCCATCCCGCCTGGCAGCTCAGCATTTCGCCCCACACCCCAGGACGCTACCGGCCACCACCGACAGTTTCGGATCAAGCGCGAGCGCGACGGCCGGAACCCGCCGGAAAGAGGTCAGGCGAGGCGCGCGACCGCGTGCAGCCGGCTCGCGACGTCCCGCAGCGCCGGCACCCCGGCCGACACCCGCTCGAACTCGGCCAGCTCGTCTTCGCGGACGTCGCCGCCGACCAGGTCCGAGATCACCCGGTCGCCCTGAAGCAGCGTCACGTCCAAGCCCGCGGCCACGAGCTGGGCGCGCAGCCCCTCGGCGTCGAACCGGCGCAGCACCGTGTCGCCCGGGACGATCCCGTCCGTGCTCTCGAGCAGCCGCTGGGCCTCGGAGACCCGGCCCGACAACGCGCGGTAGAGCA
Organism: Amycolatopsis sp. NPDC114504; assembly: GCF_055633595.1. Lineage (NCBI taxonomy): Bacteria > Bacillati > Actinomycetota > Actinomycetes > Pseudonocardiales > Pseudonocardiaceae > Amycolatopsis > Amycolatopsis sp. NPDC114504. The sequence goes on along the minus strand of NZ_JBVKDU010000007.1, from coordinate 667,420 downwards.
CCGCCGCGTGCCGGTTCGCGACCAGCACCGACACCGCCCCGCCCGGCGCGACCGCCGTGGCCAGCGCGCCGAGCACCGCGGCCGGGTCGTCGACGATCTCCAGCAGCCCGTGCGCCAGCACCAGGTCGGCCGAGCCGGCCTCGACGTGCCGGCCGAGCGCGTCCGAGTCGTCCGCGACGACCGTGATCAGCTCGGAGACGCCTTCCTCCTCGGCCCGGCGCTGCAGCGTGGCCAGTGCGTTCGGGCTCGGCTCGACCACGGTCACCCGGCAGCCCGCCGCCGCGAACGGCACCGCCCAGCCGCCGCTGCCGCCGCCCACGTCCACGACGCGGGGGTGCTCGGCGCCCCGGGCGCGGGCGGCCTTCAGCTCGGCCTCGAGCACCCGGCGGACGGCGCCCGAACCCCGGGCCGCCACGGTCTCCGTCTTCATGCCGCACAGGGTAGTGCCCGCCCCGGCCCGCCTCCCCGGCTCCTCCCTTCGAGTGAACGCCCCTTGCCCGGCGGCGCGCCTCGCCCGCACCCGTAGGCTGGTGAACGTGCACACGGTCGCCGTACTCAGCCTCAAGGGAGGCGTCGGCAAGACGACGGTAGCTCTCGGTATCGCGTCCGCCGCCCTGCGTAGGGGCACCCGGACGCTGGTCGTGGACCTCGATCCGCAGGGCAACGCCACGACCTCGCTCGACCCGCCGTACACCGACGCGACCCTCGCCGACGTGCTCGAGAACCCGACGCGCGAGACGCTGGAAAGCGCCATCGCGCCGAGCGTCTGGAGCGAGGACGTCGACGTCCTCGTCGGCACCGAAGAGCTGGAACTGCTCAACGACCCCGACGCCGACAGCGAGCGGCTCGCCAACTTCTCCCGCGCGCTGGACGAGCTGCACCGCACGCCGCTGCGCGAGACGCCGTACGAGCTGGTGATCCTGGACTGCCCGCCGTCGCTGGGCCGGCTGACGAAGTCGGCGCTGGTCGGCGCGGACAGCGCGCTGATCGTCACCGAGCCGACGATGTACGCCGTCGCCGGCGCGAACCGGGCACTGGAAGCGATCGAGAAGATCCGCAAGGAGCTCAACCCGGACCTGCGCGCGATCGGCGTCCTGGTGAACAAGCTGCGCGTGCGGTCCTACGAGCACCAGTTCCGGATCGCCGAGCTGCGCGACAACTTCGGCTCGCTGGTGATGCCGACGGCGATCGCCGACCGGCTCGCGGTGCAGCAGGCCCAGGGCGCGTGCAGCCCGATCCACGAGTGGCACTCGCCGGGCGCGCAGGAGATCGCGCTGACGTTCAACATGGTGCTGGCGAAGATCCTGCGTTCCAACCGGGCGGGCCGCCACCGCATCGCCGGCGAAGAGCCCGAGGGTCCGGACTGGCCCGAGGGCCCGGCCCCGGAGACGCCCGAGGCCCCCGCCGAGGTGTCCGAATCCGCGGGGTGAGCCGTGCCCGAAGGTGACACCGTGTACCTCGTCGGGAAGCGCTTCGACCGGGCGATCGCGGGGAAGACGTTGCTGCGCGGGCAGTTCCGCGTACCGCAGCTGGCCACTGTGGACCTCACCGGCCGCGAGGTGCTCGGCGTCGGGACGGTCGGCAAGCACCTGTTCACCCGCTTCTCCGGCGACCTCACCCTGCATTCGCACCTGATGATGGACGGCATGTGGGACGTCTACCCGGCCGGCGCGAAGTGGCGCCGGCCCGGTCACCACGCTCGCGTGGTCCTGACCGCCGCCGACGTCCAGGTGATCGGCTTCCGCGTCCACGACCTCAAGCTCGTGGCAACGCCGAAGGAACGCGACCTCGTCGCCCACCTCGGCCCGGACCTGCTTGATCCACAGTGGACGGACGAGCACGCGGCCCGCGCGACGGCGGCGCTGGCCGCCGATCCCGGGCGCGAGCTGGGCCTCGCACTGCTCGACCAGCGCGTGATGGCGGGTGTCGGGAACCTCTACAAGTGCGAGATCGCCTTCCTGCTCGGCGTGACGCCGTGGACGCCGGTGTCCGAAGTGGACGCCGGCCGCACGGTCGCCCTCGCGCGCAAGCTGCTGCTGGCCAACGCCTCCGCCGGGCGCTTCGACCAGAGCACCACCGGCCACCTCGACCGCAACCGCAAGAACTGGGTGTACGAGCGCACCCGTCAGGGCTGCTTCCGCTGCGGTGGCAAGGTCCAGGTGCGCACCCAGGGCCACGACGTCCAGCGGCGGCCGACGTGGTTCTGCCCGAAGGACCAGCACGGCCCGGCTCCGGCGCAGTAGACTCGGCGCCGTGACGTCGTTCAAGCTCCCGCTCTACGGGGCCGACACCGAACGCGGCGACCTCGCTCCCTGAGCCGCCCGCGCGCTTTCCGTCACCCTTCTTCCGCCCCCCAGGGAGCACAGTCATGCCCGGAATCCGCCCCGGGCGGGCGCTGCGCGCGTTCGCGCACGCCCTGCCCAAGGTCGAACTGCACGTCCACCTCGTCGGCTCGGCGAGCCTGCCCACCGTCCGGGAACTGGCCCGGCGACGGCCGTCCGCCGGCGTCCCCACCGGTGAACGCGAGCTCGCGGAGTTCTTCACCTTCCGCGACTTCGCCCACTTCCTCACCGTCTACCTCGCGGTCACCTCGCTCGTGCGCGACCGCCACGACGTCCACACGCTCGTGGCGGGCCTGGCCGCGGACCTCGCCGCGCAGAACTGCCGCTACGCCGAAGTCACCGTGACGCCCTACAACCACCTGCTCGACGGCGTTCCCGGCGACGACCTGCTCGCCGGGCTCGCCTCCGGCCGGGCCCGCGCCGCCGAACTGGGCGTCGAACTCGCCTGGTGTTTCGACATTCCCGGCGAAAAGGGCACGAAGGCCGGGCAGGAGACGCTCGTGTTCGCGCTGCGCGAACGCCCCGAGGGCTTGGTGTCCTTCGGCCTCGGCGGCCCGGAGCTCGGTGTCGGGCGCGCGCGGTTCGAGCCGTTCTTCACCCGGGCCAGGGAAGCCGGGCTGCACAGCGTCCCGCACGCCGGGGAAACCACCGGCCCGGCCACGATCTGGTCCGCGCTGCACGACCTCGGCGCCGAGCGCATCGGCCACGGCACCAGCTGCGCCGCCGACCCGGCCCTGCTGGAACACCTTGCGGCACACCGGATCCCGCTCGAAGTCTGCCCGACGTCGAACGTGCGCACCGGGCAGGTCCCGAGCGTCGCCGCGCACCCGGTGCGGCGGATGCTCGACCACGGCGTCGTCGTCACGCTCAACACCGACGACCCGCCGATGTTCGGCGCCACGCTCACCGGCGAGTACGTCGCCGTCGCCGAAGCCCTCGGGCTGAGCGCGGCCGAACTGGTGCTGCTGGCGGAGAACGCCGTCGACGCGTCGTTCCTCGGCGAGGAGCGCAAGGCCGGTCTGCGGAGTGAGATCGGAGAAATGACATTGCCGGACACCGGGAACTTCGCCTAGCGTGGCAGTACACAAGAGAGGAGGTGGTCCTAAGTTGTATTCCAACAGGACTTGTGAGGTGGCTGTCCGCTAGCGGATGGCACGTGGAGGACTTTGAGCAGCGTTACAGCTGAGCCACCTTCGGCTCATCGCCTGCTCCACGTGATGCCTGATAGCGAATACCAGGCAGTCACCGTGCCCCCGGGGTTTCCGAGCACCAGTCCGGCTCGGGCTCAAGCGTTTGACGGCGCTTGAGAGACACCCCGGGGGTTCCTTAATGCGCTCATTTGTGCAGGTCAAACCGTCTGCCGACGCCGGACGACCGCCCGGCGATCCGGGCCCGGATTCGCTGAACGCAGAATGCCGTTCCGTCCCCCGGACGGCTGAAGGTCGCTAGCCTGGAAGCATGCTCCGGCCCGACTACCCGGTCACCACGGAACGCCTGCTCCTGCGCCCGTTCACGCCCGGCGACCTCGACGCGCTGAACTCCTTCCAGTCCCGTGCCGACGTCGCCCGCTACCTCTACTGGGGCCCGCGCAGCCGCGCCGAATCGGCCGCGGCGCTGGCGAAACGGGTGCACAGCTCGACGTTGACCAAGGAAGGGCAGTTCCTGGCCGTCGCGGTCGAACTGGCCGCGAACGGGCAGCTGATCGGCGACCTGAACCTGGAGTGGCTCAGCAGCGAGCACCGGCAGGGCGAGATCGGGTTCGTCTTCCACCCGGACCACCACGGCAAGGGCCTGGCCGCCGAGGCGACCACGGAACTGCTGCGGCTGGGCTTCGAAGACCTGGGGCTGCACCGCATCATCGGCCGGTGCGACGGCCGCAACGAAGCCTCCGCCGCGCTGATGGAACGCCTCGGGATGCGCCGGGAAGCGCACCTCAAGGAGAACGAGATCGTCAAGGGCGAGTGGACCGACGAGCTGGTCTACGCGATGCTCGAAGACGAGTGGAAGGACCGCGACTAGTGGTCCCGTTCACGCGGGGGTGACGCTCCGGTCGCGGCTTCCGCGCGGTTTGGCAGCATGGGGGCGTGTTCTTCGACAAGATCGTCCGCCCGGCGCTGTACCGGCTCTCCTACCACGACCCCGAGCTGGTGCACGAGCGCACGATCGGCGTCCTGGCCCGGCTCGGCAAGCTCGCCCCCGCGGTCGGCGGCGCCCTGCGGGTCGACGACCCGGTGACCGTGCTGGGCCTGCGGTTCCCCAACCGCGTCGGCCTCGCCGCCGGGATGGACAAGAACGGCCGCGCGCTGCCCGCGTGGGCCGCGCTGGGCTTCGGCTTCGTCGAGGTCGGCACGGTGACGCGGCTGGCCCAGCCGGGCAACCCGAAGCCGCGGCTGTTCAGCCTCCCCGCCAGCGACGCGGTGATCAACCGGATGGGCTTCAACAACGAGGGCGCGGAAGCGCTTGCGGCCAAGCTCGCCCGCGACGGGAAGCCGAGCGTGCCGCTCGGGGTCAGCATCGGCAAGTCGAAGGTCACGCCGCTCGAGGACGCCGTCGAGGACTACCGCTTCTCCCTGCGTGCGCTCTACCCGTACGCCGACTACTTTGCCGTCAACGTCAGCTCCCCGAACACGCCGGGGCTGCGGCAGCTGCAGGACCGCGCCGCGCTCGGCGAACTGCTCGGAGAGCTGCGCACGACGACCGCGGAGCTCGCCGGATCGGCCACGCCGACGCCGATCCTGGTGAAGGTCGCGCCCGACCTGACCGACGACGCCCTCGCCGAGCTGCTGGAGGTCGCGCTCGAGCACGGCGTCGCCGGGATCATCGCCACGAACACGACGCTCGCCCGCGGCGGCATCGCGCCCGCGGAGAGCAGCCTGGCCGGACAGGGGGGAGGCCTGTCCGGCCGGCCGCTGACCACCCGCGCGGCGGAGGTCGTGCGGTTCGTGCACGACCACACCGGCGGGAGCCTGCCGATCATCGGCGTGGGCGGGATCATGGGCCCGGACGACGCCATCCGCTTGGTGGACGCCGGGGCGTCGCTCGTGCAGCTCTACAGCGGGTTCGCGCTGCACGGGCCGGGCCTGGTGCGCCGGGTCAGCCGGGGTCTCGCGGCCCAGCGGTCGAGGTGAACCGGACGTAGCCGCGCCAGGATTCGTAGCGGTCCAGACCGGTCCCGCCGGTCGTCGCGGCGCACCGGACCGCGAGCGGCCGCGACCCGTCGTCGAGCTCGACGCGCTCCAGCACGAAGGGTTCCTTCAGCGTGGTGACGAACCGCTCGAACGCCGCCGGGGACAGCCGCCAGCTTTCGCCGTCGAGGCTGCTGCCCTCGGCGTGGTCCAGCACGCCCGGCTGCGGCGGTTCGGTGTCCAGCAGCACCATCCGGTAGCTCTCGGTGGTCCGGACCGGCCGGGTGAACCGGGCGCCGAGCTCGGTGAGCCGGGAGTTGAGCGGCTGGCCGCGCAGGTGCGCGCCGAACACGACGACGTCCTCACCCGCTTCCGGGTACGGCGTCATGGGCTCGTCGGTGCAGACCGTCGCGAGGTCGAGACCGATCTGGTCCTCGAACGCCCGCGTCAGGAAGGTGACGCCGAACGGGCGTTTGTCGCCCGGCAGCACCGGGACAGTGACCGCCGCCAGGTCGAGCAGGTTCGCGAAGGCGGTGCAGCCGGCGAGACGGTGGTTGACGGCGGCCGGGTCGGCCAGTGCCTCGGCGAGCTCCGGGTGGTCCGGCACGGTGGGCAGGAGGAGCGCGTCGAAGCCGTCGGGCACCCCTCCCGAGACGGTGACCGGTTCGAGGACGACTCCCGCTGCGGTCAGCCGCTTCACGGTGTTCTCGAACGCGATGGCCGCGGCGGGGCCCAAAGGCAGGTCGCGCGCGTACGCGACGCGCGGGTGCTCACCGGCGCCGAGGCGGGTGTCGGCGGGCCAGGTGCGGGACGGGGAGATGCCGTCCGGTCCGGTCATCAGGGCGAGCGCGCGGCGGCCGGCGACCAGGCCGTCCGTGTACACCGAGACGGCGTCGGCGGAGCGGACGCCGGTCATGGGCAGCAGGCCGCGGGTCGGCTTGAGCGCGACGACGGCGTTCAGGGCCGCCGGGACCGCGCCCGCGGTGCTCAGCGCCAGGTCGACGATGCCCAGCGCGACGGCGACGGCGGCACCGCGGCCGCCGGTCTTCGTCCGGTCCCAGGCCGAGGCCACGGTGGCGCACCCGGTCTTGCCCAGCACGACGGCGCCGGCGGCGGTGAGCCGCGAGACGACCGTGGCGCCGGTTTCGGGGACCGACCGGCCGGACGGCTGCCCGGCGACGTCGATCAGCTCCGGCACGGCGAAGACGGTGCCCGCCAGCGGCAGGTCCTCCCCCGCCTGGACGCGCTCTTCGACGGCCTTGGCGTCGACGAGGACGTCTTCGACGGCGCGGAGGGTGGACCAGAGTTCGGGACGGTTGGCCTCGGTGATGCGTTCGAAGGCCGCGATGACGCGCTGCGAGGCTGTGGGCGGGGTCGGCGGGGTGGGATCCGGGTCCGGCGGGAGCGTGTTCACGGGGCGTCCTTCCCTCGGCGATCGAGAAAGTCCACTGTGTACGGTCGGCACCGGCGATCCTCAAAGCACGGCGGGCCTCCCGGCGAGTGACACCTCTACATGCATGACAGAAACGTTAGGTGGTCGACGTTTCCGTAGCCAGCGGTTTCCGATTACGCGCGGGTTTCGGGACCAAGGGGTGAACAGGGCGCGAAGCCGGGGTGAAACGCACGATCACGCACGCCGGGTGACGAAGGGCGGAAACCGCCGGATCCGGCACCCGAACGGCCGAGTTTCAAATCCCAACGGCCCAGCGACGCCCGAATCCGCGTGATCAGGAGGTCGACACGCGTGATTGGGCGGTCGACACGCGTGATTCGGGGGTCGACACGCGTCATTCGGCCGTGTCGACCCTTCAATCACGCGTGTCGACCCGTCAAGCACGCCGGGGGTGGGTCAGGAGAGCTCGCGCAGGGCCATGGCCAGGCCGGCCAGGCGGTCGGTGGCGTCGGTGAGGGCCTGTTTGGACGTCACGAGGCCGTCGCTCGACGCGGCGACCGTGTGGCCGGCCGCGGCGACCAGGCCGCGGTAGCCCTCGAGGCCGTCTTCGAGCTGTTCGCGGAGCTTGCCGACCGCCGAGTCCAGGGCCGCCTGCTCGCGGGCCGGGGCGGAGTTGCGGCCGCGCTCGATCGCCTGGATGCGGCCCGCCAGGCCGCGCAAAGCGGCCGCGGCTTCGGTCGCGGTCTGCCCCGCGTCCGCGACGGACACTTCGGACACCGGCACCGTGCCCACCGAGGACGGAACGGAGAGCTGACGCAGCAGCTCACCCAAGGAGGCCTCGCACTCCGCCAGCCGTTCCATCGGCTCGCGCGCGGCGGACCCCGCGGGCGGCAGCGGCGGCGGGCCGGCCGGTGCGGCCGGGAGCGGGGTGCGCTTCAGTTCACGCAGCTTGAGTCCGCTTCGGACGCCGAACGTGCCGAACACGACGGCTCCGGCGAACGCCATGATCGCCTGCGGCATCATCGCGGCGCCGGTCGCGCTCATCCAGCCCAGCCCGGCCGAGACCGCGAGGACGCCGCACAGGATCGTCAGCAGGATCCACAGCGTCATCGCGCGCGACGTCCGGCGCTTGCGACGCTCGTGCTTCGCGGCCGGGTGGTTCCAGCGGTCCCACTTGGCCCGGGCCTCGGCGAACGCCGGGACCTGGTTCGCCATCGTCGAGAACGTCGCCGACACGTCGGGCCGGCGCACCGGCGGCCGCTGCAGCGGGTTGGGCCGGGGCCGCTGGGGTGCGGGCTTCCCGCCGGCCTGGTCGGCCGGCGGGAAGTACTTCTGCACCTTTTGGAGCTTTTCCTGGGCGCGCACGGCGTAGTCGGGCAGCTTCTCGATGTGCTTCTCCAGCTTCGCGCTGAACTCGCCGAAGTCGCGTCGTCTGCCCTGCTGCCCCATGCTCGCCCCCTTCGAACTCGCTACCCGCGTCAGGCCGGGTTCTTGCCCTGTTCGGCCTGCACGCGCGCCTGGATCTCGCGCTGGATGTCGGCCGAGCTGCTGGCCGGCTGCTGGGCCGCCTTGCCGCCGTCGGTCACCTGGGCGACCGAGTCACCGCGCATCGACGAGCGGATCTGCTCGAGCCGCGAGTGCCCGGCCAGCTGCGTCGTGGAGGCCTGGACCTCCATCATGCGCCCCTGGACCGAGTTCTGCGCCAGCTCCGCCGAGCCCAGCGCCGTGGTGTAGCGCTTCTCGATCTTGTCGCGGACCTCTTCCAGCGACGGCGTGTTGCCCGGCGCCGCCAGCTGGCTCATCTGGTTCAGCGAAGCGGAGACCTGCTCCTGCATCTTCGCCTGCTCCAGCTGCGAGAGCAGCTTCGTGCGCTCGGCCAGCTTCTGCTGCAGCATCTGCGAGTTGCGCTCCACGGCCTTCTTGGCCTGGGCCGCGGCCTGCAGCGACTGGTCGTGCAGCGTCTTCAGGTCCTCGATGTTCTGCTCGGCCGTGACGAGCTGCGTCGCGAAGCTCTCCGCGGCGTTCTCGAACTCGACGGCCTTCTGCTCGTCACCCTTGGACCGGGCTTCGTCCGCGAGGACGAGGGCCTGCCGGGTCGAGGCCTGCAGCTTCTCGACGTCGCCGAGCTGCCGGTTGAGCTTCATCTCCAGCTGACGCTGGTTGCCGATCACGGAGGCGGCCTGCTGCGTCAGCGCCTGGTGGTTGCGCTGCGCCTCCTCGATGGCCTGCTGGATCTGTACCTTCGGGTCGGCGTGTTCGTCGATCTTCGACGAGAACGCCGCCATCATGTACTTCCAGAACTTCACGAACGGGTTGGCCATCTCCTCCGCCTGCCTTCTTGCGTCCCACGGGCCTAGGTACTCGGGGTGTGGGGCGTCGCTCCCCTGCACATGCAACGCACCGACCCCGGCGTTGGGTTCCATCGTGTCAGGTCGGCCACGTCCGTTCCAGGCGACCCCGGGGGATTTCAGGGTTCGTCCCTGATCACCCCTGGTGGTACTGGGCCGTTCGTTACCAATCCGACCGCAGCCACGGCGGAAACCGACCGGTCGCGGAACGCGTCCGCCTGCCTCCGGTCGGAGTGATAACGCAAACGGCCCCGGGCGGGTTGCCCGGGGCCGTCTTCGCGTTCGATGCGCCCTACGCGGCGATCGTCGAGGCCATTTTCGGCTGCCCGATCGTCGTGCGCAGGGTCGTGTTCATCCGTGGCGCCGGGGAAACCCGCAGGTCGGCCAGGTCGTTGCCGATCAGCTCCGACATCAGGCGGCCGCCTTCGATGCCGGCCGAGGCACCGCGCTCGGGCACCTTCTCCCGGGGCGCGCCCTCACCGATCCGCTCGCCGACCGGTGCGACCTCGACGTTGTCGAGGGCCGAAACGTCCGCTGCCACTTTGTGCAGCAGTTCGCCGAGCGGAAGGTCCAAGGCCTGGCAGATGGACGCGAGCAGCTCGCTCGACGCCTCCTTCTGGCCCCGTTCCACCTCCGAGAGGTAGCCGAGGCTGACCCTGGCGGCGCGGGAGATGTCGCGCAGCGTACGACGCTGGTTGGTGCGGGCATGACGGAGCCGATCACCGATCGCCTCACGCAACAGCACGGTCATCACGCGCCTCCCTTCCGTACAAGTACCCCCTACGTTACCCAGAGCGGCGCCCCGAGCGCAGGAGTTGGTGTGCCCGTACGCCAAGGGCGAACGCCCGATTCACGTCAGATGTTCCCCGAGCAGGGAAAACGCCGCTCGGACCGAGTGGGTTCTGATCAAGTCCCGGTCGCCGTTGAGGGCCAGGGTACGGACTGTACGTGTTCCCGGCCCGGCGAGCCCGACGTGCACGGTCCCCGGCGCGACCCCGTCCTGGGCGGCCGGCCCGGCCACACCGGTGAGCCCGAGGCCCCAGGTGGCCCCGCACCGGTCGCGCGCGCCTTCGGCCAGCTGCGCGGCGACCTCGGGGTGGACGGCACCGTGCTCGGCCAGCAGCGCGGCGTCGACGCCGGCCAGCGCGGTCTTCAGCTCGGTGGCGTAGACGACGAGGCCGCCGCGCAGGGCGGCGCTCGCCCCGGGCACGCGGGCGAGGGTGGCGCAGACCAGCCCGGCGGTCAGCGATTCGGCGGCCGCGACGGTCTCACCCCGCCCGGTGAGAGCGGCGATCAGCGCGGCGGCTTGCTCGTCGCCTGGGCTCACGGCGGGTCGCGGAGGGGTCATTCGTGGGACTCCGGCCGGGGCGCCGGGCGTTTCGGCCCCGGTCTTCGGCTCGGCTTCGCCGGCCTCCGAACCGGCCACTTCGGCCACCTTCAGCTCCCGGTGACGCGGCGCCCGGCCGCGCGCAACCGCACGGCCCGGACCAGGTAGTCCACGCCCGTCACCACCGTCAGCACCAAAGCTAGCCCCATCAGCGCCCACCGCACCGGATCCGCTCCGGCCGGCAGTGGCAGCAAGTACGCCGTGATCGCGGCGATCTGGGCCATCGTCTTGGCCTTGCCGCCGCGGCTGGCCGGGATCACGCCGTGGCGGATCACCCAGAAGCGCAGCAGTGTGACGCCGATCTCGCGGACCGCGATCACGATCGTGACCCACCAGCCCAGCTCGCCCAGGATGCTCAGCCCGACCAGTGCGGCGCCGGTCAGCGCCTTGTCCGCGATCGGGTCGGCGATCTTGCCGAAGTCGGTGATCAGGCCGTACTTGCGGGCCACCCAGCCGTCCAGCTGGTCGGTCGCCGAGGCGATCGCGAACAGCCCGGTCGCGATCGCGCGCCAGGTGGTGTCGTGGCCGTCGCCGACGAACAGTGCCGCGATGAACAGCGGCACCAGGACCAGCCGCGACAACGTCAGCAGGTTCGCGAGGTTCAGGGTCGGAACCGGGGTCGGTTCGGGAACTTGCGCGGGTGCGTCGCCGGTGGCGTGGGTCAGGCCCTCGTCCGCGGCGTCGCTCGGGAGCGCACTCACCGGTCGGCGTCCGGTACCGCGCGGACGACCAGGTCCACGCCCGCCGAGTCCACGACCTCGCAGCGCAGGAAGTCACCGACCTGCACCTTCTCCGGCGCGTCGAGGATGACGCACTCGCCGTCGACCTCGGGGGCCTGGTGCGCGGCGCGGCCGGTGAGCTCGCCGTCGTCGTCCAGCTCGACGAGCACGTCGACGAAGGTGCCGATCCGGTCCTCGGCGCGCTGCGCGGTCAGCTCCTCGACCAGCGCGGAGATCCGGGTGACGCGGGCGGCGACCTCGTCGGCGTCGAGCTTGCCGTCGAAGCCCTCGGCCTCGGTGCCGTCCTCGTCGGAGTAGCCGAAGACGCCGACCGCGTCGAGGCGCGCGCCGGTGAGGAAGCGTTCGAGCTCGCTCAGGTCGTGCTCGGTCTCGCCCGGGAAGCCGACGATCACGTTGGTGCGGATGCCCGCCTCGGGCGCGTACTCGCGGATCTGCTCGGTCAGCGCGAGGAACGAGTCCGTCGAGCCGAACCGGCGCATCCGGCGCAGCACCTGCTCGCTGGAGTGCTGGAACGACAGGTCGAAGTACTCGGCGACCCCCGGGGTGGTCGCGATGGCCTTGACCAGCTGCGGGCGCGTCTCGGCCGGCTGCAGGTAGGAGACGCGGACGCGCTCGATGCCGTCGATCTCCGCCAGCCGCGGCAGCAGCCGCTCCAGCGCGGTGGCGCCGTCGCGGCCGAAGTCCTTGCCGTAGGACGTCGAGTTCTCGCTGACCAGGAACAGCTCCTTGACGCCGTGCTCGGCCAGCCACATCGCCTCGGCGACGACCTCGTCCGGCTGCCGCGAGACGAAGGAGCCGCGGAACGACGGGATCGCGCAGAACGAACAGCGCCGGTCGCAGCCGGAGGCGATCTTCAGCGCGGCCACCGGCGCGTCGTCGAGGCGCGTGCGCAGGACCCGCGGGCCCCAGCCGTGCTGCGCGTGGCCCGGGACCTCGACGGTCTCGGCCGCGGCGGGCCGCTGGACCGGGCTGATCGGCAGCAGCTTGCGGCGGTCGCCCGGGGTGTGCGAGGCGAGCTTGCGGCCCGCGACGACGTCGTCGAGCCGGTCGGAGAGCTCGGCGTAGTGGTCGAAGCCCAGCACCGCGTCGGCCTCGGGGAGGCTGTCGGCGAGCTCGTGGCCGTAGCGCTCGGCCATGCAGCCGACCGCGACGACCTTCTTGCCCGTGTCGGACGCCGCCAGCAGGGTGTCGACCGAGTCCTTCTTGGCCGACTCGACGAAGCCGCAGGTGTTGACCACCACGACGTCGGAGTCCTCCGGATCGGCCGCCAGCTCCCAGCCGCCGGCCGCCAGCCGGCCCGCCAGCTCCTCCGAGTCGACCTCGTTGCGGGCGCAGCCCAGGGTCAGCAGGGAGACGCGTCGGGTGGCGGCAGGGTCAGTGGCAGGAGAAGGCACGACGTTCAGGGTAGCCGCCGGTCCCGGGCGGGCCGACGACGGCGTGGCCCGGTCGCGACAACCGGGGCCGGGAGCTTCGCCGCCCGGACCCCCGAAAAGCAGTTGTGCCGGAGAAGCCGGCGCCGCGCGATGTGGCAGGGTTGACGATCGTGCCGTCCGCCTCCCCCGCCGTCCGCCGCGCGCGGATCGCCGACGTCCGCAAGATCAAGGCCCTGGTCGACTCGGACGCGGGTCGCGTCCTGCTGGAGAAGGACCTGGTCACGCTGTACGAAGCGGTCCAGGAGTTCTGGGTCGCCGAGGTGGGTGACGAGGTCGTCGGCGCGGCCGCGCTGCACGTGCTCTGGGAGGACATCGCCGAGCTGCGCACGGTGGTGGTCGACAAGGCCGTCCGCGGCCAGGGGGTCGGGCGCGTGCTCGTGGCCCGCCTGATCGACGAAGCGCGTGAGCTGGGTCTCAGGCGGCTGTTCGTGCTGACGTTCGAGACGAGCTTCTTCCTCGGGCACGGCTTCGTGGAGATCCAGGGGACGCCGGTCTCGCACGAGGTCTACGAGGAGATGCGGCGCTCGCACGACACCGGCGTCGCCGAGTTCCTCGACCTGCCGTACGTCAAGCCGAACACGCTCGGCAACTCGCGGATGCTGCTCCAGCTCTGACCACACGGGCGTCAGTACCACCCCTACTGCGCCCGAACTCTGAAAGTTTCCCGACAACATTCTTTCGGGCGGTGACGCGCGCCACCCGAGAGCCGATGCTGATCACGCACATCCGTCCCCTGATCAGCAAGGAAACAACACAACGATGCGTTCGACACTGCGGAACCTGGGGGCCACCATCGCGGTGGCCGCGACTGTCGGCGGAGGTGCCCTGCTGGGCGCCGGTACCGCGGCGGCCGTCGACATCCCGACGGTCACCGACCAGTACCTCTTCTCGACCTCGCTCTCGAACTTCGAGACGATCCGGGGACAGGCGCCCTACAACGGCCAGCTCGACTGGTCCTCGGACGGCTGTTCGTGGGCGCCGGACAACCCGTTCGGCTGGAAGTTCCTGCCGGGCTGCCACCGGCACGACTTCGGCTACCGCAACTACAAGAAGCAGGGCCGCTTCTCCGAGGCGAACCGCCTGAAGATCGACGACAACCTGTACTCGGACCTGAAGAGCGTCTGCGGCTCCAACGTGGCCTGCAAGGCCGCCGCCTGGACGTACTACCAGGCCGTGCGCAAGTTCGGCAGCTGACGCCCGGCGGCCCGGGCCGCGCGACCGGCCCGGGCCCGTCAGGATGGGTGCATGGACATCGACCACCTGCTCAGCACGACCCGCGCGGTCCGCCGGAAGCTCGACCTCGACCGGCCGGTGGAACCCGAGGTCATCGAGGAGTGCCTGAACCTGGCGCTACAGGCGCCGACGCCCGGCAACGTCCAGGCCTGGCGCTGGCTCGTGGTGCGCGACCAGGACGTGAAGAACCGGCTCGGCGCGATCTTCCGCGAAGTCGGCGAGGCCTACCTGGCGGAACGGGCGAGTGCCGCGCCTTCGCGGGCGCTGGCCTCCGGGCGGCACCTGATCGACGTGATCGAGCGCGTCCCGGTGTTCGTGATCCCGGTCGTGGCCGGCCGCCCGGCCGGGGACAACGCCGTCGACGCGGCCTTCTACGGCGGCATCTTTCCGGCGGTGTGGAGTTTCCAGCTGGCGCTGCGCTCGCGCGGGCTGGGCTCGACGCTCACGACGTACCACCTGGCGCGGGAGGCCGAAGCCGCGGAGATCCTCGGCATCCCGGACGGCCACACGCAGGTCGGGCTGCTGCCGGTGGCGTACACGACGGTGCCGGACTTCAAGCCGGCGCCGCGCACACCATTGTCCGAAGTGGCCTTCCTCGACCACTGGGGCACGCCCCTCAGCTGACCCGGACCGTCGTCGTCAGGCCGTCCTCGCTCACCGACACCAGCTCGACGCGGTTGGCGGCGAACGAGGTCGCCTGGGGGCCGGTGCGCGGGCCGCTGTGCAGCTCGGCCGTGGTGCTTTCGCCGCGGCCGGGCTCGCTCAGCAGGAAGGCGAGCGTCGCCTCGCCCTGCCAGATGCACGTCATATCCGGGCGGCACCGCGAGTCGCTCACCAGGCGCGTGTAGCGGACCGACAGGTCCTTCCCCTGGATCGCGGCTTCCTGGCCGAGGCGCAGGGTGACGTCGCCCTCCGGCGCGGTGCTGACGGTCGACGGCGCCGCCGGCCGGGCCGGGACCGGCTGCCCGGAGGCGACCGAGCTCCCGGCGCCCACCGCGACGACGGCGATGGCGAACAGTCCGGCTGCGATGCGCTGCGGGTCCATGTGCTCAGGACGGAACGAAGCCGCCGGCGGGTTGCACTACTCGTCGTCCGGGTCGGCCGGGACCGGGTCGCCGCCGCGGATCATGAACAGGACGCCTTCCAGCTCCTCCGGCTTGATCAGCACGTCGCGGGCCTTCGAGCCCTCCGACGGGCCGACGATCCCCCGGCTCTCCAGCAGGTCCATCAGGCGCCCCGCCTTGGCGAAACCGACCCGCAGCTTGCGCTGCAGCATCGACGTCGAGCCGAACTGGGACGTCACGATCAGCTCCGCCGCCTGCAGCAGGACGTCCAGGTCGTCCCCGATGTCCGGGTCGATCTCCTTCTTCTCGCCGGCCTTCTGCGCGGTGACGCCGTCCTGGTAGTCCGGCTGCGCCTGCTCCTTGGCGTAGTTGACGACCGCGGAGATCTCTTCGTCGCCGACGAACGCGCCCTGGATGCGGACCGGCTTGCCGGCGCCCATCGGCAGGTAGAGCGCGTCGCCCATGCCGATCAGCTTCTCCGCGCCCGGCTGGTCGAGGATGACCCGGGAGTCGGTCAGCGACGACGTCGCGAAGGCCAGCCGCGACGGCACGTTCGTCTTGATCAGGCCGGTCACGACGTCGACCGACGGCCGCTGCGTGGCCAGGACCAGGTGGATGCCGGCGGCGCGGGCCTTCTGGGTGATCCGGACGATCGCGTCCTCGACGTCGCGCGGGGCGGTCATCATCAGGTCGGCGAGCTCGTCGACGATCGCCATGATGTAGGGGTAGGGCCGGTACTCGCGCTCGGACCCCGGCGGCGCGGTGATCTCGCCGGACTTGACCTTCTTGTTGTAGTCGTCGATGTGCCGGACCTTGTTGACCTGCATGTCCTGGTAGCGCTGCTCCATCTCCTCCACCAGCCAG
This sequence comes from Amycolatopsis sp. NPDC114504, assembly GCF_055633595.1. Lineage (NCBI taxonomy): Bacteria > Bacillati > Actinomycetota > Actinomycetes > Pseudonocardiales > Pseudonocardiaceae > Amycolatopsis > Amycolatopsis sp. NPDC114504. The sequence continues at coordinate 651,491 of NZ_JBVKDU010000007.1, read as the reverse complement.
GCCAGCGCGGCGGCGGCCTTCTTCGGCTGGGTGATGATGGGCGTGATCAGGTGCGGGATGCCCTCGTAGGGCGTCAGCTCGACCATCTTCGGGTCGATCAGGATCATCCGGCACTCGTCCGGCGTCGCCCGCGCGAGCAGCGACACCAGCATCGAGTTGACGAAGCTCGACTTACCGGAACCGGTGGACCCCGCGACCAGTAGGTGGGGCATCTTCGTGAGGTTCGCCGTGACGAAGTGGCCCTCGATGTCCTTGCCGAGGCCGATCACCATCGGGTGGTTGTCCTTGACCGTGGTCGGCGCGCGCAGGACGTCGCCCAGCCGGACCATCTCGCGGTCGGAGTTCGGCACCTCGATGCCGACCGCGGACTTGCCGGGGATCGGCGCCAGCAGCCGGACGTTGTCGGTGGCCACCGCGTAGGCGATGTTCTTGGTCAGCGCGGTGATCTTCTCGACCTTCACACCCGGCCCGAGCTCGACCTCGTAGCGGGTGACCGTCGGGCCGCGGGTGAAGCCGGTGACCTGCGCGTCGATGCTGAACTGCTCCAGCACGCCGGTGATCGCCTCGATCATGGCGTCGTTGGCCTTGCTGCGGGACTTCGGCGCGTCGCCGAGCTTCAGCAGATCGGGCGGCGGGAGCTGGTAATCACCTTCGACGGTCCGCGTGACGGCGAGCGGCGGTTCCGGGGCCTTCTTCGGCTTCTTCTCGGGCACCTCGGCCAGCTTGGGGACGACTGTGCTCGCCTTGGGTGGCTTGATCGGCGTCGGCGGCTCGGCCAGCATCGCGTCGATGTCGAGCTGCTCCCCGTCGTGGTCGCCGCTGCTCTGGCGGCGGCGCGACGGCTTGCGCAGGCGCGCGGACTTCGGGTCGGCCTCGGTGACGGCGTCCTCGTCGGTGGCGAACCCGGACTGCTGCTCCGCCTCGGCGATCTCTTCCTCGTCGAGGCCCCAGTTGCGCAGCCTGGTCGGGATCTCCCGCACCGGCGTGCCGGTGAAGACGAGCACGCCGAAGACCAGCGCCAGGATCAGGATCGGGACGGCCACCCAGGTGGTGACGCCCATGGTCAGCAGGCCGCCGGAGAAGGCGCCGATGATGCCGCCGGCGTACATCCGGCCGTCGTTCGTGCCCGGGAGCGCGGTGAAGATGTGCAGCATCCCGAGCACGGACAGGACGACCATGATCGTGCCGATCACCATCCGCGGCCGCGTCTCGGGGTGCGGCTCGGACCGCATCAGCGCGACGGCCACGACGGTGAGGACCAGCGGGAGCGTCACGGCCCCGGCACCGAGGACGGACCGGGTGGCGATCTCGACGCCGGCCCCGATCGGCCCGGCGGCCCGCCACCAGACCCCGACGGCCGCGACGATGGCCAGCGCGATCAGGCCGAGCGCGAGGCCGTCCCGGCGGTGTTCGGCCTCGAGCTCACGGGTGCGGCCGACGGTCCTGGCCAGCGTGCCGATGCCCTTGGCCAGCAGGTTCCAGGTGCCGCGGACGCCCTTGCCGAAGATCCCGGGCGTCTTGCGGCGCGAGCGGGGAGCCGGCTTGCGAGCGGACGACGTCCGTGGCTTCGCGGGTGTACGCGGCTTACGCGCCGCTGCCCCCTTCGCGCCGCTTCCCGTGCTTCGCTTCCTCGTCGCCGACCCAGCCATGCCGTCAACGGTAACTGGCAATGCCAGTTAGTCCCATGCGCCACTCTCGACGCAGGGTGAACTTCTGCCTCACCGCCGTCCGTGAGCGACCATCCGGGTGAACCGATCCGGCCAGTGCGCATCCGGGTGAATCCGGCGTCTGCCATGCTCTGCCCCATGGTCGCGCTGCACTCCGACAACACCTCCCGCCGGGCCCCCGCCATCTGGCGGACCATGCTGAACATCGACCGCGGGCTGGTGAACCTCGTCGGCAGGCTCACCGTCTCCGGCCGGATCCCGGCGCGGCTGCGCGGCAAGCCGCTGCTGATGACCGCGAACCACATCGGCGTGTTCGACGCGTTCGTGCTGATGGCCGCGTGCAAGCGGATCGGCATCAACCCGCGGTTCATGCTGGCCGGTGGCATCCTGGACGCCCCCGTCATCGGGCCTGCGCTGCGGGTCAGCGGCCACCTGCGGGTCGACCGGAAGGTCGCCGCGACCGCCGTCGGGCAGTTCGCCGAGGCCGTCGAAGCGCTCAAGACCACGCGCGAGCCGATCATCGTCTACCCGGAAGGCCGGATCAGCCACGACCCGGGCCTGTGGCCGGAGCGCGGCAAGACCGGCGCGGCGCGGCTCGCGCTCGCCGCGGATGTGCCGGTGATCCCGATCAGCCAGTGGGGCGCGCACGAGGCCGTCTACTGGGGCACCGAGACCGTCAACGGCCCGGCCGACCTGCTCCCGCTCGCCCGCTCCGGGCTCAGCGCTCCCCTGCGCCGGCCTCGCTTCAGGGTCCACTTCGGTGACCCGGTCGACCTGTCGGACGTCGAGCCGGAGCGGCCGGGCGCGGGGGTGCGCGCGCACGCGAAGATCATGCAGGCGATCACCGACGGCCTGGTCCCGCTGCGGGCGGGCGAGCTCGACCGGCCCCGCTTCCACGACCCGACGCGGCCGACGGACACCGTCAGCCCGTGGAAACCTCAGCAGCCCGAGTCCGGATTCTGAGCCGGGGTTTCGCGCACCGGCTAAACCCTTCTTCCCGCCACGGACGTGAGTGCCGCGTTCTCGTCGGCGACGCAAAGACGGCACCGGCGAACGCCGCGGTGTCGTGCTCGGGGACGAAGACCTACGACAGCAGCAGCGGCACCCTCGGCTTGGGCGAGCTGACGATCTACTACAACAGCTCCGACGGCGGGACCAACAGCGCCTGCTTCTACCACCGCGGCGCCACCTACGGTGTGGCCGCGGAGACCTGGGTGAAGATCCAGCGCTGTGTCGAAACCAGCGGCGAAGGTCAGCTGTGCACCCCCGACCGCTCGTCGACTCCGGACACCGGCAACTACGCGTACTACGCGGGCCCCAAAGGTGTCACGGGCACGGCGAACCGCTGCGTGGCCGCCATCGGCTGGGTCTTTTGGCACGAGCAGTACTACGTGATCGACAGCGGCCGCCAGGGCTGCTGACGCCGTCCGGATCCTGGGACACCGGCGCGGGTGCCCCTAGAGTCGGCGGCGTGAGCACACGGATACTCGTCGTCTACTACAGCTCGACCGGGAACACCGCCGCCCTCGCCGAGTCGCTCGCCGCGGGCGCCCGCGAAACCGGGGCCGACGTGCGGGTGCGGACCGTGCCGGAGACGGTGCCCGCCGAGGCGATCGCGCAGAACCCGCGCTGGCAGGCCTGGATCGACTCGGGCCCGCACCACGCGCTGGCCACGCTCGACGACCTCGTCTGGGCCGACGGCCTCGCCGTCGGCAGCCCGACCCGGTTCGGCGGCCCGGCGGCCCAGCTCAAGTCCTATTTGGACAGCACGGGCGGGTTGTGGGCGAAGGGGAAGCTGGCCGACAAGGTCGCGACGTCGTTCACGACGGCGTCCACTCGCCACGGCGGCCTGGAGTCGACGCTGCTGGCGATCAACAACGTCTTCTACCACTGGGGCGCGATCGTCGTCCCGCTCGGCTACACCGACCCGCACCTGATGGAGTCCGGCAACCCGTACGGCGGCTCTTTCGTGTCGCGCAAGTCGGCCGCGCCGGACGAGCTGGCCCTCGGCGCGCTGCACGTCCAGGGGCGGCGGCTCGCGACGATCGCGACGCACGTCGCGACCGGGCTGAAGCAGGCCGAGTAACCGCAAAAAGCGCTTTGGCAGTGACGCGGCGGGCCCTACAGTCGCGGGGGTGACCACCGAGCTGCCCGTCCTCGCACCTGCCCGGGTCGCCCACCGCGGCCGCGGGACCACGCTCGTCCTGCTCGCGGCGCTGTTCTTCAGCACGTCGGGCACGCTGGGCAAGTCCGCGATGTCCGCCGGCTTCAGCCCGGAGCAGGTCGCCGCGATGCGGATCGGGCTCGCCGGGCTCGTGCTGCTCGCCGGGGTGGCGCTGGTGGCGCCGCGCAAGCTGCGGGTGCGCCGGAGCGAGCTGCCGGTGCTGGCCGGGTACGGCCTGCTGGGCGTCGCCGGCGTGCAGCTGCTGTACTTCGTCGCCGCGGGCCGGATCCCCGTCGGCATCGCGATCCTGCTCGAGTTCATCTCGCCGGTGCTCATCGCGCTGTGGGTGCGGTTCGCGCGGGGGCACCGGCTGCCGCGGTCGGTGTGGGGCGGCATCGCGCTGGCCATGGTGGGCCTTTCGCTGGTCGCCCAGGTCTGGCAGGGCGTCACGCTGAACGGCGTCGGGCTGCTGGCCGGCTTCGGCGCGGCACTGTGCTCGGCCGGGTACTTCCTGCTCGGCGAGCGCGCGGTGGCCGACATCGACCCGCTGGGCCTGGTCACCTGGGGCATGGTGATCGGCGCGGCGCTGATCAGCCTGGTCGCGCCGCCGTGGACGTGGCCGGTGGAGCTGCTCGCCGCCGACGTCGAGTTCGGCGCCTGGCACCCCCCGGTGTGGCTGCTGATGACGCTGCTGGTGCTGGTCGCCACCGTGTTCGCCTACATCTTCGGGATTTCGTCGCTGCGGCACCTGCCGGCGTCGGTGGCGAGCGTGCTCGGGCTGGTCGAGCCCGTGATCGTCACGGTCACGGCGTGGGCGCTGCTCGGCGAGGAGCTCACCTGGCAGCAGCTGCTCGGCTCGGCGATCCTGCTGGGCGGCGCGTTCCTGGTGCAGCGGAAGTCGGCGATCCTGACGAGCTGAACTCTTCACGGGATGGCACGCGAGTGCGAGAATTCCCCACCGTGACGTCTCAGGGACTGCGCCCCGAACTGCGCCAGCGGCACGTCCGGATGATCGCCCTCGGCGGCATCATCGGCGCGAGCCTGTTCATCGGCAGCGGGGCGGTGATCCACACCGTCGGGCCGGCGGCCGTGCTTTCGTATGCGCTGGGCGGACTGCTCGTCGTGCTCGTCATGCGGATGCTCGGCGAGATGGCGACGGCGGCGCCGGCACTCGGCTCGTTCATGGAGTACGCGCGCGACTCGCTCGGCGGCTGGGCGGGCTTCACGATCGGCTGGCTGTACTGGTACTTCTGGGTCGGCGTGGTCGCGTTCGAAGCGGTGGCGGGTGCGAAGATCCTGCAGGGCTGGGTTCCCGGCGTGCCGCAGTGGGTGTTCTCGCTGGCGCTGATGCTGCTGCTGACGGCGACGAACCTGGCGTCGGCGCGGTCGTTCGGCGAGACGGAGTTCTGGCTGGCGTCGATCAAGGTCGCCACCATCGTGGTGTTCCTGGCGCTGGGCCTGCTGTTCGTGCTCGGTCTCTGGCCGGGCGCGCACTTTTCGGTCGGCAACATCGGGCTCGACGGTCTCGTCGTGAACGGCGGGTTTTCCGTCGTCCACGGCGTGGTGATCGTGATCTTCTCGTATTTCGGCGCGGAGATCGTGACGATCGCGGCGGCGGAGTCGAGCGAGCCGGAGACGGCGGTCCGCAAGGCGACGTCGACGATCGTGTGGCGCGTGATCGTGTTCTACGTGGGTTCGGTGGCACTGCTGGTGATGATCACCCCGTGGCGCGAGATCCCGAGCGAGACGAGCCCGTTCGCGGCGGCGTTCGGCAGGTTCGGCGTCCCGGCGGCGACGACGATAGTGAGCGCGGTCGTCCTGACGGCGGCGCTGTCGGTGCTGAATTCGGGGCTGTACACGGCATCCCGCATGTTGTTCGCCCTGCACCGCCACGGCTGGGCCCCGGCGTGGGTGGCGGACACGAATCGGCGAGGCGTGCCGTGGAAGGCGATCCTGGTGTCGACGTCGGTCGGTTACGTGGCGGTGGTGATGAGCTACGTGTCCCCGGACAAGATCTTCTACTTCATCATCAATTCGGCGGGCGCGGTGGCCCTGTTCGTGTACGCGATCATCTGCGGCTCCCAGCTCCGAATGCGGCGGCGGCTGGAGACGGAAGCGCCGGAGACGTTGAAGCTGCGGATGTGGGGATATCCGTGGTTGAGCTGGCTGACGTTGGTGCTGACGCTGGTCGTGGTGGCTTCGATGCTGTTCGTGGACGACGACACTCGGGCGCAGCTGTACTTGAGCTTGATCAGCCTGGCGGTGATCTTGGCCGTCTACGCCGTCATCCGCCGGCGATTCGGCTCAATGCCCCGAAAAACACGTCCGTGATCTTCGCCGGGTCCGGGGCCACGAAGGCCTGACCACCCGTGGCCGCCGTCAGCTGGTCCAGCTCCGGTTTGTCCGCGTCCGGGCCGATGCCCACTCCGATCAGCGGGATCGGGCGGCGGGGGTCCTGCAGCTTTGCCAGCTCGGCCAGGAGCTCCGCGCGGGAAATCCCGTGGGGGTCCTCGTTTCTCCCGTCGGTCAGGACGATCACCAGGTTGAGCCGGCCCGGCTCCCACTCGCGACGGGCCGTGCGGTACGTGTCCAGCACGCTGTCGTACAGACCCGTTCCGCCGTCCGCCGTGGCCTTCACCTGGGCGAGCTTGTCCAGTGCGCCACTCGCCAGGTGCTGGGCCACCGAGGCCATCGGCAGCAGCTCGCGGTAGTCCTTGTCGCCGTCCAACCTCGTCGAGAACGCCAGCATGCGCAGCTGGGTCGTCGGCTTGAACAGGTGCAATGCCTTGGCCGTCGCCTGCATCGACAGCTGCATCCGGTTCAGCCCGGTCCCCGGCACCTGCGCGTTCATCGACCCCGACACGTCGACGAGCACCTGCACCCGCGCGCTCAGGTTGATCCCGGACCACTGGTTGAGCAGCTCCTCGACGACCGTGGCGGGTGGGAGGTTCGCGGCCCGGAAGCCGGACGTCGTCACGTGCGGGTCGTCGGCGTGCTCGCGCAGCGCCTGTCCGCCCGCCGCGCGCAGGCCCGTCTTCGCGATGGCGTCCGCGCCCGCGTCGCCGAGTGTCGCTTGCCGCAGCGCGTCGATGATCGGGCGTTGCTGCGGGGTGATCCCGCCCAGCTCGGCGAACGGGTAGTCCAATGTGGGCACCGCGGTCGAGTAGACGGCGACGAGCGGCGAGCTCGCGTCCTCGATGTTGTGGCGCAGCACGGAGTTCTCCGACGCGGGGAACGTCGTCACCGCCGCCGTGCCGCCGGTGCCGCTCGAGCCCGGCAGCCGCGCCATCAGGTCCGTCTCCGCGCCGAGCGTGTTGGCCGAGAACCGCCGCAGCAGCGCGACGTACGCGGCCGCCGGCTCGGTGGCCGTCTTGACGCTCTCCTTGAGGCCCAGCAGCGCCGCGACGCCGACCGAGTCCTGCGCCGGGTCGGACATCCCCGGGACGGCACCCGGCGACCCCAGGACGTCCGCCCAGGTGGCCGTGCGCTCGGGCCAGCCCATGCCCTTCGCGACGCCCTCGGCGACGGCCAGCACGACCGGCGAGCTGGCCACCGACGCCCCGGTCTCGGGGACGTCGGAAGCGCCGAACTGGCGGGCGCGGCGCAGCGCGAGGGTCGAGTCCGGCACCCACACCTGCGGCCGCGGGCTGCCGTCGGACAGGGCGAGCTGCTCGGCCGTGGCGGCCGGCTCCCTGGTCTGGACCTCGACGCTGCCGCACCGGAGGTCGAGACCACGCGCGACGAGCGAGAGCGCGGGCGCGATGTCGGCGGACGCGGTGACGAGGACCTTCGCCTGCTGCTCGCACGGGGGCTGGGCCGGGGTCATCCGCGAGACGGTGACCCAGGTCGCGGCCCCGAGGACGACCACGAGACCGGTCGCGAGGGCGGGCAAGAGCAGCCGGCGTCGTCGTCCGTCCGGCGAGTGACGTCCCATCGGGCGCGGCCTCTCTTCGGCGAGGCGGGGTGGGGATCAAGGCTAGCGCCCGGCAAACCACCGGTTCGTGGTCCGGATGGCCTAACAGCGGGCCTCATACCCGGGAGGGAGGCGAATCCCGTCCCGGAGTCGGATGTCCGCGCCCGATTCGCGCGCGACACTGGGGGCCTGACCGCTTGGGGGTACGCATGAAACCGACACGAGCCGACCAGCGCCGGGCGCGGCGGGCCCTGCTCCGCCAGACCGCCACCGTAGGCCTCGCCCTGCTCCTCACCAAACTGGGGCACTGAACGCACCGAAGGCCACCGTCCGGCGGACCGGATGGTGGCCTTCGGCGGCGGAACCTAGACCGGGATGACCGTCGGGACGATCATCGGGCGGCGGCGGTAGGTGTCGGCGACCCAGCGGCCGACCACCCGGCGGACCGCCTGCGCGATCCGGTGGGTGTCGGTGATGCCTTCGGCCTCGGTGCGCGCCAGCTCCATCTCCACCAGCGGCACGACGGCGGCGAGCGCCTTCGGGTCGTCGGAGAAGCCGCGGCCGGACACCGTCGGGGCGCTGACCGGGCGGCCGGTGGCCGATTCGATCGCGACGCTGATCGAGATGAACCCGCCCTCGCCGAGGACGAGCCGGTCGGACAGGGTCGACTCGCCGACGTCACCGACGGACAGGCCGTCGACGTAGACGTGGCCGACCTCGACGCGGCCGGTGCGGGACGCCTTGCCGTCGACCAGGTCGACGACCACGCCGTCTTCGGCGATCACCACGTTGTCCGCCGCGACGCCGGTGCGGATCGCCAGCTCGGCGTTGGCCTTCAGGTGCTTCCACTCGCCGTGGACCGGCATGACGTTGCTCGGCCGCACCGCGTTGTACAGGTAGAGCAGCTCCCCCGCCGACGCGTGGCCGGACACGTGCACCTTGGCGTTGCCCTGGTGCACGACGTTCGCGCCGAGCCGGGTCAGGCCGTTGACCACGCCGAACACCGCGGTCTCGTTGCCCGGGATCATCGAGCTGGCCAGCACGACGGTGTCGCCCGCGCGGATCGAGATCTGCCGGTGCTCGCCGCGCGCCATCCGCGACAGCGCCGAGAGCGGCTCGCCCTGCGAACCCGTCGAGACGAACAGGACCTTGCTCTCCGGCAGGGTGCTCGCCTGGTCGAGGTCGACCAGCAGGCCGTCCGGCACGTTGAGCAGGCCCAGCTCGGCCGCGATCCCCATGTTGCGGACCATCGACCGGCCGACGAACGCGATCCGGCGGCCGTGCCGGAGCGCGGCGTCGAGGACCTGCTGGACGCGGTGGACGTGGCTGGCGAAGCAGGCCACGATCACGCGCTGGTCGACGCGGCGGATGACGTCGTCGAGGACCGGGCCGATGTCGCGCTCGGGCATGACGAACCCGGGGACCTCGGCGTTGGTCGAGTCGACGCAGAAGAGGTCGACGCCTTCGTCGCCGAGCCGGGAGAAGCCGGCCAGGTCGGTGAGCCGACCGTCGAGCGGGAGCTGGTCGAGCTTGATGTCGCCGGTGTGCAGGACCACGCCCGCCGGGGTGCGGATGGCCACGGCCAGCGCGTCCGGGATGGAGTGGTTCACCGCGAAGAACTCGAGGTTGAACACGCCGACGTCGCGGCGCTCCCCCTCGCGGACCTCGATCAGCTTCGGCCGCTGCCGGTGCTCCTTGGCCTTCGCCGCGAGCAGCGCGTTGGTGAACCTCGAGCCGTAGATCGGCAGGTCCGGCCGCAGGCGCAGGAGGAACGGGACGGCACCGATGTGGTCCTCGTGCCCGTGGGTGAGCACCAGTCCTTCGATGTCGTCGAGCCGGTCCTCGATCGCGCGGAAGTCGGGCAGGATCAAGTCGACGCCGGGCTGGTCGTCCTCGGGGAAGAGGACCCCGCAGTCGACGATGAGCAGCCGGCCGCCGTACTCGAAGACGGTCATGTTGCGCCCGACCTCGCCGATACCGCCCAGCGCGACCACGCGCAGGGCTCCGGCGGGCAGTGCGGGCGGGGCGTTGGTGGGGCCTGGACCTGGGGGAAGTGAGCTCACCGAGGCAGGGTCCCAACGCTGGTGTGCGAGGTCGGCGCCACGTAGGCGGCCCTCGAATCTGCTTGTGCCACCCGCTCACCATGCCAGTCCCGGGCCGCCGTGTCGCCCAGGGGCACGCCGCCTTGCCCCAGATCACCGGCGATCAGGGCCGTCTGGTCGGCCGTCGGCGCGACGATCGGGAGCCGCGGCTCGCCGACGTCGAAGCCGCGCAGCCGCAGCGCCGCCTTGCTGAACGCGACCCCGCCGACCCGCGACATCGCGCGCAGCACCGGAAGCATGCCGCGGTGGTTGGTGCGCGCGGTGGACGTGTCGCCGTTCTCGTAGGCGTCGATCATCGCGCGGATCCGGCCCGCGACGACGTGACCGATGACACTCACCACGCCGGTGCCGCCGACGGAGATCCAGGGCAGGTTCAGCCCGTCGTCGCCGGAGTAGTAGGCGAGGTGGGTGTTGGCGATGACCTCGGAGCCGGCGATCAGGTCGCCCTTGGCGTCCTTGACCGCGACGATCCGCGGGTGCTCGGCCAGCCGCAGCAGCGTGTCGACCTCGATCGGCACGACCGAGCGCGGCGGGATGTCGTAGAGCATCACCGGCAGGCCCGCGCTGTCCGCGACCGCGGTGAAGTGCGCGTGCAGGCCGGCCTGGCTCGGCCGCGAGTAGTACGGGGTGACGACCAGCAGGCCGTGCGCGCCGGCCGCTTCGGCCTGCTTCGCCTGCTCGATGCTGTGCGCCGTGTTGTTGGTGCCCGCGCCGGCCACGATGGTCGCGCGGTCGCCGACGGCCTCGACCACGGCGCGGATGAGCTCCTGCTTCTCCGCGTCGCTCGTGGTCGGGCTCTCGCCGGTGGTGCCGTTGATGACGAGGCCGTCGTTCCCCAGCTCCACGAGGTGCTCGGCCAGCTCCTGCGCCCGCTTCAGGTCCAGCGCGCCGTCGGCGTCGAAGGGGGTGACCATCGCGGTGAGCACGCGCCCGAACGGCCGTCCGGGCGCTGCGGTAGGTGGGTTGGACATGCCCAGACGGTACCCCGTCCCCCCGACGAAAAACGCGCCGACCTGGCCACCTCGGCGGAAGTGCGGAGGATTTCCGGAACCCGGCCGCTCTTCGCGGAACTTCTACTTGACCTTGGTCACGATCGGCGCGGTGATCGGCCCGCCGTCGGCCCGGGCCAGCAGGCAGTAGTACTCGCGGGTGGGGGTTTCCCCGCTTTCGGACGGCTTGCGCTGCCACTCGGCCTCGGTGGGGATCAGCGCGCGGTAGGTCAGGTCCTGCCGCTGGGTCTCGGGCACGATCGACGAGCGGAACGCGGTCGCGCAGGCCGCCTCCGCGCTCGCCTGGATCGCGGTCTGCCCCGGGTAGTCCGCCACCTTCGCGTCGTCGGCGTTCCAGTTCTCGATCGACAGCACGTTGCCGATCTCGAAGATCTCCTGCGCGTGGCTGCGGTTGCACTCGATCTTGTTGTCGTCCTGGCTGATGATCCCGCCGTCCTGGATCGTGGCGTTGTAGCAGCGGTAGTAGTCGGTGATGTCGACGCGCAGCTGGCCGTTGACGCCGAAGGTCATGGTCGGCTGCTTCTGCTTGTCGACCGCGGGCGTCTCGTAGGCCTTGCCGGCGAAGAAGCCGCCGGCCAGTGCCCCGACGACCAGCACGGCGGCCAGGGACAGCCACAGGGCCCGCAGGTTCCGCTTGGGCGGCTGCGACGCGACCCGCGTCATCGGGCCGCCCTGCTGCAGCATCGCGGTGCCGTTCGGCGGCGTCGGCCGGACGCCCTGGGCCGTGGTCAGGAGGTTCTGCGCCTGGGCGGCGGTGAGGCGCGCGTCGGGGTTGGCGACGAGCAGGCCGAGGATGGCCGCGGCGATCGGGCCCTGGCCGCGGGTCAGGTACGGGATCTCGGTCATGATCGCGTGCAGCGTCGCGGCGGTGGTCGCGCGCTCGAACGGGATCGAGCCTTCGACGGCGAAGAACAGCGTCGCGCCGAGGGACCACAGGTCGGACGCGGGTAGGGCTTCGCGGCCCTCGACGCGCTCGGGCGCCATGAACGCGGGCGAGCCGACGATCATGCCGCTGGTGGTCAGCCGCGGGTCGTCGATGGCGTGGGCGATGCCGAAGTCGGTGAGCTTCACGCGGCCGTCCGGCGCGACGAGGATGTTCGCCGGCTTGACGTCGCGGTGCACGATCCCGGCGGCGTGCGCGGCCTGCAGGGCCGCCAGCACCCGCTCCCCCATCAGCGCGGCCTGCGCGGCGGGCATCGGGCCCCGCTGGCGCACGAGGTCGGCCAGCGACGGCGCCTCGACGAGCTCCATCACGATGAAGGTGGTGCCGCCGTCGGTGACGACGTCGTAGACGGTGACGACGGCGGGGTCGTTGAGCCGCCCGCCGGTGCGCACCTCGCGCAGCGCGCGCTCGGAGAAGACGGCGGCGGACTCCGCGTCCGGCAGCCGCAGTTCCTTGACCGCGACCTGCCGGCCGATGACCTGGTCCTGCGCCCGCCAGACGACGCCCATGCCGCCCCGGCCGAGTTCGCCGAGGAGGGCGTAACGGCCGGCGACAACCCGCTGACCAGGCGTGGCGGGCGCCTGCGGTGGGTACGGCCGGGTCTGTTCGTCGGTCACGGTGCTCCTTCAAGCGGCGGTCGCGCAGATGCTAGTCGGACCGTTCCGGAGCGTTCGGGGTTCCGCGGAATTCGTGACTCGACCGGCGACCACGGGACGCCGGGCGGGCCGTCGCTCAGCGGCGTGGGGCGTAGGCCTCGCCGCGGTACGGGATCCACCGGTAGCCCGGGGCGAAGTCGCTGAACGCGGCGCGCTTGCCGGTCGCGCTCCAGATGTCTTCGCTGACCACGAGACCGGGGAAGCGCGTCAGGTCGTTCTCGGCCATCAGCTCGTCGTACGTGCGGAACCGCTCGGTCTCCACCCCTGCCAGCGCGTACCGGTAGACCGGCGGAGCCGTGCGGAGCAGCCAGTAGAGCCGGCGCCCGGCGGCGGTCATGGCCGTCGCGTCCTCGGCGGACTCGATGCGCTTGTCGCCGAGGTCTTCGGGCGCGACCCCGCACCACCAGCCGCTGCCGCCGTCGGAGAAGACGCGGGCGGGGAACCCTTCGAAGTGGCGCGCGAGGTCCCGGGCGTGGGTCTCCCGCCCACCGCATTCGGCGTTGAGGGCGAAGATCCAGGCCATGGCCGCGGCCTCCCTGTTTCGTGGGCTCAACCGGTGAAGGTGAGATAGATCAGCACCAGGTTGAGCGCGATGATCACCACCGCGATCGAGGATGCCGCGATGGTCGTCAGCCTGCGGTTGGCGTCCGCGCCCATCAGATCACGGTCCGCCGTCAGCCGGATCAGCGGTACCAGCGCGAAGGGGATCCCGAACGACAGCACGACCTGCGAGACGACCAGAGCCGCGCTCGGATCGGCCCCGAGGGCGAGCACCACGATCGCCGGGATGAGCGTGACGAGACGGCGCAGGACCAGCGGAATCCGCTTGTGCAGCAACCCTTGCATGATCATCGCGCCCGCGTACGCGCCCACCGAGGTCGACGCCAGGCCCGACGCCAGCAGGCCGATCGCGAACAGCAGCGCGATGCCCGGGCCGAGCGCCACCGCGACCGCGGCGTGCGCGCCCTCGATGCTGTCGACGCCCGCCTGGCCCTGCAGGTTCGTCGCGGCGAGCAGCAGCATGCCCAGGTTCACCGCGCCGGCCAGCAGCATCGCCAGGCCGACGTCGGCGCGGGTGGCGCGCAGCAGGCGGCGGCGGGTGGTGACGTCCGGGAGGCCGTGGCGGTCGCGGACCAGGCCGGAGTGCAGGTAGACGGCGTGGGGCATGACCGTCGCGCCCAGCATCGCGGCGGCGATGAGGATGCTGCCGGAGCCGTCGAACATCGGCACCAGCCCGCCGAGCGTGCCCGACGCCGACGGCGGCTCGACGAACAGGCTGGCCAGGAACCCGACCGCGATGACCAGCAGCAGGCCGGTGACGACCCGCTCGAACGTCCGCTGGCCGCCGCGGTCCTGGACCGCCAGCAGCGTCAGCGAGACCGCGCCGGTGACCAGGCCGCCGGCCACCAGCGGCAGGTCGAACAGCAGGTAGAGGGCGATGGCGCCGCCGACGACCTCGGCCAGGTCGGTGGCGATGGCGACGATCTCGGCCTGCACCCAGTAGGCCAGCCGCGCCGGCCGGGACAGCCGGGCGCGCAGGGCCTCCGGCAGCGACATCCCGCTGACCAGCCCGAGCTTCGCCGACAGGTACTGCACGAGCACGGCCATCAGGTTCGCCGCGACGATCACCCAGACCAGCAGGTAGCCGTAGCGGGCGCCGGCGCTGATGTTGGACGCGACGTTGCCGGGGTCGACGTAGGCGATCGCGGCGACGAACGCCGGGCCCAGCAGGGCCGAGCCGGTGCGCAGGCGCGTCACGAGTCTCGGCCGGACAGCCTCGGTGACCGCCATGAAGCCTGCCTCTCAACCGGATGTCGGGGAACCCAAATCGAAGTTTAGGCGTGCCGAACTTTCGATTTCAAGGGTGACGGCTCCCACTCTCGTCCCCGGGGTACCCCGAACGGCTCAGGGATGCGCGACTTCGTGGCCGGACTCGCGCAGCGCCTTGACGGCGTGGCCGAGGTCGGTGGCGCGGACCAGGATGTGGTCGGTGTCGAACGTCGACATCGAGAACAGCGCGACCCCGGCCGCGGCCAGCTCCGAGGCCAGCGCGGCGATGATGCCGGTGAGCGTGAACTCCAGCGGCCCGCGGACCGAGAGCAGCCGCCAGCCGTCCTCGGACGCCGTGCCGCCGGACGGCTCCCGTCCGGCCGGGCAGATCACGGAGAGCTCTTCGGGCGTCCGGGTCACCGAGACGAACGCGGGCTCGCCGGGAGCGAGGAGCTCGGCGGGCACCGGGGCGTCGGCGGGCAGCCGCACGACGGCGTACTCGCCAGGGCGGACATCGATCGCGAGACGCTTCATCAGCCTTCGAACACCTTCGGGCTCGTAGCGATCTCGGTGCCGTCCGGCAGCGTCGAGATGGTGAAGTCGGCGAACACGTTCGCCGCGGCTTTCTGCAGGTGCCGCAGGCATTCCACGGCCAGTCCCCGGATCTCGACGTCGGCGTGCTCGGTGGCGCGCATCGCGACGAAGTGGCGCCAGGCCCGGTAGTTCCCGGTGACGACGATCCGGGTCTCGGTCGCGTTCGGCAGCACCGCCCGCGCGGCCTGGCGGGCCTGCTTCCGGCGCAGCGTCGCGCTCGGGACGTCGGCGAACTTCTCCTCGAGACCGGCCAGCAGCTCGGTGTAGGCGTCGACGCTCGCCTGCGCCGCGGCGAGGAACTTCTCGTGCAGCACGGGGTCGTTCGCGATGACGTCCGGCTCGACGATCTCGGCGTCGCGCTCGGGCACGTACCGGCGGGACAGCTGGGAGTAGGAGAAGTGGCGGTGCCGGATCAGCTCGTGGGTCAGCGAACGCGAGATGCCGGTGAGGTAGAAGGTCACCGATCCGTGCTCCAGCACCGCGAGGTGGCCGACGTCCATGATGTGCTCGAGGTAGCCGGCGTTGGTCGCGGTGGCGGGGTTCGGCTTGTCCCAGGACTGGTAGCAGGCGCGGCCGGCGAACTCCGCGAGCGCCTCGCCGCCGTCCGCGTCGGTCGTCCAGGGGACGTCCGCGGGCGGGAAGAACTCCGTCTTCGCGATCAACTGCACCCTCGGTGACACGGTTTCGGCCACGTCCGCACTCCCTTCGCAGGCTCCCGTAAGCAGCCTAACCGCGCACGGGCGCCCACTCCCGGGGGACACGTGACAGCACCACTTCCTTGACTGACACCACCGATGACGTCATAGTGGTGTCATGGACCTGACGCCGTACATCGCCAACCTTCGCGAGGACCTCGCGAACACGGCTGCCGCCGGGGACGAGCACACCCGGCGGGCGGCCGCGCTGCTGTCCTCCGCGCTCGAACCCGCCGTCCGCCTCACGCTGATGAATGCTCTCGCCGACCTCGCCGCCGAGGTCACGGCCGCTTTGCCCGGCCAGGTGGTCGACGTGCGGCTGGACGGCCGGGACGTCCGCGTGGTCGTCACCGGAGCCGCCGAAGAGGCGCCGCCACGCGAGACACCACGTGACACCACTCCGCCACCACCGATCGACGGCGGTGACATCTCGCGCATCACGCTGCGCCTGGTCGAGCAGATCAAGGGGCAGGCCGAGCGCGCGGCGCAGGCGCAGGGCGTCTCGCTGAACACGTTCGTCTCCCAGGCCGTCCAGGGGGCGCTGGGGCACGGCGCCCTCGGCGGGGGCGCCAAGCACCACGGCAAGGGCACCCGGCCCGGGTCGCACCTGCACGGCTGGGTCGAAGGCTGAGGGGATCGAAGATGAGTGACGAAGACACGACACCGGCCGAAGAGACGGCCACGCCCGCCGAAGAGCCGGCCGAGGAGCCCGCTGCCCGCGACGAGCTGGTACGGATCGACGAGTTCGAGACCGACGTCCCGCTGGAGCTGGACCTCGGCGTGACGATCGGCCGCGTCGCGGTCGTCCTGGAAGGCGACTCCGGCGCCCGCGTCGAGCTGCGGCACGACCAGGGCGAGCAGCAGCCGTGGGTCGCGGGGGTCAACAGCCTGCTCTCCTGGGTCGGCGAGCGCTTCGGCGACCAGCTGGGCGTCGACCCGTCGGGCGCCGACCCGGCCGAGGCCGTGCGGCAGAGCCGGATCGAGAAGCTCGGCAACCGCCTGGTCGTCCAGGCGCCGAAGGCGTGGCAGCTGCGCAACGTCGCGCTGTCGGTGACCGTGCGCGCCCCGGCGGGCTCGCACGTCGAGGTCCGGGCCGGCGCGGCGGACGTCACGGTGACCGGCTCGGCCGGGCGCGTCGACCTGCTGACCGGCTCCGGCGAGGTCAAGCTCGACCGCGCCGACGGCTCGGCGACGATCCGCACGGGCAGCGGCGGCATCAAGCTCGGCCCGACGCTGGGCGGGCTGCAGCTGCGCAGCGGCAGCGGCCACGTCGAGGCGTCGTCGATCGCCGGCTCCGCGACGCTGGCGACCGGCACGGGCGACGTCTGGCTGGGCGCGGTCTCGGGCGAGGTGATGGCCCGCACGGGCAGCGGCGACCTGTCGGTGGCCGAAGCGGCGTCGGGCACGCTCGACCTGATCACCGGCTCGGGCGAGGTCCGCATCGGTATCCGCGGCGGCACGGCGGCGGAGGTCGACCTGACCTCGAGCGGCGGCAAGGTGTCCAGCGAGCTGGACGTCGCCGACAGCGCCCCCGAGGGCGGCGTGAAGCTGAAGGTCCGGGCCCGCACAGGCTCCGGCAACGCCGTGGTGACGCGCGCGGCCGGCTGATGAAAAGGGGGGTGACGGGCCGTTCCCGGTGGGGGTTACCGGGAACGGCCCGTTTCTTTTTGTCTACTGTGGACGGCGCCCCGCTTCAGTGCACCAGTTTCTTCAGGGCCGGGGCCAAGTCGCCGCGGGCACCCACTGCCACGCCGGACAAGCCGAGCCACTCCGCCATGTGCCGCAGCTCCCCCGCCAGCTCCGGCAGCACTCGCGCCACGTCCGCGCCCTCCTCCGCGAATGCTCCTTGCACCCGAAGCACTCCCGCCGCGCGGTCGGACTTCAGGTCCACCCTCGCCACCAGCTCGCCGTCCAGCAGGAACGGGAACACGTAATACCCGTACACCCGCTTCGGCTCCGGGACGTAGATCTCGATGCGGTAGCGGAACCCGAACAGCCGCTCCGTGCGGGCGCGCTCCCAGATCAGCGGGTCGAACGGGCACAGCAGTGCCCTTCCCGTCACCGAGCGCGGCGTGCGCGCTTCGATGTGGCGGTACGCCGTCGCCTTCCAGCCGTGGACGGACACCGGCTCCAGGACTCCCGACTCCACCAGCTCCGACACCGCCTGGCGCGCCGGGGCCGGGCCAAGGCGGTAGTAGTCGCGCAGGTCCGTCTCCGTCGCCACGCCGAGGGCCCGCGCCGACCGCTCGATCAGGCCCCGCGCGCCCTCCTCCGCGGACACCGACCGGGACAGGACCTCCGGCGGGACCACCCGCTCGGTGAGGTCGTAGAGCCGCTCGAACGACCGGCGCGTGCCCGTGGTCAGCTGGCCGATGCCGAACAGGTACTCGCAGACGCGCTTGACCTCCGAGCGCTCCCACCACGAGCCCGGGCCGCGGCGCTGCGCGTCCGCCGCCACCTCGCGCTCGATGCCGCCGGCGCCGATCGGGCCCAGCTCCTTCACCACGGACAGGATCTCCTCGACCAGCCCCGGTGACTTCTCGATCAGCGGCCCGTAGTGCTTCCACCAGCCGTCGCGCTTCGCGCCGGACCGGATCAGCGGCCAGTCCTCGACCGGGAGCAGGCTCGCCTCGTGCGCCCACGTCTCGACCAGCATCCGGGGCTGGCGGGCCGAGTGCGACCACGCCGCGCCGTCCAGGAGCGCGGGCTCGTACGCGCCCAGCCGCGAGAACACCGGCATGTAGTGCGCCCGGACCGCGACGTTCACCGAGTCGAGCTGCAGCAGCTGGACGCGCGAGAGCACGCGTTTCAGGTGCCGCCGGGACGGCTCACCGGAGGGGCGCGGGTCACTGAAGCCCTGGGCGGCCAGGAAGGTCTTCCGGGCCGTCGGGACGCTGATCGTCTGCATGGTGCCGTCATGGTGCCACCCACCACCGACAAAAACGCGGCCCCGGATATCTTCAGCGCATGAGCGACGCCGCTGTCCGCCCCGCCGACCTGTCCGACGCCGCGGAGATCGCCCGCATCCAGCGCGACACCTGGCACGCCGCCTACGAGGACCTGCTCGGCAAGAGCGCGCTGGCCGAGCTGGACGCCGCCGACCTCACCGGCACCTGGACCGAGACCATCGACTACCCCGGCAGCCAGGTCTACGTCGCCACCGAGGGCGAGTTCGTCGTCGGGTTCTGCGTCGCGGGCCGGGCGCCCGAAGGCGAGGTCGCGGCCGCCGACGGCAGCCTGCCCGAGGACGCCGGCAGCACCGGCCTCGTCGCCACCCTGCTCGTCGAGCCGCGGTGGGGACGCCGCGGGCACGCCGGGCGGCTACTCGCGACGGCCGCCGCGGGCCTGCGGGCCGACGGCGCCGGCCGCGGCATCGCCTGGGTCGCCCAGGGCGACCACGCCTCCCTCGGCTTCTACCGCCGGGCCGGCTGGAACCCCGACGGCACGGTCCGCACCCTCGACACCGGCGACCGCATGGTCCGCGAGGTCCGCCTCACCGGCACCCTCGACCTCGAGCTGGCCTGAGCCGGCGTCCCGGAAGATCACCCACCGCATCACGGTGTACATGAACACGCCCTCGCAGGCGCCCGCGAGCACCCGCGCGAGGTGGTATTCGACGCCCAGCGCCGTCAGGCCCGCGCCCACACCCAGCAAAAACGCCGCGTAATTGACAGCAATCGCACCGATGTAAAGCGCCAGCTGGATTCCGACCGCGGCGTGGGAATGGAAGTTGAACGTCCGGTTCAGAACGAAGCTCAGCCCGAACGCGCACCCGTAAGACAGCGTTATGGAAAGCCAGAGCGGCCAGCCGGCGAGGCCGTGGAAAACGGTCAGCAGCCCCAGGTCGACGCCGAACGTGAACCCGTTGATGAGGCAGAAGCCGAGAAAGGTCGGGGCCACGACCCGCGACAACCCCAGTGGCAGTACCCGCACGATCGCCCGGCAGAGGGCACCGAATCGGTCAGCGGGCGTACGGGATTGCTCGGCGGCCACCCCGTCAGCGTTCCAGCGGGAGGTGACCGGAAACCGTCTTGCAGGTGATCTTCTGGTGCGACCCCCCTACCGCATAGGGGGGTTATCCCCCGTGACTCCAGGTTTCGCGCTGATAACTTGGAGGAACACGATCGAGCGCGGGAGGTGACACGATGAGCTGGATCCTGTTGACACTAGGGGTCGCTTTCGGTTCGGCCATCGTGCCGCTGATCAACGCCGAAGTCTTCCTGCTCGGGCTGTGCGCGAGCCAGCCCGGGCTGCACTGGCTGTGGCTCGGCGCGGCCGTGGCGGTCGGGCAGATCGCCGGCAAGACGCTCTACTTCCTCGCCGCGCGCGGCACGATCAAGCTGCCGAAGCCGCTGCACGACCGCCTCCACCGCGAGCGGCCGATGACGGCCCGGCGGGTGCGCTGGGAACTGCGGACCAAGCGGATCCGCGCCTGGATCGACCGCCTGCGCGACCGCTGCCACCGCCACCCGCACTGGATGGCGGGGACGTACGGAGTGAGCTCCCTGGTGGGCCTGCCCCCGTTCATGGCGACGAGCGTGCTGGCCGGCATGGTCCGGATGCGGCTCGTGACGTTCTTGACCACGGGCTTCGCCGGCAGGTGGATCCGCTTCAGCCTGATCGCCGCTTCACCCGCGGTGTTCGCGGGCTGGCTGCACCACTAGCGGTCGGCCGCTTCCAGCTCCACGGCCTTCTTCATCGTCTCGCGAGCCCGGCGCCGGTCGCCCGCGATGTCGTACGCGTACGCCAGCCTGTACCAGACGCGCCAGTTCTCCTGGTCCGCTTCGACCTCCGCGCGGCGGTCCTGGAACCACGCGTCGGCCGCGTCGCGATCCACGCGGCCCGAAGGACGGCGCGGCAGGTCGGAGACGTCCGGGAGCTCGCCCTCCGCGTCGAGCCGGCGGGAGAGCCGCTGGATCTGGACGCCGTTGCGCCAGGTCACGACGACGATCCAGATACCCAGGATCGGCAGCAGCAGGACCCCGACACCCAGTGCGATGCCCGCGCCCGTTCCCGACGCGAACAGGGCGAACGCCCGGTCGGCGAGCAGGACCAGGTAGACCACCAGCGCCGCCGTCATCAGCAGCGCGATGTTGCGAGCCTTCACAGGTCGAGGACGTTTTCCAGCCCGACCGTCAGGCCGGGCCGCGCCACCACCGTGCGCACGCCGAGCAGCACGCCGGGCATGAACGACGTCCGGTCGAGCGAGTCGTGGCGGATGGTCAGGGTCTCCCCCTCACCGCCGAACAGGATCTCCTCGTGCGCCACCAGACCCGGCAGCCGGACCGAGTGCACCCGGACGGCCTCGACCTCAGCACCGCGGGCGCCGTCGAGCTCGGACGTCGTCGCGTCCGGCCCCGGCGTCACGCCGGCCTCCGCGCGGGCCGCGGCGATCATCCGCGCGGTGTGCGCGGCGGTGCCCGACGGCGCGTCCGCCTTGCGGTTGTGGTGCAGCTCGATGATCTCCGCCGACGCGTAGAACTTCGCCGCCTGGGCCGCGAACCGCATCGCCAGAACCGCGCCGAGGGCGAAGTTCGGCGCGATCAGCACGCCCAGCGAGGGCTTCGGCTCCAGCAAGCCACGCAGCTCGGCCAGCCGCGCGGCGCTGAAGCCCGTGGTGCCGACGACCGCGTGGATGTCGTGCTCCACCAGGTACTTCAGGTTGTCCATGACGGCGTCGGGGTGGGTGAAGTCGACGACGACCTGGGCCTCGGCCAGCGCCGCGAAGTCGTCCCCCGCGTCGAGCGCCGCGACGACCTTCATGTCCGCGGCGTTTTCGACGGCGTTCACCACCGTCGCTCCCATCCGGCCGCGCGCACCGAGCACACCGACGTTGATGGTCATGAAGCGATCACCTCGTGCAGGTCGTCAGGAAGGTCGTCGGCGTGAGCGTACGGCCCGACGACCGCCGCCGCCGAGACCCCGCCCGGCCGCGCGAACAAAGTGCGAGCGAGCGCACACACCT
The DNA here is from genome assembly GCF_055633595.1 of Amycolatopsis sp. NPDC114504. NCBI lineage: Bacteria > Bacillati > Actinomycetota > Actinomycetes > Pseudonocardiales > Pseudonocardiaceae > Amycolatopsis > Amycolatopsis sp. NPDC114504. The sequence goes on along the minus strand of NZ_JBVKDU010000007.1, from coordinate 630,012 downwards.
CTTCGGTGGTGACGGCGTCGATGCGCGCGATCGTCTCGTCGACGCCCAGGTAGTGGCCGTAGTTGAGCTCGCTCTTGCCGATCCGCGACATCCGCGACGACGTGTCCTCGAGCCCCAGCACGATCCCGCCGCGCAGCTGGCCCTTGGCGCGGGCCACCTCGGCTTCGGTCAGGCCGTCGACGCCGACCTTGTCGAGGACCTCGCGGATGACGCCGGCGACGTCACCGAGCTTCTCCGGCTGGCAGCCCGCGTACACGGCCATGTGCCCGGTGTCGGCGTAGCTCGCGACCGACGAGTACACCTGGTAGGCCAGCCCGCGCTGCTCGCGGATCTCCTGGAACAGCCGCGACGACATGCCGCCGCCGAGCGCCGCGTTGAGCACCGACAGCGCGAAGCGGCGCTCGTCGTGGCGCGACAGCGAACGCAGGCCAAGCATGACGTGCGCCTGCTCGGTGTCGTCGGTGTGCAGGGCCAGCTTCGGGAGGGTCTTGATCCGGGCGCGGCCCTCGCGCGGCGCGACCGGCGTCGCGTCGCCCGTCAGACGATCGCGAAGCGCCTTGCGCACCAGCCGGAGCACCTGGCTGTGGTCGATGTTCCCGGCGACGGCCAGCACCATCCGCGGCAGCGTGTAGCGGCGCTTGTAGAACCCGCGCAGCGCGGCCGGGGACATTTCGATGATCGACTTCTCGGTGCCCAGCACCGGGCGGCCCAGCGGGTGCTCGCCGAGGATGGCGGTCACGAACGTCTCGTGCAGCAGGTCCTCGGGGTCGTCGTCGCGCATCGAAATCTCTTCGAGGACGACGCTGCGCTCCATGTCCATGTCACGGTCGGTGCAGAGCGCCTCGAACACGACGTCGGTGACCAGGTCCACGGCGAGCGGGAGGTCGGCGTCGAGCACCTGCGCGTAGTAGCAGGTGTGCTCCTTCGCCGTGAAGGCGTTGAACTCGCCGCCGACGGCGTCGATCTCCTCGGCGATCTGCGTGGCGTCACGGTTCTTCGTGCCCTTGAACAGCAGGTGTTCGAGGTAGTGCGCGGCACCGGCGACGGCGACCGGCTCGTCACGGGAGCCGATGCCGACCCACAGCCCGACCGTGGCCGAGCGGGACGCCGGGACGTGCTCGGTGATCACGCGCAGGCCGCCGGGCAGGACGCTGCGCTTGACGACCGCACCGTCCGGAGTGGACTCCAGCGTGCGGGTGGTACCGACGGGCTGCTCGTGCCCGGAAACCTGCCGTGCCATGGGTTCCTTACTTCCGCATGCCGTGAAGGCCCCCTCACCGGCCACAAACGCCGGCGAGGGGGCCTTCACGGACCTACAACGAGCTGTCTTACTTGGCGTCGGCCGTCTCGGCGTCGGCGGCGGGCGCCGGGGCCTCGGCAGCGTCGTCTTCCTGAACGACGATCAGGCTGATCTTGCCGCGGTTGTCGATGTCGGCGATCTCGACGCGGAGCTTGTCGCCCACGTTGACGACGTCCTCGACCTTGGCGATCCGCTTGCCGTTGCCCAGCTTGGAGATGTGCACCAGGCCGTCCTTGCCCGGCAGCAGCGAGACGAACGCGCCGAACGCGGCCGTCTTCACCACGGTGCCGAGGAAGCGCTCGCCGACCTTGGGCAGCTGCGGGTTGGCGATGGCGTTGATCAGGTCGATCGCCGCCTCCGCCGACGGGCCGTCGGCCGCGCCCACGTAGATCGTGCCGTCGTCCTCGATGGAGATGTCGGCACCGGTCTGCTCGGTGATCGAGTTGATCATCTTGCCCTTCGGGCCGATGACCTCGCCGATCTTGTCCACCGGGATCTTCACGCTGGTGACGCGCGGCGAGTACGGGCTCATCTCGTCCGGGCCGTCGATCGCCTCGGCGATGACCTCCAGGATGGTGAGGCGAGCGTCCTTCGCCTGCTTCAGCGCGGCGGCGAGCACCTCGGAGGGGATGCCGTCGAGCTTCGTGTCCAGCTGCAGGGCGGTGATGATGTCCTTGGTGCCGGCGACCTTGAAGTCCATGTCGCCCATGGCGTCCTCGGCACCGAGGATGTCGGTCAGCGCGACGTAGCGCGTCTCGCCGTCGACCTCGTCGGAGATGAGGCCCATCGCGATGCCCGCGACCGGCGCCTTCAGCGGCACGCCGGCGTTGTACAGGCCCATCGTGGACGCGCAGACCGAGCCCATCGAGGTCGAGCCGTTGGAGCCCAGCGCCTCGGAGACCTGGCGGATCGCGTACGGGAACTCGTCGCGCTTCGGCAGCACCGGCACCAGGGCGCGCTCGGCGAGCATGCCGTGGCCGATCTCGCGCCGCTTCGGCGAACCGACGCGGCCGGTCTCGCCGGTGGAGAACGGCGGGAAGTTGTAGTGGTGCATGTAGCGCTTGTGCGTCTCCGGGGACAGCGAGTCGATCTGCTGCTCCAGGCGAAGCATGTTCAGCGTGGTGACGCCCAGGATCTGGGTTTCGCCGCGCTCGAACAGCGCCGAACCGTGCGCCCGCGGGATCACGGCGACCTCGGCCGCGAGCGACCGGATGTCGGTGAGGCCACGGCCGTCCATGCGGATCTTGTCCGTGAGGACGCGCTTGCGCATGACCTTCTTGGACAGCGCCTTGAACGCGGCGCCGATCTCCTTCTCGCGGCCCGCGAAGGCTTCGCCCTCGCCGACGCCGACCTTCTCCAGGACGGCGGCCTTGACCTCGTCGGTCGCGGCGTCACGGGCCTGCTTGCCGGCGATCTGCAGCGCGTTCGCCAGGTCGTCGGTCGCGATCGCGGCGACGGCGTCGAAGGCGTCCTGCTGGTAGGCCAGGAAGACCGGGAACTCGCCGGTCGGCTTGGCGGCCACGTCGGCCAGCTTCTGCTGGGCCTCGCACAGCACCTTGATGAACGGCTTGGCGGCCTCGAGGCCCTCGGCGACCGAGACCTCGTCCGGCGCCTTGCCGCCCGCGGCGATCAGGTCGAGCGTGTTCTCGGTGCCTTCGGCCTCGACCATCATGATCGCGACGTCATCGCCGACGATGCGGCCGGCGACCACCATGTTGAAGGTGGCCTTCTCCAGCTGCGACCAGGTCGGGAACGCGACCCACTGGTCCTCGATCAGGGCGACGCGGACGCCGCCGACCGGGCCCGAGAACGGCAGGCCGGCGATCTGGGTCGACGCCGACGCGGCGTTGATGGCCAGCACGTCGTACGGGTCGTCCGGGTTGAGGCTCTGGACGGTGATGACGACCTGGATCTCGTTGCGGAGACCGTCGGTGAACGACGGGCGCAGCGGCCGGTCGATCAGGCGGCAGGTCAGGATCGCGTCGGTCGAGGGACGGCCCTCGCGACGGAAGAACGCGCCGGGGATGCGGCCGGCCGCGTACATGCGCTCCTCGACGTCCACCGTCAGGGGGAAGAAGTCGAAGTGGTCCTTCGGGTGCTTCGACGCGGTCGTCGCCGAGAGCAGCATCGTCTCTTCGTCGAGGTACGCGACGACGGCGCCGGCGGCCTGCTTGGCCAGGCGGCCCGTCTCGAAACGAACGGTGCGGGTACCGAACTTGCCGTTGTCGATCACGGCTTCGGTCTCGTGCACGGTGACTCCGGTGGAGTCGGTCATAGGGTGTTTCTCCTCTTTAGTTCCTTCTATACGGCGCGAGTCTCCCACCCTGGGACCCATTTCGCCTGAGGACGCTCGAGGAGTGATGCCGGTCTTCGATCGAAGCCCCCGGGACTCTTCCCGGAAGCCACTACCGAGGACCGGCGGACGGGTTCCCCGGGCGCGCTCGCGCCGTTCTTCTCTTAAAGCGAGGGGGAGCGACCGGCGGTCACTCCCCCTCGGGTTCAAGCTATCGGCGCAGGCCGAGACGCTGGATCAGCGCACGGTAACGCTCGATGTCCACCTTCATCACGTAGTTCAGCAGCCGGCGGCGACGGCCGACCAGCAGCAGGAGCCCGCGACGCGAGTGGTGGTCGTGCTTGTGAGCCTTGAGGTGCTCGGTGAGGCCGACGATCCGCTTGGTCAGCAGCGCGACCTGGGCCTCGGGGGATCCCGTGTCCGAGTCGTGCACGCCGTACTCGGCCAGGATCGACTTCTTTTCTTCGGTGGACAGCGCCACTTGTGTTGCTCCTCGAATGATCAGTGCCGTGCGGCCCCGGACGCGGAATGAACGCCGGGAAGTCGGTCACGGCCGCCACGGACTGCAGCCGAACCCGGTCACGACGTTACCAGCCCGCTGAACTGGGCCTTCAGGCGCCGTCCAGCTCGAAGGCACGGGCGACCCGGTAGCGGGTCGCGCCCCGTTCGCGTTCGCTGGTCATCAGCGCCACCTCGGTGGCAGGCCAGCGGCGGCTGGTGAAACCCAGCAGACGTTCGGTCCAACGCCCGGCGAGCCCCGGTTCTTCCCGGGGGAACCGCGCCAGCGTGAGGTGGGGCACGTACGGCCTCGCCTCGGCACCGGCCCCCGCGGCGAGCGCGAGCGGCGTCAGTTCGCTTCCGGCCGCAGTCAACCACAGCACCCCGGGGAACGTCGCGGCCTTTTCCAGCCGGACGTCGACGGCGGGCCGCCCGGCCAGCCGGTCCGCGAGCCACGCGGCGCGAGTGCCCACGTCGTCTTGCCCGTAGTAGGCGAGGGTGACGTGCCAGCGCTCCGGCGGCTCCCAGCGCAGGCCGTCCTCTACGTCACCGAGGGCTTCGGCGACCGCTTCGACGACGTCGTCGGGCGGAACCAGCGCGCTGAACAGGACCGGCATCAGGCGCCGTTGTCGGCCCGGCGCAGCAGGTCGGCGATGGCCGGGAACTCGTCGTCGAGCCGCTTGGCGGCTTCGCCCAGGTCCTCGTCCTCGGCCAGGTCACGCAGGTAGGCGAGGACCTTCGCGTCTTCGTTGACGACCGGGATGTTGTCGCGGCCGACGGTGGGCCGCGAGTCGCGGACGTCCTCCATCGCGGCCAGCATCGCGTCGCGGTTGCCGGCGGCGACCTCGGGCACCAGGATCTTGCGCTCGAGCATGATCATCCTGGCCAGCACGACCGGGTTGCCGATCTTCGCCCGCCGCCCGCTCATCACCTGGCTGAGCATGGGGGCGCTGATCCCGAGGACCTCGGCCAGGAACGCCTGCGAAACGTCGAACGCGACGACCAGCCGGCGGACCCGGTCGCCGAGCGGCTCCCCGTACCACTCGCGCTGCAACGCGATGTTCCGCTGGACGATCTTGTGGTCCTCCACCTGTTCCGCTCCCCTAGACCGCTTCGACCCGACTACCTGCGCGCACCGTCCGTGAGCATCTTGCCATCGCTGCCACGTGCGTGAACGCGAAACCGCCCTATTCGCCCCCGGTCGGGGCGTCCGGGGGCACCTGCAGTGCCTTTCTCGTCTCGACGACGTCGTCGTCGATCTGCGTGACCAGCCCGGCCGAGTCGGCGAACCGCACCTGGTCGCGCAGCCGCGTCACGAAGTCGATCGCCACGTGCTGGCCGTAGAAGTCCTCGTCGACGTCGAGGACGAACGCCTCGACGGTCCGCTCGCGCCCGGAGAACGTCGGGTTCGTCCCCACCGAGACCGCGGCGCGCAGCCGGCGCGACGGGTCCGCCGAGCGGGTGAACCAGGCGCTGTAGACGCCGTCGGCCGGGACGGCGGCGAAGCGCGGCGTCGACAGGTTCGCCGTCGGGTAGCCGAGCTCGTGGCCGCGGCCGTCCCCGCGGACGACGATGCCCTCCAGGCGGTGCGGGCGGCCCAGCGCCTCGGCCGCGGCGACGACGTCCCCGGCGTCGATGCACGACCGGACGTACGTGCTCGAGAAGGTGATCGCCGACTGGTCCTCTTCGGACAGTTCCTTGCCCTGCAGCTCGGCGCCGTACGCGGCGAAGCCGAACCGGCGGCCGAGGGTGCGCAGCATCGCGACGTCGCCCGCGGCCTTGGCCCCGAAGGTGAAGTTGTCGCCGACGACCACCGCGGCCGCGTGCAGCCGGTCGACGAGCACCTCGTGCACGAACTCCTCCGGCAGCAGCCGGGACAGCTCCAGGGTGAACGGCAGCACGCAGAAGACGTCGATGCCGAGGCCTTCGACGATCTCCGCCTTGCGCCGCAACGTGGTCAGCTGCGCCGGGTGGCTCCCCGGGCGCAGCACCTCCGACGGGTGCGGGTCGAACGTCAGCATGACGCTCGGCAGCCCGCGTTCGGCCGCCGCGGCCACGGTCCGGCTGACCAGCTCCTGGTGCCCGCGGTGGACACCGTCGAACACGCCGATGGTGACCACGCACCGGCCCCAGCCGCCGGGGAGGTCCCCCAGCCCACGCCACCGCAGCACGTCGAACTCCCGTCTCTCAGACGCCACCCTAGGCGGGCAGCAACACGACCACTGCCCGGGACACGCCTTCTTCGTCGGCGGCCAGGGCGAGCACCTTGCCGTCGGGACCGAAGAGCCCGTAGGTGCCCTCGACCCCGGCCGCCGGGATGCGCTGGCCGTGCCGGACCGCTTTCGCCGACGCGGCGTCCAGGTCGCGCCGCGGGAAGGCGGCGGCGACGGCGGCGTCGAGGTCGAGGCTCAGCTCGGGCGTCTCCTCGAGCCGGTCGAGGGTCTTCGCCTTGGCCAGGGTGAAGGGGCCGACCGTGGTCCGGCGGAGGGCTTGGAGGTGCCCGCCGACGCCTAGGTCGGCGCCCAGGTCACGGGCCAGCGCGCGGACGTAGGTGCCGGACGAGCACTCGACGACGGCGTCGACCTCGACGTGGTCCTCTTCGTGGCGGACGCCGAGGACGTCGAAGCGGTAGACGGTGACCGGGCGCGGCGGGAGGACGACCTCCTCGCCGGCGCGGACGCGGGCGTACGCGCGCTTGCCGTCGATCTTGACGGCGCTCACCGCGCTGGGCACCTGCTGGATGGCACCGGTCAGCTTCTCGACGCCGTTCGCGACGGCGTCGTCGGTGACGTCCTTCGTGTCCGCCGTCGTGAGGACCTCGCCCTCGGCGTCGTCGGTCGTCGTGCTGCTGCCGAGGCTGAGGGTGGCCAGGTAGGTCTTGCGGTCCAGCGCCAGGTGGCCGAGCAGCTTGGTGGCGCGCTCGATGCCGAGCACCAGCACGCCGGTCGCCATCGGGTCGAGCGTGCCGGCGTGCCCGACCTTGCGGGTGCCCATGATCCGGCGGGCACGGGCGACGACGTCGTGCGACGTCATGCCGGCGGGCTTGTCGACGATCACGAGACCGGGCGGCGGGGCGGGACGGCGGGGCGGTTTGGGGCTCGACACGCGGCAAACCCTAGCGGCCGCTTGTCGTGGTTCGATCAGGCCGCTCGGCCGGGCCACGATGGAGGCGTGACGGAGATCGAAGTCCGGGCCGCCCGGCCCGCCGAGTTCGAAGCGGTCGCCGCGCTCCGGTGGCGCTGGGTGGCCGAGCGGGACGGCCTGCCCGGCGACGGTCGCGAGGCGTTCGTGCGGGAGTTCGCCGCGTGGGCGCGGGAGAACGCGGCCACCCACCGCTGCCTCGTGCTGGTGCGCGGCCGCCAGGTGCTCGGGATGGCGTTCCTGGCCATCACCGCACGCGTGCCGACGCCGTCGGCGCCGTCGCGGGCCGCCGGGGACGTGCAGAGCGTGTACGTCGTCCCGGAGGCCCGCGACGGCGGCCTCGGCGGGCTGCTGATCGAAGGCGTCCTGCGGCTGGCCGGGGAGCTCGGGCTGGAGCGGGTCACCGTGCACTCGTCGGCGCGGGCCGTGCCGGCTTACGAGCGACGCGGGTTCTCGGTGGCGCCGCAGCTCATGCAGGCGCTGGTCAGGCGGCCACGATCGGCGTCTCGGGCAGAGCGGCGTCCCAGCGACGGCGGGTGATGCGCACCGGCAGCTCCTCGCCACGGGCTTCGGCGAGGAACAGCTGGGCGCGCGTCCGGCGCCACCACACGAGCAGCCGGGACGTGCCCAGCGCCAGGATCGCGACGATCGCCAGCAGCGAGAGCCGGAAGCTCCCGCCGGTCCACTGCAGCAGGACGCCGACGAGCAGGGCCGCGATGGTCGTCGCCACGAAGCCGCCGACGTTGACCACGCCGGTCGCCGTCCCGACGCGGGACAGCGGGTTGTAGTCGCGGGCGAGGGCGAAGCCGATCATCGACGCCGGCCCGCCGAGGGCGAGGAAGGCGAACGCGGGCACCAGCACCGCCACCGGCACCTGCCCGGGCCAGCTCAGCAGCACCGCCCAGATCAGCGCGGCCCCGCCGATGTACCCGCCGACCAGCGGCATCCGCAGCGACGGGTACCGGCCGATCACGCCGCCGAGCAGCGGGCCGCCGGCCATCGAGCCGAAGACGAAGACGGTCAGCAGCGCGCTCGCGGTGGCCATCGACTGCCCCTGGCCCTGCACCAGCCAGGGCACGCCCCACAGCAGCGTCAGGGCGTTGGGGGCGAACATCGTGCTGAAGTGGACCCAGAAACCCAGGCGCGTCCCGGGCGTCCGCCACGCCTCGGCGACCTGGTGGGCGAGCTGGCGCGCGCGGACGGCTTCGCGGACCGGCGGTTTCTCCCCGGCCGGGACGTCGCGGACCCGGAGCGTCACGACCACGGTGTACAGGACGGTGACGGCGCCGGCCGCGAGGAAGGTCGGGGTCCAGCCGGCGCTGTCGAGCACCAGCGAGAGCGGGACGGTGGCGGCGAGGTTGCCGATGTAGCCGACGGCCGCGGTGAACGAAGTCAGCAGCGCGTACTGGCGGCCCGGGAAGTGGGCGGCGACCAGGCGCAGCACGCTGACGAACGTGAGCGCGTCGCCGAGGCCGAGGACGCCGCGGGCGACCAGGCCGAGGCCGTAGGAGTGGGCGACGCCGAGCAGAAGCTGGCCGGCGCCGAGCACCAGCACCGCGACGGTGAGGACGCGGCGGGGGCCGTAGCGGTCGACCAGGACGCCGGTCGGGATCTGCATCGCGGCGTAGACACCGACCTGCAGCACGGTGAACGTCCCGAGCGCGGCCGAGCCGACGCCGAAGCGCTCGGCCGCCTGCAGCCCGGCGACGCCGAAGGAGGTGCGGTGGAAGACCGCGAGGAGGTAGACGGTGACGGCGGCGAGCCAGATGAGCCAGGACCGGGCGGTGGCGCGGCCGGTGGCGGGCGGCACAAGTTCCTCCAGGGTTTCGGCGTTCCGATCATACGGACGCCTGCAGTGCCGTCCCTACTACTTGTAGCGCCTAAGCAACGACGAAACATAGCTGTTATCCCGGTGGCGTTCGCCACATGGTTGTATCTGAATGTTCTTCACATTCGGGGGTGGTTTCGTGACCGGGCTGCACGGGGCGCACGCGGTGATCACGGGCGGGTCCAGCGGGATCGGCCTGGCGACGGCGGCGGCGCTGGCCGCGCGCGGCGCGTCGGTGTCGCTGGTGGCGCGGGACGAATCGCGGCTGCGGAAGGCTTCGGTGTCGCTGAAGTCACGCGGTGCCTCGGTCCGGACCGCCGTCGCCGACGTCTCGTCGCAGGCCGAAGTGGAGCAGGCGTTCGCGGAGCTGGTGGCCGCGGCGGGACCGTGCGACGTGCTGGTGACGTGTGCGGGCCAGGCGCGTCCGGGCGAGTTCCTGGAGCTGGACGACGAGGTCTTCCGGCGGATGGTCGAGGTCGACTACTTCGGGACGCTGCACGCGGTCCGGGCGGTGGCGCCGTCGATGGTCCGGCGGCGGTCGGGGTCGATCGTGGCGATCTCGTCGGCGGCCGCGGTGCTGGGGATCTACGGGTACACGGCCTACGCGCCGGCGAAGTTCGCGGTGCGCGGGCTGATGGAGGCGTTGCGGGACGAGCTGAACCCGGCCGGGGTGCACGTCGCCTGCGTGTACCCACCGGACGTCGACACGCCGCAGCTGGTGGAAGAGAACCGCTGGAAGCCGGCGGAGACGGCGGCGATCAGCGGGACGATCCGCCCGATGGCGGCCGAGGCCGTCGCGTCGTCGATCGTCCGGGCGGTGGAGCGGGAGCGGTACGCGGTCTACCCGGACCGGTCGGTGGCCCTGCTCGCGGCGTTGGGTCCGCTGGCCGCGCCGTTCCTGCGCCGGATGGTGGACCGCCGGGTCCGTCACGCCCGCCGAGCCCGAGCCTGAAGGGGCATCACGCGTGATCAGGGAGGCATCACGCGTGTCTGGAGAGGCATCACGCGTGATTGGAGGGGCATCACGGCGATGCCCGCCCAATCACGCGTGATGCCCCGCCAATCACATGTGATGCCCGCTCAGTCACGCGTGAGGCCCGTTCAAGCACGTCAGGCGGGGCGGATGGCGCCGGTTACCGCCCAGTTTCCGGAGCGCCAGCGGACCAGGACGAACGCCAGGCGGAGGACCATGAACAGCGAAAGTCCGGTCCAGATGCCCGTCAGGCCCCAGCCGAAGCCCAGGGACGCCCAGATCAGCGGCAGGAACCCCAGTGCCGCGCTGCCGAGGGTCGCGTTGCGGAGGAAGGCCGCGTCGCCCGCTCCCAGCAGGACGCCGTCGAGGGCGAAGACCACCCCCGCGATCGGCTGCAGTGCCACGAAGAACCACCACGCGTGCGGGATCTCCGCCAGCACCCCCGGGTCGGACGTGAACGCGTGCGGCAGCACCCACGACAGCGCCGCGAACAGCACGCACAGGAAGCACCCCAGCAGCAGCCCGTACCCCGTGATCTGCGCCGCCACCCCCCGTGCCTGCCGCGCCGCGTTCGCCCCCAGTGCCGCCCCCACCAGGGACTGCGCCGCGATCGCCACGGAGTCCAGCACCAGCGCCAGGAACGTCCACAGCTGCAGCACCACCTGGTGCGCGCCGACCGCCTCGGTCGACGTCCGGGCCGCGACGGCCGCCGCCGAGACGAAGCACGCCTGGAACGCCAGGCTGCGCAGCACGAGGTCGCGGCCGAGGCCGAGCTGCGCGCGCATCACCGTGAAGTCCGGCCGCAGGCCGACCTTCTCCCGCACCAGGGCCGCGATGAACAGCGCCGCCGAGATCACCTGCGCGACGACGTTCGCGATCGCCGAACCCTCGAGCCCCAGCCCGGCCCAGTAGACGAGCACCGGGCAGAGCACGGCCGAGATCCCGTTGCCCGCCAGGACGTACCGCAACGGCTTCGCGGAGTCCTGGACCCCGCGCATCCAGCCGTTGCCGGCCATGGTGACCAGGATCAGCGGCGCCCCGAACAGCGCGATCCGGATCCACGACACCGCCGCCGACGCGACCTCGTCGCTGCCCGACAGCACCCGCGCGATCGGCCAGGCCAGCAGCTGCCCGGCGACCAGCACGAAGAGCCCGACGAACACCGCGAGCCACGTCGCCTGCACGCCCTCGCGGACGGCGTCGGCCCGGCGGCCGGCGCCGTGCAGCCGGGCGGTGCGCGACGTCGTGCCGTACGACAGGAACGTCAGCTGGCTCGACACCTGGGCCAGCACGACGCCGCCGAGCGCGAGCCCGGCCAGCGGCAGCGCGCCCAGGTGGCCGACCACCGCGGTGTCGACCAGCACGTACAACGGCTCGGCGGCCAGCACCCCGAGCGCGGGCACGGCCAGGCCGAGCACGCGCTTCGCCGGGATCCGCTCCGCTTCCTCCACGTTCACCACGATCCGGACTCTAACCGCCGGGACCGACAGTTCCGGCCGTCGGGAAGCTCACAGCAGCGGCGCCCGCTCCAGCGCCTCCCGCAACCCGGCCAGGACCTCCTCGGCGGTACCCGCGATCGTGCAGCCCGCGGCCTGCCGGTGCCCGCCGCCGCCGAACTCCGCCGCCACCGCCGAGACGTCGATCCCGATGGAGCGCAAGGAGATCTGCCACTGCGAAGGGTTCGTCAAGTCCTGTTTGAGCACCGCCGCGACGGCCGCCTCGCGCACCGAGCGGACGACGTCGATCACCGACTCGACCTCTTCGGCGCGCACCGTCCGCGCCGCGTCGACGCGGACCACGGCGTGCACGAAACCCTTACCCTGCGCGGCATCCGGTTCCAGAGAAGCCTCCCGCAGCACGGACGAGAGCATCGGCAGCCACGCGAACGGCCGCTCGTCGACGATCTTCCGCACCACCGCTTCGGCGTCGACGCCCGCCTCCAGCAGCCGCGCCGCCATCCGGTGCGTCTCCGGGCTCGCGCGGCGGAACCCGCTCGTGTCGGTGACGATCCCCGCGTAGATCCCGCGCGCGATCGGCTCGTCGAGCTCCACGCCCAGCGCGTCCAGGATCCGGAACACGAGGATCGCGCTGGCCTCGGCGGACTCGTCGACGACGTTGCAGGTGCCGTAGAACGTGTTGGTCGCGTGGTGGTCGACCACCAGCACCGCGCCGGCCAGCTCGACGCGCCCGGCGAGCCGGCCCAGCCGCTTCGGCACCGGCGTGTCGACGCAGACCAGCAGCGCCTCGCTGTCGGGCAGGTCGTCCGGGTGGGTCAGCAGGCCGTCCTCATCCAGCCACCTCAGCGTCTCCGGGGCCTCGTCGGGCTCGCCAAAGGACACTCGGACGCGAGCGCCACGCTGGAGCAGCGCCCGGCCGAGGGCGAGCGCGCTGCCGAGGGCGTCCGCGTCCGGGCGGACGTGGCCGAGCACCGTCACGTCGGTGGCCGACGCGAGCAGGGCGGCCGCGTCCCGGATGTCCTGCGCCAAAGTAGGGGTCACGGTGCGTCACGCTACGCTCTGCGGGATGCCTGAGTACGTGATCCTGGTCCACCCGTCCGCCAATCGGGTCTACGCCGCCTCCTCCCCCGCGCTGCTGCGCGCCGAGCTGGCGGTGTTCGGCGCGGCGCTGTCGGCCGAGCTGTCCGGGATCGAGGAGGTCGAGCTCGGCGGCGTCGGCTACGTGCGCTTCACCAGTTCGGCGCCCCTGGGCGAGCCCGACCTCGCGCTGCTGTCGAACCTGTCGTCGCTGTACGCGCTGTTCGAGCTCGGTGACGGCGTCCTGCGCCCGGTCACCGTGACGCCGCTGGCGAAGGCCGACTCGGACCTGCTGACCATCCTGAAGTACGCGGGCAAGACCAACGAGACGTTCACGAAGCTCCTACTGAACGTGACGCTGCTGGCGACCGCGGACCCGTTCTCCGGCAAGGCCAAGTACCTGCTGGACCCGCTGTGCGGCCGCGGCACGACGCTCAACCAGGCGATCATGTATGGCCTGCACGCGACCGGGCTGGACGTCGACGCCAAGGACTTCGAGGCCTACGAGGCGTTCATCAAGACGTGGCTGCGGGCCAAGCGCGTCAAGCACACCGCCGACTCGGGACAGCTGCGGCGCAACAAGGTCCGCCTCGGGCGCCGGCTCGACATCGAGTACGCGCTGGACAAGGAAGACTACAAAACGGGCGACACCCGCAAGCTCACGTACTTCCAGGCCGACACGCTGACGACCGACGAGGTGCTGCGCGCGAACTCGTGCGACGTGATCGTCACCGACGCGCCGTACGGCGTGCAGCACGGCAGCCACCGCGAAGCCGGTCTGCAGCGCAGCCCGCGCGACCTGCTCGCGGCGGCCGTCCCGGTGTGGACGCGCGTCCTGCGTCCCGGCGGGGCGCTCGGCATCTCGTGGAACACGACCGTGCTGCCGCGCGAAGAGCTCGTCGAGGTGCTGCGGAAGTCCGGGCTCGACGTCCGCGAAGGCGGGCCGTGGGAAGAGTTCACCCACCGGGTCGACCAGGCCATCCTGCGTGACCTGGTCGTCGCGGTGAAGCCCGCCTCCTGAGTCGACAAAGCGCTACTGGGTGAGCTCACCCCGCGCCGGTGCCGGCGCCTGCCCGTTCTCCTCCGGAGCCACCGGGGCCGGCGCGGGCGGCGTGCCCAGCCCGCGCTTCACCGAGTCCAAGATGGACAGACCCTGGCCGACGAGCCCCGCGGCCATCTCGCCGAGACCGTCGGCGCCGTTGAGGATGTTGACGTTCGCGCCGGACAGCCCGCGTCCCGCCTCCTTGACGATCTGCGGCAGCTGGTCGATGAGCATCCGGTCGAGCGCGACGCGGTTGTTCGACGCGGCCGCCTCGGCCTGCACGCGCATCTTCTCCGCCTCGGCCAGCGCCAGGATGCGGATCCGCTCGGCCTCGGCGTCGGCGGGCTTGATCACCTCGGCGACCAGCTGCTGCTGCCGCAGCTCGGCCTCGCGCTGGGCCAGCTCGGTGCGCGCGTCGATGACCTCCTGCTGCGCCTTCGCCTGCGCGAGCGGCCCGGCCTGGGCGGCCTCGGCCTGCGCCGCCTCGACCTCGGCGCGGTACTGCGCCTGCACGATCGACGTCTGCCGGGCGTACTCCGCCTGCGTCCGCTGCGACTTCTGCTCGGCCTCGGCCGCCGTCTGGTTCGCCACCGCCTGGGCGATCTGGGCGTCCCGCTGGATCGCGGCGTTGTGCGGCGCGGCCATCGCGGCGATGTAGCCGAGCTTCATGTCGTCGATCGACTGGATCTGCAGCGCGTCGACGGTCAGCCCGATCTTGGCCATCTCGACCGCGGAGCCGTCCAGCACCTCGGTCGCGAGCTTCTGCCGCTCGGTGATGATCTCCTCGACGGTCATCGACCCGATGATCGAGCGCAGGTGCCCGGCGAAGATCCGGCCGGTCAGCACGGACATCTGGTCCTGGTCGGACAGGAAGCGCTGGCCGGCGTTCACGATGCTCTCGGTGTCGTTGCCGACCTTGAACGCGATCACCGCCCGGACCGTCAGCGCGATGGCCTGTTTCGTGACGCACACTTCGGTCACTTCGGCCTCGCACATGGAAAGCGTCAGGAACCGGACTTTCCGGAAGACCGGCATGACGAACGCGCCGTGGCCGGTGACGACCCGGAACGGCGACGACCCGCTGCTGTGCTTGCCCCCGGAGATGAGCATCGCCTCGTTGGGGGCGGGAACGCGATAACCGAACATCGCTGTCCTTCCGCGAACACTTAGGAAGCAGGATCCGAGGCGTCCCACGCCACGACGTCGACCGTGCGCCGGCCCCGGGCTTCCACGACCAGGACGGTCGTGCCCTTCGGCAGCTCCGTGTCGGACCAGGCCAGGAAGGTTTCCAGCCCACCCCGGATCCTGATCAGCACCTCCCCCGGGCCCCGCTGCCCGCGGGTGCCGACGAGGAGGACTCCGGTCCGGCCGGCCGGCGAAAGGTCGGAGTGCACGGGTGCCCGACCTCCCCTCGGTGGCCGCCTCGGTGCGGGTGAGCCCCCGCTGGTTCCCATTGTGCTCCCGGCGGACGCGGGCGGCGGGCACTGTGAGGTTCCGATCAGGAGGCAACCACGCGGGTCTCTCGCGCGTGGGGACGGATGTCCGGCTTGGCTATACTCCGGAGCGTGACGGTCGAGCAACGCCCCCTGCGCGCGGACGCCCGGCGCAACCGGGAGGCGCTGGTCGCGGCCGCGCGGGAGGTGTTCGGCGCCAAGGGCGTCGACGCCCCGCTCGACGAGATCGCCCGCCGCGCCGAGGTCGCGATCGGCACCCTCTACAACCGGTTCCCGACGCGGGCGGACCTCGTCGAGGCGGCGTTCCTGCCGACGCTCGAAGAAGCTCGAGCCGTGACCGAAGAAGCCCTCGCCCTCGACGACCCCTGGGACGGTTTCGTGCTCTTCCTCGAACGGTCGGTCCTGATGCAGGTCAGCGACCGGGGCTTCACCGAAGTCTGCTCACGGGTCTTCGATCCGGCGTCCGGACTGGAGAAAGCCAAGCACGCCAACGCTTCCCGGATGAACCGGATCATCACCCGGGCCCAGGAGGCCGGGGCGTTGCGACGGGACTTCCGCGGCGAAGACCTGGCGATCGTGTTCGCCGCGGCGACGGCGACCCCCGACTGGCGGCGCGCGCTCGGCATGGTCCTCGACGGGCTGCGCGCGCGATGAGCTGGCTCGCGGACACCCGCACGTCGTACGACACGGTCGCTTCGAGCTACGCGGAATTCGCCTCGGACGCCTTGTCTTCCCAGCCCTACATGCGGGCGGCGCTGACCCTGTTCGCCGCCGAGGTCGACGGCCCCGCGGTGGACGTCGGCTGCGGCCCGGGTCAGTTCACGGCGTTCCTGCACTCGCTGGGCGTCGACGCGTCCGGCATCGACCTTTCACCGGCGATGATCGACATCGCTCGCCGGACGCACCCCGGCCCGCGGTTCGAGGTCGGTTCGATGACGGACCTGGCCCTGCCGGACGCGTCGGTGGCGGGCGTGCTGGCGTTCTGGTCCCTGATCCACGTCCCGGACGACGACGTCCCGGTGACCCTCGGGCACTTCCGGCGCGTCCTGCGGCCGGGCGGCCTGCTGATGATCGGCTACCACGTCGGCGCGGGAACCCGGCTGAAGACCGAGGGCTACGGCGGCCACCCGATGCGGGTGAACGTCCACCTCCGGCAGCCGTGGTGGCTGGCGAAGCGGGTGCGCGCGGCGGGGTTCACGGTCGAGGCGGAGTGGTCGCTGAACCCGGAAAACAAGGTGTCGCAAGCGATCCTGTTCGCGCGCGCGTCAGCTTAGGCGCTGTCCCACGAACTTCAGGACGTCCGGCAGGATCCCGCGCCAGTACTCGTCCTTGTGACCGCCCGGCGAAAACTTCGACACCGCCGGGTTCGCGGCCTTCACCAGCTTGCGGTTCGCGCCCAGGAACGGATCCGCGTCGCCGCACCAGATGCCCAGCTGCTCCGCGCGCAGCTCTTCCGTGTGCAGCAACGGTTCCTCCGCGCGCCAGTTGTCCTCGCCGGAGAACACCTTGCGGCTGCGGGCATCCGGCCAGCTGACGAACAGCGCCGCGCTCGCCGTGGCGACCGCCTTCAGGTCCGGGTGGGCGCGGGCGAAGCGCAACGCGCCGAAGCCGCCCATGGAAATGCCGAACACCGCCGACGCCGGACGCAGGTCGCGGCCCGCCAGCCAACCCGGGACTTCGTCGGTGAGCATCCGCTGCGGGTCGTCGCCGGACCCGACGTCGGCCCAGTAGTGGTCGCCGTCGACCGCGGCCACCGCGAACGGCGGGGTGCCGGCGCGCACGGCCGCCGTCAGCGCGGCGGGGACGCCCAGTTCGAGGAACGTCCGCGCGCGAGCGCCGCGACCGTGCAGGGCCAAGCACACCGGCAAACCCGACGACGGAACGCCTTCGGGGGTGATCAGGACCAGGTCGACGTCCGTGCCGCGGGCGGCCGACGGCATGCGCTGGACCGTCACCGGCTCACGCACCGGGGACGGACCGGTCGGCGCCGGCACCGCGGGCGGGCCCGGCGGCGGCCCGGACGGGGAAGCCGAGCAGCCCGCCAGCAGCGCCAGTGCGCTGCCGGCGAGCAAGCCGCGGCGGGAGAGCACGGGTCAGCCCCGGCTCTCCTTCTCCGCGAACTCGTCGACCTCGACGTCTTCGGTGTCGTCTTCGTCGTCGGCGTCTTCGCGAGGCGCCTTGTACGGGTCGACATCGCCGGCGTGCTGGGCACCGGCCGAGCGACGCGCGACCTCCGCGTCGGCCTCGCGGGCCTTCGCGAGGAGGTCCTCGATCCGCTTCGACTCCTCGGGGATGGTGTCCGCGACGAACGTCAGCGTCGGGGTGTAGCGGACCCCGGTGCCCTGCCCGACCTTCGTGCGGAGCATCCCGCGCGCCGATTCGAGCGCGGCGGCGGCGCCGGCGAAGTCCGGGGGGACGTCCAGCTTCTCGCCGAGCACCGTGTAGTACACCGTGGCGTCGTGCAGGTCGCCGGTGACCTTCGTGTCCGTGATGGTCACGTAGTCGAGCCGGGTGTCCTTGACCTCGTGTTCGATCGCGGACGCCACGATCTGCGAGATCCGCTTGGCGAGCTTGCGAGCCCGAGCCGGATCAGCCATGTCGTTCTCCTAGAAAAGTCAGTCGTCCGGGCCGAGCAGCCGGCGGTGCGCGGAAAGCAGTTCGAACTCCGGCCTGCTCGCCACGTACCGCTCACACGAGTCGAGCACGTCACGCACGTGTTCGCCACCTTCGGCGACCACGGCCACCCCGATGAGGGTCCGGCGGTGCAGGTCGGTGTGCCCGGCTTCGGCCACCGAGACGTCGAAGCGCTTGCGCACCTCCGCCAGCACCGGACGGACCACGGATCGCTTCTGCTTCAGCGAATGGACGTCACCGAGCAGGATGTCGAGCTCGAGGGCTCCGACGAACATAGGCAATGGGTGGTGTCGTAGGAATGGGAAGCGAATCCCCGGGTGTGCGGCCGAAACCGCACACCCGGGGACACACGCCTTACGCGCGCGGCTTCTCGCGCTGCTCGTAGGTCTCGATCAGGTCGCCGACCTTGAGGTCGCCGTACGAGCCCAGCGTGAGACCGCACTCGTAACCTTCACGGACCTCGACCACGTCGTCCTTGAACCGCCGCAGCGAGCTGATCGGCAGGTTCTCCGCCACGACGGTGCCGTCGCGGAGCAGACGGGCCCGGGCGTTGCGCCGGATCTCGCCGGACATGACCAGGCAACCCGCGATCGTGCCGATCTTGGAGGACTTGAAGACCTCGCGAACCTCCGCGCGGCCCAGCTCGACCTCTTCGTACTCCGGCTTGAGCATGCCCTTGAGGGCCTGCTCGATCTCGTCGATCGCCTGGTAGATGACCGTGTAGTACCGGACGTCGACGCCCTCGCGGGTGGCCCGCTCGGTCGCCTTGCCCTGGGCGCGGACGTTGAACCCGAGGACGATCGCGTCGGACGCGGTCGCCAGGTCGATGTCCGACTCGGTCACGCCACCGACACCGCGGTGGACCACGTTCAGCTCGACCTCGTCGCCGACGTCCAGCTGGAGCAGCGAGGCTTCGAGGGCCTCGACCGTACCCGAGTTGTCACCCTTGATGATCAGGTTGAGGCTGTTCGTCTCCTTCAAGGCGGAGTCGAGGTCCTCGAGGCTGACCCGCTTGCGGCGCGACGCGTTGAGCGCGTTGCGCGTGCGAGCGGCGCGGCGCTCGGCGATCTGCCGGGCGACGCGGTCCTCGTCGACCACCAGGAAGGTGTCGCCCGCACCCGGCACCGAGGTGAACCCGATGACCTGGACGGGACGCGACGGCAGCGCCTCGGTGACGTCGACGTTGTGCTCGTCGACCATCCGGCGGACGCGGCCGTAGGCGTCACCCGCCACGACCGAGTCGCCGACGCGCAGCGTGCCGCGCTGGACCAGGACGGTGGCCACCGGGCCGCGGCCGCGGTCGAGGTGCGCCTCGATCGCGACACCCTGGGCCTCCATGTCCGGGTTGGCCCGGAGGTCCAGAGCGGCGTCGGCGGTCAGCAGGATCGCCTCGAGCAGGCCGTCGATGTTGATGTTCTGCCGCGCGGAGATCTCGACGAACATCGTGTCGCCGCCGTACTCCTCGGCGACCAGGCCGTACTCGGTCAGCTGCTGCCGGATCTTGTCCGGGTTCGCGCCTTCCTTGTCGATCTTGTTGATCGCGACCACGATCGGGGCCTTGGCGGCCTGCGCGTGGTTGATCGCCTCGACCGTCTGCGGCATCACACCGTCGTCGGCCGCCACCACGATCACCGCGATGTCGGTCGAGTTGGCACCACGGGCACGCATGGCGGTGAACGCCTCGTGACCCGGGGTGTCGATGAAGGTGATCAGGCGCGGGTTGCCCTCGAGCTCGGTCTCGATCTGGTACGCACCGATGTGCTGCGTGATGCCGCCGGCCTCGCTCTCGCGGACCTTCGTCTTCCGGATCGTGTCGAGCAGTCGGGTCTTACCGTGGTCGACGTGACCCATGATGGTCACGACCGGCGGCCTGACCTGCAGGTCCTCTTCGCCACCGGCGTCGTCGCCGTAGGTGATGTCGAAGGTCTCCAGCAGCTCGCGGTCTTCTTCCTCGGGGCTGACGACCTGAACCGTGTAGTTCATTTCGCCGCCGAGCAGCTCGAGGATGTCGTCCGACACGGACTGCGTCGCGGTGACCATCTCGCCGAGGTGGAAGAGCACCTGCACCAGCGAAGCCGGGTTGGCGTCGATCTTCTCGGCGAAGTCGGTCAGCGAAGCACCCCGCGGCAGCCGGATCGTCTCGCCCTGCCCCTTGGGCAGGCGGACGCCGCCGACGCTGGGCGCCTGCATGTTGTCCATGTACTCCTGGCGCTTCTGCCGCTTCGACTTGCGACCCTTGCGCGAGGGACCACCCGGACGCCCGAAGGCACCCGCGGTGCCACCACGGCCACCGGGGCCACCACGGCCACCGCCGCCGCCGCGGAAACCGCCGCCGCCGGCCGGGGCACCGGTGCCGCCACCCGGACGGAAACCGCCACCGCCGCCACCGGGACCGCCGCCGCCGGGGCCGCCGCGGAAGCCACCGCCGCCGCCACCGCCACCGGGACCGCCGCGGAAGCCACCGCCGCCACCGCCACCGGGACGACCGCCGCCGCCACCGGGGCCGCCACGGGCGCCGCCACCGGGACCACCGCGAGCGCCACCGCCGGGACCGGCCGGGCGCTGCGTGCGGCCCGGCATCATGCCGGGGTTCGGCCGCGGGGGCATGTTGCCCGGGCTCGGCCGGTTGCCACCGGCGCCGCCACCGGGACGGGGAGCCGGACGGTCACCGCCGCCACCGGTCCCGCCGGGACGCGGCGGGCGGTTGTCGCCGCCCTGGCCGCCACCCGGGCGCGGGCCCTGCGGACGCGGCGGGGCGCCGGAACCGACGCCGAACGGGTTGTTGCCGACCCGCGGGGTGCGCGGACCGGGCTTCGGACCGCCGGGCTTGGGGCCCTGCGGCTTCGGCGGGACGACCGAACCGGTGTTGCCCGAGGGCGCGGCCGGGGTCTCCTGCTTGGGTGCGGCGGGCGCTTCGGCCTTCGCGGCCGGGACCTGCTCCTGGGGAGCGGGCGCGGCCGGCTGCTGACGCGGGCCGGGACGCGGACCGGGGCCCGCGGGACGGCCACCCGGTGCGGCGGCCGGCTTCGAAGCCGGTGCCTGCTGCTGCGGGGCCGCCGCGGGGGCGGCCTTCGCCGCGGGCGCCTGCTGCTGGGGAGCGGGCGACGCGGGCTTGGGCGCGGGAGCGCCCGGCTTGGCGGCCGGGGGCCCGGGGCGCGCCGACGGACCGGGGGTCGGAGCGGGCTTCTTGGCGCCCTTGGGCGCGTACGCGTCCCGGAGACGGCGGGCGACGGGCGCCTCGACCGTGGACGACGCGGACTTTACGAACTCGCCTTGTTCCTTCAACTTCGCGAGAACGTCCTTGCTGGTAATGCCGAGCTCCTTAGCGAGCTCGTGTACTCGGGCCTTGCCTGGCACAGCTCTCCTCATCTAGGGGAGGCCAGGCGGAGAACCCGCTGACCTCGTCCTTATTGTCTCGCGTTCATGGCTTCAGCTTCACGGCTGACTCATGACGGGTCGACCTGCTTCCTTGGTTCCTCGCGAAGCCGGGTATGTCCCGGCCTCGTGGTGCGAAGTGGTGCGCCCGACGTGCTCGCCGACCTCGCGAACGTCGAGCGCCCCGGGAGCCCGCAAGGCTCTCGGGAAGGCTCGCCGCCGTTCGGCCTTGGCCAGGCAGTCCGGGTCGGGGTGCAGCCAAGCTCCCCGGCCCGGCAGCCGCCGACGTTCGTCGACGACCACCCGCCCGGCCACCGCGACCACGCGCAGCAGCTCACCGATCAATGCCCGCCGCTTGCAGCCGACACAAGTCCGCACCGGAGAATTCCGGTGGGGCTGGTGCTCGGCTACCCGCCGCGGGCGTTGAACCACTCCTGAGTCTAGCGCTTCGACCTTCACTCAGCCGAACCGGTTGCCGCGGCGGGCCGCGACGGACCGGCGTGGTCTTGATCACCCTCGTCGTCCACCGGTGCGGCGTCGCTGCGGATGTCGATCCGCCAGCCGGTCAGGCGGGCGGCGAGGCGGGCGTTCTGGCCCTCCTTGCCGATCGCCAGCGACAGCTGGAAGTCCGGCACCACGACGCGGGCGGTCTTCGCCCGCTCGTCCACTACTCGTACCGAAACAACCTTCGCCGGGGACAGGGCATTCCCCACGAACCGGGCCGGATCCTCCGAGTAGTCGATGATGTCGATCTTCTCACCGGCCAGCTCGCTCATCACGTTGCGCACGCGCGCGCCGACCGGGCCGATGCAGGCGCCCTTGGCGTTCACGCCCGCCACGGTGGACTTCACGGCGATCTTCGTGCGGTGCCCCGGCTCGCGCGCGACGGCGGCGATCTCGACCGTCCCGTCGGCGATCTCCGGGACCTCCAGCGCGAACAGCTTGCGCACGAGGTTGGGGTGCGAGCGCGAGAGCGTGATCTGCGGGCCACGGTTGCCGCGCGAGACGGTGACGACGTAGGCCTTGATCCGGCTGCCGTGCTCGTACGACTCGCCGGCCACCTGCTCCGCC
Source organism: Amycolatopsis sp. NPDC114504 (assembly GCF_055633595.1). Classification (NCBI taxonomy): domain Bacteria; kingdom Bacillati; phylum Actinomycetota; class Actinomycetes; order Pseudonocardiales; family Pseudonocardiaceae; genus Amycolatopsis; species Amycolatopsis sp. NPDC114504. The sequence continues at coordinate 607,869 of NZ_JBVKDU010000007.1, read as the reverse complement.
GACGGCAGCACGCCCTCGGTGTCACCCACCTGGACCACGACCATGCCGCGGGCGTTGGCGCGGGCGTCGCGCTGGATCACGCCGGCGACGATCTCGCCCTCCTTGGTGGAGAACTCGCCGAAGGTCTTCTCGTGCTCGGCGTCGCGCAGCCGCTGCAGGATGACCTGGCGCGCGGTGGTGGCGGCGATCCGGCCGAAGCCCTCGGGGGTGTCGTCCCACTCCTCGTCGGTCTCGCCGTCGTGGGTCAGCGTGCGCGCCAGCACGCGCACCAGGCCGGTCTTGTGGTCGATGTCGATGCGGGCGTGCGACTGGTGGCCCTCGGTGTGCCTGTACGCGGTGAGCAAGGCCGTCTCGATGGCCTCGATCACCGTTTCGAAGGGGATGTCCTTGTCCCGTTCGATCGCCCGCAGCGCGGCGATGTCGACGTTCACTTCTGCCCCTTCTCCGTCTCGGCGGCGATCATGCCGGACGCGTCGTCTTCGAGCAGTTTCAGGTCCTCGGCGGGCGGCTGCTTGAACTCGATCTCCACGACCGCCTTCGCCACGTCGGCGTAGCGGACGTCGCGGATCTTGCCGCCTTCGAGGACGCGGGCGGCGTCCTCGCCCGCGTGACCGACCCGGCCCACGAAGGCCGTGCCCTCGGCCGGGGTGATCTTCACCAGGCGGAACCGCGCGCGCCGCCAGTGCCGCCGCTCGACGAGCGGGCGGTCGAGGCCCGGCGAGGTGACCTCCAGCGTGTACGCGCTCGCGAGCACGTGCTCGTTCTCGTCGAGCGCCGCCGAGACCTTGCGGCTGACCTCGGCGACCTCGTCCAGCCCGACACCGTCGTCGGAGTCGACGACGACCTTGACCAGCTGCCGCCGGCCGGCCTGCTGCACCTCGAACGAATCGAGGTCGAAACCCGCGGCGGTGACGGCTTCGGCCACTATCGGCTGAAGCCGGCTGGCGAGTTCTCCTGGCACGTGGGGCTCTCCTTGTTTCGGAACGCGGTGGCGCGGGTCGGTGGTGGACCAGCTTATCCGGTCGCCCCCTCGGCCCGCGCGAGCGGCGGGGCCACCTCGGGGCCTGGCAGGATGGGCCGACGTGACCGGAAGACCGACCGACCTGACCCGTCGTGCCGCCCTCCGCGCGGGGGCGCTGGCCGCGCTGGCCGTCCCCCTGGCCGCGTGCGGGCCCGGCTACGACGAGAGCCCCGACCCGTTGCAGCCGCTGCTGGCCGCCGCCGAGGCGGACGCCGCCGCCGCGCGGACGCTGGCCAAGGGCGAGAACGCCGACGCCGCCGGCCAGCTCGCCGACGCGCGCGCGGCCCACGCGGCCGCGCTGAAGTCCGAAGTGGACCGGCTGAACCGGCCGAAACCCTCGTCGTCGGCGACGCCGCCGGCGCCGGCCTCGCTGGGTGACCTGAAGGAGCGGCTGGCGACCGCGCGCAAGCAGGCCGAAGACCTCGTCGGCGGGCTGCCGCGCTACCGCGCCGGGCTCGTCGCGGCGGTGGCGGCGGGCTGTGCGGCGCTGCAGCGCACTGCCCCGGCGCTGGGCCCCGGCGAGGACGCCCCGGCGATCGCCGGGACCACCGGCGCGGTGCCGGCGGAGGCGGTGGACCCGCTGCAGACGGCGCTCGCCGCCGAGCACGCCGCCGTCTGGGTGTACGGCCTGGTCAGCGCGTTCCTGCCGGCCGACTTCGCCGAGGGCGAGAAGGCCGGCGCGGCGGAGCACGCCGTGCGCCGCGACCTGCTGCAGACGATGCTGTCCGCGTCCGGGGCGACGCCTGTCGCGCCCGAAGCGGCGTACGTGCCGAAGAAGCCGGTGACGGACGCGAAGTCGGCGTCACTGGTCGTCGCGACGGCCGAGGCCGACTGCGCGTCGGCGTGGCTGGCGGTGGTGAACCACACCGACGACGGGGCCCTGCGCACGACGGCCCTGCACGCGCTGGTGGCGGCTTCGCGACGCGGGACGCCGTGGCGGTCCGAGGCGGGCGAGAAGCCGGTGGCGATCGCGATGCCCGGCCAGGCGAGCTGAGCCCTTGCTGAAGCCGTGAAGGCCTGCTTACCGGCCTTCACGGCTTTCGGGAGAGCGGGTCAGCCCTTGAGGTCGGCCGACAGGCGCACGGCGTCGTCCGCGATGGCCTCGATCAGCTTCTTGTCCTTGTGCTTCGCGTAGAAGTCGGCCAGCACGATCGTCGTGTTCGTGCCGTCCACGCTCGACGCGTACGCCGCGTCCGAGCCGCTCACGCTCGGGACGTCGTCGCCGGTGAACGTCTTGTCCTTCACCAGGTCCGTGACGTTGCCGGTGCCGTCCTGCTCGGTCAGCGTCTTGAGCGCCTTCGCCTTCGTCGAGTCCGGCATCCCGACCAGCACCACCGACACCAGCGCCTTCGCGCCGCCCGACTCCGTCGTGTAGAGCGCGCGGACCAGCGACTGGCACTCGTTGTCCTGGAAGAAGTCGTGCGTCTTGCCGTACGACTTCGTGGCGCACTCGTTGGACTTCGCCGGCCCGGCGACCAGCGTGAACTGGTACTTCCCGGTGTTCTGGACCGGCGGCTGCGCGACCGGCCCGTCGGGCGTCGAGTCGTGCCGGATCAGGAACCACAGCAGCCCGGAGACGACGGCGATCGCGACCAGCCCGGCGCCCCTGATCAGCAGGGACCGGGTGTCGCGCGCCGGCGGTCCGGGCGCCGGGGGCCGGGGCTGCGGGGGAACCGCGCCCAGCGGGGCCGTGTCGGACGGGCCTGGGGTGAAATGCGCACCAACCACGGGGCCATACGGTAGTTCACCGTCCCGGAGCGGTTCACTCGAATGCGGGTAAGACGCGTTCGACGTCGTCAGCGGTGCTGTAGAGGTGGAAGCCGACCCGCACCCGGCCGCCGCGGACGCTCGAGACGATCCCCGCCGCCGCGACCCGCTCCGGATCGGCGTCGAGCGAGACGATCGCGCTGCCGCGCGGGGGCAGCCCGAGCTTCTCGAGCAGCAGGTCGGCCAGGCCGGTGTTGTGCGCCGCGACCTGCGCGAGGTCGAGGCCGCCGAGGTACTCCAGCGCGGCCGCGGCGCCGACCTGGGCGAGCCAGACCGGCGAGAGGTCGAACGCGCGGGCGTCGCCGGCCAGGCGCAGCGGGAGGCCGTAGACGGTGGCCCACGGGTCCTCCCCCGCGTACCAGTTCGCCGCGACCGCCCGGGTGCGCTCGTGCGCGTCCGGCCGCACGGCGAGCCACGCGCAGCCGCGCGGCGACAGCAGCCACTTGTACCCCGCCGCGACCACCCAGTCCGCCCAGGCGACGTCCAGGGGCAGCCAGCCCACGGCCTGGGTGGCGTCGAGCAGCACCGCCGCCCCGGCGGCCTCGGCGGCAGCCCGCAGCGCGGGGAGGTCCACGATCCGGCCGTCGGCGGACTGGACGACGCTCACCGCGACGACGTCGTGGCCCTCGACCCGCTCGGGCAGCAGCTCCAGCGGCACTTCGGTCACCGTGACGTCCTGAGCCGCGAACGGGAAGGTCACGCTGGTGAAGTCGCCCTCGGCGGCGAGCACGCGGGTGCCGTCCGGCAGCGCGGCGGCGACGTTCGCGACCAGCTGCGAGACCGACGCGCCGATCGCGACGCGCCCGGGTTCGACGCCGAGCAGCCGGGCGAACCCGGCCCGCGACCGGTCGACGTACTGGTCGAACTCCCCCGGCCGGGTCGCGCCGGTGCGCCAGCGTTCGACCGACTCGGCCACCGCGGCGGCCACCGGGGCCGGCGGGATGCCGACGCTGGGCGTGTTGAGGTAGCCGGGCGGGACGGCGAAGTCGGTTCCGAAGGCGCGCATGCCTTCGAGCCAAGCAGACCCGCGCGGGACAGTTCACCCCTTACAGCAGCGCGACGACGTCGGCGTAGCCCGGCGGGCTCAGCGGCAGCGCACCGCCGTCGCGGACCGCCAGCGCCGTCTCCGCGGCGGCCCGCAGCGCCATCCGGTAGGGCAGCGAGCCGAGGCTGACCCGCGCGACGCCCAGCTCCGCCAGCCCGGCGAAGGTGACCTTCCCGGGCAGGAACAGCAGGTTGACCGGCAGCCCGGCGGCGACGACCCGCTCGACGTCGGCAGGGTCGGCCAGGCCGGGCACGAAGACTCCGTCGGCGCCGGCCGCCGCGTAGGCCTTCACGCGTTCTTCGGCGGAGTCGATCGAGCGGTCGCCGGACCAGTGGGTGTCCGTGCGGGCGTTGAGGAACAGGTCCGGGACGCGGTCCTTCACCGCCTCGACCAGCGCTATTTGGTGTTCGACCGGCGCGAGCGAGCCGTCCGCACGGCCGTCTTCGAGGTTGACGCCGACGGCACCGGCGTCGGCGAGCTCGGCGGCCAGGTCGGCGACGGCGGCGGGATCGGCGCTGAAGCCGTCGGCGATGTCGACGCTGACCAGGACGTCCAGCCGGGCGAGGCGGCGGGCCAGTGCGACGGTGGCGTCCCGCGTCGACGGCGCGCCGTCGGGCTCACCGGCTGCCGCGGAGACGCCGAGGCTGGTGGTGCCGAGGGCGCGGAAACCCTGCGCGGCGAGGAAGGCGCCGACGCCGAACTCCCACGCGTTCGGCAGCAGCAGCGGGGACCCGGGTACGTGCAGGGCACGGAATTCGTCCATGGCCCGAACCTAGGCGCGCGACGCTTCGGCGGGCGCCGAACTCACGCGCTCGCGGGGGTGTGCTCCGCGTCGTAGGCGTCCCGGGCGTCCTGGACCGCCGTCATGTGCTGCCGGGCCCACTGGTCCAGCATCTCCAGCGGCTCGGACAGGTTGCGGCCCAGCGTCGTCAGCTCGTACTCCACCTTCGGCGGGATCACCGCGTACGCCGTGCGGGTCAGGATCCCGTCGCGGACCAGGCTGCGCAGCGTCTGGGTCAGGACCTTCTGCGAGATCCCGTCGACCCGGTGCCCGATCGCCGTGAACCGCAGCGGCCCGTCCTTCAGGGCGCCGACGATCAACACCGTCCACTGGTCGCCGATGCGGTCGAGCAGCTGACGGGTCGGGCAGTTGCGATCGTACGGGTTCGACAGCACGGCACGTCTCCTTACTTTCCCAGGGAGAGTAACACGCCGTTCAGGCGGTAGCGGCCATCAAGGTGGTGAACAGGAGGCGCAGGTGCCGGCGGCCGCGCTCCCAGCGGGCCTCCAGCTCCTCCTGGTCCCGCGTCGCCCAGCTCGCGATGAGGATGCCGCGCACCACGTCCATCGCCGTGTACACCGCGTGCAGGAACTCGTGGTGCGCCGCGTGCTCCGGCAGCAGCGCGCGGCCGAACTCGACCAGGCTGGACGTCGCGATCGGCTCGACCTCCGCCATCTGCCCGCGCAGCTCCGGGTCCGTGCGGGCGGCGACCCACAGCTCGACCGTCGCCGAGAACACCGGGCCCTGGTGCATCTCCCACATCAGCTGCAGCGCGTCGCCGACCGGGTCGCTGGACGCGCGGAGGCGGTCGAGCTCGGCCATCGCGACCTCGGTGCGCTTGCGGGCGAGGTGCCGGATCGCCGACGTCACCAGGTCGGCCTTAGTCGGGAAGTGGTGCACCTGCGCGCCGCGCGTGACGCCGGCGCGATCGGCCACCCGGGTGGTCGTCGTGCCCGCGTAGCCGTACTCGACGAGGCAGTCGATCGTCGCGTCGAGCAGCCGGACGCGCATCGCCGCGCTGCGTTCCTCCTGCGTGCGGCCGGTCGTTCCCCGTCGTGGCGCTGACATGCGCCCACTTTATGGGGCCGCGCGCACCCCGGCCGCGTCGACCAGCCCGGCGACCACCCGCCCGATGAAGCGGCCGAGGAACCGGCGGTAGAACCAGCCGGTGCCGGGGATCTTCGCGGTGAAGGTCGAGTGCCAGTGGATCTCCGTGCCACCGCCGTCCACCGGGGACAGGTCCACGTAGGCGACGTAGTCCCGCAGCGGCAGGCCGTGGTCGAGCGCGTAGCCGAACCGCCGGCCGGGCTCGAGGGCGACGATCTCCTCGTACGAGCGGAGGCCACCGGTCCGGAACAGCCGGATCGCACCGAGGCCTTCGGGCTCGTCGACACCTTCGCGGACCAGCTCGAACGACCCCAGCGGCGACCAGCGGGGCCAGCTCGCACCGTCCCGCAGCAACGCGTAGACGGTGTCAGCGTCCGCGGTTGTCACCCTGCGAACCGAAATTCTCTGTACCATTTGGTACGTGTACCATATGGTACATGATCGACACAAGCCCGCGCGCGAAGCTCCTCGACGCGGCGATCGCCCACATCGCCCACCACGGCGGGGCGGAGCAGAGCCTGCGGACACTGGCCACCGGGATCGGCACGAGCCACCGCATGCTGATCTACCACTTCGGCTCCAAGGAAGGCCTGCTCACAGCGGTGGCGCGCGAGGTAGAGGCCCGGCAGCGGAAGGCACTGGCCGGCCTAGACCCAGCGGAGTTCTGGCGCCGGCTGACGGCGGACGACCTGCGCGCCAACGAGAAGCTCTTCTTCCAGCTCTACGGCCAGGCCCTAGGCGGCGCCCCAGGGACGGCCGAGTTCCTCGACGGCATCATCGAGGACTGGCTGGGCCCGATCGAGGCACTGCTGGCGGAGCGAGGCGTCCCCGAAGCCGACCGGCCAGCGCAGGCGCGGCTCGCCCTAGCCGTCACGCGCGGGCTGCTGCTCGACCTCGTGACGACGGGCGACCTGGACGCCGTGAACGCAGCGATGGAGCAGTTCGCGGCGCGCTACTAGCAAGCAAGGGTCACGGAGAACGAGGACGAGCGAGAACCCAGACCTCCCCCGCACCCCGATCCGAAGCCAGAACACGGCCGGCAGTGCCGGGTCAAGGCATCTTTCCCGCCTTGACGCGGCGCGGCCGGCCGTAGTCACAATCAAGCTTCGGGGTGCCGGAGACACCGACGGGCAGCCGTTCGACCCCGCGGACGTCGGTCACCATCGGCCTTACAAACCCCGAACACTGGGCGGACGCCGCCCGTACACCGTCCGGCCAGAGTTCTCCTCGTAAGCACGACACGAGGGAGACACCATGCGAGGAACCACCTGGACGCGGCTGGCGCTGGCGGGCGGCGCGAGCGCGGCCTGCCTGCTGGTGGCGGCGCCGCTGGCCTCGGCCCAGACCACGTCGCCGGCGCCGGTCGCGCCGATCACGCTCAGCCCCGAGGAGTCGCAGCAGGTCTGCGGCGACTGGGTGCCGAAGCTGCAGAAGAAGGCCGCCAACCTCGAGAAGCGGATCAACGGCGGCGCCGAGGTCGCCGGCTCGGTCGCCAACCTCAAGGCGCGGGCCCAGGACCAGCGCACCGCGGGGCACGAGGACCGGGCCAAGAAGCTCGACGACCGCGCCACCAAGCGCCAGGGCCGGATCGGCGAGCTGAACACGGCGAAGCAGAAGCTCGACGCCTTCGCCACCGCCCACTGCAAGCCGGCCAAGTGAGGGGCGCGAGGGTCGCGGCGGCGGTCGGGGCCGCCGCGCTCATCGCGCTCGGCTGCTCGGCCTGCCGCGACAACCTGATGGGCTCCCCGGACTCCGGGAGCGCGCCGGCGTCGTCCGAGCTGAGCGGCGTCGAGTCGACACTCAACGGCATCGAGTCGGACATGAACAGCGATGGCTCGCCCTGACCGGCTAGCGTCTCCCCTCTGACAGCGGCGGAGACGGGAGCAGGCATGGGGTCACCGGGGCGCGGCCTCGTCCTCGTGGTCGAGGACGAGGCCGCGATCGCCGAGCTGGCGGCGTTGTACCTCAAGCGCGACGGCTTCGGCGTGCACGTCGAGGCGGACGGCGGGCGGGCGCTCGACGCCGTCCGGCGGCTCAAGCCGGTGGCGATCGTGCTCGACATCGGACTGTCCGGAATGGACGGTATCGAGATCTGCAAGGCGCTGCGCGCGGCCGGGGACTGGACGCCGGTGCTGTTCGTCACCGCCCGCGACGACGAGCTGGACCGCCTGCTGGGCCTGGAGATCGGCGCCGACGACTACCTGACGAAGCCGTTCAGCCCGCGCGAGCTGGCCGCCCGGGTCCGGACGGTGCTGCGCCGCGCGTCGGGGGCGACGCCGGCCGCCTCGGTGCTGACCGTCGGCGGCGCGCGCGTCGACCTCACCAGCCGTCGCGCCTGGGCGGGGGACGCCGAGGTTTCCCTTACTTCGACGGAGTTCGACCTCCTGACGCACCTGCTCCGGCACCCCGGGCAGGTGCTTTCGCGCGACCAGCTGCTGAGCGCCGTCTGGGGGTACGCCGCGGCGGCGGGGACGCGGACGGTGGACGTCCACGTGGCGCAGCTGCGGGCGAAACTCGGCCTCGCCAGTCCGATCAGGACGGTGCGCGGCATCGGCTACGCGGCGGACCCGGCATGAGGTACCGCGGCACCCTGGCCGGGCGGATCACGCTGGTCTGCCTCGCCGTCGCGGGCGTGGCGGTGATCGTGGCCGGGCTCGTCGCGGCCCGGCTGATCCGGACCACGGCGGACAACGTGCTGCAGTCGTCGCTGGCCGCGCAGGCCGACGTCGTCGCGTCGCAGCTCGACGAAACCGGCATCGGGAACCGGCTCGGCGTGGGCAAGGTGGCCGACGTCGTGCGCGGGCAGGGCATCTCCGTGGTGGTCCGGCGCGCGGGCGGGCAGGCGGCCGGGGACGCGGTCGCCGTGCAGGCCGCGGGCAAGCTCGGGCTCGGCGCGGACCACTCCGGGCGCGTCACGGCCGGCGGCGCGCAGTACCTCGTCGAGACGCGGGTGGTCGGCACCCGCGGGGCGGCGTTCGCGCTGGTGCAGCCGGCCCGCAGCGCCGAAGCGACGCAACGCGCGCTGGTGCGCAACATCGCGCTGGCGCTGGGCATCGGGCTGCTGGTGGCCGCGCTCGCGGGCTGGGTTTCCGGCCGGCTGCTGGGCCGTCCCCTGCGCCGGGCCGCGCTCGCGGCGGGATCGCTGCGGGCGGGGCGGCGGGACGTCCGGGTGCCGGTGCAGGGGCCGCGCGAGGTGGCCGAGGTCGCCGGGTCGCTGAACTCGCTGGCCGACGCGCTGGCGGTGAGCGAAGCGCGGCAGCGGGACTTCCTGCTGTCGGTGTCGCACGAGCTGCGGACGCCGCTGACCGCCGTGACCGGGTTCGCCGAGGCGATCGCGGACGGCGTCGCGTCGGGGGACGACGCGGTCCGCGCCGGGCAGACGATCCAGCGCGAGGCCGCGCGGCTGGAGCGGCTGGTGTCCGACCTGTTGGAGCTGGCGCGGCTGGGCGCCGACGAGTTCCGGCTGGACGTCACGTCGCTGGACCTGGGCGCGCTGGTCCGCGACTGCGCCGACGTCTGGCAGCTGCGGTGCGCGCGCGAGGACGTACGGCTGTCCGTTTCGGTGCCCGCGTCCCCGGTCCCGGTGCTGGCGGACGCGCGCCGGCTGCGTCAGGTGGTCGACGGGCTGGCGGAGAACGCCCTGCGCGTGACACCGGCCGGCGCGCCCATGGTGTTTTCGCTGTCGGTGTCCCCTTCGGAGGCGTCCCTGTCGGTCCGCGACGGCGGCCCCGGCCTGGCCCCGGAGGACTACCCGGTGGCGTTCGAGCGCGGGGTCCTGAACGCCCGCTACCGCGACCGCCGCCCGGTGGGGTCGGGCATCGGCCTGGCCCTGGTCCACGGCCTGGTCACCCGCATGGGCGGCGGCCTGACAGCCGGCCCGGCCCCCGAGGGCGGCGCCGCGTTCACGATCACGTTCCCCCTGGCCGCCTCAGCAGCCACAGTCCCCCTCCGCCGCCCCCGAACACCGTGATGCCCCTCTAGACACACGTGATGCCCCTCCAATCACAGGTGATGCCCCTCCGGTCACACGCGATGCCCCGCGGCGCACGAGCACCCGGTGTGCGGAGCCGGGCATCACACGTGATTGGCCGGGCATCACGCGTGATTGAGCGGGCATCACGCGTGATTGGAGGGGCATCACGGGTGGGCCGTAGGGTTTGGGGCATGGAGATGCTGCACCTGCGCTACTTCGTCGCGGTCGCCGAGGAACTGAACTTCTCCGCGGCCGCGCGGAAGCTGCACATGGCCGCGTCGCCGCTTTCCCAGCGGGTCAAGGACCTCGAGCACGAACTGGGGCAGCAGCTTTTCGACCGCAGTACCCACCACGTCACGCTCACCGCCGCCGGGACCGCGCTGCTGCCGCTCGCGCGGGACGTCCTCGAGCAAGTGAGCGCCATCCCGTGGCGGCTGAAGGAGGCGACCGAGCCGCAGCGCAGCACCGTCTTCCTCGGCATGCCCGCCGGGGTGCACCCCGACCTGCGGGATCGCGTCAACGCCCTCGCCGGGCGCGTTCGCGACCGGTACGAGCTCAAGCGCTGGCCCGGGACCACCGCCGACCTCGTCCAGGGTGTGCACGAGGGGAAGCTCGCCCTCACGCTGGCCCGGCTGCCGGTCACCGACCCCGCGCTGGAACAGGTGCCGGTGATGTCGGAACGGCTCGGCGCCGTCGTCCCCGCCGACCTCTTCGCCGGGCGGGACTCGGTGAGCCTCGCCGAGCTGACCGAATTCCCGTACGTCGCCTCACCTGGGGAAATCACGCCGGCGTACTTCGACCAGCTCGATCACCAATTGGCCGAACTGGGCGTCAAGAAACGCATCCGCCTGACCAACACCGGTTACGGCGGGATGTCCGAAATCATTTCCAGCGGCGAGGCCTTTTCCATTTCCATGCTGGACGACAAGAGCCCGATGCACGGCTACCGGCTCGACAACGTCATCGTCCTGCCCTTCACCGACTTCCGCCCCCAGCTGGACACCGGCCTGCTCTGGCGCCGCGATCGGACCGACGGCGACCTGCGTGAGCTCGTCGAAGCCGCGAAAGACGTCTTCAAAGACCCGATCAGCACCTGAAAGAATGGTATGACCACCGCGGTCATACCATTGTGCGCATCATGATCATTCCCTTTTGCCTCGCCCGCGCCTACGTTCGCAAGTAGAGCGAAGAGCGCGAAAGGACGAAATGATGACGGACATCACCACCGGCCCCCTCGACGGCGTTCGGGTGATCGACCTCTCGACCGTGGTCATGGGCCCGTACGCGGCCCAGATCCTCGGCGACCTCGGCGCCGACGTGATCAAGATCGAGTCCCCCGCGGACACCGTGCGGGTGGGCCAGTACCGCACCACGCCGGGCATGACCCCGCTGAACCTGAACGTCAACCGCAACAAGCGCAGCGTGGCCCTCAACCTCAAGGACGAGACCGAGCGCGAGCAGGCCCTCAAGCTGATCGACACCGCCGACGTGCTGATCACCAACATGCGCCCCGGCGCGCTGAGCCGCCTCGGGCTGAACTACGCCGACGTCGCCGAGCGCAACCCGCGCCTGGTCTACGCCCACGCGCAGGGCTTCCGCGGCGACTCCGACCGCGCCGGCAACGCCGCCTACGACGAGACCGTGCAGGCCTCCTCCGGCCTGGTCGACGTCGCCAACCGCGCGCTCGGCGAGCCGGTCTACCTGCCGACGATCATCGGCGACAAGGTGTCGTCGCTGACCATCGCCTACAGCGTGCTCGCCGCGCTGGTGCACCGCGACAAGACCGGCCAGGGCCAGCAGATCGAGATCCCGATGACCGACACGCTGCTCGCGTTCAACCTGGTCGAACACCTCGCCGGGCACACCTACGAGCCGGCCGAAGGCCCCACCGGGTTCGCGCTGTCGATGACGAAGGGCCACGCCGCGGTCCGCACGAAGGACGGCCTCGCCTGCGTCATCCCGTACAACCCGAAGAACTTCCGCGACTTCTTCGCCGCCGCCGAGCGCCCCGACCTGGCCGAGGACCCGCGCGTGAACGGCGAGGCCATCGACCGCGCCGACAACGAGTGGCTGACCGAGCAGATCGCGGCCTGCGCCCCGGCGCTGACCACCGACGAGTGGGCCGAGGTCTGCGCGAAGCACAGCATCCCGATGGCGCCGGTGCTCGAGCTGGACCGGGCCCACGAGGACCCCTACGTCCGCGACGGCCACCTGCTCGACACCGTCGAGCACCCGAGCGAGGGCGCCATCCGCACGGTCGGCATCCCGGTGAAGTTCTCCGCGACGCCCGGCTCGATCCGCCGCCTGGCCCCGCTGGCCGGCCAGGACACCGCCGAAGTCCTCGCGGAACTGAACTGAAAGAAGCAAGACCATGGACGTACGTACCGAGCGGATCGGCAGCACCCTGCTGATCACGATCGACCGGCCCCAGGCCCGCAACGCGGTCAACGCCGCCGTCGCGGCCGGGCTGGCCGCCGCACTGGACGAGCTGGAAGCCGATCCGACGCTGCGAGCGGGCGTCCTGACCGGCGCCGAGAACACCTTCAGCGCCGGCATGGACCTCAAGGCCGCGTTGAAGGGCGAGTCGCCGGAGATCCCGGGACGCGGCTTCGGCGGCCTCACCGAAGCCGAGCTGGCCAAGCCGCTGATCGCCGCGGTCGAAGGGTTCGCGATGGGTGGCGGGTTCGAACTCGCGCTCGGCTGCGACCTGATCGTCGCCGCCGAAGACGCCCAGTTCGGCCTCCCGGAAGTGAAGCGCGGCCTGATCGCCGCCGGTGGTGGCGTGCTCCGGCTGCCGAAGCGGATCCCGCACCACCTGGCGATGGAGTTCCTGCTCACCGGCGAGCCCGTCACCGGCCGTCGAGCCGGCGAGCTGGGCCTGGTCAACCGCGTGACCCCGGCCGGCGACGCCGCCGCCGTCGCGCTCCAGCTGGCCGAGAAGCTGGCGGAGAACGCGCCCCTCGCGCTCGCCGCCGTCAAGAAGATCGTGCGCGCGGCGGATCCGAAAGCCGTGCAGCGCGAGGAAGTCAAGAAACTGATGCAGTCCCGAGACGTCCGCGAGGGCATGACCGCCTTCGCCGAGCGCCGCGCTCCGAAGTGGACAGGCGAATGAAGATCGAAGAAGTCCGCAAGCACGTGACCACTCCCCTGACCGCCCCGGCGTTCGCGCCCGTGGTCCCGAGGTTCACGAACCGCGAGTACCTGAACATCGTCTACCGCACCGACGCCGAGGCGCTGCGTGCCGTCGTGCCGGAGCCCCTTCAGATCGAAGAACCGTTGGTGCGCTTCGAGGTCATGAAGATGGGCGACGTCTCCGGCTACGGCCCGTACACCGAGTCCGGCCAGGCGATCGAGGTCAGCTTCGACGGCGAGCGCGGCGAGTACCTGCACGCGATGTACCTCGACAACTTCCCGGCGACGGCGTCCGGGCGCGAGGTCAGCGCGTACCCGAAGACCATCGGCCGCCCGGACCTCTACGCCGACAACGGTGTTCTCGTGGGCACCTTGGACTACGGGACGCTCCGGGTGGCGACCGCGACCATGGGCTACAAGCACCACGAGCTGGACGTCCGCGAAGCCGAGCGGCAGATCACGGTCCCGACGTTCATGCTCAAGACGATCCCGGGCTACGACGGCGCGCCGCGCGTGCAGGAGCTGGTCCGCACCGAGATCACCGACGTCGTGGTCAAGGAGGCCTACACCGGCCCCGCGCGGCTGCAGCTGTTCCAGCACGTCCTGGCCCCGCTGGCCGACCTGCCGGTGCTGGAGGTCGTCTCCGCGAGCCACATCCTCACCGACCTGACGCTCGCCCCGGTCAAGCCGGTCTTCGACTACTTGAAGGGAGCGCGGTCATGAAGAACGCCGCAGTCATCGGTGCCGGAACCATCGGCCTGTCCTGGACGGCGCTGTTCGCCCACCACGGCCTGACCGTCCGCGTCACCGACCCCCGGCCCGACCTCGCCGACGCCGTCGCCGACGCGCTGGCGAAGTTCGCCCCGCACCTCGGCACGACCGCCGAGGACCTGGCGAGCCGGGTGAGCATCGCCGCCGACGTCACCGAAGCCGTGCGCGACGCGGATGTCGTGCAGGAGAACGGTCCCGAAAACGTCGAGTTCAAAAAGGACTTGTTCGCGAAGCTGGTTGAGGAAGCCCCGAAGCACGCGCTGCTGCTGAGCTCGTCGAGCGCCATCCCCTCGACGGCGTTCACCGGCGAGATCGACGGCAGCCGTGTCCTCATCGGACACCCGTTCAACCCGCCGCACCTGATCCCGCTGGTCGAGGTCGTCCCCGGTGAGCAGACCAGCGACGAGTCCGTGCGAAGCGCCGTCGAGTTCTACACCGCACTCGGCCGGACGCCGGTCGTGGAGCGCAAGGAGATCCCCGGCTTCGTCGGCAACCGGCTGCAGAACGCGCTCAGTCGCGAGGCGATCTACCTCGTCGAGCAGGGCGTCGTGACGCCCGAAGAACTGGACGCCGTGATCACGAACTCGCTCGGGATCCGCTGGGCGACCGTCGGGCCGTTCCTCGGCTCGCACCTCGGTGGCGGCCCCGGCGGCTACCGGCACATGGCCGAGCACATCGGCAAGTCCATGAAGAAGATGTGGGCCGGGCTGGGAAACCCCAGCCAGAGCCCGGAAGAGCAGGAACGGCTCATCGAAGCCGTCGAAAAGGCTTACGGCTCCTCCACGTACTCGGAACTCGCCGAGACGCGCGACCGCAAGCAGCTCGCAGTGTTGACCGCAGTGGAGGAGAACTGACATGGAACCGCTCGAGGACAAGCTGACCGCCGACTTCTACGACTTCGAGGCGCTGCTGCCCGACGACGAGCGCAAGCTGCTCGTCAAGGCGCGCGAGTTCATGACCAACGACGTCAAGCCGCTGGTGAACGAGAACTGGGAAGCCGGCACCTTCCCGAAGGAACTGATCGGGATGTTCCGCGAGAGCGGCCTCGCGGGCCTGCCGTACGAGGGCTACGGCGAGCACAAGCCCGCGGTCAGCCACCTGCTCACCGGCATGATGGCGATGGAGATGAGCCGCACCGACGCGTCCGTGGCGACGTTCTTCGGTGTCCACAACGGACTCGCGATGTACTCGATCTACAGTGGAGGAAGCCAGGAGCAGCGGGACCGCTGGCTCCCGGAGATGGCCGCCATGGACAAGATCGGCGCGTTCGCGATGACCGAGCCGCTCGGCGGGTCCGATGTGGCCGGTGGCATGCGCACCACGGCCAAGCGGGACGGTGACACCTGGGTCCTCGACGGCGCCAAGAAGTGGATCGGCAACGCGACCTTCGCCGACTACATCGTGGTCTGGGCGCGGGACGTCGACGACAACCACGTCAAGGGCTTCGTCGTCGAGAAGGACATGCCGGGCTTCGTGCCGGAGAAGATCGAGGGCAAGATCGCGTTCCGGATCGTCGAGAACGCCGAGATCACGCTGACCGGCGTCCGCGTGCCGGAGGCGAACCGCCTGCAGGGCATCGACTCCTTCCGCGACGTCGCCGAGATCCTGCGTGCCACCCGCGGCGGCGTCGCGTGGCAGGCGCTCGGCGTGGCGATCGGCGCCTACGAAGCCGCGCTGGCCTACGCGCAGGAGCGCCAGCAGTTCGGCCGGCCGATCGCGCGGTTCCAGCTGGTGCAGGACCTGCTCGTGAAGAGCCTCGGCAACATCACCGCGTCGTGGGGCATGCTCGTGCAGCTCGCCCGCCTGCAGGACGCGGGGATCTTCAAGGACGAGCACTCGTCGCTGGCCAAGGCGTTCGTCACGTCGCGGATGCGCGAGGTCGTCGCCTGGAGCCGGGAGATCTTCGGCGGCAACGGGATCGTGCTCGGCTACGACGTCGCGCGGTTCTTCGCCGACGCCGAGGCGATCTACTCCTTCGAAGGCACGCGCGAGATGAACACGCTGATCGTCGGGAAGGCGATCACGGGACAGTCCGCGTTCGTCTGAGCATTCAGCTCACGCAGCCGGCGGCCGCACTGGTCGCCGGCTGCTTCGTGGTGCCTGGCGTCTGCGTCGCGGCGACCGGCTTCACGCCGCCGGCCGTGTCGTCGCCCGAGGCCTGGACCGCGGGTGTGCTGATCGCGGTGCGCACGAACTGCTGCACCTGCGCCGGGTCGACCTTCACCGCGTCACCGTCGGACGGCGTGGCCAGCGACAGGCTCTGCACCGGGATCGTGGCGAACGCGATCGCCCCCGAGCTCATCCCCCGCAGCTGCTGCGCGAAGCTCAGGACGTCCCAGCCCCGGTCCAGCACCACGGACCCCTGCACCGCGTCGACCAGCGCGGACAGCTTCGCCGGGTTGGTGAACGTGCCCGCGCTGAGCACCTTCTGCGCCATCCCGGACAGGAACGCCTGCTGCCGCGCGATCCGGTCGAGGTCGCTGGTCAGGCCGTGGCGCTGGCGGACGAACGCGAGTGCCTGCGGCCCGGACAGCGTCTGCGTCCCGGCCGGGAAGTCCGCGCCGGAGTACTTGTCGTGCACCGGCGCCTTGAGGCAGACCTCGACGCCGCCGACGGCCTGCGACAGCGCGTCGAAGCCGGCGAGGTTGATGGCCGCGTAGTGGTTGATCGTCAGCCCGGTGAACTTCTCGATCGTCTGGATCGAGGTCTTCGCGCCGGCCTCGTTCGCCGCCATCTCCAGCTGCGCGCCGGAGAGGCCCTGGGACCGCAGCCCGGCCATCGCGGCGTTCTTGCCGCGGCTGTACGCCGAGTTGATCTTGTGCTTGCCGTACCCGCCCGCGATGTCCACATAGGAGTCACGCGGGATCGAGATCGCCGTCGCCGCGGCCCCGCCGGCCGGGATGTGGACCACGATCATCGTGTCGGTGGTGTCGCCGCCGTCGTCGCCGCCGCCGGCGTGCAGGGCGTCGAGCACGTTCTGCGGCAACGGGTTGCCGTACGCGTCGGTGCGCGCGTCGATCCCGACGAGCAGGACGTTCTGCGCGACCTTGAGCGGTTCGCCGGGAATGGTGTCTTCGTCCTCGACCTGCCCCGACGGCGAAATGACGTTGGCGGTCACGAGACCGTGGTCGAGCTTGCTCAGCTGCGACCAGGCGTACCCGGTGGCGCCGAGCACGAGCGCCGACACGACGCCGAGCGCGACCCGCACGCCAATGCGACGCCCCCGGGACGACAGCAGCACGACACTTCCCCTTGCTTCCCTGTGGTGAACCTCCGACCCCGCCTTCGAGGATCACCGGGTTAGCTGGGAATCAGCTGAGAAACTTGTTGAAAGCTCGTGACGTTGCCCGATCGGCCGAGCTGTTTCCAGCCGATCGGCCGGTTTCGCGACGGAAAGTACCGGCGCGCACACGAGAACGTGCTGTGGCGGTGGACACAGCTAGCGCGGCAGCCGGCGCCAGACCGCGCGCGGCAGCAAGCGCATTCCGAAGAAGACCGGACGGAGCACACCGGGCACCCAGACGACCCCGCGGCGCTTGCGCAGCGCGGCGACGGTCGCGTCGGCCACCTGCTCCGGCGTGCTGGAGAACGGCGCCGGGCTCATGCCCTCGGTCATCCGCCCGACGACGAAGCCGGGGCGGACGAGCAGGAGGTGGACACCGGAGCCCACCAGGGCGTCGGCGAGGCCGCTCGCGAAGCCGTCGAGGCCGGCCTTCGCCGAGCCGTAGACGTAGTTGGCGCGCCGCACGCGGACCCCGGCGACGGACGAGAACACGACGAGGCTGCCGTGGCCCTGGGCGCGGAGCAGGTTCGCGGCGTGGGTCAGCACGCCGACCTGGGCGACGTAGTCCGTGTGGACGATCGCGGCGGCGTGGGTGGCGTCGGCTTCGGCGCGGGCCTGGTCGCCGAGGATGCCGAAGGCGAGCACGACGACGTCCAGGGGCCCGTGCTCGGCGGCGACCTTCTCGAGGAAGGGACCGTGAGAGGCGAGATCGTCGGCGTCGAACTCGGCCGTCTCGACGGCCTCGGCGCCGGCTTCGCGGAGGGTTGTCTTGGCGGCGGTCAGGTCCGCGCCTGGGCGGGCGGCCAGCACGACCTTCCCGTGGTCGCCGGCCAGGCGTTCCGCCACGGCCAGCCCGATCTCGCTGCGTCCGCCGAGTACCAGCACCGTTCCGCTCACGGGGGCAGTCTCGCAGCCGGCGGTGGCCGCGGTGCGGGCGCCCGCCGGTCTCGGCCCGGAGGTCGACGGCGCGGAGGTCGACGGCGCCAGCGCGGACCTACGCGCGGGAGATCGCCTGCCAGTCTCGGCCCGGGGCGGACCCACGCGCGGGAGATCTCTCGCCAGTCTCGGCCCGGGGCAGACCCCAACCCGGGGAGATCTCCCGCCGGTCTCGGCCCGGAGAGTCCACAGTCCCGGGGCGGACCCACGCGCGGGAGACCTCTCGCCAGTCTCGGCCCGGGGAAATCTCCCCGCCGGTCTCGGCTCGGCGGGTCCACGGCGCCGGGCGGACCCCGCCCGGGGAGGTCTCCCGCCGGCCGGGCCGCGGCGCCCGAACCTCGGTCGCTCGCACCCGGGATCCCCAGCGGCCCGGCGGAACCTCGCGAATCGGGTGGCTGGCAGCCAGCCTGCGGAACCGAGGCCCGGAGCGCGGGAACTGCGCTAGCGTGCCCGGGTGGGTCACGCTCCGGATTTCGAGACGGTCGTCGCGCGGCATCGGCGGGAGATCCAGGTGCACTGCTACCGGATGCTCGGCTCGCTGAGCGATGCCGAAGACCTCGCCCAGGAGACCTTCCTGCGCGCTTGGAAGGCCCGCGACCGGTTCGAAGGCCGGGCCAGTGTGCGGACCTGGCTGTACCGGATCGCGACCAACGCCTGCCTCGACGTCCTCGCCCGGCGGCCGCGGCGGGTGCTGCCCGATCAGCTCGGGCCCGCCGGCGAGCCCGACGGGCCCATCTCCGCCGTCGATCTGCCGTGGCTCGAGCCGGTCCCGGACCGGCTGCTGGACGAGGCCGGGCCGGACGCGCTCGTCGTCGAGCGGGAGACCATCGAGCTCGCCTACCTCGCGGCCGTCCAGTACCTGCCGCCGCGGCAGCGGGCCGCGCTCGTGCTGCGCGACGTCCTCGGCTGGTCGGCCAAGGAGACCGCGGACCTGCTGGAGACGAGCGTCGCGTCGGCGAACAGCGCCCTGCAGCGCGCCCGGGCGACCCTGCGTGAGCGACTGCCCGCGCACCGTACCGAATGGACGGCCGGCGATCCGACGGCCGCGGAAACCGCGCTGCTCAAGCGTTTCATCGAGGCTTACGAACAGGGCGACCCCCAAGCGGTCGCCCGGCTGCTGCACGCGGACGCCCGCGCGGTCATGCCGCCGTACGAGCTGTGGTTCGACAGCGGCGCGGCGATCGTCCGGGCGTTGTCGCTGTCGCTCGACCCCGCGTCACCGCACTGCGTCGGCCGCTTCCGGATGCGGGCGACGCGCGCCAACCGCCAGCCCGCCGTGGCGACGTGGCTCCGGCGCCCGGGCGCGGCCGACTACACCTGGTTCGGGGTGTCGCTGCTGACGATCGAGGACGGCCTGGTCACGGAGCTGGCCGCGTTCGAGTCCGTCCCGGCCGCGGTGTGGGGGCTGCCGGAGATCTGGCGCGACGAGTGAGCACGATGACCCCGGGTCGCCACAACCGTCACCGCGCACCGATGACCGGCGCGTGCATTCGGTAGTGCATCGCGCACCCCGGTCGGGCGTGAAAAAGCCCGGGCGGGTGATTCACGGGGAATCACCCGCCCGGGCGCACACCACTCGGAATGAAATTCTTCCGATTTCGGTGTTCGGCTTCCTGGCCGCCGGGAAGAGGTCACCGGCGGCGGGTCAAGCTGCTCGGTGCCGCTGCGGCGCGGTGCGCGTCAACCGGCGTCGGTCCTCGGCGGTGGTCCCGCCGAAAACACCGTGGTCCAGGCCGTTGTCGAGCGCGTAGCCGAGGCATTCGCCGCGCACCGGGCAGCGCGCGCACACGGCCTTGGCCTGCGCCGTCTGCCGGGCACCGGGGCCCATCGCGGAGATCGGGAAGAACAGTTCCGGGTCCTCGTCCTTGCAGGCCGCGAGGTCCGCCCAGCCCGTCATCGTGGCTTCCATTTCCTTCGTTCACCTCCCTCAGCTTCTACTGTTTCCCATTGTCGTGACGCGTCAACCGACTTGACCGCGGCGGACGCGCGAGCGTATCCGCCTGGGTCAAGGGGGTTTTGGCGTCGGTCCCCGGCTCACCCTCCGGGCAACCAAGACTGCAACACATGAGAGTACGCCTTCCTTCCCGGGATCTCGATGTCGATCACGTCACCCGATCGGCGAGATCGCGCTCCGGCGCGACCCGCGCGAGGGCCGCCCGCCCGTCGAGGGCGACGAGCTCCGCGGCCCGCCCGGCGGGGCGGGCTTCTCCGCACCCCGCAAGGCTTTCCGATCCGGCTCCGGCCGCCGCGGCCGCACCTTCCCGGCCCCGGCGGGTCCGGGTCCCGGCACCTTCGCCGTGAGCCCGGCCGGCGTCCGGAATCCGCCGTTCGCGGCCCGGCGCCCGCGTCTCCGGTCGCCGCCGGCGAGGGCCGCCTCGATCCGGATCGAGAGCGGCGGGCGCCGGCTCGTGTCCCACTGGGTCATCGAACCCCGGGTACCCGAGATACCCGCACCCATTCGTCACCGGCCGTCACCATCCGGAGCAGGCCATTACTCCTCCTGTGCAGTCTTGATCGAATCGTTACACGTAGCGGTCACCTCAGCGCACTTGTTCCAGTGGAGGCGAGGGGTGGTGAGGGGTCCGTGTGCGCTGGCGACGATTTCGACGCGTTCTTCCGCGCCGACTTCCCCCCGCTCGTGGCGTTCCTGTGCAAAGCCGGGTTCGAGGCCGAGCTGGCCCGCGACATCGCCACCGAGGCGATGCTGCACGCGCTCGAGGCGTGGCCGACCCTCGAAGACCCGCGGGCCTGGGTCCGCCGCGTCGCCGGGCGGCTGCTCGACGACGCGCGCACGGACTGGACCCGCGCGGCCGACCCGCAGGACGACGAGAAGCTGGCCGCACTGGTCGACCAGCACGCGGGGCTCATCGACCTGCTCGCCTCCCTCCCCGGCCAGCAGCGGACGGTCCTCGCCTGGTCCCTCGACGGCTTCACGCCCACAGAGATCGCGACGGCGCTGCGCATCGCGCCCGCGACCGTCCGCTCCAACCTCCGCCACGTGCGGGAACGCCTCAGGCGCCACCGGGCCGCTCGACCCGGCGACCAGCGGGACAGGGAAGGGTGAGCACCATGCCGGCAACCGAGTACGGGGACCCCGCGATCACCGAGCTGCTGCGGGAGTCCAACGCCGCGCTGCACGACTCGCTGCGCGTCGGGCTCGACGTGGAGGGCACCCTGCTCCGGGTGCGCAGCCGCGCCCTCGTCCGTGAGATAGCCGCGGCGCAGCCCCCGGAGGCGTTCCCCGCCCACTGGCGGCGCCACGACGAGCCGGTCGCCGACGCGATCGGCGGCGACCACGCCGCGACCGCCCGCCTGCTCGCCACCATCCGGCCGCTGGTGGTGCGCTACTGCCGGGCCCGCGTCGGCCGGCACGAGCGTTCGTTCGCCTCGGCCGACGACGTCGCCCAGGAGGTGTGCGTGGCCGTGCTGACCGCGTTGCCCTCCTACCGCGACCAGGGCCGTCCGTTCCTCGCGTTCGTCTACGGCATCGCCCAGCACAAGGTCGCCGACGCGCACCGCTCGGCGGCCCGCAACCGCTCCGACCCGGTGCCGGAGGTCCCCGACGGCGTGTCCGAAGCGGACGGCCCGGAGCAGCGCGCCCTGCGGTTCGAGCTGAACGAACGGCTGGCGCGGCTGCTGGACGTGCTGCCGGCGAAGCAGCGGGAGATCGTCGTGCTGCGGGTGGTCGTCGGGCTGTCCGCGGAGGAGACGGCCGCGGCGGTGGGCTCGACCCCCGGCGCCGTCCGCGTCGCCCAGCACCGCGCGCTCGCCCGGCTCCGAAGGTTGCTGAAAGGGGAAGAGGACTAGCGGCGGACGCTGTCGAGGACGAATTCTTCCAGCGCCGCCGCCGGGCCCTCCATCGATTCGCGGGCCAGCAGCATGAACTCGATTTCGCCGGGCTCGGGGAGGCCGTCGAGCTCGACGAGGTCGGCCGGCACCAGACTGCGCGCGTGCAGGGTGACGCCCAGCCCGGCCGCCGCCGCGGCCCGCAGGCCGGTGAGGCTCGACGTCTGGCACGCGGCGCGCCATTCCAGGCCGGCTCGTTCGAGGCACTCCACCGCGAGCTGCCGCGTGATCGACGGCATCGGGTACTGCACCAGCGGCACCGGCCGGCCGGGCTCCAGCACCGTCGCCGCCGAGCCGATCCAGACCAGGGGCTCGCGCCAGAGCAGCCGGCCGTGGTGGGCGCCCGGGCGGCGCTTGCCCAGCACCAGGTCCAGCTGACCGGCGCGCAGCCGCTGCGCGAGGACGTCCGAGAGCTCGACGGTCAGCTCGACGTCGACCAGCGGATGGCTGCCGCGCAGCCGGTGCAGGATCTCCGGCAGCTCGCCGAGCGCGAAGTCCTCCGAGACGCCGAAGCGCACGCGGCCGCGGAGCTCGGCCCCGCGGAAGTGCCGCTCGGCGCGCTCTTCGGTGTCGACGATCGTCTGCGCGAAACCCAGCATCGCCTGCCCGCGCGCGGTGAGCTCGACGGTGTGCGTGTCGCGGGCGAAGAGCAGCCCGCCCGAATCGCGCTCAAGGCGCCGGACGTGCTGGCTGATTGTGGGCTGGCCGACCCCCAGCCGCCGCGCGGCCGCGGTGAAGCTGCGCGTCTCGGCGACGGCGAGGAACGAACGGCACAGGCGCGGGTCCAGCACAGGGTCACTTTATCGTGATTCGCGATGACAGTCAGTCCGGTCATCGGGGTTCACAATGAGCGAGGTCTCGCCGAGAATTGTCGGGGAAGGAGATCCATGTCCCGGTTACGTCTCGACCCGTTCGTCGTCGCCATCCTCGCCACCGTCGGGGTCGCCACCCTCTTGCCCGCTTCCGGCGTCGTGGCCGACGGTTTCAGCCTCGCCACCACGATCGCCGTCGGCTTGCTGTTCTTCCTCTACGGCGCCCGGTTGTCGACGCAGGAGGCCCTCGACGGGCTGCGGCACTGGCGGCTGCACGCGGTCGTGCTGGCCGCGACGTTCGTCCTGTTCCCGCTGCTCGGCCTGGCGCTGTTCCTGCTGCCGCCGTCGGTGCTGCCGGCCCAGCTCGCCGCCGGGGTGCTGTTCCTGGCCGTGCTGCCCTCGACCGTCCAGTCGTCGATCGCGTTCACCTCGATCGCCCGCGGCAACGTCGCGGCGGCGATCTGCAGCGCGTCGCTGTCCAACCTGGCCGGGATCGTGCTCACACCGCTGCTGGTCGCGCTGCTGCTGTCGGGAGACGGCGCCGGCGTCGACGGGTCGGCCGTGCTCGGGATCGTGCTGCAGCTGCTCGCGCCGTTCGTCGCGGGACAGCTCGCGCGGCGCTGGATCGGCGCCTGGATCACGCGCAACTCCGCGCCGCTCAAGCTGTTCGACCGCGGGTCGATCCTGCTGGTCGTCTACACGGCGTTCAGCGCGGGCATGGTCGAGGGCATCTGGCACCGGCTCGACGCCGGTCACCTGCTGGTGCTCCTGGGCGTGTGCTGCGTGCTGCTCGCGGCGGTGCTGGGCGCGACCGGCTGGGGTGCCCGCGTGCTGGGCTTCGCCCGCGCCGACCGGATCACGATCGTGTTCTGCGGGTCGAAGAAGAGCCTGGCGAGCGGGTTGCCGATGGCGACGGTGCTGTTCGGGCACGCGCAGGTGGGGCTGATCGTGCTGCCGCTGATGCTGTTCCACCAGATCCAGCTGATCGTGTGCGCGACGCTGGCGCGCCGGTACGCGGCTTCTTCGGAGCTCGTCCCGGCTTGACCGATGACTTTTCCGGGCGGCGCCCGTCGGTAAGGGTGACCCTCTACCGGAAGGCGCCACCATGGCCAAGGTCCTCTACCACATCACGATGTCCCTCGACGGCTTCGTCGCCGGCCCCGCCGACGACATGACGTGGATGTCCGGCCTGCACGCCGGGCCGAGCCCGGTCGTTTCGCGGCTCCTCGGGCAGATCGGGGCGGTGGTGATGGGGCACAACACGTACGCGCCGGCGACGACGGCCGAGGGCAGGGTGTACGGCGGCAGCTGGGAGGGCCCGATCTTCGTGGTGACCCGCGACGCGGCGCCGTCACCGGGCTTCACCCTGGTCGACGACTTGGGCAAGGCGGTGGCGGCGGCGTCTTCGGCGGCCGGCGACGGGTATGTCGCGGTACTGGGCGCCACGACGGCCCGCCGCTGCCTGGAAGCCGGACTGCTGGACGAGGTGCTGGTGCACATCGCCCCGATCCTGCTCGGCGACGGGGTACGGCTGTTCGACCACCCCGGCGGCACCCGGGTGCGGCTCGAGCCCGTGGAGCTGAGTACTACCGGGGCGATCGGGAACTTCTGGTACCGGGTGGCCTGACCCGGCACCGTCCACTGTGTACGGCGTAACGGCGAGGGCGGGCCGGACGACTCCGGGGTCCCGAGGGAGGAGATCGTCATGACCCGAACCGCATTCGCAGCAGTGGCCGGCGCCCTGGTGGTGACGGCGGGCGCGGTGGCCTTCGCCGGCGCTTCGGCCGCCGTCGGGCCGTCGCCCGCACCGATCGTCCAGGCGGCGCAGGCCACCTGCGTGACCGACGGCAACGGCTTCTGCACGGTGACGCACGGCCTCGGCAAGGTGCCCGAGGCGATCGTGGTGTCGCCGAACACGCCGAGCCCGTTCAACGGGTTCACGCTCAACACGGTGTTGGGCTCCTACACCGCGACCACGTTCCAGGTGCGGGCGATGTTCGCGCAGACCACGCCGAAGACGTTCGGCCAAATCTGGTTCACCTACGCGGCCTACGGTGCGCCGGCGCCGCCCCCCACTACTTCGACGCAACAGGAAACGACGCCCACCACGCCCACGACCCCGGGAAACTGAGCGGAATCCGCACTCTCACCGCGGCCGAGGGGACGGCTTCCGCAGTTCTTCGGCGAAAATCGCGTCCACGCGGCGGTTCGCTCGGCGCAGGACTCGGGCCGCCGCGCGGAGGGCGTAGCCCAGCGCGAACGCGAACAGCAGACCCAGGCCGATGGCCGCGAGGTTCGCCACGAGCGTCTCCCGGTACTGGTGCGCCAGGTAGCCCAGGCCCGCCCCGGCGATGAGTGCGTCCAGCAGCGCCAACCGAAGCGCGTACGGGCCGTGCGGAGTGGCTCGCGGTACCGTGACCATCGCCCACCCTCCCGCCGTTCCGTTCAGCGGTGACGCCCTTGCAACCTAGACGAGGCTGCGCCGGTCGGTGGGCACTTCAACCTGTTTGGCCTACCGGATCTGCCCGGATGGCCGCTGTGATAGCTTGAAGCGAACTGAGTCTTCTGTGCGAATGCAAATCCCGGGGGCGGTAGCTCAGTTGGTTAGAGCAGGGGACTCATAATCCCTTGGCCGCGGGTTCGAGCCCCGCCCGCCCCACCCGAGGCGGCTCCGGCTGCTCGGTGCTGACGCACCTTCGCCGGTGCCCGCAGTATCTACCCGGGGGACAACCCCCGGACCCCCGGCACGTGGTGGTCGCGTTTCGCGGTTCGGCCACACCGTCCACAATGGACGTCAATGCATGCGGTCGTAGACCGCTGCCGTCTCGCCTTGGTCGCCCGTTTCGTGGTGGGTCAGGCGCCACTTCGACGCCGGTAGGCCGTCGTCGAACAGGCGGGGGCCGCCGCCCGCTATCTCCGGGCAGGTCATCAGGTACAGGCGGTCGAGCAGGTTCGCCGACAGCAAAGCCTTGATGATGCTTGCGCTGCTGTTGACCAGGATGTCACCCGATAAGGTGGCTTTCAGATCCGCGATGACGTCCGCGGCCGGGGCGTTCACCACGCGGGTGCGCTCCCACGGCGACTCGGTCAACGTCGACGAGAACACCACCTTTTCCACGTCCACCAGCCACTTCGCGTAACCGCGGTCGCGCGGGTCGGCGTTCTCGTCCGCGGCCACCGTCGGCCAGAAGCCCAGGAAACCTTCGGCGTTGAGACGGCCGAGCACCGCCGTCGTCGCGCCCTCCCAGATCCGCGTCAGGTGGCGGCGGGCGACGTCGGTGGTCGCGTACGAGACGATCGCGCCCATGTCGCCGGGCCCGCCGGGGCCGCGGTAGCGCCCGTCGAGCGTGAGGCTCAGGTTCGCGGTGACCCTGCGCTCGGTCATGGTCGTCAGCTCTTTCCCTGGGTGAGCACTTCGGTGAGGTGGTCGAGCACCTGGTCCCAGCCGGTTTCGATCCCGGCGATGGCGGAGACGGCGCCGACCGTCGTCGCGGTGATGCGCAGGCCGAGCCGCAACCGGGTGCCGCCGGGCACCGGCGTCAGCTCGAGGTCGTAGTGGCCGGTGAAGGACGCGGCGCCCGTGACCGCCAGGTCGAACGCGAGCCGCCCGGGCTCGCCGGCGAGGCGGACCCACCCTTCCGAGTGGTATTCGCCCTCGGCGTCGCGGTAGGCGAGCACCGCGCGCCCGCCGGTCCGCGGCTCGAGGACGCAGGCGGTGACCGTCATCGACGGCGGGACCCACCACGACGCCAGCAGCTCCGGGTCGGTCCAGTGCCGCCAGACGGCCTCACGCGGCACGGCCAGCAGCCGCTCGAACGCGAACTCCCGCCCGTCCGCCCACTGGTCGCGGTCCGCGGCCGCGGCGTCCTCTTCGATGGCCGCGCGGTACCGCATCACGACGTCCCGCTCGCCTTCGTGCGCTTCGGTCGCCTTCGCCAGCTCCGTCAGCTTCCCCGCGAATGCCGCCAACGGCTCGGCCTCGAGGGCGTAGACGCGACGCTGCCCGAGCGGGAAAACGGTGACGAGCCCGGCCCGGGCGAGGGTCTGGAGATGCTTGGTGGCTTGCGGCTGCCGGAGACCGGTCAGCTCGGCCAGCTCGCCGACCGACCGAGGACGCTCGGCGAGGAGCTCGACGATGCGCCACCGCGCCGCGTCCCCCAGTGCTGCCGCGATCCCGTCTTCCATGCCCCCAGTATTCACAAGCCGAAGTATTTACAAGCCGAAGTATTTACAAGCCGAAGTATTTACAAGCCAAAGCATTCACATCAAAGAATATTCAAGTCAAGGAATATCACTCAGGGACTTTCCTGGGGCACCCAGCGCAACCCGTAGGCGTAGCCCAGCTGCGGGGCCTTGAACTCCTGCGCCACCTCGTACGCGCCGTCGAGCCTCAGCGCCGGGCCCGGCTTGGCGGGGTCGGCGAGCACCGAGGGCGGGACCCGGTCCAGGCGCCACACCGTCCACGGCAGCCGCTGCGGGTCGAACCGGACCCGCACGGTGAACGACTCGCACGTCACCAGCGGCAGGAACGCGTACGACGGCCGGATCGGCAGGCCGTCCCGGACCCGGATCACCAGCGCGTACGTGTGGGTGTCCCCGCGCGCCAGCGGCCGCGGGAGGTCGAGCAGCCAGCGGAAGTGCCGCTGCCCCACCCGCTTGGCATCGGTGATCCGGACGCCGTGCTGGGCGTCCGCGGCCACCAGCCGTTCGCCGTCGCCGCCGTCGTCGACGCGGGGCACGGTGAACTGCGCGGAGATCCGGCTCAGCCCGTCGCGCGTCGCGACGATCTGGCGTTCTTCGATCAGCTCCGGCCCGTCGGTGTCCAGCCGCACGATGGCGCGCAGCCGCTTGACGAACCAGCCCTGGTCCGGGTCGTCGGGCGCCCCGTCACCGGGCCGCAGGCCGGCCTCGATCTCGGCGGCCAGGCGCGCGAACGACCGGTCGATCCGGCGCCGGGCCGTGCGCGCGGACACCCGCAGCTGGTCCGCGAGCACCTCGACGCGGTCGCTGAGCAACGCGTGCTGCGCGCCGGGAGCGATGCCCAGCGCGACGTTGACCGCCAGCCGGTCGTCCGCCGGGAACTCGGCGATCGCGGCGGAAATGGCGTCACGCAGCACCCGCCGCGCTTCGCGGTCGTTCGCCGTCCGGTGGATTTCACACCAGCCGGAAACGAGCGGCCCGAGCCGGCCGCGCAGCCGTTCGGTTTCCAATCCCCAGCCGCGGCGCAAAGTGGTGAGCTCGCGGAGCAACCCGTCCTCGTATGCCATGGGATTTCGATTGTGACACGCGGACTTCCGGGCGATCGGCGGTGCGGGCTGCGCCGATCAGGTGATTCCGGAGTGGCCAGTGGCTGGCCAGTTCCGGCGCTATTCGGCCAGGCGGCGGCCTTTTCCGGTTCCCCGGCTGACCGACCATTTCCCCGTCGACGACATCCGGGGAGGACAAGTTGCTCGACACCACTTTTCCGACGACCGGACCGGCCGACGTCGCCGGGGTCCGGAAGCTGGCCCGCGACGGCAGGCTGGCGGACTCGGCCTCGGCCGCCCCGCCCGGCGACCGCGCCCGCCTGCGCGGCGCGGTCTACTCCGTCGCCTGGCCGCTGGTCTTCGCCCGGATCACCAAGCCGCTGGAACGGCAGCGCCGGCACCCGGACTGCGCCCGCGGGCTCGAATGGCTGCGTCCCGACTGCCTCGACCGCTTCCACGACGACGTCGAGGCCGTCGTCGAGCACGCTTTGCGGCGCGCGACGGACCCGATCGAGAACTTCGACGGCTGGCTGGCGACCCGCCTCAGCCCGGCGACGGTCGACGCGCACCGGCGGCGTCGCGGCGAAATCGGGGCCCTGCAACGGCCCCGGCTGCCGGCCTGGCTGGGCGAAGCCCTCGGCGGCGACCGGTGGCTGTGCGACCTCGCCCTCCAGATCCTGGTGTGGGCGGGGGTGCCGGCGACCGCGGGCGCGGAGCTGTGGCCGCTGGACGGCTGGGCCGCCCGCCGCGCGGAGGTCACCGGGGCGCCACCGGCCGGCCGCGACACGCGCGACACGCTCGACCGCGAGGTGCGGACGGTCCTGACCGCGATGCGCAGCCGCCCGAAGTGGTACGCCGAGCACGTCGAGCGCCCCCTCGGGCACAAGCGGGCGCCGGTCGCGCCGATGCCGGCGGACGGCGCGGCCGAGCCGGCCCCGCTGCGCCTGGTCGACCCGGACGAAGCCGACGACGCCCGCCTCGCCGGCCAGGCCGAGGAGGCACTGCGCGCGATCGAGGCCCGCCTGGACCGCGCCGAGGATCCGCGGACGGCGGTCACGGCGGTCGTCCGGCGGGTGTTCGGGTCGGGTGGGAGTGCGCTGGACCGGTTGCCGCACAACGGATCCACCCGCGACGACTGGCTGGCGGCGGCCCTCGCCGACGAGGCGACGCTCGACCGGATAGTGTCGACGGTGCTGGCCATCCTCGGCCGCTGAGCGCGGGCCGGTTGGGTTCAGACAGCGCCCTGGCCGACTCGGCCGGGCTCGCAACGTCGGCCCGGACATCCTCGACGCTGAGCGCAGGCACCGGCCCGGCTCCGACACGACCCTCACCGACAAGGCCGGGCTCGCAACGACCACCCGGACATCCTCGACGCCGAGCGCAGGCACCGGCCGGGCTCCGACACGACCCTCACCGACTCCGCCGGGCTCGCGACAGCCGCCCCGACTCCTCGGCCACCGAACGCAGCGGCACCCGGCCAGGTTCAGGCACCACCCTGGCCGACCAGTCCGGGCTCGCAACGACCGCCCTGGACCCTCGGCCATCGAGCGCGGTCGGCTGGGTCTCAGGCAGCACCCTCGCCGACACGGCCGGGGCTCGCAACGTCGGCCCGGACATCCTCGGCCACCGAACCCAACCGCACGCACCGGCCGAGGCTCAAACGCCACCCTCGCCGACGAAACCCGGCTCACAGCAACCATCCCGGGCATCCTCCGCGACCAACCGCAGCCGCGCGTCCAGGATGTCCGACAGCACTTCCGGTGGGCAGCCCTCGGCTCGCGCGCGCGTGCCGGCGGAGGTCAGCTCCGCCAGCAGCACCTCGCGCACCGCTGCGCGGGTCTCGTGCGGGAGTCTTGTGGGCGGGACAGCTGATGTGGCCACCCCGGCCTCCTTTCGCCCGGCGCCGGGTTCGGCCGGCCCAGCCTTCCCCTG
Source organism: Amycolatopsis sp. NPDC114504 (assembly GCF_055633595.1). NCBI lineage: Bacteria > Bacillati > Actinomycetota > Actinomycetes > Pseudonocardiales > Pseudonocardiaceae > Amycolatopsis > Amycolatopsis sp. NPDC114504. Next base: position 578,217 of record NZ_JBVKDU010000007.1, on the reverse strand, counting down.
ACGGACGGCGTTCACCGCCACCACGACGGCGGGGGTACCGGGAGCCGCAGGGGGCAGCCCGGGTGGCGGCCCGCCCAGGAGTCGGCCAGCCAGCGGGTCAGCGACACCGGCCCGAGCAGGCTGTCCTCCCACACCGGGGTCAGCTCGCCCGCCCGGCGCAACATCGTCTCCGCGGTGGCACAGAAGGAGATGATCGCGGCGACGGCGGCGTCGGCCCGCTCCACCGGCCAGGCGACGGCGGCTCCGGGCAGCCGGGCCGGGATGGCCAGGCCCGTGCCGACAGTGCAGTTGCGGGCCAGCTGGACGGCGAGATCGAACTCGACCGATTCGGCGTGGCATTGCCGGACCCGCCAGCGAGGCGAGGCCGCGGCGGCGTGCAGCCCGGCGAGCCGGGCGGCGACCAGCCCGTCCCACACCGTCAAAAGCACCCCTCGGGTATCGGCCGGGTGAATTCCGGCGAGGTCGAGGGTGACGGCGCTGAGCCAGGCACACGGGTCCTTGACTTGACGATCAGCGGCGACGGTCACGGCAGCCAGTCTCGCACCGGAAAGCACGTCCGGCAGCAAGATGATCATGGTTCGCGGCAGGACCACCCGGTCGGTGGCGAACCGTTGAGCGGCTGGGTAATTCCTTCGGGCACTGCGGGTGACCGGACCGTGACAGGTGTGTCATCATGTCGGCGCTCAGTGCCGAGCACGCCCCCCTCGTTTTTCCTTCTCCGAAAGGCCGTCGCAGCGTGATCAAGACCAGCAAGAGCCGGGCCGGCGCTCAGCGGGTGACGTTCAGCCTCCCCGCCGGGGCACCCCCCGGCCGCGTGAGCGTGGTGGGCTCCTTCAACGACTGGACGCCCGGTCGCCACCACCTGACCACGCGCTCCAACGGCCGCCGGTCGGCGTCGGTGGACGTGACGCCGGGGACGGTCATCCAGTTCCGGTACCTCGGCGAGGACGGCCTGTGGTTCGACGACCCCGACCTGCCGGACCGCGCCGACGGCAACTGCGTCTACTCGACGAACTGAGGCGCGGCCGGCGGTCAGGACTTGCGGCGCGGCTTCCCGCGCTTGGGCGCGCCGCCGCCGGTTCGGCGGGCCGGGCGCTTCCCCGTCGACTTCGCCGGCGCGGGCTTGCGTTCCGGGCGCTTCTTCTCCTCCGGCGCCGGTTGCGTGCGTCCGCGCGTGCTGTTGACCGTGCGGCCGCGCACGATCCCGATGAACGTCTCCATCAGGTCCGTCGTCTCGTCTTCGAGCCACGACAGCGCGACGCTCGACTGCGGTGCGTCCGTGATCGTCCGGTACGTCAGGTCGCGGCGGTGGTGCAGGCGGGCCAGGGACTGCGGGACCACCAGGACGCCGACCCCCGCGGCGACCAGCTCGATCGCGTCCGCCGTCGTCTCCGGGCGGGACACCGCGGGCCGGCCCGGGAGCGCAGGCCACTCGATCGTGTCGTCCGACGGATGCAGCACGACCTCGTCCGCCAAGTCCGCTGTGGACACTTCGTCCGCCGCCGCGAGCAGGTGGTCCTTGGCGACCACGACCACCGTCGTCTCGGTGTAGAGCGGGATCGCGTGCAGGCCGTCGCGGTCGATCGGGGACCGCAGCAGCGCCGCGTGCGCGCCGCCCTCGCGGAGCAGGCCCGTCGCGTCGGCCGCGGCGACCGGGACCAGCTCGAGCGGCACGTCCGGCTGCCGCTCGCCCCACGTCCGCACCCACTTGGCGGGGGTCGCACCCGGGACGTACGCGAGACGGAACGAGGTCACCGGGTCAGGCTACCGGGCGGGGCGCTGGCTACCCTGGACGGCATGACGTCGCACAAGACCTCCCAGACGATGAAGCCCGCGACGGCGGCGAAGAAGCTGGGTGTGTACCTCGAAGCCACGCCCCCCGAGTTCCAGGAGGGCGTCGTCTCGCGCGACGAGCTGAACGCGCTGCAGACCGACCCGCCCGAGTGGCTGCGCGAGCTGCGCCGCACCGGCCCGCACCCGCGCCCGGTCGTCGCGGCGAAGCTCGGCGTCTCCATCGGCGGCCTCAGCCGCGGCGGGATCACCGAGGCCCTCACCACCGAGCAGATCGACGCGCTGAAGACCGAAAGCCCCGACTGGCTGGTGCGGGAACGCGCCACGCAGGCCGAGGTGCGCAAGGAAACCGTACGGGTCCAGGAGAAGGACCACTGACCACGCTCGAGGAGGCCCGGCGCCTCGACGCCGCGGACGAGCTGGCCGCGTTCCGGGACCGCTTCGTCCCGATCGCCGACCCCGGCGTCGTCGCCTACCTCGACGGGAACTCGCTGGGCCGCCCGCTGCGCGCCACCGCCGAACGGCTGCGGGAGCTCGTCGCCGACGAGTGGGGCGCGCGGCTGATCCGGTCCTGGGAAGAGCGCTGGCTCGCGCTGCCCGAACGGATCGGGGACGAGCTGGGCCGCGTCGCACTGGGCGCCGCGCCCGGCCAGACCATCGTCGCCGACTCGACGTCCGTGTGCCTGTACAAGACGCTGCGGGCGGCGGCCGCGCTCCGGCCGGGGCGCGACGAGATCGTCACCGACTCCGCCAACTTCCCCACCGACCGGTTCCTCGTCGAGAGCGTCGCCGCGGAGCTCGGGCACACGGTCCGGTGGATCGAAGCGGCCGACGTCCGCCCGGACGACGTCGCGGCGGTCACCGGGCCGCGGACCGCCGCCGTGGTGCTGTCCCATGTGGACTACCGCACCGCCGCGATCGCCGATCTCGCCGGGATCACGCGGCTGGTGCACGACCGCGGCGCCCTCACCGTCTGGGACCTCTGCCACAGCGTCGGCTCGATCCCGGTCGAGCTGGACGCCGGCGGGGCCGACTTCGCCGTCGGCTGCACGTACAAGTTCCTCAACGCGGGGCCCGGCGCGCCCGCCTTCCTCTACGTGAACGCCCGCCACCACGCGGACTTCGGGCAGCCGATCACCGGCTGGATGGGCGCGGCCGACACGTTCGGCATGGCCGAGCACTACGTGCCGGCGCCCGGCATCCGCCGCGCGCTGTCCGGCACCCCGCCGGTGCTGGGCATGGTGGGCGTCCAGGAAGGCGTCGCGCTGCTGGCCGAGGCCGGGATCGACCGCGTGCGGGCCAAGGCCGTCGCGCTGGGACGCTGGGTGCTCGCCCTCGCCGACGAGTGGCTCGTCCCGCTCGGCTTCAGCGTGGCCTCGCCGCGCGAAGACGCCCGCCGCGGCGGGCACGTCACCCTGCGGCACCCGGACGCCGAGCGGCTTTCCCGCGTGCTCATCGAGCACGGCGTGCTGATCGACTTCCGCCGTCCCGACGGCATCCGCGTCGGACTGAGCCCGCTGACCACCAGGTTCACCGAGGTCCGGGCGGCCATGGACCGGATCCGGGAGCTCGCCGGACAGTAGCCATGTACTTAGTAGCCATGTACTGTATTTGACATGAGCACCCCCGGCCATCTCGTCTGGCGACTGTCCATGAAGTGGCGGGTGGCCGTCGACCGCGCCCTCGCGCCGGTCGGGCTGACGCACGCCCAGTACGTCTTCCTGGCTTCGCTCTCCGGCCTCGAACGCGCCGGGGAAAGCCCCAGCCAGCGCGAACTCGCCGACCACACCGGCCTGGAAACGCTCTACGTCTCGAAGCTCGCCCGCGCCCTCGACGCGGACGGTCTCGTCGAGCGCACCCGCGACACCGCCGACACCCGGACGGTCCGGCTGAGCCTCACCGCCCGCGGCCGCGACGTCGTCGAGCCGGCGATCGCGACCGTGGCCGAGCTGCTCGACCGGCTCCTCGCGCCGCTCGGCGGCCGGGACGGGGACCGCACCGCGGCCCTCACCCGCGAGCTCACGCTCCTCCTCGACACCCCGCTGGCTCCCTGAAGGGACAGACATGGACCTCCACTACGAAGAATCCGGTTCCGGCACCCCGATCGTCTTCCTGCACGGCAACCCCGGCTCGTCGCACGGCTGGCGGAACGTCCTCCCCCACGTCGGCGGCGGCCGGCTGCTCGCGCCCGACCTCATCGGCATGGGCCGCTCGGCCAAGCCCGACATCGCCTACTCGTTCGCCGACCACGCCCGCTACCTCGACGCCTGGTTCGACGCGCTCGGCCTGGACGACGTCGTCCTCGTCGGCCACGACTGGGGCGGCGCGCTCGCCTTCGACCACGCCGCCCGCCACCCCGGCCGCGTCCGCGGGGTGGCGTTCTTCGAAGCCATCGTCAAGCCGCTGGCCTGGGACGACCTGTCGCCACAGGCGGTCGAGCGGACACGGAAGATCCGCACGCCGGGCGTCGGCGAAGAGCTGGTGCTGACGCAGGACCTGTTCATCCGGCAGGCGTTCACCGGCGGCGTGCGCACACCGGTGGCCGACCTCGAGCCGTACCTCGCGCCGTTCCCCACCCCCGAGAGCCGCCGGCCGGTGCTCGCGTGGGCGCGGCAGCTGCCGCTCGGCGGCGAACCGGCCGAGCTGATCCCGCGCATCGAGGCCTACGACGAGTGGCTGGCCACCAGCACCGGCACGCCGAAGCTGCTGATGACGTTCGAGGGCTCCCCCACGCTGTCCATCGGCGAGAAGGTGGCGCGGTGGTGCGAAGAGAATATCGCCGCGCTCGACGTCGTCCCCGGCGGGGAGGCCGGGCACCACGCGCAGGAGGACCGGCCCGAGGCGATCGGCACCGGGATCTCGGCGTGGCTGGACCGCCGCGGCCTCCGGTGAGTCAGCGGTGCCGCAGCGGCGGGGTCGCGTCCACGCCGAGGACGCGGGCCGCGACCCAGGCCAGGGAGTCGGCGGTGCGGGCGGGGGTGTCCGACGGCTGCATGACGTGGCTGAGCACCGTGCGCACGACGATGTCGATCACGACGGCGACCTGCTCGTCGGCGAGCGGGGGGCGGTAGGCGGCGACGCGCGCGGTGAGCATCACCTTCGCCCGCGTCAAGAGCGTGCCCGCTTCGGTGGTCAGCAGCGGGAGCAGCTCGGGGGCGGTGCCGTGCGTGGCGGAGGCGATCGCGCGCAGCAGGATGTTGTCGTCGGCCAGCTCGAGGACCGCGCGGACGGCGTCGTACATCGCCTCGACCAGGTCGTTCTCGTGCCGGTCGAAGGCCGCGACGACGACCGAGAGGAACCGGTCGAGCTCGTGGGTGACCATCGCCTCGGCCAGCGCGGCCTTCGAGCCGATCTCGTTGTAGACGGTCTGGCGGCTCACGCCGACGACCTCGGCCAGCCGCGCCATCGTGACCGCCTGCCAGCCGGACCGCGCGGTCAGCTCGATCGCCGCGGTGATGATCGGCTGCCGGTGCTGACCACCTTCGGGCGCCGCCGGAAGTGCCGCACTCATGGTCGCCATCCTAGGCCGCACCCGCGAAGGCCAGCGCCTCGATCCAGGCGGCCCGCGCGGCCACGCGCCGGCGGTACTTCATGATCTCGCGCGGGCGGTCGACGGTCAGCGCGCCGACGAGCCGGTCGCCGCGCCGGTACAGCGTCACCCCGCCCGCGGACACGACCTCGTCGGCGCGCGAGGTGCCGACGAACTGGATCCGGTGGCCGTACCAGTCGGACCAGAAGTACGGCACGGCTTCGAGTGGCCGCGCCGACGCCGGGTCGAGCGCGTGCCGGGCGGCGGCCGCACCCTGCTCGGCCGCGTTCGTCCAGTGCTCCGGCCGCATCGGCTCGCCGTCGAACAGCGGGTTCGCCACGTGCGCGACGTCGCCCGCCGCGTAGACACCCGGCGGTCCGGCCGACAGCGTCGCGTCGCACACCACGCCGCGGTCGCGCTCGTGCAGCGTCAGCCCGCTCCCCTCGAGCCAGCCGGTGGCCGGCGCCGCGCCGATGCCGGCGACCACGAGGTCCGCGGGCAGGACTTCGCCGGTGGCCAGCCGGACGCCGTCGCCGCCGACGCCGGTGACCTCGGTGGCGAGCCGCAGCTCGGTGCCCGCTTCGCGGTGGAGCGAGGTCAGCTCCGCGCCGGCTTCCGGCCCGACCGCTCGGGCGAGCGGGACGGCCGACGCCTCCACGATCGTCACCGGCAGGCCGCGCTTGCGTGCCGCCGACGCGACTTCCGAGCCGATGAACCCGGCGCCGATCACGACCGTGCGCGCGCCGTCGTCCAGCGCCGCGCGCACCGCGAGGGCGTCTTCGGCCGTCCGCAGCGTGCGCGCCCCGGGAAGGCTTCGAGCGGTCGCGCCGGTCGCGATGACCAAAGCCTCGTAGGCCACGGCCGTGCCTGCGACGGTCACTTCGCGCGCGCCGGTGTCGAGGCTTTCGGCCGGAGCTCCCAGCATCAGTTCGACGCCGAGCTCGTCCCGCAGCGCGGTTTCGGAGTGGAACGGCTTGACGCGGCCGGGCCCGCCGGCGTCGAGGAACGCCTTCGACAGCGGGGGCCGGTCGTAGGGCAGGTGCTCCTCGGCCCCGGCCAGCACGATCCGGCCGCGGTACCCGTTGCGGCGCGCGGACTCCACCGCGCGCAGCCCGGCCAGCGAGGCGCCGACGACGAGGAGGGTCACAGCAGCTTCAACGCCAGCACGGGACAGGAGTCGACCGCCGCGGCGAGGTCCGTCCGGTGTTCCTCGCCGGGGCGCTCGTCGAGCACCACGACCGTGCCGTCGTCGCCCACCTCGAAGAAGTCCGGCGCCATCGCCTCGCACATGCCCAGGCCGTCGCACTTGCCGCGGTCCGCTTCGATCCGCATCACGCACCCACCCGGCCCGGCGCGACGAAGTCGACCTTCTCGCGCACGCCGCAGTCCGGGCAGCACCACGAGTCCGGGATCGCCGACCACGGCGTGCCGGCCGGGAAGCCCTCGCGCGGGTCGCCGAGCTTCTCGTCGTAGACGTAGCCGCAGCCCGGGCACATGCCGCCCTCGCTGGCGTCGCCGCGGGTGTCGGCCGTCTCCCGGACATCCCTCGTGACGCGGGTCCCGTAGCGCGCGAGGAGCTTGTCCCGCTTGCCCGGCTGGAGGTTGGCCCGGGAGAGGTCGCCGTCGAAGTGGGCGAGCACGCGCGGGTCCATCACCCGGCGCCACAGCGGCGGGACCAGCGCCAGCACGATCATCCCGGCGTACCCGGTGGGCAGCACCGGCGACTCGGCGAAGTCGCGCAGCGTCTGGTAGCGCCGGGTCGGGTTCGCGTGGTGGTCGCTGTGCCGCTGCAGGTGGTAGAGCAGGACGTTGGTGGCGATGTTGTTGGAGTTCCAGCTGTGGCTGGGATCCACGCGCTCGTAGCGGCGCTTCCCGGGCGCGCCGACGCGCTGCCGCAGCATGCCGTAGTGCTCCATGTAGTTGACGACCTCCAGCAGCGAAAACCCGATGACGGCCTGGATCACCAGGTACGGCAGGATTTCCACGCCGAGCCACGCGATCATCGCGGCCCAGAGGACCGCCGACATCAGCCAGGCGTTGAGGACGTCGTTGCCGAGGCGGTACGGGTGCTTGTCCCGGCGGGCGTAGCGCTTGCGCTCCAGGCGCCACGCCGACTTCAGTGAGCCGAAGACGGTGCGCGGCCAGAAGCGGTAGAAGCTTTCGCCGACGCGGCTGCTCGCCGGGTCCTCCGGCGTCGCCACGCGGACGTGGTGGCCGCGGTTGTGCTCGATGTAGAAGTGGCCGTAGAAGCTCTGCGCCAGCGCGATCTTCGACAGCCAGCGCTCGTGGCTTTCCTTCTTGTGGCCCAGTTCGTGCGCGGTGTTGATGCCGATCCCGCCGATGCAGCCGATCGACGCGGCGAGCCCGATCTTGTCGGCGACGCCCAGGTCGCCGCGGGCGATCAGCCAGAACGCGGCGGCGAAGCCGAGGTACTGCACGGGCAGGAAGGCGAAGGTGATCCAGCGGTAGTAGCGGTCCTGCTCCAGCCGTTCGAGGACGTCGTCGGGCGGGTTGCTCTGGTCGAGCCCGGCGAGCAGGTCGATGACGGGCACGATCACGAGGATCACGATGGGCCCGATCCAGAACCAGACGGACCAGCCCGTGGCCGCGTGCAGGCCGATGGCGAGGAACGCCAGGGACGGCACGACCAGGCCGATGAGCCACAGGTAGCGCTTGCGGTCGCGCCACCGCTCGGTCGACCCGGCGGGGATCGTCGCTCCGATCATCACACCCTCCTCCGTTGGCTGGGTTTACAGAACAATAGGGGATGTACAGCTCGATTGACAAGAGCTCGCCTGATGTAAAGCTCGGCGGAATCGGCTCTCGCCGCTCGTGACGAAGATCATCTTCTCGGCGGGGCAGCACGCTCCGTTGCCACGAACAGGCCGTCAATGGCGGTCGCCCGGGCACCGCCCCTGCCCGTTCTTTCTCGCCCCGTGAACACCCCGGCGCGGCGAACCGGACTACTTCACTTTCACCCGTTCGGCCCAGTGTGCAAGAGCCGGAAAAACCGCCCGGGCCCGTTACCAGAGGAAATGCGGGTAATCGCCCGGACGCACTCGGTAAACACTGTTCAACAGCCGGCGGACAACCGTCCGGAGACCAGGCCAGGACCACCGCGGCTCAGTGGTTCGTGGTAAAAAACGGACCCTGATCGATTCCGCGGCAACACGGAGGGTGAGGCGAAGACGGGTGACGGCGGCAGCTGTGTCCCATCGTCGTGTCCGCTTCCTCGTCCGGGTCCCCGTTTATCGCCGACCGTCACTCAGGAGTTCGTGAACCGCCGTGCAGAACAAAGACGCTCAGGACGAGTCGGACAAGCCGTACGACAAGTCGATCCGCAAAAGGCTGACCAGGACCGTTCTCATTCCCAGCGTGACCCTGCTGGTGCTGTGGATCGCGGTCTCCTCCTACTTCCTCTTCAACGGCGTTTACGTCCGGCTGGTCGCGGCGTCCGTGCGCGAGGTGTCCATCCCCGCCGCCACGGCGCTCGCCGAGTTCCAGAAGGAACGCCAGACCGCGCTGCAGTACCTCGACGACCCGGCGCTCGGCCCGGGCCGGCTCCAGGTGCAGCAGAAGGCGACCGACGAAAAGCTCGGTGCCCTGCAGGACGCGTTCGCCGCGACGATCTCCAACGCACCGGACGAGATCGCGGCCAAGGTCAACGCGCTGAAGTCCCAGTTCGACCAGCTGCCCGTGCTGCGCTCGCAGATCAGCTTCCGCAGCATCGACCGCGGCCAGGTCAACAACTACTACAACGGCGTGATGGACACAGCGTCGAACCTCTTCGACACCCAGGCCCGCGTCGTGCCCGACGCCGACGCGGCGACCGGTGGCATCACGGCGACCTCGGTCTTCCGCGCCGGTGACGCCATGTCGCGCGAGACGTCGCTGGTGTCGACGGCCTTCTCGGCCGGCACCTTCGCGCCCGACGACTTCGCCCAGTTCGCGCAGCTGTCCGGGACCTACCGGACGCAGCTGGCGCAGATCGAGCCGTTCCTCGACCCGAGCGTCCGCACCAGGTACCAGACGCTGACCAAGAGCACCGCCTGGCAGCAGCTGGCCACCGCCGAGGTGGGGATCGTCAAGCACGGCCCGTGGTCGCCCAGTGAACAGAACTCCGTGCCCGTGTCCGAAACGGACTGGCTGAACGCGACCAACCAGGTCGCCCAGGGGCTCAACGACCTCGCGATCACCCAGGCGGACAAGGTTTCCGCGGCCGCGATCGACTCCGGTGACGCCCAGCTGCGCAACGTGATCATCGGCAGCATCCTGGCGCTGCTCGCGTCGCTGGCGGCGATCATCGTCGCGGTGCGGGTGTCCCGCTCGCTCGTCGACCGCGCCCTGATGACGCGCCTCGCGCGGCTGCGCAACGACTCGCTCGACCTCGCCCGCAACCGGCTCCCGGACATCGTGGCGCGGCTGAAGAACGGCGAAGCCGTCGACCTGAAGGAAGAGCTGCCGCAGCTCGACCACGGCCGCGACGAGATCGGCCAGGTGGCCGAGGCGTTCAACACCGCCCAGCTGACCGCCGTCAACGCCGCGGCGAGCGAGGCGAAAGCCCGCAGCGGCGTGCACAACGTGTTCCTCGGCATCGCGCACCGCAACCAGGTCCTGGTCCACCAGCAGCTGCAGATCCTCGACGAGATGGAAGCCCGCGAGGACAACTCGACGCAGCTGGCCTCGCTGTTCCAGCTCGACCACCTCGCCGCCCGCGCCCGCCGCACCACCGAGAACCTGATCATCCTCGGCGGCAAGCAGCCGGGCCGCCGCTGGCGCAAGCCGGTGGCGCTGATGGAGGTCCTGCGCGCGGCCGTCTCGGAAACCGAGCAGTACGCCCGGGTCCAGGTCGAGCAGGTGCCCGACGTCGCGATCGTCGGCGCCGCGGTGGCCGACACGATCCACCTCGTCGCCGAGCTGGTCGACAACGCGACGTCGTTCTCGCCGCCCGGGTCCCCGGTCGAGGTCACCAGCCGCGCGGTCGCGCGCGGGATCGTCGTCGACGTGTCGGACCAGGGGCTCGGCATGAAGGACGGCGTCCGCGAGTGGGCGAACGCAATGATGGCCGAGGCGCCCGAGTTCGACGCGATGGCGCTGCGGGCCGACTCCAGCCTCGGCCTGTTCGTGGTCGCGCGGCTGGCGGCGAAGCTCGGCATGACCGTGACCTTCGACCCGTCCCGCTACGGCGGTCTCCGGGCCACCGTGCTGATCCCGTCCCAGCACCTGGCCGGCCAGCAGGAGGAGCTCCCCGCCGAGCCCGGCTCGTCCCCGGCCGAGACCACCGCGGTCCTCGCCCCGGTGGGCGCGCCCGCCGCCGCGGAGAGCTCGAGCGGTTCCCTGGACTCGCCCAGCTCGTTCACCGGCCAGATCCCGATGAAGCGAGAGGCCAAGCCGAGGCCGTACCCGGCACGCGCGCTCACCCCGCCCGACCCGCTGCCCGCCGTGCCGGTGGCCACCCCGCCGCCCGCCGCGGAGCCGGCACCGGCGGCCGCCGCACCGGCCGGCCCCACCGACGACCGGCCCCGGCTGCCCCGGCGCGAACCGCAGCAGAACCTCGTCGCCCAGCTCGAAACCGAACCCGACGAAAGCGACGACGTCGTCGCACCCGGCGAGGGGACCGCCCGCACGCTCGCGGCGTTCCACAAGGGCACGCGCCGGGGGCGGGTCCGGTCGGACGATGCCTGATCCCCGACAGCACACAGAAAAGTCCTTAGAGGAAAGTCAAGGTCTCTGACGCATGAACGAGTACGGGAACCCCAAACCCGATCTCAACTGGCTGCTCGACGACGTGGTCAACCGCGTGGTCGGCGCGCAGAACGCCATCGTGCTGTCCGCCGACGGGCTGCTGATCGGCAAGTCGGCCGGCATGAGCAAGGACGACTCCGACCAGCTGTCGGCCATCGCCTCCAGCCTGCAGAGCCTGGCCAAGGGGGTGAGCAAGCAGTTCAACCGCGGCCCCGTGCTGCAGAACATGATCGAGATGGAGCGCGGCTACCTGTTCGTCTCGGCCGCCGGCGCGGGCGCCTGCCTCGCCGTGCTGGCCGCGGACAACGTCGACGTCGAGATGATCGCCTACGAGATGAGCCGCCTGGTCAAACGGGTCGGCGACTACATGGTGTCGGCGCCGCGCGAAGCGGCGCAGATCCTGCGGGAGGCCACGTGAGCGACGAAGGCTGGTACGACGAGGCCGCCGGGCCGCTGGTCCGGCCCTACACGATCACCAGCGGCCGGACGCCGTCCGACGCGGCGCGGCTCGACCTGTCGACGCAGGTGATGACGCTGCGCTCGGAGCAGGAGCCGGTCGGGCTGGGCCCGGAGCACGTCGCGATCGTGCAGCTGTGCCGCCACCCGGTTTCGGTTGCCGAGATCGCCGTCTACGTGAAGATCCCGCTGGGGGTCGTGCGCGTGCTCGTCGGCGACCTGATCGAACGCGGCCTCGTGATCACGCGCTCCCCCACCCACAACCCGGCGCAGTCGCCGGACCTCGAAACTCTCCAGGCGGTTCTCGATGGCCTCATCAAGTACTGACGGCACCGGGGCCGACATGGTCCCCACGCCCGTCAAGATCATCGTCGCCGGCGGGTTCGGTGCCGGCAAGACGACCATGGTCGGCTCGGTCAGCGAGATCCCGCCGCTGACCACCGAGGAGGTGCTCACCGAGGCGAGCGCCGGGGTGGACGACCTGTCCGGCGTCGAGCGGAAGACCACGACGACGGTCGCGCTCGACTTCGGCCGGATCACGATCTCGCCGCGGCACGTGCTGTACCTGTTCGGCACGCCGGGCCAGGCGCGCTTCTGGTTCATGTGGGACGACCTCGCACGCGGGGCGATCGGGACGATCGTGCTCGTCGACACCCGGCGGCTGGAGACCAGCTTCGCCGCGATCGACTTCTTCGAGCGCCGGAAGATCCCGTTCGTCGTCGCGGTGAACTGCTTCGACGCCGCCCCGCGCTACACCGCGGACGAGATCCGGGAGGCCCTCGTGGTCCCGGATCGGGTGCCGATCGTCATGTGTGACGCGCGTGACAGGGATTCGAGCAAGCTCGCGCTGATCCGGTTGGTCAAGCACGCGATGACGGTGGTGCCGGTGCGGGTCTGAGACCTGCGCTTTGTCCGCTCCCTGTCCGGTCCGGACAACGCCGGTGTCCGATGTGTCCGAGCGTGTCCACCTCGGACACCGGCAAACCCACATGGCCCAATTGGTTGGACCACCCGGGTGCAGCTTTTTAGTTGAGCAAGCATCAAACTGATAGCATCCGCACGTGACGATTCACGTGCCGAAGTTTCCTGAATATATAAGGGAAAACTATCCGGCACAGGGTCGTCTCTTCGGTGACTTTCTGTGCGGGCTTTGGGCGACCGCCTGTGAAGCGCTCGAGGTTCCGGTGGAGCAGTCCGTCCGGACCACGCGGATGCTGCGCGCCCTGCTGCCGCCGTGGGCGCACGAACGGATCGGGGCCGAGCCGGCCGAGCCGTCCTATGTGGCGGACGACGGCTTCCCCGCCGAGATGTCGGTGAACTGGTCCGGGGGGCAGCCGGAGCTGCGGGTGCTGTTCGACAGCCTCGGCCACGACGTGGGTCACCCCGCGGAGAGCGGTTTCCCCCGGCTGCACGAGGTCCGGGAGATCTTCACCCCGCGCGGCGGCCGGCCGTCGCCCGCTCCCCTGTGGCACTCCATCGCCTGGCGTCCGCCGTCGCGGATCGTCCACAAGACCTACTTCGGGCTCTACCTGTGGCCGCACAGCCAGCGCGAGGCGGCGGTGGCCGAAGCCATGGCCCGGCTCGGCATGGCGGCGGCGTGGGACACCACCCGGCGCCGGGTCGAAAGCGTCGAAGGCACCCGGGAGATCGAGTTCTTCGCGGTCGACCTGGCCGACGAGGCCGCGGCCAGGGTGAAGATCTACTACCGCAACCACGGCGCCGGCCTGGCCGAGGTGAACCAGGTCGCTTCGGTGGCGCTGCGCCACGACGCCGACGACGCGCGCGCCGCCTACCGAACCCTGACCGGTGGCCGGGAAGACGCCGGCAAAGCGGCTTTGAGCTGCTTCGCGTTCCGGTCCGGACAGGACCGGGCCGCCGAGTCCACGACCTACCTGCGCCTGCCCGATCTCGCCGCCAGTGACGAAGAAGCCGTCGAGCGCACCGCGAAGCTGCTGCACCGCGAAGGCGTCGACCCGGGCCGGTTCCGCCTCCTCACCGCCGCGCTGGCGCCGGGACCGTTGTCCGGGACGGACATCCTCGAGCTGGTGAGCTACCGCACAGCGGGCCGCCGCGGCGACGTGACCACGTACTTCCGGTTCCCCGTGTACGACCGCTCCCGCACTCCTGTTGATCTTGCCTGAAGTCCCGGGAAAGATGATTTCCGCGCAGCACCAAGGTAAGGAGCAGACCGTGACCCAGCAGGACGTCGAGCGCGTGGCCCAGCACAACGAGCAACGGCAACGGGAGTACGAAGGGTCGGACCTGATCCGGCTGCTGACCGACGCGAGCACCACCGACGACACGAAGAAAGCGGTGCTCACGTACCTGCAGCCGTGGTCGAACGCCTTCCAGCGAATGATCAGCGCCCGGGTCACCTTCGAGAGCGATCCCGAGCTGCGGGCCCTCGCCCTGGAACACCAGGAGGAGGAGATCGGGCACGACAAGATCCTGGCCCGCAGCCGCGCGGACGACCGGCAGCTGGTCTGGGACCCGGTGATCGAAGCCGGCGCGTCGTGGTTCGTCGACCAGTTCGGGATCCTGCCCGGGGTGCAGCGCGCGGTGCTGGCGCACCTGGCCCTCGAAGCCGGCAGCCTGGTGTTCAGCCAGGCCGGCACGCGGGCGTTCCCGCGGGACGAATACTTCGACCTGCACGACGAAGCCGACGTCGAGCACCTCGAGATGGGCTACGAACTGTTGCGCCGCCGCGAAGACTGGACGGTCGACGGCGTCGTCGAGGTGCTCGACCGGGCGTGGCAGGTGATCGGCGTCGTCTCCGACCGCATCGCCGAGTGCGCGCGCCGCGATACGGTGGCGGCATGACCACGACCGACCCGGCTTCGGCCGCTCGCGAAATCGCCGCCGAAGCCGCGCAGGCCTACCAGGAAGCCTTGGGAGAGCGCCTGATCGGCGCGTACCTGCTGGGCAGCCTGTCCTACGGCGGCTACGCGCCGGCGGCCAGCGACATCGACCTGGCGCTCGTCCTGACCGACGCCGACGGCGCGTCGATCGCGGACACGACGGCGGCACTGCAGGAGCGGAGTCCGTTGCACCGCAAGCTGTCGGTGTTCTGGGCGTCGTTGCCGGCGTTGCGCGAAGGCCGCGACGACGGCCGCTTCCCGGCGCTGGACCGCCTGCAGCTGGCCGACCACGGCCGCGTCCTGCTCGGCTCCGACGTCCTCGCGGAGATCGCCCGCCCGGCGGCTTCCGAGCTGCTGCTGGAGAGCGCTTCCTTCGCCATCGCCGTCCTGGCGACGCCCGAGGTGACCGCGGAGTTCCGCGAGCCGCGCCGGCTGCTGGTGGACACGGTGTGGTTCACGAAGGCGGTGCTGTTCCCGGTCCGCTTCCTGTACTCGGGAACGCTGGCCTCCGGTCGTGCGGCGAACAACGACGAGGCGATCGAGTGGTACCTGGCCCGGCCGGACGCCCCGGCGAAGTCGCTGGTGCGGCTGGCGTTGCGGGTCCGGGAGGGGCATCCGCTGGACGCGGACGAGCTGCGCCCGGAGCTGGCGGCGGGGCTGGTTCCGTTGTACCGCTACTACATCGAGGACCAGCTGCGGCAGCTGAAGGAGATCGACGCGCCGGCCGAGCTGGTGGCGGCGTTCGCCGACTGGGACGCACGGCTCGGCTAGCGCCGGAAGACCTGGGCCGCCCAGGCGGCGACCTGGCTGCGCGAGTCGAACTCCAGCTTGCGCAGGATCCGGTTCACGTGCCCCTCGGCCGTCCGGCGGGAGATGACCAGCTTGTCCGCGATCTCCTGGTTGGACCGCCCGTCCGCGATCAGGAGCGCCACCTCGTGCTCCCGGTCCGTCAGCGGTGTCGGCCGCGCCGGGCCGGGGGCCGGTGACGGCGTCGCGTCGCCCAGCGCGTAGGAGATCGCTTCCTCCAGGCCGAACTCGCGTCCCCGGCGGAAGGCCGCGTCGAACGGGCCCTCCCCCAACCCCTGGCGCGCCCGTGTCTCGCACTCCCCGTGCGGGGCGCCGAAGTACCGCGAGCCGAACATCGGGAACCCGACCGACTGCCAGATCGGCTGGACGGACCCGAGCATCGTCGCCGCCGGTTCCCAGTGGCCGCGGGCGGCTTCGTTCCAGGCCAGCACCTCGATCGCCAGCACGATGCCCAGCAGGTCGTGGAACTTCCGCTTGACGCGCAGGCAGTGCCGCCCGTGCTCGGCCGCCGCCGCGAAGTCGCCGCGAGCCATGGCGACCAAGGCCTGCACGAAGATCGCGTACGCCTGCGCCCACTGCTCACCGTGGGCGACACCGGTCGCGCACGCCTCTTCGCACAGCTCGCCCGCGCGGTCGAGGTCGCCCAGGAAGATCGACGCGACCGCCAGCTCGATGCCGGCCAGCATCACGTTGCTGTTGAGCTCGCCGAGCTGCCGGTACCGGGCCTGCGCCTCCTCGAAGAGCGCCTTCGCGTCTCCGACGTCGTCGCCGACCAGCAGGTTGCAGCCGAGCCGGTGCGTCGCGTACGCCAGCGCCACGTCGTCACCGGTCTGCCGGGCGTACGCGCGGCACTCCTCCAGCATCGCGACCGCGCCGGCGTTGTCGCCCTGCAGCGTCGCGACGTACCCGTTGACCCACAACGCCTTCGCGCGTTCGCCGCCGGGTTCGGGGGAAAGCGCGAGCGCGCGGTCGAGCCAGTGGCGGCCTTCGCCGAACACCCCGCAGCCCGCCCAGTAGAACCAGAGCGTCGAGGCGAGGCGGAGGCCGGTCTCGAGCTCGCCCGGCACCGTCAGGCTGTACTCCAGCGCGGCCCGCAGGTTCGCGTGCTCCAGGCGGGTCCGGCGGAAGGTCTCGGCCTGCTCCGGGCCGAACCACTCCCGTTCGCTGCGCACCGCCAGGTCGAGGTAGTGGTCCCGCATGGACCGCAGGACGGCGTCCGCCTCCCCGGACGCGGCCAGCTTCTCCCGGCCGAACTGCCGCAGCGGCTCCAGCAGCCGGAAGCGCCCGGCTTCGCGGATCAGCACCGACTTCTCCACCAGCCCGGCGAGCCCGGCCCGGACGTCCTCGCCCGGGCAGACGCGCTCGGCCGCCGGCAGGTCGAAGCCCCCGGCGAACAGCGACGTCCGGGCCCACAGGCGCCGTTCGGCCGGGTCGCACAGCCGGAAGCTCCAGTCGACGGCGGCCAGGAGCGTCTGGTGCCGGGGCTCACCGCCCCGCTTCACCGTCCCGGGCAGCCGGAAGCAGTCGCCCAGCCCGGATTCCAGCTCCGCCAGCGTCAGCACCCGCAGGCGCACGGCCGCCAGCTCGATCGCCAGCGGGATGCCGGCCAGCATGCGGCACACCTGCGCCACGCGCTCCTGGTTCTCCGCGGTGACGGCGAACCCCGGGTCGACGGCGACCGCGCGTTCGGCGAACAGCGTCAGTGCCGGGTACCGCAGCCAGGCCCCGCCGGCCAGGGGACGGCCGGGTTCCGGCAGCGGCAGCGGCGACACCGGCCAGAGGTGCTCGGCGGCCAGCGCGAGCCGCTCCCGGCTGGTCGCGAGCAGCCGCAGTCCGGGCGCGGCCCGCAGCAGGTCGTGCGCGAGCGCGGCGCAAGGTTCGAGGACGTGCTCGCAGTTGTCCAGGATGACCAGCAGCCGCCGGTCCCGCAGGTGCTCGGCGAGCACCCGCGCCGGCGCCCGGCCGGTTTCGTCGTGGACGCCCAGCGCTTCGAGCACGGTGTGCGCGACGAGCGCCGGATCCTGCAGCCCGGCGAGCTCGACCAGCCAGACGCCATCGGGAAACGCCCGCGACAGGCCGGCGGCGGTCTGCACGGCCAGCCGCGTCTTGCCGACGCCGCCCACGCCGGTCAGCGTGACCAGCCGGGCCCGTGTCAAAAGGTGCTTGACCTCGGCCACCTCGGACCTGCGCCCCACGAAGCTCGTGGTCTCCGCGGGCAGGTTTCCCGTCACGCCGGACTTCCCCACCCGTGCACCGTAAGGACGCCCGCGCGGGCCGGTCAATGCGGACCCCTCGGAGGAAGCAACCGCTGCGGGTGGCGGGGAGGTGGTTCGGGGGTGGGTGAGCTGGTGCGGCTGGTCGGCTCCTGACGACGCCCGGCCACCGGAGCCGCACGGCCGCGGCTAGGTGCCTCACGCGGCACAGCGCGGGCACAGCCCACCCGCTCCCCACGCCCGGCCACCGGCGCTGGGCGACCGGCCGGGCGCCTCAGCCGGCCCAACGCGGGTGCGCTGGTGGACCCACCGGCACCGCACGGCCACGACCGGGCGCCTCACGAAGAAGCAACCGCCGCAGGTGGCGGGGAGGTGATTCGGGGGTGGGTGCGCCGGCGCGGCTCATCGGCTCCCGGCGCCGCGCGACCACCGGCGCCGCGCGGTCACGACCGGGCGCCCGAGGCGGCGCAGCGCGGGTGGACCGACTCCCCACGCGCCGCCCGACCACCCGCGTCGCGCGGCCACGGCCGGGCGCCTCACGCGGCACAGCACAAGCGCGCCGCCCGACCCACCGGCGCCCAGCGACCCAGCCGGGCGGCTCAGGCGTCGGGGAGGCTGTACAGCGTGGGTGCGTCGCCGCCGTGCATTGCCGACAGGCTCGTGCGGCATGCCTGGCGGACCTCGCGGTTGGCCGCCGAGTCGGCCTGGCCGCAGCGGGGGCAGTACAGGTGGACCGCGCCCGGTGGTGTCTCGTCGACGGCCACGTCGACCGGGCACTCGCAGCGGCGGCACCAGCGGTGGCCGGTGACGACGAGGACGTGCAGCGCGTTGCCCACGCACTGGTGCGCCCAGCACCGGTGGACGTAGCAGGTGCTGCGGGTGTGCGGGTTGAGGCCGTGCTCTTCCGCCGTGTCCTCGGCGGCCAGGATGGCGGCCAGCCGCCGGTCGTCGAGGTCGGCGTAGCGGTCTCTCGGCTCCGAGGTGGCCGGTCGCGGCTCCGGGACGTCCGCGGGGGCAGCGACGACCCGGAGAAGGGGACGCGACCGGCCGTGCACCATGGGTTGTCCGACCTCCTGCGGTCGTCGGGGGCCCGCCCAGCTTGCGCCGGGGGCGCACGCGGCCACACCCGTACAAGTACCTGACTCCATACCTGTCCCACCCTCACGTGCCGCGCCCGCGGCGCTACTGTCCGCCGTCGCGTCGGTCGCGGGGCGGCTTCACGGCTACGCCCGACGTCGAACCCGTGCGCACGTCGCCGGCCCTGCGCGGCCGAGCCGCTCAAGTCCGTCCGCGCGCTCGGTGGGCACGCCGTGAGCTCGGCGCCCGTCTGAACGCCGTCACCGCAGCGTCAGCGACGTCTCCGACTCGACGCGGGTCAGCTTCTCCGGGTTGCGCACGTAGTAGAGGCCGGTGATGCGGCCGCCCTCGACGCGGACGGCCATGACGCCGTCGAGCTCGCCGTCCAGGTGCAGGGCGAGCCCGGGGTTGCCGTTGACGACCGTGAGGGCGCTGGTGAGCTTCGCTTCGGTGCGGCTGATGCCGCCGGTCATGAACCGGACCACCTTGTCCGCACTCGCGATCGGCCGCAGCGCCGCCTGCTTGACGCCGCCGCCGTCGCTGACCAGGACGACGTCCGGGGCGAGGACGTCGAGCAGGCCCTGCAGGTCCCGGGTCTCCATCGCGCGCTGGAACGACGCCAGCACGGCCCGGGTCTCGCCGGCGGAGACGGTCTCGCGCGGGCGGCGGGCGTCGACGTGCTTGCGGGCTCGGTGCGCGATCTGGCGGCAGGCCGCCTCGGTCTTCCCCACGGCGCCGGCGATCTCGTCGTAGCCGAAGTCGAAGACCTCCCGCAGCACGAAGACGGCGCGCTCGGTCGGCGACAGCGTCTCGAGGACGAGCATGAGCGCCATCGACACGCTCTCGGCGAGCTCGACGTCCTCGGCGACGTCCGGCGCCGTGAGCAGCGGTTCGGGCAGCCACGGCCCGACGTAGGCCTCCCGGCGGCGCTTCACCGTGCGCAGCCGGTTGAGCGACAGCCGCGTCGTGATGCGGACCAGGTAGGCGCGCTGGTCGCGCACCTGCCCGAGGTCGATGTCGGCCCAGCGCAGCCAGGTCTCCTGGAGGACGTCCTCCGCGTCGGCGGCCGACCCGAGCATCTCGTAGGCGACGGTGAAGAGCAGGTTCCGGTGGGCGACGAAGGCTTCGGTCGCGCTCACGCGCGCCCCCAGGCCACGAAGACGGCGATGGCGAGGTAGGTCAGGTTCAGCGCGACGAACTTCGCCTCGCCGTGGCGCAGGTGCGTGATCATGGCCCCGATCATGAGCAGGACCCAGCAGCCGGCGGTCACCGGGACCAGGGCGGGGGCGATGCCGAGCGCGGCGGGCAGGATCAGGCCGGCCGCGGCCAGGAGTTCGAGCACCCCCAGCGTCTTGACGAAGCCGACGCTGCGTTCGGCGGTCCATTCCCCGCCGGGCGCCGCGGCGAGCTTCGCCTTCGGCACGAACGTCTTGCTGGCGCCGCCGGTCAGGGCTACGACGGCGAGCAGGCCGGCGGCGATCCAGAGTGCGATGGTCATGAGGTCTCCTTTGGTCGGCCTCAAGACACCGGGTCCGCCGTCGCTGTGACAAAGCATGACGCGGGTCACCCGGCCGGCCGCCCCGCGACCGGTTCCAGCAGCCGCCGTGGTGCGGCGAACGCGGCCGACACCGGGTCCGGCTCGCCCGCCTGGGGCTCGTAGCCGGGCCCCGGCTCGATGCGGATCTCCGGGACCGGGACCAGCGCCCCGCACTCCGCACAGCGGCCGTCCGGGTCGAGGCGGCCGCCGTCGGCGTCGTGGCGGGTCGTGCGCTTCTCGCCGGCCGGAGAGTAGAACGTGTCACCCCAGCCCATCAGCGCGCGCACGATCGGCCACAGCGCGAGGCCCTTGTCGGTCAGCCGGTATTCGACGACGCCATCGTCCTCGCGGACCAGCACGCCCTCCTGCACCAGGGACTTCAGGCGGCTGGTCAGGACCGCGCGCGGGATGCCGAGCTGGGTGGCGAAGTCGCCGAACCGCCGGACGCCGAAGAACGCGTCGCGGACGATCAGGAGCGTCCAGCGCTCGCCGACGACCTCCAGGGAGCGCGCCAGCGAGCAGTTGCGGTCCGCGTAGGTGCTGGGGAGAGCCATGCCCCCAGCGTACACCGGGTAGTTCGTTCATTGAACTGGATCGTGCTACGGTGAGGTAGTTCAGTGAATGAACTCCCCCTCTGGAGGGTCCCGTGTACCAGTTCCTCGTCTCCTTCACGGTCCGGCCGGACCACCACGACAACTTCGTCCGCCTGGCCGCGAAGACCGCACGCGACTCCCTCGCGCACGAGCCGGGCTCCCGCCGGTTCGAGGTCATCGCCGACGAGGAGAACCCCGACGTCTTCTACCTCAACGAGGTCTACGCCGACGTCGCCGCCTTCGACGCCCACGCCGGCGGCCCCCACTTCGGCGCGTTCTTCGCCGAGGCCGCCACCTACGCCGAAGGCCCGACCTGGCTCATGCGCGGCACCCTCGTCGGCGAAGAGGCGGCCTGAGATGGCGCTCTTCCTCGTCACCGGCGCGGCCGGCAAGACCGGCGGCGCGACCGCCCGCCTCCTGCTCGCCCGCGGCCACCGCGTCCGGGCCATGGTGCGCCGGGAGGACGACCGCTCACGCGCGCTCGCCGCGGCGGGTGCCGAGGTGGTCCAGGCGGACTTCCTCGACCTCGACGGCGTCACCGCCGCCCTGCGCGACGTCAGCGGCGCCTACTTCTGCTACCCGATCCGCGAGGGGCTGCTCGAAGCGACCGTCAACTTCGCCCAGGCCGCAACGGAAAACGGCGTCCGCTCGCTCGTCGACATGTCGCAGATCTCCGCCCGCCGCGAGGCGCGCAGCAACGCGGCCCGGCAGCACTGGCTGGCCGAACGCGTGCTGGAGCGCACCGGTCTGCTGACGACACACCTGCGGCCGACGTTCTTCGCCGAATGGCTCACCTCGTGGTGGGAGCTGCGCGACGGCGAAGGCCTCCTGCGGCTCCCCTTCGGCGACGGACGGCACGCGCCGATCGCGTCGGCCGACCAGGCGCACGTGATCGCCGCGGTCCTGACCGACCCCGAGCCGCACGACGGCGCCGCGTACACCCTGCACGGCCCGGTCGAGCTCGACCACCACGAGATCGCCGGGATCATGGCCACCACCCTCGGCATCCCGGTGCGCTACGAGCCGATCAGCGTCGAAGAGTTCACCGCGGCCATGACCGCGCGCGGGCTGCCCGCGCACCTCGTCCAGCACCTCGGCAACGTCGCCGTCGACTACCGCGACGGCGTGTTCGCCGGCACCAACGACGTCGTCGAAAAGATCGGTGGCGTGACGCCGCAGTCGGTCGAGCAGTTCGTCCTGGCGCAGAAGGACACCTTCACCACCAACGGCCCCAACTTCGTCCCCTGAGGAGCACCACCATGTCGTCCGTACTCATCACCGGCGCGTCCAAGGGCATCGGCCGCGCGATCGCGCTCGAGCTGTCCCGCCGCGGCCACCGGGTGATCGCCACCGCGCGGAACCCCGAAGCGCTGGCCGACCTGCCCATCGAGCGGCGGCTGCGCCTCGACGTCACCGACCAGGACAGCGTCGACCGCGCCGTCCGGGACGCCGGCGAGGTCGACGTCCTGATCAGCAACGCCGGCGAGACCGTCCGCGCGCCGCTGGAAACCGTGCCGCTCGACGAGGTCGAACGGCTCTTCCGGCTCAACACGGTCGGCGCGCTGCGAGTGGCGCAAGCCGTGCTCCCCGCGATGCGCGAACGCGGATCGGGCCACCTCGTCTTCGTGTCGAGCATCCAAGGGCGGCTCGTGCTGCCGATCATCGGCCCGTACGCCGCCAGCAAGTGGGCCCTGGAGGCGATCGCCGAGACGCTCGCCATCGAGACGGGCCACTTCGGCGTCGACGTCAGCATCGTCCAGCCCGGCGCGGTTTCTTCGGGCGGCGGCGAGCGCGCCAAGGTCTTCTTCGGCGACGACGACCCGTACACCCCGCTGTACGACCAGCTTTCCGCCCTGCGCGGCGAGGTGGTGACGCCCGAAGAAGTGGCCGTCACGGTGGCCACGACGATCGAGCAGGCCGCGCCTCCGCTGCGCGTGCCGGTCGGGGCGCCCGCCGAGAAAGCCTTGCGGGCACGCAAGGAAGCT
Organism: Amycolatopsis sp. NPDC114504; assembly: GCF_055633595.1. Taxonomy (NCBI): domain Bacteria; kingdom Bacillati; phylum Actinomycetota; class Actinomycetes; order Pseudonocardiales; family Pseudonocardiaceae; genus Amycolatopsis; species Amycolatopsis sp. NPDC114504. Next base: position 555,626 of record NZ_JBVKDU010000007.1, on the reverse strand, counting down.
CCGGAGAACGAGCCGTTCCTCTTCGCGAAGATCGACTGGTAGCCCGAGTCACGCGGCCGCTCCGGCGCTCGCCTGAAGTCCGGACCTACTTGAACGAGCAACTAAACGGGAGTACTACTGGCATCAGGAAGATCCATTCGTTCTTCAGGGGAGAGTTCATGCAGTTGGGGTTCAGCCTGCCGGTCTTCGGCAAGGCAGCGGCCACACCGGGCGGGATCGCCCGGTACGCGCGCGAGGCCGAACAGGCCGGGGCAGCCGGTCTCTGGGTCGGTGACCGGCTGCTGTCGCCGGTCGCTCCCGTCGTCGCCTACCCGGGTTACGACACCATGCCCGAGGAGTTCCACACCGCCCAGGACCCGTTCACCGCGCTGGCCGTCGCCGCCGCCGTGACCGAGACGGCGATCCTCGGCTCCAGCACCATCAACGCCACCCAGTACCAGCCCGCGAACTTCGCGCGGCTGCTCACCAGCATCGACGTCGCCAGCAACGGGCGGCTGCTGCCCGGCCTGGGCATCGGCTGGTCGCCCGACGAGTACACCGCCGTCGGCATCCCGATGAACGAACGCGGGAAGCGGCTGGACGACCTGCTCGACCTGCTCGAGACCTGGTGGACCCGCGACCTGGTCTCGCACGACGGCGTCGGCTATGCCATCGCCGAGTCGCACGTCGACCTCAAGCCGGTGCGCAAGCCGCCGGTGCACCTGGCCGGGTTCGGCGAGAAGTCGCTGCGCCGGGTCGCCGAGCGGGCCGACGGCTGGCTGCCCGTCTGGTCGGTCCCCGAGCAGTTCCCCGCGGACGTGCTGATCTCGACCCTGGCCAAGATCCGCGCCGACGCCGAAAAGGCCGGGCGGGACCCGGAGGCCATCGGCACGGCGCTGCGCGTGAACGCCGCGCCGGGCACGGAACCGGAGCTCATCGCCGAGTCGGTGAAGAAGATCGTCGAGGTCTTCGAACCGGACCACACCTTCGTCGACATCAGCTACCTGACGAGCAGCGTGGACGAGCACCTCGACCTCACCGGCAAGCTGCTGGACCTGGTCGCCCGGGACTGATCGACACCGCGTCGCACTGTCCGGGCGGAGGTGGCCCGGACAGTGCGATACTGCGGGGTGTGCGCACCCAAGGGAAAGACGACAGCGTGATCCGCCTGGTGATCGTCGACGACGAGCCGATGGTGCTCGCGCACCTGCGTACGGTGCTGACCTCCGCCGGCGACATCGAGATCGTCGGGCAGGCGCAGGACGGCGCCGAGGCCGTCGAGGCCGCGGGCCGCTTCCGGCCGGACGTCATGCTGATGGACCTGCGGATGCCCGGCGTCGACGGGCTGACCGCGATCGAGCGCATCGTCAAGCTCCCCAACCCGCCGTCGGTCGTGGCGCTCACGACGTTCGACACCGACAGCTACGTCCTCAAGGCGCTGCGGGCCGGGGCATCGGGCTTCCTGCTCAAGTCGACGCCCCCGGAGGACCTGATCGGGCTGGTGCGCGTCGCCGCCGACGGGCACACGGTGCTGTCGAAGGAGGCCGCGCGCCGGATGGTCACCGCGTCGGCCGGCGAGCACGAGCGTTCGCAGGAGGCCCGGGAACGCACGTCCGACCTCACCGACCGCGAGCTCGACATGCTGGTCTGCCTCGGCGAGGGCATGTCGAACGCCGCCATCGCGGCCAAGCTGCACCTGTCCGAGGCGACGGTGAAGAGCTACGTCTCGCGGATGCTGACCAAGCTGGGCTGCGCCAACCGCACCCAGGCGGGTCTGCTGGCCCACGAAGCGGGTCTCGCGGGCTGACTCAGGCGCTGCTGCGCGCCCCGAAACCCCACGCGCCGAAGACTTCGGCGAGTTCCGCGCGACCCGAGATGCCGAGCTTCCGGTAGCAGTTCGTCAGGTGCTTCTCGACCGCGCGGCGGGTCACGTTGATCTCCGCCGCGATCTCGCCGTTGGTCAGCCCGTCGAGGGCGAACGCGACCACCCGGCCCTCCGCCTCGCTGAGCGCCGCCGACGGCCCGGCGGCCGCGGTCGTCTCCTCGGCCGTGCGGCAGGTGAGCCACGGCGCGCCGCAACCCTCCGCGAGCCGGTAAGCCTCGCGGAACCGGTCGTCGGCCTCCGCCTTTCCGGTGCCGCGCAGCAGCGCGCCCTCCGCTAGCAGGGCGCGGACCAGCTCCAGCCGGTCCCCCGACGCCCGGGACGTCACGATCGACTCCGCCACCATGCGGTCGGCCTCGGCACCCGAGGACAGCGACGCCTTGATCCGCAGCGCGCGGCCGATCGGCGCCGGCGCGCCCCAGTGGCGGGCCCAGCGGACCTCGTCGTCGATCAGCTCGCCGGCCGAGACGGGGTCGCCGAGCCGCCGCTGCAGCCACGCGCTCCACGTCCGCCACGGGAAGAGCGCCGGGTTCCGCCAGCCCGCCCGGTGCAGGGCCGCGCCGCAGTCGAGGAACTTCGCCAGCGCGCCCCGGGGGTCTTCGACCGCCGTGGCGGCCCCGCGCAGCATCAGCAGCGCGGCCCGGACGTGCAGGCCGGTCCGCGCGAGCGCGTGCTCGTCGTAGTGCTCGACCAGCGTCGCGGCGAGCCGCTCGTCCCGGGTGACCACCGCGATCGCGACGAGCGCCATCACCAGCGACTCGGGGGCTTCCCCCAGGTTCCCGCCGATCAGCTCGTACGCCTCCCAGGCGCTCGACCGGGCGCGCGTGAGCTGCCCGGTCTGGGCCAGCACCGCCCCGCGCGTGGCGATCAGCGAGGCCGGGCGCGCCGGCCGACCGCGGACCGGTTCGCCCGCCGCGCTCTCCAGCCACGACGACGTCGTGTCGAGCGCACCCGCGGTGAGCGCGGAGATGATCAGCAGCGGCGCGGTGCCCGCGAACTCCGCGGACGACGCGGGGGCGCAGCGCAGCAGCCGGTCGGTCAGCTCGGCCACGGTCGCCGCGGGCAGCCCGGCGCTCAGCGTGGCCGCGTGGAGCAGGACCGCGAGCAGCTCGCGTTCGGCGAGGGTGGCGAGCGACGGCTCCGGGCCCAGCTCGCGCAGGCGGTCGACCGCGACGGCGAGCTGCGCGGGGTCTTCGCAGCGGGTGAGCCGGATCCGCGCCTCCAGGCGGAGTCCGGACTGCGCACCGGCGTCTTCTTGGGCGACCCCGGCGACGAGGACGGCGGCTTCCGGGCGGAGGAACGCCGAGAGCGGCAGCAGGGTGACCGCTTCGGCCCGTTCGCGCGGGGTGGGCAGCAGCCCGATCGCCTGCGTGAGGTGCCGGATCGCGGCGGAGATGTCGAACGCGGCTTCGGTGAGGGCGAGGTCCACCAGCCGCCAGCCGCGCTCCGGGCCGTCGGGCGGCAGGTCGAGCAGCGCGCGGCGCAGGTACCGCGCCGCCGTCTCGGGCTCCCCGCGCTTGGTCGCGGCGTCGGCGGCCGTGCGCAGTTCCTCCGGCATCCACGGCGACGGCGACGGTGCGGGCACCTCGAGCAGCTGGACGGCGACCGTCTCCGCGGCGAACCCGGCCTCGTGGAACACGGTCGCCGCGCGCACCCGCAGCCGCAGGTCCTCCTGCGCGGTCATCGACGCTTCGATCGCGGTCCGCAGCACGGGCGCGGCGAACCGCGGCGGGCACGCCGGGGCGAGCACCCCCAGCCGGTCCAGCGCCCGCACGGCTTCCGCGACGGCGACCGAGTCGGCGCCGGTGAGGTGTTCGACCAGCCACGGCTGGGCGTGCTCACCGAGCACCGCGATCGCCCGGGCGCAGTCGCCGACCTGCGGAGGCAGCACGGCGAGCTGAGCGGAAAGCCGTTCCCGCAGCACCGACGGCCCCCGGTGCGGCCGGCCGCCACGCACGACTTCGGTGAGGTACAAGGGATTTCCGGCACTGGCCGCGTGACAGGCGGCGACGGCGCGCGGGTCACCGGCCCGGCCGTCGGACACCGCGCGCAGCACGGCCGCCACGCCGTCCTCGGACAGGTTCGCCGGCCGGATCCGGGTCTTCGCCAGCTCCCACAGCTCACGGATCGCGGGCCGGTCGGCCCCGGGGTCCCCTTCCCGCACGGCGACGACGAGCGCGCAGCGCAGCTCGTGGATCCGCCGAGCGCAGTGCCGCAGCCAGGTGAGCGACTGCCGGTCGGCGACGTGCAGGTCATCGACCAGCACGACGAGCGGCCGGTCGGCGCTGATCGCGGCGAGCAGGCCGAGCAGCCCGTGCACGGTCAGCACATCGTTGTGGTCACCGGGTTCCCACCCGGGCCAGCCCGGAGCCCCGGGGAACAGCCACCGCGCACCCCCGGCAGCCCCGGCGAACCACCGATCGGCGTCCGAGGCGTCCGCTTCGGCGACGAGCGGTTCGAGAATTTGGCAGGCGATGCCGAAGTCGAAGTCTTGTTCAGTGCGGCTGGCGGCGGCGGTGAGCACCCGTGGCCCGTCGGGGTCGGCTTCGGCCGAGCGGAGGAGTTCCTTGAGCAGAGCGGACTTCCCGACACCGAGCTGCCCGGTGACGACGGTGACCGAGCCATCACCTACCCGGGCGGCGGCGATGGCGTCTCGCAGCCGTTGCAGTTCGGCCTCACGTTCCGGCAGAGGCACGGTCAGCCCTCCCCGCCGGCGGTGGTTGGCTGCCGCTTGCCGTTGGTCGGGTGGCGCCCAACCGTCTGCCGGGTCACCGCGATCCCGGCGCCGGAGATTCCTGCCGCAACCTCGGTCAGGTGCGGCCCGCACCACCGCACCCGGCCCCCAGCCGCACCCCTCCCGCACTCCGCCGACGCCACGGCTACCCCTCCTCGCCGGCACCGGCGAGTGCCTCGGCCAGCTGGCGGCGGCCGTCGATGCCCAGCTTGCGGTACACGTTCGTCAAGTGGAGCTCGACCGTCCGGCGGGTCACCGCCAGCTCCACCGCGATCCCCGCGTTGGACGTGCCCGCCGCCGCGAGCTTCGCCACCCTGCGCTGGGCCTCGGAAAGCCCGCCACCGTCCGCCGCCGGGCCGCCGGTCAGCTCCCGCAGCCGGTCGAGGATGTGACGCCAGCGGTAGCGCGCCGCCAGGGTGCTCGCCTCCTCGAGGTGCTCGGCCGCCCCCGTCGCCGCCAGCTCTACCAGGGCCGTCGCGTGGCGCAGGTCGCTGCCGCTGCCGCGCAACAGCCCGGCCGCCTGCCCCAGGTGTCCCGCCCGGTCCGGGTCCGCCGGGCCGAGGGTGAGCGCCGCGGCCAGGTGGGCGCTGCCGACCGCGGCCCGCGTGCCCCACGCCGTCGCGGCCGCCAGCTCCTCGGCGAGCAGCAGACGGGCGGCTTCCCGCTCGCCGCCGGCCACCAGGCACTGGGCCGCGGCCGATCGCCACGGCAGGACTTCCGGGTTTTCCCAGCCCCGTGCGGAAAGCCGGCGGCCGCACTCGCGCAGCGGGGCGAGCGCCGGGCCCGGCCGGCCTTCGCCGAGCAGTACCGCTCCCTGGGCGTACAACAGGAACGCGCTGCCGAGCCCGGGTCCCGGCTCGATCGCGTCGCGGTCGAGCGCCTGCCGGGCGAGGTCGGCGCGGCCGGCTTCGAGGTGCACTCGCGCCTCGGTCGCGACGACCCGGGCGCGCAACGTCGAGTGCCAGTGCCGGGGCGGCACCAGCTCGTGCGCGTCGGCCAGGTCGGCCGCCGCCTCGTCGAGGGCCCCCGTCGCGAGGTGCCGTTCGGCTCGCTCGGCGAGCGCGCGGGCGACCAGCGTCCGGGAGCGGCGACGCCGTGCCTGGGCGAGCACGTCGTCGCCGTGGGGCCCGGCTTCGGCGAGGTCGCCGGTGAGGACCAGTGCGCGGACCGCCGCGGCGCGCACGGTCAGCGAGCTCACCTCCGCCATCGGCTGCGCCAGCGCGGCGCGCGCGAGCCCGCGCACCCGGGCCGGCTTCAGCCCGCGCCGGGCGAGCAGCACCGCGGCCACGGCCGCCTGCGCCGGGTCCGACGGCCGTTCGGGCAGCGGTGGCATGCCGTAGCCGCCGACCGTCGACCGGTCCTGCGGGTCGCCGTCGGCCAGCCAGTACAGGCCCAGCAAAGTGTCGCGCTCGGCCGCCGAGACGTCGGGGCGGCGGAAGGCGGCGGCGAGGGTGCGCGCGCTCAGGCCGCCCCGCGCGTTGAGCAGGTCCGCCGCCAGCAGCCGGTGCCCGCCGGGGCCCGCACCATCCACTTCGGACAGTACCTGGGCCAGGTGACGGTCGCCCGCGTCCTGGTCGAGCAGCAGCTCCGCGGCGCCGAGGTCGAGGAGCACGGCCGCGCGCCGCGCCGGTTCGAGCGGTTCCTGCAGGGCTCGCTTGAGCGACGCGATCGCCTGCCCGTCGCGGCCGCCGGCCTGCCCTAAGCGGGCGGCCGCGCGCAGCACCTCCACCACCCAGGGCTCACCGATCACGCGGGTCCGCCGCAGGATCGCGGCGACGGCGGCGTTCGCGACGCCGTGTTCGTGGCCCAGCTTCGCCGCCCGGGTGAAGAAGGCGTCACGGTCGCCCTCGGTCATCCCGCCCAGCACGCGCTGGCCGACGTCCGGTCCGGCCAGGCCGCCGTCCGCGGCCAGCAGGCCGAGCGCCCGCAGCCGCGCGAGGTCCCCGGCCAGCCGCTCCGGCGGGCACCCGGCCAGCTCGGCCAGCAGCGCCGGGCCGAAACGGTCCTGGCACACCGAAACGGCGCGCAGCACGGCGGCGAGCTCGGCGGGCAGGTCGTCGACCAGGCGCAGCAGGCGTTCGCCGGCGATCGCGGTGAACAGCCCTTCCTGCTCCCGCGCGAAACCCGGTTCCATGCGCAGCCGGTTCAGGCCTTCGGTCAGCACCGCCGGGTTCCCGCCGCTGCCGCGCACCGCGTGCTCGACCAGCTTCTCGCCGGCCGCCGCGCCCAGCCGCTCGCGCACCAGGCCGGCCGCCGCGGCGTCGCCGAGCGGGCGCAGCCGGACGCGGTGCGCGGTGCTCGCGCGGGGACACCACGTGTCCAGCCCGCTGGCCTGGCTGACCACCAGCAGGACGGGAACCTCGGCCGGCAGCCCGGAAAGCGTATGCAGCCACGCCCGCGACGCGGCATCGGCCCAGTGCAGGTCGTCGACGGCGAGCACGAACGGCCGGCCGTCGGCCGCCTCGGCCAGGTCCCGGCACAGGCCGCGCAGGACCCGGGCGCCCGCGCCGTCCCCGATCGCCGCCGGGGGCAGCGCGGCCCCGAGCGCGGTGAAGACCTGGTGCAGCACGGTGAAGGGCCGGGTGCCGTCGGACGGGCAGCACGGCACGTGGGCGACGCGCAGCCGCGCCTGCCGGGCGGTCGCCGCGACGGCGGCCAGCAGCGCACTGCGGCCGGTGCCGGGCGCGCCGGTGACCGTGACGACCGCCGGACGTCCGTCGCGCACGTCGTGGACCAGCCCGGTCAGCAGCGCGGACTCCTCGTCCCGCTCGGCCAGCGATGGCCCGGGCACGCCGCGCTGGGGCGGCACACCGGCCGCCTCGGCGGGCGTCGGCTCGGTGCGCACCGCGCCGTCTTCGCTACCCGGCGAGCCCATGGGTCCTCTTCGGTGCCCCGGGGGCGGCCGAGCCCGCGCTCGCCCGCAGCGCGTCGGCCAGTTCGGCCCGGCTGTCGACGGCCAGCTTGCGGTAGACGTTGGTCAGGTGCAGCTCGACGGTCCGCGGCGAGACGAACAGGGTGCCCGCGACGTCGCGGTTGCTCGCCCCGCCGGCGACCAGCCCGGCCACTTCGCGTTCGCGCTGGGTCAGCACGTCGGCCCGCGGTTTCCGCAGCCGGCCGCCCGACTCCTCGAGCAGCTCCCGGGCGAGCGCCCCGATCGAGCACCAGCCCGAACAGGCGGACAGCATCGCGGCCTGGCGCAGGTGCTGGCGCGCGGCCTTGCGGTCACCGGTGCACGTCAAAGCCTTGCCCAGCAAGTACTCCGTCCGCGCGTACTCGACCCGGCACGGCGAGGTCGCCAGGACCCGGCCCGCCTCCGCCAGCAGCTCGACCGCCCGCGTTCCCGACGCGACGACGCCGCGCGCGGCCAGCACCAAGCCGCGGGCGGTCGGCGTCGGCCAGCTCTCGGCGAGCTCCTGCCCGCGTTCGGCGTACGCGGCCGCTTCCGCGTGCCGGCCCTGCCGGGCGAGCAGCAGCGTCGCGGCGTACCACCACGGCGCGAACACCGGGTTGCCGATGCCGGCCTCGTCCTGCCGGCGGCCGGATTCGAACAGCAGCTCCAGCGCACCGTCCACATCGGACCGCTGCACCCGGATCCTGGCCAGGCCGAGCAGCCAGAGGTGGTGCTCCGCCGGCGCGGCGGCCAGTTCGTCCGGGCGTGCCGCGCGCAGCAGCGCTTCGGCGGCGGCCGGTTCGCCGTCGTCGCACAGGGCGGTCGCCAGCGCGGTGCGGACCTCGAGGCCCGGGCGCTGTCCCGCGGTCGCCAGCGCCGCGACGCGGATGTCGGCGAGCGCGCCCTCGCGGTCGCCGCTCTCCCGCAGCGCGCGGTAGCGGGCGGCCAGCGCCCGGCCGAGCCCGGCCCGGTCGCCGCGCACGGCGGCCTCGGCCACCGCCTGGTCGAGGGCCCGCAAGGCGTTCGGCGCGTCGTCGACCAGCCGCAGGGTCCGCGCGGCGGCGAGCAGGTCGTCGCTCGACGCGGCCGCCACCGGCAGCCGGACCACGGCGCGGGCGCAGGCCGCGGCGACCTCGCTGCCGCGGCCGGCCAGCGCGAGGCCGGCGGCCCGGTCGACGAGGTCCCGGGCACCGGGGTGGCGGGCCGCGGCCGCGCGGGGGGCGGTCGCGGCCCGGTCCCGCAGCAGGCCGCGTGCGGCCTCCCGGGTCGTGGCCGCGGCGGCGAGGGCCGCCACGGGCACCGCGGGCGAGTTCGTGCCGAGCCGCGCGGCCAGCCGGTCGACCAGGCCGCCGAGCGGTGCCTGCCGCCGGCCCGCGGCGTCCGCGGCGGTGGCCGCGAGCGCGAACAGCACGGCGATCGCGCAGTGCGCCCGCGGGTCGCCGGCCTGGCCGGCGGCCGTGCGCAGCTCCGTCATCGCCGCTTCCGGGTCGAGCTCGAGCCGGGCGGCGGCCAGCGCCAGCCTGACGTCGAGCCGGCCCGGCTCGGCGGCGGCCGCGCGGGACAGGTGGGCGACCGCGGTCGCCGGGTCGCCGCGGTGCTCCGCGGCGGTCGCGGCTTCGAGCGCGAGGTCGATCATCCAGCGCTCGTCGAGCCGCGGCAGCGCGCCGAGGTGCGGGGCGACCTCGGCGGCGGGCCGCGCGTCGTCGTTGAGCACCCTGGCCGCGCGTAAATGCAGGTGAGCGAGTTCTTCGGCGGGCGTTTCCGCGAGCAGGCGGGATCGGACCGACCGGTCGAGCACGCTGCCGGCGAACAGATTCGCTCGTCGAATTCCGTCGATGGCGATCCGCACCGGGCGCGCGGGCAGCCCGCACAAAGCGGCCACCCTGGTCACATTCTGTTCGTCGAGGACGGCGACGGCGGTGGCCACGGTCCGCGCCTGAGCGGACAACCCGGCCAGCGCGTCGACCGGGCTCGACGCGGCGACTTCCCAGCGGTGGCAGCGGTCCTGGGCACCGATCTGCCCCAGTGCCCAGCTGCCGGGGCCGGCCTCGTCGGGGCGGCGGCAGAGGACGAGCAGAAACCGCTCTCCGCGACCGCACCGCAGCAGGAAGTCGAAGAACCGCACCGACGATTCGTCGCACCATTGAGCGTCTTCGACGACGATCACGACATTCTTTTTCCGCAATATCCCGGAAAGGAGAAACGACCGCAGTGTGCGGAATTTCCGGTGCAGCGCGGAACCGTCTTCCGCGGGCATTTCCAGCGTGCGCGCAATGACCCCGCCGGGATCGGCGTGACCCGCGAACAGTTCGGTGAGCGTGTGGAACTCGGCGGGCTCGCCGACCGCGTCACCGGAAAGGCGAATAAAATTCGCAGACCGGCCCGTTTCCGTCGCTTCGAAGCCCTTCAGCAGGGCGCGGACGCCGCCGTCGGGCACCCCGTCCACCAGCGCGGCCTGCGCGGACTCCGTCCACGCGAGTGCCGCACACCGGGACAATGCGCCCGAATACCCGGCGAAGACCGGATTCGGAGTGGGATCCGACATGCCGCCATCGACCTTTCCTGCGAACCCGGCAAAACCGAGCCCTTTCCCGCAGCCCCCAGAGCCGCCGAAGGACCTGACCGTTCGAACGCTATTGACACCGCCGCCGGGATGAAAACCACCGTCGGTGCCCGATCTGTGCCACTTCCTCCACTAACGAGTGACCGTACCAGGCGCGACGCATGCTGTCAGCGAAGACCACCACCCGGACGGGTGACATACTTGTAGCATTACCGAGAGCCCAAAACTGGACATTTAACCAAGACTTGAGGTCCCCGTTGTTACCCGTGGGCCGACGGGGTGAAGGGGAACCAACGAAAGTTGTCGGTCCGTCCACCAGGGGGCAACTTTCGTCGCTAGTCCGGCCCGGAACCGGCGATCCCCGTCCGGGACGGGGACCCGGGAGCTACCGTGGAGCCCGTGTCGGACGTCACTCCAGGTACCCGGGCCACGCTGCGCGAGCAGCTTGGCACCCGCGCGGGGCCCAAGCACGAACTGGCGACCCTGCTGAGCCTGGCGGTGATCTTCGGCGCGCTCGACGTGGCAATCAGCGTCAACAGCCACCCCACCACCGGCTGGGCCGGCCCCCGCGCCGACCTGATCCTCCAGCTGCTGGTCGACGTCTCGGTGCTCGGGCTGCGGCGCTTCCCGAAGACGGTGGCGAGCATCGCGCTGGCGGTCACCTTCGCGACGGTGCTGGCCGACGCGTTCGCCCCCGGCCTGCTCTCCCCGGAGGACCCGGCGAGCCCGCTGATCCTGCCCCGCATCACGCCGGTCATCGTGATCTTCCTGGTCCGGACGCAGAGCCAGCGCGTCGCGTACACCTTCGTCGGCGCACTGGCGATCGTCGGCAGCGAGCCGTGGGCCCCCAGCTGGACGATCACCCCGGTCGGCCTGCTCAGCACGATCGGCCCGGCCGCGGTCGTCCTCTACCTGGGCGCGCGCAAGCAGCTGCTGCAGGAGCTGCGCGACCGCGCCGAACGGGCGGAACGCGAGACACACCTGCTGGCCGAGCAGGCCCGGTTCGAGGAACGCCGGCGGCTCGCCTCGGAGATGCACGACGTCCTCACCCACGGGCTCAGCCTGATGGTCCTGCACGCCGGGGCGCTGGGCATCAGTTCGAAGGAACCCGACGTCCGCAAGGCCGCCGAGGAGATCCGCGCGCGCGGCGCGATGGCGCTCGACGAGCTGCGCGACCTGGTCGGGGTGCTGAACACGACGTCGGCCGACATCTCCGAGCGGCTGGCGAGCCCGAGTCCCCGGACCGGCCCGGCGGGCCCGCCGGAGCGGCTGCCCGACCCCGCCACGCTGGTCGCCGAGTCGGTCTCGGCCGGGATCCCGGTGGAGCTGGACGTCGAGGGCGAGCGCTCGCAGATGTCCCCGACGATCGCGCGCACGGTCCACCGGATCGTGCAGGAAGCACTGACCAACGCCCGCAAGCACGCGGCGGGCGCCGAAATCCGCGTCGAGCTGCGCTACCGGCCGGACGGTGTCGGCATCCGCGTCGTCAACACCCCGCCCCGGCGGCAGCCGGACGAGGTGCTCGCCGGCAGCGGCTCCGGGATGGGGCTGTCGAGCCTGCGCCACCGCGTCGAGCTGGTCGGCGGGACCCTGCAGGCGGGGCCGGCCCCGGACGGCGGGTTCCGGATCGCGGCGGACCTGCCGGCGTACGTGCCGACGACGGAGACCCGGCAGCAGGCCGCCCACCGCTGAACCCGGGCCAGGACTGGAGATTCTCCTACTAGTCCCGCGCTTAGGGTCGGGCCGGACGCGATCCTTCCCGACCAAGAACGTGGGGCCCACATGAAAGGCATCATCCTGGCCGGCGGCAGTGGCTCCCGACTGCATCCGGTCACGCTGGGCGTCTCCAAGCAGCTCGTTCCGGTCTACAACAAGCCGATGATCTACTACCCGCTCTCGGTCCTGATGCTCGCCGGCATCACCGAGATCCTGCTCATCTCGACCCCGCACGACCTGCCCGCGTTCAAGCGGCTGCTCGGCGACGGCGCCGAGCTCGGGCTGCGGCTCAGCTACGCCGAGCAGGCCCACCCGAACGGCCTCGCGGAGGCCTTCATCATCGGCGAGGAGCACGTCGGCGACGACACGTCCGCCCTCATCCTCGGCGACAACATCTTCCACGGGCAGGGTTTCTCGGACGTGCTGCGCGCCGCGACGCACGACCTCAAGGGCTGCGTCCTGTTCGGCTACGAGGTCTCCGACCCGCACCGCCACGGCATCGGCGAGTGCGACGCCGACGGCAACCTGATCTCCATCGAGGAGAAGCCGGCCAACCCGAAGTCGAACCGGGCGCTCACCGGGCTGTACTTCTACGACAACGACGTCGTCGAGATCGCCAAGGGGCTCAAGCCGTCCGCGCGCGGCGAGCTGGAGATCACCGACGTCAACAACGTCTACCTCGACCGGGGCCGCGCGAGCTGCGTCGACCTCGGCCGCGGCTTCGCCTGGCTCGACACCGGCACGCACAAGTCGCTGCTGGACGCCGGGCAGTACGTGCAGACGATGGAGGCCCGCCAGGGCGTGCAGATCGCCTGCCTCGAAGAGATCGCGCTGCGCATGGGCTTCATCGACGCCGACCGGTGCTACGCGCTGGGCGAGCGGATCGGCAGCTCGGGCTACGGCGAGTACGTCATGGACTTCGCGCGCCGCGCGCGGCCGCTCACCACGGTCTGAACCCCGGAGGATCCTTCCCATGCGCATGGTGGTCACCGGCGGCGCCGGTTTCATCGGCTCGGCCTACGTCCGCAACGTGCTTTCCGGCCACTACGCCGGATTCGAGCCCGACGAGCTGGTCGTGCTCGACAAGTTCACCTACGCGGGCAACCGCGCGAACCTGGCGCCGGTCGCCGCCGACGAACGCCTGCGCGTCGTCGTGGGCGACATCTGCGACCCCGAGGTCGTGGAGAAGGAGCTGACCGGCACCGACCTGGTCGTGCACTTCGCCGCCGAGTCCCATGTGGACCGTTCGATCGCCGGGTCGGCGGAGTTCGTCCGCACCAACGTCCTCGGCACGCAGACGCTGCTGCAGGCCGCGCTGGAGCGCGAGGTCGGCAAGTTCGTGCACGTCTCCACCGACGAGGTGTACGGCTCCATCGACGAGGGCTCCTGGCCCGAGGACCACCCGATCGCCCCCAACTCGCCCTACTCGGCCTCCAAGGCGTCCTCCGACCTGCTGGTCCGCGCCTTCTTCATCACCCACGGGCTCGACACCTCGATCACGCGCTGCTCCAACAACTACGGGCCGTACCAGTACCCGGAGAAGGTCATCCCGCTGTTCGTCACCAACCTGGTCGACGGCCTCCAGGTGCCGCTCTACGGCGACGGCCTCAACGTCCGCGACTGGCTCCACGTCGACGACCACTGCCGCGGCATCCAGCTCGTCGCCGAGCGGGGCCGCGCGGGCGAGGTCTACAACATCGGCGGCGGCACCGAGCTGACCAACCGGGAGCTCACCGAGCGGCTGCTCGAGATCACCGGCCGGGACCACACCGCGATCCGGCCCGTCGAGGACCGCAAGGGCCACGACCGCCGGTACTCGGTGGACATCACGAAGATCTCCACCGAGCTCGGCTACTCGCCGCGGGTCGGCGTCGACACCGGCCTGCGCGACACCGTCGACTGGTACAAGAACAACCGCGACTGGTGGGAGCCGCTCAAGGGCTGAGCTACTGCGTCCGCAGCTGGGGCCACAAGGCGTCCCACGCGGTGTGCCGTCCACTGAAGACGGTCATCAGCTGCGGCACGACGTCCTGGTGCCGGTCGAACGCCCCGGCGACCAGCGGGCTCGCGTCGCCGACGAACAGGACGCTGTCGACGCTCTCGTCCGGGTGCCCGAAGTAGAAGTACCCGCGGTGCGCGCTGTAGACGTCCGGCAGTCCGCGTTCGGCGCCGAAGAGCTGGAGGTCGGCGGCGAAGGCGTAGCTGTCGGTCATGATCGCCGTCCGCGCGCGCTGCTCCGGCGGCAGCGAGGCGTAGACCTTGACGACGGCGTCGGAGAGCTGGCCGAGCTGACCGTCGGACTGCACGAAGACCTTCGCGGTCAACGGCACCAGCGGCACGTCGGGAATGCGCTGGGCCCAGGACTTCGGGTAGATCGGCAGCGCGACGAGCGCCTGGACGATCGACACGGCGACGAGCAGCCAGCCGGCCGCCTTCGCGGCGGTGGGCCACTTGACGTCCTGCAGGCCGACCGCGCCGGCCGCGAACAGCAGCGCGTACAGGCTGTAGACGTAGTAGGACCGGCCCGACGTCAGCAGGTACGCCACGATCAGCAGCAGGAACGCGACGCCGAGGAAGCGGTACGGCCGCAGGTCACGGGCGAGCAGCAGACGCCCGAAGCCGAACAGCGCGAGCGGGACGCCGATCACCAGGCCGGGCCCGGACAGCAGCTCGAGCAGGAACTCACCGGTGCCGGGGAACTCGGCCGCGACGACCTCGGACATCCGGGCGTACGGCCAGCCGTGAATGGCTTGCCAGACCAGCGTCGGCACGGTCGTCAGCGTCGCGACCAGCGCACCCGCCCACAGCAGCGGGCGGCGCACGAGGTCACGCGGCCCGAAGACCAGCGACGCGGCGGCCAGCGCCACCCACAGCGCCGGGACCAGGAACTTCGTCTGCAGCGACACGGCGGTGACGAGCCCGGCGACGAACAGCAGCCGGTCGTCGCGCACCCGGACCCACCGCACGACCAGCCAGACGATGAGCGACCAGAAGAACGGGTCGATCGAGTAGGTCGCGAGGTAGTGGCAGATCAGCGTGGCGCCGGACATCGCATACGCCGCCGCGGCGACGGTCTGGGCGACCCGGCGGCCGCCCAGCTCGCGGGCGGTCAGCGCGCTCAGCACGATCCCGCCGACGGCGGCCAGCGTGGCGGGCAGCCTCAGGGCGACCAGCGAGCCGGGGAACAGGTGGTCCAACCCCGCGGCCAGGAACGGCACCAGCGGGGGCTGGTCGAAGTAGCCCCACGCGGGGTGGTCGCGGCCGGCCACCACGAAGTAGGCCTCGTCGAAGGAGAACCCGTAGTTCCGGCTGGCGATGAGGAGCAGGGCTCCGGCGACTCCCGCGATCAGGAGAACCGGGGTCCGCGCGAACGCCGGGCGCGTGCGGCCCGGCCGGCTGTCGGTGGTTCCACTGGTAAGGGTCATGGCTCAAGTAGACCCGGATGGACCTTGCGTTCTCGACGGCCGGGAGTCATCGACCCGAGCAACGAAAGTCGCGCGAGCCGCGCGGATCCGCAACCTTCGTAGTCACTCAGAAGTGATGTTTAAGCACGGAAAGTGAGGGTAGAGATTCCCCTAGACTTCGCTTCCGAACCGGCTCTGAGCTGCGGTTTCTCGCGATAATCCAGCCATGACCCAGGGCCGGCACATCATGTTCTTCAGCTTTCCGGGCGTCGGGCACATCAACCCGATGCTGGGCCCGGTCGAGGCGCTCGCCGCGCGCGGCCACCGGGTCACGTTCGTCGTCGCCGAGCAGTTCGCGAGTCTGCTGCGCGACAGCCCGGCGGACGTGCTGCCGTACCACTCGGACTTCCCCGCGGCGGTCACCAAGGTCGACAGCGCGGACGACGCGGTGACGATGATCATCGACCTGATGCGCGAGGGCTTCGCGGCGCTCGGACCGGCGCTGGAGCGGCTCTCCGGCGACCGGCCCGACCTCATCGTCCACGACACCATCAGCGGCAACGCCGCCCGCGTGCTCGCGCGCGCCTGGGACGTCCCGCTCGTCGAGAGCTGTCCCGTCTTCATCGAGAACGACGACGACGAGATCCCCGGCTCGCCCCAGCCGCCCGAAGACCACCCCGCGGCCACCGATTTCGACCACCAGGACCCGCGTCTCGCGCGGTTCGGCGAGGAGTTCGGCGCCGACGTCTCGGCGTTGCTCACGCGGCACGGGCTGGACCCGAACCTGGCGATGGCCAGCCTGAGCGCGACCGGCGACGAGCCGCGTCTGGTCTACATCCCCAAGGCGTTCCACTACGGGAGCGAGACGTTCGGCTCGCGGTACCTGTTCGTCGGCCCGACCGCGGACTGCCGTCCGCTCGAAGGCCACTGGACCCCGCCCGGCGACGGCCTGCCGGTGGTGCTGATCTCGCTGGGCACGTCGATGAGCAAGGACCTCGGGTTCTTCACCGGCTGCATCGAGGCCTTCCGCGGCGAGCCGTGGCACGTGGTGCTGACGCTGGGCCGCGGCGCCGACCTGGCCGCGCTCGGCGAGCTGCCGCCGAACGTCGAGGCGCACAACTGGATGCCGCACCCGTCGGTGCTGAAGCACGCGACGGCGCTGGTCTGCCAGGCGGGGATGGGCAGCGTCCTGGAGGCGCTGCGCTACGAGGTCCCGGTGGTCGCGGTCTCCCACAGCGGCGAGACCCTGGCCAACGCCCACCGCGTCGCGGAACTGGGCCTGGGCCGGCACATCCCGGTCACCGAGGCGAGCGGCCCGGCGATCTTCGCCGCGGTCGAGGCGATGGCGGCCGACGACTCGCTGCCCGCCCGTCTCGCGCTGATGGCCAAGGAGATCGAGCAGGCCGGCGGAGCGGCCGCAGCCGCCGACGCCCTCGAAGCCCTGCTCCCGTAAGCAGTCTGCCGCGGCCGGTCGTGAGTGAGAAACAGGGTT
Source organism: Amycolatopsis sp. NPDC114504 (assembly GCF_055633595.1). Lineage (NCBI taxonomy): Bacteria > Bacillati > Actinomycetota > Actinomycetes > Pseudonocardiales > Pseudonocardiaceae > Amycolatopsis > Amycolatopsis sp. NPDC114504. The sequence continues at coordinate 538,966 of NZ_JBVKDU010000007.1, read as the reverse complement.
AGAACACTGTTTCTCACTCACGACCCCGCCGCGGCAGGCTCGAGAAGGGGGTCAGGCGGAGCGGCGGAAGCCCCGGGTGGCGACGATCGCGCCGGTGATCCCGATCAGGCCGGCCGCACCGAGTGCCGCCAGTCCGCCGATGCCCACCGGGTTGCCCAGCGCCAGGTTCCGCGACGCGTCCACCGAGTACGTCAGCGGGTTCACCGTCGCCACCGCGCGCAGCCACGCCGGCAGCGACGACAGCGGGACGTAGGCCGAAGACGCGAACATCAGCGGGAACATCACCATCGACGTGACGCCCTGCATCACCTCGACGTTCGAGATCCAGACGCCGATCGCCATGAACATCCAGCTGAGCGACCAGCCCACCGCGATGCACATCAGCCACGCCAGCAGCACGCCGGTGAAGCCGCCGCCGGGTGAGAACCCGAACAGCGTCGCCGCCAGCACCAGCATGATCGCCAGCTGCAGCGCGTGCCGCACGACGTCGGCGAGGCTGCGCGCGACCAGCACCGACGCCGACGCGATCGGCAGCGTGCGGAACCGCGCCACCACGCCGTTGCGCATGTCGTCGAGCAGGCCGACACCCGACTGCAGCGCCACCGACAGCGAGCCCATCACCAGCACCGCGGGCATCAGGTAGTCGATGTAGGACACCCCGGCCGGGAACGAGCTGGTGCCGGCCAGGCTCGCGAACACCTGGCTGAACAGGATCAGCATGATGAGCGGCTGCAGCAGGCCCAGCAGCACCAGCGCCCGCGACGCCACCACCGCCCGCAGCGAACGGCCGGTGAGGATGATGATCTGCATCGGCACCGAGGTGCCCCGCCACGGACCGCCGCCCGGTCCGGCCACAGTGGACCGGTCCGGAGTGGACAGCGTCGTCGGTGCGCTCATGGGTCAGTGCCTCTCGGTGGGGGTGGGGGAATCGGCCGGCCCGCCGGAGAGCGCGAGGTACACGTCGTCGAGGCGGGGGTCGACCAGCGCCAGCTCGACCGGCTCGACCTTGACGTCGTCGAGCGCCCGGACCACCCGCACGAGGTCGGTGGACTTCTCCACCGGCACCGTCAGCGCGAGGCCGGCCAGATCGTCCACTCCGGACTCCCGGGGGGCCATCCCGGCGAGGCGGACCGCGTCCGCGGCGCGCTCGGTGTCGGCCGGGTCGGCCAGCGTGAGGGTGACCGTGCGCTTGCCGACCTGCGCCTTGAGCGAGGCCGCGGTGCCGGCGGCGATCACCTTTCCCTGTGCCAGCACGACGATCTTGTCGGCGAGCCGGTCGGCTTCGTCGAGCATCTGCGTGGTGAGCAGCACGGTCGAGCCGTCGCGCACGAGCTGTTCGACGATCTCCCACATGGCGATCCGCGCCGCCGGGTCGAGGCCCGTCGTCGGCTCGTCGAGGAAGATCACGTCGGGGTGGCCGACCAGGCTGGCGGCCAGGTCGAGGCGCCGCCGCATGCCACCGGAGTAGGTCTTCGCCGGGCGCCCGGCCGCTTCGAGCAGGCCGAACGCCGTCAGCAGCTCGTCCGCCCGTTCCTTGGCCGCCTTGGTGGAGGCGCCGAGCAGGCGGGCGATCAGGATCAGGTTGCGGAAGCCGGAAAGCTGCTCGTCGACCGAGGCGAACTGGCCGGTGAGCCCGATGCGGCTGCGCAGGGCCACGGCGTCGCGCTGCACGTCCAGCCCGGCGACGCTCGCGCGGCCCGACGTCGGCGTCACCAGCGTCGTCAGCACGTTGACCAAAGTGGTCTTGCCGGCGCCGTTGTGGCCCAGCAGCCCGCACACGGTGCCGCGCGGCACCTGCAGGCTGACGTCGTCCAGCGCGCGGACCTTGCCGAAGGTCTTGGTGATCCCCTCGGCCTCGACGAACAGGCTCACGGCCGCTTCCTTCCGCTGCGCCGAATCGGACATGGCAACAGTTAACACAGGAGGAACGCCCTTTTCCCTGCTCACCGCGGGACCCGAGGGGTTCGCCTAGACATGGTTGACTGCCCGCCGCGCGCGACTAGCTTTCGATGCATGACTCCCCCGCCGGGAAGCCACATCGCCTTCCTCAACTATCCCGCCCACGGGCACGTCAACCCGACGCTGCCCGTGGCGGCCGAGCTCGTGCGCCGCGGCCACCGGGTGAGCTACGTCGTGGCCGAGCAGTACGCCGATGCCGTGCGCGCCACCGGCGCCACCGTGCTGCCGTACGAGTCCCACGTGCCGAAGTCGTGGGACACCGTGGCGATCCCGGAAAAGATCACCGGTGACGTCGTCGCGGAGGCGGGGCTCGCCCAGGCGCTGGAAGGGTTCGCGCCGCTGCGGACCGCGCTCGGCGCCTTCGAAGCCGACCGGCCGGACGTCTTCCTGTACGACGCTTTCGGTTACCCCACCGGACGTCTGCTGGCGCGCAAGTGGGCGATCCCGGCCATCCTGTCGTGTTCGACGTTCGTCGCGAACGAGCAGTTTTCGCCCTACGCCTCGATGGCGGGCAAGGTCCCCGCGCCCGACCCGGACCACCCCGCGCTCGTCAAGGCCGCGGCGGTCGTCGGGGACGTGCTCGCCGAGCACCTGCCCGGCACGTCCGCGGCGGAGCTCGCGGAAGCCCGTGAGGACACCAAACTCGTGTTCCTGCCGCGGGAGTTCCAGCCCGGCGGCGACACCTTCGACGACGGGTTCGCTTTCGTGGGGCCGTGCCTCGGCGACCGCGCGGGCGGCTGGACCCCGCCGGACAGCCGACCGGTGCTGCTGATCGCCATGGGCAGCTTCGGTTACCACCACCAGCGCGAGTTCTTCGCCTCCTGCCTCGAGGCGTTCGCCGGGTCGCCGTGGCACGTCGTCATGACGATCGGGCGCCTGGTCTCGCCGGCCGACCTCGGCCCGGTGCCGCCGAACTTCGAGCTGCACCCGTGGGTGCCGCAGCCCGCCGTGCTGAGCCGGGCGAGCGGGTTCGTCTCGCACGCCGGGATGGGCAGCACCATGGAGTCCCTGGCCCTGGGCGTCCCGCCGGTGGTCGTGCCCCGCACGCTGGAGCAGGAGATCGTCGCCGACCGGCTCGCCGAGCTCGGCCTCGGCGTCCGGGTGGCTCCGGACGACGTCGACGCGGCGTCGCTGCTGAAGGCCGTCACCGGCCTCGCCGAGGACGCCGGCGCGCACGAGCGCGTGGCGCGGATGCGCGAGCACATCACCGGCGCCGGAGGTGCCGCGGCGGCCGCGGACCGCGTCGAGGCCCGACTGACCGCCTGATCCCTGGGAGTGATTTCGAAGTGGACACCACCGAGCCGACCGCTGCCCCGGAGATCGCCCCGGACGGCGGCGCTTCCCTGCTGACCTGGCTGGAGAAGATGCGGGCGGACACGCCCGTGTGGCAGGACGAGGCCGGCGCCTGGCACGTGTTCCGCTCCGCCGACGTCCGCCGCGTCAGCACCGACGCGCAGCTGTTCTCGTCGGACACGACGCGCCTGACCTCGCCCGGCGACCAGGCACCCCCGGGCACCCTGCTGGTCATCGACCCGCCCGAGCACCGCAAGCTGCGCCGCCTGGTCAGCCAGGCGTTCACCCCCAAGGTGGTCGCCGACCTCGCACCGCGGATCACCGAGCTGACCCGGGAGCTGCTGGCCGCGGTCGAGCCGGACGCGACGGCGTTCGACCTGGTCGACGTGCTGGCCTACCCGCTGCCGGTGATCGTCATCGCCGAGCTGCTGGGCGTGCCCGCCTGCGACCGGGAGCTGTTCCGGGGCTGGGCCGAGGCGCTGATGGCCCTGCAGGTCGACGACCCCAGCACCGGTGAGAAGCTCGCCATCGCGATCGAGGAGATGGAGGCGTACCTCAACGCCCAGATCGCCGCCCGGCGCGCCGAGCCCCGGGACGACCTGCTGACCCGGCTCGTGGAGTCCTCCATCGACGGCGAGCGGCTGACCGACGAGGAGGTCGGCAACTTCACGGCGTTGCTGCTGCTCGCCGGGCACGTCACCACCACCATGCTGCTCGGCAACGTGCTGCTCTGCCTGGAGGACGCCCCCGGCGTCTACGAGCAGGTCCGGGCGGAGCCGGCGCTGGTGGAGCCGCTGCTCGAGGAGGTGCTGCGGCTGCGGCCGCCGTTCCCCCGGGTGGTCCGGGTGACCACGGAGGACGTCGAGGTGGCCGGCACGGTGATCCCCGCCGACTCGATCGTCTGGGCCTGGGTGGTGTCGGCGAACTACGACGAGCGCGAGTTCACCGACGCGTGGCGGTTCGACCTGACCCGCAAGCCGAACACCCACGCCGCGTTCGGGCACGGCATCCACTTCTGCCTGGGCGCGCCGCTGGCGCGGCTCGAGGGGCGGATCGCGCTGGAGCTGCTGTTCGAGCGGTTCGAGCACCTGCGGATCACCCCCGGTGCGGACGTGCCGTTCCACGCCGGCGGCGTGTTCGGCGTCCAGCAGCTGCCGGTCACGACGACCGCGGGCTGACCCGCCGGCGAACCGCTCGCGAGCGCAGAGTGAACGGGCGGATACCGCACTACCGAAGGTGCGCCCGCGGGTGCCGTACCTCCGGCCGGGCGGACCCCAGTGTTAGCCCCCAACCCCCCGACCGGCATTGACGGGCCATAACCCGTTGGCTAGCGTACGAGACGTCGTTTGGTTTGTTTCCAACGAAACGGACCGAAGCGGATCAGTCCGGGTGGACTCGAGGATCCTTCTGGGGAAGGGCTCGAGGTTTCCGCTGGGGTGGTGTGAATAACCCATCCGGGCCGGTGCCGTTGACCCTCTTGAGGGGAGCTCGGGGGTCGTAGACGTCTTTTGTCCGTGGACAATGCCTACGAAACGTAGAACGAATCTGGGGGTTCGAACTCGATGAACACGCGTGTCGATTCCTTGGTCGAGCGGCCGGCGGCGGTTCCGCACGGTCTGCCGCCCGTCGCCGAAAGACAGAACCAGAGCGTCCCCGCCTTCGACCTGTCCGATGTCTGCATCGCGAATCTGGGACCCGACCTCCGGGTGATCGAGGCCAATGGCGATTTCCTCCGCCAGCTGGGCCGGACCGCGTCCGACGTTTTTGGACAGAGCTTTGTGGACTTCGTGCACCCGAGTGCCAAACAGTTCACCCTCCAGCAGCTGGCGCGGCTGAACGAAGGCCGCCGCGACCGCTTCAGCGCCCGTCTGGTGGGCGTGCGGCCCGCGCAGCCGGTGCTCTCGGGCGGCCTGACCGGCATCGCGGTGCGCAGCCAGTCGGGCCAGGTCACCACGATCGTCGTGCTGATCAAGCCGGACCGCGCCGCGGAGGCCCCGCGGCCGGCGATCGAGAAGACCAAGCTGCTCAGCGAGCTCGACGCGAAGGTCCTCGAGGGCGTCGCGGCCGGGATTTCGACCGTGCAGCTGGCCTCGAAGCTGTACCTGAGCAGGCAGGGCATCGAGTACCACGTCGGCGCGATGCTGCGGCAGTTCAAGTCGCCGAACCGCTCGGCGCTGGTCTCGAAGGCGTACTCGCAGGGCATCCTGTGCATCGGCCAGTGGCCGCCGAAGGTGACCCCGCAGTACATCCGCTGAGCACCGCTTTCCCCAGGGCCGGCCGGGCCGCCCGGGTTGGGTTCGATGTCCGGTTTACGCCGGTATCGACACCGGCCCCGGCGACCCGGCCGGCCCTTTTCCCGCGAGGCGGGAACCCTCCGGGAAATACCCTGAATGCGGGTCGCGAAGGGTGCGCCCGGCAGTACCCTGCGCTATCCTGCGAAGGCACGGATCGATTTGCGATGATGGGTCGGCGCAAAGAAAGGACCGAGGCAGTGGGTGTTTTCGGAAAAAAGGAAGATGATTCCAAGAAGAAGCCGTCGGACTCGAAGGCGGACAACGCCAAGGCTGACGACGAAAAGAACCGCAAGCGCCGCAGCCGCCTTTTGGGCGGCGCGTACGGCGGCGGCAGCGGCGGCTGAGCCGGCGCACCGCTGACCGGGTGAATCGGGTGGGACGAGGGCGACCTCGGACCACCCGATTCGCGTTTCCGGGGCCCTGCGCGGTGAGTTCACGGGGTTGTTGGTCAGTTTCCACCTGAAGTTCGGAGCGGCTACCCTGTGACAGGTACGGTCGCACCGGGAGTGACCGGAGTACGGCGTTGTGGGCGATTCACGGGGTGGTCCGGTGTGGTCCGCAGGGGTTCGGTTCGGTAGGGGTGCGAAGGTCAGCCGCTGTCACGGACAGTCGCGCTCGTCCGCTGCCGGAGAGCTTGCCGGTGCAGTTGCGCGGCCGACCCGGGCTAGCTCACTCGGGGGAGTTCCGGCGGTAGCAAGCCGCACTGCAGCGAGCAGGCGAACGCCCAGCACCCGCACCCGGCCGCGGCCCCAGGCACCCGCCCCGCTACGCCCCGAGGCGGCCGCCCCGGCACCACCCCACCTCGCCCAGCCCAGCCCCGCCCCGCTACGCCCCGAGGCACCCGCCCCGGCACCGCCCAGCCCCGCCTCGCCCCGCCCCGCCCCGCCCCGCCCCGCCCCGAGCACGAAAAAGCCGCCCCCACCAGACCTCGTCCGGTGAAGGCGACCTCCGAACCCCACCTCACCCCTTGGGCACGACCGGCTCAGCCCACTCCGGCACGTCCAGGATCTCCACCACCGCGCCGGCCACGCTGACCCCCGGCGCGATCCCGACCATCAGCACGTGGTCGCCCGGCCGCAGCTGGCCCGTCCCGAGCATGTTCGCCAGCGACGCCACCTGGTCGCTCGCCCCCAGGTGCCCCAGGCCGCGGCCGAAGTCCCAGTTCGACTTCTCCAGCGGGATGCCCAGCATCGCCAGCAACCCGTCCTCGACGTACTTGCGCGAGCCGTGGTTGTACGCGATGCGGCTGACCTCGTCGATGCCGATGCCCGCCTCCGACAGCACCCGGTCGATCAGCTCCGAGCGCGTTTTCAGCAGGTTGAGGCCACTGTGGAGCATCGTGTCGCGGTTCTCGAACCCGAAGAAGTCGATGCGCTCGGCGAAGTCCATGAACCGGCCGATCGTCGCGCCCGGGGGGAACATCGGCTCGTCGCCGCGGTGCATGCCCTCCAGCTCGGGCACCGTGATCGAGCTCGCCGATTTCAGGCGCGCGAAGCCGGACGTCGTGTTCAGCACGACCGCCGTGGCGCCGTCGCCGATGACGAAGTCCGGGCGCAGGCAGCGCCAGCGGTTCACCAGCGGGGACGTCGAGTTGTCCGACGCGACCGTCATCGCCGTGCCGCCGCCGCGGGCGATCAGGTACGTCGAAGCCAGCTCCAGCGCCCCGAACATGCCGTTGCAGCCCTGACGCAGCTGCGCCGCGAGCAGGTCGCCGCCGACCAGGTGCCGCTGCAGCCAGAACTGCGGGAACCAGCCGTCCGGACCGGAGTGGTAGTTGTCGGCGTACAGCAACACGTCCAGGGACTCCGGGTCGACGCCCGCACGGGCCACGGCTTCCTGCCCGGCCCACAGCGCCATGTCCGGGGCCGGGGTCTCGCCGGCGCAGGCCGCGCCGGTCAGCCCGGACGTCTCGGCGTCCTCGGCGGTCATCCACCCCTGCTCGATCGCCGCCTCGACGCCGGTGGTCGCCGGCACGTACGCACCGATCCCGCTGAGGTAGACCTCCGCCAGCTTCACTTCGCCTCCACTTTCGCTCCGAGCCACGATTCGACGGCGTCGGCCGCCCGGGTCTCCCCGCCGGCCAGCGCGACCTGCTCGCTCATCCACCGGACGCGCTCGGCGACCACCGGGTCGGACGCGGTCGTGGTGACGGCTTCGAGCAGCTCCGCTTCGGTGACCTCGGTGCGGGACACCACGCGGCCGAGGTCGAGGTCCGCGACGCGGGCCGCGGTCACCACCTGGTCGCTCTGGGACGGCGTCATCACCATCGGCACGCCGTAGTGGAGGCTCTCCATGGTGCTGCCGAGCCCGCCGTGCGTGACGAAGACCTTGGTGTGCGGCAACAGCGCCGCGTGCGCGACGAACGGGTGCGCCTCGATGTTGTCCGGCAACGGTCCGAGTTCGGCCGGGTCGACCCACCGGCCGAGCGTCAGCACGACGTGCCACGGCTGCCCGGTGAACGCGCGCACGCACTTGCGGAAGAACCCCACCTGCTCACGGCTGCGCGAAGTACCCAGCGAGATCAGGACGAGCGGCAGCCCGTCCTCGGGCGGGGTCCACTCCCCCGGCGGCGCCGTCCGGTCGAAGGACGGCCCGATGAACGCGAAGCGGTCGTCGAAGGTCTCGCCGCGGATCTGGAACGCCTTCGGCAGGTAGACGAGGTGGTAGCCGGGGTCGCCGCCGCCGGTGTCCACATCGGACAGACCGTGCTCGGCGAGCAGCCGCTGGGTGTCCGCCACGAACGCGGTAAGCGCGGGGTCGGTGAGGTCCGGCGGCCGGGCCGAGTCAGACTCGGCCTGTGCCTCGTTCAGGCGGAAGTGCTCGTTGGACGCGAACTCCGGGACCGACTGCACCACCGGCGCCGACCACTTCCCCGCGATCAGCCGCGCGGTCTCGGACGCCGCCAGGTCGTGGATCACCAGGTCCGGCGGGTCGTCGGCGAACCGTTTCATCGCGGCCGGGAGCGGCGCGAGGCCCTCGCCCATGAACGCCAGCATGGCCCGCAGCGCGTACCCGTCGGACGCGGTGTCGCCCAGCCCGGTCGCCCACGGGAACGTCGAGGTGTAGGGCAGCACCTCCGCACCGGTCGCCGCCACCTTCCCGGCGAACTCGTCGACCACGGCGAAGGTGACCCGGTGGCCGCGGCGCACCAGCTCGGCGACGATCGGGAGGACCGGCGCGACGTGCGCGTACGCGGGGAAGCTGAAGACCGCGATATGCCTGCTCACCGCTGCATCGTCGGCCACCGGCGCCGCGTGTCGCACCGGCTACCACGCAAGTTCTGGCTATTTCCCCCCAAAAGCGCTTTGAACGTTTCTACGCCGGGACGACTAGGGGCTTCCACAGAGTTTCCCGGCAAGATCCGTCAGTCCCGCGCGGCGTACCTATCCTGCAGACGACCGTTCGAGGGGGATCTCAACAGCTGTTGTAAAGCAACGAAATGCACGTCATCGCGGGAAAGGGCAGACCGCGACCCCTGGGGAAGGACCTTTCATGAAGACGAGCGTTGACGACCTGGCGCTGTTCGGCGGCCCGATGGCCTTCGAGAAGACCCTGGTGGTCGGGAAACCGAGCACCGGGGACCGGGCGAAGTTCTACGAACGGCTCGAAGTGGCCCTCGACAGCGGGCGCCTCACCAGCGGCGGCCCGCTGGTCAAGGAGTTCGAGGCGCGGATCGCCGAGCACGCCGGGGCCAAGCACTGCGTCGCGACCTGCAACGGGACGATCGCGCTCGAGGTGATGGCCCGGGCGGCCGGCCTCACCGGCGAGGTCATCATGCCGTCGATGACCTACGTCGCGACCGCGCACGCGATGCGCTACCTCGGCCTGACGCCGGTCTTCTGCGATCTCGACCCGGCCACCGGGTGCATCGACCCCGAGCAGGTCGAGCGCCTGATCACCGACCGCACGACCGGTCTGGTCGGCGTGCACCTGTGGGGCCAGCCGGCCGCCATCCAGGAGCTGGAGAAGATCGCCGAGCTGCACAACCTGACCCTCTTCTTCGACGCCGCGCACGGCATCGGCTGCAGCTTCGGCTCCCAGCCCCTCGGCGGGTTCGGCAAGGCCGAGATGTTCAGCTTCCACGCGGCGAAGGTCGTCACGACGTTCGAGGGCGGCGGCATCGTCACCAACGACGACGACTTCGCCCAGCTCGCCCGCTACACCCACAACTTCGGCTGGGGCGAGGAGCACGTCACCGAGTTCGCCGGCACCAACGCCAAGATGAGCGAGGCGTCGGCGGCCATGGGGCTGACCTCGCTCGACGCGCTGCCCGCGACCATCGCCGCCAACCGCGCGCACTACGAGCAGTACACCGCCTTGCTGGACGGGCTGCCCGGCCTGGAGATGCACCGCTACGACGAGGAGAACCGCAACAGCTACCAGTACAACGTCGTGAAGGTCGACGAGGAGGAGTGCGGGCTGTCCCGCGACACCCTCCTCGACCTGCTGCGGGCGGACAACGTGCTGGCGCAGCGCTACTTCTCGCCGTGCGTGCACGAGTGCGAGCCCTACCGCACCGAGCGGCCGGTCTCGCTGCCCGCCACCGACGCGTTCTCCCGGCGCGTGCTGACGCTGCCGACGGGACCGTCCGTCACGAGCGAGCAGGTCCGCGAAGTCTCGGCCCTGGTGGCCTTCGCGATCGAGCACGCCCCGGAGATCCGCCGCCGCCTGGGTTGAAAGAGGTCGTGAGTGAGAAACAGGGTTCTAACCCTGTTTCTCACTCACGACCGCTCGGCGACCAGCTTCTCCAGGTCCACGACCAGCTCGGCCGGGGTCGGCTGGGCCAGCGCGAGGTCGCGCAGGCGACGCGAGTTGGCCGCGAACTCCGGCTCCCCGACCAGCCGGGCCACCGCGGACCGCAGGTCGTCGGCCGTGAAGCCGTTGTGGGTGAACAACAGTCCCGCGCCCTCGTCGACCAGGCGCTGCGGACGCAGGAGGTGGTCGGCGATCGGCGTGGTCACCGTCAGCTGCGGGACCCCGGCCACCAGCGCCGCGCCGTAGCTGCCGAACCCGCCGTGGTGCACGATCGCCGCGCAGCTCGGCAACACCGTGTGCAGCGCGACCGACTCGACGACCCGGACGTTGGCCGGCACCTCGGTCAGGGCCTCGCGCTGCTCGGGTACCAGCGCGGCGACCACCTCGATGTCCAAAGTGGACAAGGCGGCCAGTATCTCCGGGATCGAGACGTAGTCGCCACCGAAAGCGTCCGTATTGGACGAACCCAGCGTCAGGCACACCCGCGGCCGCGACGGCGGCGTGCGCAGCCAGTCCCAGACCACGGCCCGCCCGTTGTAGGGCACGTGCCGCACCGGCAGCCGCCGGACGCCGGAGCGCGCGCCGAGCGACTCCGGCAGCGGGTCGATGGTCGCCTGGCCGGTGACCAGCTCTTCGTCGAAGTCCACCCCGTACGGCCGGCCGGTCAGCTCCAGCCAGTCGTACAACGGGTCTTCCTGCTCCTCGGCCGGCTGTTCGGCCATCACCTTCAGAAACGTCGCGCGCATGGCGCACCAGACGTCGGCCCAGCACAGCTGCCGGACGTGCGCCGCGCCGCACGCCTTCGCCGCGATCGCCCCGGCGTAGGTCAGCGCGTCCCAGACCACCAGGTCGGGCTGCCACTCCAAGGCGTGGGCGACCAGGTCCCCGACCATGTCGTCGTTGTAGATCGCGAACCCGGCCCACACGGTGAAGGTGTACCGCTGGTGCAGCGCCTCCCACGTGTGCGACGCCGGGTCCGTGTCGTTCCAGTTCGCGATGTCGGCTTCCTGGGCGTCGCGGTTCTGCTTCATGCCCTCGTGCATCGTGTTGTCCACGCCGACCGGCACCGCGGTGAGGCCGGTGCCGGTGACGACGTCGGTGAACCCCGGCGACGCGGCCACCCGCACCTCGTGCCCGGCCGCGACGAGCGCCCAGGCGGCCGGGACCATGCAGTACAGGTGGGACTTCTCGTCCAGCGTCACGAACAACACGCGCACGGCAGGCTGCCTTTCAGTGGTGGCCGGACAAGGTGCCCGTGAGCCGCGCGGAGATCAGCCGCAGCACCTCGGGCTGGTGGTCGGCGAGGAAGAAGTGCCCGCCGCCGAACACCTTCAGCTCGAACTCGCCGTCGGTGTAGTCCTGCCAGGCGCGGGCCTCGGCCAACGTGGTCTTCGGGTCGGCGTCGCCGGTCAGCACGGTGATCGGCGTGGCCAGCTTCGGTCCCGGCTGCCGGATGTAGGTCTCCGCGGCCTTGTAGTCGTTGCGGATCGCGGGCAGCGCCATCCGCAGGATCTCTTCGTCGCCCAGCACGGCCGCGTTGGTACCGCCGAGCTTGCGCATCTCGGCGATCACGCCGTCGTCGTCGAGCTTGTGCACGGACTCGTCGCGGCGGCACGCGGGTGCGCGCCGACCGGACGCGAACAGGTGCAACGGCGTCACGCCCGCCTGTTCCAGCCGGGTCGCGACCTCGAAACCGAGCGTCGCGCCCATGCTGTGGCCGAACAGCGCGAACGGCCGCCGGGTCCGCTCCGCCAGCACTTCGACGACCCGGTCCGCGAGCTCGGGCAGGTTGTCGATCCCCGGCTCGAGCCGGCGGTCCTGGCGGCCCGGGTACTGCACGGACAGGACCTCGACCGAGCGGCCGAGCCCGGCGGACATCGGGAAGTAGAAGCTGGCCGAGCCGCCCGCGTGCGGCAGGCAGAACAGCTGGACGGCGCCTTCGTCCGCGTCGTGGTAGCGGCGGAGCCACAGCTCCGGGTTCTCAGTCATGCGTGAACTCCGTCCTCAGCGTGGTGTCCAGCCACCCGCGCACGGTCTCGGCGGTGGTGGCGGCGTGGTCTTCGACCATGGTGAAGTGGTTGCCCGGCACGTCGACGACGGTGTCGGCGGTGTCCCAGTGCGTCTGCCACTCCTCGGGGGCGAGCCGCCCGCCCGCGACCGGCGGCTCCGACGAGCGGACGAGCAGGAGCGGCACCGACAGCTTCGCGGGCGCCCAGCCCGCCATCAGCCGGAAGTACCAGCTCATCGCCGACAGCCGGGCGACGTCCATCGGCGCGAACACCTCCTCGCGGTCGAACATGCCGCCGAACAGCTCGTCGCGGAACCGATCCAGCGGCGAGTCCTCGCGCGGCAGGTAGCTGTCGAGCAGCACGACGGCCAGCGGCGGCGTGCCCCGCTCTTCGAGAACCTCGGCGGCAGCGTGCGCGAGCATCCCGCCCGACGACGACCCGAGCAGCACGAACGGCGCATCGCCGGCGACCCGCAGCACCGAGTCCGCCTGGACCTCGGCGACCGCGCGGACGCTGTTCGGCAGCGCCTCGCCCTTGACGAACCCCGGTGCCGGCAGCGCGTGCACGTCGAGGTCACCGCGGAACGGCGAAGCGAACCGGGCGTACTGGTGCACCCCGGCCAGCGCGACGTACGAGCTGAAGCAGATGAGCTTCGGCGTGCGCTCCCCGGCCGCGAGCTGCACCGACCCCGGCTGCTCGGCCAGGTCGGCGGCGGTGTCGAAGGTGGGCCGCAGCAGCGCCGCGTTCTGCAGCAGCTCGAAGCCCTCCTTCATCTTGCCGAGTTCGCAGGCCGTCCGGAACAACGCACTGAGCGTCTCGCCCGAGTCCACAGTGGACGTCTTCGGCGCGGCGGCGCCGACGTTCAGCTCGGCCCGCAGGTGCGCGGCGAGGTCCGCCGGCGCCGGGAAGTCGAAGACCAGTGTCGGCGGCAGCCGCAGGCCGGTGGACGCGCCGAGGGCGTTGCGCAGCTCGACCGCGGTCAGCGAGTCGAAGCCGGCGACGAGGAACCCGACGTCCGGCCGCACGGCGTCGGGGCCGGCGTAGCCCAGCACCGTGGCCGCGGTGGCCCGGACCAGGTCCAGCAGGATCGCCAGCTGGTCCGGCTCCGGTTTCCCGGCCAGCGCGGCGCGCAGGGCGGCCTCGCCGGACACCGGAGCGGCCGCCGAGGCGGCCCGCCGGGCCGGGCGCACGAGTCCCTTGAGGACGGACGCGACCCGGTCGCCCAGCCCCGTCAGGTCCAGCTTCGCCGGGACCAGCGCGGGTTCCGCGAGCGACGTCGCGGTGGCGAACAACGCCAGCCCCTGCTCGACGGGCAGCGCGTGGACGCCGCCCCGCGACATCCGCTTCCGGTCCGCCGAGTCCAGCGCGAAGCTCATCCCGGTCTCCCACAGGCCCCAGGCCAGCGCCTGGGCGGGCAGGCCGCGGGCGGCCCGGTGGGCGGCGAGCGCGTCGAGGAAGGCGTTCGCCGCGGCGTAGTTGCCCTGCCCGGGTCCGCCGAAGGTGGCCGAGACCGAGGAGAAGAGCACGAACGCCGAGAGGTTCCGGTCCGCGGTCAGCTCGTGCAGGTGCCAGGCGGCGTCGACCTTGGGCCGCAGCACGGCGTCCATCCGGTCCGGCGTGAGCGAGGACAGGACGCCGTCGTCGAGCACGCCGGCCGCGTGCACGACCCCGCCGAGGTCGGGGATGTCCGCCAGCAGCGCGGCGAGCGCGACCCGGTCCGCGATGTCGCAGGCGGCGAGCCGGACGTCGGCGCCGAGCGCGGTCAGCTCGTCCCGCAGCTCGGTGGCGCCGGCCGCGCTCCGGCTGGTCAGCACGAGCCGCCGGACGTCGTGCGCGGTGACCAGGTGCCGGGCCAGCACGCGGCCCAGGCTGCCGGTGGCGCCGGTGAGCAGCACCGTGCCGTCGGGCCCGAACGGGCGCTTGCCGGTGGCGGCCTCGCTGGTGGCGCGGGTCAGCCGGGCGGCGAGCAGGGCACCTTCGCGGACGGCGAGCTGCGGTTCGTCGGCGAGGACCGCTGCCGGAAGGGCCGCGGCGGACTCGTCGTGGTCATCGAGGTCGATCAGCCGGACCCGGCCGGGGTGCTCGGACTGCGCCGAGCGGACCAGGCCCCAGACCGGCGCGCACGCCAGGCCGGGGACATCGTCACCGGCCGCGGCGGCGACCGCACCCCGGGTCACGACGACCAGGCGGGAGGCGGCGAACCGGTCGTCGGCCAGCCAGTCCTGCAGCAACGAGAGCACGTCGTGCGCGGCCGTCCGGGCGACGTCGGGCAGCTCGCCGGCCGCCGGGGTGCGGACGGCCAGCACCGCTTCGGGCACGGCCATGCCGAGACCGACCGCGGCACCGAGCGCCTTGAGGTCCACATAGGACTCGCAGGTGACGCCGGCCGCGTCGAGCACCGGCCCGACCTCGAGGCCGTCGTCACCGACGACCGCCCACCGCCGGGCCACGGCTTCGACCGGCCGCCAGTCCAGCGTGACTCCGGCGGCGTCGAGCATCGGCCCGACCTTGGGGTCGTCGCCGCCGACGACCGCCCGCCGCCGGGCCACGGCTTCGACCGGCCGCCAGTCCAGCCGGAACAGCGACTCGTGCGCCTTCCGGACCGGCCGCACCGCCCCCGCGACGAGCGGACGCAGCACCAGCGCGTCGATCGACGCCACCGGGCCGCCGGTGGGGTCGGCCAGGCTGAGCCGCACCGTGTCGTGGCCGTTCGGGGTGACCGTGACCCGGACCGCGGTCGCGCCGCTCGCGTGCAGCGTCACCCCGCTCCAGGAAAACGGGAGGTAGTTCCGGCCCGCCCACTCGGCGACCGTGCCGAGCACGTGCAGCGACGCGTCCAGCAGCGCCGGGTGCAGCCCGGACCGGGCCGCGTCCGCGTGCTCCTCGGGCCGCAAGGCCACCTCGGCGTGCACCTCGTCGCCCAGCCGCCAAGCCGCTCGCAGGCCCTGGAAGGCCAGGCCGTAGCCGAAGCCGCCGTCCGGGCCCTCGGTGTAGAGGCCGTCGAGGTCCAGCGGCTCGGCCCCGGCCGGCGGCCACTGCGTCAGGTCGTCGGGGACGGGACCGGGTTCGGCGGCCAGCCGCCCACTGGCGTGCCGGGTCCACGGTTCGTCGTCGAGTCGCGAGTGGACGGTGACTCCCCGCGTCCCCGACTCGTCCGGCGCGCCGAGGACGACCTGCAGCTGGACGCCTTCTCGCTCGGGCAGCGACAGCGGCGTCTCGATGACCAGCTCTTCGATGCCGCCCGCGCCTGCCTGTTCGGCCGCGCGCAGGACCAGCTCGACGAACCCGGTGCCGGGGAAGAGCGTGCTACCCGCGACGACGTGGTCGGCGAGCCACGGATGGGTGCGCGACGAGACGCGGCCCGTGCACACCACGACGCCGTCCTCGGCGTTCGTCACCGACGCACCGAGCAGTGGGTGGTCGGGGCGGTCGAGGCCCGCCATCGTGACGTCACCGGCCGGCGTCAGCGAGAACTCGGGCCAGAACCGCTCGTGCTGGAAGGCGTACGTCGGCAGCTCCACCGGTTCGCCGGTGCCGCCGAGCACCGCGCTCCAGTCCACTGTGGACCCAATGACGTGCAGCTTCGCCAGCGCGGTCAGCAGTTCGCGCGGTTCGTCGCGGTCCTTGCGCAGCAGCGCGATGGTCAGGGCATCGACGGTGGACGCGGCCATCGCGGTGAGGACGCCGTCCGGGCCCAGCTCCACGAACCGGGTCACGCCCAGCCCGGCGAGGGTGGTGACGGCGTCGGCGAACCGGACCGTCCCTCGCGCCTGGCGCAGCCAGTACTCCGGCGAGGTCAGGTCGGTCGCGGGCTCACCGGTGAGCGTCGAGACGATCGGAATGGCGGGCGGCGCAAATGTCACTGCCCCGATGACCCGGCCGAACTCCGCGAGCATCGCGTCCATGGCCGGCGAGTGGAAGGCGTGCGAGACGCGCAGCCGCCGGGTCTTGCGCCCGGCCCAGTGCCGTTCGACTTCCAGAACGCCGTCTTCGGCACCGGAAACCACCACGGCCGCCGGTCCGTTGACCGCGGCCAGCTCGACGCCGGCGGGCAGCGTCGGGACGACCTCGGCTTCGGTCGCCTCGATCGCGAGCATCGCGCCCCCGGCGGGCAGCGCCTGCATCAGGCGGCCCCGCGCGGCGACGACGGCGCAGGCGTCGGGCAGCGACCACACCCCCGCGACGTGCGCGGCGGCCAGTTCGCCGATCGAGTGCCCGGCGAGCCGGTCGGGGCGGACGCCCCAGGACTCCAGGAGCCGGAACAGCGCCACTTCGACCGCGAACAGCGCGGGCTGGGTGTACCCCGTCTGGTGAAGGAGGTCGGTGTCGACGACCTCCAGGAGCGGCCGGTCGAGGTGCGGGTCGAACTCGGCGCACACCTCGGCGAACGCGTCGGCGAACACCGGGAACTCGCGGCGCAGCCCGGCACCCATGCCGAGCCGCTGCACACCCTGACCGGTGAACAGGAACGCGGTGCCACCCTCGGCCCGCACGCCCGTGCTGACGCCGGGCGCCGGACGGTCGGCAGCCACAGCGGCCAAGCCCTTGACCAGCTCGTCGCGGTCGGCGCCCACGACGACCGCACGGTGGGCGAAGACGGTGCGAGCCGCCAGTGCGGTGCCGATCTCCGCCGGGTGGGTCTCGACATGGGCCAGCAGCCGCTCGGCCTGTCCCCGCAGAGCTTCCGGGGAGTGCCCCGACACGGTCCACGCCGTCAGCTCGCGCGGCTCGGCAACTTCCGTCGCGACCAGGCTCGGCACGGACTCGACGATGACGTGGGCGTTGGTGCCGCTCACCCCGAACGACGAGACGCCGGCACGGCGGACGCGGTCGTCGTCCGGCCAGGGCACGGACTCCGCCAGCAACCGCACGGAACCCTCGTCCCAGTCCACATGGGACGACGGCACGGCGGCGTGCAAGGTCTGGGGCAGCAGGCCGTGACGCAGGGCCAGCACCATCTTCATGACCCCCGCGACGCCCGCCGCCGCCTGCGTGTGCCCCAGGTTCGACTTGATCGAACCGAGCCACAGTGGACGGTCGCGGTCCTGGCCGTAGGTGGCGATGAGCGCCTGGGCTTCGATCGGGTCGCCCAGCGACGTGCCCGTGCCGTGCGCCTCGACGGCGTCCACATCGGACGGCGTCAGGCCCGCGTTCGCCAGCGCCGCCCGGATCACCCGCTGCTGCGAAGGACCGTTCGGCGCGGTCAAGCCGTTGGACGCACCGTCCTGGTTCACCGCGCTGCCGCGCACGACCGCGAGCACCGGGTGCCCGTTGCGGCGCGCGTCGGAAAGCCTTTCCAAGACGAGCATTCCGGAGCCCTCACCCCAGCCGGTGCCGTCGGCGTCGTCGGAGAACGCGCGGCAGCGACCGTCCGGCGACAGGCCCCGCTGCCGGCTGAACTCGACGAACGAGCCCGGCGTCGACAGCACGGTGACCCCGCCGGCGAGCACGAGCGAGCACTCCCCCGCGCGCAGGGCCTGGATCGCCCAGTGCATCGCGACCAGCGACGACGAGCACGCCGTGTCCACGGTGACGGCCGGGCCTTCGAGCCCGAGCGCGTAGGAGATCCGGCCCGAGAGCACGGAAGCGGCGTTGCCGGTGCCGAGGTAGCCTTCGGCGCTCTTCGGCGACAGCGCGAGCAGCGCGGGGTAGTCCTGGCCGTTGGTCCCGGCGAACACGCCGACGGGCTGGCCCCGCAACGACTCCGGGTCGATGCCCGCGCGTTCCAGGGCCTCCCAGGACGTCTCGAGCAGCAGCCGCTGCTGCGGGTCCATGGCCAGGGCTTCCCGGGGTGAGATCCCGAAGAAGCCGGGGTCGAACAACGCGGCGTCGTCGAGGAAACCGCCGTCGCGGGCGTAGGACGTGCCCTCGCTGTCGGGGTCCGGGTCGTAGAGCGCGTCGAGGTCCCAGCCGCGGTCGGCCGGGAAGCCGCCGATCGCGTCGCGGCCTTCGGCGAGCAGCGTCCACAGCTCGTCCGGGGTGTGGACGCCGCCGGGGAACCGGCAGGCCATCGACAAGATCGCGATCGGCTCGTCGTCGGTCCGGGCCGTGGCGGCGACGAGCGCCGGTCCCGCGTCGCCGGCCAGGTGCGTGGCCAGGGCCTTCGGGGTGGCGTAGTCGTAGATCAGGGTGGCGGGCAGCCGCTGCCCGGTCGTCGCGGCGAGCCGGTTGCGGAGCTCGACGGCGGTCAGCGAGTCGAACCCGAGGTCCTTGAACGCCCGGTCGGGCTCGACGGCCGCCGCGTTCGCGTAGCCGAGCACCAGCGCCACGGCGGTCCGGACGACGTCGAGCACGTCGGCCGGCCGGTCGGGAACGGGCTCGGCGACCGGCCGCGGCGGGACGAGCCCGGCGAACACCGGCGGCAGGACCGGGGCGGCGCCGAGCACGGCGAAGTCGAACCGGATCGGCAGCACCGCGGGCTCCCCGGCGCGGCAGGCCGCGTCGAACAGCCGCAGACCGTCCGCAGTGGACAGTGGGATCATGCCGGTGGCGCCCAGCCGGCGCCGGTCGCGGTCGGCGAGGGCGTCGGTCATGCCGCCGGTCTGCTCCCACAGGCCCCAGCCGAGGGCGAGCGCGGGCAGGCCGTGGTCCCGGCGGTGGCGGGCCAGCGCGTCGAGCCAGACGTTGGCCGCCGCGTAGTTCGCCTGGCCGGCCGGGCCGAGCGTGCCGGAGATCGAGGAGAACACGACGAACGCGGTCAGGTCCGCCTCGGCGGTCAGCTCGTGCAGGTGGGTGACGGCGTCGATCTTGGGCCGCAGCACGGCGTCCAGGCGCTCGGGGGTCAGCGCGGACACGACGCCGTCGTCGAGGACGCCGGCCACGTGGACGACGCCGGTCAGCGGCCGGTCCGCCGGGATGCCCGCCAGCAGCGCGGCCAGCGCCGTCCGGTCGGCGGCGTCGCAGGCCGCGACGACCGGTTCCGCACCCAGCTCGGTCAGGTCCGCGACCAGCTCGGCCGCGCCGTCGGCGGCGGGACCGCGCCGGCTGGCCAGGAGCAGGTGCCGCACCCCGTACCGGGTGGCCAGGTGGCGGGCGACGAGGGCACCGAGCGCCCCGGTCCCACCGGTGACGAGCACCGTCCCTTCCGGACCGAAGGACGCCGACGGGCCGGGCTCGGACGAGGTCGTCTTCGCCAGGCGCGCCACCCGGATTTCGCCGTCACGCAACAGGAATTCGGGTTCGCCGGTGGCGAGCGCGGCGGGCAGCAGCCGCGCGGACGCCGGGTCGTCGATGTCGGCGAGCACGAACCGGCCGGGGTTCTCGGCCGCGGCCGAGCGCACCAGGCCCCACACGGGTGCCTGCGCGAGATCCTCGATCCCGTCGGCGACGGCGGCGTGCCGCGTCAGGACCACCAGGGTGCGGCCGTCGAACCGCTCGTCGGCCAGCCACGACTGCACGAGCCGCAGCGCACGCCGAGCCGCCTCACCCGGCGTTTCGCACCGGAACGGGGCGACCAGGACGTCGGGCAGCGCGCCGGCTTCCGCGACGCCGTCGAGGTCGGGGTGGCAGGCCAGCGCGCCCAGCTCGGCGAACAGGGCGGCGCCGAGCTCGCGGTGACCGGAGCCGAGCACGGCCCACGCCGCCGGGACCGGCTCCGCCGCTTCGACCGCCACCCAGTCGAGCTTGAGCAGGCTGTCGCGGGTCGCGCCGCCGACCGGGCGCGGCAGCTCCGGCCAGTAGGTCTCGCGCTGGAAGGCGTAGGTCGGCAGGGCCCGCGCCCGCGCGCCGGGGAACAGCTCGCCCCAGGCGGCTCGCGCACCCTGGACATACACACTCGCGACGGCGGCCAGCGCGGTCCGGACCTCGTCGCGGTCCTTGCGCAGCAGCGACGCGACCGTCGCGCCGGGCAGGCACTCTTCGGTCATGGCGGCGAGGACGCCGTGCGGCCCCAGCTCCAGGAACCGGGTGGTCCCGAGGTCCGCGAGCGCCGCCGCGGCGGTGGCGAACCGGACGGGCTCCCGGACCTGGCGCACCCAGTAGTCCGGAGTGGTCAGGTCGTCGGCGATCGGAGCGCCGGTCACCGTCGAGACGATCGGGAGCCGCGGCCGCGCGTAGGTGATCCGGGCCGCGACCTGGGCGAACTCCGCCAGCATCGGGTCCATCAGCGGGGAGTGGAAGGCGTGGGAGACGGTGAGCCGCCGGGTCCGGCGGCCGAGGGCGGCGAAGTGCCGCTCGATCTCGCCGGCGGCCGCTTCTGCGCCGGACACGACGACGGCGTCCGGGCCGTTGACCGCGGCGAGGGAGACGGCGCCGGTGAGCAGCGGCATCACCTCGTCCTCGGTGGCCTGGACGGCGACCATCGCCCCGCCGGCCGGCAATGCCTGCATGAGCCGACCGCGGGCCGCGACGAGCTCGGTGGCGTCGGCGAGGGAGAACACGCCCGCGACGTGCGCCGCGGCGAGTTCGCCGATGGAGTGTCCGGCGAGGTGGTCGGGCGTCACGCCCCAGGACTCGAGGAGCCGGAACAGCGCGACCTCGACCGCGAACAGCGCGGGCTGGGTGTAAGCCGTCTCGTCGAGCCGCTCACCCGAGTCGATGACCGTCTTGAGTGGACGGTCGAGGTGCCGGTCGAACTCCGCGCAGATCTCGTCGAAAGCGTTTGCGTACGCCGGAAAACGCTCGTACAGCTCCCGGCCCATGCCGGCGCGCTGGGCGCCCTGGCCAGTGAACAGGAACGCGGTCAGCCCTTCGGCGACCGCACCGCGGACGAGCCCGGGGAGGTCGTCGCCCTTCGCGAGCGCGCGCACGCCCTCGGCCAGTTCGGCCGCGTCGCCGACCAGCACGGCCCGGTGCTCGAACGCCGAGCGGGTCGTCGCGAGCGCCAGCCCGATCCCGGCGGGGTCACCCTCGACGCCGGCGAGCCGGGCGGCCTGGGCGCGGAGCGCGGCCTCCGACCGTCCGGAAAGGACCCACGGGACGACGGCGGGCGAGGGCGTTTCCGGGGCGGCTTCCTCGGCCGGGGGTGCGGCCAGGAGCACATGTGCGTTGGTGCCGCTCACGCCGAACGCCGAGACGCCCGCGCGGCGCACCCGCCCGTCCGCCGGCCACGGGACCGGCTCGGTCAGCACGCGGACGTCGCCGGCCGACCAGTCCACGCGCGACGTCGGCCGCTCGACGTGCAGGGTCTTCGGCAGGACGCCGTGCCGCAGGGAAAGCGTCATCTTGATGACGCCGGCCACGCCGGCGGCGGCCTGGGTGTGCCCGAGGTTCGACTTGATCGAGCCGAGCCACAGTGGACGGTCCGCCGGCCGGTGCTCGCCGTAGGTGGACAGCAGGGCCTGCGCTTCGATCGGGTCACCCAGGCTCGTCCCGGTGCCGTGCGCCTCGACGGCGTCCACATCGGACGGAGAGAGACCGG
Organism: Amycolatopsis sp. NPDC114504; assembly: GCF_055633595.1. Lineage (NCBI taxonomy): Bacteria > Bacillati > Actinomycetota > Actinomycetes > Pseudonocardiales > Pseudonocardiaceae > Amycolatopsis > Amycolatopsis sp. NPDC114504. Next base: position 517,298 of record NZ_JBVKDU010000007.1, on the reverse strand, counting down.
CGTCGGCGAGCGCGGCGCGGATGACCCGTTGCTGCGACGGGCCGTTCGGGGCGGTGAGCCCGTTCGACGCGCCGTCGGAGTTGATGGCCGAGCCCGCGACGATCGCGAGCACGGGGTGGCCGTTGCGCCGGGCGTCGGACAGCCGTTCGAGCAGCACGACGCCGGCGCCCTCGCCCCAGCCCGTGCCGTCGGCGCCGTCGGCGAACGCCTTGCACCGGCCGTCCGCGGCCAGGCCCTGCTGCCGGCTGAAGCCGATGAACGCGCCGGGTGTGGTCATGACGGTGACCCCGCCGGCGAGCGCGAGGGCGCACTCCCCCTCGCGCAGCGCGTGCGCCGCCCAGTGCAGGGCGACCAGCGACGACGAGCACGCCGTGTCGACGGTGACGGCCGGGCCCTCCAGGCCGAGCGCGTACGAGATCCGTCCGGAAAGGACACTCGCGGCGTTGCCCGTGCTCTCGTAGCCGTCGCCGACGCCGGGCGCGAGGCTGAGCAGCCCCGGGTAGTCCTGGCCGTTGGTCCCGGCGAACACGCCGACCGGCGCGCCCCGCAGCGACTGCGGGTCGATCCCGGCGCGTTCCAGTGCTTCCCACGACGTCTCGAGCAGCAGCCGCTGCTGCGGGTCCATGGCGAGGGCCTCGCGGGGCGAGATGCCGAAGAAGGCCGCGTCGAACGCGCCCGCGTCGCGGACGAACCCGCCCTGGTCGACGTAGCTCGTGCCCGGGTGGTCCGGGTCGGGGTGGTAGACCGCGTCGAGGTCCCAGCCGCGGTCGGCCGGGAAGTCCGTCAGCGTGTCGGTGCCGGTTTCGAGCACCCGCCAGAGATCCTCGGGCGTCTCGACGCCACCGGGGAACCGGCAGGCCATCGCCACGATCGCGATCGGCTCGGGTGTCGCGGACTCGGCCTCCCGCAGGCGTTCCCGGGTCTCGTGCAGGTCGGCGGTGACCTTGCGCAGGTACCCGAGCAGCTTCTCCTCGTTCACGTCGCACCCCGCCCGCCGGCGAACCCGCGCGTCACGCGAGTCCCAGCTCGTTGTCGATGAAGTCGAAGATCTCGGTCTCGCTGGCCGTCTCGAGCTTCTGCCGCGTGTTTTCCGCCGGGCCCGTGGCCAGCCGGCCCAGCAGCGCCTGCAGCCGGGTGGTGATCCGGGTGCCGGCGAGCTGCTCGGCGGTCAGCGCGGCGAAGGCCGCTTCGATCCGGTCGAGCTCGGCTTCGGCCGCCGCGGCCGGGTCGGCCGGACCGAGCTCGCGGCCGAGGAACTGGGCCAGCGCCGCCGGGGTGGCGTAGTCGAACCCGAGCGTCGCGGGCAGGGACAGGCCGGTGGCGGCGGCAAGTCCGTTGCGCAGCTCGACCGCCGTGAGCGAGTCGAGCCCCAGCTCCTTGAACGCGAGGCCGGGATCCACTGTGGACGGACTCGCGTACCCGAGCACGGCGGCGACCTCGGCGCGCACCAGCTCGAGTAGCGCGCGCTCCCGCTCGGGCCCGGTGAGCGCGTCGAGCTTCGCCCGGAGGTCCGGCTTCTGCACGGTGGTGAGGGCCCGGCGGGCCTCGGGCAGGTCATCGAGCAGCCGCGCGGCGCGGACGGTGGAGGCGAACACGGCCCAGTCGACATCGGCCACGGCGACGACGGGCTCGTTTCCGCTCATGGCGCGGTGCAAAGCCGCGGTGGCAAGCTCGGGAGCCAGCGGACGGATCCCGCCACGTTCGGCGCGGGCGCTGGCCCCGTCGGCCATGCCGGCACCGGCCCACGGACCCCACGCGATCGAGGTGGCGGGCAGGCCGAGCCCGGCCCGGTGCTCGGCGAGCGCGTCGAGCACGGCGTTGGCGGCGACGTAGTTGCCCTGTCCGGCCGCGCCGAGCGTGGCCGCCAGGGAGGAGAAGAGCACGAACGCGGACAGGTCGCGGGTCAGTTCGTGCAGGTTGATCGCCGAGTCTACTTTGGACTTCATAACTGTCGCGAGCCTTTGTGGTGTCAGGGAGTCCAGGACGCCGTCGTCGAGAACGCCGGCGGCATGCACGACGGCGTCGAGGCCGGGAAGAGAGTCGAGCAGCTCGGCGGCGGCATCCCGGTCGGCGAAGTCACAGGCGGCGATGGTCACCTTGGTGCCCAGTGCGCTGAGCTCGGCTTCCAGTTCGGCGGCGCCGGGAGCGGCGGGACCCCGCCGCCCGGCGAGTACGACGTGCGGCGCCCCGGTGCGTGCGAGCCACCGGGCGACCTCGGCACCCAGGGCGCCGGTACCGCCGGTGACCAGCACCGGACCTGTCGGGGTCCAGGGCTCATTTGTCTCTGCACCCGGGGCACGGACGAGCCGCCGGGCGAAGGTGCCGGCGGGGCGGATCGCGAGCTGGTCTTCGCCGTCGGTACCGGCGAGGGCGGCGATGAGGCGGGTCAGCTCGGGTTCGCCGGGGTCGGCGGGGAGGTCGACGAGGCCACCCCAGCGGTCCGGGTGTTCGAGCGCGGCGGTCCGCCCGAGGCCCCAGACCCCGGCGGCCAGGGGGTGCGCGGGAGTCTCACCTTCGAGGGCGACGGCTCCCGTGGTGATGGACCAGAGCGGCGCGTCGATGCCGGCGTCGCCGAGTGCTTGGAGGAGGGTGGTGCTCAGCGCCAGGCCGAGAGGCACGGACGGCTGGCCGGGGGTGGCGTGGACGGCCAGGCCCAGCAGCGAGAGGACGCCGGTGATCGGGCCGGGTGCGCCGAGCGATCCGGGGGTGGGCTCGGCTCCCGAGCTGCCAGGCACGCCGAGCAACTCGGCCGCGACCGCGTCGCGATCCGGCACTCCGAGCGTCACCGGCACCGGCTCGGCACCCGCCTCCACCAGCGCCGGGAACACCACCTTGACCAGCGGCTCCTCCTCGCACCCAGCCGGAACCACCACGAGCCAACGACCGGACAACCCCACCCGAGCCCGCTCCGCCACGGGCCGCCAAGACACCCGATACTGCTTACTGTCGACCGGCGACGTCACCGGCACCAAGGGCTCCGGCCAGAACACCTGCCGCTCGAAGGGGTACGTCGGCAGCGGGATGTTCCGGCTCCCGGACACCAGCGACGTCCAGTCCACGACAGCCCCACTGACGTGCAGCGAAGCCAACGCCGACAACGCCGTCGACGGCTCCGGACGGTCCTTGCGCAACATCGGAGTCGCCCCCGCCAGTGCCGACAACGTCCCGTCCGGGCCCAGCTCCACCAGCCGGGTCACCCCGACCGACCTCAGCCTCGACACCGCATCGGCGAACCGGACCGGCTCGCGCACCTGCCGGACCCAGTACTCCGGGTCCGTGACGTCCGCGTCGGGACTAACCGTGGACACGACGGGGATGCGCGGCTCGGCATACCCGATCCCGCGCGCCACCTCGGCGAACTCCTTCAGCATCGCGTCCATACGCCTCGAGTGAAACGCATGCGAGACCCGCAAATCCCTAGACTTCACCCCGCGCCCGGTCAGCTCGGCCGCGATCTCGGCCAGCACCTCGGCGTCGCCGGACAGCACCGTCGACTGCGGCCCGTTCACCGCGGCCAGGTCCGCGCGGTCCGCCGCGATCTCGAGAACTTCCTGCTCCGATGCCTGCACGGCGAGCATCGCGCCGCCGGCGGGCAACGCCTGCATCAAGCCCGCCCGGGCAGCGACCAGCGTGCCGGCGTCCGCCAGTGAGAACACCCCGGCGACGTGCGCCGCCGCCAGCTCGCCGATCGAATGGCCGGCCAGGTGGTCCGGCCGGACGCCCCACGACTCCAGCAGGCGGAACAACGCCACCTCGATCGCGAACAGCGCCGGCTGCGTGTACCCCGTCCGGTCGAGCGCCGCCGCGTCGCCGAACACCACCTCGCGCAACGGCCGGTCCAGCGCCGGGTCCAGCACCGCGCACGCCGCGTCGAACGCGTCCGCGAACACCGGGAACCGCGCGTACAGCTCGGCCCCCATCCCGACGCGCTGCGATCCCTGACCGGCGAACAGGAGGCCGGTCGCGCCGTCGCCGGCCTGTCCGGTGACAACGCCCGCGCCCGAGGCGCCCGCGGCGACCGCGGCCAGCCCGGCGAGCGGGTCGGTGCCCGTCACGACCGCCCGATGGTCGAACACCGCCCGCGCGGCCAGCGACCGGCCGACGTCGGCGAGGTCGGCGTCCGAGGCGGAGACGAACTCCAAGAGACGCGCGGCTTGAGCCCGCAGCACCCCTTCCGAGCGGCCCGACAACGGCCAGACCACGTCCGAAACCGAAGCGTCGGCCACTTCGAACGAAGGCGGCTGTTCGAGGATGACGTGCGCGTTCGTCCCGCTGAAGCCGAACGACGACACGCCCGCCCGGCGCGGCCGCTCCGAACGCGGCCAAGGCGTGGCCGACGTCAGCAAAGCCACGGCGCCACTCGACCAGTCGACGTGCCGCGACGGCCGGTCCGCGTGCAGCGTCTTCGGCAGCACGCCGTGCTCCAGCGCGAGGACCATCTTGATGACACCCGCGATCCCGGCCGCCGCCTGCGTGTGCCCGATGTTGGACTTCAGCGAACCCAGCCACAACGGCTGCGAACGGTCCCGGCCGTAGGTCGCCAGCAACGCCTGGGCCTCGATCGGGTCGCCCAGCGCGGTACCCGTGCCGTGCGCCTCGACGGCGTCCACATCGGACGGTTCCAGGCCCGCGTTCGCCAGCGCCGCCCGGATCACTCGCTGCTGCGACGGACCGTTCGGGGCAGTGAGGCCGTTCGACGCGCCGTCCTGGTTCATCGCCGAGCCGCGCAGCACCGCCAGCACCGGGTGCCCGAGCCGCCGCGCGTCGGACAGCAGTTCGACCAGCACGACGCCGGCGCCTTCGCCCCAGCCCGTGCCGTCCGCGTCGTCGGCGAAGGCCTTGCAGCGGCCGTCCGCCGCGAGCCCGCCCTGGCGGGAGAACTCGACGAACGCGCCGGGCGTCGCCATCACCGTCACGCCGCCGGCCAGCGCCATCGCGCACTCGCCCGACCGCACCGACTGCGCCGCCAGGTGCAGCGCCACCAGCGACGCCGAGCACGCCGTGTCGATGGTGACCGCCGGGCCGCCCAGGCCCAGCACGTACGACACGCGGCCCGACACGACCGACGCCGCGTTCCCGGTGCCTACGAACCCGCCGAAGTCCTCGCCCGAGCCCGCGAGCACCGCCGGGTAGTCCTGCCCGTTGGTGCCGAGGAACACGCCGACGTCCGGACCACCGGCCGGGTCGACCCCGGCGCGTTCCAAGGCCTCCCAAGCGGTTTCCAGGACGAGCCGTTGCTGCGGGTCCATCGCCAGCGCTTCCCGTGGCGAGATGCCGAAGAAGGCCGGGTCGAACTCCGTGACGCCGTCGACGAACGCACCCGCGCCGGTGACGACGCCGGCCGCCGCGAGGCCCCCGACGTCCCAGTGCCGGTCGGCGGGGAAGCCCCCGACCGCGTCACCGCCGGAGATCAGCAGCTCCCACAGGTCCTCCGGGGTCCGCACGCCGCCGGGGAACCGGCAGCCCATCGCCACGATCACGATCGGGTCCTCTGTGGACGCTGCTTCCCGCTCGACGACCGGCGCTTCGTCGGTCGTGCCCGCCAGGTGCGCGGCCAGGTCGGCGGCCGTCGGGTAGTCGTAGATCAGCGTCGCGGGCAGGTCCGTTCCGGTGGCCGCGCCGAGCCGGTTGCGCAGTTCGACGGCGGTCAGCGAGTCGAACCCGAGATCCTTGAACGACTTGTCCGCGGCGACCTCCTCGGCGTACCCGAGCACCGCGGCGACCTGGCGCCGGACCAGCGTCAGCATGTCCACATCGGACACTTCAGCTTCCGGAGCACCGGCCGCCTCGGGCAGTTCGGTCAGCAGGCGGCTCGGGCGCACGGCGGTGAGGCCGGGACCGAAGACCGGCCAGTCGACGTCGGCGAGCGCGATCGCGACGTCCCCGGCACCCAGTGCCCGGTCGAGCGCGGAGAGCGCGAGGCCGGGGTTCAGCGGCGAGAGCCCGCCGCGCCGCAGCCGGTCGCGGACGGCCTCGTCGGCCGCCATCCCGGCCTCGGCCCACGGCCCCCAGGCGAGCGAAGTCGCCGTAAGCCCGCGCGAACGCCGGTACGCGGCCAGCGCGTCGAGGTACGCGTTCGCCGCCGCGTAGTTGCCCTGCCCGGCCGATCCGACGGTGCCCGCGAGCGACGAGAACAGCACGAACGCCGAGAGCTCGCGGCCGGCGGTGGCCTCGTGCAGGTGCCAGGCGGTGGTCGCCTTGGCCCGCAGCACCCGGTCGAGCTTGTCGGGGGTGAGCCCGTCGAGCACGCCGTCGTCGAGCACGCCCGCCGCGTGGACGACGGCGGTCAGGTCCGGCAGGGAATCGACGAGCGCGGTGACCGCGTCCCGGTCGGTGAAGTCGCAGGCCACGACCGTGATCTCGGGCATCGCCGGTTCGGTCGCCGACGGGCCACGACGGCTGGCCAGCACGACGCGCGACGCGCCGCGCTCGACCGCCCAGCGCGCGAGGTGCCCGCCGAGGGCGCCGGTGCCGCCGGTGATCAGCACCGTCCCCGTGACCGTCCACGGAGGACATTCGCCGGTCAGCGGTGCCCGCACGAGCCGCCGGGCGAAGACCCCGGAGGGCCGGATGGCGACCTCGTCCTCGGCGCCGTCGGCGAGCACTCCGCACAGCCGGTCGAGCGCTCGTTCGTCGAGCGTCTCGGGCAGGTCGACCAGGCCGCCCCAGCGGCGCGGGTGTTCCACGGCGGCGGATCGGCCGAGGCCCCACACCTGCGCCTGCTCCGGGTGCGTGAGGGGGTCGGAGCGGCCGGTCGAGACCGCGCCCCGGGTCGCGCACCACAGCGGCGCGGACCAGCCGAGCGTCCCGAGAGCCTGCACCAGCGCGAGGGTGTCTTCCACCGCCAGCAGCGCGAGGACGCCGGCGGGTTCGTCTGCCGGCAGGGCGGCGCCGGCCGGGACGGGCAGCACGTCCGCACCCCGGTCGCGCAGGCCCTCGACGACGTCGTCGGCACCGTCGCCCACCACGAGCCAGCGGCCGGACAACCGGGTCGCGGTCGTCCCGGTGACCGGGCGCCAGCCGATCCGATAACGCCAGTTATCCACTGTGGACTCGTCGTGCGCGCGACGGCGCCACGCGGCCAGCGCGGGGACGACGTCGCTCAGCGGGGTCTCCGAAGGCACGTCGAGCGCGGTGGTCAAGGCGGCGAGATCCTGCCGCTCGACCGCCGACCAGAACTGCTCCGCGCCGGTGTCCACGACCTCGGCGGACTCCGGCGAGGTGAGCCAGAAGCGCTCGCGCTGGAAGGCGTACGTCGGCAGGTCGACCCGCCGGGCGCCGTCGAGCAGCGCGGTCCAGGCGGGCGTTCCGCCCCGCACGTACAGCTCGGCCAGCGCGGTCAGGACCGACTCCCGCTCGTCACGCCCCGCGCGCAGCATCGCCACGACCGGGACGCCCGCCAGCCCGGCGAGGGTCCCGGCCGGGCCGATCTCGACGAACCGCGCGGTGCCCCGGCCTTCGAGCGCCGTCACGCGGTCGGCGAACCGGACCGGTTCGCGCACGTGTCGCACCCAGTACTCCGGGTCGGTCAGGTCGGCGGGTTCGCCGGTGACGATCGGGATCTTCGGCGCCGAGAAGGTCAGCCCGGCCACGACCTGGCGGAACTCGGCCAGCATCGGATCCATCAGCACCGAGTGGAAGGCGTGCGACACGGCGAGGCGCTTGGTCTTGCGCCCGCGGGAAGCCAGTTCGGCCGCGGCCGCGAGGACGGCGTCCTCGTCGCCGGACAGCACGACGGAGTCGGCCGCGTTGACCGCGGCCAGGTTCACCCGCTCGCCCAGCAGCGGCGTGACCTCGGCTTCGGTGGCTTGGACGGCGACCATCGCCCCGCCCGCGGGAAGGGCCTGCATCAGCCGGGCGCGCGCGGCGACCAGCTTGCCGGCGTCGGCCAGTGAGAGGACCCCGGCGACGTGCGCCGCCGCCAGCTCGCCGATGGAGTGCCCGGCCAGGAAGTCCGGCTTCACACCCCAGGACTCCAGCAGCCGGAACAGCGCCACCTCGACGGCGAACAGCGCGGGCTGCGTGTAGCCGGTGTCGTTCAGGGAGTCGCCCGAGATCGCTTCGGCCAGCGGGAAGTCGAAGCCCGCACACACCTCGTCGAAGGCCGAGGCGAAGGCCGGGAACTCGCGACGTAGTTCGGCACCCATGCCGATCCGCTGGGATCCCTGGCCGGAGAACAGGAAGGCGAGCTTGCCGGTCTTGCCCGCCACACCGTCCACAAGGGACGCAGACGGCGCGTCGGCGGCGAGAGCGTCGAGGGCCGTCGCAGCCTCGGCAGCGTCGGCGGCCAGCACGACGGCCCGGTGCTCGAACGCCGATCGGCCGGTGACCAGCGACAACGCGGTGTCCGCGAGCGGCTGGCCCGCCGTCAGGTGTTCCCGAAGCCGAGCGGCCTGCTCGCGCAGGGCTTCGCGGGAGCGCGCCGAGAGCGCGAGCGGCACCGGTCCGCCGACCGTGGTCGCCGCGGCGGCGGGCGTGGCGTCGTAACTTTCCAGGACCACGTGCGCGTTGGTCCCGCTGATGCCGAACGACGAAACGCCGGCGCGGCGCGGAGTCTCGCCGGCCGGCCATGCGACGTTCTCGGTGAGCAGCTCGACCGCCCCGGCCGCCCAGTCGATGTGCGGCGACGGCGAGTCGACGTGCACCGTGCGCGGCAGCACCCCGTGCCGCATGGACAGCACCATCTTGATCACGCCGGCCACGCCCGCGGCGGCCTGGGTGTGGCCGATGTTCGACTTGACCGAGCCGAGCCAGAGCGGCCGGTCGCGGTCCTGGCCGTAGGTCGCCAGCAGCGCGTGCGCCTCGATCGGGTCGCCCAGCGTGGTGCCCGTGCCGTGCGCCTCGACGGCGTCCACTTCGGACGGTTTGAGTCCCGCGCTCGCCAGCGCGGCCCGGATGGCCTGCTGCTGCGCCGGGCCGTTGGGGGCGGTGAGCCCGTTGGACGCGCCGTCGGAGTTGACCGCGGAGCCGCGGACCACGGCCAGCACCGGGTGCCCGCTGGCCAGCGCGTCGGACAGCTTCTCGACGAGGACGAGGCCGACGCCCTCGGACCAGCCGGTGCCGTCGGCCGCGGCCGCGAAGGGCTTGCACCGCCCGTCGGGCGCGAGCCCGCGCTGGCGGCTGAACTCCAGGAACATGCCGGGGGTCGACATGACGGTGACGCCGCCGACGAGCGCGAGCGAGCACTCGCCGCGCCGCAGCGCCTGGGCGGCCCAGTGCAGCGCGACCAGCGACGACGAGCACGCGGTGTCGACGGTGACGGCCGGGCCCTTGAGCCCGAGCTGGTAAGCGACGCGGCCGGAGATGACCGCGGTCGAGTTGCCGGTGAGCAGGTGCCCTTCGACGCCGTCGGGCAGCGCGGTGAGGCCGGAGCCGTAGCCGGTGGACGTGCCGCCGACGAACACCCCGGCTTTCGTACCGCGCAGCGACAGCGGGTCGATCCCGGCGCGTTCGATGGTCTCCCACGCCGTTTCGAGCAGCAGCCGCTGCTGCGGGTCGGTGGCCAGCGCCTCGCGCGGGCTCATCCCGAAGAAGCCGGGGTCGAACTCCGCCGCGTCGTAGACGAACCCGCCCTCGCGGACGTAGCTGGTGCCCGCCTGCCCGGCGTCGCCGGAGTACAGCGCCGCCGGCCAGCCGCGGTCGGTCGGGAAGCCCGCCATGCCGTCGCCGCCGGCGGCCAGCAGCTGCCACAGCTGGTCGGGGGTGCGGACGCCGCCGGGGAAGCGGCAGCCCAGGCCGATCACGGCGACCGGCTCGGCGTCCCGGTCCTCGACCTCGCGCAACCGCTGGTTCGCCGCCCTCAGGTCGGTGGTGACCTTCTTGAGGTAGTCGAGCAGCTTCTTCTCGTTGTCGGAGGTCACGCCCCGAACTCCTTGTCGATCAGGTCGAACAGTTCGTCGGCGGACGCGGCCGCGACGTCGTCCGACGGGGCTTCTTCGGGGGCGGTGCCGGTCCACCACGCGAGCAGGCTCTGGAGCCGCTCGGTGATCTCGTCACGGCCTTCATAGCCCTCGGGCAGCGTCGCGAGCGAACCGCGCAGGTCGTCGACCAGGCTGTTCGCCGACGGCGCCGCCGGGGCGATCTCGGCGAGCAGGTAGCCGGCCAGCTCGAGGACCGTCGGGTAGTCGAACACCAGCGTCGCGGGCAGCCGTTTCCCGGCGACCGCGCCGAGCCGGTTGCGCAGCTCGACCGCGGTGAGCGAGTCGAAGCCCAGCTCGCTGAACGCCTTGCCGGCGTCGATGTCCACTGTGGACGCGTGGCCCAGCACCGCGGCGACCTGGCCGGAGACCAGGTCCACCACCAGGTCCTCGCGGTCCGCGACCGGGGTCGTGGCCAGCCGCTCGGCCAGGCCCGCCGGCTCGGCCTTCGCGACGGACACGGCCGCCCGCCGCGCCGGGGCGGTGACGAGCCCCCGGAACAGCGGGGCCACCGCGCCCGAGGACGCCAGCGCGGCCGTGTCGACCCGCATCGGCACCACGGCCGCCTCGCCAGACGCCACGCCCTCGTCGAGGAGGGCGAGGCCGAGTTCGGCCGACAGCGGCAGCAGCCCGGCGCGGGCCATCCGGCCCAGGTCCGTCTCGGTCAGGCCGCTGGTCATGCCGACGGCGGCCGACCACGGGCCCCACGCCAGCGCCACCGCGGGCAGCCCGAGAGCGTGCCGGTGGGTGGCGAAGGCGTCCACGAAAGCGTTTGCGGCCGCGTAGTTCGCCTGTCCCGCGCCACCGAACAGGCCGGCGGCCCCGGAGAACAGCACGAACGCGGTGAGGTCGGCGTGGCGGGTCAGCTCGTCGAGGTGGACCGCGGCGTCGACCTTCGGCCGCAGCACCTTGTCGAGACGGGCGGCGTCCAGCGAGCCGACGACGCCGTCGTCGAGCACCCCGGCGGTGTGCATGACCGCCCGCAGCGGGTGCTCGGCGGGGATGCCGTCGAGCAACGCGGCCAGCGCGTCGCGGTCGGCCGCGTCGCACGCCGCCACGGTGACGGTCGCGCCGAGTCCGGTCAGCTCGTCCCGCAGCTGCTCGGCTCCCTCCGCCGCGAGGCCGCGACGGCTGGTGAGCAGCAGGTGCCGGGCGCCGTGCTCGGTGACCAGGTGCCGGGCCAGCAGCCCGCCGAGACCGCCGGTGCCGCCGGTGATCAGGACCGTGCCCTCGGGGTCGAGCGAGGCGGGCACGGTCAGGACGACCTTGCCGACGTGCTTGGCCTGCTGGAGGTGCTTGAACGCCGCCGGTGCGCGGTGGACGTCCCACGCGGTGACCGGAATCGGCCGCAACACACCCTGGCCGAGCAGGCCGAGGACCTCGCGCAGCATCTCGGCGATGCGGTCAGGCCCGGCTTCGATGAGGTCGAACGCCTGGTAGGCGACGCCCGGGTGGGCGGCGGCGACGTCGGCGGGGTTCCGGACGTCGGTCTTGCCCATCTCCAGGAACCGGCCGCCGCGGGGCAGGAGCCGCAGCGACGCGTCGACGAACTCCCCGGCCAGGGAGTCGAGCACGACGTCGACACCGCGGCCCTCGGTGGCCGTGAGGAACCGGTCCTCGAAGTCCAGGGTCCGCGAGGACGCGATCCGGTCGTCGGCGAGGCCGTGCCGGCGCAGTGCGTCCCACTTGCCGGCGCCCGCGGTGCCGAACACGTCGGCGCCGAGGTGCTTCGCGAGCTGGACGGCGGCCATGCCGACGCCGCCCGCGGCCGCGTGGACCAGCACCGTCTCCCCCGCTCGCACGCGGCCGAGGTCGACCAGCGCGTAGTAGGCGGTGAGGAACACGATCGGCACGGACGCCGCCTCGGCGAACGACCAGCCGTCCGGGACCCGGGCGACGAGCCGCTGGTCGGCGACCGCGAGGGGCCCGAACGCGCCGGGGAACATGCCGAGCACGCGGTCGCCGACGGCGAGTCCGATGACGCCGGGGCCGACCTCGGTGACGACGCCCGCGCCTTCCAGGCCCATCTGCCCGGCCTCGCCGGGGTACATGCCGAGCGCGTTGAGGACGTCGCGGAAGTTGACGCCCGCCGCGCGGACGGCGATCCGCACGTGGCCGTCCGGAAGGGGCGCGGCGACCTCCGGGCACGGCAGCAGGGTGAGGTTCTCCAGCGTGCCCTTGTCGACGATGTCGAGCCGCCAGGGCCCGTCCTTCGGGGCGCTGAGCACCCCGCCGGCCGCCTCGGCGCGGACCAGGCGGGCGGCGTGCGGCTCACCGTCGCGAATGGACAGCTGAGGTTCGCCGGTCGCCAGCGCGGCCGGGACGGCACCGTAGGACGCGTCCTTTCCGTCGACGTCGACCAGCAGGAACCGGTCCGGGTTCTCGGCCTGGGCCGAGCGGACCAGGCCCCAGACGGCGGCGTTGGCCAGGTCGGTCACCTCGCCGCGGTGCGCCACCGCGCCGGAGGTGACGACCACGAGCTTCGCGCCTTCCAGTGCGTCTTCGGCCAGCCAGCGCTGCACGGTGGCGAGCGCCGATCCAGTCGCCGCGCGCACCTCGCCGGGCAAGTCCGCCGCGCGGCCGGGCACGAGCGGTGCGAAGACGACCTCCGGTGGCGTGCCGCCCTCGGCGAGCAGGGTGTCGATGTCCACATAGGACTTCAGCGGGCCGGACGTGCCGAGCTGGACGCCGAGCTTGTGCGGGTCCGGGCCGAGCACGGCCCACGACCCGGTGTCCGGTTCGGACCCGGTGCCCAGCGGCGTCCAGTCCACCTGGAACAGCGAGTCGCGCAGCCCGCTGGGCTCGGCCGCCAGCTGGTCCGCGGACACCTGGCGCATGGCGAGGGAGTCCACAGTGGCCACGGGGTGGCCCGCGGCGTCGGCGATGGTCAGCGCCAGCGCGTCCGCTCCGGCCAGGCTCAGCTTGACGCGGAGCGAGTCGGCGCCGGACGCGTGCAGCGTGACCCCCGACCAGGAGAACGGGAGCCGGCTCTGCCCGGACCCGGCCAGCGGCAGGTAGAGCAGGGCCTGCAGGGCCGCGTCGAGCAGGGCCGGGTGCAGCCCGAAGCGGCGCGCGTCGGCGCGAGCCGACTCCGGCAGGGCGATCTCGGCGAACACGTCGTCGCCGGCCCGCCAGGCGGCGGTCAGGCCGCGGAAGGCGTCCCCATAGGCGAACCCGCCCGCCGCGTAGGTGACGTAGAAGTCCGCCACAGCAAGGGTTTCCGCCTTCGCGGGCGGCCACTCGGACAGTGGTTCGCCGGGCTCCCCGGCGTCGACGGCGAGCAGGCCGCTGGCGTGCTGGACCCAGTCCTCGGTGCCTTCGATCCGCGAGTACGCGCTGAAGGTGCGTGTCCCGTCCTCACCGGGTGCGCCGACCGAGCACTGCAGCTGGACGCCGCCCCGCGCGGGCAGCACCAGCGGCGCGGCCAGCGTCAGCTCCTCCACCCGGGCGCAGCCGGCCTGGTCCGCGGCGCGGACGGCCAGCTCCAGGAACGCCGTGCCCGGCAGCAGGACCTGGCCCATGACCTCGTGGCCGGCCAGCCACGGGTGCGTGGACAGCGCGAGCCGGCTGGTGAACAGCAGCTCGTCGGACCCGGCCACGGACACCGCCGCACCGAGCAGCGGGTGGTCGACCGCGGTGAGGCCGGCGGCGGTGACGTCCCCGAGGGGCATGCCGGACAGGTGCGGCCAGAAGCGCTGGTACTGGAAGGCGTACGTCGGCAAGTCGACCCGGCGCGCGCCGGTGCCGGCGAACACGGCCGTCCACTCGGGACTCTGGCCGTGGACGTGCAGCTCACCGATCGCGGCCAGCACGCTGACGCGTTCGTCCCGGCCCTTGCGCAGGGTGGGCACCGCTACGGCCGCGTCGACCATCGGCGTGAGGACGGCGTCCGGCCCGATCTCGACGAACCGGTTGACGCCCAGGCCGTGCAGGGTCGTGACGGCGTCGGCGAACCGCACGGCCGCGCGCACCTGGCCGACCCAGTACTCCGGCGTGACCACGGACGTGACCGCACCGGTCACCGTGGACACGATCGGCAGGTTCGGTTCGGCGTAGGTGACCTGCTCGGCCACCTTCGCGAAGTCGGTCAGCATCGGATCCATCAGCGGCGAATGGAACGCGTGGGACACCGTGAGCCGCTTGGTCTTGCGGCCCAGTGCGGTGAAGTGCTGCTCGATTCCGTCGAGGTCGTCGCCGGAGACGACGATCGACGCCGGCCCGTTGATCGCGGCGATGCTCACCGTGTCCGTGAGCAGCGGCGTGACCTCGTCCTCGGTGGCCGACACGGCCAGCATGCCGCCGCCACGCGGGAGTGCCTGCATCAACCGGCCACGCGCGGCGACCAGGCGGCACGCGTCGGCCAGGGAGAACACCCCGGCGACGTGTGCGGCGGCCAGTTCGCCGATCGAGTGCCCGGCCAGGTACTCGGGCCGGACGCCCCAGGATTCGAGCAGGCGGAAAAGTGCCACTTCGACCGCGAACAGCGCGGGCTGGGTGTAGCCGGTCTCGTTCAGCAGGTCCTCGTCACCGAAGACGACGTCGGCCAGCGGCCGGTCCAGCTCGGTGTCGAAGTGCGCGCACGCGGCGTCGAACGCCTCGGCGTACACCGGATATTCGGCGTACAGCTCGCGGCCCATGCCGAGCCGCTGCGCGCCCTGTCCGGTGAACAGGAACGCGATCCGGCCTTCGCTCGCCGGGCTGGGGAGAGGCCCGTCGGCGAGGTCGCGCAGACTCCGCAGCAGCTCCTCGGTCTCGGTGCCGACCACGACCGCGCGGTGCTCGAACGCCGAGCGGCCGGTGGCCAGGGACCAGCCGACGTCGGCCGGCCGCTCGTCGGCCAGGCGGTCGGCGAGCTGTGCGGCCTGCGCCCGCAGCGCCGCCTCGGACCGGCCCGAGAGCACCCACGGCACCGGACCCGACCACACCGACTCGGCCGCAGCGGGCTCTTCGGGGGCCTGCTCGACGATCACGTGGGCGTTGGTGCCGCTGACGCCGAACGACGAGATCCCGGCGCGGCGCGGGTGCCCGTTGGGCGACCACTCGACGGCGTCGGACAGCAGCCGGACGTCGCCCGCGGTCCAGTCCACATGGGACGACGGGACGTCGGCGTGCAGCGTCTTCGGCAGCAGGTCGTGGCCGAGCGACAGGACCATCTTCATGATCCCGGCCGCTCCCGCCGCAGCCTGCGTGTGCCCGATGTTGGACTTCACCGAGCCGAGCCACAGCGGCCGGTCGCGGTCCTGCCCGTAGGTGGCGAGCACGGCCTGGGCTTCGATCGGGTCGCCCAGCACCGTGCCGGTGCCGTGCGCTTCGACGGCGTCCACTTCGGACGGTGCCAGCCCGGCGTCGGCCAGTGCCGCGCGGATGACCCGCTGCTGCGAAGGCCCGTTCGGGGCGGTGAGGCCGTTCGACGCGCCATCCTGGTTGACCGCACTTCCGCGGACCAGCGCGAGCACCGGGTGCCCGTTGCGGCGGGCGTCGGACAGCCGTTCGAGCAGCACCATCCCGGCGCCCTCGCCCCAGCCGGTGCCGTCCGCGTCGTCGGAGAAGGCCTTGCAGCGGCCGTCGAGCGCGAGGCCGCGCTGGCGGCTGAACTGGATGAACCCGGACGGCGTCGACATGATCGTGACGCCGCCGGCCAGCGCGAGCGAGCACTCCCCCGACCGCAGCGCCCGCGCGGCGAGGTGCACCGCGACCAGCGACGACGAGCACGCCGTGTCGACCGTGACGGCCGGGCCTTCGAGGCCGAGCGCGTAGGAGATCCGGCCGGACACCACGGATCCCGCGTTGCCGGTCATGGTGTAACCCTCGACGCCCTCGTCGTCGCCGAGCGCGAGCAGCGGGGTGTAGTCCTGGCCGTTGGAGCCGGCGAAGACGCCGACCGGGCCGCCGCGCAGCGACGCCGCGTCGATCCCGGCACGTTCGATGGCCTCCCAGGCGGTTTCGAGCAGCAGGCGCTGCTGCGGGTCCATGGCCAGCGCTTCGCGCGGGTTGATGCCGAAGAACGCGGCGTCGAACCGGCTGGCGCCGTCGAGGAACCCGCCGCGGCGGGTGTAGGACGTGCCCTGGTGGTCGGGGTCCGGGTCGTAGAGCGCGTCGAGGTCCCAGCCGCGGTCGTCGGGGAAGTCGGTGATCGCGTCCGCGCCGCCGGACAGCAGGGCCCACAGGTCTTCCGGCGAGCGCACGCCGCCGGGGAACCGGCACGCCATCGAGACGATGGCGATCGGGTCGTCCTCGACGGCCTTCGGGGTGACGTCCACAGTGGACGTCGTCTCGACCGGTTCGCCCAGCTCGCCCTTGAGGTGCGTGACCAGGGCGGTCGTGGTCGGGTAGTCGAAGATGAGCGTCGCGGGCAGCTTGAGCCCGGTGGCGGCGCTGAGGCGGTTGCGCAGGTCGACCGCGGTCAGCGAGTCGAACCCGAGGTCGGTGAATGCCCGGTTCGGCTCGACGTCACCGGGCCCGGCGTACCCGAGCACACCGGCGACCTGCGTGCGGACGAACTCGAGGACGTCACGCTCGCTCAGCCCGACGGCCGGGGTGGTCTCCCCCGCGGCTTCGATCGCCGCGCGGGCCTCGGGGATGCCGAGCAGCAGCGGGCTCGGCCGGACGGCGGTGAACGACGGCACGTACCGCGCCCAGTCGACGCCCGCCACGGTGAGGGTGGTCTCGCCGTGGTCGAGGGCCTGCTGCAGCGCCGAGATCGCCAGCTCCGGGTCGAGCGCGTGGATGCCACCGAGCCGCTGCCGTTCGGCGACGGCGGTGGCGTCGGCCATGCCGGTGTCGGCCCACGGGCCCCAGGAGATCGAGGTCGCGGCCAGCCCGAGCGAGCGCCGGTGCTCGGCGAGCGCGTCGAGGTAGGCGTTGGCGGCGGCGTAGTTGCCCTGGCCGGGGCCACCCCAGACGCCCGCGGTCGAGGCGAAGGAGACGAACGCCGTCAGGTCGAGGTCCTTGGTCAGCTCGTGCAGGTGGAACGCGGCGAGGGCCTTGGGCTTGAGCACGCCCATCAACCGGTCCGGGGTGAGCGAGTCCAGGACGCCGTCGTCGAGGACACCGGCCGCGTGGACGACGGCGGTCGGCGGGTGCTCGGCCAGCACCGCGGCGAGTGCGTCGCGGTCGGCGACGTCGCAGGCCACGACGGTCGCCTCGGCACCGAGCGCGGCGATTTCCGCGCACAGCTCGGCCGCGCCCGGGGCGTCCACGCCGCGACGGCTGGTGAGCACCAGCCGTTCGGCGCCACGCCCGGCCAGCCAGCGGGCGACCTTGGCGCCCAGGCCGCCGGTACCGCCGGTGATCAGCACGGTTCCTTCCGGCGTCCATTCGCGGGCCGGCGGCGTCGAGCCGAGCGGCGAGCGCAGGAGCCGTCGGGCGAAGACGCCGGACGCGCGGACGGCGACCTGGTCTTCGTCACCGGAGAGCGCCGCCACCACCCGGGCGGTCGCGCGGTCGTCGAGGTCGGCGGGCAGGTCGAGCAGGCCGCCCCAGCGGCCGGGGAGTTCGAGCGCGGCGACGCGGCCGAGGCCCCACACCGGCGCCTGGGCGGGGTTGCGGAGCGCGTCGGCCTTGCCGGTCGACACCGCGCCGCGCGTGAGTGTCCACAAGGGAGCGTCGCCGATCGCTTGGATCAGGGTCAGCGTGTCGACGAGCCCGCGGTAGGACACGTCGGTCCCCAGCAAGGAGACGATCCCCGCCGGTTCGATGTCCCCGATCCGCTCGGCCAGGGTGGCTCGATCGATCCCGGACTCCACCTCGACCGTGACCGTCTCGGCACCGAAGCGGTCCAGCGGCAACGCGGTCTCATCGCCCGGGCGGCGCACGACGAGCCAGGTGCCCTCGAGGCGCGGCGAGGCGTCGGCCGTGACCGGCTGCCAGCCGACGCGGTACCGCCAATTGTCCACTGTGGATTCTTCACGGCGCTGCCTGCGGTAGGCGGCCAGCGCGGGCAGCAGGTCTTCGACGGCTCCCGCGTCGATGCCGAGCGTCTTCGCCAGCTCACCGGCGTCGTCGCGTTCGACGGCCGACCAGAATCCGGCGTCGGCGGCGTCCGAGGCCGCGGCGACGTCACCCGGGCCGGGCAGCGTCGGCCAGTAGCGCTGCCGCTGGAACGGATACGTCGGCAGGTCCACCATGGACCCGCTCAGCGCGAAGTCCACGTCGACGCCGCGCGCCCACAGCTCGCCGGCCGAGGTGAGGAAGCGGGCGAGCCCACCCTCGTCGCGGCGCAGCGAACCGGTGACGACGGCGTCGTCGAGGGTCCCGGCGATCGCGGTGCCCAGCACGGGGTGCGCGCTGGACTCGACGAACACGCCGAAGCCCTGCTCGCCGAGCGCGACGGTGGCGGGCGCGAACAGCACGCGCTGCCGCAGGTTCCGGTACCAGTAGGCGGCAGTCAGCTCGGTGGTGTCGAGCCAGTCGCCGGTGACGGTCGAGTAGAACGGGATCCGGGCTTCACGCGGGGTGACCGGCGCGAGGACGTCCAGGAGCTCGGCCTCGATCGCCTCGACGTGCGCGGAGTGCGACGCGTAGTCGACCGCGACCTTGCGAGCCCGGACGCCGTCAGCGGCGTAGCGGGCCACGAGTGCGTCGACCTGGTCCGGGTCGCCGGAGACGGTGACCGCGGCGGTGCCGTTCAGCGCGGCGATGGACAGGCCGTCCGGTAGTTCGATCTCCTCGGCCGGCAAAGCGATCGACGCCATCGCGCCCCGACCCGCGAGCGACGCCCGGATCACCTTGCTCCGCAACGCCACGACGCGCGCACCGTCCTCAAGGGACAGTCCACCGGAGACGCAGGCGGCGGCGATCTCGCCCTGGGAGTGCCCGATGACGGCGTCGGGCCGGATGCCGTAGGACTCCCACAGCGCGGCGAGCGACACCATGACCGCCCAGCAGGCCGGCTGCACGACGTCGACCCGCTGGAGGGCTTCCGCGTCACCCAGGACGTCGGCGAGCCGCCAGTCCACGAACGGTTCGAGCGCGGCGGCGCACTCGGTGAGCCGCTCGGCGAACACCGGCGCGGCTTCGGCGAGGTCGAGGGCCATGCCGACCCACTGCGAGCCTTGGCCGGGGAAGACGAACACGGTCTTGCCGGGCGTCCCGGCGACCCCTCGCACGGCGGGATCGGTCAGGCCGGCCAGCAGCGAGTCCCGGTCGGCGCCGACGACGACGGCCCGGTGCTCGAACGCCGACCGCGTGGAGGCCAGGGAAGCGGCGACACCCGCGATGTCCTCCGTGGACAAGACGGCGGCCAGCCGTTCGGCCTGGCGCTGCACGGCGTCGGCCGTCCGGCCGGACAGCAGCAGCGGCACGACGGACTCCGAGCGTTCGGACCGCTCGGTGGTCGGCTGCGAGAACTGCTCCAGGATCACGTGCGCGTTCGTCCCGCTCATGCCGAACGACGAGACGCCCGCCCGGCGCGTGCCCTCGGGCCACGGCCGGGTCTCGGTGAGCAGGCTGACGTCGCCCGCGTCCCAGTCGACGTGCGGCGACGGGACCTCCGCGTGCAGCGTCTTCGGCAGCAGGCCGTGCCGGATGGCCTGGACCATCTTGATCACGCCGCCGACGCCGGACGCCGCCTGCGCGTGCCCGACGTTCGACTTGAACGAGCCCAGGTACACCGGCCGGTCCGCGGGCCGCTCGCGGCCGTAGGTGGCGATGATGGCCTGCGCCTCGATCGGGTCACCCAGCTTGGTGCCCGTGCCGTGCGCCTCGACGACGTCCACATCGGACGGTGTCAGCCGCGCGTTGGCCAGCGCCCGCCGGATCACCCGCTGCTGCGACGGCCCGTTCGGGGCGGTGAGGCCGTTCGACGCGCCGTCGGAATTGATCGCGGAACCCTTGATCACCGCGAGCACGCGGTGGCCGTTGCGCTCGGCGTCGGAAAGCCTTTCCAGTAGCAGCATCCCGGCGCCCTCGGCCCAGCTCGCGCCGTCGGCGTCGGCCGAGAAGGGCTTGCTGCGCCCGTCCGCGGCCAGCGCGCGCTGACGGCTGAACTCCACCAGCGAGACCGGGGTGGACATGACGGTCACGCCACCGGCGAGGGCGAGGGTGCAGTCGCTCTCCCGCAGCGACTGGCAGGCCCAGTGGATCGCGACCAGCGACGACGAGCACGCCGTGTCGATCGAGACCGCGGGGCCTTCCAGGCCGAAGGTGTAGGCGACGCGGCCGGACAGCACGCTCGGCGAGTTGCCGGTGCCGAGGAAGCCCTCGAAGCTGTCGGTCGCGGCGCCGAGCAGGCCGCCGTAGTCCTGGTAGGTGATCCCGGCGAAGACGCCGGTGCGGCTGCCGCGCAGCGTGGCCGGGTCGATCCCGGCGCGTTCCATCGACTCCCAGGACACTTCCAGGAGCAGGCGGTGCTGCGGGTCCATCGAGACGGCCTCGCGCGGGCTGATCCCGAAGAAGCCGGGTTCGAACGCGCTCGCGTCGTGGAGGAACCCACCCTCGCGGGCGTAGCAGGTGCCCGGCGCGTCGGGGTCGGTGTCGTAGAGCGCCTCGAGGTCCCAGCCGCGGTCGGTGGGGAACGGCGAGATCGCGTCACGGCCCTCGGCGACCAGCCGCCAGAGCTCGTCGGGGTCGGTGATGTCGCCGGGGTAGCGGCAGGCCATGCCGACGATGGCGATCGGCTCGTCGACCGCCCGGGTGACGGCCTCCTCGGCGACGTCTTCCTCGCCGAACAGCTCGGCGTGCAGTGCCTTCGCCAGCGCGACCGGGTTCGGGTGGTCGAAGACCGACGTCGCGGGCAGCCGCAGGCCGGTCACGGCGTTGAGGGCGTTGCGCAGCTGGACGGCGGTCAGCGAGTCGACGCCCAGTTCCTTGAACGCACGGTCGGCGCCGACGGCTTCGGGTCCATCGTGCCCCAGGACCAGCGCGGCTTCGGTGCGGACGAGGTCGAGCAGCGCCCGGTGCCGGTCGGTCTCGGGCAGCCGCGCGAGCTTCTGGTGCAGGGCGTTGCCCGCGTCGGCCACCTGCGCGACGACCCGGCGCGTCTTGGCCTTCGCCGGGGTGTGCTCGACGACGCGGAGCGCACCCCGCGTCCCCAGCAGGTCGAACGTCTCATCAGGACGGCAGGCCAGCGCACTGTGCGCGACGGCTTCGAGCACCGCGGTCTGCGCCGCGACCAGGCCGGCGCCGCCCGCGGCGGTCAGGACCACGAGGTGGACGTCCAGCTCGGCGAGGTTGAGGGCGATGTCCGCGCGGTCGCGCAGGTCGGCCGGTCCCTCGGCGAGTCCGATGTGGACGGCCGTGGTCACGTCCGGGATGGACCGGAGCGCGCGCGTCAGTTCGTACCGGTCGGCGGGGTCGCAGGCGACGAGCTCGGCGCCCGGCGGGGCTGTCTCGCCCAGCACGACGAGCCGCTGGACGCCCCGGTCCTCGACGAGGTGCCGCGCGACGGCGGCGCCCAGGTCGCCGGACGCCCCGGTGAGCAGCACGGTCCCCTCGGGCTTCCAGGCGTCCGGGGTGACCGCGGCGGTCCGTGGCTCGTAGCCGACGTCGCCGCGCACCGCGAACCGATCCGCGACCGGCTCGACGGCGGCGCCATCGACGAGGGCGAACCGCCCGGGGTGCTCGGCCAGCACCGGCTCCACGGCACCCCAGACGGCGGCTTCCACCACGTCGGGGACTTCGCCGTCGGTCACCGCCACCGCGCCTCGGGTGACGAAGACCAGTCGCGACGCGGCGAACCGCGGGTCGGCCAGCCAGGACGTGACGAGCGCCAGCGCCCGCTGCGCCGACGCCCAGACGGCCCAGGTGAGGTCATCGGTGTCGTCGGGCCGGCAGGAGGCGAACACGACCTCGGGCACCTCGCCGGCGGCCGCCAGCTCCGCGAACTCCTGGTAGGTGGGCAGCTCCCCCAGCCCGGGGTCACCGATCGCCGCGGCCGGTCGTGAGTGGGAAACCGGGTTAGAACACTGTTTCTCACTCACGACCCACTCGACGCGGTGGTGCGTGGTGGCCGCGCGACGGGTGGCGGGGCGCAGGGTGACGGCGTCGGCTGTCGCGACGACCTGGCCCGTCGGGTCGGCCAGCGTCAGCCGGACGGCGCTGCCCGTCCGGCGCAGGCGGACGCGCAGCTCGGTCGCGCCCGTCGCGTGCAGGCTGACGCCCGACCACGAGAACGGCAGCATGTCCGGCAGGTCGGCGAAGGCCAGCGCGTGCAGCGCCGCGTCGAGCAGCGCCGGGTGCAGGCCCCACTCCGCGGTGGCGGTTCCGGCGGGCAGGGCGACCTCGGCGAACACGTCGTCGCCCACGTGGTACGCGGCCCGCAGGCCCTGGAACGTCGGCCCGTAGGCGAACCCGGCCGCCGCGCGCTGGGTGTAGAAGTCCTCGACCGGCACGGCACCCGCCGGCGGCCACTCCGTCAAGGTGTCCGAAGTGGACAGACCGGCGGCGAGGGTGCCGGCGGCGTGCCGGACCCAGCCGTCGCCGCGGGTGTGGATGCCGAACACACGCCTTCCGGCACCGTCCGGGGCCTCGACGCGGACCTGCACCGGCACGCCGCCGCGCTCGGGCAGGACCAGCGGGGCTTCCAGGACCAGCTCTTCGACCTGGTCGCAGCCGGCCTCGTCGGCCGCGCGCAGCGCCAGCTCCACGAAACCCGCGCCGGGGAACAGGATCTCGCCGTCGACGCGGTGTTCGGCCAGCCACGGCGCACCCTCGGCCGACAGGAGCCCGGTGAGCACGACACTGTCCGCACCGGCCAGTTCCACCGCGGCCGACAGCAGGCCGTGCGACGCGCCGGACTGCCCGAGCGACGCGGGGTCGCCGTCGACGTCCGGCACCTCCAGCCAGTACCGCTCGCGTTGGAAGGCGTAGGTGGGCAGCTCGACGCGCACGCCGTCACGCAGGACCTGCGCCCACTCCACCCCGGCGCCGTCGACCTGCAGCTCGGCGAGCGCCGACAGCAGCGTGCGGACTTCGGGACGGTCGGCCCGCAACGCCGGCACGGCGAGAGCTTCATCGGAACACTCCGCGACCATCGCGGAGAGGACCCCGGCCGGGCCCAGTTCGAGGAACCGGGTCACGCCGCGCCCGGCCAGCGTCCGGACGCCGTCGGCGAACCGGACGGTCGCGCGGACCTGGCGGGCCCAGTACTCCGGGTCGCCCAGCTCGGCCGCCGAAGCGAGCGAGCCGGTGACGTTCGACAGCACCGGCACGGCCGGCTCGTGGTAGGTCAGCCCCGCCGCGACCGCGCGGAACGCGGCGAGCATGCCGTCCATCCGGGCCGAGTGGAACGCGTGGCTCACCCGCAGCCGCCGGGTCTTCTCGAACCCCGCGGCGACCGTCAGCACGGCGTCTTCGTCACCGGAAAGCACGACCGACGACGGCCCGTTGACCGCGGCCAGCGACACGCCGTCGGTCAGCAGCGGCGTGACCTCGTCCTCGGTGGCCGCGACGGCCACCATCGCCCCGCCCTCGGGCAAGGCCTGCATCAACCGCGCGCGGGCGGCGACGAGCGTGCACGCGTCCTCGAGGGACAGCACCCCGGCGACGTGCGCGGCGGCGAGCTCGCCGATGGAGTGACCGCCGACGAAGTCGGGCCGCACACCCCAGTCTTCGAGCAGCCGGTACAGCGCCACTTCGACCGCGAACAGCGCGGGCTGGGTGTATTCGGTCCGGTCCAGCAGCTCGCCGGCCTCGATGACGCCTCGCAGCGGTCGGTCCAGCTCGGCGTCGAAGTACGCGCACACCGCGTCGAACGCTTCGGCGAACGCCGGGAACTCGCGGTACAGCTCGCGGCCCATGCCGATCCGCTGCGCGCCCTGGCCGGTGAACAGGAACGCCGTGCGGCCGGGCGCGGCCGTCCCGCGCACCACCCCGGCGGACTTGGTCCCCTCGGCCAGCGCGGCGAGCCCGGCCCGCAGTGCGGCGTCGTCCTCCGCCAGCACGACGGCGCGGTGCTCGAACGCCGAGCGGGTCGTCGCCAGTGACCAGGCCAGGTCGGCCGGGTCGGTCTCCGGGAGCCCGAGCAGCCGCGCGGCCTGCGCCCGCAGCGCCTCCGCCGACCGGCCGGACAGCGCCAGCGGGACGAGCCCGGTGCGGCGCGGGCGCGGCAGCTCCGGTTCGGCCGCCGGGGCCTCTTCGATGATGACGTGCGCGTTGGTGCCGCTGACGCCGAACGCCGACACCCCGGCCCGGCGCGGCGGACCGCCGGCCGGCCACGGCATCGCTTCGGTCAGGAGCGAGACGCTGCCCGCCGTCCAGTCCACTTCGGACGACGGCCGCGCGGCGTGCAGGGTCTTCGGCAGCAGCCCGCCTCGGAGGGCGAGCACCATCTTGATCACCCCGGCGACCCCGGCCGCGGCCTGGGTGTGCCCGAGGTTGGACTTCAGCGAGCCGAGCAGAAGCGGGCGGTCGCGGTCCCGGCCGTAGGTGGCCAGCAGCGCGTGCGCCTCGATCGGGTCGCCGAGGCGGGTGCCCGTGCCGTGCCCCTCGACGGCGTCCACATCGGACGCTTCGAGTCCGGCGTCGGCGAGCGCGGCCCGGATCACCCGCTGCTGCGACGGGCCGTTCGGGGCGGTGAGCCCGTTGGACGCGCCGTCGGAGTTCACCGCGGAACCGCGCACGACGGCCAGTACGGTGTGGCCGAGCCGCTGGGCGTCGGAAAGCCTTTCCAGCACGAGCATGCCGACGCCCTCGGACCAGCCGGTGCCGTCGGCGCCGTCGGCGAACGCCTTGCAGCGGCCGTCCGGCGCGAGGCCGCGCTGCCGGCTGAACTCGACGAACGCGCCGGGGTTGGCCATCACGGCGACGCCGCCGGCCAGCGCCAGCGTGCACTCGCCCGAGCGCAGGGACCGGGCGGCGAGGTGCAGCGCGACCAGCGACGACGAGCACGCGGTGTCCAGCGTGAGGGCCGGGCCCTCGACGCCGAGGTGGTAGGCGATCCGTCCGGAAAGGACACTGCCCGCGTTGCCGGTGAGCAGGTGCCCGCCGAGGCCTTCGGGGGCTTCGCGCAGGCCGGCGGCGTAGCCCGAGACGCCCGCGCCGACGAACACGCCGGACCGGCTGCCGGCCAGCGACCGCGGGTCGATGCCGGCCCGTTCCAGGGCCTCCCAGGAGCTTTCGAGCAGCAACCGCTGCTGCGGGTCGGTGGCCAGCGCCTCGCGGGGGCTCATCTCGAAGAAGGCCGCGTCGAACTCGCCGGCGCCGGTCAGGAAGCCGCCGTCGCGGGAGTAGCTCTTGCCCTCGGCGTCGGGATCCGGGTCGTAGAGGCCCTCGACGTCCCAGCCGCGGTCCTCGGGCCAGGCCGAAATGGCGTCGCCGCCGTCGGCCAGCAGCCGCCACAGGTCTTCCGGTGAGGTGATCCCGCCAGGGAGGCGGCAGCTCATGCCGACGATCGCGATCGGCTCGTCGGCGTCCTCGACCCGCTGGACGGGGACGGTGGATGTTTCGGTGCCGAACAGCTCGCGGCCCAGGAAGTCCGCGAGGACGGTGGCCGACGGGTGGTCAAAGACGAGCGTCGACGGCAGCTTCAGCCCGGTGACCGCGCTCAGGCGGTTGCGCAGCTCGACGGCGGTCAGCGAGTCGAAGCCCAGGTCGCGGAAGGGCCGGTCCACCACGACCGACGCCGGGTCGGCGTGCCCGAGGGCGGCGGCGGCTTCGCGTTGGACGAGGTCCAGCAGCTCGCCGGCGGTCAGCTCCCGGGCCGGGGCGGCGGCGACCGCGACGTCGAGCGCGGCGCGGACCTCGGGCAGGTCGCCGAGCAGCGCGCTGGCGCGGACCGAGGTGAAGCCGGGGGCGAACCGCGCCCAGTCGACGTCGGCGACGGTCACGGCGGTGTCGCCGGCCTCGATGGCCTGACGCAGTGCGGTGATCGCGAGGTGCGGGTCGAGGGGCCGGAGACCGCGGCGGCGCAGGTGGTCCTCCGCGCCCTCGTCGGCCAGCATGCCGCCGCCCGCCCAGGGGCCCCAGGCGACCGACGTCGCGGCCAGCCCGGCCGCGCGGCGGCGGCGGGCGAGGCCGTCGAGGTAGGCGTTCGCGGCCGCGTAGGCGCTCTGGCCACCGCTGCCCCAGACGCCGGCGATGGAGGAGAACAGCACGAACGCGTCGAGCTCGCGGCCGCCGAGGACGGCGTCCAGGTTCGCGGCGCCGGCGAGCTTCGCGGCGGTGAACCCGGCGAACTCGGCCACGCCGAGCCCGGCCAGGGGCGCGGACTGGGCGACCCCGGCGGCGTGCACGACGGCCCGCAGCCCGTCGAGGCCGTCGACCAGCGCGGCGACGGCTTCGCGGTCGGTGACGTCGCAGGCCGCGATGGTCACGGTGACGCCGAGCGCCGTCAGCTCGTCACGCAGTTCGGGCGCGCCGGCGGCGTCGAGGCCGCGGCGGCTCGTCAGGACCAGGTGCTCGGCTCCGGCACGGGCCAGCCAGCGGGCGACCTCGGCGCCGAGCGCCCCGGTCCCGCCGGTGATCAGCACGGTGCCGCTCGGCCGCCACGACGTGCCGGACGTCGTCGCGGGAGCGCGTTCGAGGCGTGCGGCGAAGACGGCGGAGTCGCGGACGGCGACCTGGTCCTCGGCGCCGCCCAGGACGCTCGCCAGCCGGGCGACCGCGCGGTCGTCGAGGACGGCGGGCAGGTCCACCAGGCCGCCCCAGCGGCCGGCGTGTTCGACGGCGGCGGTGCGGCCGAAACCCCAGAGCGCGGCCTGGGCCGCGCTGCGGACGGTGTCGGCGCGGCCGACGGAGACCGCTCCCGAAGTGGCGCACCACAGCGGCGCGGCGTCGCCGAGCGCCTGCACGAGCTCCAGGGTCGCGGCAAGGCCGACCGTGATCTCCGGTGCGTCCGGCGCGGGACGCTCGTCGAGGGCGAGCAGCGACAGCACGCCCGCGAAGTCACCGTCGACGCCGGGCAGGTCGGCGGGGCGCAGCGGGACGCAGTCGATCCCCGCGGTCAGCGCGGCCAGGACGTGCGGCTCGACGCCGCGCTCCGGGAGCACCAGCAGCCAGGTGCCCGGGGTTCCCTCGGCCGGCTTCAGCGGCCGCCAGTTCACGGCGTAACGCCAGTTGTCCACAGTAGACAGGTTCGCGCGGTCGCCGTGCCACCGGGCGAGCAGCGGCAGGGCGGTTTCGAGACCGGACAGCTCGGCCTCGGCGACGTCCAGGGTCGTGGCGAGCGCGGACAGGTCCGCGGTCTCGACCGCCGACCAGAGCTCGCCATCGACGACGTTCGCCGTCGCCGTTGCGGCTTCGGGTGTGCGGGGCCAGTAGCGTTCGCGCTGGAAGGGGTAGGTGGGCAGCACGACGAACGACGCCGGGCGCAGCACCGCGGCCCAGTCCGGGCCGTGCCCCGAGACGTGGAGGTGGGCCAGCGCGGCGAGCAGCGTCCGCTCCTCGGGCCGGTCCTTGCGCAGCGTCGCCGTCGCGGTCAGGGTTTCCTGCGCCAACGCGGTGAGCACGCCGTCCGGGCCCAGCTCGACGGACCCGGTGACGCCCAGTCCGCTCAGCGCGGTGACGGCGTCGGCGAACCGCACCGGCTCGCGGACCTGACGCACCCAGTACACCGGCGTCAGGATCTCGTCCCCGGCCAGTCGACCGGACACAGTGGACACCAACGGGATCTTCGGCGCGTGGAAGGTCAGGCCGTCGGCGACGGCCGCGAACGCGTCCAGCATCGGGTCCATCAGCGCCGAGTGGAACGCGTGCGACACCGTGAGCCGCCGGACCTTCCGGCCCAGCGCGGCGAAGTGCCGCTCGATTGTCTCGACGGCTTCGACCTCACCGGACACGACTGTTGCTTGTGGACCGTTGATCGCGGCGAATCCCACGTTGTCGCCCAGTACGGCGGCGACCTCGTCCTCGTTCGCCTGAACCGCGAGCATCGCCCCGCCCGTGGGCAGCGCCTGCATCAGGCTCGCCCGGGCCGCCACCAGCGTGCAAGCGTCCTCAAGGGACAGCACTCCGGCGACATGCGCGGCGGCCAGCTCGCCGATCGAGTGCCCGGCCACGTAGTCCGGCCGGATTCCCCACGACTCCAGCAGCCGGAACAGAGCCACCTCGACCGCGAACAACGCGGGCTGGGTGTACCCGGTCTCGTCGAGTGCCGAAGCATCCCCGAAGACGACCTCGCGCAACGGCCTATCCAACGAAGAGTCCACCAGCGCGCAGACCCCGTCGAACGCGTCCGCGAACACCGGGAACCGCTCGTACAGCTCCGCACCCATCCCGACGCGCTGCGAACCCTGGCCCGAGAACAGGAACGCCGTCTTGCCGGCGTTCTGCTTGCCCCGCAGGAGGTTCGCCGCCGGACCGCCGGCCGCGAGGGCTTCGAGGCCGGTCGCCAGCTCGGCGGAGTCCCCGCCGAGCACGACGGCCCGGTGCTCGAACGCGGCGCGTCCGGCCAGGCCGGCGGCCACGTCCGCGACGTCGGCGTCGCGCAGCCGCAGCAGGTCCCGGGCCGCGTCCCGCAGGGCCGCCTCGGACCGTCCGGAAAGGACCCACGGCACGAGCCCGGCCTCGGCACGCGGCATTTCGGCCGCGGGCACGCCTTCGAGGATGACGTGGGCGTTCGTGCCGCTGACGCCGAACGACGACACGCCCGCGCGGCGCGGTCCGTCGTGCTCCGGCCAGTCCCGTGACTCGGTCAGCAGCGCCACCGCGCCGCTGTCCCAGTCGATGTGCCGCGACGGCCGGTCGACGTGCAACGTCTTCGGCAGCAGGCCGTGGCCGAGGGAGAGGACCATCTTGATGATCCCGGCGACGCCCGCCGCGGCCTGGGTGTGCCCGATGTTGGACTTCAGCGAACCCAGCCACAGCGGGTGTTCGCGGTCGCGACCGTAGGTGGCCAGTAGCGCCTGAGCCTCGATCGGGTCGCCCAGCGTCGTGCCGGTGCCGTGGGCTTCGACGGTGTCCACATCGGACGGTTCGAGGCCCGCGTTGGCCAGCGCCGCACGGATCACCCGCTGTTGCGAAGGACCGTTCGGGGCGGTCAGGCCGTTGGACGCGCCGTCCTGGTTGACGGCGCTGCCCCGGACGATCGCGAGTACCGGGTGCCCGTAGCGGCGGGCGTCGGACAGCCGCTCGACGAGGATGAGGCCGACGCCTTCGCCCCAGCCGGTGCCGTCCGCGCCGTCGGCGAACGCCTTGCACCGGCCGTCTTCGGCCAGGCCGCCCTGCTTGCTGAACTCCAGGAACGCACCCGGCGTCGTCATCACGGTCACGCCGCCAACGAGCGCCATCGACGACTCTCCCGAGCGCAGCGACTGCGCGGCCCAGTGCAGCGCCACCAGCGACGACGAGCACGCCGTGTCGACCGTGACCGCGGGACCTTCCAGACCCAGCACGTACGAGATCCGGCCGGACACGACCGAGCCGGCGTTCCCGGTCCCGGCGTGGCCTTCCGAGCTGCCTTCGCCGGACTCCCGCAGCAACGCGGCGTAGTCCTGGCCGTTGGTTCCGATGTAGACCCCGACCTGCGAGCCGCGCAGCGACAGCGGGTCGATGCCCGCGCGCTCGAACGTCTCCCACGACGTCTCCAGCAGCAGCCGCTGCTGCGGGTCCATCGCGAGGGCTTCCCGCGGCGAGATCCCGAAGAAGCCCGCGTCGAAGTCGGCGACGCCGTCGAGGAACCCGCCGTGGCGCGTGTAGCTGGTGCCCTCGTGGTCGCGGTCGGGGTGGTACAGGTCGGCCAAGGGCCAGCCGCGGTCCTCGGGGAAGGTGCCGACGGCGTCGCGGCCGCCTTCGAGGAGGTCCCACAGGTCTTCGGGCGACCGCACGCCGCCGGGCAGGCGGCAGGCCATCGACACGATGGCGAGCGGCTCGTCCTCGACGGCCGTGGCGGACCGCGTCACGACCGGCGTCGCGGCGGATCCGGCCAGCTCTTCGCGCAGGTAGGTCGCGACGGCGGCCGGGGTCGGGTAGTCGAACACCAGCGTCGCGGGCAGCGCGCGCCCGGTCGCGGCGCCGAGGCCGTTGCGCAGCTCGACGGCGGTCAGCGAGTCGACGCCGAGGTCCTTGAACGCCCGCTCGGGGTCGACCGCGTCCGGGCCCGGGTAGGCGAGCACGGCGGCGGCCTGGGTGCGGACGACGCCGAGCAGGAGCGCCTGCTGGTCCTCTGTGGACAGTGCGGCCAGCCGAGCGACCAGAGGCTGCTCTTCGCGGGTGGGCATCGCGTCCCGCGCCTCGGGCAGGTCGCCGAGCAGCGGGCTGGGGCGGGTGGTGGTGAACCCGGGCACGAACTTCGCCCAGTCGACGTCGGCGACGATCGGGTTCGCTTCCCCGCCGCCGATCGCGCGGCGCAGGGCGGCGACGGCCAGGCGCGGGGCCATCGGCGGCACCCCGCCCCGGCGCATCCGGTCGGCGACCAGGTCGTCGGCCGCCATGCCGCTGCCACCCCACGGGCCCCAGGCCACGGAGGTGGCGGGCAGCCCGGCGGCGCGGCGCTGCCCGGCCAGCGCGTCGAGCCCGGCGTTGGCGGCGGCGTAGGCGGCCTGCCCGACCGCGCCGAGACTCCCCGCGAAGGACGAGAACAGCACGAACGCGGACAGCGCGCGGTCGCGGGTCAGCTCGTCGAGGTGGCGGGCGCCGTCGACCTTGGGCCGGAAGACAGTGTCCAGCTGCTCGGCGGTGACGCCGTCGAGCACGGCGTCGTCGAGGACGCCGGCGGTGTGGATGACGGCGTCGAGGTCGGGCAGTCCGTCGAGGAGCCCGGCCACGGCGTCGCGGTCGGCGACGTCGCAGGCGGCGACGGTGATGCGGGTGCCGAGCGCGGTCAGCTCGTCGCGCAACGCCGTCGCGCCCGGGGCGTCGAGACCGCGGCGGCCGGCCAGGACGAGGTGCTCGGCCCCGGCCTCGGCGAGCGTGCGCGCGACGACCGCGCCCAGCGCGCCGGTGCCGCCGGTGATCAGCACGGTCCCGGCGGGTGCCCACGGCTCGGCGGCCGGGCCGGTGGTCCGGGTCAGGCGGCGGCCGAAGACCCCCGAAGAGCGCAGGGCGACCTGGTCCTCGGCCGAGGCCAGGACGGCCGTCAGCCGGTCGAGGGCTCGCTCGTCCAGCTCGGCGGGCAGGTCGACGAGACCGCCCCAGAGCTGCGGGTACTCCAGCGCGGCGACCCGGCCGAGGCCCCACAGCGGCGCTTGGCCGGGCGCGGTCAGCGGGTCGGACTGCCCGGTGGAGACGGCACCTTGGGTGGCGACCCAGACGGGGGCGGTCGTGGTGCGGACCAGCTCGATGGTGCGCAGCAGGGCCTCGGTGTCCCAGGCCAGCAGCGAAAGCACACCGTCCACAGCGGAGTGCTCGGCCAGCTGGTCGAGGGTGACGGGGACGAACCCGCGGCGCGCCAAGGCGTCGAGCACCGGCGACGTGAAGTCCGCCGAAGGGACGACCGCCAGCCAGGTCCCCGAGAGCGGCTTCTGCGCCGGGGAAACTGGAGCCCAGCCGATCCCGTACCGCCAGGCGTCCACAGTGGACTTTTCCTGGCGCTTCGCGCGATAGGCCGACAGCGCGGGCAGCAGGTCGCCGGCGGCGCCCTCGGGCAGGTCCAGCACCTCGGCGAGAGTCCCGGCGTCCACAGCGGACCAGAACTCGTCGTCCCCGGTTCCGGTGGGGACCGACGGCTCCAGCCAGTAACGCTGACGCTGGAAGCGGTACGTGGGCAGGTCGACCCGGTGGCCGCCGCCCAGGACGGCCGCCCAGTCGGGTCCGTGGCCGGACACGTGCATCCGGGCGAGCCCGGTCAGCGCGGCGGTCGTCTCGGGACGGTCGCGGCGCAGGAGCGCGGCCACGGCCGCACCGGCGGGCAGGCAGTCCTGGGCGAGCGCGGCCAGCGCGCCGTCGGGGCCCAGCTCCAGGAAACCGGTCACCCCGGCCTCGGTCAGCCAGCCGACGCCGTCGGCGAAGCGCACGGCCTCGCGGACGTGCGAGACCCAGTACTCGGGCGAGGTCAGCCGGTCGGCGAGGGTGCCGGTGACGTTGGAGACGACCGCGATCTTCGGCGGGTGGAAGGTGAGGCCGTCGAGGACCCGCCGGAACTCGGCCAGCATCCCGTCCATGCGCGCGGAGTGGAACGCGTGCGAGACGTCGAGGCGTTTCGTCTTGCGGCCCAGCCCGGCGAACCGCTCGGCGGCGGCCAGCACGACGTCCTCGTCGCCGGAGAGCACGATCGACGACGGACCGTTGACGGCGGCGATCGAGACCCCGCCGGCCGGCACCACCTCGTCCTCGGTCGCCTGCACGGCGACCATCGCGCCCCCGGCGGGCAGCGCCTGCATGAGCCGGCCGCGCGCGGCGACCAGCGTGCAGGCGTCGGCCAGGGAAAGCACGCCGGCCAGGTGCGCGGCGACCAGCTCGCCGATGGAGTGGCCCAGCAGGTAGTCCGGCCGGTAGCCCCAGGATTCGGCCAGCCGGTAGAGCGCCACCTCGATCGCGAACAGCGCGGGCTGGGTGTACGCGGTCTCGTCGAGACGCTCAACCGAGTCGATCACCGTCCGCAGTGGACGGTCGAGGTGCCGGTCGAACTCCGCGCACACCTCGTCGAAGGCGGTGGCGAAGACCGCGAACCGCGCGTGCAGCTCGCTTCCCATGCCGAGGCGCTGGGAACCCTGGCCGGTGAACAGGAAGGCCAGCTTCCCCGGCCGGATCGCGCCACGCACCAAACCCGGCGCGACGCCGTCCGCGGCGATGGCGTCGAGGCCGCGCAGCAGCTCGTCCCGGCCCTCGGCGAGGATGACCGCGCGGTCGTCGAGAGCGGCCCGGCCGGTGCCCAGCGACCAGGCGAGGTCGGCCAGGTTTTCCGCTGAGGCAATGGCCCGGATGCTCGCGGCCTGCTCGCGCAGGGCGGCCGCGCCGCGCGCGGAGACCAGGAATGGCCAGGGTCCGGCCGTGGCGGGGACTTCTTCGGTCGCTTCGGCCGCGGGCGGTTCGGAGAGCAGGACGTGGGCGTTGGTCCCGCTGACGCCGAACGCGGACACGCCGGCGCGGCGGGGCGCGTCGCGCTCCGGCCACGGCATCGGCTCGCCCAGCAGCTCGACCGAACCGGCCGTCCAGTCCACGTGGGACGACGGCTCGTCCAGGTGCAGGGTGTGCGGGAGATGCCCGTGCCGCAGGGCCAGCACCATCTTGATCACGCCGGCCGCGCCGGAGGCGGCCTGGGTGTGCCCGATGTTGGACTTCACCGCGCCGACCCGCAGCGGCCGGTCCGCCGGGCGGTTCTGCCCGTAGGTGGCCAGCAGCGCCTGGGCCTCGATCGGGTCGCCCAAAGTGGTGCCGGTGCCGTGCGCCTCGACGACGTCGACGTCGGCGGGCGAGAGCCCGGCGGTGGCCAGTGCCGCGCGGATCACGCGCTGCTGGGACGGACCGTTCGGGGCGGTCAGGCCGTTGGACGCGCCGTCGGAGTTGACGGCCGAGCCCTCGATGACGGCGAGCACGGGGTGGTTGCGGCGGCGCGCGTCGGACAGGCGCTCGAGCAGCAGCAGGCCGACGCCCTCGCCCCAGCCGGTGCCGTCGGCGGCCTCGGCGAACGGCTTGCAGCGGCCGTCACCGGACAGGCCGCCCTGGCGGGCGAACTCGAGGAAGACGGCCGGGGTCGACATGATCGTCGCGCCGCCGGCCAGGGCGAGGGAGCACTCCCGCTTGCGCAGGGCCTGGCAGGCGAGGTGCAGCGCGACCAGTGCCGACGAGCACGCCGTGTCGACGGTGACAGCGGGCCCTTCCAGGCCGTAGCTGTAGGCGAGCCGGCCGGACAGGACGCTGCCCGCGTTGCCGGTGAGCAGGTGGCCGGCGACCTCGCCGGTCTCGCTGCCCAGGCCGTAGCCGGACGGCGTCGAGCCGACGAAGACCCCGGCGGACGTGCCGGTCAGGGAGCCGGGGTCGATCCCCGCGCGTTCGAAGACCTCCCAGGACACCTCGAGCAGCAGCCGCTGCTGCGGATCGGTGGCCAGGGCCTCACGCGGGCTGATCCCGAAGAACGCCGGGTCGAACGTCGTGGCGGTGTCGATGAACCCGCCGGTGCGCGCGTAGTCGCCGCCGGAGACGTTCCAGCCGCGGTCGGCGGGGAACGCGGACATCGCGTCGGTCCCGGCGGAGACCAGGTCCCAAAGATCCTCCGGGGAGGTCACGCCGCCTGGGAACCGGCAGCCCATCGCGACGATCGCGATGGGCTCCTTCTCCCCCGCCTCCAGGTCCTGGAGGCGTTGCCGGGTCTCGGCGAGGTCGGTCGTGACCCACTTCAGGTAGTCCCGGAGCTTCTCTTCGTTCACCAGCGCCCTCGCCTGTGGTCCTCCACCGGCGAGGGCATCTACGACCTGCCGAGCTCCCGGTGGATGAAGTCGAAAATTTCGTCGTCCGTCGCGCCTTCGAGCTGCTGGGCGGCCCGGGGACGCCCGTCGGACGCCCGGGTCTCTCCCAGCTTGTTCAGCATGGTCTGAAGTCGGCTGGTGATTTGCCCAAAGGCGTCATCGTCTGGGGAAACCCCTGAAACCAGCGCCTCGATCCGATCCAGCTCACCCAGGACCGAGACCGCCTCGCCGACCAGCGCCGACAGCAGGAACCCGGCCAGCGCGGACGGCGTCGGGTGGTCGAAGACGAGGGTGGCGGGCAGCTTGAGCCCGGTCGCCGCGCGCAAGCGGTTGCGCAGCTCCACCGCGGTCAGGGAGTCGAAGCCGATCTCCTTGAACGGCCGGTTCGCGTCGATCTCCTCGGCGCCCGCGTGCCCGAGCACCCGGGCGATGGCGTCGCGGACGTGGTCGAGCACCACGCGTTCCTGCTCGACGGCCGGCAGGCCGGTCAACCGGCTCGCGAAGTCCGCCGTCTCGGCCTCGGCCGGCCGGGCGTCGAGGGCCCGGCGGACCGCGGGGAGGTCGTCGAGCAGCGGGCGCGGCCGCGCGGCGGTGAAACCCTGGACGAACCGCTCCCAGTCGACGTCGGCGACGGTGAGGACGGTCTCGTCCCGGTCGATCGCCTGCCCCAGCGCGACCAGGGCCCGCTCCGGCGGCATCGCGCCCACGCCCCGGCGGCGCAGGTGCTCCTCGGCGTCGTTGTCGCCCGCCATGCCCGCGCCCTGCCAGGCGCCCCACGCGACGGAAGTCGCGGTGAGCCCGCGGTCCCGACGGCGCTGGGCGAGCGCGTCGAGGAACGCGTTGCCCGCCGCATACGCGCCCTGGCCACCGCTGCCCCAGACGCCGGCGTTGGAGGAGAAGAGGACGAACGCGTCGAGGTCGTCGAGGAGCTCGTCGAGGTGCGTGGCGCCCGCGACCTTGGCTTGGACGACTTCGGCGAACTCGGTCAGCTCGGTGTCGTCGAGAGCGGTGCCCTGGACGATCCCGGCCGCGTGGAAGACGGCCCGGACGGGCTCGCCCAGCCCGTCGAGCAGCGCTTTCAGGGCCGTCCGGTCGGCGACGTCGCAGGTGGCGATCGTCGTGTCCGCGCCGAGGGCGGTCAGCTCGTCGCGGAGTTCGGCCGCGCCGGGTGCCGCTTCGCCCCGCCTGCTGGTGAGGACCAGGCGCCGGGCGCCGCGGCCGGCGAGCCAGCGCGCGACGTGGGCGCCGAGCGCGCCGGTGCCGCCGGTGATCAGCACGGCGCCGTCCGGTCGCCACTCGCGAGCCAGCACGGCGTCGCCGAGCGGGGCCGGCACCAGGCGGCGGGTGAGCACCCCGGACGCGCGGACGGCGACCTGATCCTCGTCGCCGGCCGCGGCCAGGATCGACGTCAGCCGCTGCCGATCGCGCTCATCGGTCGTTGCGGGCAGGTCGACCAGGCCGCCCCAGCGGTCGGCGTGTTCGAGGCCGATGACCCGGCCGAGCCCCCAGACCTGGGACTGCGCCGCGTCGGTGACGGCGTCGGCGCGGCCGGTGGCCACCGCGCCCGCCGTGGCGAGCCACAGCGGGGCGGCGATCCCGGCGTCGCCGAGTGCCTGGGTCAGGAGCAGGGTGTTCGCGACGCCGCGTGGGAGCACCGCGTCTCCGGTCCCGTCGAGGGCCAGCAGGGAGAGGACGCCGTCCACCGGGGGGAGGTCGACCAGTCGCTTGCCGAGCGCGGCCCGGTCGGTGGCCCCGACGGTGAGCGGGACGACGGTCGCGCCCTCGACAGCCTGACGCGCCGCCTCGATCCAAGGGTGGTCGCTGCCTTCGGGCGTCACGAACAGCCAACTTCCCGGCAGGGGTTTCTGTTCGGTGGCGAGCGGTTTCCAGGTGATGCGGTACCGCCAGCCGTCCACAGTGGATTTCTCAAGCCGGGTGCGCCGCCAGGACGCGAGCGCGGGCAGGACGTCGCCGAGGGGTTCCGGCGCGACGGCGAGGGTGCCGGCGATCGACGCCAGGTCCTCGCGTTCCACCGCGGCCCAGAAGCTGTCGTCGACCGGGTCGCCGGTGGCCGCCACGGGGGTCTTGGGCTTCGGCCAGAAGCGCCGGTGCTGGAACGGGTAGGTGGGAAGGCCGACCGTGCGCGTCTCCGGGACGAAGGTCCGCCAGTCGACGTCGTGCCCCTGCGTCCACAGCTCGGCGACCGAGGTCAGGAACCTGTGCCGGCCGCCTTCGCCGCGTCGCAGCGTGCCGACGACGACACCCGGGGTGTCGTCGAGGGTCTCCTGGATCGCGCTGAGCAGCACCGGGTGCGCGCTGACCTCAACGAAGAAGCGGTGCCCCCGCTCGACGAGCGCGCGGGTCGTGTCCAGGAAACGGACCGGCTCGCGCAGGTTCCGGTACCAGTATCCGGCGTCGAGGGAGGCGGTGTCGACCGGCTCGGCCGTCACCGCGGAGTAGAACGGGACGTCACCCGTGCGGGGGCTCAGACCCGCGAGGACCTCGTGGAGTTCCTCGCGGATGCCCTCGACGTAGACGGAATGGGAGGCGTAGTCCACCGGGATGCGCCGGGCGCGGATGTCCTTTTCGGTGCACTGGGAGATCAGCTCGTCCAGGGCGGCCGGGTCGCCGCACACGACCGTCGACGTCGGGCTGTTGTAAGCCGCGATCGCGACGCCGTCCGGCAGCAGGTCCGTGACGCGGCCGACGTCGAGCGCGATCGAGGCCATGCCACCCCGGCCCGCGAGCCCGGCGGCGATCGCCTTGCTGCGCAGCGCGACGACCTTCGCACCGTCCTCGAGGGACAGTCCACCCGCGACGACCGCGGCCGCGATCTCGCCCTGGGAGTGCCCGGCGACGGCGTCGGGCTCGATCCCGTGCGCTCGCCAGAGTGCGGCCAGGGACACCATCACGGCCCAGGACGCGGGTTGCACGACGTCGACCCTGGCCAGTGCGTCCGCATCGTTCAGGACGTCGGTCAGCGACCAGTCGACGTGCGGGGCCAGCGCGGCGGCGCATTCGGCGATCCTCCGCGCGAAGACCGGCTCGTCGAGCAGGTCGACGGCCATCCCGACCCACTGCGCACCCTGACCGGGGAAGACGAACACCGTCTCCCCCGCGGCCCCGGCTGTCCCGGTGACGGTCACGGCCGGTTCGCGGTGGTCGGCGAGGATGACCGCGCGGTGCTCGAAGGTCGAGCGGGTGCTCACCAGCGACCAGGCGATCTCGGCGACGCTCCCGGGCACCTCGGCCAGCGCGGCGACGCGGTCCTGGACCGCTGCCGCCGAGCGGGCGGAGATCACCCACGGAGCTTCTTCGCCATCCACTGTGGACTCGACCGGCGCTTCGGGAACCTGCTCCACGATGATGTGCGCGTTCGTGCCGCTGACGCCGAACGACGAGATCCCGGCGCGACGCGGTCCCTCGTGCTCGGGCCACGGCCGCGGCTCGGTCAGCAGGGCGACCGCACCGCTGTCCCAGTCGACGTGCCGAGACGGCTCGCCGACGTGCAGGGTCGCGGGGAGCACGCCTTGGCGCATGGCGAGGACCATCTTGATGACCCCGGCAACGCCGGCCGCGGCCTGGGTGTGCCCGACGTTCGACTTGATCGAACCCAGCCACAGCGGTTCTTCGCGATCCCGGCCGTAGGTCGCCAGCAGGGCCTGCGCTTCGATCGGGTCACCCAGCGTCGTGCCGGTGCCGTGCGCTTCGACCGCGTCCACATCGGACGGTGCCAGGCCCGCGTTCGCCAGCGCCGCACGGATCACGCGTTGCTGCGACGGGCCGTTCGGGGCGGTCAGGCCGTTGGACGCACCGTCCTGGTTGACGGCGCTGCCACGAACGATCGCGAGTACCGGGTGCCCGTTGCGGCGCGCGTCCGAAAGCCGTTCGACGAGGACGACGCCGACGCCCTCGCCCCAGCCGGTGCCGTCGGCCTCGTCGGCGAACGCCTTGCACCGGCCGTCCTTCGCGAGGCCGCGCTGCCGGCTGAACTCGACGAACAGGCCGGGGGTGGACATGATCGTGACGCCGCCGGCCAGCGCCAGCGAGCACTCGCCCGCGCGCAGCGACTGGGCGGCCAGGTGCAGGGCGACCAGCGACGACGAGCACGCCGTGTCGACGGTCATCGCCGGGCCTTCCAGCCCGAGCTCGTAGGCGATCCGTCCGGAAAGGACACTGCCCGCGCTGCCGGTGGCGAGGTAGCCGTCGACGCTCTCCTCGCCGAAGTGCAGCGCCGCGGTGTAGTCCTGCCCGTTGGTGCCGGCGAACACGCCGACCGGCGCGCCGCGCACGGCCAGGGGGTCGATGCCCGCGTGCTCCAGGGCCTCCCAGGAGGCCTCCAGCAGCAGCCGCTGCTGGGGGTCCATGGCCAGCGCCTCGCGCGGCGAGATCCCGAAGAACTCGGCGTCGAACCGGTCGGCACCAGCCAGGAAACCGCCTTCGCGCACGTAGGTCGTCCCCGCGTGGTCGGGGTCCGGGTCGTAGAGCGCGTCGGTGTCCCAGCCGCGGTCGGCGGGGAACTCCGAGACGGCGTCACGGCCCTCGGCGAGCAGCGCCCAGAGCTCGTCCGGGTTGCGGACCCCGCCGGGGAACCGGCAGCTCATCCCGACGATGGCGATGGGCTCGTCGGTGTCCTTCGCGACCACTACCGACGCTTCTTCGGCTTCGCCCAGCAGTTCCGCGCGCAGGTACGCCGCCAGCGCGGTCGCCGTCGGGTAGTCGAACGCGAGGGTGGCCGGGAGCCGCAGCCCGGTGGCGGTGTCGAGGCGGTTGCGCAGCTCGACGGCGGTCAGCGAGTCGAACCCCAGCTCCTTGAAGGTGCGGCCGGCCGCGACGTCGTCGGCCGAGCGGTGGCCGAGTGCGTGCGCGACCTGCTCGCGCACCAGCTTGAGCAGGAGCCGGTCGGCGTCCGTAGTGGACAGTCCGGTGAGCTCGAGCGGGTCCGCGGCGGCGGGTGCGAGCTGCCGCACCTCGGGCAGGGCGGCGATGAGCGGGCTCGGGCGGTGCGCGGTGAGCGCGGCCGCGAACCGGGCCCAGTCGACGTCGGCGACGGTGACCGCCGGGCTACCGCTCTCGATCGCGGCGCGCAACGCGGCGATCGCCCGGTCGGGCCGCAGCGGGGCGAGCCCGGTGCGTCCGAGGTGCTCCTCGGCGGCCGCCGCCGTGGCCATCCCGCCGTCGGCCCAGGGTCCCCAGGCGACCGACGTCGCGACCAGGCCCTGGGCGCGGCGCTGTTCGGCGAGGGCGTCGAGGTAGGCGTTGGCGGCGGCGTAGTTGCCCTGCCCGGCCGCGCCGAAGGTGCCCGCGAAGGAGGAGAAGAGGACGAACGCGTCGAGCCCGGCGGTGAGTTCGTGCAGGTGCCGGGCGGCGACGGCCTTCGCGTCGACGACCTCGGCCAGGCGTTCCGGGGTGAGGGCTTCGAGGACGCCGTCGGCCAGGACACCGGCGGTGTGCACGACGGCGGTGAGTTCGCCGACGGACTCCAGGGTCGCTTCGAGTGCGGCGCGGTCGGTGACGTCGCAGGCCACGACGTCGACGCGGACGCCGAGCCGGGTCAGCTCGGCTTCGAGGTCGCCGGCACCCGGCGCGTCGGGACCCCGTCGGCTCGTCAGGACGAGCCGCTCGGCACCGGCGCCGGCCAGCCAGCGCGCGACGTGCTTGCCGAGCGCGCCGGTGCCACCGGTGACCAGGATCGTGCCGCTGGGCTGCCACGGCGTCGCCGGACGCGGGGTGCGACGGACGAGGCGGCGGGCCAGTACCCGCGCCCCGCGGACGGCGACCTGGTCTTCGCCGGTCGCGCCGCCGAGGATCGCGCGGACCGTCTCCTCGTCGGCGTCGGCGGACAGGTCGACGAGCCCGCCCCAGCGGTGCGGGTGCTCCAGCGCGACCGTGCGCCCGAGGCCCCAGACCATCGCCTGGACGGGGTCCGGCACGTCCCCTTCGGCCGCGGCGACCGCGCCGCGGGTGACGCACCACAGCGGCGCGTCGATCTCCGCGTCGCCGAGGGCTTGCACGAGTGCCAGCTGACCCTCGACGTCCAAAGCGGACAGAACGCCGTCGAGGTCGCGGCCCCGCAGTCGCTCGGCGAGGGACGCACGATCGTCCTCGGCGGTGACTTCGAGGACGTCGTCGAGGAGATTCGTGTCCGCGCCGGCGGGGACCACCGCGAGCCACCGGCCGTCGAGCCGAGCGTCACCGGGGTCGACGGGCGTCCACGTGACTTCGTACTGGCCGGCCGGGGCCTGGCCACGCTCACGCCAGGCCGCCAAGGCCTCGACGTCGGCGCTCTCGACGGCCGCCCAGAACTGCGCGTCCGGCGTCGGCCGGCTCTCCAGCCAGAAGCGCGTGCGCTGGAACGGGTACGTCGGCAGCGTGACGTCGCCACCGGAACGCCCGGGGTGCGCCGCGTGCAGGACCGCCTGCCAGTCGACCGTGTGGCCTCGCGTGTGCGCGTCGCCGAGGGCGGTCAGCAGGCTCGCGTACTCGGCACGGTCCTTGCGCAGCAACGGAACCGTGGGGAACGCGGCCAGCGCCGAGAGCACGCCGCCGTGGCCGAGTTCGAGCCCGCGCGTGACACCGAGCCCGGCGAGCGCGGCGGACGCGTCGGCGAACCGCACCGGCTCGCGGACCTGACGTACCCAGTATTCCGAGGTCAGGATCTCGTCTCCGGCGAGGCGTCCGGACACAGTGGACACCAAGGGGATCTTCGGCGCGTGGAACGTCAGGCCGTCGGCGACAGCCGCGAACGCGTCCAGCATCGGGTCCATCAACGCGGAGTGGAACGCGTGCGACACCGTGAGCCGCCGGACCTTCCGGCCCAGCGCGGCGAAGTGCGCCTCGACCCCGTCGACCTCGCCGGACACCACCACGGCGTCGGGTCCGTTCACCGCGGCCAAGCTCACGCCGTCGCCCAGAGCGGCGACGACCTCGTCCTCGGTGGCCTGCACCGCCAGCATCGCGCCACCTTCGGGCAGCGCCTGCATCAGGCTCGCCCGCGCCGACACCAGCGTGCACGCGTCCTCAAGGGACAGAACTCCGGCGACATGCGCCGCCGCGATCTCACCGATCGAGTGGCCCGCGACGTGGTCCGGGACCACTCCCCACGATTCCAGCAGCCGGAACAACGCCACCTCGACCGCGAACAACGCGGGCTGGGTGTACCCCGTCCGGTCGAGCGCCGGAGCGTCGCCGAAGACGACCTCCCGCAACGGCCTATCCAACGACGAGTCCACCAGCGCGCAGACCGCGTCGAACGCGTCCGCGAACACCGGGAACCGCTCGTACAGCTCCGCACCCATCCCGACACGCTGCGAACCCTGACCCGAGAACAGGAACGCCGTCTTGCCCGGCTCCGCGAGTCCGGGAGTCGTCGCGGCGAGGCCGGCGAGCAGATCGTCACGACCGTCTCCCACGACCACGGTCCGGTATTCGAAGGCCGACCGCGCGGCCAGCGCCAGCGCGATGTCGGCCGGGTCGCCGTCCGGCAGCGCGCGGACGGCGTCACGCACCGCCTGTTCGGTCCGGCCGGAAAGCACCCACGGCACAACGCCTTCGGAAGGTGCATCGTGGACGGCCGGAACCGCGGGCGGCTCCTCGACGATGACGTGCGCGTTGGTCCCGCTGACCCCGAACGACGACACGCCCGCCCGACGCGGCCGGTCACCGCGCGGCCACTCCTGGGCCTCGGTCAGCAACCGCACCTCGCCGGACGTCCAGTCGACCCGGTCCGACGGCCGGTCGACGTGCAGCGTCCTCGGCAGCGTCGCGCCGCGCAGGGCGAGGACCATCTTGATGACGCCCACCGCACCCGACGCCGCCTGCGTGTGGCCCACATTGGACTTCACCGAACCGAGCCACAGGGGCCGCTCGCGGTCCTGGCCGTACGTCTCCAGCACCGCCTGCGCCTCGATCGGGTCGCCCAGCGTCGTGCCCGTTCCGTGCGCCTCGACCGCGTCCACATCGGACGGTGCCAGGCCCGCGTTCGCCAGCGCCGCGCGGATCACGCGCTGCTGCGACGGGCCGTTCGGGGCGCTCAAGCCGTTGGACGCGCCGTCCTGGTTCATCGCCGACCCGCGCAGCAGCGCGAGCACCGGGTGGCCGAGGCGTCGCGCGTCCGACAGGCGCTCGACCAGCACGAGCGCGACGCCCTCGCCCCAGCCGGTACCGTCCGCCGCCTCGGCGAAGGACTTGCACCGGCCGTCGCTGGCCAGGCCGCCCTGCCTGGCGAACTCCTGGAACGCGCCCGGCGTCGCCATCACTGTCACGCCGCCGGCCACCGCCATCGACGACTCGCCGGAGCGGACCGACTGGGCGGCCAGGTGCAGCGCCACCAGCGACGACGAACACGCCGTGTCGACGGTCACCGCGGGACCTTCGAGACCGAGCACATAGGACACCCGGCCGGACACGACCGCACCGGCGTTCCCGGTGAGCAGGTGCCCTTCGACCTCTTCCGCGGCCTCGGCGTGGCCGGTCGCGTAGCCCTGCGTGCCGCAGCCGACGAACACCCCGGCCGCACTGCCGCGCAGCGAGCGCGGGTCGATCCCGGCGCGTTCGAAGACCTCCCACGCGCTCTCCAGCAGCAGCCGCTGTTGCGGGTCCATGGCCAGGGCTTCCCGCGGGGAAATCCCGAAGAAGCCGGCGTCGAACTCGTCGGCGTCGTGGACGAACCCGCCGACGCCGTCGACGTCCCAGCCTCGGTTCACGGGGAAAGCCGACAGCCCCTCGGCGCCCGCGGAGACCAGGTCCCACAGGTCCTCCGGCGAACGCACGTCGCCGGGCAGGCGGCACGCCATCGACACGATCGCGATCGGCTCGTCGACGTCCACCTGGGACACCAGCTGATCGGCCGCCACGGGGCCGGCGTCGAGCAGCTTGTGCCCCAGCAGCGCGGCGAGGCGCCGCGGGTCCGGGTGGTCGAACAGCACGACGGCGGGCAGCTTGAGCCCGGTCGCCGCGACGAGCCGGTTACGCACCTCCAGGGCGATCAGGGAGTCCACGCCCAGGTCGCGGAAGGCCCGGTCCGGCTCGACCGAACCCGGCCCGGGGTAGCCCAGGACGGCGGCGGTCTCGGCCCGCACGAGATCGAGCAACGCCTCCTCCCGCGCCGACTCCGGCAGGCCGGAAAGCCTTTGCACCAAGGAAGAATCCGCCTCGACCGGCG
The DNA here is from genome assembly GCF_055633595.1 of Amycolatopsis sp. NPDC114504. Classification (NCBI taxonomy): domain Bacteria; kingdom Bacillati; phylum Actinomycetota; class Actinomycetes; order Pseudonocardiales; family Pseudonocardiaceae; genus Amycolatopsis; species Amycolatopsis sp. NPDC114504. Next base: position 474,000 of record NZ_JBVKDU010000007.1, on the reverse strand, counting down.
CCGTCGTGAGGGCGTCGCGGACCTCGGGCAGCTCGTCGAGCAGCGGCCGCGGGCGGGCCGCGGTGAAGGCGGGGACGAACCGCGCCCAGTCCATGTCCGCGACGGACAGGAACGTCTCGTCCGCGTCGAGCGCCTGACCGAGCACGGTGAGCGCCAGCGCGGGATCCATCGCGCGGATGCCGCGGCGGCGCAGCTGCTCGCCGGAGTCGTCGCCGGTCATGCCCGCGCCGGCCCACGCGCCCCACGCCACCGACGTCGCGGTCAGGCCGCGGTTCCGGCGGTGCTGCGCCAGCGCGTCGAGGGCGGCGTTGGCCGCGGCGTACGCGCCCTGGCCGCCGCCACCCCAGACACCGGCGTTGGAGGAGAACAGGACGAACGCGTCGAGGTCCCCGGTGAGCAGGGCGTCGAGGTTGGCGGCACCCTCGACCTTCGCGCGCAGCGTCTCGGCGACTTCGGCGCGGTCGGTGTCGGCGAGGGCGCCCGAGCGGCCCACGCCGGCCGCGTGCACGACGGTGCGGGGTTCGATGCCGGCGAGCAGGGCGGCCAGCGCATCGCGGTCGGCGACGTCGCAGGCGGCGATGGTCACCTCGACGCCGAGCGCCGTCAGCTCTTCACGCAGCTCGGCGGCGCCGTCGGCGTCGGCGCCGCGACGGCTGGTCAGGACGAGGTGCTCGGCACCCGCGCCGGCCAGCCAGCGGGCGACGTGCGCGCCGAGTGCCCCGGTACCGCCGGTGACCAGCGCGGTTCCGCTCGTCCGCCACTCGCGGGCGGTGCGGCCGAGCGGCGCCGGGACCAGGCGGCGGACGAGCACCCCGGCCGCACGGATCGCGACCTGGTCCTCGCTCGCCTCGGCGAGCACCCGGGCCAGGCGGCCGACCGCGCGGTCGTCGAGGGTTTCGGGCAGGTCGACCAGGCCACCCCAGCTGTCCGGGTGCTCCAGGCCGACGACCCGGCCCATGCCCCAGATCTGCGCCTGCGCGGGGTGGGTCAGCCGGTCGGAGCGGCCGGTGGAGACGGCGCCGCGGGTCAGCAGCCACAGCGGGGCGGTCACGGCGCGGACCAGCTCGATGGTGGCGTAGAGGCCGTCGTCGGCGAAGGCGAGCAAGGACAGGACACCGGTGACGCCTTCGGTGGGCAGCTCCGGGAGCTGAGCGCCGGGTTCGACGGTCAGCAGGACCGGCTCGGCGCCGTGCGCGGCCAGGCCCTCGACGAGGGCGTCGGCCGGGTATCCGGTGGGGGCGACGACCAGCCAGCGGCCGGTGAGCTCCGCCGCGGGCGGGTTCGCCGGCTGCCAGGCGATGCGGTAGCGCCAGCTATCCACAACGGACTGTTCGGTGCGGCGCTTGTGCCATTGGGCCAGCGCGGGCAGGACGTCGGCGATCGCCGTCGCCTCGACGTCCAATGACGCGGCGAGAGCGTCGGCGTCCCCACTGTCCACAGCGGACCAGAACTGGTCGTCGGCCGCGCCCGCGGTCTTCTCGGCAGCGGTCAGCCAGAAGCGTTCGCGCTGGAAGGGGTAGGTGGGCAGGTCGGTGAGCCGCGCGCCGGGGAACAGCCCGGCCCACTCCACCGACGCGCCACGGCTCCACAGCTCGGCCAGCGACGTCAGGAAGCGCGGCAGGCCGCCTTCCCCGCGGCGCAGCGACCCGACGACGATGGGCTCGTCCAGAGTGTCTTCGACGGCGGCGACGAGCACGGGGTGGGCGCTCACCTCGACGAACGTGGTGAACCCCGCCGCGGCCAGGCCGCGCACGGCCGTGTCGAACAAGACCGTCCGACGCAGGTTCCGGTACCAGTAGGCGGCGTCCATGACGCTGGTGTCGATCCGCTCGCCCAGCACCGAGGAGTGGAGCGGGAGCACGGCTTCGCGCGGGGTGATCGGGGCGAGCGCGGTGAGCAGCGGGGCCTCGATGGCCTCGACGTACGCGGAGTGCGACGCGTAGTCCACCGGGATCCGGCGCGCGCGGATTCCTTCTGCGGTGAGGGTTTCGACGAGTGCGTCGAGGGCTTCCGGCTCGCCGGAGAGCACGACCGAGCCCGGGCCGTTGACCGCCGCGACGCTGATCCGCTCGTCGAGTCGCGCGGTGATGTCCTCAAGGGACAAGGCGACGGAGGCCATCCCGCCCTTGCCTGCGAGTTCTTCGGCGATGAGCTTGCTCCGGAGGGCGACCACGCGCGCACCGTCCTCAAGGGACAGTCCACCCGCGACGACCGCGGCCGCGATCTCGCCCTGGGAATGCCCGACGACGGCGCCGGGCCGCACCCCCGCCGCCTGCCAGAGCGCGGCGAGCGAGACCATCACGGCCCAGGAGGCCGGCTGCACGACGTCGACCCTGGCCAGCGCGTCCGCGTCACCCAGGACGTCGAGCAGCGGCCAGTCGACGTGCGGCGCCAGCGCGGCGGCGCACTCGGCCATCCGGCCGGCGAAGACGGGCTCGTCGAGCAGGCCGACGGCCATCCCGGCCCACTGCGCGCCCTGGCCGGGGAAGACGAAGGCCGTCTTGCCCGGCGGCGCGGCGACACCCCGGACGACCTCGGCCGACGGCGTCGCGTTCGCGAGCGCGTCCAGGCCGCGGACCAGGTCCTCGACGGTGTCGCCGACCACGGCGGCGCGGTGTTCCCACGCGGTGCGGGCGGTGGCGAGCGTCAGGCCGACGTCGCCCGGCCGGACGGTCCCGGTGACGTGCTTGCGCAGGAGGTCGGCCTGCTCGCGCAACGCCTCGGCGCTGCGTGCGGACAGGACCCAGGCCGCCGGGCCCCGCGGCGCTTCGGGTTCCTCCGGCGACGGCTCGGCCGCTTCGAGGACGACGTGGGCGTTGGTCCCGCCGACGCCGAACGACGAGACGCCGGCCCGGCGAGGCGCGCCGGTCTCGGGCCAGGCGGTGTGCTCGGTGAGCAGCTCGACCGAGCCGCGCGTCCAGTCGACCTGGCTGGACGGCTCGGTGACGTGCAGGGTGCGCGGCAGCTCGCCGTGACGCAGGGCCAGGACCATCTTCATCACGCCGGCCACGCCGGCGGCGGCCTGGGTGTGCCCGATGTTGGACTTGATCGAGCCGAGGCGGAGCGGGTGTTCGCGGTCGCGTCCGTACGTCGCGAGCAAGGCTTGCGCCTCGATCGGGTCGCCCAGTGTGGTGCCGGTACCGTGCGCCTCGACGGCGTCCACTTCGGACGGTTCGAGGCCGGCGTTGGCGAGCGCGGCGCGGATGACGCGTTGCTGCGAAAGGCCGTTGGGAGCGGTGAGGCCGTTGGACGCGCCGTCGGAGTTGACCGCGGAGCCGCGCAGGACGGCGAGCACGGGGTGGCCGTTGCGGCGCGCGTCGGACAGCCGCTCGACGAGCAGCACGCCGGCGCCCTCGCCCCAGCCGGTGCCGTCGGCGGCGTCGGCGAAGGACTGGCAGCGCCCGGACGCGGAAACCCCGCCCTGGCTGGTGAATTCGACGAACACGACGGGCGTCGCCATCACGGTGACACCGCCGGCGAGCGCCATCGAGCACTCCCCCGCGCGCAGCGCCTGCACGGCGAGGTGCAGCGCGACGAGCGAGGACGAGCAGGCGGTGTCGACGGTGACGGTGGGGCCTTCGAGGCCGAAGGTGTAGGCGATCCGCCCCGAGGCGACGGACACGGCACTGCCGGTGAGCAGGTGGCCGCGGACTTCGTCGGGCAGGCCGTCGAGGTCGGTGGAGCCGTAGGCCTGGTTGCTGCAGCCGATGAAGACGCCGGTGTCGCTGGCTCGCAGTGCGTTCCGGTCCAGCCCCGCGCGTTCGAAGGTTTCCCATGAGACTTCCAGGAGCAGGCGTTGCTGCGGGTCCATGGCGAGGGCTTCGCGCGGCGAGATGCCGAAGAAGCCGGGGTCGAAGTCGGCGGCTCGGTCGAGGAAGCCGCCCTCGGCGGTGTCGCTGCCGGCGAGTTCGGCGGCGGTCCAGCCGCGGTCGGCGGGGAAGCTCCCGATGGCGTCGGTGCCGTCGCGCAGGAGGTCCCAGAGCTGTTCGGGGCCGGTCACGCCACCGGGGAACCGGCAGCCCATGGCGACGACGGCGATCGGTTCCCTGGAGGCGGCCGCGAGCCGGTCGTTCTGCTCCCGCAGCCGCTTGTTGTCCCGCAAGGACGCCCGGAGCGCTTCGACGACCTTGTCCTTGTCCGAAGACAGTGCCACCAGGTACCTCCAGGTTCACGGCGTGGTCGCCTCGAGTGAAACGCATGCGGCACCCGCAAATCCCTAGACTTCGCTGCCCTCGGCGGGGTCGTGAGTGGGAAACAGGGTGAGAACACTGTTTCCCACTCACGACCAGCCGCGGCAGACCGGCTCAGTCGAGGTCGAGGTCGTCGATCAGGGCGAACATCTCGTCGTCCGTTGCCGACTCCAGCTTCTCCTCCACCGCCGTGACCGTGGTCGAAGCACCGTTCACCCTCGCCAGCAGCTCCTGCAGGCGGGTGCCGAGAGTCGCCCGGGCCGAAGAATCCGCCAGCAGCTCCGGCAGCGCGAACTCCACCCGGTCCAACTCGGCCAAAGCGGGGAGGATCGCCGCCGGGACGTCCGGGACCAGCTCGGACCTCAAGTACTCCACCAGGACCGTTGTCGACGGGTAGTCGAACAGCAACGTCGCCGGCAGCCTCAACCCCGTTGCCGCGCCCAGCAGATTCCGCAGCTCGACCGCGCTCAGTGAGTCGAAGCCCAGCTCCAAGAACCCTCGGTCCGGCTCGATCGCGTCCGGGCCCGCGTAGCCCAGGACCGTTGCCGCGTGGGTGCGGACCAGGTCCAGCAACGCTCCGTCGCGTTCCGCCTCCGACATTCCCGCCAGCCGGTGGGTCAGGCTGTCCGCCGGGTCGGCCGGGGCCGTCGTCGCGCGGACCGCTCGCCTCACCGGGGTGCGGATCAGGCTGCGGAGGATCACCGGGATCGCGTCCTCGCCGACGCGGTCGCGCATCGCCTCCACCACCAGCCGGACCGGCAGCAGGACCGCCTCGTCGAGGGTGCAGGCCACGTCGAACAGGTCCAGCCCCTCCTCCGACGGCATCGGCTCGACGCCGCCGCGGGCCAGCCGCGACAGGTCCGCCTCGCCGAGCTTCCCCGTCATGCCGCTGCGCTCGGCCCAGAGGCCCCACGCCAGCGACAGCCCCGGCAGCCCCTGCGCCCGGCGCACGTGCGCCAGCGCGTCGAGGAACGCGTTGGCCGCCGCGTAGTTCGCCTGGCCCGTGCCACCGAATGTACCGGCGAGCGACGAGAACACCACGAACCCGGCCAGGTTCATCCCGGCCGTCAGCTCGTGCAGGTGCCAGGCCGCGTCGACCTTGGGCCGCAGTGCCGTGTCCAACTGGCGGGTCGTCAGCGCCGACACGACGCCGTCGTCGAGGACGCCCGCCGTGTGCACCACCGCGGTCAGCGGGTGCTCCGCGGGCACCGACGCGAGCAGCGCGGCCAGCGAGTCCCGGTCGGCCACGTCGCAGGCGGCCATGGTGACGTCCGCACCCCACGCCGTCAGCTCTTCGACCAGCTCACGAGCGCCTTCCGCGGCCGGCCCGCGCCGGCTGGTCAGCACCAGCCTGCGCGCGCCCCTGGCGGTCACCAGGTGCCGGGCGACCAGCGTGCCGAGCGTCCCGGTGGCGCCGGTGATCAGCACCGTGCCCTCGGGGTCCCACTCGGTGACCGGGGCCGGGGCGGTAGCCGGGACCCGGGCGAGGCGGGGTACCTGGATCGCGCCGATCCGGACCGCGACGTGCGGCTCGCCGCACGCCACCGCCGACGGGAGCGCCGCGTAGGAGACTTCGCGGTCGTCGAGGTCGACCAGCACGAACCGGCCGGGGTTCTCCGACTGCGCCGAGCGGACCAGGCCGACGACCGCCGCCGTCGCGAGGTCGGTGATGCCTTCGCCGACCCGCGTCGCGATCGCGCCCCGGGTGACGAACACCAGCCGCGAACCGGCGAACCGCTCGCTCGCCAGCCACTCCTGCACCTGCTCCAGTGCGCCGTGGGTGGCGGTCCGGACGGCGCGCGCGACGTCCTCGTCGTGCTGCGGGCCGCTGGTCATCACGACCACCTCGGGCACCGGGGCACCCGCCGCCACGGCCGCGCCGAGCGCGTCGAAGTCCGGGTAGGACTCCACCGGGACACCTGCGGTGCCGAGGGCCTTGGTGACGCGGACGCCGACGTCGTGGCCGACGACCGCCCAGCGTTCGGCCGCCGAGTGGCTGACCGGGGTGATCGGGGCCATCACCCAGCCCACCCGGAACAGCGACTCGTGGTACGCCGACCGCGCGACGTCGAGCTGCTCGGCCGAGACCGGCCGCAGCGTCAGCGAGCCGATGGTGGCCACCGGCAGGCCGTCCTGGTCGGCGACCGCCAAGGCCACCGTGTCGTCGCACTGCCCGGTGACGCGCACCCGCAACGCCGACGCGCCGCCGGCGTGCAGGGTCACGCCGGACCAGGTGAACGGCAGGACCGCCCGGCTTTCGTCGCGCAGGGCGACGGTGTGCAGGGCCGCGTCCAGCAGCGCCGGGTGCAGGCCGAAGCGTTCGGCCTCCGCCCGCTCCTCCGCCGGCAGGTCGACTTCGGCGAAGATCTCGTCGCCGACGCGCCAGGCGCGGTGCAGGCCCTGGAACGCGGGCCCGTAGGCGAACCCGTTGGCCGCGATGCGGTCGTAGAGCCCGTCGAGGTCGATCGGCTCGGCGCCGGCCGGCGGCCAGGTCCCGGTCAGGTCACCGGCCGCGGGGGCCGCCGCCGCGGCGAGGGTGCCGCTGGCGTGCGTGGTCCACGGCTCGTCCTCCATGGCCTCGCCGGGACGGGAGTAGATGTCGATCGAGCGGGTGCCGAACCGGTCCGGCCCGCCGACGGCGACCTGCAGCCGGACGCCGCCGCTCTCCGGCAGCACCAGCGGGGCGGCGAGGGTCAGCTCGTCGACGCGTTCGCAGCCGACCTTGTCCGCCGCGTGCACGGCCAGTTCCATGAACGCCGTCCCCGGCAGCAGCACGCTGCCGAGCACGACGTGCTGGGCCAGCAGCGGGTGACTGGTCGCCGACAGCAGGCTCGTGAACAGCGCGCCGTCCGAACCGGCCAGCGACACCGCCGCGCCCAGCAGCGGGTGGTCCGGTTCGCTGAGCCCGGCGCCGGTGACGTCGCCGGCCACGGCCGGGACGTCGAGCCAGTACCGCTCCCGCTGGAACGCGTACGTCGGCAGTTCGACGTGCCCGCCCCCGGCGAGCACCGCGGCCCAGTCGACGTCGGCGCCGGCGGTGTGCAGCCCGGCGAGCGCGGTGAGCAGCGACCGTTCTTCGTCGTGTCCCTTGCGCAGCACGGCACCCACGCTCAGCTCGGCCGGACCGGCGCAGTCCGGGACGAGCGCGGCGAGCACCGCGTCCGGGCCCAGCTCGACGAACCGGGTGACGCCCTCCGCGACCAGCCCGCGGATGCCGTCGGCGAACCGGACGGCCTCGCGCACGTGCCGCACCCAGTACCCCGGCGTCGCGACGTCCCCGGCCGCCACGACCGGGATCCGCGGCTGGTGGTAGGCCAGTTCCTCCGCGACCGCGGCGAACTCGGCGAGCATCGGGTCCATCAGCGGTGAGTGGAACGCGTGCGAGACGTCCAGGCGCTTGGTCTTGCGGCCCAGCGCCGCGAAGTGCTCCTTGAGCGCCAGCACGGCCTCGGTTTCGCCCGAGACCACCACGGCCTCCGGTCCGTTCACCGCGGCCAGGGACACCCGCTCGTCGAGCAGCGGGACAACCTCGTCCTCGGCCGCGGCGATCGCCACCATGGCCCCGTCCGAAGGCAGGGCTTCCATCAGTCGGCCGCGGGCGGCGACCAGCTTCGCCGCGTCGGCCAGGGACAGCACCCCGGCGACATGGGCGGCGGCCAGCTCACCGATCGAGTGCCCGGCGAGGAAGTCCGCGTGGACTGCCCAGGTTTCCAGGAGCCGGAACAACGCCACTTCGAGGGCGAACAAGGCGGGCTGGGTGAAGCCGGTGCGGTCGAGCCGGGCGGCCTCCTCCCCGAAGACGACGTCGAGCAGCGGCAGGTCGAAGTGCGCGCACACCGCGTCGAAGGCGTCGGCGAAAGCCGGGAACCGCTCGTACAGCTCGCGGCCCATGCCGAGCCGTTGCGCGCCCTGGCCGGTGAACAGGAACGCCGTCCGGCCGGTGCGCGCGGTGTGCACACCGGGCCGATGCGCCAGCGCGGCCAGTCCGTCACGCAGTTCGCCGAGGTTCTCGCCGACGACCACCGCGCGGTGCCCGAACTTCGCGCGGGCGGCCAGGGAACGGGCGACGTCGGCCGCGTCCACTTCGGACTCGGTCGCCGCCAGCAGGCGCTGGGCCTGGCCACGCAGGGCGGCTTCGGACCGCGCCGACACCGGCCAGACGCTGAACCGTTGCGCTGTAACGGCTTCCGCCGGCTCTTCCGAAGCGGGAGCCTCCTCGATGATCGTGTGCACGTTGGTGCCGCTGACGCCGAACGAGGACACCGCCGCGCGGCGCGGGTGGCCGTTCGCGGCCCATTCGACCGGCTCGGACAGCAGCCGCACCTGCCCGGCGGACCAGTCGATGTGCGGCGACGGCGTCTCGGCGTGCAGCGTCCGTGGCAGGACGCCGTTGCGCAGCGCCTGCACCATCTTGATCACGCCCGCGATGCCGGACGCGGCCTGGGTGTGCCCGATGTTGGACTTGACCGAACCCAGCCACAAAGGACGGTCACGGTCCTGGCCGTAGGTGGCGATCAGCGCCTGCGCTTCGATCGGGTCACCCAGCGTGGTGCCCGTCCCGTGCGCCTCGACGGCGTCCACATCAGACGGTGTGAGGGCCGCGTCGGCCAGTGCCGCGCGGATGACCCGCTGCTGTGCGGGCCCACTGGGCGCGGTCATGCCGTTGGACGCGCCGTCCTGGTTGACGGCGCTGCCCCGCACGACCGCGAGCACCGGGTGCCCGTTGCGGCGGGCGTCGGAAAGCCGTTCGACCATGACCATGCCGACGCCTTCGGCCCAGCCCGCGCCATCGGCGTCCGCGGAGAACGCGCGGCACCGGCCGTCCGGCGACAGCGCGCGCTGCCGGCTGAACTCGACGAACGTGTCGACCGACGAGATCACCGTGACGCCGCCGGCCAGCGCGAGGTCGCACTCGCCCGACCGCAGGGCCTTGACCGCCCAGTGCAGCGCCACCAGTGACGACGAGCACGCCGTGTCGACCGTGACCGCCGGGCCCTCGAACCCGAAGGTGTAGGCGATCCGGCCGGACGCGACACTGCCCGCGCTGCCGGTCGCCAGGTGCCCCTCGAACTCGCCGGGCGCGTGCCGCACGCGGGCGCCGTAGTCGTGGTAGTTGGAGCCGACGAACACGCCGGTCCGGCTGCCGCGCAGCCGAGCCGGGTCGATGCCGGCGCGCTCGACGGCCTCCCACGACGTCTCCAGCAGCAGCCGCTGCTGCGGGTCGATCGCGGGTGCCTCGCGCGGCGCGATCCCGAAGAAAGCCGGGTCGAACTCCGCCGCGTCGTGCAGGAAGCCGCCGCCGCGCGTGTAGAAGGTGCCGGGCTTGTCCGGATCGGCGTCGAAGAGCCCTTCGACGTCCCAGCCGCGGTCGGCCGGGAACTCCCCGACCGCGTCGACGCCGCCGGCGACGAGCCGCCACAACGCGTCGGGATCGGTGACGCCACCGGGGTAGCGGCACGACATCGCGACGATGGCGATCGGCTCGTCGGCGACCGCCGTCACCGGGGCGGCGGTTTCGGTCACGGTGTCGTCTACGTCACCCACCAGCTCGCGCCGGACGTGCGCGGCGAGCGCGACGGCGGTCGGGTGGTCGAAGACCAGCGTGACCGGTAGCCGCAGGCCGGTGACCTCGCCGAGCCGGTTGCGCAGGTCGACGGCGGTGAGCGAGTCGAAGCCGAGGTCGCGGAAGGCGCGGTCCGGCTCGATCGACTCGGGTCCGGGGTAGCCGAGCGCCACCGCCGCCTGGGCCTGGATCAGCTCGAGGACCAGCCGGTGCTGCTCGTCCTCGCCGAGCCCGGTCAGGCTCTCGGCCCAGCCGGCTTCGACGGCCTCGGTTTCCCGCGCGGTGGCTTCGGGGATGCCCAGCAGCGCGGCACTCGGCCGGCCCTGGGCGAGGGTCTTGCGGTAGCGGTCCCAGCGGATGTCGGCGACCGCGAGCACGGTCTCGCCGGAGTCCAGGGCCTGCTGCAACGCGTGGATCGCCAGCTCGGGCGCCATCGCGGGCAGGCCTTGCGCGGCCAGGCCCTCACCCCGGCCGCCGCTCCACGCGCCCCACGCCACCGCCGTCGCGGGCAGGCCCGCGGCGCGACGTTCGCGGGCGAGCGCGTCGAGGTAGGTGTTGGCCGCGGCGTAGCTCGCCTGGCCCGGTCCGCCGAGCGTGCCGGCCAGCGAGGAGAACAGGACGAACGCCGAAAGGTCGCGGTTCGCGGTCAGTTCGTGCAGGTGCCGGGCGGCATCGGCCTTGGGCCGCAGCACGTTCGCGATGCGCTCGGGAGTGAGACCGTCGAGGACGCCGTCGTCCAGGACGGCGGCGGCGTGCACCACCGCGGTCAGGTCCGGCAGGCCGGAGAGGAGCTCGGCCAGCTGGGCGCGGTCGGCGACATCGCAAGTCGCGACGGTCAGCTCGGTGCCGAGGTCGGCCAGTTCGGCGGTCAGCTCGGGGAGGTCCTGGCCGCGCCGGCTGGTGAGGACCAGCCGTTCGGCTCCGGCGCCGGCGAGCCAGCGGGCGAGGTGCGCGCCGATCCCGCCGGTGCCGCCGGTGAGCAGCACGGTGCCGGACGGCTGCCACGGCGTCGTCGTGCCGCGGGCCGGTTCCGCCCGGACGAGCCGGCGGCCGAAGACGCCGGACGCGCGGACGGCGACCTGGTCCTCGCCGGGCGACCCGAGTACGGCGGCGAGCCGGGCGACGACGCGGGCGTCGAGGTCGGCCGGGAGGTCGACGAGGCCGCCGAAGCGCTGCGGGTACTCCATGGCCGCGATCCGGCCGAAGCCCCAGGTCAGGGCCTGTTCGGTGGCGCGGATCGGGTCGGTGGCGCCGGTGCTGACCGCGCCGCTGGTGGCCCACCAGAGCGGCGCGTCGCTGCCGGCGTCGCCGAGGGCGTGCAGCAGCGTCAGGTTCGGGACGAGACCGTCGAGCAGGGAGAGCACGCCCTGGAACGGTCCCGCCTCGCGAAGCAGCTCGGCCCACCGCTCACGGTCCACTTCGGACGGCAGCTCGAGCGCCCGCGCACCGAGGCCATCGGCGAGGCCGTGCGGGTCGGGTCCGACGACGAGCCAGCCCGCCACGGTGGTGTCGGTCGCGACGGTGAGCGGCGTCCACTCGACCCGGTACCGCCAGCTGTCCACAGTGGACCCGGCGTGCCGCTTCGCGCGCCAGGCGGCGAGTGCCCCGAAGTCGGACTGCTCCACGGCGGCCCAGAACGCGTCGTCCAGCGGGTCGGTGGCGGCGGGGACGTCCAGCCAGTAACGCTGGTGCTGGAAGGCGTAGGTGGGCAGCGGGATCGTCGCGGCGCCCGGGAAGACCGGCGCCCAGTCGACGTCGACGCCGCGGACGTGCAGTTCGGCCAGCGACGTGCGGAAGCGCGTCAGGCCGCCCTCGTGACGCCGGAGCGTGCCGGTGGCGATGGCGTCCGGGACGGCTTCGGCGATCGCCGACGTAACGACCGGGTGCGGGCTGACCTCGACGAAGACGGTGTGCTCGCGCGCCGCCAGCGTCTCGATGGTCTGGGTGAACAGGACCGGCTGACGCAGGTTGCGGTACCAGTACCCGGCGTCGAGGGCTGCCGTGTCGATCGGCTCGGCGGTCACTGTCGAGTAGAACGGGACATCGCCGGTCCGTGGCTCGACCGGGGCCAGGACTTCACGCAGTTCGTGCTCGATCGCTTCCACGTGCACGGAGTGCGACGCGTAGTCCACCGGGATCACGCGAGCGCGGACGCCGTCGGCCACGCAGCGCGCGACCAGGGCTTCCAACGCCGCCGGGTCACCGCAGACCACCGTCGAAGCCGGGCTGTTGAACGCCGCGATCGAAATCCGGTCGTCGAGCAGGGCGGCCACGCGAGACGCGTCCAACGCGATCGACGCCATCCCGCCCCGGCCCGCGAGTCCCGCGGCGATCGCCTTGCTGCGCAACGCGACCACGCGGGCACCGTCCATCAGCGACAGTCCACCTGCGACCACAGCGGCGGCGATCTCGCCCTGGGAGTGCCCGACGACGGCGTCCGGCTCGACACCGTGCGACCGCCAGAGCGCCGCGAGGGAGACCATCACCGCCCACGACAGGGGCTGCACGACATCGACCCGGTCCAGCGACCCGTCGCGCAGTTCGGAGAACGGCGACCAGTCGACAAAGGACTCCAGCGCCGCCGCGCACTCCGCGAACCGCCCGGCGAACACCGGCGACGAATCCAGCAGCTCCACGGCCATGCCGGCCCACTGCGCGCCTTGGCCCGGGAAGACGAACACCGTCCGGCCCGCCGCGGAGGCCACGCCGGTCACCACGGACGCACTCGGCGTCCCGGCCGACAGAGCGTGCAAGCCGGCCAGCAGTTCTTCGCGGTCGTCGCCGAGCACCACGGCCCGGTGCTCGAACGCGGTCCGCGTCGAGGCCAGGGACCAGCCGGTGTCGGCGATGTCCGCGGGGCCGAACGCCGCCAGCTTTTCCGCCTGCGCGGCGACGCCGGCCGCCGAGCGGGCCGAAAGCACCCACGGCACCGGCCCGGCCACCGGCTCGCGCACGATTTCCGGCTCGGGCGCGGGATCGTGTTCGAGCACGACGTGGGCGTTGGTGCCGCCGACGCCGAACGAGGACACGCCGACGCGGCGCGGTCCCGGCTTGTCCGGCCACGGCGTGGCCGCGGTGAGCAGTTCGAGCGAGCCGGCGGACCAGTCGACGTGCGGCGACGGGTGTTCCGAGTGCAGCGAGCGCGGCAGGACGCCGTGCCTCATGGCCAGCACCATCTTGATGATGCCCGCGGCGCCCGCGGCGGCCTGGCTGTGCCCGATGTTCGACTTGACCGAGCCGAGCCACAACGGCGCTTCGCGGTCACGGCCGTAGGTGGCCATCAGGGCCTGGGCCTCGATCGGGTCGCCCAGCGTGGTGCCCGTGCCGTGTGCCTCGACCGCGTCCACTTCGGACGGTTCGAGGCCGGCCGCGGCGAGTGCGGAGAGGATCACGCGCTGCTGCGACGGGCCGTTCGGAGCGGTGAGCCCGTTGGACGCGCCGTCCTGGTTGGTGGCGGTGCCGCGGACCACGGCCAGCACCCGGTGCCCCTTGCGCTTCGCGTCGGAAAGGCGTTCGACGAGCAGCATGCCGACGCCCTCGGCCAGGCCCATGCCGTCGGCCTCGGCGGAGAACGGCTTGCTGCGGCCGTCGGCGGCCAGCGCGCGCTGGCGGCTGAACGCGACGAACGGTGCCGGGGTCGACATCACCGCGACGCCGCCGGCGAGCGCGAGGTCGCACTCCCCCGACCGCAGGGCCTGGCCGGCCAGGTGCAGCGCGACCAGCGACGACGAGCAGCCGGTGTCGATCGTGACCGCCGGGCCTTCGAGCCCGAAGGTGTAGGCGACGCGCCCGGACGTGACGCTGCCCGTGCCGCCGGTGACGAGGTGGCCTTCGACGCCTTCGGGGACTTCCCGCAGCCGCTGGCCGTAGTCGTGGCCGCTGGCGCCGACGAACACGCCGGTGCGGCTGCCGCGGACGGCGGCCTGGTCGAGCCCGGCGTCTTCGAACGCCTCCCACGAGGCTTCCATGACGACGCGCTGCTGCGGGTCCATCGCGAGGGCCTCGCGCGGGCTGATGCCGAAGAAGCCCGGGTCGAACTCGGCCGCGTCGTAGAGGAACCCGCCGGCGCGGGTGTAGCTGTGCCCGACGCTGTCGGGGTCGGCGTCGTAGAGCGTGCCGGGGTGCCAGCCGCGGTCGCCGGGGAACTCGCCGATGGTGTCGGCCTCGGCCATCATCAGGTCCCACAGCTGCCGCGGGCTGCCGATGCCGCCGGCGAACCGGCAGCTCATGCCGACGATGGCCAGGGGCTCGTCGGTCGCGGTGACCGGCGCGGCGATGGTGGTGGCAGCGGAATCGCCGAACACCTCGGTGCGGACGTGCCGGGCGAGGGTCGTCGCGTTCGGGTAGTCGAACACGAGGGTGGCGGACAGCTTGAGGCCGGTGGCGGCGGTGAGCCGGTTGCGCAGCTCGATCGCGGTCAGCGAGTCGAAGCCCAGCTCGCGGAACGCGCGCGAGGCGTCGACGTCGTCCGGCCCCGCGTAACCGAGCACGGTGGCCGCGTGCTTGCGGACCAGGCCGAGCAGCTCGCGGTCCTGCTCCACTTCGGACAGTGCGGACAGCTTGGCGCGCAAGGCACCCGCCGCCCCGGTCTGCTCCTCGGTGACCTCCGACTCGGCGGCCAGCACGGCCGCGACCTCGGGCACCTCGGACAGCAGCGGCCGCGGGCGCGCGGCGGTGAAGACCGGGACGAACCGCTCCCAGTCGATGTCGGCGACGGCCAGGAACGGCTCGTCGTGGTCGAGCACCTGGCCGAGCCCGAGCAGGGCCGGAGCCGGGGCCATGAACGGGATCCCGCGCCACTTGAGCTGGTCGGCGACGACGTCGGAGACCATGCCGTCGCCGGCCCAGATACCCCAGGCGACCGAGGTGCCGGCCAGCCCGCGGGCGCGGCGGCTCTCGGCGAGCGCGTCGACGAAGGCGTTGGCGGCGGCGTACGCGCCGTGGTCGCCACTGCCCCACACGCCGGCGACCGAGGAGTACAGCACGAACGCGTCGAGGTCGGCCTCGCCGAACAACGCGTCCAGGTGGCGGGCGCCGGCGAGCTTCGCGCGGGCGCCCTCTTCGAACTCGGGCAACGTCGTGTCGGACAGCGGGGCCAGGAGGCCGACGCCGGCGGTGTGGACGACCGTGCGGATGCCCGGCAGGCCGCTGACCAGCGACGACAGCGCCTCGCGGTCGGCGACGTCGCAGGCGGCGATGGTCACCTCGACGCCGAGGGCCGTCAGTTCTTCGCGCAGTTCGACGGCGCCGGGGGCGTCGGGACCGCGGCGGCTGGTGAGGACGAGGTGCTCGGCTCCGCGGCCGGCGAGCCAGCGGGCGACGTGCGCGCCGAGCCCGCCGGTGCCGCCGGTGATCAGCGCGGTGCCGCTCGTCCGCCACTCGGGGGCGGTGCCGTCGACCGGCGCGCGGCGCAGGCGGCGCTGGTACAGCCCGGACTCGCGGACGGCCAGCTGGTCTTCGTCGCCGATGCCGGCGAGGACGGCGCAGAGCCGGGTCGCGGCCTGCTCGTCGAGGTTCTCCGGCAGGTCGACCAGGCCACCCCAGCGGTCGGGGTGTTCGAGGGCGAGGACACGGCCGAGGCCCCAGGTCGTGGCCTGACCCGGGTGCGGCAGCTCGTCACCGGGCACGACGACGGCGGTGCCTTGGGTCGCGAGCCACAGCGGCGCGGTGACGCCGGCGTCGCCGAGAGCCTGGGAGAGCAGGAGGTTCGCCGCGAGACCGGCCGGCAGCACCGGGTGCGCGGCGTGCGCACTCTCGTCGAGCGCGAGCAGCGAAAGCACCCCGGCGACGTCGGACTCGCCGCGCAGCCGCTCGGCCAGCGACACGCGGTCGTCGGTCTCGTCGATGCGCAGGGTGCGGACCGTCGCACCGGCTTTCTCCAGGGCGTCGAGGCAGACGTCGGGCGCGTGCACGACCAGCCAGGTGCCGGACAGCGCGGGTGCCGGCTCGGCGACCGGGTGCCAGGTGATCCGGTAGCGCCACTGATCCACTGTGGACAGTTCGGTGCGGCGGTGGCGCCAGTCCGCCAGCGCGGGCAGCACCTCCTGCCACGGCGTTTCGGCGGTGACACCCAGCTCGTCGGTGAGGGCGCCGTCCTCGACGGCGTTCCAGAACTCCCCGTCCGACTCGGCGGCGGCTTCGACGGGGGTCTCGAGCCAGTAGCGCTGCCACTGGAAGGGATATGTCGGCAAAGCGACCGGCCGCGCGTCCGGGTGGACGGCCGCCCAGTCGACGTCGCGCCCCTGCGTCCACAGGTGCGCCACCGAGGTCAAGAACCTGGTCAGGCCGCCTTCGCCGCGCCGGAGAGTGCCGACGACGGCCGCCGAACCGGGGTCGAGCACGTCGTCGAGGGTCTCCTGGAGGCCGCCGCCGAGGACGGGGTGCGGGCTCGACTCGACGAAGAACCGGTGCCCGTCGGCGATGAGGGTCCGGGTGGCGTCCTGGAAGCGCACGCGCTGCCGCAGGTTGCGGTACCAGTAGGCGGCATCGAGCGTCTCAGCGGCCGCGCCGGTGACGCTGGAGACGAACGTGACCCGCGGGGCGCGGGGTTCGAGGTCCGCCAGGGCTTCGAGCAGTTCGGCTTCGAGGACTTCGACGACGGCGGAGTGCGAGGCGTAGTCCACCGGGATGCGACGCACGCGCAGCCCGTCGGCTTCGGCGCGCGCCAGGACGTCCTCGACCGCGGCGATCTCGCCGGAGATCACCACCGACGCGGGTCCGTTGACGGCCGCGATGGAGACACCGTCCGCGAGCAGCGCTTCAACCTGCGTTTCGGGCGCCGCGACCGACGCCATCGCACCGAGCCCGGCAAGCCGTCCCGCGATCAGCTTGCTGCGCAGCGCGACGACCTTCGCGCCGTCGGACAGCGACAGCGCGTCGGCGACGACGGCGGCCGCGATCTCGCCCTGCGAGTGCCCGACGACAGCGTCCGGCGTGACGCCGTGGGCCGCCCACAGCGCGGCGAGCGACACCATGACCGCCCACGAAACCGGCTGCACGACGTCGACGCGTTCCAGGGCCGCCGCGTCGCCGAGGACGTCGGTCAGCTTCCAGTCGACAAAAGCTTCCAGAGCCGACTCGCACTCGGTCATCCGGGCCGCGAACACCGGCGATTCACCGAGGAGCTCGACGGCCATCCCGGCCCACTGCGCACCCTGGCCGGGGAAGACCAGGACCGTGCCGCCCACGGCCTGAGCCTCGCCGCCGACGCCCGCGGCCGTGCCGGATTCGGCGATCTCGCGGACGCCCGCGAGCAGTGTGGGCAGGTCCCGGCCGACCACGGCGGCGCGGTGCTCGAACGCCGAGCGCGTGGCGGCCAGGGACCAGCCGATGTCGGCGATGTTGGCGTCCGTCAGCTCGGCCAGCTCCGCCGCGCGAGCCTTCAGCGCGGCGTCGGACCGCCCCGACAGCAACCACACCGCGGTGTCCACAGTGGATTCTTCGAAGTCGGCGGGTTCCTCGGTGACGCCTTCCAGCACGACGTGGGCGTTGGTGCCGCTGCCGCCGAACGACGACACCCCGGCCCGGCGCGGCGCACCCGTCTCCGGCCACTCCTGCTGCTCGGTCAGCAGCGAAACCGCGCCGTCGGACCAGTCCACGTGCGGGGTCGGCTCGCCGACGAACAGCGTCTTCGGCAGGACGCCCGCGCGCAGCGCCAGGACCATCTTGATCACGCCGGCGACCCCGGAGGCCGCCTGGGTGTGGCCGATGTTCGACTTGACCGTGCCCAGCAGCAGCGGGCGCTCGCGGTCGCGGCCGTAGGTCGCCTGCAAGGCCTGGGCCTCGATCGGGTCGCCCAGCTTGGTGCCGGTGCCGTGCGCCTCGACGACGTCGACCTGCTCCGGCGCGAGCCGCGCGTTGGCCAGCGCCGCCTCGATCACGCGCTGCTGGGAAAGCCCGTTGGGGGCGGTCAGGCCGTTGGACGCGCCGTCCTGGTTGATCGCGGTGCCGCGGATGACCGCGAGCACGGGGTGGCCGTTGCGGCGCGCGTCGGACAGCCGCTCCAGCAGCACGACGCCGACGCCCTCGCCCCAGCCGGTGCCGTCGGCGTCGGCGGAGAAGGCGCGGCAGCGGCCGTCGGCGGAGAGGCCGCGCTGGCGGCTGAACTCGACGAAGTTGCGGGGGTTGGCCATCACGGTCGCGCCGCAGGCCAGCGCCATCGTGCACTCGTCGTTGCGCAGCGCGGAAACCGCCAGGTGCAGCGCGACCAGCGACGACGAGCACATGGTGTCGACGGTGACGGCCGGGCCCTCCAGCCCGAAGGTGTAGGCGAGCCGGCCGGACAGCACCGCGGCCGAACCGCCGGTGAGCAGCAGCCCTTCCAGGCCCTCGGGTGCGGTGACCATGCCGCCGGCGTAACCCTGGTTGCTGGCCCCGACGAACACGCCGGTCGAGCTGCCGCGCAGGGCCGCCGCGTCGAGCTTCGCCCGTTCGAAGGCCTCCCAGGTGGTCTCCAGCAGGAGCCGCTGCTGCGGGTCCATCGCCACGGCTTCGCGCGGCGAGATGCCGAAGAACGCCGGGTCGAACTGCGCGGCGTCGGTCAGGAAGCAGCCGTCGCGCACGTAGCTGCGGCCGATCCGCTCGGGGTCGGGGTCGTAGAGCTCCGGGTCCCAGCCGCGGTCGGCGGGCCACGGCGAAACGGCGTCCCGGCCCTCGGCGAGCAGGTCCCAGAGCTGCTCGGGGTCGGTCACCCCGCCTGGGAACCGGCAGCTCATCGACACCACGGCGATCGGTTCCGCGCGGCGCTCGGTGACGTCGTGCAGGCGGCGGTTGGCCAGCTTCAGATCGGCCGTGACCCGCTTGAGGTAGTCACGGAGCTTGTCCTCGTTGCGCATCTGCGTCCGCTCCTGGTTTTCGGTCACGTCAAGAGATTCCGAGTTCTCGGTCGATCGCCGCGAACATCTCGTCGTCGGTCGCCGTGTCGAGCTCGATGCCGTCGTCGTCTTCTGGGGCGTCTTCGCCGGCGTCGTCCCACTTCCACAGCAGCTTCCGCAGCCGGGCGATGACCAGCTCGGGGGGAAGGGCGGCCAGCGCGGCCTCGATCCGGTCGAGCTCGTCGTCCGCGGTCTCCCCGGTGAAGAGCCCTTCGAGCAGGTGCTTCGCGACGGCGGCCGGGGTCGGGTAGTCGAAGACCAGCGTGGCGGGCAGCTTCAGCCCGGTCGCCGCGCTGAGCCGGTTGCGCAGGTCGAGCGCGGTCAGGGAGTCGAATCCGAGCTCCTTCAACGTCTGCGTGGGCCGGACGGCGTCGCGGCCGGGGAAGCCGAGCACGGTGGCGGCCTCGCCGCGGACCAGGTCGAGCACGACCCGCTCGCGTTCGTTTTCCGACGCCGCCCGCAACCGCTTCGCCAGCTCGCCGTCACTGTCCACAGAGGACTCCTGCTGCGCCTCCGGCAGCTCCCGCAGCAGGGGGCGCTGCCGCGACGCGGTGTAGAGCGGGGTGAACTTCGCCCAGTCGATGTCGGCGACGACGCCGGTCGGGCTACCGGTGTCGACCGACGGCTGGATCGCGGTGACGGCCAGCTCGGGCCGCATCATCGGGACGCCCCGCCGTTCGAGCTGCGCGCCGACGTTCTCGTCGACCATGCCGCCGCCCGCCCAGGCACCCCAGGCGATCGACGTCGCCGGGACCCCGCGGTCGCGGCGCTGGTGGGCGAGCGCGTCCAGGAAGGCGTTCGCGGCGGCGTACCCCGCCTGGCCCGCGTTGCCCCAGACCCCGGCGCCGGAGGAGAACAGGACGAACGCGTCGACGTCTCCGCACAGCTCGTCGAGGTTGCGCGCGCCCCGGACCTTGGCTTCGGCCAGCTCGGCGAAGTCGGCCAGGGTCAGGGCCGTGATCGGCCGTTCGACGTCCACTGCGCCCGCGGTGTGGACCACGGCGTTGACCGGCGGCAGCTCTTCCAGGAGTTCGCGCAGTGCGTCGCGGTCCGAGACGTCGCAGGCGGCGACCGTCACCTTGGCGCCGAGTGCGGACAGCTCGCCCGCGAGCTCCGCGGCACCGGGCGCACCTTCGCCCTGGCGGCTCACGAGCACCAGGTGCTCGGCGCCGTTCGCGGCGAGCCAGCGGGCGACCTGCCCGCCGAGCGCGCCGGTACCGCCGGTGACCAGCGCCGTGCCGTGCGGCCGCCAGCGGACGGGCGGGGACGTCGCGGCGCGGACCAGCCGCCGGGCGAACAGCCCGGACGGCCGCAGCGCGACCTGGTCCTCGCCGTCGCGGCCGGTGAGCACGGCCGCGAACCGGCCGGCGGTCGAGGCGTCGGGGACGGACGGCAGGTCGACGAGGCCACCCCAGCGGTCGGGGTGGTCGAGCCCGAGGATCCCGCCGAGACCCCAGGCCATCGCCTGGGCGGCGTTCACCAGGGGCTCGCCGGGGCCGGTCGAGACGGCGCCGCGGGTCGCGAACCACAGCGGGGCCGCGATCCCGGCGTCGGCCAGCGCCTGGGTGAGCAGGACGTTGCCGGCGAGCCCGGCGGTGAGCACGGGGTGCGCGGCGTGCGGCTCGTCGTCCAGCGCCAGTAGGGAGACGACGCCGGTCGGCGGCGCTTCGACGGCCAGCAGCTCCGCCAGCTCCTCACGGTCCTCCGTGGACACTTCGAGCAGCCGCACGTCCGGGCCGAGCAGGTCCCGGAAGTCGTGGCCGGCGGGCACCACGGCGAGCCAGCCGGCGTCGAGCGTGGCGGCCCGCGGGGTGGTCACGGGGCTCCACCGGACCTCGTAGCGCAGTTCGTCCACAGTGGATCGGACGACCGGGGCCGCGGCCTTCGGTTCGAGCCAGAACCGCTGACGCTGGAACGGATAGGTGGGCAGCGCGACCGTGCGCTTGACCGGGTGGAGGACCGCCCAGTCGACGTCGTGGCCGTGCGCCCACAGCTGGGAGAGGGAGGTCAGGAACCGGCGAAGGTCACCCGCGTTGCGGCGCAGGGTGCCGACGACGGCGGCCGCTTCCCCGGTCTCGTCGAGGGTCTCCTCGATCCCGCCGCCGAGCACCGGGTGCGGGCTGACCTCGACGAAGAACCGGTGCCCGGTTTCGATGAGCGTCTTCGTGGCGTCGTGGAACCGCACCGGCTGCCGCAGGTTGCGGTACCAGTACCCGGCGTCGAGCGTTCCGGTATCCACCGGGGTGCCGGTGACGCCGGAGATGTACGTGATCGCCGAGGTGCGGGGCCGGACCGGCGCGAGGACCTCGCGCAGCTCGGCCTCGATCGCCTCGACCGCGGCCGAGTGCGAGGCGTAGTCCACCGGGACCCGGCGGACCCGCAGCTCGCGGGCCTCGGCGTCGAGCACGAACGCGTCCAGTGCGTCGACCTCACCGGAGACGACGACCGAGCCGGGCCCGTTCACCGCGGCGACGCAGATCCGGCCGTCGTACGGCTCCAACAGCGGAGCGACATCGGCCTCCGGGGCGGCGACCCACGCCATCCCGCCGCGTCCCGCGAGCCCGGCCGCGATCGCCCTGCTGCGCAGCGCCACCACCCTGGCACCGTCCTCGAGGGACAGTCCACCCGCGACGACGGCGGCCGCGATTTCCCCTTGCGAGTGCCCGACGACCGCGTCCGGTTCGACGCCGTGCGCGCGCCAGAGCGCCGCGAGAGACACCATCACCGCCCACGACGCCGGTTGCACGACGTCGACCCGTTCGAGGGCGTCCGCGTCGCTCAGGACCTCGGTCAGCGACCAGTCCACGTGCGGAGCCAGCGCGGCGGCACACTCCGCGATCCGCTCGGCGAAGACCGGCTCGTCGAGCAGGCCGACCGCCATGCCCGCCCACTGCGCACCCTGGCCGGGGAAGACGAAGACGGTCTCGCCCGCGGTCGCGGTGTTCACAGGTCCGCCCGCGGCCAGCTCGCGCAGCCCGGCCCTCAGCTCGTCCCGGTCGCCGACGACGGCGGCCCGGTACTCGAACGCCGACCGCGTGCTGACCAGGGACCAGCCGACCTCGGCG
Organism: Amycolatopsis sp. NPDC114504; assembly: GCF_055633595.1. Lineage (NCBI taxonomy): Bacteria > Bacillati > Actinomycetota > Actinomycetes > Pseudonocardiales > Pseudonocardiaceae > Amycolatopsis > Amycolatopsis sp. NPDC114504. The sequence goes on along the minus strand of NZ_JBVKDU010000007.1, from coordinate 452,309 downwards.
ACGCCGTGCTCGGTCTCCGCCAGCGCTGCCGCCTGTTCACGGACGGCCGCCTCGGACCGGGCCGACAGAACCCACGAACCCACGGTGTCCGGCAAGGCCTCCACCGGCGCCGCTTCGGGCGCCTGTTCCAGGATCACGTGCGCGTTGGTGCCGCTGATGCCGAACGCCGACACGCCCGCACGCCGCGGGGCGCCGGTCTCCGGCCACGCCCGGTCCTCGGCCGCCAGCTCGACTACGCCGGACGACCAGTCGACCTCCGCGGTCGGTTCGTCGAGGTGCAGCGTCTTCGGCAGCTGCCCGTGGCGCATCGCCTCGACCATCTTGATCACGCCGGCGACGCCGGACGCGGTCTGGGTGTGCCCGAGGTTCGACTTCAGCGAGCCGACGAGCAACGGCCGTTCGCGGTCCGGCCCGTACGCGGCGATCAAAGCCTGGGCTTCGATCGGGTCGCCCAGCGGGGTCCCGGTGCCGTGCGCTTCGACGACGTCCACTTCGGACGGTCGCAGGCCCGCGCCGGCCAGTGCGGCGCGGATGACCCGCTGCTGCGACCCGCCGTTCGGGGCGGTCAGGCCGTTGGACGCGCCGTCGGAGTTGATCGCCGACCCGCGCAGCACCGCGAGCACCGGGTGCCCGTGGCGGCGCGCGTCGGACAGCCGCTCGACCAGCAGGACGCCGACGCCCTCGGCGAGGGCGAACCCGTCGGCGGCGGCGGCGAACGGCTTGCAGCGGCCGTCGGGCGCGAGGCCGCGCTGGCGGCTGAAGCCGAGGAACTGGCTCGGCGTCGACATCACCATCGACGCGCCGGCGAGCGCCATCGAGCACTCGCCGGAGCGCAGCGACTGCGCCGCGAGGTGCAGCGCCACCAGCGACGACGAGCACGCCGTGTCGACCGTGACAGCCGGGCCCTCCAGGCCGAGGACGTAGGCGATCCGGCCGGAGGCGACGCTGGACACCGCGCCGGTGACCAGGTAGTCCTCGCCCTCGGTGCCGCCCGAGCCGTACGCCTGGTCGGTCATGCCGACGAAGACACCGGCCGGGGTGCCGTGCAGCGCGGCCGGGTCGATCCCGGCGCGCTCGAACACCTCCCAGCAGACCTCCAGGAGCAGCCGCTGCTGCGGGTCCATCGCGACGGCTTCGCGCGGCGAGATCCCGAAGAACGCCGGGTCGAACCGGGTGGCGTCGGCGAGGAACCCGCCGTGACGGGCGTAGGTGGTGCCGGGCCGGCTCGCGTCGGCGTCGTAGAGCGAGCCGAGGTCCCAGCCGCGGTCGGCGGGCAGCCCGGAGATCGCGTCGACGCCGTCGGTCAGCAACGTCCACAGCTGTTCTGGCGTGGTGACGCCGCCGGGGAAGCGGCAGCCCATCGCGACGATGGCGATCGGGTCGTCGTCGGCCGCCGCGACCGGGACCGGCGTGGCGTCCACAGTGGACTCCGGGGCGACCTCGGCGAGGAGGTGCTCGGTCAGCAGCGCGGCGGTCGGGTGGTCGAACACGAGGGTGCTCGGCAGTTTCAGCCCGGTCGCCGCGCTCAGCCGGTTGCGCAGCTCGACGGCGGTGAGCGAGTCGAACCCGAGGTCCTTGAACGCGCGCCGGACGTCGACGTTCTCCGGGCTCGAGTGCCCGAGCGCGGCCGCGACCTGCTGGCGGACCACAGTGGACACGAACTTTTCGCGCTCCGGCCCGGTGAACGCGGCGAGCTGATCACCCCAGCCCGACGTTTCCGCGGACTGTTCGCGGAGCTGCTTGACCGCGGGCTGTTCGGCGAGCAGCGGGCTCGGCCGGACGGCGGTGAAGACGTCGGCGAACACCGGCCAGTCGATCTCGGCCAGCGCGACGAACGCCTCGTCGTGGTCCAGCGCCTGCCCGAGGCCGGCCAGGGCGGGCTCGGGCTCGATGACCGGGACGCCGCGGCGCGCGAGGACGTCGTGCAGGGTTTCGGCGATCATGCCGCCACCCGCCCAGGGACCCCAGGCGATCGACAGCGCGGTCCGGCCGAGCGCCCGGCGGCGCAGGGCGAGTGCGTCGAGGTAGGCGTTCGACGCGGCGTAGGCGGCGTGGTCGGCGACGCCCCAGACGCCGGAGATCGAGGAGAAGAGGACGAAGGCGTCCAGCTCGCGGTCGCCGAGGAGATCGTCGAGGTGCCGCGCGCCGAGCACCTTGGCCCGCAGGACCTCGGCGATCGCGGCCGGGTCGGTGTCATCGAGCGGGGCGAGCGTGCCGACGCCCGCCGCGTGGACGACGGTCCGGAGGTCGTCGAGGCCGTCGACCAGCTCCCGGAGGGCGTGCGCGTCGGTGACGTCGCAGACCACGACGCTCACCCGGGCGCCCAGCTCGGCCACGTCCGCGTCGCGGCGGCCGGTCAGGACGACGTGCTCGGCTCCGCGCTCGATGAGCCACCGGGCGAGGTGCCTGCCCAGCGCACCTGTGCCGCCGGTGACCAGGGCCGTGCCGCCGGTCTCCCAGGTCCGGGCCGGGGTCTTCCCGCGTACCGACGCGGGGACCAGCCGGCGGGCGAACACCCCGGACGGCCGGATGGCCACCTGGTCTTCGTCGCCGGTCAGCACGGCGGCCAGCTTTTCGAGGGTTTCGGCGTCTGGCGTTTCCGGCAGATCGATCAGCCCGCCCCAGCGGCCGGGGTGTTCCAGCGCCGCCACCCGGCCGAGGCCCCAGACCGCGGCCTGCGCCGGGTCCGGCGCGGGGTCGGTGTCGAGTGCGACCGCGCCGCTGGTCAGGCACCACAGCGGCGCGTCGATCCCGGCGTCGCCAAGCGCTTGGACCAGCATGGCCGCGCTGGTGACGGCGTGGATCGGGTCGTCGGAGGTGGTCAGCGCGAGGACGCCGTCGGGCGTCAGTCCGGTCAGCCGCTCGGCGAGGGTGGTGCGGTCGTCGTCCGCGGTGACGAGCACCTCGACGCCGAACCCGGTGAGCGCGCCCGCGGTGGGCGTGAGCACGAGCCAGGTGCCGGTGAGCGGGGTGGCGGGCGGCTCGGGCAGCGCGCGCCAGGCGATGCGGTGGCGCCAGGTGTCCAGGTCGGCTTGGTGTCGCCAGCGGGTCAACGCGAGCCGTGCGTCGCGCCAGGGCGTGTCGTCGGCGAGGTCGAGGGTGTCGAGCGCGGTCCAGAACCCGCTGTCGTCGTCGGACTTGGTCGCCGGTTCGAGCCAGAAACGCTGCCGCTGGAAGGGATACGTCGGCAGGCTCACCGTGCGCCGGCTCGGGTAGAGCCCCGACCAGTCGACGTCGTGACCGTGCGCCCACAGCTGGGCCGCGGACAGCAGGAACCGGCGGAGGCCGCCTTCGCCGCGACGCAGTGTGCCGACGACGGCCGCCTCTTCGAGGGTCTCCTGGAGCCCGCCGCCGAGCACGGGGTGCGGGCTGACCTCGACGAAGAACCGGTGCCCGCGCTCGGCGAGGACGTCGGCGGTGTCGCGGAACCGCACCGCCTGACGCAGGTTGCGGTACCAATAGCCGGCGTCCAGGGTCACGGTGTCGACCGGCTCGGCGGTCACGGTCGAGTAGAAGGGAATGTCGCCCGTGCGCGGCCGGATCGGAGCCAGGACCTCGCGCAGTTCGGCTTCGATCGCCTCCACGTGTGCCGAGTGCGACGCGTAGTCCACCGGGATCAGCCGGGCGCGGACGCCGTCGCTCTCGCAGCGTGCGACCAGTTCCTGCAGGGCGGCGGGATCGCCGCACACGACGGTCGACGACGGGCTGTTGAACGCCGCGATCGAGATCCGGTCGTCGAGCAGGGCTTCGACGCGTCCGGCGTCCAGCGCGATCGAGGCCATTCCGCCCTTGCCCGCCAGCCCGGCCGCGATCGCCTTGCTGCGCAACGCGACCACGCGGGCACCGTCCTCAAGGGACAGTCCACCCGCGACGACGGCCGCGGCGATCTCGCCCTGGGAGTGGCCGACGACCGCGTCCGGCGTGACGCCGTACGACTGCCACAGTGCCGCGAGCGACACCATCACCGCCCACGACATCGGCTGGACCACGTCGACCCGGTCCAACGCGCCTTCGCGGAGGACGTCGAAAGGCGACCAGTCGACAAAGGACTCGAGCGCCGTCGCACAGGCGGCGAACCGGGCCGCGAAGACCGGTGACTCGTCGAGTAATGCGGCCGCCATGCCGACCCATTGGGCGCCCTGGCCGGGGAACACGAAGACCGTGCGTCCGATCGGACCGGTGACGCCGGTGACCACGGAGGCTCCCGGGGTCCGTGCGGCGATCTCGTCCAAGCCCTGGAGAAGGTCGGCGCGTTCGCCGACCACCACGGCCCGGTGCTCGAACGCGGTGCGCGTCGACGCGAGGGACCAGCCGACGTCGGCGACGCCGTGCTCCGTCTCGGCCAGCTCCGACGCCCGGTCCGCGACCGCGGCTTCCGTGCGTCCGGACAGCACCCAGACGCCCAGTCCGTCCTCTTCGGACACCTCGGGCGCGGATTCCGGGGCCTGTTCGACGATGACGTGCGCATTGGTGCCGCTGATGCCGAACGAGGACACCCCGGCTCGGCGGGGTGCGCCGGTCTCCGGCCACGACTGCTCGGCCGAGGCGAGGGTCACGGCGCCGGCGGACCAGTCCACCTTCGGGCTGGGTTCGTCGGCGTGCAGGGTCCGCGGCACGACGCCGTGACGCAAGGCCTGGACCATCTTGATCACGCCGCCGATGCCCGCCGCGGCCTGCGTGTGGCCGAGGTTCGACTTCAGCGAGCCGAGCAGCAGCGGCCGTTCGCGGTCCTGGCCGTAGGTGGCGATCAGCGCCTGTGCCTCGATCGGGTCGCCGAGCGGGGTCCCGGTGCCGTGCGCTTCGACGACGTCCACTTCGGACGGTGTGAGTCCGGCGTCGGCGAGCGCGGCGCGGATCACGCGTTGCTGGGACGGGCCGTTCGGGGCGGTGAGGCCGTTGGACGCGCCGTCGGAGTTGACCGCCGTGCCGCGCACGACGGCGAGCACGGGGTGGCCGAGCCGCCGGGCGTCGGACAGGCGCTCGACCAGCACGACGCCGGCGCCCTCGGCCCAGCCCGTGCCGTCCGCGTCGGCCGAGAAGGCGCGGCAGCGGCCGTCGCGGGAGAGGCCGCGCTGGCGGCTGAACTCGACGAGCATCCCGGGGCTGGCCAGCACGGCCGCGCCGCCGGCGACCGCCAGCGTGCACTCCCCCGCGAGCAGCGCGCGCACGGCGAGGTGCAGCGCGACCAGCGAGGACGAGCACGCGGTGTCGACGGTCAGCGCCGGGCCCTCCAGGCCGAGGACGTAGGCGATCCGGCCCGACGCGACGCTGCCGGTGGTGCCGGTGAGCAGGTGCCCGTCGAAGCCCTCGCCGCCTTCGAACAGGCGCGGGCCGTACTCGGACGTCGTCGCGCCGACGTAGACGCCGGTGCGGCTGCCCTTCAGCGACGCCGGGTCGATGCCCGCGTGCTCGAACGCCTCCCACGTGGTCTCCAGCAGCAACCGCTGCTGCGGGTCCATGGCGAGGGCTTCGCGCGGGGAGATCCCGAAGAAGTCCGCGTCGAACCCGGCGACGTCGGCGAGGAAGCCGCCGTGGCGCGCGTAGGACTTGCCCGCTTTGCCCGGGTTGGCGTCGTAGAGGTTGTCGAGGTCCCAGCCGCGGTCGGTGGGCAGGCCGCCGATGACGTCCCGGCCGTCGGCGACGAGCTGCCACAGCTCGTCCGCCGACCGCACGCCGCCGGGGTACCGGCAGCTCATCGCGACGATCGCGATGGGCTCGTCGACGGGGGCCGCGACGGCCGGTTCGCTCGCGGTCGGGTCGGCGCGCAGCGCCGCGGCGAGGCGGGCGGGGGTGGGGTGGTCGAAGACCGAGGTGGCGGGTAGTTTCCGGTCGGTCGCGGCGGAGAGGCGGGTGATGAGCTCGACGCCGATGATCGAGTCGAAGCCGAGGTCCTTGAACGACGTCGTGGGGTCGATGGCGTCCGGGCCGGGGTGGCCGAGGACCAGGGCCGTGTGGGCGCGGACGGTCTCGAGGAGGTCCTGCGGGTGTGCCTCCGGGCCCCGGTTTCCAGCGTAGCGGTGGGTACCGACAGTTTCGGCGGAACCGTTGGGGCCCGCGGTGTCGGTGGTGGCGGCGGAGCTAGCGGTGTCGGCGGAGCTGTTGGCGCCAGCGGTGTCGGTCGTGTCGGCGGGGTCGGCGGAGCCGCTGGAGCTAGCGGTGTCGGCGGAGCCGTTGGCGCCAGCGGCGTCGTTGGAGCCGGCGGCGTCGTTGGAGCCGGCGGAGCCGTTGGAGCCGGCGGAGCCGTTGGACCTAGCGGTGTCGGTCGTGTCGGCGGGGTCGGCGGGGTCGGCGGAGCCGCCGGAGCCAGCGGTGTCGGCGGAGCCGTTGGAGACAACGGTGTCGGCGGTATCGGCGGAGCCGTTGGAGCCGGCGGCGAGCCAGAAGCGCTCGCGCTGGAAGGCGTACGTTGGCAAGTCGACCGGGCCGCCGCTGGAGAACGTCGCCGTCCAGTCGACTCCGCCGCCTCGGGTCCACAGCTCCGCGACCGACCTCGCGAAGCGCGCGGGGCCGCCGTCGCCTCGGCGGAGCGTGCCGACCGCCGCGGCCGGGCGGTCGTGGTCGGCCGCCGTTGCCAGGATGCCGCCTACCAGTACCGGGTGGGGGCTTACCTCGGCGAACACGCCGATCCCCGCGTCCAAGGCGGCTCGGATCGCCGGGGCGAACAGCACCGGCTGCCGCAGGTTGGCGAACCAGTGGCCGGCGTCGAGTCGTTCCGTGTCTAGCAGGCCGCCCGCGGTCGAGGAGTAGAACGGCATGCGCGTTGCTCGCGGCCGGATTCCGGCGATCAAATGCAGCAGCTCGTCCTTGAGCGGCTCGGCCTGCGCGGAATGCGACGCGTACGCGATCGCGATCCGGCGGCAGCGCACCTCGCGCGCGGTCAGCTCCGCCTGCAGCTCGTCGAGAGCGTCGAGGTCGCCCGACACCGCCGTCGTCGCCGGGCCGTTGACCGCGCCCACCGACAGGCGGCCGGGGTACGCCGCGAGGAGTTCGGTGACGGCCGCTGCCGGCAGGTCGACCGACAGCATGCCGCCGTTGCCCGCCATCCGTTCGGCCAGCAGCTTCGCCCGGAGCGCGACGATCCGCGCCGCGTCGTCCAGGGACAGCGCGCCCGCGACGACGGCGGCCGCCAGTTCGCCCTGGCTGTGTCCGAGTACGGCGGCGGGTTCGACCCCGTGCGCCCGCCACTCGGCGGCCAAGGACACCGCGACCGACCAGAACACCGGCTGCAAGACGTCGGTGCGGTCGAGCGAAGGCGCACCCGGAAACTGGTGGAGGACATCGATTACGTCCCAGTCGAGGTGCGGCGCGAGCGCGTCGCGGCACTCGGCCAGTCGCGCGGCGAACACCGGCGACCCCTCGAGCAACTCGGCGGCCATTCCGGCCCACTGGCCGCCCTGGCCGGGGAAGACGAAGACGACGCGGTCGTCGCTCGTGGCGGTGACGCCCTGGGTGACGCCCATGCCGTCCGCGATCGCGCGCAGGGCGTCCCGGCTGTCGGCGACCGCGCGGTGCTCGAACGCCGTGCGGCGGTTCGCCAGCGACCACCCGATGTCCACAGGGGACAGTTCCGGGTGGTCGTCCACATGGGACAAGAGCGCGGTGGCCTGGGCCTGGAGGGCCGCAGCGGTGCGGGCCGAGAGCAGCCACGGCGCCGCGGTATCCGTTGTCGAGCGGGGTGCGACGGGGTCGGCCGACTCCAGCACGACGTGGGCGTTGGTCCCGCCCATGCCGAACGAGCTGACGCCGGCGATCCGGCGGCCGGACCACTCGGCGTTCTCCGTCACGACGTGGAGGTTCAGCTCGTCGAGGGGGATCGCCGGGTTCGGCGTCGCGAAGTTGAGGCTCGCGGGCAGCGTCGCGTGGCGCAGCGCGAGCAACGCCTTGAGCAGCCCGGCGATGCCCGCCGCGCCCTCCAGGTGCCCGATGACCGTCTTGACCGACCCGACCGGCAGCGGCTCGGCGCGGCCGGCGGCGAAGACCTCGCCCAGCGCGGCCGCCTCGATCGGGTCGCCGACCCTGGTCCCGGTCCCGTGCAGCTCGACATAGCCGACGGCGGACGGCTCGATCCCGGCGTCGGCGTGGGCGCCGCGCACGACCGCGGCCTGGGCCCGGGCGTCCGGGACGGTCAGGCCGTCGCCGGCACCGTCGTTGTTGACCGCGGTGCCGCGGATGACGCCGAGGATCTCGTCGCCGTCGGCCCGGGCGCGCGAGAGCGTCTTGAGGACGACGAGCCCGCCGCCCTCGCCGCGCACGAAACCGTTGGCGCGGGCGTCGAAGGTGAAGCACTCGCCGTCCGGGGAAAGCCCGCCGAAGCGAGCCGTGGTGACGGCGTTGCCCGGCGAGAAGATCAGGTTGACCCCGCCGGCCAGCGCGACCGGGCACTCGCCGCGGCGCAGGCTCTGCACCGCCAGGTGGACGGCGACGAGCGAGGACGACTGCCCGGAGTCGATCGTGAAGCTCGGGCCGTGCGCGCCGAGCAGGTGGGAGACGCGGTTGCCGAGCAGGCTGCGGTGGACGCCGGTGATGGTGTGGTGGGTGATCGCCGCGGGGTCACTCGCGTGCACGAGCGCGGCGTAGTCGTCCCACATCGCGCCGACGAACACGCCCGCGGCGCTTCCGCCGAGGCTCGCGGGCACGATCCCCGCGTGTTCCAGGGCCTCCCACGCGAGCTCCAGTACCAGCCGCTGCTGCGGGTCCATCGCGGTGGCCTCGCGCGGCGAGATGCCGAAGAACGCGGCGTCGAAGCGGTCGACGTCGTCGAGGAACCCGCCTCGGCGGACCCCGGTCGCCGCGGCGTCCCACCGGCCGGCGGGGACGTCGGTGATGGCACTGCGGCCTTCGGTCAGCAGCCGCCAGAAGGCGGCGGGCCCGGCCGCGCCCGGGAGGCGGCAGGACAGCCCGACCACGGCGACCGGCTCGCCCGGAGTGCTCGCAAAACCCGTCATCTCACGCTCCATCGGCGGGCGGCTTCCTTCCTGTGGCGACTGCTCGGCATCCACGGCAACACAGGCGCGACAACGCTGTCCACGGCGGACAGGTCAGGTCTAGTGCGGTGCCTAGAGGACTCAGGAGGTCCAGCTGACGGGAAGGGCGTGCACCCCGTAGTGCAGCATGTCGTCGCGCAGCGGGACCTGTTCCTGAGGCACGGCCAGCCGCAGCGTGGGGAAGCGCATGAAGAGCGCTTCGAACCCCACCTGCATGGTGAACCGCGCCAGGTGCTGGCCGATGCACTGGTGCACGCCGTGGCCGAACGCGACGTGGCCCTGGGTCACCCGGCCGATGTCGAGCCGGTCCGGGTCCGGGAAGCGCCCGGGGTCACGGTTGGCCGCCGGGAGCGCGACGACCACCGTCTCGCCCGCGCGGATCACCCGCTCCCCCAGCTCGACGTCTTCCAGCGCCGCCCGGCTCGCGCCGAGGTGCGAGACCGTCAGGTAACGCAGCAGTTCTTCGACGGCGTTGGGCCACAACGCGGGCTCGGCCCGCAGCCGCTCGAGCTGGTCGCGGTGCTCGAACAGCGCGAAAGTGCCCAGCGCCAGCATGTTCGTCGTCGTGTCGAACCCGCCGCCGACGAGCGCCCAGGCCAGGTTCACCAGCTCCGGCCGGTCGAGCTCGCCGGTGCGGGCCAGCTCGCCGAGCATGTCCTCGCCCGGGTTCTCGAACGCCGCGTCGACGAGCCGTTCCAGCGTGCCGCCGACGACGGTGATCGCGGCGATCAGCTCTTCCAGCGAGTACCGCATCCGGGCCACGACGTTGAGGTGGTGCAGCAGTTCCTCGCGGTCCGCCTCCGGGACGCCGACCAGCTCGCACATCAGCCGGGTGGCCAGCGGCTCGGCGTAGGCGGTGACCAGCTCGGCTTCCGTGCCCCGCGCCGCCATCGCGTCCAGCAGCTCGCCGGCGATCCGCTCCGCGGCGGGCACCAGCTCTCTCGTGCGCCGCACGGTGAAGTACTTGGCGATCAGCTTCCGGTACCGCGCGTGGTCCGCGCCGTCCATCTTCGGGAACGCGCCGGGCGCGGCCGGTTCGGGCTCGTAGGTGTCCATCGGGAACGGCGGGGGCACGGCGAGCGCGACGAGGTCGTTGCGGTGGCTGAACCGGGCGTCGGCCAGCACCGCGCGGACGTCGGACAGCTTGGTCACCAGCCAGCCGGTGGCCGGGCCGGGACTGACGTCGAACGCCAGCGGGCTGATCCCCGGCCGGGCCCGGTACTCGTCGGGCGGGTCGAACGGGCAGCTCCGCTTGACGGGCAACGGCGACGGCTCGGTCACTTCCGGCTCCCTCCGGCCGGGCGCACGGCGGCGGCCCTGGCCTCGATCTCGTCGGCGGCGCGGGCGGCCCCGCCCGCGGCGTGCACCTCGCGCCGCATGAGCCCGACGCGCCGGCGCACGGCATCGTCGCGGTCGACGGCGAGCACGGTGTCCCGGATCAGCCCGGCGGTCACGGTCTCCTTGTCCAGCGACGCACCCAGGCCGAGCCGCCGGATCTGCCGCGCGTTGATGTGCTGCTCGGGGTGGTGCGGCACGGCGATCACCGGGACGCCGAAGGACAGCGCCTCCATCAGGCTGCCCATCCCGCCCTGGCACAGGAACACCGAGCAGTGCGGCAGGACGTCGCCGTGCGCGACCCAGCGATGAGCCTCCACATTGGACGGAAGCCGTCCCAGCGTCGCCGGGTCCACGCGCTTGCCGAGGGTGAGCACCACCTGCCACGGCACGTCCGCGAACGCCTCGGCGCAGGTGCGGAAGAACTCCGGCCGGTCGTTGACGGTCGTGCCCAGGGTGATCAGCACGACCGGCCGCCCGTCGGCGGGCGGCCGCCACGACGCCGCGTCCGGCCCGGCCGACGGTCCCACGAAGGCGAATCGCTCGTCGAAGGTCTCACCCGCCGGCTGGAAGGCCCGCGGCAGGAACACCAGCGTGAACTCGTCGCCGCCGGTGAAGAACTCCTCCAGCGTCAGGTCCCCGAGGCCGTGGGCGGCCAGGTGCTCGCCCAGCCTCGTGACGAACCGGGCGATCGCCGGGTGGGCCGGGTCGACCGCCTCGCCGTAGGTCTGGTTCTCCTTCGTCAACGAGAAGTGCTCGTTCGACGCCACGGTGGCCGAGAGCTGCACGGCTGGCAGCGCGTGCTTGCGGGCCAGCAGCCGGCCCGGCGCCCACAGCGTCGTGTCGTAGACGAGCAGATCCGGCGCGGGCAGGCGTTCCACGGCGGGCAGCACGGCCATGCTCTGCTCGAGCAGGTGCAACGGCGCCCGGGCGGCCTCGTCGGCGTTCGTGATGTCCGGCTGCGCGGTGGAGAGGTCGCAGCCGTAGTCCGCGGCGCGGGCGCCGGTCGCGGCGACCCGGTCGGCGAACTCGCCGGAGGTGAAGCAGGTGACCTGGTGGCCGCGGCGCACGAGCTCGGCGACCACCGGCAGCGCCGGCGTCATGTGGCCGTAGGCGGGATAGGGCAGGAAGGTGATGTCGGGCATGACCGGCTCCTACGCGGCCGGCAACGGTTCCGCGGGCCGGCGCTTGTACCGCTCGATCAGCGTCAGCGCGGGCGAGGTGGCCACGGTGGTCACCAGCGTCATGACCACCAGCATCGCGAACATCGTCGGGCTGATCACCTTGAGGTCGAGGCCGATGTTCAGCACCGCCAGCTCGGTGAGCCCGCGGCAGTTCATCAACGCGCCCAGCGACCACGCGTCCCGCCTGCCGATGCCGGACAGCCGCGCGGCGGCCAGGCTGCCGCCCCACTTGCCCAGCATCGCCACGACGACGATCAGCAGGCACCAGAGCCACAGCGTCGGGTCGGTGCCGATCAGGTCGAACTTCGTGCGGAGTCCCGTGTAGACGAAGAACAGCGGCAGCAGCAGCGTGACGGTCAGCGCGTGCATCTGGTCGGTGGCCTGGCGGATCGGCAGCGAACCGCGCGGCGTCACGGCACCGAAGAGGAACGCGCCGAAGATCGGGTGGATGCCGATCGCGTTGGTGGCCAGCGCGGACAGCAGCAGCCCGGCGAGCAGGACGGACACCACCGCCGTCGTCGGCAGCGCCTTCTGGCCCTGCTCGGTGGGCGCGAACAGCCGGCGCAGCAGCGGGCGCACGACGAACAGCATCAGCGCGAAGAACGCGATCGTGAGCCCCACGGTCACCAGGGTGGCGGCCATGGAGGTCGCGCTCGCGATGGCGACGACGAGCGCCAGCAGGCACCACGCGGTGATGTCGTCGACGGCGGCGCAGCTCAGCGCCAGCGCGGCGATCGGCAGCTTCGTCATCTTGCGGTCGGTGATGATCCGCGCCAGCACCGGGAACGCCGTGATGCTCATCGAGATCGCGAGGAACAGGGCGAACGGCAGCCGCGCGACGCCGGCGCCAAGGGTCGGGTGGAGGACGAACGCGAGCACCACCCCGGACAGGAACGGGATCGCGACGCTGACGTGGCTCACCAGCACCGCGGCCTTGCTGCGGCGGCGGACCAGCTCGACGTCGAGCTCGTAGCCGACCAGGAACATGAAGATGACCAGGCCGATCTGGGCGAACGTGTTGATCGTCGAGGCCAGGAAGTCGGGGAAGATCCAGTGGTAGGCCGCGGGCCACACCCAGCCGAGGAACGACGGCCCGAGCAGGATCCCGGCGAAGATCTCGCCGATCACCGTCGGCTGCGCCAGCCGCTTCGCGAGCGCGGAAAGCAGCCGGCAGGCCAGGAAGATCACCGGCAGCGCGAACAGCAGCTTGGCGACCGGGTCGGCCGCGCCGCCGGTGTGCCCGGTCGGCGCGTGGCCGTCACCGCCCCCGGTGCGCAGCAGGAAGAACGCGGCCGCGACCGGGAGGACCACCATGGCCAGGTAGGAGATCCACGTCCGGCCCTTCGGGGTGGCCTCGGGCGCGGGTGACTCGGTGGTGCGCTCGTCGAGCGATGACATGACGGGTCTCTCCGATCGGACGCAGCCGGTCGTGAGTGGGAAACAGGGTTAGAACACTGTTTCTCACTCACGACCGGGAGGTACTGCCTAGAACAGGGCCAGTGCCGAAGAAGAGGCCTTGAGGCTGCCGAGGTGCCCGTGCCACAGGTGCGTGGGGTCGGCTTCGACGGCGGCGACGTATTCCTTCATCGCGGTCAGGGCCGCCGGCTCCTCGGCGTCGTAGACGTCGCCCTGGAGCATCTGGATGACGTCCTTGCGGTAGCGGTCGTCATCGATGAACGCGGTGAACAGCACGTTCAGCCGGTAGTACATCGAGATGAAGTCGTACCAGATGTTGACGCCCTTGCGGAGGGTGTTGACGTAGTTGTCGAACCGCTCCCGGCGGAAGTCGCCCGCCTGGTGCGCGGCGATGACGTCCTTGGCCGCGAGACGCGCGCTGTTCATCGCGACGCTGACCCCGCTGGAGAAGATCGGGTCGACGAAGCGGGCGGCGTCGCCGATGAGCACCAGCGCGTCGCCGGCGATCTGCTTCATGCCGTAGCTGTAGTCACCCTCGGTCTTGAACTTCCGCACGCGCTTGGCGTTCTTCAGCGCGTCCAGCATCTCCGGCCGGGTGCCGACGGAGTTCCAGAAGAAGCCCTCGAGGTCGTCCTTGTGCTCCTTGAACTTCTCCTTCTGGGTGACGACGCCGATCGAGGTGATGGTCTCGGTGATCGGGATCTGCCAGACCCAGGTGTTCTCCTGCGGCAGGAAGTGCACGTGGATGTAGTCGGCGTCCTCGGGACGGCGCGCCAGCGACGCGCGGTCGAGACCCTCGAACCACGTGTGCACCGCGTACTGGTTGAAGACCTTGTCCGGCACCTTGACCTTGAGCTGCTGGCCCAGCAGCGTCTGGCGGCCGGACGCGTCGAGCACGACGCGGACGGCGACTTCCAGGGGCTGCTCGCCGATCTTGGCCTGCAGCACCGGGCGGTCGCGGTCGGTGAAGTCGACGCGGTTGACGCGGACGCCCTGGTAGACCTTGGCGCCGAGCTCTTCGGAGTGCTTGAGCAGCAGCGAGTCGAACTGGCCGCGGTCGACGTGCCAGGCGTAGACGCGGTCGACGCCGTCCTGGTCACGCTCCTCGTACGCGATCTCCGCGACGCCGAGTCCGTGCGACCCGGCGTCGAAGTCCAGCGTGCTGGTCGGCCGGGTGTCCGAAGACGTCCACGCGGCGCCGTACTTGCGGGGGAAGCCGGCCGCCTCGACCTTGCCGATGACCCCGATGTCGTGCATCACGGGGATGACCGCGGGGACGAGGGACTCGCCGACGTGCTCGCGAGGGAACGTTTCGCCCTCGAAGACCACCACCGAAAGGCCGGCCTTCGCCAGGTAGGACGCCGCCGTGGAACCGGCCGGGCCACCGCCGATGATGCCGACATCGTAGTCGTAAGACACAGGTTCTCCGTTCAAGATCCGAGACAGGGGTCAGGCGACCGGGGCACGCAGCGAGGTCACCAGGTCGGCGATGCTTTCGATGTCCTTGAAGTGGCGGGCCACCATCTCCGTGGGGGGAACCCGCACGGAGAACTCCTCGCGGAGGTAGGCGACCAGCCGGGTGGTTTCGATCGAGTTGAGCAGGCCCCAGTCCAGCAACGGCGTGGTCGTGGTCAGTTCCCCCACGTCCTTGCCGTCCAACAGGTGCTTCTCGACGAACTCAACGAGCTTCCGCGTGATGTCCACGCGCTCGTCGTCTGCCATGTTCTTCCTCCAGTGACGGCACAGCTCCACGCACGGATGTGCTGGAATTCGGGAAAATCAGTCGGTGCCCGCGTCGTGCGTGGCCTTGTTGCGCGCGCCACGGCGGGGACGCTCGAGCCGCTCGGTCTCGGCGTTGATGTGCTTGCGCGGGGCGAAGGCGACGTACCGGCCGCCGGACATCTTGGCCTTGAAGTTCTTCATCCAGCCGTGGTGCCCGAAGTTGCCGTGCTTGTCGAAGCCGACCAGCGAAATGCCGCTGCGGTCGTAGTGACCGCCGACGAGCAGGCACCACTGCCGGAAGTCGGGGTACTCGTTGGTGAGGTGGCGGTAGGTGAGCACGAACGCGAGGTAACGGCGGAAGTCCATGCCGTCGAGACCCTCTTCGTCGTAGACCCGGGAGATCGCCTGCGTGCTCTGGCCGAGCATCTCCGGGATCGGCGAGGCCGAGCAGACGAGCCAGTGCGACTCGTCGGTCATCGGGCTCTTGATCATGTTCTGCTCGACTTCCCAGCGGAAGTTCGTGTTCAGCTTGCCGGTCTCGATCATCTGCGCCTCGGAGATCTCCTGGGGCACGTAGATGAGCATTTCGTTGGTGGTCTCGAGCTCATCGATCTCGGCCTGCGTGAACGGGCAGGGCTTCACCGCGATTTCAGTGGTCCCATAAACTCCGTACACCATGTCTTCGAGGTTTTCGGGCATGCGCATGAGCGACCGTCCTGAATGGTTTTTTGTGTCGTCGGCTTGGTTTCTAACACGGAACCGTCTTGGGAAACGCTCAGTAGAATTGGGACTTCTCCGTGGAGTCCATCAGCGCGACGGTGTTGCTGGACGGGTTGACCACCGTGCTCACCAGGTCGAAGTAGCCGGTGCCGACCTCGCGCTGGTGCCGCGTCGCGGTGTAGCCGGCGGCCTCGGCGGCGAACTCGCGCTCCTGGAGCTCGACGTAGGCCGTCATGCCTTCGTCGGCGTAGCCGCTCGCCAGCGCGAACATCGAGTGGTTCAGCGAGTGGAACCCGGCGAGGGTGATGAACTGGAACTTGTAGCCCATGTGCCCCAGCTCGCGCTGGAACTTCGCGATCGTCGCGTCGTCGAGGTGCTGCTTCCAGTTGAACGACGGCGAGCAGTTGTAGGCCAGCAGCTGGTCGGGGTACTCGGCCTTGATCGCCTCGGCGAACCGGCGCGCGACCTCGAGGTCCGGCTTGGACGTCTCCATCCACAGCAGGTCGGCGTAGGGCGCGTAGGCGAGGCCGCGGGCGACGCAGGGCTCGATGCCGCCGCGGACGCGGTGGTAGCCCTCGGGGGTGCGCTCGCCGGTCAGGAACGGCTTGTCGCGGTCGTCGACGTCGCTGGTGATGAGGTTCGCGGCCTGGGCGTCGGTGCGGGCGATGACGAGGCTGGGGACGTCGCAGACGTCGGCGGCCAGGCGCGCGGCCTGCAGCGTGCGGACGTGCTGGGAGGTCGGGATGAGCACCTTGCCGCCGAGGTGGCCGCACTTCTTCTCCGCGGCCAGCTGGTCTTCCCAGTGCACGCCGGCGGCGCCGCCGGCGATCATGCCCTTCATGAGCTCGAAGGCGTTGAGCACGCCGCCGAAGCCGGCTTCGGCGTCCGCGACGATCGGGGCCAGCCAGTGCGGGGCGTCCTTTTCGTCCTCGGCCCAGCTGATCTGGTCGGCGCGCAGCAGCGCGTTGTTGATCCGGCGCACGACCTGCGGGACGGAGTTGGCCGGGTAGAGGCTCTGGTCCGGGTAGGTGTGGCCGGAGAGGTTCGCGTCGGCGGCGACCTGCCAGCCGGAGAGGTAGATGGCCTTGAGGCCGGCGCGCACCTGCTGCACGGCCTGGTTGCCGGTCAGCGCGCCCAGCGAGTGGACGTAGTCCTCGGTGTGCAGGAGGTTCCAGAGCCGCTCCGCGCCCAGCCGGGCGAGCGTGTGCTCTTCGGTCACGCTGCCGCGCAGCCGCAGGACGTCCTCGGCGGAGTAGTCCCGGCGGACTCCGCGCCACCGGGGGTCCTCGGCCCAGGACCGGGCCAGTTCGGCCGCCGCGGCTTCGCGGGGCGGCGCTGCGGTGACGGTCATGTCGTTCTCCTGACGTACGACGACGCGCGGCTTCGTGGACGAATCCATTTAGCACCCGGCAACCCCTGCCGAGCGCCACCGCGGGACGAGGACGGAGCATTTCCCTAGTTCTTGCCGGTCGCGCCCCGCCGAGTCCGTGACCGGGGCCGATACTCGGTTCGCGAGCCACGGTGCGAACGGAAGGCGTTTGATGGCGAAGGATCTGCGGACATTCCTGGCCGAGCTGGACCCGGACCAGATCAAGGTCGTGCGCAAGCCGGTCGACCCCGAGTTCGAGGTCACCGCGCTCGTCGACCGCATGGAGGACGATCCCGCCTACCCCGGCTTCCCGGCGGTGCTGTGCGAGAACGTCGGCGGTTCCGAGATCCCGTTGCTCATCAACCTGCACGGCACCTACGAGCGGCTCGCGCGCAGCATCGGCTCGGACGTCCACTCGATGGTCCCGGAATACGCGCTGCGCGAAGGGTCCGGGATCAAGCCGGTCACCGTGGACTCCGCGCCCGTACAGGAAGTCGTGCTCACCGGCGACGACATCGACGTCGGCCTGCTGCCCCTGCTCAAGCACCAGGAGCTGGACGCGGGCAAGTACATCACCTCGGCCGTGACCATCTGCCGCGATCCCGACAGCGGAAAGATCAACGCGGGCATCTTCCGCCACCAGCAGCAGGGCCGCGCCCAGGTCGGCATCCAGGTCAACCCGGCCCACCACACGGCTTACGTGCTGCGCAAGCTGCGCGAGCAGAAGAAGCCGATGGAGGTGGCGCTCGTCATCGGCCACCACCCTGCGCTGCTGATGGGCGCGGTGTCCAAGCTGGAAGGCATCGGCGGCGAGCTCGACGTCGTCGGCGGCCTGCTGGGCGAGCCCCTCGAAATGGTGCCCTGCAAGACGGTCGACCTCGAGGTGCCGGCCCGCGCGGAGATCGTCATCGAGGGCGTGATCGACACCGACCCCGACGCGACGGCCGTCGAAGGCCCGTTCGGCGAGTACCCGCGGTTCTACACCCGCACCGGCCCGCAGCCGTACGTCAAGATCACCGCGATCACCATGCGCCGCAAGCCCATCTTCGTCGACGTCTTCAACGCCCACACCGAGCACAGCATGCTGGGCGGGCTCCCCCGGATGGGCAGCATCTACCGCCGGGTCAAGGAAGCCGTCCCGACGGTGACCGGCGTGCACCTGCCGCTGTCGGGCATGGCGCGGTCGCACCTGTACCTGTCGATGAGCAAGCGCGTGGAAGGCGAGCCGAAGCTCGCGGCGTGCGCGGCGCTGGCGGTGGACCCGTTGCTGAAGCACGTGTTCGTGGTCGACGACGACGTCGACGTGTTCAACGAAGTCGAGACGCTGTGGTGCCTGGCGACGCGCTTCCAGGCCGACCGCGACCTGACGATCATGCCCGGCTTCCTCGGCGGCCAGCTCAACCCGGTGACCTACGGGCACAACCGGGAGGAGAAGGGCCCGATGGAGACCAAGCTGATCTTCGACTGCACGAAGCCCGTGCCGCCGGCGGTGTTCCCGCCCTCGTGCCGGGTCCCGCCCGATGTCGTCGCGCGAGTGGACCACCGCGCACTGCTGGAAGACGGGGACGCGCTCGCGTCCTACTTGGACTGAAGGTCGCCCTCACCGGTCCACCGCCGGTGGGGGCGATCTTCCACCACCCACGAAGAAGGCCCCCTCCGGCGGAGGGGGCCTTCTCAGTAGGTCAGTGGGTCGACGGGCCGTGCCAGCGTTCGACCAGCTCGTCCGGCGGCTTGATCCCCAGCAGGTCGCACAGCCGGCCGACCTGGTGGTCCACCAGGTCGCCGAGCGACTTCGGGCGCCCGTAGAACGCCGGCATGAGCGGCGCGATGATCCCGCCCATCTCCGTCACCTGCGTCATCGCGCGCAGATGCCCGAGGTGCAACGGCGTCTCGCGCAGAGCGACCACGAGCTTCCGCCGCTCCTTCAACGTCACATCGGCCGCCCGCACCAGCAGGCTGTCGTTCTGCGACCACGCGATGGCCCCGAGACTCCGGACCGAGCACGGCAGCACGATCATCGCGTCGATCGGGAACGACCCGCTCGAGATCGGCGCCGCGATGTCGCCCGGCCGGTAGGTGCGGTCCGCGAGGGCCTCGACGTCACCGGGCTTCCAGTCCGTCTCGAACGCGATCGTCTGCCGCGCCGCCGGCGTGGCCACCAGGTGCGTCTCGACCTCGGGCATGCCCTTGAGGATCTCCAGCAGGCGGATCCCGTAGATCGCCCCGCTGGAGCCGGACATCCCGATCACCAGCCGCGTCGGCTCAGTCATGCTTCGCCCGCCTCCGCTCCGCTTGCTGCTCTTTCACGAGGTCGACCGGGCCGCGCCGGGCCTCCTCCTCGACCATCCGCCGCCACTCGGTCAGCGAGACGTCGGGGCGGTACAGGCGCTCCGGCGGGGCGTCGGTGACCTCCACCATCAGCCGGTCCTCGTCGTTGAACATGCCGTGGAACACCCAGCGGGCCCACGTCCAGTAGTAGAGCCAGAACTTGCGGTTGCGCCACTTGCCCTGGTTCATCACGGCGAGCTGGACGTACGTGTGGTCCTCCGCCGTCGCGGCGACCCACCACTCGAAGTGCGACCACTCCGCGTACTTCACCCGCAGCGTGCCCGGCAGCCGCAGCGACACCTTCGTCTTGTTGCCCTCGCGCCGCCGGTACCACTTCTTCTTGGGGAAGTCGCCAAGGCCGGGGAACGAGGCGCTGTAGTGCATCTTGTCCTTGCGGCGGGTGATCCACGGTCCGTCGCGGATCACCTTCATCTCGCTCCACACCGGCATCTTGACGCGCTTGGTCCACAAGGCGTTGCGGTGCAGCCATTTCGCGTGACCGTCGTCGAAGCCGTTCTCCGCGCCGAAGCGCCAGTTGCCCTCGCGCACGGTGATGCGGCCGACGACGACCGCGTCCGGGTCGAGCAGCTCCTCCGGGACGTCCTCTTCGAACGGCCGGGCCGGGCCGTCGCCGAGCCACACCCAGACCAGGCCGCGGGCCTCCTCGACCGGGTAGGTGCGCACGGTGACCTTGCCGCAGATCGGCGACTCGGGGCCGTCGGTGATCGCCGCGACCAGCACGCCGGTCTCCAGGTCGAACGTCCAGCCGTGGTAGCAGCAGCTCCACGTGCCGGGGAACTCCTGCGAGGACATCTTGTGGCTCAGCGGGACCCCGCGGTGCGGGCACCGGTCGTGCAGCGCGCGGACCTCGCCGCCGTCGCGGATCAGCATGATCTTCTCGCCGAGCACCCGGACCGGGTGCGGCTTCTTGCCGATCTTGCGCGACCACGCCACCGGGTACCAGTACTCGCGGAAGCCGAGCGCCGCGGCTTCGTAGCGCGGCCAGGTCGACCAGTCCCGGCGGCCGGGGCCACCGACGGTCGCCTGCCGGCGCGCCGGGCGGACCTGTTCGTCATCGACGGTGTCGGTCATCAGTTGTCTCCTCGACTGCTCGCGGGAGGCTCACACAGTTCGGCGCGCTGCCGGGTGGTCACGTCCACCACGACGCCGACCAGCAGGTCGACGAGCCGCCGCATGGCGGGCAGGTCCGCGACGCCCATCGAAAACCCTTCGAACGGCCCGGGTACGGCCGCCATCGGCAGGCCGATCCGCGCGGTCGGGATGCCGTGGCGGCGCAGCACGCCCCCGTCGGACAGCCCGCTGCCCGGCTTGCCCGGCACGTGCGGGCGGCCTTCGACCTCTTCCCAGGCCCGGACCAGCCGGGTGACGACCGGGCTGTCGGCGGGCGTGGCCGACCCCGCCTGGCCGGCCACCAGCTCGACCTCGATCCCGACGGCGGGCTCCGACGCCCGCAGCTCGGCGACGATCGCCTCGAACTGGCCGGCCACGGCGTTGACCGTGGTGCGCGGGTTGACCCGCAGGTCGACCCAGAACTCGCAGGTCGCCGGGTTGAACGCGGGCTTGGTGCCGTCGCCGGCCCGGATCGCGGTGACGGCGCCCTGCGGCGCCACCTGGCCGGATGAGTTGCGCGCGGTGTACTCGGCGAACCAGCTCTCCAGCCGCCCGACCATCCGGGCGGCGGCGACGATCGCGTTGTTGTAGCTGCCCTTGTGCCGGCTGCCGGTGTAGCCGACCGAACCGCGCACGACGACGCGGAAGATCGCGAAGCCGACCTCCTCGTGCACCACCGAGTAGCCCGGCTTGAGCACGATCGCGAGGTCCGAGGAGCACTGGCCGTGGTCCATCAGGAACTGGGTGCCGACGCCCATGCCCGAGTTGCGCCGCGAAGACAGCTCCCCCGCCAGCACCGGCATGCTGCCGCCGACGAGCGCGACCACCAGCTGCCCGTCCAGCGGCACGCCGGAGCGGTGCACGGCGAGCGCGGCGGCCAGCGCGCAGCTGGCGAACGCCTTGGGGTTCTCCGCGCCGAGCCCGACGACCTTGTCGCCGTAGCGCTGCGCGGGCAGCGTGAAGTCGTCCCGGGGCCGTTCCCCGAGCCACGGCGCGTCCTCGCGGCCCGGCGCGAACGCGGTGTCGAGCGGCGCCAGCACGAGCAGCTGCGCACCCGTGCGGCCGGTGCCGACGCGGGTGACGAGGTTGGCCTGGCGTTCGTCGATCGCCTGCACGCGGCTGTCGATCCCCGCCGAGGTCATGACGTCGCGGAAGTACTCGGCCAGCTCCCGTTCGCAGCCGGTCGGGCTGGGGATGTCGGTGGCCGCCTGGCACAGCAGCGCCAGCTCTTCGTCGTCGACCGAGGCGCGGGCGGCCTTGACCCATTCCCGCTGCCAGCCGGACAGCTGCGTGATGTCCGGGTCGATCGGGTCGGGGGTCATGAGGTCTTGATCTCGGTGCCGGACACGTGGTGGTGCCCCCACAGGCTGGTCGGCCCGGCCAGCTGCCGCGTCGACCAGTCGGCGGTGTCCACGTCCAGGCCGTCCCAGCCGTACTCGATCTCCCAGCCCGAAGGCGTCTCGAGGTAGAACGACACGGCCCGGTCGTTGGTGTGGCGGCCCAGCGTGCGCGTGACGATGCGGCGGTCGTAGGCGACGTCGATGGTCGAGCCGACGTCGTCGAGCGTCGTCGTCTCCAGCATGATGTGCCGCAGGCCGGGCTCGTCGGTGTCCACCAGCGCGATGGAGTGGTGGCGCGGGTTGCAGTGCAGGAACGCGATGAAGCCCTTGAACGTGTCGCTGACGCCGAAGCCGAGCGTGTCCACCAGGAACGCCAGCGTCTCGGCGTAGTTCGTGACGCCGACGACGGCGTGGCCCATCCCGTGCTCGCCGGTCCGGTAGCCGGTCAGCGTGCGGGTCAGGCGCAGCGGCCGGAAGTCGGCCTCCTGCCCGTAGAACAGCTCGTGGCGCAGCCCGGACGGGTCCTCCAGCCACGCCATGCCCGCGACGCGGCGGTCGGCGCACTCGGCGGCGGTCGCCCGCGTCACCGCGACGCCGGCCGCGGCCAGCTCGTGTTCGAGCGCGGCGAGGTCGGCGGCGCTCGCCAGCTCCCAGCCCAGCCAGGACAGCGCTTCGCTCTCGCCGTGGCGCACGTCGAAGCGGTAGGCCCGCTCGTCCATGCGCAGCAGCAGGCGCCCGTCGTCGATCCACTGGCCGGGCAGGCCCAGGACGTCCGCGGCGAACGTCTCCCAGGCCGGAAGCTCCCTTGTGGACAGTCCGACGTAGGCGAGACTGCGGATGCGCATGGGATTCGTCCTCCTGCTGGTCACTCCGCACGGCCCAGGAAGTCGAGGACCACGCGGTCGTGCTCCTCGGGCTGCTCCCACTGCGGCCAGTGCGCGGCGTCGGCGACGCTGTGGAAGGCCGCGCCCGGGATGAGTTTCGCGATCCGGCGGCCCACGTCGGGCCCGCTGCCGGGGTTGTGGTCCGACCACAGCACCAGCGTCGGCACGCTCACCGTCGTCAGCCGGTCTTCGGAGATCTTCCGGTTCGGCCCGGAGCCGAACCCGAAGGAGTTCTCGAACACCGTGCGCAGCGCGGCGTTGGTCGCGGGCTCGGCGTAGATCCGGCGGCGGACCTCGACCAGCTCGTCGGTGACCCGGTCGGGGGTGGCCATCAACCACTCGAGCCGGGTGCGGATGGTCTCCGGGGTCGGGTTTTCGATGGCGGCCAGCGAACGCGCGCGCAGGGCCTCACGCCCTTCGGCGGGCCGCTCGTTGACCGAACCCGGCGCCCACTTGATGCCCGCGGTGGTGTTCAGGACCAGCTTCCCGACCCGGTCGGGGTGCTCCAGCGCCAGCGTCAGCGCGACCCAGCCGCCGAGCGACTCGCCTTCGATGTGCGCGCGCTCGATGCCCTGGGAGTCCAGCAGGTCGAGCACCTGCTCGACGTAGGTGCCGACGGCGTCGTGGGTGAACTCCGGCTTGGCCGAGAAACCGTGCCACAGCAGGTCCATCGCCATCGTGCGGTAGTGCCCGCCCAGCCGGTTCACGTTGCGCGCGTACGCCTCGGCGTGCCCGCCGACGCCGTGCAGCAACACGAGCGCCTCACCGTCGCCGGCCTCGATGACGCGGCTGGGGTAGCGGTCGCCGAGCAGGTGGGTCCGGCTGCCGAGCAGCTCGGTCCAGATGGTCACCTCGGTCACTCCCAACGGTTCGGCGGGACCGGCCGGAACCGGTGGCACTGGTGTTCGTGGCAGGGGCGGCAGGACTCGAACCTGCAACCGTCGGTGTTGGAAACCGCTGCTCTGGCCAATTGAGAGCTACACCCCTTCGCGACCGGTTTCCCGGTGCGAGATCATTATGCGGCGGATTTTTTGGGGAACTTTCTAGCTTCTCCCGAAGCGGTCCGGCGTGAAGACGTCGACGAGCTCATCGCCCACGCCGTCGACGATGCGACCGGCAAGCGCGCGGCCGAACAGCGGCCCGAGGGTGACCCCGGCGCTCGCGACGGCCTCGTAGTACCCCGGGACGGCCGCCAGCGGGCCGACGCTCGGGAGCTCGTCACGGGCGCACCGCGCGTCCACCACCTCGGCCGTCCGCACGGTCGCGGTGCCCAGCAGCGGGACCACCTTCGCCGCCCGGTCCAGGAGGTCCTTGACGTACTCGGGTTCGGGCTCGCCCGAGCGCGGGGGCAGGCCGCGATCGACGCGGTCCGAGCGCAGGACGACGCGGCCGGGCCCGTCCGGGCGGATGCTGACCTCGGGTGCGCGCAGGATGTAGTCGAGCGGGTCGCCGTCGACCAGCAGGTGGGCGATCAGGCTGCGCCGGGGTTCACCGAGGAACGGGCGGGCGCCGGCCAGCGCGCCGATCTCGTCCGCGGCCGAGCCGGCGGCGTTGACCACGGCATCGGCCTCGATCCGGCGGCCGTCCGCGAGCCCGACGCCGTCGCTCGACACCGACGTCACTTCGGCGTTCAGCTCCAGCGTGGCACCGAGGGAGACCGCCTCGTCCAGGAGGTGCCGGGTGAACGCGACCGCGTCGATCCAGCCTTCGGCCGGGAGGACGGCGACCGTGCCCGTCGAGGGGAAGACGACCGACGAACCGAGGGCGCCGGCCGCTTCCGCACCCGCGTGCCGGTCGACCGGGCAGCCCCACTCGTCGAGCTGGGCGAGGTAGCCGGCGAACGACTCGTCGTCGGTCCAGGCCACCGTCCCGGTGCGGTGCCACCACGGCGCGGGCGCGAACTCGCCGGCCAGCGCCGCGTGCTCGGCGATGCCGGCCTGGTTGAGCTCGAAGTACGACTTGGGGAAGCGCCGGTACGCCGTCGCGGTGGCGAACCCGATCTCCGTGGTGCCCGAGGCGGGCCGGTCCGCGCGGTCGACGCAGTGCACGCGGGCGCCGCGCCGGGCGAGGTGGTAGGCCACCGAGGCACCGATGACCCCGGCGCCGACGACGACCACCGTCGGCGGCGCCATCAGTAGAGCCCTTCCGGCGCGGCCTGGCTCACCTGCAGCGGGCGCACGTTGTAGACGCCGTCGACCGGCCATTCGCCCTTGGTGTCGTAGCGGGTCGCCTCGTCGCGTTCCATCAGGTTGGGCAGGAACAGGTCCTCGTGCAGGACGGTCAGCTTCAGCTGGCCCGACTGTCCTTTGTCGACGGTCCGGCGGAAGTCTTCCGGGTCCACCACGGACATCGTCACCTGCGGGTACGTCGGCGCGTAGGGCAGGATCGCGCCGCCGTCCTCCGGGTGCAGGCTGACCGCATTGCCGAAGGTGTTGCCGTAGCCCGACCGCACGAGCCCGCCGTCGAGGGCCTTGACGAAGTCCTGGTACATCTGCGGGCTCATGTGCGTGCCGCCGAGGCGGACGCCGTCGAGCGCGGCGACCAGCTCCGGCTGCCGCGCGATCAGCTTCTGCAGCAGCGCGGGGGTGGTGTTGAGGTAGTGGACGTGCTGGGAGCGCAGGCAGTCGACGATCTGGCCGAGGACGTGCTCGGTGTACTCCCCCAGCTCCTTCATCTTGCCGGCGCGGATGAGCTGCTTGATCCACCGCGGGTCCATGTCGATGCCGTAGACGAGGCCGGCCAGCTGCTCGGAGAGCTCGATCGCGCCGTTGCCGATCTGGTGCGGCCCGCTCGGCGTCGCCTGGAGCCAGGTGCGGCCGGCCTTATAGCCGTCGAAGAGGTACGACCAGCGTCGCCATTCGACGCGGTGGGTCATCATGTCTTCGGTGTAGAACACGCGCACGGGGTCGCCGGTGGTGCCGCCGGACTCCCAGACACGCCCGATCAGCGGGCGCGGCACGGTGCGCGGGACGAGGTCGCCGGGGTCCAGGCCGCGCAGGTCGCCGGGCGGGAACGGGCCGAACTCGGCGAGCTGGTCGTAGCGCGTGATGTCCATCGGGTCGAACGACAGCTCGGTCGCGCGCTTGAGCCAGTAGGGGCTGCCGAGCTCGGGGTTGAAGTGCCGTCGCACCACGTGCCGCGTCCACGCGTCGAGGTCGAGGGACAACCAGTGGTCGGTCAGGCTGGCACGTTCGTGCGTGCGGGTGCTCACGGTCTCTCCTTGCTTCACGCGCTGGGGGCGACGAGGTCGACCGCGTAGTCGTAGATCGCGGTCATGGCTTCGGTGACGTGGTGCGGCTCGGTGATGCGCACGACGGGGAACGGGAAGTCGAGCACACCGGCGGGCAGCGTGGGGCCGAGCACGAAGGCGAGCCGGACGCCCTGGTCCTTCATGCCGGCGCAGACGTGCGGCAGGCTCATCGTGGTGGTCTTGTTGCGCCGGAACAGATCGCGGACGTCGTCGGCCGTCGTCAGCGCGCGTTCTTCGAGGAACGAGCACACCGGGATCCGCGGGCCGGCAACGGTCATGGCCTCGACGGTCGGGGCCATGAAGTCGGTCGCGTACTGGCGCAGCGGGGAGTGCACGGCGAACGGCTGGCCGTCGATGACGCTGATCATGCCGGGCGGGCTCTGCGCGACGAGCTTGTCGAGGGCCTCGGCCGTGCCGCTGAGCATGAGCAGCCGGGCGGTGCCGTTGGAGAGGACGCCGAAGTCGCCGCCGAGGTACACGTCGGGGCGCCGGTCGCCGTAGTAGAACGTCGGGTCCTCGGTGACCGGGAGGAAGGCGATGGCCGCGCCCTGCGCCGGCGGGGCGGGGACGGGCAGCGGCGTCTTGGCCTCGCGGACCAGCAGGTCGAACAGCGTCCGGCGGTCCACGGCGCCCGCGACGGAGCTCGCGATCAGGCCGCCGAGGCTGATGCCGCCGGCGACGGCCGGGTGGATGTCGGACTCGGCGAGCACGTCGTGGATGCCGAACGCCAGCGCGGCCAGCCGGATGCCGGCGAGGCTGAAGCGGTCGTGGTCGTTGCGGGACTCGAGCTCGCCGCGCAGCAGGGCGCGCGGTTCGATGCCGGTCCAGTCGCGCACCTGCTCGTAGGAGCGGCGCATGGCCGGGTACGCCTCGTAGAGGTGCGCGCCGTGTTCGGGGTCGGGATCGGAGATGTTCGCGCCGAAGAGATATCCCAGAGTCACCGAATTCCCCTAACGTGTCCGACACGGCTGCCGCGACGCTACGCACGCTCTTGGGGGCGAAGCCGGGCTAGCATGGGGTCTCTAGGCAAAACCTCAGCTCCGGGCGCGGGACTCCTTAAGAGTTCCCCCAGGGTTCGCCTGCTAGGGCGGCTGTCGCGGGCGCGGCGGGTGGAAAAAGGTGGCAGCCGGCCCATCCAGGCTCGCCACCCTATTCGCCGGAGGTATCAGAACGTGGAGTATGGCGTCTCGCTGTTGCCGGACTGCGACCCGGAGACCACGACCGCCTCGCAGTACTTCCAGGATGTGCTGCGGGTCAGTGTGCTCGCCGATCAGCTCGGCCTGAACTACGTCAAGATGACCGAGCACTACCTGCGCTCCTACGGCGGATATTCCCCCAGCCCGCTGGCGTTCCTGTCGGCCGTGGCCGCGCGCACCGAGTCCATCCGCCTGATGACCGGCGGCATCCAGGCCTCGTTCCACCACCCCATCCAGATCGCCGCGCACGCGGCACAGGTCGACGTGATGAGCGGCGGCCGCCTGGACGTCGGTTTCGCGCGGGCGTTCCTGCCGTACGAGTTCGAGGCGTTCGGCGTCGACATGGACACCAGCCGCGAACGGTTCCTCGCCACGATCGAAGCGGTCGTGCGGCTGTGGAACGAAAAGGACGTCACCGAGAAGACGCCGTTCTTCGAATACGAGAACGCGAACTCGCTGCCGGCCCCGGTCCAGGAGGACGGCCCACCGGTGTGGGTGGCCGCGCTGGCAACCCCGGCCAGCTTCGACTGGACCGGCCGCAAGGGCTTCAACCTGCTGATCAGCTCGACCCAGCTCAACGAGATGGCCCGCAAGCGCGAGTACGTCGAGCTGTACCGCAGTTCGTTCCTCGAGAACCACGGAGATTCCGGCCGCAAGCCGAAGTTCGCGGTGAGCATCCCCCTGCTGATCGCCGACACCGACGAAGAGGCCCGCGACCTGGCGGTGCCGTTCATGGTGAAGTCGTTCAACGCCTTCAAGGAGGCGATCCTGTCCTGGCACAACGTGGAATCCCCGGCATACGAGGGCTACACGGCAATGGCCCGCCAGATGGCGAGCTTCGACCTGGAAACCGACGGACTGGAGTCCAAGGCGGTCGTCGGCTCACCGGAAACGGTACTGGGCCGCATCGAAGAGGTCCGCGACGTACTGGGCCCGGACGTGATCCTGTGGAACCTCGACTTCGGCGGCCAGTCGTACGAAACAATGTCCCGCACGTTGAACCTGTTCGCGGACAAGGTGATGCCGGCCCTCGGATGACCCCTCCCAGGGGTGAAGAAGCGGAAGGGCCCGGTGGCCGCAAGGCCACCGGGCCCTTCCGTCAAGCAACGGACGAACGTGAACCCAGACTCCCCCCTGCACCCCGATCCGAAGCACAAACACGGCCGGCGGCACCGGGTCAAGGCATCTTTCCCGCCTTGACGCGGTACCGCCGGCCGTAGTCACAATGAAGCTTCGGGGTGCCCGTCAGCCGCTGAACCCCAACCCACCCTGAGCAGCGATCATCGTCAACCGAATACCGCGCAGCGCCTTCTCCAACCCAGGAGCCACCTCACCAACCCGGTCAGTCAGCTCCTCGATCCGATCCTTGTACTCACCCTTGCTCTCCTTGCGCGTGACAACACTCGGCACCGTCCCAGCGGCAGCCAGCGCAACGAGCGCCGCGTCATCCGCACCGACCTGCGAAGCCGGGGTAGACCCGTGCAGCACCTCGACGGCGTGCTCCTGCAGCGCCTTGGCCAGCGCCGGGTCGGTGACGGTCACGTGGGTCTTCGGCACGACGCCCATGACCTTCTTCTCCTCGACCGTGAGCAGCTTCTGCTCCACCAGCTGCTCCTCGATCGCCTCGAGGGTCTCCTTGTAGTCGTGCCGCAGCCACGACTTCCAGCTGCGCTTCTCGTTGCCGATCTGCGCCAGCAGCCGGTCGAGCACCGGGTCGCCCGTCGGGTCCGACTTGACCAGCACGGCGTCGCCGTCGTCGTCGGCGATGTTGCCGCGCAACGCCAGCTCGGTCAGCACGCCGGCGCGGGTCAGGAACGCCGTGCGGGTGCGGTCGTAGAGGTCTTCCTTCTCCAGGTCGTAGGCGAGCAGGTAGGCGCGGTAGTGGACGGCGGTCGGCGTCTCGGTCATGTCGGTCACCCGTTTCTGTGTCGGTCGGCGGTACGGGCCGGGGTCCCCGCGTCCGGCCGGATTTCCCCCTGGCGGACGCGCCTGGCAGTGCGTGCTTACCCGATCTTGGCCGCTCGGACACCCGTGAAAAACGGCCAAAGGTTGACAGTCGGTGACGGAAGGTTGTCGGCTCACAACCTTAGTTGTTCCGGCGTCCGGAGTAGCGGGGCTTAGCAGTCTCCCCAGACGTCGGCCGATCGGGTGGACTCGCGCCCCACCAGGCCGTTAAGAGGTAGAGGCCACTCTCTTTCCACTATCCGCAATGGACGGCTCATGACCGCTCGAACTGCCAGGCGTGGGGTGCTGCTCCTCTCCCTCCTCGGCCTGCTCGCCCCCGGGGTGCCCGCCGGCGCCGCACCGCAGCCGGTTACGGCCGCATCCACCCTCCAGCAGATCGTGCCCGCCCCGGTGTCGGTGACGCCGGACCCGGCCGTCCGGTACCTGCTCGGGCCGGCGACGGTGGTGTTCACCTCCGGCGACGCCGACGCCCGCCAGGTCGGCGACTACCTCGCCGGGCTGCTCCGCCCGGCGACGCGGTTCCGGGTCCCCGTGATCCCCGCACCCGCGCTCCCCGGCGTCCCGAAGGCACTCCCCGGGATCTCGCTGCTGCTCGGCGGCGCCGACCCGCGTGTCGGGGCCGAGGGGTACCAGCTCGACTCCACCGCGACCGGCGTGACCATCCGGGCCGCGAAGCCCGCCGGGCTGTTCAACGGCGTGCAGACGCTGCGTCAGCTCCTGCCCGCGTCGCTGAGCGGGACGCTCACGGTGCCCGGCGGCCACATCCTCGACTACCCGCGGTACCCCTACCGCGGCGCGATGCTCGACGTGGCACGGCACTTCCTGCCGGTGGCCGACGTGAAGAAGTACATCGACGACATCGCGCTGTACAAGGTCAACAACCTGCACCTCCACCTCACCGACGACCAGGGCTGGCGGCTGCAGATCACCGGCTGGCCCAACCTGACCGTCAAGGGCGCGAGCACCGGCTCCGGCGGCGGGGCCGGCGGTTTCTACACCCAGGCCCAGTACCGCGACATCGTCGCCTACGCGCAGAGCCGGCACATCACGGTCGTGCCGGAGATCGACATGCCGTCGCACTTCGGCGCGGCGCTGGCGTCGTACGCCGAGCTCAACTGCGACGGGGTCGCGGGACCGGTCTACACCGGGCTCACCCCCGCGCCGCGGTCGGACCTGTGTGTCGACAAGCCGATCACGTACAAGTTCATCGGCGACGTGCTCGGCCAGCTCGCGGCCCTGACCCCGGGTGGCTACCTCGACGTCGGCGGCGACGAGATCCAGGACCTCGACGACGCGCAGTACACCGCGTTCATGGCGAAGATCGCGCCGATGGTGGCCAAGCACGGCAAGAAGCTGCTGGGCTGGGCGGAAATGCTCACCGCGACCCCGCCGCAGGGCGCGACCGGCGAGTTCTGGATCTACGACGGCACCCAGAACGAGGTCGGCGAAGCCAGCCAGAAGGGCGCGAAGCTGATCATGGCGCCGTGCGTCTACACCTACCTGGACATGAAGTACGCGCCCAACGTTCCCGCCGGTGACCTCGGCCTGGAGTGGGCGGGCGACATCAGTGTCCAGGCCGCGTACGGCTGGGACCCGACCGCGGTCGTGCCCGGCGCACTGAACTCGAACATCGACGGCGTCGAAGCTCCCTTGTGGACGGACACCGTGCGCAGCCTCGACGACGTGCGTCTCTTGGCATTCCCCCGGCTGCCCGCCATCGCCGAGATCGGCTGGTCGCCGCAGGCGAGCAAGGACTGGACGTCGTTCGCGTCCCGGCTGGCGGCGCAGGGACCGCGCTGGAAGGCGCTCGGCGTGAAGTACTACGCGGCCCCGGAAATCCCGTGGCCGAAGAACTGACCCGGCGGGAGAAGCCGACGATGGCGAACAAGGACGGGCAGGTCTGGGAGGCCTACTGGAAGGACCTCCCGGACCGCGTGGGCGCGGCGTTCTGGGACTGCGAGCCCGCCGACGGAGCGGCCGCGCACGCGGAGCTGTTCAAGGCGCACTTCGACCCGGCGCTCCCGCTGGTCGACCTGGGCTGCGGCAACGGCACCCAGACGAAGTACCTGGCCGGGCTGTACGACCGGGTCGTCGGCGTCGACATCGCGGAAGCGGCGTTGAGCCGGGCGCGGGCGGAGAACGCGGCGGACAACGTCTCGTACGAGCTGCTCGACGTGCTCGACAGCGCGGCCGTGGCGGAGTTCCATTCGCGCTATGGCGATGTGAACATCTACCTGTCGGGCGTGATCCACCAGCTGCCGGTCGAGAAGCGGGTGGCGTGCGCGCGGAACCTGGCCGCGCTGGCCGGGGAACGCGGGTGCGTGTTCAACCAGGAGCTGACACCGGCGAGCTACACGTACATGCAGCAGCTGATCGCGGACCCCGCGAACGACCTGCCCAAGCTGGAGCGCGTGTCGATCTACTTCGGCATCGGCCTCCAGCCGGCGGCGGGCGAGGCGGAGCTGGAGACGGTGTACGAGGTGGGCGGCTTCACCATCCTCGACGGCGGCGAGCTCCTGCTGCGCACAACGGAGACCCTGGCGGACGGCTCGGGGTTGAACCTCCCGACCCACTACGTCATCGCGCGAGCCTCCTGAGGGCTGCCGCAGGGGTCGTGAGTGAGAAACAGTGTTCTAACCCTGTTTCTCACTCACGACCCTCTGGGCGAGTTATCCACATCGGTCTCGGCTATCCACAGATTTCGCGAGTGGCGTTTCAGCGACGCCGCGAACCGGGATCGTCGTCCCATGCCCCAGAACTGCCGCTGGTCGGCGGACCAGATACCAGACTCTTCGCGTCCCGACTGGCTGACGCTGCTGGCCGACCAGCGCGGCGTGGTCAGCCTCCGGCAGCTGCGCACGTACGGCCACAGCTCGGACGACGTCTCCGCCAACCTGGTCGCCGGACGCTGGCAGCGCCTGCTGCCTCGCGTCTATGCCACCTTCACCGGAGACCCATCCCGGCCTGCGCGCCTGCAAGCCGCGCTGCTCTACGGCGGCACTCATGCGGTGCTCAGTCACCACACGGCCGCCGAAGAATGGCGGCTGCTGCCGATCGCCGACCGGCCTGTCGAGATCACCGTGCCCTACAGCAGCTCAGCTGTCTCGCAGCCGCCGAGTGTCGTCGTCCATCGTTCGCGAGCCTTGCGGCACACGACCCTCGACACCGCGCCTCCCCGTACCCGCGGGCCGGACACCATCCTCGACCTGGCTGTGTCACAGCGAACCGCCCGCGAGGCGACGATGCTCGTCGTCGATCTGGTGAGCCGGAGTTCGATTCCGCTACCAGCCGTTCAAGACTGTTTTCTACTGCGGCCCCCGTATCGCCATCGGGCAGCTATTCGCCGGGGGCTCGAGCTCATCGACAACGGGTTGATGTCCGCACTCGAGGTCGAGTACCTCGAAAGGGTCGAGGAACAGCATGGTCTGCCCCGCGGTGACCGGCAGACGCCATTCGCAGTGGACGGGAAGACCCTCTGGGAGGACGTGACCTATGACAGCCATGGCGCCACGGTCACGATCCGGCTGGATGGCCGTGCCACTCACGCAACCGGCGGCGTCGCCTTCCGGGATCGTCGCCGCGACAACGCCGCAGAACTCGCTGGTCGGGCCAGACTGGTCTACGGCTGGCAGGACGTGCACACTTCGCCGTGCGCCGTGGCTGCCGAGGTCCGGAGGATCCTGCTTCGCGAAGGCTGGGACCCGACGGGCAGTCGAGCCACGACCTGCCACCGCTGCAGGCCGGGGCGGTCGTGAGTGAGAAACAGTGTTCTAACCCTGTTTCTCACTCACGACCCCTGGAGACCACGGGAACGTCAGTGTGCGGCGGCCAGTGCGGCGCGGTCGGTCTTGCCGTTCGCCGTGCGGGGCAGCTCCGCCACCGCGCTCACCTCGTCCACGATCATGTACTTCGGCAGGTGGGCCGCGCAGTGGGCCTTCATGCCCAGCAGTGTCACGCGCTCGCCCGGGCGGGGGACGATCACCGCGCGCAGGCGGGCGTCGATGCCCGCTCCCGCGACGATCACCGCCACCTCGGCCACCGCCGGGTGGCGGGCCAGCGCCGTCTCGATCTCGCCCAGCTCGATGCGGTGGCCGCGGAGCTTGACCATCGCGTCGCGGCGGCCGGCGTACTCCAGCTCGCCCGCCTCGTCGTACCGGCCCACGTCGCCGGTGTGGTAGCCGCCCAGCTGCGGCGCCGCACCCCAGTACCCCAGCATCACCGTCGGACCCTCGACGACGATCTCGCCCTCGGGAGACAGCGTCAGCGTCGCCCCCGAGCACGCCCGCCCGATCGGCAGGCCACCGGTCCGCGCGAGATCTGCCGCCGTCACCTCGTAGCTGGTGACAACGTTCGTCTCGGTCGGCCCGTACCAGTTGAACAGCCGGACGTCCGGCCACGCGCGACGCAGCGTCTGCACCCCGGCGATCGGGAACGGCTCGCCGGCGAACACGCAGACCCGCAGGGACTCCGGCGCCGGCCGGTCGAGCAGGCCGCCGTGGCGCATCATCAGCAGCAGCGCCGACGGCACCGAGTACCAGACGCTGATCCCGCGCCCGTGCAGGAACTCCGTCAGCTCGGCGGGCGAGTACGACAGGTCCGCGCCGGCCAGGTCCACCGACGCCCCGGCGAAGAACGCGCCGTAGAGGTCGAACACCGACAGGTCGAAGTTGAACGGCGCGTGGTTGGCCAGCCGGTCGCCCGCGTGCAGCCCGGTCTCCGCCGCGGCCCACCCGACGAACGCGAGCGCGTTGCGGTGGCTGATGAGGACGCCCTTCGGCGCACCCGTCGAGCCGGAGGTGTAGAGGATGTACGCGGGCTCGTCCGGCCCGACGTGCTCGAGCGGCGGGCTCGGCCGGTCCACAACGGACAGTGCGTCGAACGAGCTCAGCGGCGGCGGGTTCGGGCCCCAGTCGGCCGTCTCGTCGGTGACCACCAGCGCGGGCGTGCAGCCCTCGGCGATGAGCCGCACCCGCGAGACCGGGTTCGACGGCGCGACCGGCACGTAGACCGCGCCCAGCCGCAGCGACGCCTGCATCAGCGCCACCACCTCGACGCTCTTCTCCGCCCAGATCAGCACCCGGTCGCCGCGGCGGACCCCGGCCGCGGACAACCCGGCGGCCTGACGGTCGGCCAGCTCGTCGAGCTCGCGGTAGGTCACGGTCGTGGCGCCGCAGTGCACGGCCGGGGCGTCCGGCGTGCGCTTGGCAGCGTCTAGAACCAGCTGGTGCAGCAGTTCCACCCTGTTCACATCCCCAGTTCCATCGCGACCAGCTGCCGTTGCACGTCGGAGGCGCCGGAGAAGATCGTGCCGCCGATCGCGTCCCGCAGCGCGGCTTCGATCCCCTGCTCGCGCAGGTAGCCGCGGCTGCCGAACAGCTGCACGGCGTCGGTCGCGCTCGCCACCGTCCCCTCGGACACCGCCAGCTTGGACAGCGCCGCGAACAGCGTCGCGTCTTCGCCCTGATCCAGCGCCCAGCAGGCCCGGTACAGCAGCAGGCGGGCGCTTTCGGCCCGCAGTTTCATCTCCACGATCCGGTTGGACACCGACTGGAACTCCGCGAGCCGCTTGCCGAACTGGCGGCGGTCGCGCACGTGCGCCAGGCAGCGCTCGATCAGCCGGTCCTGCACGCCCAGGTACAGCGCGAACAGGCAGGCGCGCTCCCAGCCCATCGAGTGCTGGAAGATCGCCGAGCCCTGGCCCGGTTCGCCGAGCACGGCGTCCGCGGGCACAAAACAGCCGCTGAAGGTGACCTCGGAGGCCACGCAGCCTTCCATCCCGAGCTTGGCGAACGGCTCGCCGAAGGTGATCCCCGGCGAGCGGGCGTCGACCACCGACGCCGTGATGCCCCAGTGCCCGGCGGCCGGGTCGGTGACCGCGTAGGTGACGAGGACGTCGGCGACGGGACCGTTGCTGACGAAGCTCTTGACGCCGTCGAGCACGAACCCGCCGTCCACAGGCGTGGCCGTGGTCCGCAGCGCGCCGACGTCGGACCCCGCTTCGGGCTCGGTCATCGCGTTGCCCGCGATCAGGTCGCCGGCGGCGAGGCCGGGCAGGAGCCGCTCGCGCAGGGCCTCGGGGGCGAAGTCGACGATGGGCATCGTGCAGGCGAACAGGTGCGCGGCCGCGCCGAAGACGAGGCCGGTGTCCGGGCAGCCGCGCCCGGCGGCTTCGAAGACCCGCGCGGTGTCGAGCGCGGTCAGACCGCCACCGCCGTGCTTCGCGGGCACGCTGGCGCCGAGGACGCCGAACTTGCCCAGCAGGGCCCACTTCTCGCGGCTGAACACGTACTCGGGTGCGGCCGGGAAGGCCGCCCGCGTGTCGGCCACCGTCCGGTCGTAGCGCTGCCGCTGGTCCGCGGTCCAGCCGAACTCCATCCGCCCACCTCCACCAGGGTTCGCGCCCGAGGCTAACGGCGGGACGTCTGGCGAAATCCCAGAATGCGCGGTGCGAGCATGGCCAGGTGACCCGACACGTCGTGCTCTGCACCCTGCCCGGCTACGGGCACGTGACCCCCGTCCTGGACGTCGTCGGCGAGCTGGTCCGGCGCGGCCACCGGGTCACGGTGGCGACAGGCAGCGCCTTCGCCGACCGGATCGCGGCGGCCGGCGCCCAGCCGCTCGTTTACCACGGACCGGCCGACGACCCGGGTTCGCACCGCCTGGCGGCCGCGCTGACCGGCGCGTCCAGCTGCCTGGCGCCGCTGGAGCCCGTCCGGAAGCTGCTGGCGGACGACCCGCCCGACGTGCTCGCCTTCGACTCGACCATGTGGATCGCGGGCCGGGTGCTCGCCCACGACGTCGCGTGCCCGACCGTCCAGCTCTCGGCGTGTTTCGCGTCCAACGAGCACTATTCGCTGCCGGCGCACGTGGCGCGTTACCCGGCTCCGGAGTCCACAGAGGACTCGTATGATTTCCTGGCCGACCTGAACGCCCTCCTGGCGGCCGAGGCGCCGGGACAGACGGCGGAACAGTTCCTTGACGACGGACGCGACCAAAAGCTCGTCCTGATCCCCCGCGACTTCCAGTACGCGGGCGAGACGTTCGACGCGCGGCACACGTTCACCGGCCCGTGCTTCGGCCCGCAGCGGCCGCTGACGGGCTGGGAGCCGCCGTCGAACGGGAACCCGGTGCTGCTGGTGTCCCTCGGGACGTCGGCGTTCAACGACCAGCCGGACTTCTTCCGCCAGTGCGCAAGCGCTTTCGCGGACCTGCCGTGGAACCTGGTGATGACCCTGGGTGGCGGCGTGGACCCGGCTTCGCTGGGCGCGTTGCCGCCGAACGTCGAGGCGCGCCCATGGGTTCCGCACCCGGCGGTGCTGCGGCACGCGTCGGCGTTCGTGACGTCGGCGGGCATGGGCAGCGTCATGGAGGCGTTCTACTGCGGGACGCCGCTGGTCCTGGTGCCGATGCACGGCGAGCAGGAGGTCAACACCGAGCGGGTGGTGGAGCTGGGCCTCGGCGTGCGGCTGCCCCGGGAGGACCTGGCGCCGGAGTCGATCCGTGACGCGGTCCTCGCAGTGGCGGCCGACGAAGGCATCAGCGCACGCATGCGGGCCATGCGGGACCACACGCACGACGGCGGCGGCGCGATCACGGCGGCCGACCGCATCCTCGGCGCAGCAAAAAGGTCGTGAGTGAGAAACAGGGTTAGAACACTGTTTCTCACTCACGACCTCTTGCCGCGGGAGACCGCTCAGCCCGAGTCGCGCTTGCCCATCAGGGAGAACGCCACCACCAGCGCCACCGCGACCCACGTCAGCAGCGTGCCGCCGCCGGTCAGCGGACCGAGGTACGTCGCCGAGTCCGTCTTCAGCTGGGCCGTGCTCAGCTGCTCCGCCGCCGACGCCGGGAAGTACGCCAGGATGTCGCGCTGGACCCACGCCGGCAGCAGCGCGCCGAGGATCGCCGGGGCGAAGATGAAGCCGATCGCCGTCGCGATCGCGCCCGCCGCGCTGCGCATCATCACGCCGAACGCCAGCGCCAGCAACGCGAACGCCGCGAACTCCGCGCCCCAGCCGAGCAGGCTGCGCAGCACGCCCGGGCCGCCGAGGCCCAGCGTCGGGATGGCCGGGTTGATGCCGAGGACCAGCTGGCCGATGAAGAACGCCGCCGCCGCGAACAGCGTGCCGAGCACGAACGCCAGCAGCCCGACGACCACGGCCTTCGAGACCAGGACCCGGCCGCGGTGCGGGGTGATGGCCAGCGTGAGGCGCATCATCCCGGTCGAGTACTCACCGGACACGGCGAGCACGCCGAGCACCGAGATGAGGATCAGGCCGAGGTTCATCCCGACCATGGCGGTGCCCGCCGAGTCGAAGTCCGCCGTCTGGCCCGCGGGCAGGTTCTTGTAGTCCTGCTCGGTCAGGAAGCTGAACAGCACGGAGAACCCGACGCTGACCACCGCCGCGGCGATGACGACGAGCCAGGTCGACCGGACCGACCTGAGCTTGGTCCACTCCGCGGCGAGCGTGTTGCCGATGCCGGGCGACGTCTTCGTTTCCGGCAGCGAAGCCGTTGCGGTCGTCACGTTACTCAGTCCCTTCCGACGCGAGCGCCCGCACCGTCTCGAGTACCTTGTGCTCCTCCGGCGGCGCGCCGTTGTGCGAGCGGTACTGCACGCTGTCCTTGGTGAGGTCCATGAACGCGGCCTCGAGGCTCGCGCGGACCGGCGTGAGCTCGTGCAGCCCGAGCCGGCGCTCCAGCGCGAGGTCTCCGATCTCCGGCGAGTCCAGGCCGACGACGTTGAGCGAACCGTCGTCGAGCTTCGTCACCTTGCCGCCCGCCCGCTCCAGGGCTTCGGCGAGCTCGGCGGCCTGCGGCGAGACCACGTGGACGTGGCTGCGCGCGCTGCGCTGGGTGAAGTCGGCGATCGGCATGTCGGCGATGAGCTCGCCCCGGCCGATCACGATGACGTGCGCGGCGGTCTCTTCCATCTCGTTCATCAGGTGGCTGGAGACGAAGACCGTGCGCCCTTCGGCGGCGAGGTCCTGCATCAGCGTCCTGATCCAGTAGATGCCCTCGGGGTCGAGGCCGTTGACCGGCTCGTCGAACAGCAGCGTCGGCGGGTCGCCCAGGAGGGCGGTCGCGATGCCGAGCCGCTGGTACATGCCGAGGGAGAAGTTGCCGACCTTCTTGCCGGCGACCTCGGTGAGGCCGACGGTGTCGAGCACCTCGTCCACCCGCTTGCGCGGGATGCCGCCGGCCTGCGCCACCCACTGCAGGTGCCGGTACGC
Organism: Amycolatopsis sp. NPDC114504; assembly: GCF_055633595.1. NCBI lineage: Bacteria > Bacillati > Actinomycetota > Actinomycetes > Pseudonocardiales > Pseudonocardiaceae > Amycolatopsis > Amycolatopsis sp. NPDC114504. Next base: position 414,252 of record NZ_JBVKDU010000007.1, on the reverse strand, counting down.
CGTGCGGGCGCCGTGGACGGCCTTCGCGTCGAGCAGCGCCCCGACCTCCCGCATCGGCGCGGGCAGGTCCCGGTAGGCCTTGCCGTTGACCGTGACCGAGCCGCCGCTGGGGGCGTCCAGGCCGAGGATCATCCGCATCGTGGTCGACTTGCCCGCCCCGTTGGGCCCGAGGAAACCGGTCACGACGCCGGGCTTGATGTCGAACGACAGGCCGTTGACGGCCGTCGTGTCCCCGTATCGCTTCGTCAGATCTCGTGCTGTGATCACGCGCCTGCTCCGTATTCGATGCTGTAGTGCTTGAGGACGAGTCAACCCGTTGCCACCGCTGTCGTGCTACTGCACAAGGTGGCTTGTCGCCACAACCAAAGTTGCAACCCCCGTACGGGTGTGATCTTCCCAGTACCCAGGGCGACCGGCAACTCGGGAATGTCAACTTTCGATGGTCCGAAGACGACTTTCGAGGACTCACAACGCTGATCGCCGTGTGCTTGAATCGATGACAAGAAATTTCGTCGTCTACCGTTCCAAGGAGTTTCCCATGGCCAAAGAACAAGGCGGCCGTCCGTTCGTTTCCCTCGTCATGGGGCTGATCCTGGTCGCGGGCGGGGTCGCGATCATCATCAACGCGGGCGAGCACACCATCGGCGTGATCGGCGGCGGCGTCACCATCGTCGTGGGTCTGCTGTTCTTCGTCCGCAGTGCCACGTCGCGGAAAACGACGGCCGCGGGACGGCGTCGATTCTTCATTTCCTGAAAACAGTTCCAGGGGCGCGAAACGGCCGCCCTGGTGTCCCGGTCGGGGGGGTCACCAGGGCGGCCGCTCGCCGTTTCAGGCCTCGTCCGGGCCGAGCGCCATCCGCACGAGGTCGTCGACGTCCAGGTCGCCCAGTTCGTCGTCCTCGGGGTCGGCCACCGGGGCCGGTTCGCGCCCGCTCAGCTTCAGCAACGCGTCCAGCAGCCCCGCCTCACGGAAGCGCGCGACCGGGATCGAAGCCAGCGCCGCGCGGATCTCCCGCTCGTCGTCCGCCTCGCCGGCGTCGTCCGGGAACAGTTCCTCGCCCACGTACCCGGCCAGCGCCGCCGGGGTCGGGTAGTCGAAGATCAGCGTCGCCGGCAGGCGGATCCCGCTCGCCGCGCTGAGCCGGTTGCGCAGCTCCACCGCGGTCAGCGAGTCGAAACCCAGCTCCTTGAACACCCTCAGCGGGTCGACGGCCTCGCCGCCGCCGTAGCCCAGCACCGCGCCCACCTGCGCGCAGACCAGGTCCAGCAGCGCCTGCCGCCGGTCCTCGCCGGACGTTCCGGCCAGCCGCTGCCGCAGGTCTGGACCCGCCTGCGGGGACCCGCCGGCCGTCCGGCGCCGCGCGGCGGTCCGGACCACTGCGCGCAGCTGCTCCGGGACGTCCGCCGAGCCCAGCACGCGCGCGTCGACCAGCATCGGCACCAGCACCGCGTCGGGCGCGCCCAGCGCCGCGTCGAACAGCGCCAGGCCCTGGTCCGCGGGCAGCGGCGGCAGCCCGGACCGCGCCATGCGGCGCACGTCGGCGTCGGACAGCGCGGCCGTCATGCCGCCGGTCGGCAGCCACGGGCCCCAGGCCAGCGCCAGGGCGGGCAGCCCCGCCGCACGCCGTCGCCGGGCCAGCCCGTCCAGGAAAGCGTTTGCCGCCGCGTAGTTGCTCTGCCCGGGCGCCCCGAGCACCCCCGCCGCCGACGAGAACAGGACGAACGCCGACAAATCGAGGTCCCGGGTCAGCTCGTCCAGGTTGGCCGCCGCGGCCACCTTGGGCCGCAGCACGGCATCCAGCCGCTCGGGGGTGAGCGCTTCGACGAGCCCGTCGTCGAGCACCCCGGCCGCGTGCACCACGGCGGTCAGCGGGTGCTCCGCCGGCACGTCGGCCAGCAGCTTCGCCAGCGCTTCCCGGTCCGCCGCGTCGCACGCCACGACCGAAGTCGCGGCTCCCAGCGAGGACAGCTCGGCCCGCAGCTCTTCGACGCCCTCGGCCGCCGGGCCACGACGGCTCGCCAGCAGCAGGTGCCGGACGCCGGACTCCGCGAGGTGCCGGGCCAGCAGGCGGCCGAGTCCGCCGGTGCCGCCGGTGATGAGCACGGTGCCGCCGGGGTCGAGCGGCGCGGGCACGGTCAGCACGACCTTGCCGACGTGCTTGGCCTGGCTCACGTGCCGGAACGCCGCGGGCGCGCGCCGGACGTCCCAGGTGGTGACCGGGATCGGGGTCAGCACCCCGGCCTCGAACCACGCCAGCAGCCGGTCGAACAGCTCGCGGATCCGGTCGTACCCGGCTTCGACCAGGTCGAACGCCTGGTACCGGACACCTGGGTGGTCCGCCGCGACCCGCTCGGGGTCGCGCACGTCGGTCTTGCCCATCTCCAGGAACCGGCCACCGCGGGGCAGCAGCCGCAGCGACGCGTCCACGAAGTCGCCGGCGAGCGAGTCGAGCACGACGTCGACGCCGCGCCCGCCGGTCGCCGCGCGGAACTCCGCCTCGAAGTCCAGGGTCCGCGACGACGCGATGTGGTCGTCCGCGAGGCCCGAAGCCCGCAGCGTGTCCCACTTCCCGGCGCTCGCGGTGCCGTACACCTCGGCGCCGAGCTGCCGTGCGAGCTGGACCGCGGCCATGCCGACGCCACCCGCCGCCGCGTGCACCAGGACGCTCTCGCCCGGGCGCAGGTCGCCCAGGTCGGTCAGGGCGTAGAGCGCGGTCAGGAACACCACCGGCACCGAAGCGCCCTGCGCGAACGACATCCCGGCCGGCAGCCGGCAGAGCATCCGTTCGTCGACCTCGGCCACCGGCCCGAACGCGCCGCCGAACATGCCCATCACGCGGTCGCCCGGCGCGAACCGGGTGACGCCGTCGCCCACGGCCGTAACGACTCCGGCGCCCTCCAGCCCCGGCGCGGTGGCCGGGCCCGGGTACATGCCGAGGGTGTTGAGCACGTCCCGGAAGTTCACGCCGGCCGCGCGCACGGAGATCCGCACCGCGCCCGGCGCGACCGGCCCGGCGAACTCGGGGCAGGGCACGACGGTCAGCCCGTCGAGGGTGCCGCGCTCGGCGATGTCGAGCCGCCAGTCGCCGGCCGGGACGGTGAGCGCGTCGGATTCCTTCGCCAGCCGCGCCACCCGCGCCACGCCCGCCCGGACCGCGACCTGGTTCTCCCCCGCCGCCAGCGCGGTGGCGGGCTCGGCCGAGCCGTCGGAGTCCACCAGCACGAACCGGCCGGGGTGCTCCGACTGCGCCGAGCGCACCAGGCCCCAGACCGCCGCGAGGGCGGGATCGGCCGTCCCGTCGCCCTCTTCGGTGACGACGGCGCCGGAAGTCAGCAGCGCGAGCTTCGCCGCGGTGAAGCGGTCTTCGGCGAGCCAGGTCTGGACGAGCGCGAGCGCGTCGTGGGTCGCCTCCCGCACCGGCCGGGTCGCGAACGGGAGCACGACGACGTCCGGGACCTCGGTGACGTCGGCGAGCGAGTCGACGACCGTCCAGGACGGCTCGATGACGTCGCCGTCGTGGACGGGCCAGGTGAGCCGGTACAGCGCGTCCGGCCGGGCCACGAGCTGGTCCGGCGAGAACTCCCGCAGGGCCAGGGACTCCACGGTCGCGACGGCCCGGCCGGCGGCGTCGGCGATCGTGATCGCGAGGGACTCGGCGCCGGTCTTGGTGAGCCGCACCCGCAGGCCACGAGCGCCTTCGGCGTGCAGTGACACCCCGCGCCAGGAGAACGGCAGCCTGCCGTTCGGGGCGGGGGCGAACGGCAGGAACGCCGCCGCGTGCAGGACCGCGTCGAGCAGCGCCGGGTGCAGCCCGAACGCCGAAGCGTCCGCGTCCTCGGGCAGCTCGACCTCGGCGTACACGTCGTCGCCGTGCCGCCAGGCCCGGCGCAGGCCCTGGAAGACCGGCCCGTAACCGAACCCGCTGTCCGCGAGCCGGTCGTAAAGCCCTTCGGTGTCCACGGTTTCCGCGCCCGGCGGCGGCCACTCGGTGAGGTCGTCGCCGCGCGCCGGGACCGCCGGGGTCAGCACGCCGCTCGCGTGCAGCGTCCACGGGCTGTCGGGGGCCGCGTCCTCGGCGCGCGAGTGGATGGTCAGCGAGCACGCCCCGGACTCGTCCGGCGCGCCGGTCAGGACCTGCAGCGCGACGCCGCCGGTCGCGGGCAGCACCAGCGGCGCCCCGAGCGTCAGTTCTTCGAGCTGCGGGCGGCCGGCGCGGTCGCCCGCGTCGACGGCGAGCTCGACGAACGCCGTCCCGGGGAAGAGCACCGAGCCGCCGATGCCGTGGTGGGCGAGCCAGGGGTGGGTGCGCAGGGAAAGCCGGCCGGTGCCGAGGAACCCGGCGGACCCGGCCAGCTCGGCGGTCGCGCCGAGCAACGGGTGGGGACTGGCCGCGAGCCCCGCGGTCGCGACGTCGCCGGAGCGCCCCGCGGCCGCGGGCCAGAACCGGCGGCGCTGGAAGGAGTAGGTCGGCAGCTCGGTCCGCTCGCCGGCCGGGACCAGCGTCGTCCAGTCCGGGGAAAAGCCGTGGACGTGAGCCTCCGCCACGGCGGTCAGCACGGCCTCGACGTCGGGACGCTTGCGCCGCTGGGTGGCGGTGACGAACACGGGCCGGTCCACGCAGTCCCCGACCATGGCCGCGAGCACGGCGTCCGGCCCCAGCTCCACGAACCGGGTGACGCCCTGGGACGCCAGCCCGCCGACGCCGTCGGCGAACCGGACGGCGTCGCGCACGTGCCGGACCCAGTGCTCGGGCCCGGCGGCGGTGACGAGCCGGCCGGTGAGGTTCGAGACCAGCCCGATCTTCGGGTCCTGGTAGGACAGTCCGGCCGCGACCTCGCGGAACCGCGTGAGCATCGGGTCCATCAGCGGGGAGTGGAAGGCGTGGCTCGTGCGCAGCCGCTTGGTTTCCCGGCCCAGCCGCGTGAAGTGCGCGGCGATGCCGAGGACGTCCTCTTCGACGCCGGACACCACGACCGACGCGGGCCCGTTGACGGCGGCGATCCCGGCCGACGCGGTGAGCAGCGGCCGGACCTCGTCCTCGGTCGCCCGCACGGCCACCATCGCGCCGGTCGCGGGCAGCTCCTGCATGAGCCGGCCGCGCGCGGCGACCAGGGTGCAGGCGTCGTCGAGGCTCAGGACGCCGGCCACGTGGGCGGCCGCGAGCTCACCGATCGAGTGGCCCATGACGAAGTCCGGGGTCAATCCCCACGACTCCAGCAGGCGGAACAGCGCCACCTCGACCGCGAACAGCGCGGGCTGGGCGAAGCGCGTCTGGTCGAGCCGATCGCCGCCCTCGGCGATCACCTCGCGCAGCGGCAGGTCGAACCGCGCGCAGGCCGCGTCGAAGGCGTCGGCGAACACCGGGAACTCCTCGCGCAGCGCGAGTCCCATGCCCGTGCGCTGGGCGCCCTGGCCGGTGAAGAGGAACGCCGACCGGCCCTCGTCGGAGACGCGGCCGCGCATGACGCCGGGGCCTTCGCCGCCCTCGGCGAGCAGCCGCAGGTTCGCCACCGCGGTGTCGCGGTCGGGTGCCAGGACGACGGCCCGGTGGTCGAACGCGGTCCGGGCGGCCAGCGCGGAGCCGATGTCGTGCGCCGCCACCGGAAGCACCGCGGCGGCCTGCGCGGTCAACGCCGCCTCGGTGTGGCCGGACAGCGGCCAGAGCAGCGACGGCGTCTCGTCCACAGTGGACGAAACGTAGGCGGGCGCCTGTTCCAGCACGACGTGCGCGTTGGTCCCGCTGAAGCCGAACGCGGACACCGCCGCCCGGCGTGGCCGGTCCACCGAGGGCCAGGCGACCGGCTCGGTCAGCAGCCGGACGTGCCCGGCGGACCAGTCGACCCGCTCCGAAGGGACGTCGGCGTGCAGCGTCCGCGGCAAGACCTCGTGGTTCAGGGAGAGGACCATCTTGAGCACGCCGGCCACCCCGGCGGCGGCCTGGGTGTGCCCGAGGTTCGACTTGATCGCGCCGAGCCACAGGGGACGCTCGCGGTCCTGCCCGTAGGTGGCGAGCAGCGCCTGGGCTTCGATCGGGTCGCCGAGCCGCGTGCCGGTGCCGTGCGCCTCGACGGCGTCCACCTCGGACGGCGCCAGCCCGGCGTCGGCGAGGGCGGCGAGGATGACGCGTTGCTGCGAAGGGCCGTTCGGGGCGGTAAGCCCGTTGCTCGAGCCGTCCTGGTTGACCGCCGAGCCGCGCAGCACCGCCAGCACCCGACGGCCGTTGCGCTGGGCGTCGGAAAGCCGTTCCAGCAGCAGGATCCCGGCGCCCTCCGACCAGCCGGTGCCGTCGGCGGCGTCGCCGAAGGCCTTGCAGCGGCCGTCTTCGGCCAGCCCGCGCTGGCGGCTGAACTCCACGAACCCGGCGGGTGTGGACATCACGGTGACCCCGCCGGCCAGCGCCAGCGAGCACTCGCCGGACCGCAGCGACTGCGCCGCGAGGTGCAGGGCGACCAGCGAGGACGAGCACGCCGTGTCGACGGTGACCGCCGGACCTTCGAGCCCGAACGTGTAGGAGACCCGGCCGGACAGCACGCTCGCCGCGTTCCCGGTGCCGAGGTGCCCGGCGACGTCGTCGGCCGAGTCCCGCAGCAGGGTCGAGTAGTCCTGGCCGTTGGTCCCGGCGAAGACACCGGTGCGGCTGCCGCGCAGCGCCGACGGGTCGATCCCGGCGCGCTCGAAGACCTCCCAGGCGGTCTCCAGCAGCAGCCGCTGCTGCGGGTCCATGGCGACGGCTTCGCGCGGCGAAACCTCGAAGAACTCCGGGTCGAACCCGGCCGCGTCGGCGAGGAAGCCGCCTTCCCGCGTGTAGCAGGTGCCGGGGTGGTCGGGGTCCGGGTGGTAGAGCGTGTCGAGGTCCCAGCCGCGGTCGCCGGGGAACGGCGAGATGACGTCGCGCCCGGCTTCGAGGAGCTCCCACAGCTGCTCGGGCGTGCTGACCCCGCCGGGGAAGCGGCAGCTCATCGCCACGATCGCGATCGGCTCGTCGGCGCTCGTGCGCGTCGGTTCGGCGGGGACGAGGTCGGCCGCGCCGAGCAGGTGCTCGGCGAGCGCACGCGGCGTCGGGTGGTCGAAGACGATTGTCGAAGGCAGAGTCAGGCCGGTCTCGCGGCCGAGGGCGTTGCGCAGCTCGACCGCGGTCAGCGAGTCGAAGCCGAGGTCGGCGAACGGCCGGTCCGCGCGCACGGTCGCCGTCGACGCGTGCCCGAGCACGGCGGCCACCTGGGCGCGGACGAGGTCGAGGGCGGCGGGCAGCCCGGTCAGGCCGGCCGGTGTGCCACCACGTTTCCCGGTGAGCCCGCCGAGCAGCGGCCGGGTGTGGTCCAGGTCGTCGACGGCGAAGTCGATCGGCACGACCACCGCGTCGGGTCCGGCGATCGCGCGGTCGAACAGGCGCAGCGCGTCGCCGGCGGGCAGCGGCCGGATGCCGCCTTGGCGCATGCGCGCGACGTCGGAGTCGGTCAGCTGCCCGGTCATTCCGCCGTCCGGGACCCAGGGACCCCAGGCCAGCGACACCGCGGGCAGCCCGTTCGCCCGCCGGTGCTCGGCGAGCGCGTCGAGGAAGGTGTTGCCCGCCGCGTAGTTGCCCTGCCCGGCGCCGCCGAGAACCCCGGCGGCGGAGGAGAACAGGACGAACGCGGACAGTCCTTCGGTGAGTTCGTGCAGGTACCAGGCCGCGTCGAGCTTGGGCCGCAGGACGGCGTCGAGGCGCTCGGGCGTCAGCGAGGCGACGACGCCGTCGTCGAGCACCCCGGCGGCGTGCACCACCGCGCTCAGCGGGCCGATCTCGCCGAGCAGCCCGGCCAGTGCTTCCCGGTCGGAGACGTCGCAGGCGGCCAGCACCACGTCGGCGCCTTCGGCCGCCAGCTCGGCCTGAAGCTCTTGCGCACCAGGCGAATCTGGTCCCCGACGGCTGGCGAGAACGAGACGGCGGACGTCGTGAGCGCGCACCAGGTGCCGGGCGAGTTCGCCGCCGAGCGAGCCGGCCCCGCCGGTGACGAGCACGGTGCTTTCGAGGCGGCCGACTTCGTCCGAAGTGGACTCCACGAGCCGCGGGACGGTGACTTCGCCGTCGGCGTAGGTGGCTTCCGGCTCTTCGACGGCGAACGCGGCGGGCAGTTCGGCGGCGTCGGCCAGAACGAACCGGCCGGGGTGCTCGGCCTGCGCCGAGCGGACCAGCCCCCGCACCGCGGCACCGGCGAGCCCGCGGGTGACGAAGACGAGCTTGGAGTTCGCGTAACGGTCGTCGGTCAGCCAGGTCCGCAGCACTTCCAGGGCTTCCCGCGCCAAGCGGTGGGCGGCTTCGACGACGTCGCCTTCGGCCTCGCACCGGAAGTACACCACCGGCGGGACGTCGGAGCCCAAGGCGTGCCAGTCGACGGCCGGGCTGGTGGCGGTCGCCGGGACCCGCTCGACGCGGTACAGGGCACCGGCCGGCTTGACGGCGTGCTGCCCGTCGAGCCAGTAGCGCTCCCGCTGGAAGGCGTACGTCGGGAGGTCGACGACGCGCCCGCCGCGGCCGGCGAACACGGCCGCCCAGTCCGGGGAGAACCCGGCGATGTGCATCCGTCCGACGGCTTCGGTGAAGGTGCGCACCTCGTCCCGGTCCCGGCGCAGCACCGGCACCACGACCGCGCCCGGCACGCAGTCCCCCGCCATCGCGGCGGCCGCACCGCCGGGTCCGGGCGTGACGAACCGGGTCACCCGGTGCTCGGCGAGCCAGCGCATGCCGTCGTGGAACCGGACGGTGGCGCGGACGTGCTCGACCCAGTACGCGGCGGACGCGACGTCCGACGGCTCACCGGTCACGTTGGACACCACGGGAATCTTCGGCGCCGCATAGGAAACGGTCTCGGCGACCGCGCGGAACGCGTCCAGGATCGAGTCCATGTGCGGCGAGTGGAAGGCGTGGCTGACCCGCAGCCGCTTCGACCCGGCGAACCGCGCGGCGATCTCCTCGACGGCGTCGACGTCACCGGAGACGACCACGGACTCGGGCCCGTTGACCGCCGCGAGGGCGACCCGCTCACCCAGCAGCGGCCGGACCTGCTCCTCGGTGGCGCGCAGGGCGGCCATCGCGCCGGCCTCGGGCACCGACTGCATGAGCCGCGCCCGCGCCGCGACCAGGCGGCACGCGTCGGCCAGCGAGAACACCCCGGCGACGTGCGCCGCGGCCAGCTCGCCGATCGAGTGCCCCATGACGAAGTCCGGGGTGAGGCCCCAGGAGACGAGCAGCCGGTGGAGCGCGACCTCCACGGCGAACAGGGCGGGCTGGGTCACCTCGGTGCGGTCCAGGTCGCCGCCCTCGAAGATCAGCTCGCGCAGTCCGGCGAAGCCCGCGCAGACCTCGTCGAAGGCTTCGGCGAAGACGGGGAAGGCCGCGTACAGCTCGCGGCCCATGCCCGGCTGCTGCGCTCCCTGGCCGGCGAACACGTAAGCCGTCTTGCCCGGGGTGGTTTCGCCGACGGACGCCAGCTCGACGAGCCCCTGCTTCAGTTCCTCGGCGGTCTCCGCAAGCACGACGGCCCGGTGCTCGAACGCCGCCCGCGTGGTGGCCAGCGAATAGGCGATGTCGACCGGCCGGTGTCCGTCCACCTGCGACAGCAACCGGGCCGCCTGCTCACGCAAGGCTTCCGGGCTCTTCGCCGACAACACGGCGGGGACCAGCCCGGCAGGGCCTCCTGGCTCAGCGGGTTCGAGGACGGGGGCCTGCTCGATGATCGTGTGCGCGTTGGTGCCGCTCACCCCGAAGGACGAGACCCCGGCCCGGCGCGGCCGCTCACCCGCCGGCCACGCGACGGCCTCCCGCAGCAGCTCGACCTCGCCGGCGTCCCAGTCCACTTTGGACGACGGAACCTCGGCGTGCAGGGTGCGCGGCAGCAGCTCGTTGCGCAGCGCCATGACCATCTTGATCACGCCGCCGACCCCGGCCGCGGCCTGGGTGTGCCCGAAGTTCGACTTCGCGGAGCCCAGCCACAGCGGTGCCCCGCCGGCGCGTTCCCGGCCGTACGTCGCCAGCAGCGCCTGCGCCTCGATCGGGTCGCCCAGCGTGGTCCCGGTGCCGTGGCCCTCGACGACGTCGACGTCCGCGGCGGACAGCCCGGCGTCGGCGAGCGCGGCGCGGATGACGCGCTGCTGCGAAGGCCCGTTCGGCGCGGTGAGCCCGCTGCTCGCGCCGTCGGAGTTGACGGCCGAGCCGCGCACCACCGCGAGCACCGGGTGGCCGTTGCGGCGCGCGTCGGAAAGCCGTTCCAGGAGCAGGAAACCGGCGCCTTCGCCCCAGCCCGTGCCGTCGGCGGCGTCGGCGTAGGAGCGGCACCGGCCGTCCGGGGAAAGGCCGCGCTGCCGGCTGAACCCGATGAACGTCACCGGCGTCGACATCACCGCGACGCCGCCGGCCAGCGCCAGCGAGCAGTCGCCGCGCCGCAGCGCCTGCGCGGCCCAGTGCAGCGCGACGAGCGACGACGAGCACGCCGTGTCGACGGTGACCGCCGGGCCTTCGAGCCCGAAGGTGTAGGCCACCCGGCCGGAGGCGATGCTGGCCGCGCTTCCGTTGCCCACATAGCCTTCGAGGCTCGCGGGCAGGTCGGTCAGGCGCGTGGCGTAGTCGTTGTACATCACCCCGGCGAACACGCCGGTGCTGCTGCCGCGCAGCGACGCCGGGTCGATGCCGCCGCGTTCGAAGGCCTCCCAGGCCGTTTCGAGCAGCAGCCGCTGCTGCGGGTCGATCGTCTGGGCCTCGCGCGGGGAGATGCCGAAGAACTCCGGGTCGAACCGGTCCGCGTCGTGCAGGAAGCCGCCCTGGCGGGTGTAGATCTTCCCGGCGCGCTCCGGATCGGGGTCGTAGAGCGCGTCGAGGTCCCAGCCGCGGTTGACGGGGAACCCCGAGATCGCGTCGCGGCCCGAGGCCACGACGTCCCAGAGGTCCTCCGGCGAGCGGACGCCGCCCGGGTAGCGGCAGCTCATCGCCACGATCGCGATGGGCTCGTGCTCCCGGTCCTCCGCGTCGCGCAGCCGCTCGCGCGTCCGGTACAGGTCCGCGGTGACCTTCTTGAGGTACCCGCGCAGCTTGTCGTCGTCGCTCATGCCCGCTCTCCATGGGTGGCTCGCACGGCGCGTTCGAGCACGTCCGCCGCCCGTTTCGCGCCCCCGGACGCCGCGATGGCGGCCCGCATCCGGGCGACCTCGGCCGCCACGGCCGCGTCGGCGGCGACGGCCAGGACGGCGTCGCGGACGTCGTCCCCGGTCACGTCGTCGAGCAGCGCCCGGCCCAGGCCCAGCCGCTCGACCTGCCGGGCCGTCACCCGCGCTTCCGGGCGCTGCGGGACGGCGACCACGGGGACGCCGTGGCCGAACGCGTCCATCAGGGAGCCCGTCCCGGCCTGGCAGACGACGACGTCGGTGTGCGGGAGGACCGCGCGGTGGTCGAGCCAGGAGTGCAGCTCGACGTTGTCGGGCATGGCCGCCGCGACGTCGTCGCCGACGTGCCCGGCGGTCGTCATCACGACCCGCCAGCCGGTGCCCGCGAACGCCTGCCCGCAGGCGGTGAAGAACCCCGGGTTGCTGTTGGAGGAGGTGCCCAGCGACACCAGCACGACCGGGACGTCGCCGCCGGGCGCGGCCCAGCTGTCCGCGGCCGCGCCGTCGTCGCCGGTCGGGCCGACGAACACGAACTCGTCGCCGAAGCACTCCGGGCGGGGCTGGAAGGCGCGGGGCACGAACACGAGGTTCGCCACGACGTCCCCGCCGCCGGGCGGGAACTCCGGCGGGGTGTCCAGGCCGGCCTTCGCGAGCAACGCCGTGATGCGCTCGCCGCACGCCGCCAGCACGGGGTGGGCGGGGTCGAGCGGCGGGCCGTCGAGCTCGGTCTCGCTGCCGTTGAGGGGAACCTCGTCGTTGCCGCCGAACCCGGCGAACAGGCGCACGACGCCGCAGCCGGCGCGCCGCGCGACCAAACCGCCGACGTCGGTGCTCAGCACGTCCTGGACCACGAGGTCCACCGGGCGGTCCGCGAACGCCGCCCAGGCGGTGGTGAGCGGGGCGTAGGCCTCGTCGAGGTAGTGCGCGAGGACCTCGGCGAGGTCGTCGGCGGTGTGGACGTCCGGCATCGACTCCGGGAAGGCGGACGGGTAGGGCACTACCCTCGCGCCGGTCTCCGCGACCACGCCGGCGAACCGCTCGGCGACCACGTACGACACGTCGTGCCCGCGCGAAAGCAGCTCGCGCACGACGGGCAGCGTCGGCCGGAGGTGACCGAAGCCCGGAAAACCGAAGAAGGCGACATGCCCGCCGGAGACGTCCACGCTGGTCACCCTAGGTCGGCCGGGAGCACCCACCGGATCGTGCACAGCGAATCCAATGAATCGCCTAGTGTCCCTTCGGCGGCGCCGCAAAGACCAGCATTCCTCCTAGTTTCTCCTCGCTACAAATAGGACGTCCCGTCCGCCGGCCACGCGAGGTGAAATCCATGGAGCGTCACACTGGAACCGGCTTGCTCCGCAAACCGGACGTGACGTTGCCACACCGGCTCGCCAAGTCCGCGGCCGCCACCGACGGCGTCGCCACCCCGAACGACGTCGTGGCCAAGTGGATCGACGACCGCAACCTCGCCCACCGCCACGAGGTCCGCCGCATCGAGTTCGGCCAGCTCCGGCAATGGGGTTTCGATCCCGGCTCCGGGAACCTCCGGCACGAAAGCGGCCGGTTCTTCGGCGTCGAGGGACTCGAGGTCGACACCGACCACGGACCGGTCACGCACTGGTCGCAGCCGATCATCAACCAGCCGGAAATCGGTATCCTGGGCATCCTCGTCAAGGAGATCGACGGCGTCCTGCACTGCCTGATGCAGGCGAAGTCGGAGCCGGGCAACGTCAACGGCGTCCAGGTCTCGCCGACGGTCCAGGCGACCAAGAGCAACTACACCCGCGTCCACGGCGGGCGGCCGGTCCCCTACCTGGACCACTTCCGCGACCCGGACCCGGAAACCGTGCTCGCCGACGTCCTGCAGTCCGAGCAGGGCTCCTGGTTCTACCGCAAGCGCAACCGGAACATGATCGTCGAGGCCGCGGAGTTCCCCGGCGAGGACGAGCTGCCCGACGACTTCCGCTGGCTCACCCTCGGCCAGCTGCACGAGCTGCTCAAGCAGGACAACCTGGTCAACATGGACGCCCGCACGGTGCTGTCCTGCATGCCCGGCGGGCTCGAGGGCCGCGAGGCCGACGCCGTGAGCGACCTGGCCGCGGCCGTGGCGCGCTCCTCGGCCCAGCCCACCGGCAGCCTGCACACCCGCACCGAGGTGCTCAGCTGGATCACCTCGCGCCAGGCCCAGCACGTCGTGCGCACCAGCTCGCTGCCGCTGAGCGAGGTCGCGAACTGGGTCCGGACGCCCGCCGAGATCTCGCACGAGCTCGGCCTGTTCTTCAGCATCATCGCCGTCGACATCACCACCGACGGGCGCGAAGTCGCGCAGTGGACCCAGCCGCTGGTCCGGCCGCACGGCGCGGGTGTGGTGGCCCTGCTGGTGAAACGCGTCGACGGCGTGCTGCACGCGCTGCTCAACGCGCGGGTCGAGCCCGGCTACCTCGACGTGGTGGAGCTCGCCCCGACCGTGCAGTGCACCCCGGACAACTACGTGCTCACTCCGGCCGCGGACCGGCCGCCGTTCCTCGACATGGTGCTCGGCAGAAGAGAAGACCAGGTGCTGTTCTCCGCCCAGCTTTCCGAAGAGGGCGGCCGGTTCCACCACGCGTACAGCGACTACCAGATCATCGAGGTCCCCGCGGACTTCCCGGACGCCGGGCTGGCCGACTTCCGGTGGCTCACCCTGAACCAGCTCAACGAGCTGCTGCGGCACAGCCACTACGTCAACGTGCAGGCCCGCAGCCTCATCGCGTGCCTGCGGGGGCTGCGGTGAGCCGGGCCCTGCGGCTCGGCGCGCTCGGCTGCTCGTCGATCGCCGCGCGGCGCACGCTGCCCGCCGCGGCCGCCGTGGCCGAGCTGGCGCTGACCGCCGTCGCGGCCCGCTCGCCGGAGAAGGCCGCGGAGTTCGCCGGGCGCTTCCACGCCACCGCGACGACCTACGACGAGCTGCTGGACCGCTCCGACGTCGACGCGGTGTACGTCTCCCTGCCGACCAGCCTGCACCACGAGTGGACCAGGAAAGCATTGCTGGCCGGGAAACACGTGCTGTGCGAGAAGCCGCTCACGCTCAACCTCGAGCAGGCCGAGGACCTGGCCGAGCTGGCCACGAAGCAGAACCTGGTGCTGCGCGAGAACTTCACGTTCATCCACCACCCCCAGCACACGCGGGTGCGCGACCTGCTCGACGCCGGCCGGCTCGGCGAGCTCCGGACGTTCACCGCGTCGTTCGGCATCCCGCCGCTGCCCGCCGACGACATCCGCTACCAGCCCTCGCTCGGCGGCGGGGCGCTGCTCGACGTCGGCGTCTACCCGCTGCGCGCGGCGCTTTTCCTGCTGGGTCCCGATCTCCGGGTCACCGGCGCCACCCTGCGGTTCGACGAGGGCGGCGTGGACGTCGCCGGGCACGCGCTGCTCACCTCGGCCAGCGGCGTCACCGCGTCCCTCGACTTCGGTTTCCAGCACAGCTACCGCTCGCGGTACGAGCTCTGGGGCAGCGCCGCCGCGCTGTCGCTGGACCGCGCCTTCACGCCGCCACCCGGCCGGCAACCGGTGCTGCGCATCGAAGAACAGGACCACGTCGAAGAGCTCTGGCTCCCCCCGGCGCACCAGTTCGAGCTGTCGCTGCGCTCGTTCGCCGTCGCCGCGCTGGCCGGGCGCGACGACTCCGAAGCGGCTTGGCTCTCCTCCTCCGTGGACACCGCGCGGCTCGCCGACGAAGTGTTCTCGAACGCGGCCGGAGTGGCCGACGACCGGACGGTGACCCGCTGATGGAGATCATCGGAACCGGCTTCATCGCGCACCACACCCGCCGGTACTTCGGCGACCGCTACCCGGACGTCACGCTCATTGCGGCGGGCGTGTCGACGGTGCTCGTCAGCGACGTGTCCGCGTTCCAGCGCGAGTCCACGCTGGTCTACGACGTGATCGACCGCTGCCGGGCCGCCGGCCGCACGGTGATCTTCCTGTCCACCGCCTCGACCGGCATGTACGGCGCCGACCAGTCGGTCGGCAGCGAGGGCGGCGCGGTCTTCCCGCTCACACCCTACGGCCGGCACAAGCTGTGCCTCGAACACGTCTGCGCGCTGTCGGGCGCGCGGTGGCTCGTCCTGCGGCTCTCGCACATCGTCGGGCCGGGCCAGTCGTCGCACCAGCTGCTGCCGTCGCTGACCCGCCAAGTGCTCTCGGGTGAGGTCACGCTGCACTCCGGGGTCTCCCGCGACCTGCTCGACGTCGGCGACATGATGCGGATGATCGACTCGCTGCTCGGCCAGGGCATCCGGGACGAGGTCGTCAACGTGGCGTCCGGGCGGTCGGAGGCCATCGAGGACATCGTCGACGGCCTGGAGGAGCGCCTCGGCACGCGCGCCGAGCGCAAGCTCGTCGAGATGCCGGCCAAACGCGGCGACGTGCGGATCGACAAGCTGCGCGGGCTGGTCACCGGGTTCGACGACTTCGGCATCGGCCCCGGCTACCTGAAGACGCTGCTGGACCGCAACATCGACGAGCTGGCCGAGAGCGCCCGCCGCCACCTCCGGGCCGCGGCCACCGTCTGACGCTCGTCCGTCCGCTGTGGACGATCGCTTTCCCCGTGGCGGCACGACGTCCGGTGCACCGTACTGGGGGCTGGGCGCACCGGACGTCGTACCTTCGCAGGCGGGAGGGGGGAGTGCTCCCGCCGGGTCTTTTCAGCCGAGCACCGCCCGCGCGGCGCCCAGTGATCAGCTAACCGGTCCGGGCCGTGGTCCGGCTAGCGGAAAAGGTCGCTGCCCCTGACAACCTAAGTTGATCGCTCCGGATGAGTACGCCACGAATGGAGTAGGAAGCATCTCCGGAATTGCGTTCTTCGTGTTCCCGGTGGACATTTGCCACGCATTGCTCCGAATGGCGCACCTGTACGGGAGGGCAGGCTCGGCGGCCGCTCGTACCACACCTGACCTGGTGGTGTTGACCACGTCGGCGTCACGTACTTAGCGTTCGGCTTCCCCCACCCCGCGGACACGTGTCGCCGCCACGCACGTCGCCGCCCTCCCCGAGGAGGCGCCATGCTGTCCAGGCGTACCTTCGTCACCGCCGGTCTCGCGGCCGCCGTGACCAGCGCGCCACTGTGGTCTGCCGTCACCGCGCCGAAAGCGCGGGCCGCGGCGGCCCTGCCGTTGACGTTGAAGAACAATTCCGGCAACGGAACCGTCTACGCCTACATCAGCGGCGCGGACAGTTCCGGCTGGCCCGGCTTCGTGACCGCCGACGGCCAGTTCCACCGCCTGTCCAACCCGTCCTCGCCGGTGACGCCGATCCCGGACTACGCCATCCCGCTGGGCGGCTCCGGGTCACAGGTCACGGTGACGCTGCACGACTACATCATCGGCGGCCGGGTCTGGTTCTCGGCGGACAAGAGGATCCAGTTCTTCGTGAACCCGGGCCCCGGGCTCGTGCAGCCGGGCTTCACCAGCTCGGACCCGAACTGGCAGACGAACTGGACGTTCTGCGAGTTCACC
Organism: Amycolatopsis sp. NPDC114504; assembly: GCF_055633595.1. Taxonomy (NCBI): domain Bacteria; kingdom Bacillati; phylum Actinomycetota; class Actinomycetes; order Pseudonocardiales; family Pseudonocardiaceae; genus Amycolatopsis; species Amycolatopsis sp. NPDC114504. Next base: position 397,620 of record NZ_JBVKDU010000007.1, on the reverse strand, counting down.
TACAACAGCGCGAACCTCTACGCGAACATCAGCTACGTCGACATGGTGGCGCTGCCGGTGTCCATGGCGACGACGGGCGCGGCCGGCGCGCAGTCGGTCAGCCCGCTGCCGGACGGCGCGCTCGGGGCGATCGCGGACGGGCTGCGCGCCCAGCACAACACGGACGGGGCCCCGTGGGACCGGCTGGTCGTCACCGACACGTCCGGCAAGGTGGTGCGGGTGCTCGCGCCCGGGCACTCCCCGACCGACTTCGGCGGCTACTGGACCGGCTACCTGAACGCCGTCTGGGACCACTACCGCTCGACCCCGCTGACGATCAACGGCCAGGGCAGCATCGGCTCCTACACGGGCACGGTCAGCGGCGACACGATCGTGTTCGCCGGCCTGAACACCAACGGCGTGCCGTTCACCAAGCCGAGCGCGATCGACATCTTCGGCTGCGCGAGCGGGCCGCTGTACAACTCCGGCGGGGACGCCCGCGGCGCGATCGCCGCCCGCCTCGCGGCCGCGCTCAACCGCAGCAGCCTGCTGGTCGGCGGCGGCAACAACCAGCCCGACGGCGTCCCGCCGTCCCAATACTACAAGGACCCCACGACGAACCACTACGCGCGGCTGGTCCACCAGCACGCGACGATCGGCTACGCCTTTCCGTACGACGACGTCGGCCCGACCGGCGCCCAGCCGGTCGACGGCCACCTCCAGGACCCGGCGCCGACGTCCTGGACGGTCGCGCTCGGCCCGGGCGCGGGCGGCGGCACGACACCTCCGCCCAGCGGCGGCACAAGCGCCTACTCGACGATCCAGGCGGAGTCGTTCAGCGCCCAGAGCGGCACCCAGAACGAGGCCTGCGGCGAAGGCGGCACCGACGTCGGCTGGATCGCCGGCGGCGACTGGCTGAAGTACTCCGGCGTCGACTTCGGTTCGAGCTCCCCGCGCCAGTTCGTCGCCCGCCTGGCCTCGGGCGCGGCCGCCGGGGTGAGCGGCGCGATCCTGGCCCGCGTCGACAGCACGTCGGGCCCGGTGCTCGCGGAGATCGACTTCGCCAACAACGGCGGCTGGCAGAACTGGCAGACGGTGCCGGCGAACATCGTCGGCTCAGCGACGGGAGTGCACGACGTCTACCTGACGTTCGGCGGCGGCTCGTCGGACTTCGTGAACATCAACTGGTTCACCTTCACCCGGTGACCACCGGGGGTCTGGCCGCGGTCAAGCGGGGGCGCGGCCAGGCCTCCCGGGTTCAGCCAGCCGGGACGGACGGCCGCTAGGACCAGCAAAACCGCCGCCAGCACGATGTACAGCGCATGAGCCGCGGCCTGCAACACCGGCGGATAACTCTCCGGAAGAACCACCAGCCCGACGATCGGAGCGTCCGCCCGGTCACTCACCCGCCAGCCGAACACCAACAGGTACACCACCACCAGCGCCGCCGCCGGCAACCACGTCCGGGACCGCCACGCACCACAGGCCGCCATCACGAAGAACGGCACCAGCCACACCCAGTAATGCGTCCACGTCCACGGCGTCACCAGCACCATCGCCACCCCGACCACGCACACCGCCAGCAGCTCACGCCCCTGCCGATGCGCACGCACCGCGACCCACAACGCCAGCAACGCCACCACCACCGCCACCGGAATCCACACCGGACCGGCCACGTCCGCGACACCCAGCAACCGGGACACCGCACCCCGGATCGACTGGTTCTCCGGCGAGATCGCACTGGCCGCGGTACCCGTGATCCGCGACGGATCCGCCACGTTCGCCGACCAGAACACCCCCGAATCGTGCGGCAACGCCACGAACCCGGCCAGCACGGTCAGCACGAACGTCCCCGTCGCCACCGCCGCGGCCCGGAACCGCCGCGTCAGCAGCAGATAGACGATGAAGAACCCCGGCGTCAGCTTGATCCCCGCCGCCAGCCCGACCCCGACGCCGCTCCACCAGCGATCCCGGCCGGTCAGGTCCGCCAGCACCAGCAGGACCAGGATCAGGTTCACCTGACCCACCGTGAAGTTCATGAGCACCGGCTGCAGCGGCAACGCCAGCGCCGTCAACGCCGCCGTCGCCGCGACCCGGCCGTGATCGGCCGCGTACCCCTGCTTGCCCAGCGCGATCCAGACCACCGCCAGCAGCGCGAACAGGTTCGCCAGCACCGCCACCATCGGCAACAGCAGCTGCGGAACCGCGGACAGCACAGCGAAAACCCCGGCCGCGAACGGCGTGTACTTGAAGGTGCCGCCGATCATCGGCAAGTGCGAGATACCCGGCTCGTACAGCGGCTGCCCCGCCCGCACCGCCCGGCCGGTGGCCACGTACGACACGAAGTCCTCGAGGTACACGCCGGTCGCGGTCCAGAGCCCGGTCCACACGGTGTACCCCACCACCGCCACCAGCAGCACGACGCCGGAAAGCACCGTCCACCACACCGGCGCCGGCAACTTGCGCTCGACCCGCACATCAGCAACGACGGTTGTCACCGCTATATCCCTCCCTAGATACGCGGGCCAGTCTAAACAGCGACGATCACTCGATCGGGTTCGGCCTTCCGCAGCGGGCTCGGATCGATCTTTGCCCCTCGGCGCGTCGCCGAGCGGGTAGGCTCGACTCAAGATCTCCTCCGGAAGTCACCGTCAGCGCGGACCTGAGGGAGCAACCGACGTGGTCGAGACGCACGACATCGTTCGCCCGCCCGCCGAGCTCAGCGCGGCGCTCGCGGCCATCGGCAGCGCGACGGCCAGCGGCGAGCTCAGCCGCATGGGCATCCGCAGCGCTTTCATCCGCGGCCCGGTTTCGGTGACCCCCGGCGTGCGTGTGGCCGGCCCGGCGCTGACGCTGCAGTTCCTGCCGAAGCGGGAGGACCTCTACCCCGTCGACGAGTACGAGGAACCGGAAAAGCAGCTGCACCGGCACGTCATGTACCACGCGCAGCCGGGCGACATGATCGTCGTGGACGCGCGCGGGGACATGGAGAGCGGCGTGTTCGGCGAGATGATGCTGACGTTCTTCAAGGGCCGCGGCGGCGCCGGCGTCGTGGTCGACGGGTGCCTGCGCGACACGGGCGAGGCCAAGCGGCTCGGCCTCGGGCTGTGGATCCGCGGCGCCACCCCGAACTTCCACACCCAGACCGGCATCGTCCCGGCCGCGGTCAACGTGCCCGTGGCCTGCGGCGGCACACTCGTCGAGCCGGGCGACATCATCGTCGCCGACGACGACGGCGCGGTCGTGGTACCGGTCAAGCTCGCCCCAGCTCTGGTGGCCCACGCCCAGGAACACGCGGAGTGGGAGGAGTTCTCCCGCATCCGCCTGTCCGAGGGCGGCGACATGCGGCTGTACTACCCGCTGTCGGACGAGGCCCGGCCCGAGTACGAGCGCTGGCGGGCGGAAAACGGCCGCGCCTAGCTCCACAGCCGGTCGTGGCTCGACTCTCCGTCCCAGTGCTTCGTTTCGGCGAAGAACACCGGGTCGCGCGGGTCGAGGTGGCGGCGCAGCACCTCCTCGTCGAGGTCGCCGAACCCCAGGCCCGGCGTGTCCGGCACCGTGATGCGGCCGTCCTGGATCAGCGGGCGGGGCAGGCCGGTGACGAGGTCGCTCCAGAACTCCACCTCGGCCGCGTGGTGTTCGAGCGCCAGGAAGTTCTCCGTGGCCGCGGCCAGGTGCACGCACGCCATCGTCGCGATCGGCGACGCCGCCAGGTGCAGCGCCATCGCGACCCCGCGCTCCTGCGCGTAGTCGCCGAGCCGCTTGGTCTCCGCGATCCCGCCCGCCGTCGCCGGATCCGGGTGCACGACGCGGATGGCACCCGCGTCCAGCAACGGACGGAAGCCGTCGAGCAGGTAGATGTCCTCCCCCGTGCACGTCGGGACGGCGACGGCCTCGGTCAGCTGCCGCCACTGGTCGGTCAGCTGCCACGGGATCAGGTCCTCGATCCACGCCAGCGTGAACGGTTCCAGCGCGCGGCCGATCCGGATGCACGAGTCGAGGGCGATGTGGCCGAAGTGGTCGGCCGCCAGCGCGACGTCGTAGCCGACGACCGACCGGACGATGTCCACATAGGACACCAGGTGCTCGACACCGCGCGCGGTGACCTGGATGCCGGTGAACGGGTGCATCGTCGTGACGTCCGAACGGGCGCCCGGCGGCGCGATCAACGCCCCCGGCACGTCCCACAGCAGGTCGACGCCGACGTCCATCTTCAGCATCGTGAACCCGCGCTGCTTGCGTTCCAGCAGCCGGGCCCCCATCGCGTGCGGGTCCGGCAGCGACGGCGTGTCCGCGTAGCACCGGATCTCGTCCCGGAACCGGCCCCCGATCAGCGCGTACGCGGGTACTCCGTACGCCTTGCCGGCCAGGTCCATCACTGCCATCTCGACGCCGGAGACCCCGCCGCCCTGGCGGCCGTGGAACCCGAACTGCTTGATCTTGCGGAAGATCTTGTCGACGTTGCAGGGGTTTTCCCCGACGAGACGGCTCTTGAGCATCAGCGCGTAGGTGGCGCTGGCGCCGTCGCGCACCTCCCCGTAGCCGACCAGCCCCTGGTTGGTGTCGATCCGGATGATCGACGAGCGGAACGGCACCCCGGCCAGGGTGGCCACCCGCAGGTCGGTGATGCGCAGGTCACTCGGCCGGGACGCGGTCGCGACGTGTTCCTCGCTGATCATCCCTTTACCGCCCCCGCGGTGAGGCCCTCGGTCAGGAACCGCTGCCCGAACCCGTACATGAGCACGACCGGGATGCTGACCAGCAGCGAGGCGGCGGCCAGCTGTCCCTGCGGCACGACGTCGCCGAAGATCATCGACTGCATGCCGACCGGCAGCGTCTTGTTCTCGTCCTTGGTGATGAACACGAACGCGAACAGGAACTCGTTCCACGCGTTGGTGAGCGTGAACAGCGCGACCGCGAGCAAGCCCGGTTTGGCCAGCGGCAGCACGATCCGGCGGAACGCCCCGAGCCGCGTGCAGCCGTCGACCAGCGCGGCCTCCTCGAGGTCGGCCGGGATCGACTTGAAGTAGCCGACGAGCAGCCACGTCGCGAACGGCAGGGTGAACGTCGGGTAGGCGAGCACCAGCGACCACAGCGAGTCGTTGAGCCCGATCCCGCTCATCAGCTGGTACAGCGGGATGAACAGCAGCGCGCCCGGCATGACGTAGGTGAGCAGGATCGTCACGGTGAAGCTCTCCGAACCCCGGAACTTCAACCGCGCCAGCGCATAACCCGCCAGTGCCGCGCAGACCAGGGCGATCACGGTGGACGCGACCGACACCAGGATCGTGTTGACGTACCAGGTGCCGAACGCCCCGGTGAACAGGTTGGTGAACTGCTCGGTGGTCCACGGGGCCGGCCAGAGGTCGTCGGTGCGCGCGACGATCTGGTCGTCGGACTTGAAGGCCGTGACCGTCATCCAGTAGAGCGGGGCGAGCACGAAACCCAGCAGGGCCACCAGCGCGGCCGCCGAGCCGGTGACGCCGACCACGCGGGCGGCCAGCCGGTTGCCCCGGATGGCGAGCACCGAGACGACCCGGCCGACGGCGGCCGCGAGCACCACGAACACGCCCAGCACGAGCGCGGCCTTCCACACGATGTGCGGCGACGCCCAGACCAGGACGAGCGCCGAGCCCGCGACGATCACCCACGGCAGGGCCCGGCGCTGGGCGGGACTCAGCCGCCGTCGCCCCAGGTCCGCGGCGCCCGGCTGGTCGGTGCGCCGCATCATCCGCACGAGGATCACCACCAGGACGGCGATGATCGGCAGCATCACCAGCGTGACCGCGGCACCCGCGCCCGGCTGCAGCTGCTGGATGGCCTTCGAGTAGGCCACCATCACGTACGGGGCGGTGGCGTCCCCCGGTCCGCCCTGGGTCATCAGCCAGATCAGGTCGAAGTTGTTGAACGTCCAGATCGACGACAGCAGCACCGTCACGATCATGACCGGCCGCAGCCCCGGCAGCGTGATGTGCACGAAGCGCTGCCACGGCGACGCGCCGTCCACCATCGCCGCCTCGTGGAGCCCGCTGTCGATGGCCTTGAGCCCGGCGAGGAACGTCACCGTGAAGAACGGGACGCCCTTCCAGACGTTGACCAGGATGACCGCCGGCAGCGCGAGCGCGGGATCGGACAGCCACTCCGCGGGCCACTTGTCGACGAGCCCCATCGCGGCGAGGGCGGGCCCGATCCCCGAGTCGGTCAGCAGGACGTTGACGCTGCCGAAGATCGGGTCGAGCAGCGACCGCCACGTGAACGCCGTGACGACCGTCGGGATCACCCACGGCAGCAGGATCACCCCGGCGATGAGCGCCCGCCCGCGCCGCATGTGGTGCAGCATCAACGCCGCGATGAGCCCGAGGACCACCTTGAAGATCTCGGCGTAGGCGGTGAAGACGAACGAGTTGAGCACGCCCTTGTGGAACAGGGCGTCGCCGATGAGCGCGGTGTAGTTGCCCAGCCCGGCGAAGACCGTTTCCGCGCCGTGGCGTTCCGTGAAGCTGGTGAAGACCGAGCTGACGATCGGCACCAGGATCAGGCCGGCGACCAGCACCAGCGTCGGCCCGATGAACACCGCCGCGAGGCGCCAGTCCCGCCCGAGCCGCCGCTGCGTCGGCGTGAGCGACGACGAGCTCGGCGCCGGCCGGGCCGGCGCGGCCGGTGTCCTCTTCGGACGCAGGATGGTCACTGCTTGTAGCCCTGCTGCTCGAAGATCTGCACGATCCGGGCGTGGGTCGAGGCGACGGCGTCGGCCGGCCGGGTGCCCTGGATGACCGACTGCATCATGTCGGTCAGCAGGTAGGCGGCGATGGACGCTTGCTCGCCGGGGCTCGGGGCCTGGGGGAACGCGTAGCCGGTCCGGGTCTTCAGCGGGAGCTTCACGCGGGTCTGCTCCCGCAGCGCCGCGAAGGCCGGGTCACCGGTGGTGTAGTACGGGTCGGAGTCCCACACCTTGTCCCACGCGGGGTTGACCAGGCACGGTGCTTCCTTCGCGACCCCGAGCAGCGCGCTCCCGCTGACCATGAACTTCGCCACCAGCTTGGCGAGGTCGGGGTTCTTCGCCCCCTTGAACACGACGAACGAGTTGGACTGGCCGTACGCGAGCGGCTGGTCGATCGCCGGTCCGGTGGCGCCGTTGAACGGGTGGGTGTTGGCGTAGACCGGGTTCTTCTTGGTCTTCGAGTCGGCGTAGACGCTGAACTGGTTGAGCGTGAGCCCCAGGATCTGGGCCAGCCAGTTCTCGTTGTTGCTCGAGTCGGTCCAGCTGCCGATCCCGGGTGGCAGCATCGGCGCGTACTTCGGGTTCGTGTAGATGTCGCCGATGAACGTGACGGCGGCGACCGTCTCCGGCGAGTTGAACACCACCTTCGTGCCGGTGTTGTCCGCGATCGCGCCGCCGTAGGTGCTGATGACGTTCTGGATGAAGCCGTTGGCGTCCCCGGAGCGGTTCACCGTGAGCCCCCAGCCGAAGCGCCGCTTGGCCGGGTCCGACACCGCCAACGCGTTGTCGCGCAGCTCTTCCCACGTGTAGTGAGGCTTGAGCGGGAGACCCTTTTCCGCGTACCAGTCCTTGCGCAGGTACATCCCGGACGCGATGAAGTGGTACGGGATCGCGAACCAGCGCCCGTCGAACACGCAGTAGTTGGTCGCCTCCGTCGCGGGCTCCCCGTAAAGCGCTTTCATCTCGGTGACCACGTCGGTGACGTCGGTCAGGGCGCCGAGGTTGTGGAGCTGGCCGACGAACCGCAGATCGCTCATGAAGGCCAGATCGCGGTTGGTGCCCGCCTTCACCTCGGCGTCCATCTTCGCGACCATGTCGCCGGCGTCCCCGGAAACCAGGTCGTTGCGGACCGTGGTGCCGGTGGCCTGTGCGAACACCTGCAGCGACTTGTCCAGCGCCTTGTTGGCGGCCTCCGAGTACAGCTTCTGCGACAGCATCCCCACCGACCCGCCGCGCAGCGCCGCCGCCTGGTCAAGCAGTGCCTTGGGCACCTGGACGTCGACCTGCGGCGCGGGTGCGGGACCGCTCCCGCAGCCGGCGAGACCGAGCACGCCCAGCGCGCTCACCCCCGCGCTCATCCCGAGGAAGGTGCGCCTCGACAGGTCAGTTTTCTCTTCCATGACAACTCCTCGTACCGACGGGGCGACGTTGCGACCGGCGGGGGCAGCGAGGCGAGTGCCACGCTGCGAGTTTTCAAAGCTGCGAGCTTCGAGCTGGGTCGTTCACGCGGCGAAGGACGCCGTGCTGCTGATGCGGTGTCCCGGCAGCCCGTCGAACAGGCCGGCCGAGCCGCGGGGCCGCCACAGCGGTACCGGGCCCGCGCCGGGCACGGGGTCGAGCGCCAGTGCGGCCGCCCGGTCCGCGGAGTCGAGCGCCCGCAGGACGACCATCGCGTTGGCCACGCTCTGGGCGACGCTGCCGACCGGCCGCACGCCGAACTGCACGGCGTCGGCGAAGTCGGCGAGCTCCGCGCGGTAGCCGTTGTCGCTGCCGCGGAAGACGGTCGTGTGGGCGGTGGCGTCGGGACTGCTGCGCGTCACGCGGCGCTCCGACTCGGATCCGCCGAGCACGAGCACGCCTTCGGTGCCGTACAGCCGCATGTCGTTGGGTTCGGGCGGCACCGGGATTTCGGGGAAGGACGCGGTGTAGTTGCCGATGGCGCCTCCGGTGAAGACGAGGTTGAGCGTGAGGTCCGACGGTGCGTCGATCGTGCTGTTGGCCGCCTGCACGGCACCGTGCACCCGCGCGACGTCGCCGCAGAGCAGCCGGATCTGGGCGATGTGGTGCACGCCGAAGTCGAGGTGCACACCGCCGCGGTACTGCGGCCGCTGCCGCCACGGCGTGCCGGTGAACCCGCCCGCCCGGGGCACCGACCGGCCGGCGTGCCGCCACGCCATCAGGTGCGGGCGGCCGATCGCGCCGTCGTCGAGCAACGCGCGGGCGTAGCGCAGGTCGTCGCGGTAGAAGTAGTTCTCCCCCACCATGAAGGTGCGGTCCGGGTGTCCGGCCGCCAGGGCCAGGAAGGCCGCGGCCTGCTCGGCGTCGCCGCCGGCGGGCTTCTCGCAGAACACGTCCTTGCCCGCCGCGAGCGCGTCGCACGCGACTTCGTACAGGTGCGGGATCGGCACCGAGATCAGCACGGCGTCGACGTCGTCGCGGGCCAGCAACGCGGCCCGGTCGGCGACGGCCCGGGCCGGATCGACCCCGCTGTAGGCGGCGAACCTCGTGCGCTGGTCGGCGGAAGAGTCGGTGAACGCGGTGACGGCGAACCGGTCGGCGAGCCCGCACAACGCCGGCCAGTGCAGCTTCTCGACCGCGAGCCCCGTACCGATCAGCCCCAGCCGGATCGGCGGGATCGCAGGTGCTGCCATGCCTCGTCCGTCCTCGTCGACAGTTGGCGGAACTCGGTCGTGCAGGGGTGCTAACGCCGCTTGGCGGCCCGCTTGCTTCGCTGCTTCTTCTCCGCGAGGAGCGTGGAGAAGTTGTTGCTCAGGTGCTTGCGCATCGCCTCGCGGGCCGCTGCCGGGTCGCGCGCCACGAGCGCCTCGTAGATCTCGGTGTGCTGGGCGGTGGCCCGGCGCAACCCGGCCGGCGCCTCGTTGGTGACGCGCCGGCTGGCCGTGCCGAGCCAGCGGGCGGAGTACATGATCCGGTCGAGGATGCGGTTGTCGGCCGCCCGGCAGATTTCCATGTGGAATTCGTGGTCGACCTCGAGGTAGGCCTCGGGATCCGTTTCGAGCGCGGCCATGCGGTCGATCTCGCCCTTGAGCCGCGCCAGCGTCTCGTCGGTGATGCCGGCCGCGGCCATCGCGGCGAGTTCGGGCTCGAGCAGTGCCCGCATTTGATACAGCTCCTGGAGCAGTTCGTCAACGGTCTCCGTCGGCAGCCACTCGATCAGCAACGGGCTCAGGTAGTCCCACTCCGCGCGCGGGCGGACGACGACGCGGCGGCCCTGCGCGACCTCGACGATGTCCAACGAGGCAAGGATCTTGAGGGTCTCCCGCGCCACCACGCGGGACACCCCGAACTCATTCGAGATGTCGAGCTCCGACGGGGCCCGGCCATCTTCGATTTCACCGCTGACGATGCGCCGGGTCAGGTGGGCCGCCACCTGCACCGGAAGAGTCCGGACCTTGACAGCGTCCGGAGACTCTTGTCTCCTTGGCATGTCATCAGCTTATAGGACAAGTTGGACTTCGCGACAGACCTTTCACCGGCACTACTCAGCGGCGGGAGAGCAATGCGGATCGTGAACGTCACGACGGCGGTGGTGGCCTACCACGGACAGGCCACCCTGGTGCGGATCGACACCGACGAGGGCCTGAGCGGCTTCGGCGAGGCCAATCCCGACGCCGGCGCGGGCGCGGTGGTCGGGATGATCGACTCCCTGACACCCCTCCTGATCGGCGAAGACCCGCGCAACGTCGAGCGGTGCTGGGAGAAACTGCGGCGCAGCAAGGTTTTCGCGGGCGCCCAGAGCGGGGTGTTCGTGATCGCGCTGTCCGGGATCGAGCTCGCGCTGTGGGACCTCGCGGGCAAGGCCGCGGGTCAGCCGGTCTACCGGTTGCTCGGCGGGAAGTTCCGCGACCGCATCCGCCTCTACGCCGACTGCGGCGACGGCGACGACCCGGCGGGTTCGGTCGCCGGGTGCGTCGACCGGGCCCAGCGGATGGTCGCCGAAGGCTTCACCGCCATCAAGTTCGACATCGACAACCTGAAGCACCCGGCCAAGTTCGACACTTTCAACCACACGATCAACGCCGCCGAGCTGCGCTCGATGGTCGAGCGCGTGGCCGCCGTCCGGGAAGCGATCGGACCGGATGTCGATCTGGCCATCGACCTGCACGCCCGCTACGACGTGCCGAGCGCGTGCCGGATCTCGTGGGAGCTCGAGCCGTTCCACCTGATGTGGCTCGAGGAGCCACTGCCGGCGGAGAACGTCGACGCGCTGGTGCGGGTGCGCGAACAGACCCGCACGCCGATCTGCGCCGGCGAAAACCTGTATCTGCGCTGGGGATTCCGCGAGCTGCTGGAACGCGGCGCCGTGGACGTCATCGAGCCGGACGTCCCGAAGTGCGGCGGACTGGCCGAGGCCAAGAAGATCGCCAACCTCGCGGAGCTGCACTATGTTCCGTTCGCCCCGCACCTGGTGTCGACGCCGCTGGGCACGATGGCCACGTCGCACCAATGCGGCGCGATCCCCAACTTCCTCGTCCAGGAATGGCACGCCCTCGAGGAACGCGCGGTGTGGGACAGCTACGTCCACGCCCCCGACGGGAGCGGCTCGATCGTCAAGGACGGCTACATCACGCTTCCCGACACCCCCGGCATCGGCGTGGAGCTCGACATGGACGGCGTCCGGGCCCACGCCGTCGAGGGCTACGGAGTGTTCGAGTAGCGCAGCAGGTTTCCGGACGGGTCAAACACTTCCAGCACGTCCGCCGAAAGCGCGTGCGGGTAGCCGGCCGCGGCGAGCCGTCCGGCCAGCGCGTGCACGTCGTCCGCCGTGGGCAGCAGCAGGTCGACGCCGACGAGGCGCGCGGTGTCCTCGGGGACGGGCACGCCACCGTCCGGGCTGAACCGGTTGGTGAGGACGAGCAGTGCCCGGTGCTCGCTCACCCCGATCGCGAGGAACATGGTGCCCAGCCTGCCCTGGACGTCGAACCCGAGCAGGTCGACGTAGAAGGGCTCGGTGGCCTTCAGCTCGGCGTCGGTCACCTTCAGCTGGACGTGCCCCATTTCGGTCCCCGCCGGCAGCCCGGTGAACGGCTCGTCCGCGCCGGGCTCGTCGGTGAAGTCGGTCAGCTTCATCGGATCGGCGACGACCGCCGGCTGGTCGCCCTGCCAGCGCCACTCCTCGCGCGGGCGGGCGCAGGTGACCTCCACGCAGTGACCGTCCGGGTCCACGACGTAGCACGAGTGCGCGACGCTGTGGTTCGCCAGCTCGAACTCGGCGTGCTCGGCCGCGTAGTGCTTCACGAACCGGGCCAGGTCGGCGGGCGCCGGAACCTGGGGCGCGAAGTGGCTGAGCCCCGGGCTCGACGCCGGCGGGAGGCCCGCACCGGGTCGTTCCCGCAGGACGGCGAGCACCCGACCGGGCACTCCCACCCACGCGCTCCCGGCCTCGCGGTCGAGGATCTTCAGGCCGATGGACCGCGTGTAGTAGTCCAGGCTGCGGTCCAGGTCGGCGACCGTCAGTTCGACGGCGCCCAGCGTCAGCCGGCCGGTGGTGGTCATCGGGCCAACCTCGAAACGGCGGACATGCCCTTGAAGAACAGGATCAGCTTCACCGGCCGGCCGTCGACGAACATCATGTCGAGACCCTTCTGCGACGCCGCGGCCGCTTGAGCACCGCGCGGGAACATCGTTTTCTCGTAGCGGGCGAGCGCGGTTTCGACGTCGGAGCCGTCGAGGATCTCCCGCGCCAGATCGGCGCCGTCGATCAGCGCGATGTTGGCGCCTTCGCCGGCGAACGGCGACATGAGGTGCGCGGCGTCGCCGACCAGCGTCACACCGGGGACCCGCTCCCAGGTGAGCCCCGTCGGCAGGGCGTGGATCGGCCGGGGCCAGATGGCGCCGTCGTCGCACTCGCGGATCAGGTCGGTCAGGGCCGGGACCCAGTCGGGGTACTCGCGCAGCAGCCCCGCGCGCACGGATTCCGTTTCGTGCCAGTCGATTCCGCTGTCGGTGACCCAGCTCTCGGGGACGCGCAGGCCGCAGCCGAACGCGATGGTGTTCCCGCCGTGCCCACCGATGTACCTGTTGTCGGACAGCGCGAAGAAGCTTCCCCGCCCGGTGAGCGCGAGCGCTTCCGGGTGCTCGACGGCCGCGTCGGTCAGGCGCAGCTCGACCACGGTGATCCCGGTGTAGTGGGGCTTCACCGGAGTCAGCAGCGACCGGATCCTCGACCACGCGCCGTCGGCGCCGACGACGAGATCGGCGCGGACCACGGAGCCGTCCGCGAACTCCAGCGCATGCCCGGCGTCGACGGACCGCGCGGCGACGACCTTGCGCCCCCAGGCGATGGTGTCCGGGTCCAGCGACTCGAGGAGCAGCTGCCGCAGCTCCGTCCGATCGATCTCCGGCCGCCCGCTGCCTCCCGCGGGTTCACGCCGGTCGACGTGCACCCGCCCGGTCTTGTCGAGCAGGCGCATGTCCTCCCCGCCGACGTGGGTCCGAGCGCGGAACGCTTCGTAGAGACCGGCTTCCTTGAGCGCGAGCTGCCCGGTGTCCTCGTGGATGTCGAGCGATCCGCCTTGCCGCCGGGAATCCGGCGTGGCATCGGCTTCGTAGACGGTGACGGGCATGCCGTTGCGCTGGAGGATGCGTGCGCAGACGAGGCCGCTCAGGCCCGCGCCCACGATGGCGATGGTGTTTTCGGACGTGGTGATCACCCCTAGGTCATGGAGCCGACCGCGGCTCTTAACGAACGTTATTCGTTACGATCGTTGTTCGTCAAGTTGCAGAACAAGGCTCGCGACGAATACCGTTCGCCAGTGCCCCAGCGTGATCCGTTCAGAGCCCCCGAGGTCGAGAGCCGCCGCACCAGACCGGCCAAGCCGCCCCTGAGCCGCGACGCGATCGTCGAGGAGGCACTGCGCCAGATCACCGCGGAAGACGGCGGCCCGATGAACCTCCGCAAGATCGCGAAGGCGCTCGACACGGGCCCGGCATCGCTCTACGTGTACGTGAACGACATGAGCGAACTCCAGGCGCTCGTGCTGGACCGCGCGCTGGCGGACGTCAAGATCGACGAGACGGAGGGCTCGTGGCGCGACCGCCTCGAAGGACTCCTCCGTTCGTACGCCGAAGTCCTGATGAGCAGCCCGGCGGTAGCGCTGATGGCGTTCCGAACGACGGCGGTGGGCCCCAACGCACTACGCATCGCCGAAGCCGTCCTGGAACTCCTGGCCGAAGCGGGCGTCGACCAGAAGACCGCAGCGTGGGCGATCGACATGCTGACGATGCTCATCACATCGGTAGCGGCAGAGCAGGCACTCGGCGCGGACCCGGGAGCCCCGGACGGCCCGGTAGCCCAGGCAATCAACCGAGCCCCGGCGACGGAGTACCCCCGCATCCACGCGGCGAGGACGGAGATCATGTCGGGCACCGGCGAGGAGAGGTTCGCCTGGTCGGTGGACGTACTGATCCGCGGAATCCTCGCGCGAGCCCAGTCCTAGGAGCCAGCGGCTCACCAGCTGCCCCATCACCGCCCACCGCGCCCCCGGCCTTGACGCTCGTCAGCCGTTGATCCCCCGCGCCACCGCGAGCTGCCGCTCCTTGTGCTGCCGCTCGCGAGCCAGGTCACCGGCGTACTGCGGAATGAGCACGTCCTCCACCGCGCGCTCGACCGCAACCCACGTGGGGACCCACCCGGCCCGTTCCTTGCACCGCACATCCTGGGTGGCGACGGCGGACGCCTCCAGCGATCCAGCCACGACGACGTAGCAGCGACCAACAGCCGGGATGTTGAGTGCACTTAACAAAAGGCGTTGAAGAGTCCTGACGACGGGCGTAACCGGCCACTGGCTGGTCGGCAAATTTCGCAGCAGAGAACCATCCGTTGATACGCAGCCTCGTGCCTATGTGGGTCGCCGGAGGGAAGCAGCCGGTCGCTCGTTTTACAGTCCCCTCCGGCGACTGACACCCGTCAGGCCAGCAACTGCGCCGTCTGGGCTGCCACACTAGCCCAATAGTCGGCCGCCCGGCGCGCACGCGTGGCGTCGGCTCCCGAATCTTCCAGTCGATACGCGGCCGCCGAAGCCTCAATCTTCTTGTTCTCCAGCATCCGATCCGTGAAACTGCGCGCATACGACCAGATGTAGACCTGCTGCGTGCGGTTCAGCAGCCCGGCGCCCGCCTGCGGCACGGGTATCGCCCCGGCTGCCGAGAGGATGTCAGGTGTCAGAGCGTCCGCATCCAACTCGGCCTGGGCTCGCTCGACGGCGCTCAGCCACGCCTTGAATCTCTCGGTGAAGTCCGATTCCACTGCCTGCATGGCGTTGACACTGACCGCCTGCGGCTGATCCACCTTGCGTTTGCTAAATAAGGACATCGCTCTCACCTCTCGATATACAATCTTGCCGTCTCGCGGGGGAAGAGAGACGGCACACGTTCGTTCGATGGGCTACGAGATCAGTAGGCGCAGTACCAGCTGTACGGATCGGAGTAGCTCCTGAAGCCGCCGTAAGCATTCGCCCTGTTGTACTGCGTACGGCATTGTTTCCACACATCGATGTCGCCGTCCGCGACCGGGACCGACCCGGAGACGCATTTCCAGCCGTAGACGTTCAAGGTTCTGATCTTCGCCAGCTGCCCCTGTCCGGAGTACTGGTTGTTGCACGCTGCCTGCATGTCCACGCCGCCGCGGACAGTGGCCGCCGATGCCGGCGCGGCGGCGACGGGCAGGAACACACCCATCAGGGCGGCGCCGATCAGTAACAAACCTCGCCCTCGCTATCTGCCGCACGTAACAGGAAGAGCGGCTGTCCCGATAGTGGTGTTCATAGCGATCCTTTCGCGGATCTGGATGGTGATGGGAATGTTTGACAAGCATCTGCGTTGCCCGCCTCGGTTTCCACCGGGAAAGTACGGTGTTTGCCGGGTGTTGATCTCACAGTCTTCCCGTTGGCGGTCGGCATGACGTCGCAGTCGGTCTCGCGCCTCGCTGAAACGAGAGCTGGCGTGGAAATGACCATCGTCTGGGGATTCACCGGCATCCGCGCCTTCGATCTGGCGCAGGCAGCGGTCGCCATGAGCAGCGGCTCGCTACGAACATCGACTGCACCCGGAGTTGATCTCGCCGTCCTCTGCCTTGTGCTCATCGAATCTCTTGCGCTGTGTTCCTGGTTGGTGCGGCGCCGATCCGTACGGCCATTGCAGTGGCCGGTCGCGGCGGATTTCGCTGTCGCCCTATTCGTGCTCTGCTCATCACTGATCTACGTCGCCCCCGAAGACCGCACGAACGTCTGGGCGATGTGGTCGTACCCGGTGACACTCTCCGCCACGGTCCTGATCGGAGCAGCGTCGGTGCGCTGGCAACACGCGCTCGCCACGTCGGTGCTTATCGCCGTGACCTACACCGGGGTCGTCGCATTGCCGCTGACGGGCAATCCTGCCGAGCAGGCCGCCTCGATCGCCAACGCGCTGGCCTACCCAGGGTTCGCGATCGTGTCGTACCTGTTCATGAGCTACATACGGCGGATTGCTGATACGGCCGACAGCGCCAAAGCGAAGGTGACTGAGCTGGAACGTGACCGGAGCAGGGCCATCGTCCACGACCTCCTGCCGTATTTGCGGCTGGACAGGTTCGCGGACGCCGACCTCGACGCTCGACTGGCGATGGTCGCACAGGCCGACCGTACGTATGAACATATGCGTTCGTTCGTCGACGGCACTCAGTACCCGTTGCGCGTGCAAGACCGGATCCAAGCCGTGCTGAATCGCTGGCCGCGTCCCAGCGTGCGGGCCGTCATCGACCTCGAGCCGTCGATCGAGCTGCCGGAGGACGTACTGGACCATTTACATCGCGCTCTGGACACCGCGCTGTCCAACGCAGAGCAGCACGCTCCGCGCGCGGTCATCGACGTCACTGCCCAAGCGGACGACACCAAGGTCATGGTGACTGTTCGCGACGATGGCCCAGGCTTCGACATGTCGACAACTCCGCCCGGGTTCGGCATCGCCGAGATCCTCGGCCGGCACCTCGCCGTGGTCGGCGGCGCGAGTCGGATCGAGTCGGCGCCCGGCCATGGCACCGAAGTCCACATCACCGTGCCGAGGAAGCAATGAACGCTGCGACCGGGGGACCGCCTCTCGCGCTGCCACTGGCAGCGCCGGACGAACCAGTGCACTACGTTCTCATCGACGATGAGCCTCGTTACCGGCAAGGGCTGGGACAAGTCAGCGAATTTCCGCTGACTCAAGTGGGCAGTTGGGGGACCATAGACGACTTCGTCCATCTCCAACAGAACGGTTGCCACGTCGTCGTGTTGGATCTGTGCCTGAACCGGCAAACCGGCGATACGGCAGTCCTGCAAGGCGTGCGAGCAATCAGCAAACTCGTGCACGACTACGGCCAGCGGGTCCTCGTCTACACCGCCGAAGCTCGGCCGGAGCCCATCGCACGCTGCGTGGCCGCCGGCGCGGCCGGGTACGTCAGCAAATACCTCGGCGACGACGGCGCACTGGCGCAAGCGGTGGCCGAGATCGGCCGCAATGGCACCATCGTGACCTCCGCCCTACACGACGCTCTACGCCAGTTAATCAAGCAATGCCGCGACGTCCGCCTATCCTTGCCACTTGAGGAGACACTGGCCCTGCTCGACCGAGGTCTGTCCGACCAGGAGGTCGCCGACCGCCTGCACAAGTCGAAACGGACGATCGAGGAACACAAACGGAAGATCCTTGAGCTGTTCGGCGAACAAATGGAGAACCGCAAACGCGGCTTCGGCGACCTGCGCCGCGAGTACGGCGTCGGACCCGGTGATCTCGTCAACGACCAACCCGGAAACCGGCCCGGGAGGGGACTGCTCAGACGAGCGTTGTCCTGGCTGACCACGAGCGAAAACAAGAGCAAGCGACGTGCCTGAAGTTCCGGCCACCTCACGTCGGGGTCCGGAGGACCGGGGCAACGCCAAGGTGTCCGGACAACCGTCGGAATCTCATCCAGGTGTCGATGCGCTGCGGCGCCTCGCGGAACTCACGCCACCGCTTAAACGTCCTCTTCTGCCGAAGAGCGGATGTTGGCGCCATCGTCGACCGGCTCCGTAGCGACCCGCACGGTGGCCACTTCAGGTCGATCGTGCTCGATCAAGGTTCGAGCGGATGATCCCGGTTCGGATCATCCGCCGCCTGGTAGGTGTGAGCCAGGTTGTTCCGCGAGGTCAGCGTGTTCGGATGGTCGGAGCCCAGAAACCGCTCCCGGTCGGCGAGAGTGGCCTCATACAGCGGGATCGCCCGCTCCAAACCACCCACCGACTCGTAGACGCCCGCCAGGTTGTTTTGCGGGACCAGCGTGTCGGGGTGGTCGGGCCGTTGATGCGCCGGGTCGGTCAGCAGGCGCCAAAAGTGGTTGGTGTGCCGGCCACTGAGCGGGACCATCGCCACGAACGACGGATCGAGCGCAATGTCTGCGGGTTGGGCGATGCGGGGGATGATCAGCGCCTCGGAGTCGCCTTCGCCGAGGACGACGAACTTGGCGAAGTACAGCTCCGGGTGCGCCCGGACCGCTTCCCGGACATATTTGCCCTCCTCGGATTCACCGGGCGGGAGCAGGATCGGCCGCACCCACGCTGTTGCCGTGGTCTGACCGGTGCGGAAGTAGCGCAGCCGCTCAGGAACGATGCGGTGCAGCACGCTCGCCGAGTGACTGGCGATGACCGCCTGCATGCGGAAGCTTCTGCTCAGTTCCTGCAGCTGGGTGATGATGCGCGAGATGTAGAACGCGGCCAGGCTGTTTCCGCCTCTTCGACAGCCACGAGAGTCAGGCTGGGCAAGTGCGCCGATCCGAGTTGGAACTCCCTCGCGTGTGGTCCGGAGGCGACGCCGGCCTCGATGTCGAGGGTTGCTCCCAGCAACGCCAGGTGCAGCAGCGAGCGCTGGCCGTCGCTGAGCTCGCGTGCCGGCCGGGCCCGCCCAGTCGGATCGGGCTGGAACACGAGCTCGATCGGCCAGGAGCTGGGCGAAATCGCTTTCCAACGGCCGGAAACGCGGCTCGGCGTGGGTACCGGCACCGTGCAGTTCCCGCCAGCGCCGGGCCAGCACACTTTCGACCGCGGATGTCGCAGGCTCGTCGTGGAACGTTGTGGCCAGCTCGGCGGCGGCGTGCTCCACCTTGCCAGGACCGTGAAAGAGTTCGCCAGCTAGTTGAAACAGTTGATCGAGTGCGCGGGACGTCCGCGAACCAGGTGTCCACCGCCTCCGACTTAGCGTCCACCATTTCGTACCTGGTCAACGGCAGGCGGCTCAGCCAACCCGAGACTTTCACCTCGTGCTGGCGAGCTACCGACGGTCCAGAGGCCAGCGCGCCCTGCGCGCGCGGGCTCCGGGGTCACCTTCACGTCGCCCCCGCGGCCGGAGCATCGCACCACGAGTTACAGGCCTGCAACCTGTCGCTACCGCCAGTGCCGCCGCCGCGTCCCAGCGGGCCCACAGTCGATCACTGGACGATCGTCAAGATAGACACTAAATCGCCCCTACCCATGGGTAGCAAAAAAGCCCAGGTCTGTGACCTGGGCTTTGCTCCCCCGCTTGGACTCGAACCAAGAACCCTCCGGTTAACAGCCGAATGCTCTGCCAGTTGAGCTACAGGGGAATGTTGCTCACTTCCGGTGCCGGTCTCTCCGACCGACAAGAGAAACTTTAGCCCATGCCCGCACACCCTCCGCACCCACCCCCCACTTGGCGCAACCGCCCCCTCGCGGCCGTTTTCCTGGACAATGGACAGTCGGACGACCTATCGATGGAAGGCGTGGACGCGGATGAAGAAGTTCCTGCTGGGGGCAGGCCTGGGGTACGTGCTGGGCGCCAAGGCAGGCCGGGGGCGGTACGAGCAGCTCGTGCGCACCTACCGCCGCATCGTCGACCACCCCATGGTCCAAGGTGCCGCCGGGGTTGCGCGGGCCAAGATCAGCGAGAAGGTCAAACGGTAGCCACCACGAACACCCGGCGGAACTCGAACCACGTCGTGCCGTCGGGCCTGGTCGGGTACGTCGCCGCCAGCCGGGGGGCCAGCTCCGTGCGGAACTGCTCCCACTCGGTGTCGGGCAGGGCCGCGCGGATCGGGCGCAGTGCCGTTCCGGTGATCCACTCCAGCACCGGTGACGGCCCCCGCAGCGGCTGCACGTACGTCGTCTCCCAGGCGTCGACTCCGCAGCCTGCGTCGGCCAGGAGGTTCGCGTACTCCTGGGGGCTCGAGACCGCGTCGTCCTCGCGGAGGACCACCTCCGCCAGCCGGGACGACCACGCCGGGGACGCCGCCAGTTCCCTGGTCAGCGCATGCGACGGCGCGTTGAAGTTGCCCGGCACCTGGATCGCCAGGTACGCACCCGAGGGCAGCGAGGACACCCAGCGGCGCAGCAACGCGGAGTGGTCCGGCACCCACTGCAGGACGGCGTTCGACACCACGACGTCGGTGTCCGGCGCCGGCGTCCAGTCGCGGACGTCCAGCAGCGACGCGTCGAGGCCGCGGACACGTGCTGCAGCCACCATTTCGGGTGAACTATCGCTGCACTCAAGCACCGCCGAAGGCCACCGGGAGCGCAGCGACACAGTCAGGTTGCCGGGGCCGCAGCCGAGGTCGACTACGCGGCGGGGCGCCGTCGCGCCGATGCGTGAGACCAGGTCGTAGAACGGCCGGGCCCGCAGGTCGGCGTAGTCGAGGTACTTCTCCGGATCCCACACGGCCGCCTCCCAGCAACAGTACGCTTGTACTGAGTACGAGCGTACTGCTACTCGACCGGGTTGACCAGCTTCGCGGCGGCCTGCTCGGCGATGGCCGCCACCAGGTCGGCGTCGGTGCCCGGGTCGGGCCGGACCTGCAGGACGCTGCCGTCGCGGCCGGGCACCTTGCGCTGCACGAACCACGCTCCCCCGGACCCGATCTCCTGCCGGTGCCGCGAGCGGATCGAACCCTCGACGCGCTGGTAGGCCTCGCGCGGCACCTTGCCCGGTGCGGCCAGCCGGTAGCGGACCGGCGGCAGGTCGGCCAGCAGGACCGCCGAGCCCGCCGTGCCGGCTTCGGCCGACTCGGTCAGCGTGAACACGCCGTCCGCCCAGGCCGCCTTGCCCACGAGGTGCCAGCCGACGCGCCGCGCCGCGCCTTCGGCCGGGACCCACAGCCCGAGCGGCGTCACGACGAGGTACCCACCGCCCTCGACCGGGGCGCTGTCGACGACGTCTTCCCCAGGCGAAAGCGAACCCGTGAAGTCCGGAGGCGTGCGGTCACCCAGCAACCGGCGCAGGAAGCTCATCTCAGCCCCACGCGCCGGCGGCGGCCTGCTCGCCCAGCGACTTCTTGTACTGCTCCAGCGCGACGAGGTCGCCGAACAGCGCGCGGTAGTCGTCCGGCGCTTCGACCGGCGAGAGCCGCTGCAGCTTGCCCTTGATCTCCGCGATCTGCCGGCCGACGAGGCCCTCCTGCAGCCGGGCGAGGATCGACGAGATGTAGCGCGAGTCGACTTCGTCCTTGGCCTGCAACGGTTCCACGGCCAGCTCGGACAGCACGCGCCGGACCGTCCCTTCCGGACAGTGCGGGGCGGCCGCGTCCAGCAGCGACGGCCCGGTCAGGCCCGAACCCGCGCCGCCCGCCTTGAGCACGGCTTCGTGCACCGCGACGTACACCGGGTGCGTGAACGCCTCCAGCGGCAGCGCGTCGTACTCGGGCCCGGCGATCGCGGGCTGCTGCAGCGCCGCCTTCAGCGCCTCGCGCTGGACGGCGAACCGCGGGTCCTTGGGCGCCGGGCGGGCCAGGTCCGGCGTCGCCGAAGCGGCCGGGGCCTCCTGGGCGCCGACGCGGGCCGGTTGCTTGAGGGGCGCGCCGCCACGCCGGTCGGTCGCGCCCGAGCTGCCGCGGACCCGGTTGACCACCTGCGCGACGTCCTGCCAGCCCACCCACCAGGCGAGCTTCGACGCGTAGCCGTCGCGGGCCGCGCGGTCCTTGATCGACGCGACCATCGGCACGGTCTTCTGCAGCGCCGCGACCTGGCCGTCGACCGAGTCGAGGTCGTAGTTCTTGAGCGTGCTCCGGATGACGAACTCGAACAGCGGAGTGCGCCGCGCGACCAGGTCCTTCACCGCGCTGTCGCCCTTGGCCAGGCGCAGCTCGCACGGGTCCATGCCGTCCGGCGCGACCGCGATGTACGTCTGGCCGGCGAACGTCTGGTCGCCTTCGAACGCCTTCAACGCGGCTTTCTGCCCCGCTTCGTCGCCGTCGAAGGTGAAGATCACCTCACCGCGGAAGGCGTCGTCGTCCATCATCAGCCGGCGCAGCACCTTCATGTGGTCCTCGCCGAACGCCGTGCCCGACGACGCGACCGCCGTCGGCACGCCGGCCGCGTGCATCGCCATCACGTCGGTGTAGCCCTCGACCACGACGACCTGGTGCCGCTTCGCGATCTCGCGCTTGGCCAGGTCGAGGCCGAACATGACCTGGGACTTCTTGTAGATCGGCGACTCGGCGGTGTTGAGGTACTTCGCCGAGATCCGGTCGTCGTCGAACAGCCGCCGCGCGCCGAAGCCGACGACCTCGTTGCCGACGTCGCGGATCGGCCAGACCAGGCGCCGGTGGAAGCGGTCCATCGGGCCGCGCTGGCCCTCCTTGGACAGTCCCGCCGTCAGCAGCTCCTTGACCTCGAAACCGCGCGTGAGCAGGTGCTTGGTCAGCTTGTCCCAGCCGCCGGGGGCGTAGCCGCAGCCGAACGTCTTCGCCGCGGACGCGTCGAACCCGCGCTCGGACAGGAAGTCCCGCGCGGTGCGCGCCTCGTCGGTGCCCAGCTGCTCGGCGTAGAACTCCTGGGCCGCGCGGTGCGCCTCGATCAGCCGGCTGCGGCTGCCGCGGTCACGCTGGATCGTCGCGCCGCCACCTTCGTAGGTGAGCCGGAAGCCGATCCGGTCGGCCAGCCGCTCGACGGCCTCCACGAAGGTGATCAGGTCGATCTTCTGGACGAACTTGATCACGTCGCCGCCCTCGCCACAGCCGAAGCAGTGGAAGGTGCCGTGCGTCGGGCGGACGTTGAACGACGGGGTCTTCTCGTTGTGGAACGGGCAGAGGCCCTTCAGGCTGCCCCCACCGGCGCGGCGCAGCGCCACGTACTCCCCGACGACCTCGTCGATCCGGTTCCGCTCGCGCACCTCCGCGATGTCGCTCTCCCGAATCCGTCCTGCCACGCCACCCACTCTAGGCCTTCACCTCTTCACCCCATACGGCACACTCGGGGCATGGCCTCCACGCCCACCGCCCAGGACACCCTCGCCGCGGAGTTCGCCGCGCACCGCGGTCACCTGATCGGGGTCGCCTACCGGCTGACCGGCACGCGCGCCGACGCCGAGGACGCGGTCCAGGAGTCCTGGCTGCGCCTGGCCGGGCTGGACGACGCCGGCCGCGCGGCGATCCGCGACCTGCGGGGCTGGCTCACCACGGTGGTCGGCCGGATCTGCCTGGACCGGCTTAAGTCGGCCGCCGCGCAGCGCGAGCGGTACGTCGGCCAGTGGCTGCCGGAGCCGGTCGTCACGCCGTTCGGGCAGCCGGTGAGCGAGGACCCCCTGGACATCGCGGTCCGCGACGACGGCCTGCGGATGGCCGCGCTGGTCGTCCTCGACAAGCTGACGCCGGAGCAGCGCGTCGCGTTCGTGCTGCACGACGCCTTCTCGGTGCCGTTCGCGGAGATCGCCGACGCGCTCGGCGTCTCGGTCGAGGCCGCCCGCCAGCACGCGTCCCGGGGCCGGAAGGCACTCGCCGACGCCGACCCGGCACCCCGCGTGCCGCTCGACGACCAGGCGCAGATCCTCGAGAAGTTCGTCGGCGCGCTCCTGGCCGGGGACATCCGGGCCATGACCGAGCTGCTCGCCCCGGACGTCGTGCTCATCGGCGACTCGGACGGCAAGGGCCGCACCACCCGCCAGCTCATCCTGGGCCCGGACAAGATCGCCCGGTTCTTCATCGGCCTCATGCGCAAGTACGAGCCGGGGGTGGTCGAGCGCGGCGCGCCGGTGCTGGTCAACGGCGACCTGGGGATGTACCTGCCGCCGATGCCGGGTCGCGAGGGCTTCCTGGCCCTCGACGAGCACGTGCAGTCCGTCAGCGTCCGCGACGGGAAGATCGTGGCCATCTACGACATGGTCAACCCGGACAAGCTGACCCGCATCACGCGTCCCGCCGCCGCGCAAGGGTGATCCCGGCGGACAGCAACACGGCGGCGAAAGCACCGAAGTAAGCCAGCGCCCAGCCCGGGCTCAGCGGCGAGTCCGACAGGACGGCCGCGTTGCCGCCGTCCCTGCCGGCGTTGGCCTCCCCGCTACCGCTGAGGAACTTCGTGACGGCGTTCAGCGGCATCCACCGGTGGATCGCCGGCCCGACCCGGGGGATGAGCGTGACGACGTTCTCCGCCATGAGCGGGTAGGCGACGAGCAGCGCGACCGTGCCGGCGGTGTGGCGCACGAGCAGGCCGACGCCGACCCCGCAGACGGCGGCCAGCGCGAACACCGGACCGGTGCCGGCGACGATCGTCCAGTCCGCGACGCTGTCCAGCGCCAGGTCGGCGTCCGGGGCGAGGACCCGCGCGACCAGCCAGGCCGTGAACGCGGCGGCCTCGCCGAGGAAGAACGCGAAGGCGGCGACGACCACGGCCTTCGCGAGCAAGGCGGGCCACCGGCTCGGCACTGCCTGGAAGGTGCCGTGGATCGTGCCGGAGTGGTACTCGCTGGTCACGGCGAGCGCAGCGGCCAGCAGGACGGCGACCATCCCCAGCTGGTAGCCGAACTGGGTGCTCGCGACGGTGGGCGGCAGCCGCGACTCGGTCGCCGTGAGGGCGGTGAGCGCGGCCGGGGCGGCCAGCGCGACGAGCGCGAAGACGCCGCACACCCAGGGCGTGGCGATGCTGAAGAGCTTGATCCGTTCACTGGCGACGAGGTGCATGCCGGAACGGTCTCGCGGCGGACCCCGGTTCCGCGTCCGACCGGGGTCCGATTCCCGGAGTCCTACGGGAGCGGGACACGGCAGGCGTCGCCCGAGGTGAAGCCCTGGTCGACGATGCCGAGCGCGCTGTTCATCCGGGCGCGCGAGTTCTCCAGCGCGACCTGGTAGGTCAGCTCGACGACGCCCTCGCGGCCGAACTCGCGCTCGAGCTCGGCGACCTGTTCGTCGGTGACGGTGACCTGCTCGCCGGACATCGCGTCGGCGTAGGCGATCGCGAGCCGTTCCTGGCGGCTGAACGCGGGCGACGTCGCGTAGTCGTCGATCTTCCTCAGCCGCTCGATGTCGAGGCCGTCGTGCTTCTGCAGCATCGTGCCGAAGTCGACGCACCACGAGCAGCCGATCCGGGTCGCGACGCGGTAGACGGCGAGCTCGCGCACGTTCGCCGGCACCTTCTTCGAGGCCCGCTCCACCATCAGCTCGTGCACGGCATTGGCCCGCAGCAGGCCGGCGTGGTGCGCGGCGACGGCCATCGGCTCGGGCACCGCGCCGTAGCGCCGGCCCGCGAAGCGGTACATCAGCTTGAGCACCAGGCCGGCTTCGGACGTCTTCTTCGCGGGGATGCGAGGCATCTGCGTTCTCCTTCGTTCGCGGTCACGAGGGGGACGAGACCGCTTCCGAAGACGTGACAGCGGGCGCGGTGACGCAGGCCACGAGCATGATCGCGGCCGCCGAGCCGAACACGACCGTGAGGCCGGCGGCGCCGAGCCCGCCGGTCGTGGCCAGCGCGAGCCAGCCGAACACCGCGGCGCCGGCCAGCCCGCCGGCCTGCCGGGCGAAGGTCAGCGAGCCCAGCGTGACGCCCATCAGGTCGCGGCGGGCACGGGTCTGGCCCAGGACGGTGTACGCGGACGTGCAGACGGCGAAGGCCGCGCCGATCGCGAACAGCCCCGGCACGAGGAGCCACGGAGTGCCGCCGAGAGCGGCCGCGACGGCGACCGCGGCGAGCCCGGCCGTGCCGAGCAGGCAGCCGAACCGGCCCCACGTCGCCATTTCCGGACGTCGGCGGGCCAGCGCGGCGAAGGACGCGGACAGGGCGAGCTGCCCGGCGGTCATCGCGACGAGCAGCGCGCCGGTCCCCGCCGCGGCCGCGGTCAAGGCCGCGACCAGCGCGACGTAGGTGAAGGTGCCGTAGAGCGCGGCGCCGGCGAGGCCGTTGACCACCACCGCGCGGGCCAGGACGGCGTCCGCGAAGACCTTCGGCGAGATCAGCGGGCTCTTGGTGCGACGCTGCCGTCGCACGAACAGGAACCCGGCTCCCCCGGCGATTCCGGCCAGGATCGGCGTCCACAGTGGACTTCGGGCGAGGTCGTCGACCGTGCCGAGCGCGACGACCGCCGACCCCGCGGCCACGAGCAGTGCGCTGCTCACGACGTCGAACTTTTCCTTGGTGCGACTCGGTTTCGCGGGCAGCCCGCGCAGGCCGAGCACCAGGGCGGGCACGCAGAGCGGGAGGTTGACCAGGAAGATCCACCGCCAGCCCGGGCCCGCGGCGAGCAGCCCGCCCAGGGGTGGACCGCCGAGGGTGGCGGCCGCGAAGACCGCCGTCTGCCAGCCCTGGCGGCGCAGCAGCTCGTCGCGCTCGAACAGCTCGCCGAGCGCGCTCATCGCCGTGACGATCAGGCCGCTCCCGCCCAGGCCCTGCAACGCGCGGGCGGCGATCAGCGAGCCGAGGTCGGGCGCGGCGGCACACCACGCCGAGGCCGCGGCGAACACGAGAACCGAGCAGGCGAACGAGATCCGGCGGCCGTGGAGGTCGCCGAGCCGGCCGTGCAACGGCGTCGCGACGGTGAGGGTGAGCAGGCCGGCGGCGGTCACCGCGACGAGGCCGGTGCGGACGTGCAGGTCTTCGCCGATCGAGGGCAGGGCCGCGGTGACGATCAGGCCGTCGAGCTGGGCCATGGCCATGCCGAGCAGCAGACCCGCGAAGGCGAGGTTCCGAGATGCGTGCATAAAGCACACGTTATAACGTGCCTTATGCACGCATCAAGCTCCGACGGTGGCCCCGCCCTCTTCCGGCTGGTCCGGCACTGGTCGCGCCAGTGGGCCCCGGACGTCGTCGAGCGCTTCGACTCCGACGCCCCGGCCGCGTGGACGGTGCCGAACCTGCTGGTCATCCAGGCCGTCGACGGCGCCACGGCGGACGAGGTGACGGTCGCCGACGTGGCCCACCAGCTGGGCATCGACCGCTCGGTGGCCAGCCGGATGGTCGGCGAAGCCGGGCGAGACGGCTTCGTGGTGCGCTCGACGTCGGCCCGGGACGCGCGCCGCGCGGTGCTGACGCTCACCGAAGCGGCGAAGGAGTTCCTCGCGGCTTCGCAGGCCCACCAGCGCCAGGCGTTCGAGACGCTGGTGGGCGACTGGCCGCGCGAGGACCGCGAACGCTTCGCCGGCTACTTGACCCGGCTCGCGGACGAAGTCCTCGGTTAGCCCAGGATTTCGTTCAGCACTTCCCACGCCTGCCAGGCGCGCGTGACGCCGAACTGGGCGTTGAACCGCAGGGCCGCGCGCACGTCTTCCGGCGACGCGCCGCCCCGGAGCGCGCGGCCGACGTGGATGCGGAACGTGTCGGCCAGCGTCTGGTAATGCACGTCGACGCTGAGGCTGACCAGGCCGCGCTCGCGTTCGCTCAGCGTGCCCGGCCCGTGCCCGGCGCGCATCCGCGACTGCAGGTCGAAGTACCCGGTGAAGTGCGCGTCCAGCTCGTCCAGCCGCGCCCGTACTTCGGCCGGCAGCGGACTGGGCCCGTCGGACAGCGGTTCGGGGACCGCGCGCTCCGGCTCGAGGCCCAGTTCCGTTTCGAGCTCGGCGATCCGCTCGATGCCCGCCGTCGCGGCGTGGTAGCCGCAGTCGTAGGAGACGAACCGCAGCAGCTCCCGGATGTCCGAAGTGGACACTCCGGCGGCCAGCCCGGCCCGCACGTGGGCGCTGAACGCCAGGCCCAGGCTCGCCTGGCAGACGTCGGCCGT
Source organism: Amycolatopsis sp. NPDC114504 (assembly GCF_055633595.1). NCBI lineage: Bacteria > Bacillati > Actinomycetota > Actinomycetes > Pseudonocardiales > Pseudonocardiaceae > Amycolatopsis > Amycolatopsis sp. NPDC114504. The sequence goes on along the minus strand of NZ_JBVKDU010000007.1, from coordinate 369,980 downwards.
GACGCACAGAAACGTCTTTTCCCGGTCGGTCAGCTCCGGGATCGCCCGGACGTACTTCGCGGTGGCGCCGACCAGCTGGGCAAACGCCGGATCGAGTGCGGCCAGCCGCTCGAGGCTCGTCGGTGGTGCGGTGGTGGTCAAAGTCGAGCTCCCTCAGTGTGGTGAACATTCGTAGCGCTACAGCTGTAGTGCGAGTGACGCTACACCTGTAGCGCAATAGGTGTCCAGCTACACTGGGCCGACCATGACCGAGACCCGCCGCCGTCCCAACGCCCGTGGCCAGGGCGAGCTGCTGCGCGAAGAGATCGTCACGGCCGCCGTGCGGATGCTCGACGAGCTGGCCGACGACGAAGCACTGTCCCTGCGGGCCGTCGCGCGCGCGGTGTCGATCGCGGCGACGTCGGTCTACCTGCACTTCCCGGACCGCGACGCGCTCGTGCTGGCCGCGATGCAACGCTGTCACGAGGAGCTCGTCGGCACCGGCGACGCCGCGGCCGCGGAAGCTCCGGACCCGGCGAGCGCGCTGCGGGCCCGGATCCTGACGCAGGCGGCGTGGGCGCGTGAGCACCCCGGGCTCTACAAGGTGCTGCACGAGAGCAAGGTCCACCGGCGGCTCGGCATGCCGTTCAAGGAGGTCATGGTCGCGCGCACGGTCGAGGCGGTCCAGGCGTGCATGGACGCGGGCCTGGCCCCGGCCGGCGACGCCGCGACCGTCGCGATCGACCTGCGGACCGCCGTCAACGGCATGCTGGCGCAGCGGATCAACGAGCCCGACCTGCCGTGGCCGCCCGCCGTCGAACAAGTCGACCGGTTCCTGGTGAAGCTGGTCGGCCTGCGGCTGTGACTTGTGCTCCCGGCCGCGAGCGGCTTGGGTGGGCCGGTATGACCCCGGGTTTCCAGACGGTGATCCCGCGGATGGTGGTGAGCGATCTCGTCGCCGCCGTCGCGTTCCTGCGCTCGGTCTTCGGCGCGACCGGAGAAGTCGAAAGCGGCCGGCCCGCCGAGATCCGCATCGGCGGCTCGCTCGTGATGCTGTCGGCCGAAGGCGAGCGCGAGCTGTTCCCCGCGTTCCTCCACGTGTACGTCCCCGACGCGGACGCGACGTACCGCCGAGCCCTCGACTGCGGCGCGACGAGCCTGGAGGCCCCGGCGAACATGCCCTACGGCGACCGGCGAGCGATGGTCCGCGACCCGTTCGGCAACGTCTTCCAGATCGCGCACCGCCGTGGGTGAAGGACCGGGCGCCCGCCCTGTTCGACGGCAGGTTTCGCCGTAACCCGAACGGGTTCCTGGGCTGCCGACGTGTAACGCGCTGTCGGTCGCGCCGCGACTTCGCAAGGGTAATCCGCCTGCGAAGGAGCCACGTGAACCCGGAATTCGGGCCGTACCGGATCGAGCGGCCGATCGCGCGCGGCGGCATGGGCGAAGTCCTGCGCGCCCGCGACACCCGGCTCGACCGGGTCGTGGCGTTGAAGGTGCTGCCGCCCCACCTCGCCGCCGACGAAGAGTTCCGCGAACGCTTCCGCCGCGAAGCCCACGCGGCGGCCCGGCTGCGCGAGCCGCACATCGTGCCGATTCACGCGTTCGGGGAAATCGACGGCCGCCTCTACCTGGACATGCAGCTCGTCGAAGGCGACGACCTGGCGACGAGGCTGAGCAAGCACGGACCGATGGACCCGGGCGAAGCCGTCGACGTGATCGGCCAGATCGCCCAGGCCCTCACCGCCGCGCACGCCGAGGGCCTGGTCCACCGGGACGTCAAGCCGTCGAACATCCTGATCAACGGAACCGGGTTCGCCTACCTGGTGGACTTCGGGATCGCGCGGTCGCAGGAGTCGGCGACCGGACTGACCGGTGCCGGCGCGGCGATCGGCACGCTCGACTACATGGCTCCCGAACGGTTCACCGGTGCGCGGCCCGACCAGCGCGTCGACGTCTACGCCCTGGCGTGCGTGCTGCACCAGTGCCTGACCGCAACCAAGCCGTTCGCCGCGACGACGGCCGCGTCCCTCCTCAACGCCCACCTGAACCAGGCGCCGCCGCGCCCGAGCCGGCTGCGCCCGGGCATCCCCGGGGCGCTCGACGGCGTCGTGGCCCGGGGCATGGCGAAGAGCCCGGACGACCGGTACCCCACCGCCGCGGCACTGGCGGCGGGTGCGAGCGCAGCACTCGGCTCACCGCAGGTGCATCCCGGCTTCGCGGCCCCGCCCGCCGCGACCCGGGCCTTCACCAGGGTCGAACCGGATGCCGTGCCACCGCGCAAGACGGGCCTCCTGGTCGCGCTCACGATCGTCACGGTCCTGCTGCTCGGCGGGGTGGGTGCGCTGATCGCGCTGCCCGCCCTTTTGTCGCGGACGCCGGCCGGGACACCGACCTCGACGCCCCTCGCCGCACCGGTACCGATTCCGGTGCGCACGAGCACCCCGGCGGCGGAGACGACCGTCCCCGTCGCGGTGACCACGGCCAGTTCGAGCCGGCCGTCCACCGGCGACCTCGCCGGCTTTGTCGTCCACTACTACGGGCTGATGCCGGACACCGACTCCGGCTGGGAGCTGATCGGCCCGAACCTGCGGCTGCGGACGCGGGACAGCTACGACAAGTTCTGGAGCAAGTTCAGTGGCGCCGAGGTTCTCGGGACGCCCGCGGTCGAGGGCAGCACGGTGACCGCGCGGATCCGGCTGCACTACCGCGACGGCCGCCCGGACAGCACCGAAACGCACGTCCTCGGGATAGCCATGCGGGACGGCAGCCTGTGCATCGACGCCGACGCGGTCGCCAAGAGCCGCTGAGCTACTCGCCCGTGCTGCCGTCGATCGACTCGCGGATGAGGTCGGCGTGGCCGTTGTGGCGGCTGTACTCCTCGACCAGGTGGACCAGGATCCAGCGCAGGCTCGGCGAAGTGCCGTCCCGTCGCGTGTGCTTCGACGCCTGCGAAAGGTCGCCGTTCGTCAACGCCTCCGCGTACAGCTCGCGGGACCGCGTCACCGCTGCCTGCCAGAGCTCGCGGAGCTGCTCCGGGGTGTCCTCCGCGGCGGAATCCCAGTCCCAGTCCGGGTTTTCGCGCCAGTCGACGGTGTTCCACGGGGCCGCCGGCTCGCGGTCGAACAGGACGCAGGAGAACCAGTAGTCCTCGACGTACGCGAGGTGCTTGAGCAGGCCGCCCAGCGTCAAGGTGGACGGCGGGTGCGTCGCGCGCAGGCCCGCTTCGTCCAGCCCGCCGCACTTCCACGCCAGGGTTTCGCGGTGGAAGTCGAGGAAGCCGAGCAGGATCGCGGCTTCGTCGCCGTCGACGGGCGGTTCGGTCCGGCCCTGGTCGTCCACTGAGGTCACGGGCGCCGACTCTACCGAAATTGTCGGACCCCTCCACTAGGTTTCCGGCATGGCTGAATTCGTACTGGTGGCAGGCGCTTGGCTCGGTTCGTGGGCATGGGACGACGTCGTCCCGGGGCTGCGCGAAGCGGGTCACGGCGCACACGCGGTGACGCTGTCCGGCGTCGCCGAAAAACGCGACGAGCCCGGCGGGCAGCAAAAGCACGTGCAGGACATCGTCGACGTCGTCTCGCAAGGCGATCTGCGGGACGTCGTGGTGGTCGGGCACAGCTACTCCGGCATCCCGGTCGGGCAGGCGGCCGAGCGGATCGGCGACCGGCTGAAGCGCGCGGTGTTCGTCGACTCGAACGTGCCGACCGACGGCGAGTCGTTCACCTCTGTCTGGTCCGAGGCGCAGGTGGCGGCGCTCACCGAGCGCGGCTTCTGGCCCGCGCTGACCGCGGAAGACTTTGCGGAGCAAGGGCTTTCGGACGCCGAGATCGCCCGGCTCGTCGAGGGCTCGACCCCGCACCCGGCCGCGTCGCTCACCGAACCCGCGGTGCTTTCCCGGCCGCTGGGCGAGCTGTCGACCACCTACGTCAAGTGCCTGCTCGACGGTGACACGCACAGCCCCGACGTCGTCGAGCTGCTGAAGAGCGACCGCTGGGAGCTGGTGGAGATGACCACCGGGCACTGGCCGATGTTCTCTCAACCGAAGGAGCTGACCGCGATCCTGCTCGACGCCGCGAAGGCCTGACCGACGCGTGCGCCCGGGCGCCGGTCACGGCGTCAGGGGCCGCACGTCCCAGATCCACACCCCGCCGACGAACTCCGCCGGCTTGCGCAGGAGGAGCTCCACAGTGGACTTCAATGCTTCCTGGTTCTGCCGGGGGCCGACCACCAGCACGTCCGCGTTCCAGGCGCGCAGGTCGGCCAGCGCCTGGGTGCGGTCGGCTTCGGTGACGTCCGCGGCCTGCCCCGTCTTCTCGACCTCCGCGAACAGGTCCGAGGTCGGCAGGGGCACCGCGCCGTACCGGCCGCGGCGGTCGTCCGGCGAGGTCGGGCCGACGAAGTAGCCCTCGGGCATCGGGTAGCCGAGGCCCGCGTCGACCTGCCAGTGCAGGGGCTCGGCCTCGCCGGTGCTCGGCAGCGGGACGGGCACGAGCGAGCCACCGGGAGCGACGTACTGGCGCCAGATCCCGTCGGCGAAGAAAGGAGGGGAGAGCGGACGTTCGTGCGTCACCAGCTCCGTCGGCGCGATCGGCAGCAGCACCGCCACCACCGCGCCGATCCAGATCATGCGCAGCGGGAAGACGGGCTTGCCGTCCAGGAGTTCCGGTTGCTCGGCCGCCGCCGTCCAGACGCGGTGCGTCGCGATCGCCAGGAGCGCGCCGACCACCGGGATGCAGCCCATCGCGAGCCGGGATTCGAGCAGTGAGTCCAGCAGCGGGAGCTGGCCCAGCCACTTCCACGGGCCCGGGATGCCGGTGTCGTCGTGCGCCACCGTGATCTCGATGCCGAGGGAAAGGAGGGCCATCACGTACATCGTGATCGCCAGCGCGCGCGACACGACGTCACGCCACAGCCAGATCGTGAGCACGACCATGAGCACGATCAGCGGCCAGCCGAAGAACGCGTTCTCCTCGGTGCGGTTCATCGACACGTCCGCGGCCGCTTCCGGCGCGCCGGCGATCGACTGCGTCGCGAAGCGCGTGAAGGCCGCCGTGTCGTTGCCCGCCGAACCGTGCAGCAGCGAGTGGAAGCTCTGCGGGCCGAAGAACTGCCAGTACAACGGGAATCCGGCGATCAGCAACGCGACGACCGCGCCGATGCCGATCCCCTTGCCCAGCGGCGCCAGCATGCCGCGGATCTCCGCGCGGTGCGGGATCAGGTACGCGACGGCGAACACGACGAAGGTCAGCGCGAAGATCATCAGCGGCTCTTCGCCCAGCAGGATCTGCCACGCGACGAGCAGCCCGAGCACGATCCCGTTGCGCACCGGGCGTTCGCCGTGCGCGAGCTGGATCGTCTTGAGCGCGATGAACGGCAGCACGAACAGCACGACGAAGTTCGGGTGCGCGTTGCCGTGCGAGATCATCGGCGGGGCGAAGCCGCAGAACGCGCCGCCGATCGCGGCCGCGGTGCGGTTCGGCACCAGGTGGCGGGAGAACACCCAGTACCAGCCGGTCGCGGTGCCGGCGAGCCCGGCGGTGAGCACGATCGCCCACGTCAGCGTCGCGCCGAAGGTCAGCGTGATCGGGGCGAGCGGGATGTTGAGGCCGAACATCGCCGCGTTCGCCGCCATGTTGACGCCGAGCGGGTAGTTCTGGAGGTCCGTGGTGAACGGGTTCTGGAAGTGCAGGACGGACTTCGCGACGACCGTCGAGTACCACTCCCACTGGCTCTGGTCGGCGGCGCCGTTCCAGAGGTAGCCGCGCTTGAGGTCGAACCAGAGCCCGTTGTAGAGCAGGATCGTGAACAGCAGGAACCCGCCGGTGATGGCGGAGTCCTGCCACGCCCAGCGTTTCGGGCCTTCGGGTGGTTCGGGGGTGGGCGGGACGAGGTCGGGAACGGCTTCGGACTTCAAGCTCACGGTTCGACCACCCTGGCGAGGAAGTGGAGGGCCCCGGTGCCGGCGTGCCGGACCAGCAGCAGGAACGGCCGGTCGACCGTGACGGTGACCGGGTCGTCGATGATCATCGAGGTGAGGCGCATGGTCAGCGCGGTCGCCGCGGCCCCCTCGAAGCCCTGTTCGTCCACCCGCAGCACGGCCTGGTGCAGCACCTCGGACACGGTCAGCCGCGGGTCCGGGGAGAGTCCGCTCAGGTCGGCCTCGTCGGTGAACATCGTGCGGACGCCGAGGCCGCGCAGCACGCCGGTGAGCGAGCTGGGGACGTCCAGCGAGATCTTCGGCAGCGCGAGCTCGACGGCTTTCGCGCCGATCCCGTCGAGCAAGCTCGTCAGGGTCGGCTGGTCGAGGGCCGCTTCGGCGTCGGCGAGGTCGCCGTCGGGCAGCAGCACCACGGCCTGCAGACCGCCCGCCGCGACCAGCTGCACGGCCTGCCAGCCGGCGGCGTGCGCGTACCCGACGCGTTCGCTGAGCCACATGGTCGGGACGTCGCGAGTGCCGGACGGCGCGTGGAACGGCGCGTCGCTCGTGTTCGCCTCGCGGAACGGCAGCTTCCACGCGGCCTTGAGGTAGAGGGCGTTGACCAGCACGGCCGCGACGTCCCGGTCGATCGAGCCGGGCGGCAGCAGCTGCGGGATGAGGCCGCGCGTGGTGCGCCCGACGTCGTCGTTGATCAGGGCACGCGCGGCTTCGGGCCGGCTCTCGAAGGGCGCGCTCGCGACGGCGGCGCCGGGCCACTCGGCCAGCTCGGCCTTGAAGGAGTCTTCGAGCGGGAGCCGGTCGTCGGCCCACAGCGTGTTCGAGACGGCCAGCTCGGCTTGCTCGCCCCGGGCCTCGTCGACGAGCTGCGCGGCGTCCCGCAAAAGGGTCTTCTGCTCACCGGGATCACCGAGCAGGGCGACGAGCTCGTCGCGGGTCTCCCCCCGCGCGGCCAGGGCGGCCAGGGTCAGCGCGCTGGCCACCGAATACGGCGAGAAACAGGAGTTCCCGCCCTCGGCACCGAGGGCCGCGTGGACGCCGAGGGCGAACCGGAGGTGGCTGTCCGTGGCCATGCGGGCGAGACTACCGGAACGGTTCACCCCACCGGGCGGCCACGCGGAACTCCGCCCACGGGTGACAAATCCCCCACGCGGAAGGCCACCCCCGCATGCCAGGACCACCCCACGCCCAGGTCCGCACCGCCACCTCCCCAGCTCACGTGCCGGAAGGGGCATCACACGTGATTGGCGGGGAATCTCGCGTGATCAGGAAGGCATCACGCGTGATTGAAGGGGCATCACGCGTGATTAGAGGGTCGACACGGCATCAGGCTCGAGCCGCGCCGTGTCGACCCGCCAATCACGCGTGTCGACCCTCGGATCACGCGTGATGCCTCTCCAAACACGCGTGATGCCTCGCTGGACACGGGTGATGCCTCGCCGGACACGCGGGGCGGGCGGTCAGCGGTGGTGGCGGGTTACGTGCCAGGAGTACCACGTGTGGGCTTGGGCGTCCGTCAGGGAGGCGACCTGGTCGATCACCACCCGGAGCAGGCCCGCGTCGTCGCGGGCCGCGTTCCAGGCCGGGACGAACAGCGGGTCCAGGGACTCCGGCGCGCGGCGGGCCAGCGCGTGGACCAGCTCCACCAGCAGCTCGCGCTGGCCCTCCTGCATCGCCAACCGGCGGTGGTCGCTCATCACGTACCGCAGCGCCAGCGCCTTCAGCAGCGCCACCTCCGCCGCGACCTGCTCCGGGACGCACAGCCGCGCCCGGTACCGCCCCAGCGGGCCCTCGCCGAACTCCGCGCGGGTGCCGGTGACCGCCGCCGTCGTGAAGCGGCCAACCAGCTCGCTCGTCAACCGCTTCAACGCCACCTGGGCGCCCGGTGAGCCGTCCGGCTCCGACGACGTCAGCGCCGCCACCACCGGCAGTGCCAGCAGCTCCGCCGCCGCATCCTCCAAAGTGGACACCGACTGGGCCGAGAAGTGCTTGGCCGCGGCCTCCGCGACGGCCGCGCGCTCGTCCGGGTGGGCGAGCACGCGCAGCTTGATCCGGCCGGCCAGGACGCCGTCCTCGACGTCGTGGACCGAGTACGCGACGTCGTCCGCCCAGTCCATGATCTGCGCTTCGAGGCAGGTCTGCTCCGACGGCGCCCCGGAACGGACCCAGTCGAACACCGGCACATCGTCGGCGTACACGCCGTACTTCACCTGCCCCGGCTTGCGCGGCCACGGGTACTTCGTGGTCGCGTCCAGGCACGCGCGGGTCAGGTTGAGCCCCACCGGGTCACCGTCATCGGAGAGCAGCTTCGGCTCCAGCCGGGTGAGGATGCGCAACGTCTGCGCGTTGCCCTCGAACCCGCCGCACGCGGCCGCCACCGAGTCGAGCGCGCGCTCGCCGTTGTGCCCGAACGGCGGGTGCCCGATGTCGTGCGCCAGCCCCGCGGTGTCCACGAGATCCGGGTCCGCGCCCAGCTCCTCGGCGATGCCCCGCCCGATCTGGGCGACCTCCAGCGAGTGCGTCAGCCGGGTGCGCGGGACGCCGGTGACCTCGGCGCCCTCCCCCGGCCCGACCACCTGGGTCTTGCCGGCGAGCCGCCGCAGCGCCGCCGAGTGCAGCACGCGGGCCCGGTCGCGGGAGAACGCGCTGCGCCCGTCCGCGCGCGTGCCGGGCAGCGCCGCGCCCTTCGCCGGCTCCGGCAGCAGGCGGGCGGTGTCGTGCTCCGTGTAGTCCACCCGACCAGCCTAAACGGCGGGACCGACAAAAATCTCAGCCCAGGAACGTGGCGAAGAGGTCGTCGGCCGGGGTCTTCGTCAGCCGGTAGTACAGCAGCGCGCCGGTCTCGCGGACGATGTAGCGCACCTGGGTGACTCGCTCCTGCACGATCGGCCCGCTGTGCGTCGGCGCGGTCCACGCGTCCAGCCCCAGGTCGTCGGCCATGGTCCGGGCCCGGAACGAGTGCCACGGGTCGCTGACGAGCACCGCCGTGTGCCAGCCGCGCCCCTGGACCTCGTCCGCGACCGCCCGGAGGCTGCGCAGCGTGTCGCTGCCTTCCCCGACCGCCAGCGTCGCGGTGGACGGAACGCCGTGCCGCGTCAGCCAGAGCTGACCGGCGCGAGCCTCGGTGAAGTTGTCCTCGGCCTTCTTGCCGCCCGCGGTGACGATCGTCTTCGCGACGCCCGCGTCGTAGAGCTGCTTCGCCTTGACCAGCCGCGCCGCGTAGATGTCCGACGGCTTGCCGTTGTACTGCGCCGCGCCCAGCACCACGATGACGTCGGCGGGCGTCCGGTCGTTCACGCGCGCGACCTGCCAGACGCGGAACGCCGTGCCGCCGACCAGCGCGAGCAGCATGAGGACCGTGCCGAAGGCGATCCGGCGCGCCCAGCTCGCGCGCGTCGGCTTCGTACGTTCAGCGGTACCCACCCGCCCCATCTTGTCAGACGGCCGCGCGCCGCTCAGAGCCAGCCGCGCTCCTCGGAGACGCGGACCGCTTCGGCCCGCGTCCGGGCACCCGTCTTGCCGATCGCGGCGGAGAGATGGTTGCGCACGGTCCCTTCCGACAGGTGCAGGGCCCGCGCGACGTCGGCCACCGTGCTGCCGTCCTTGGCCTCCCGCAACACGTCCCGCTCGCGCCCGGTTAGCGGGCTGGCGCCGGTGGCCAGCGACTCGGCGGCCAGCGCCGGGTCCACCACCCGGAGTCCACTGTGGACTCGACGGACGGCCTCGACGAGCTGCTCGGGCGGGGCGTCCTTGACGACGAACCCGGCCGCGCCCGCCGCCATCGCGCGGGCCAGGTAGCCGGGCCGGCCGAACGTGGTGCAGATGATCACCCGGCACGACGGCAGCGCGGCCCGCAGGTCGGCGGCCGCCTCCAGGCCGTCCTTGCCCGGCATCTGCACGTCGAGCAGGGCGACGTCCGGCTTGGCCTCGCGTGCGGCGGCGACCACCTCGTCGCCGGAGCCGACCTGCCCGACCACCTCGATGTCCGGTTCGAGGCCGAGCACAGTCGCCAGCGCGCCGCGCACCATGGCCTGGTCGTCGGCCAGCAACACCCGGATCAAGCGAGTCCTCCCGCGGGTTCGGCGCGCACGGCCGAGGCGGCCGCGCGAGGTTCCGGCAGCGGGATCTCCGCCCGCACCAGCAATCCTCCCCCGGGCCGCGCCGACGTCCGCAACGTCCCCCCGACGGCGGCGAGCCGCTCCCGGAGCCCGCGCAGGCCGTTGCCCGCGACGACCTCGGTGGCGGTGCCGTCGTCCTCGATCTCCAGCCAGGTGTCCCCGAGCTTCACCTTGACCAGCTTGGCGCCGGAGTGCCGCAGCACGTTCGTCACGGCTTCACGCAGCACGTACCCGAAGACGCTTTGGAACTCGGGCCGCACGTTGTCGACCGCGTGCGGCAGGTCGGCGTCGATCTCCGCGGCCCGCAACGCGGCCCGGGCACCGACGATCTCCGCCGACAGCGACACCTCCCGGTACTCCGACACGGTGGCGCGGACGTCGGACAGCGCACTGCGGGTGAGGCTCTCGACCTCGCGGATCTCCTCGACCGCGCGCGGGATGTCGCCGGCGCTCTCCAGCACCCGCCGGGCCAGCCCGGCCTTGACGGTGATCGTGGTGAGGCTGTGCCCGAGCAGGTCGTGCAGGTCGCGGGCGACGCGCTCGCGTTCGTTCGCCACGGCGAGCGTCGCGATCTCCTCGTTGGCCAGCTGCAGCCGCCGGACCGCGCGGACCAGGCTGGACATGAAGAACATCGCCATCGTCACCGACCCGACGGTGACCAGGTCGCCCCAGTTGTCGGCGAAGCGGCCGTTCACCAGCAGGATCACCGCCGCGACCAGCAGCGCGGCGCCGTCGAGGAGCACCACCCAGGCCAGCGGCAGCAGGAACACCAGCGCGGCGGTGCCGTAGAGCAGGACGAACGGGTTGGTGTGCGTCGCGGCGACCACCGTCAGGCCCAGGGCGAGCATCCAGACGCTGTAGGCGAAGCGGAACGGGCGGCCGCGGTCGAACGCGATCGGGAAGAGCGCGTAGGACACCGCGACGCCGTAGACGAGCACCCACAGCGCCACCACGCCGAAGGTCACCCGGTCCACGGCCAGCAGCGTCTTCGTCACGGGGATGAGGTAGGGCAGGGTGAACACGATCGACAGGAACGGCCACCGGAACTTGTCCGGCCCGCTCTTGCCCCGGTTGGGCGGCGGGTCCTCCCACCACGTGGCGTGGTTGCCCAGCCCGTACTGCTGCGATTCGTCCTTGGCCATCGCCGTTCCCATTCCCCTGTCCCCGGCCCTCAGACCCGGGCGCTGTCCTTACGGTAACGCCTGATCACCAGCGCTCCGAGCACGACCGTCCACGCCCCGAGCACGCCGGCGGCCTGCGGCAGCGAGACCACCATGTCGCTGGTCACGGCGGGTCGCGCGACCTGCAGCACCCAGTACGTCGGCATGAGCTGCGCGACGTCGTGCATCCAGCCCGGCATGGTCTCGATCGGGATCCACAGGCCGCCGAGGAAACCCATGCCGAGGGTGACGATCATGTTGACCGGCTGCATGGAATCGGGCGTGCCGAACTGGCCGAGCAGCAGCCCGAGCAGGACCAGCGGGATCGTGCCGAGCCACACGCCGGCGAAGATCCGCACCCAGCCCGCGGCGTCGAGGTGCACGCCTTCGACCGTCACGGCCAGCAGGGGCACGAGGATCAGCGCGGGCAGCCCCACGAGCATCCCGGAGATGCCCTTGCCCGCCAGGTAGCCGGTGCCGGTCAGCGGGGTCAGGCGCAGCTGCCGCTGCCAGCCGAGCGCGCGTTCCAGGGCGAGCCGGGCGCCGCTGTTCGTCGCCGCGGCGAACGTCCCGAACGTCATCATGTTGATCATGATCGCGGCGGCGATCGCGGCGTGGTCCGGCGCGTCCGCCTTCGTGAAGACGTTGGCCTGCAACAGGAACATCAGTACCGGGAACGCAACGACGAAGATCAGGAACCGCGGCGCCCGGAAGTTCCGGCGGATCTCGGTGAGCAGGTAGGCGGCGTTCATCGCACGGACTCCGGGGTCTCGTCGGCGGTCAGGGAGAGGAAGGCGCCTTCGAGGCCGACGGCGCTGATCTCGACGTCGTGGACGGCGGGCACCGCGGCCTTGAGCGCCCACAGCGTCGCGTCGGAGTCGCCGGTGGAGATCGCGACGCGGTCGCCGCGCAGTTCGAACTCCTTGACGCCGGGCAGCGCCGCGATCGCGGCTTCGGTGGCGCCCGGGACGGCGGCCCGCAGCGTGCGCCCGCCGGCCAGCGCGCGGACCTCGGCGACCGACCCGTCGGCCACGACGCGGCCGCGGCGCATCAGCACCACGCGGTCGGCGAATTCCTCGGCCTCTTCGAGGTAGTGCGTGGCGAACAGGACCGTGCGGCCGGACTCGGTGAACGAGTACATCGACTGCCAGAACTCGCGGCGCGTGCCGACGTCCATCGCGGCGGTCGGCTCGTCGAGGATCAGCAGGTCGGGGTTGCTCACCAGCGCGACAGCGAAGCGCACGCGCTGCTTCTGCCCGCCGGAGAGCTTGTTGGCGCGGCGGCCGGCCAGCTCTTCGACGCCGGCGGCGCGCAGGGCTTCGGCGACCGGCATCGGCCGGCGGTGCAGGGCCGCGACCATGCCGACGGTCTCACCGACGGTCAGGTCGTCCATCAGGGCGCCGCCCTGCAGCATCGCGCCGATCAGGCCGGCGCGGACCGCGTCGACCGGCTTGCGCCCGAACACGCGCACGTCGCCCGCGTCCGGCGTGGTCAGGCCGAGGATCATGTCGACGGTGGTGGACTTGCCCGCGCCGTTGGGGCCGAGCAGGGCGACCACCTCGCCCGGGGCGATCGTGAGGTCGACGCCGTCGACCGCGTGGACGTCACCGTAGTGCTTGCGCAGGCCGGCGAGGTGAACCGCGGCCCCCGCCGCCACCGCCTGGATGTCGTTTTCTCGCATGCCCCCAGGCTGCCGCCCGGGAGGCCCGGGTCCCCGGATCGTGCGTCACGGATTGACCGTGACAGGTGTCAGGGGTACCCGGGCTCCGGGTGGTTCAGCAGCCGATGAGGCGGCCGGCCAGGTAGGACTCCAGCTTGTCGATCGCGACGCGTTCCTGCGCCATGGTGTCGCGGTCGCGGACCGTGACGGCGTTGTCCTCGAGGCTGTCGAAGTCGACCGTCACGCAGTACGGCGTGCCGATCTCTTCCTGACGGCGGTAGCGCTTGCCGATCGACCCGGCGTCGTCGAAGTCGATGTTCCAGTGCTTGCGCAGCAGGTCGGCGACGGCCTTCGCCTTCGGGGTCAGGTCGGCGTTGCGCGACAGCGGTAGCACCGCGGCCTTGTACGGCGCGAGCCGCGGGTCGAGCTTCAGGACCACGCGCTTTTCGGTGCCGCCCTTGGCGTTCGGCACCTCGTCCTCGTGGTAGGCGTCGATCAGGAAGGCCATCATCGACCGGCCGACACCGGCCGCCGGCTCGATCACGAACGGCCGGAACCGCTGCTTCGAGGTCGGGTCGAAGTACGACAGGTCCACGCCCGAGTGGTTCGAGTGCGTGGTCAGGTCGAAGTCGGTGCGGTTGGCGATGCCCTCGAGCTCACCCCACTCCTGACCGGCGTTGAACGAGAACCGGTACTCGATGTCGACGGTCCGCTTCGCGTAGTGCGAAAGCTTTTCCTTCGGGTGCTCGAAGTGGCGCAGGTTCTCGGCGGCGATGCCGAGGTCGGTGTACCACTTCGTGCGCTCGTCGATCCAGTACTGGTGCCAGGTCTCGTCTTCGCCCGGCTCGACGAAGAACTCCATCTCCATCTGCTCGAACTCGCGCGTCCGGAAGATGAAGTTGCCCGGTGTGATCTCGTTGCGGAACGACTTGCCGATCTGGCCGATGCCGAACGGCGGCTTCTTGCGGGCCGTCGTCTGCACGTTGAGGTAGTTGACGAAGATGCCCTGCGCGGTCTCCGGACGGAGGTAGTGCAGGCCTTCTTCGGACTCCACCGGGCCGAGGTAGGTCTTCAGCATCATGTTGAAGTCCCGCGGCGCGGTGTACTTGCCGCGGGTGCCGCAGTTCGGGCAGGGCACGTCGGACAGGTCGTCCTCGGTGGTCTCCTTGCCGGTGCGGCCGGCGTACTCCTCGGCGAGCTGGTCGGCGCGGAACCGCTTGTGGCACGAGAGGCACTCGATCAGCGGGTCGGTGAACACGTTGACGTGCCCCGAAGCCACCCACACCTGGCGCGGCAGGATGACCGAGGAGTCGAGGCCGACGACGTCGTCGCGGCCCTGGACCACGGTCTTCCACCACTGGCGCTTGATGTTGTCCTTGAGCTCGACCCCGAGCGGCCCGTAGTCCCACGCCGAGCGGGTACCGCCGTAGATCTCTCCGCTGGCGAAGACGAAACCACGGCGCTTGCACAGGCTGACTACGGTATCGATGGTGTTCGTGGGCACTCCACGCTCCGGAAGCATGCGGGGACGGTTATCGGACTTGAACGTCCAGGGTATCCGCCGGGGCCGAGTCCTTTTCGCGCAGGCTACGGCCGGGTCACCAGCGACGCCGTCACGACGCGGTTGTCCTCGTATCCCTCGGTCCCGCCGACGTACTCGCCACCGCAGGTGACCAGGAGCAGCTTGTGCGGGCCGTCGGGGTCGAACAGCTGCGCCGAACGGCCGGCCAGCTCGGACTTGTGGATGGTCTCGGTCGCGTCGACCCGGTAGACCCAGGCACCGCCGGCGGCGTCGGTCAGCTTGACCTCCTGCCCCTGCTTGACCTGCCAGAGCTCGTTGAACGGGCCTTTCTTTCCCTTCCAGTTCACGTGCCCGGACAGCAGCGCGACCCCGTGGTCGGCGCCCAGCTTCGCGCCCCACCAAGCGGCTTCGTCGAGCCCCTCGGGGATCTTGAGGGCGCCCGCGTCGTCGAGGTCCTCCTGGACGAGCTTCGCGGCGCCGCCACCGGGGAGCGACAGCTGCGAGGGCGTCTGGCCGGTGTCCTGCTTGGCCTGCTGGCCAGCGGGCTGCTCCGCGACGGGCGTGGTCGTGCCGTTCGCGCCGGCGGGTTCATCCTTTCCGGTGAAGATGAGCAGCGTGGCGACGAGCGCCGCGACCACGAACGCGCCGGCGACGCCGACGATCCACCAGCGGCCGAGGCCCTTCTTCGGTTCCGCCGGGTTCTGCTCCTGCATGCGCCTGTGCTCCTTCGCTGGTCGTGCCGTTGCGAAGACACACATGCGCCGACGGGCGCGGGAGGTTGCACCGAACTCGATCAGCCGGCGGGGCGCGTCACCAGCTTGGCCGTGACCAGGCGGTTCTCGTCGTAGCCCTCGGTGCCGCCGACGTAGTCGCCGCCGCAGGTCACCAGGACCAGGCGGTGCGGGCCGTCCTGGCCGAACCACTTCGCGGCCTGCTCCGGCAGCGTCTCCTTCGGAAGCGTCACCACGCTGTCGACGCGGTAGACCCAGCGGCCGCCGCGCGCGTCGGCCACGCTGACCTCGTCGCCCTCGCGCATGCGCCAGAGCTCGTCGAACGGGCCCCGGTGCCCTTCCCAGTTCACGTGCCCGGACAGCAGCGCCGCACCCTGGGCCGCGCCCAGCTTGGCACCCCACCAGGCGGCGTCACCCAGGCCGCGCGGGATCGGGAGCACGCCGCGGTCGGTGAGCTCCGTGCGGACCAGGCGGGCGGTGGCGCCGTCGGGCAGGCGGACCGTGCCCGGACGCTGCTGCGCGGCGGACTCGCTGTCCGCGGGCAGCACGGCCGGGGCCGCGTTCTCCCCCGGCAGCGAGCCGGGCGGTGGCGCGGCGAGCGCCGTCGGCTCGGGCGGCAGCCAGGTCAGCAGGATGACGCCGGCCGCGAAGGCGGCCACGGCCAGCGCCGCCGAGACGGCGGCCAGCCCGGTGCGCAGCACCTAGTCCGTCCCGGACTTGCGCCGCCTGCCGAGCAGCAGCGCGACGGCCCCGAAGAACACCCCGCCGAAGAGCAGGCCGATGCCGAGCGGGACGCGTGAGCCGTCGCTGCCGGTGTCGGGCTCGGCCGCGCCGAGGTACCCGGCCGGGACCTGGGTCGGCACCGCGGCCTGCGTCGCGCTCGTGCCGCCGCCGGTGGAGCCCGCGGCCTTCGCGACGAAGCCCTTCGGCACCGAGCAGCTGACCCCGCCGAGCACGATGTTCGTCTGCACGTCCTGCAGCGCGGTGCCCGCGGCGTCCTTGACGTGGGTGGTGATCTCGACGTGCCAGCCGGCGACGGCGGTGTAGTCGCCCCCGCGCCAGCCGTCCTGGCGGATCAGCTGGTCGAACGCGGCGACGCGGGTCAGCCTGAGGTCGGAGACCGTGGTGTCCTTGCTCGCGTTCGCGATGTCGCCGGGCGGGCCGAGCCGCAGGTTCTTCAGCTCGAGGCCCGCGGTGCCGCCGGGCATCGGGACGATGCCGAGCCCGCCGTCCTGGCGCACCCACAGCCGGCTCACCGACGACGTGCCGGTCAGCTTCGACGGCGCGGTGCAGTCCACCGACGTCTTCGCGCCTTCGAGCACGAGCACGGTGTCGTCGAGCGCCTTCGCGCCGCCCTGCCAGGAGTCGCGCAGCGCGTAGTTGGTCTCGGCGACGGCGGTGGGCACGGTGGTCGCCTGCAGTGCGGCGACGACGTTGTGGTCGCGGCTCGCGACGCCAGTCGGGTACGGGTTGCCGTCGCTGTAGCGGCCGAGGTCGATCCGGTAGTGCCCGCCGAACGTGGCTCGCTCGCCGTCGTCCTTGGGCACCGTGACGCGGTCCGTGCCGAGCTTCGACTGGCCGGGCAGCAGCGGCGAGCGCTGGGTCTCGGTGATGAGGGCGCCGCCCTTCTGGCCCTCGCTGCCGATCCGGACCGACGCGATGTTCGCGAACGAGACCGGCCCGGTCTTCTCGTCGACGGCCTGGCTCTGCGCCCCGGCGACCCCGGCTCCGACCAGCGGGAAGAGGACGGCCGTCACCGCGGCTGCCTTGGTTGCGAAACGGATCATGTCTCCCCACTGCTCTGCTCGGGCGGGTCGCCAGCGTACGAGAAGCGACGAAACGCTCCGCGACAACCTTGCACCGTCGGCCACGACATGCGAAGCCGAAGAGGCAATTACCCACGAACTCACCCGAATGGAGTACTACGACCGGCCGTAATCCGCAAGGCGCGATCACGGAGCGGGTGATATCGCGGGGAACACTAGGATGGGTGGTGCCGTTATCGGCAATGACTACGGAATTCATGGTCGCCGGCGGCGATGACGAGCAGCGTGGAGGCGGGAATGGCGACAGTCACCGGGGGTGGCGCCCAGCCGGGCCTCGCTGAGTGCGCACCTGCGGCGGCCCAGGCGCCGGCGCACCCGCCCGCGTCGGTCCTCAACGACGCGGGCGACCTGTTGCGCGCGCTGGCGGCCCCGGTCCGGATCGCGATCGTGCTGCAGCTGCGCGCGGCCGACCGGTGCGTGCACGAGCTGGTGGACGCCCTCGACGTCGCCCAGCCGCTGATCAGCCAGCACCTGCGGGTGCTGAAGACGGCCGGGGTGGTCCAGGGCGAGCGGCGCGGGCGCGAGGTCGTCTACCGGCTCGCCGACGACCACCTGGCGCACATCGTCGTCGACGCCGTCGCCCACGTGCAGGAAGGAAAGTGATGAACGCCGTCGTACCGCGCGGCCAGGCCCCGGTGCCCGGGCGCCGATCGACCCGCCAGCGCGCGGCGGTCGTCGAGCTGCTGAGCACCGTCGACGACTTCCGGTCGGCCCAGGAACTGCACGACGAGCTGCGCAAACGCGGCGACGGCATCGGCCTGACGACGGTCTACCGCACGCTGCAGTCGCTGTCGGAGGCCGGCGAGATCGACGTGCTGAGGACGGACTCGGGCGAGGCGATCTACCGCCGCTGCTCGGCGCACCACCACCATCACCTGGTGTGCCGCCTGTGCGGCCGCACGGTGGAGGTCGAGGGGCCGGCGGTGGAGCGCTGGGCGGAGAAGATCGCGGCCGAGCACGGCTTTTCGGAGATCTCGCACACGGTGGAGATCACCGGGACCTGCGCGGAGCACTGACGCCGGCCTGGGCGGTCCTGCCCGGCCGGCCCCGCGCGAGGTCGCGGATGACTCACTCGCGACATGCCCAGCCTCGCGCCGGCATCCGCGCCGATCTGCCGCGCGGTGGCCGGCGGCCGCGGATGTCGCGCCGGCGGGCCGGCCCGGGTCCGGCGAACGGGGCCAGCCGGCCTGGGACCGGTTGAGCGCGGACCAGCGATGGCCGGGCCGAGTTGCCGGACGGCCCCGCCCGAGCCAAGCTCCGCCCGCTCAAGCCGAGCGCCGGGCCGGGACGAGCGCCGGGCGACGGGCAGCCGCCGGACCGATGCCCTGGCCACGAGGGGCTCACTCGAGACCCCCGCCACTCGGTGAACCGAGCCCACGCGGCCCAGCCCGCCGCCGGCGGCGGGCCGGCGGGCGCCGATGGCCCTGCCGGGAAACGAGCCGACCCCGGGACAACCCGACCTCAAGCCGCGGCCCGGGCGGTCCTGCCCGGCGGCGGCCCCAGGCCGGGCCGGGTGCGTCCGGCGGCGGACCAGCGCGGCCGCGCTCGGCACACCGAATCCACCTCACGGCGCCCCCGTGCCGCACGCCGGCGGTCACGGCGGGCGATCGCGCGACCAGCTTCGTCAGTACTCGTACGGGTCCTTCGGGGCCGGAACCGTCGTGATCGAGGCCAAGGTGAAGTCCGGCGTGTAGCTGTTGTCCTTCGTCGCCGTGCCGGGGACGGCTTCGCCCGTCACCTGGATCCACGCGTCGCTCGGCAGGTGGTCGGCTTCGCCGCCGCGGAGGTGGACCGTCACCGGGAACGCGTCCGCCGCGCAGCAGCTGATCACCAGGCGGGCCAGGAGCGTGCGGCCGCCGGTGTGCACCACGAAGCCGGTCAGCGAGATCGTGCGGTGGTCGAGCGTGCCCGACGCGTCCCAGCCCGCCCGGCTGACGAACTCGTTCACCGACAGCGGCACCACGTTCCCCGCGGGCAACGGCGGGAAGGCGGCCGCGTTGGCGGCGGCCGCGCTCGCCGGGACCCGGGACTCGGTGCGGATCACCGAGTCCGCGCCCAGTGCGGGCGGTGCCACCAGGAAGACCGCCAGCACCGGCACCAGCAGCAGCCACGCGGGACGCGCCGAGTGCGAATGACCATCGTGCTCGACGGCTTTCGCCCGCGCGGCAACGAGGTCGCGCACGATCGCGACGGCGCCGAGCAGCACCATGACCGCCCCGCCGGCGATGATCCACGGCTGCTGCGCCGGCTTGACGTAGCGCAGGTAGTCGCCGTTGACCGCGATCTTGACCAGCGCGCCGCCGAGCAGGATCAGCAGGATGTTCTGCGTCTCGCGCCTCATGCCAGCCCCACCACCGATCCGGCCACCACCGCACACGCCGCCGCGACCACGAACGTCACCGGGGCGAACCGCACCGCGAACGACTTGCCGAACGTGCCCGCCTGCAGCGCGAAGAGCTTCACGTCCACCGCCGGCCCCACCACCAGGAACACCAGCTTCGGCAGCATCGGCATCGCCGTCAGCGACGCCGCCACGAACGCGTCCGCCTCACTGCACAGCGCCAACACCACCGCCAGCACCGCCATCACCACGATGCCCAGCACGACCTGCTCGCCCAGCACCCCGAACCAGCGAGCCGGCACCAGCACGTTCAGCGCCGACGAGATCAACGCTCCCAGCACCAGGAAGCCGCCCGCCTCGACCAGGTCCGTGCGGGCCGTCTCGGCGAAGACCCGCCAGCGGTGGCCGCTCGGGACGTCGGGCAGGCGCCGCAACGCGCGTTCGGTGATCCACTCCAGCTTGCCCCAGCGGGCCCACAGCCAGCCCATCACCATCGCCGTCGCCAGCGAACCCGCGAAGCGCGCCAGCACCATCTCCGGCTTGCCCGGGAACGCCACCGCCGTCGCGACCAGCACCACCGGGTTCACCGCCGGCGCCGCCAGCAGGAACGTCAGCGCCGCCGCCGGCGCCACACCCTGCCCCATCAGCCGGCGCGCCACCGGCACCGACGCGCACTCACAGCCCGGCAGCGCGACCCCGGCCAGCCCGGCGACACCGACCGCCGCGCCGGCCCGCCGCGGCAGCACCTTCTCCAGCACGCGAGCAGGCACGAACGCCGCGATGGCCCCGCTGATCAGCACGCCCAGCACGAGGAACGGCAGAGCCTGCACGCAGACCGCGACGAACACGGTCGAGCCGGTGCGCAGCGCGGGCACGTCGAACGCCTGCTGCAGCCAGCCCTGGGCGAGGATCGCGACCAGCAGGATCGCGCACAGCACCTCGACGGAGCTGATGCGGAACCGGCGGGTGCGCCGGGCCGAGTCGGAAACGATGTTCACGAAGGCGATGATGCCAGCCCGGTCCGACAGCCCGGGCGCCGCACAGCCGCGAACGGTCGGGAAGTGCCGGTTTCCGACCGGAATTCGCCGTTCGCGGCGGAAACGACGCCCCGAGTGGGTTACTCGCCCGGCACGATTCCCGGCAAATCGGTCCGCAGCTGCGAAGCCGTCGACACCACCAGCATCAGCAACGTCCCGAGCGCCGCCTCGTCCAGGCCCGCCGCCGGGAACGCGTACCGCAGCGTCACGTCCACGCCGTTGTCGGAGTGCCCGACGCCCAGCGTCCCGAACAGTCCCTGCCCCGCCCGCTCGGCGACGGCGACCGACAGCTCCGGCCCGTCCGCGAGGTCCCAGCCGACCACGCAGGTCAGCGACAGCACGGTGAGGCCTTCGCCGAGCCGGGTCGCCTGGATCACGCACGGGACGTCGCCGTGGGAGAACGTCAGCGCGCCGTCGTCGTCGACGTGCACCTCGAGGTAGCGCTCGAGCGATTCCTTCGCCTGCGTAAGCAGTTCCGCGGTCTCGGCCGCTTCGGTCGCGCTCATGACGACGCCTGGTCGACAGCGCCGCCGAAGCGGCGATCCCGCTTCGCGAACTCCAGGCACGCGCGCCACAGGTGCGTCCGGTCGAAGTCCGGGAACAGCGTGTCCTGGTAGACCATCTCGGCGTAGGCCGACTGCCACAGCAGGAAGTTCGACGTCCGCTGCTCGCCCGAGGGCCGCAGGAACAGGTCGACGTCCGGCATGTCCGGCTGGTACAGGTACTTGCCGATGGTCTTCTCGGTGACCTTGCCGGGATCGAGCTTGCCGTCGGCGACGTCCCGCGCGATCCGCTGCATCGCGTCGCCCAGCTCGGCACGGCCGCCGTAGTTGACGCACATAGTCATGTTCAGCGCCGTGTTGTCCTTGGTCTTCTCCTCGGCCGCCTGCAGCTCCTTGATGACCGACGCCCACAGTTTCGGGCGCCGCCCGGCCCAGCGGATGCGCACGCCGATCGAGCCGAGGTAGTCGACCTGGCGGCGGATCGTGTCGCGGTTGAAGCCCATCAGGAACCGCACCTCTTCGGGGCTGCGCTTCCAGTTCTCCGTCGAGAACGCGTACACCGAGAGCCACTTGACGCCGATCTCGACCGCGCCGGCGGCCACGTCGATCATCACCGCTTCGCCGCGCTTGTGGCCTTCGATCCGCGGCAGGCCGCGCTGGTTGGCCCAGCGGCCGTTGCCGTCCATGACCAGCGCGACGTGCTTCGGGACCAGCTCACGCGGGATCTCCGGCGGCTTCGCGCCGGACGGGTGCGGATCCGGGGCTCGCAGCTCGTACCGCGACGCCTTGTTCTCGCGTCCCCTGCGCAGCACTGCGAGCCTCCCTGGATGGTGAAACCGATCAGGGCCGACCCTACTGCCCGGGCACGACCGTCTCCCGAGCGCGTCGCTCGACCAGGGGAAGGGACCGGAGCTGACGCTCCAGATGCCACTGCAGGTGGGCCGCGACCAGGCCGCTCGCGTCGCGGCGGGTGCCCGGCAGGGTCGACTCGGCCATCGGCCATTCGCCGTGGAGGAGGGCGGTGAGCAGGTCCAGGACCTCGGGCGCGGGGTGCACCGAACCGGGGACGCGGCAGTCCTGGCACATCGAGCCGCCGGCCGCGACGCTGAACGCGACGTGCGGGCCGGGCAGGCCGCAGCGGGCGCACTCGGTGAGGGCGGGCGCCCAGCCGGCGTAGGACATCGCGCGGAGGAAGAACGCGTCGAGCACGAGGGACGCGTCACGCTCCCCGGCGGCGAGGGAACGCAGGGCGCCGCAGACGAGGAGGTAGAGCTTGAGCACCGGTTCGCCCTCTTCGGCCGAGAGCCGGTCCGCGGTTTCGGCGATCGCGCTGGCCGCGGTGTAGCGCTGGTAGTCGGCGACCAGCGGCAGCGCGAACGCGTCGACGGTCTCGACCTGGGTGATCACGTCGAGCGTGCGCCCGGTGTAGAACTGCACGTCGACGTGGCCGAACGGCTCCAGCCGGGCCCCGAACCGCGACGACGTCCGCCGCACACCCTTCGCGACGGCGCGGACCTTGCCGTGCCGGCGCGTGAGCAGGGTGATGATCCGGTCGGCCTCACCCAGCTTGTGCGTGCGCAACACCACCCCGGTGTCGCGGTAGAGGTTCACCACCCCGACATCGTCCCACTCTCGGGCGATGCCGGGGTGGAGCGCCCCGCGGAAGTCAGCAGTAGTAGCCGTAGCAGGTGCTGACGGCGACCGCCGAGGCGATGATCACGATGATCGCCACGACGCAGCCGATGCTGCCCAGGATGGTGGAGATCAGGCAGAGCGTCTTGGTGGTGCGCGACGCCTGCTCCGCCATCATGTAGTTGCCCTGCATCTTGTACGTGCCGACCTCGTTCGACTTCATGATCGCGAAGATGCCGAGGATCAGGCCGCCCAGGAAGAGCGAGGCGATCGCCCAGCCCTTGTAGTCCTTGATGGCGTTGATGTCGCCGCCACCGCCGGGCATGCCGTAGCCGGGGGCGCCGAAGCCGCCGGACGGGGGCTGGCCGTACGGCGCGGGCTGGCCGTAGGCGGGCATCCCGCCCGACGGCGTGCCGTAGGGCTGCTGCGGCTGCTGCTGCGGGAAACCGCCGGACTGCGGCTGCTGGCCGTAAGGCGGCTGCTGCTGGCCGTAGGGATTGGTCATGAACGTCTACCCCAATTACTCGTGAACGTCCCGCCGGGTCACCCCGGCGGTGGTGCGGGAAAAGTGCCTCAGTGCTGCGGCGGCTGGTCGTTCGGCGGCTGGCCGAACTGGCCCGGCTGGAGCTTCTGCGTCGCTTCGGGTCCACCCTGACCTTCGGGGCGGAGCATCTGCGTCCGCTCCGCCTCCTCGTCGAACGGAGACGCGCCGCCGGGGCGGAGCATCTGGGTCCGCTCGGCCTGCTCGTCGAACGCGGACGACGGCTGCTGGCCGGGGGGCGGCGCCAGCGGCTGGCCGAACCCACCGGACTGCGGCTGGTCGAACCCGCCCGGCTGCGGCTGCTGCCCGAAGCCGCCCGGCGCGGGCTGCTGCGGGAAACCACCCGGCTGCGGCTGGTCGAAGCCGCCGGACGGGGGCTGCTGCGGGAAGCCGCCGGGCTGCTGGCCGAACTGACCCGGCTGCTGACCGGCCGGCGGGTAGCCGCCGAACGGCTGCGCGCCGGGCTGGCCCGCGCCGGGCTGCCCGTAGGCGCCGTTGTCGTCGGCGTTGACGACGACCGTGCCGACGATCTTGTCGGCGAGGGTCTGGGACTTGTCGTCCCACAGCGGCCACAGCCAGCCGACGTAGCAGATGACGCCGTCGACGAAGTGGGCGAGGTCGCGCAGGAACGCCATGCCGGCGCCGATCGGCTGCCCGGTGGCCTCGCTGACCAGCTTGATCTTCGCGACGCGCTTGCCGAGCGACTGGCCGGTGTTGCCCTGCTGGATCCAGCGGTTGAAGACCGCCCAGCCGATCCAGGCGAGGGTGCCGAGGATGACGACGATCTGCAGGATGCCGATCTTCCCCATCAGCGCCACGATGATGAAGATCAGGTACAGCAGGGCCAGGGGGCCCATGTCGATGAGCCAGCCGAGTGCGCGCTGGCCCCAGTTCGCGTAGTTTTGTGGTGCACCGAAGGGATTCCCCGGCTGGCCGAACGGCGCCTGCTGCCCGTACGGTGCCGGCTGCCCGAAGGGCGCGGGCTGACCGTACGGCGGCGGTGCCTGACCGGGCGGCGGTTGTCCGAACGGCTGCTGGCCCCCGGGCTGCTGCCCGAACGGCTGC
This sequence comes from Amycolatopsis sp. NPDC114504, assembly GCF_055633595.1. Taxonomy (NCBI): domain Bacteria; kingdom Bacillati; phylum Actinomycetota; class Actinomycetes; order Pseudonocardiales; family Pseudonocardiaceae; genus Amycolatopsis; species Amycolatopsis sp. NPDC114504. Next base: position 345,927 of record NZ_JBVKDU010000007.1, on the reverse strand, counting down.
TGACCGTAGGGATCGGTCATCTGGGTCTCCCCCTCGCTGGTCACTCCACCGCGCGTTTCGCGCGGAACCGGTGCGAATGTACGGCACTGGTCCGCGGGAGCGTACTCGGTTCACCTGCGGCCGCGCTGCCCAGGCATCCACTGTCCGGGTGAACCGGACGAGCCTCCGACGCGGTGCGTGGCGAAGCGGTTCCCGTGCGTCGAAAGTCAGACCCGCAGGCCGGTGAACGGGGCGAACGGGAGGTTGCGAATGACGAACCAGACGGCGAACACGACGCCGACGGTCAGCGGCGTCCACCGCCAGTGCAGCCAGCTGTTCACCCAGCGGCCGCGCAGCCGCCCGACCGTCCAGGCGGCCGTGCTCCAGACGAACAAGAGGATGAAGACGAGAGACACGGCGTTGTAGTGCAGGGCCGCGGGGAGGTCGCCGCGCATCAGGCTGTACGCCATCCGCATGCCGCCGCAGCCCGGGCAGTCGATGCCGAACAGCGCCTTGGTCGGGCAGACGGGCAGCCAGCCGCCGGGGGTGGTCGGGTCGCCGATGAGGACCGCCGCGCAGCACACGCCGAGCCCGCCGACGACGGCCATCGGGGCGCCGAGCGCGCGCAACGTGGCCCTGGCGCCGCGGGCCGGGTATCCCGTGTAGACGGTCGTCATGGCACCAGCGACCAGAAGGAGACGCCGACGAGGGCGAACATGACCAGGACGAACGCGAGGTAGAGCACGACCAGCGCCGCGGACGCGATCGCCGACCACATCGCCCACTTGCGGGCTTCGTCGGCGGCTCGGTGCGCTTCGGCGTGGAAGCCCTGGAACCACAGGGAGTTGACCTGACTCGCCTTCACGATGGCGACGATACCCAACGGCAGGCAGCACATCACCGTCGACAGGATCGCCCAGACCAGGTTGTTGTCCGGCGGCGGCCCGTAGTTCGGCACCCAGCCGGGCGGCGGCGGGTACTGCGGGTAGGGCTGGGTCACCGGGATCGCCTCCTGCTGCGTCGTCGTCAGTTCGACGCGGCGTCGTCGGTGAGCGTTCCGAAGAGCAGGACGATCGTCACGATCGCGGCGACCCACAGGACGGCTCCGGCGACGGCGGCGACGACCGCCCACCGCCGGGCGTCGCGAGCCGAAGCCAGCGCCGCGTCCTGCTCGCCCTGCGCCCAGAGCTTTTCGACCTTGGCGGCCTGGTAGATCGAGAGGACGCCGAACGGCAGGCAGCACAGGACGGCGCTGACGATCCCCCAGACCAGGTTGGTCGCGGGCGGGGGCCCGGGGTTGTAGTCGGCGGGCGGCCGCGGCTGTTCGGCCACGTCAGAACCCGAGCCGGCGCAGCTGACGGGGGTCGCGCTGCCACTCCTTGGCCACCTTGACGTGCAGGTCGAGGTAGACCTTGGAGCCGAGCAGCGCCTCGATGTTCTTGCGCGCGGTGGCCCCGACCTCGCGCAGCCGCTCGCCCTTGTGCCCGAGGATGATGCCCTTCTGGCTGGGCCTTTCCACGTACAGGAACGCGTGCACGTCGATGAGGTCGTCGCGGCCTTCGCGCGCCAGCATCTCCTCGACGGTGACGGCGATCGAGTGCGGCAGCTCGTCGCGGACGCCTTCGAGCGCCGCCTCGCGGATCAGCTCGGCGACCAGCGTCTGCTCGGGCTCGTCGGTGAGCTCGCCGCCCGGGTAGAGCTGCGGCCCCTCCGGGAGCTTGCCGACGAGGAGGTCCGCGAGCGCGCCGACCTGGAAGCCGTCCACGGCGGACACCGGGATCAGCTCCGCGAAGTCCATGACCTCCTGCAGCGCGAGGAGCTGCTCTGCGACCTGCTGCGGCTGGACGAGGTCGGTCTTGGTGACGATGCCGATCACCGGCGTGCGCTTGGCGATCTTCTGCAGCTCGGCGGCGATGAACCGGTCGCCGGGCCCGACCTTCTCGTTCGCCGGCACGCACAGGCCGACGACGTCCACTTCGGACCACGTCGTGTGCACGATGTCGTTGAGCCGCTCGCCGAGCAGGGTGCGGGGGCGGTGCAGGCCGGGGGTGTCGATGAGGACGAGCTGGGCGTCCTCGCGGTGCACGATGCCGCGGATCGCGTGGCGCGTGGTCTGCGGCTTGCTGGAGGTGATCGCGACCTTGCTGCCGACGAGGGCGTTGGTCAGCGTCGACTTGCCCGCGTTGGGCCGACCGACGAAGCAGGCGAACCCGGACCGGTGTTCCGTCATCGCTCCAGCACCTCAAGAACCGTGCCGTCGGGGGCGGCGAGGATGATCGGCGCGTACTTCGCCAGGTCGCGGACCGCGTGCACGGACGCGCCCTTGAGCAGCCCTTCTTCGCTGACGACGGCGGCGGCTTCGATGCCTTCGGCGCCGCTGGACAGCGCCGCGGCGACGGCGGCCTGGAGCGCGGTGAGCTTGAACGACGGCTGGTCGACCGTGCCCGCGGCGTAGGTGCGGCCGTCGGTGTCGCGGACCGCGGCGCCTTCGGGGGCCTGGATGCGGGCGCGTGCGGACTTGGCCAGCGTCACCAGTTTCTGGTCCTCGGCCTCGAGGTCAGGCATGTTCGACGCTCCTGTCGCGTTCATCGGGGTTGGGCAGGCGCGTGCGGCGCCGGGTGGTGCGGTCGGCCGGGTCGGTCATCGCATCGGCGGTGGCCGGGTGCACGACCACCGAGGTGATCCGCATGCGGCCGCGCCGGTCCTTGCCGCCTTCGGCGAACAGCCGAAGGCCGGCGACCTCGGCTTCGGCCCCCGGCAGCGGGACCCTACCCAGTCGCTCCGCGAGCAGCCCGCCCACGGTCTCCACGTCGTGGTCTTCGAGGTCGATGCCGAAGAGCTCGCCCAGGTCGTCGACGCTCATCCGGGACGACACGCGGACGGCGCCGCCGGCGAGCTCCTCGACCTCGGGGCGCTCGTCGGCGTCGGACTCGTCGGTGATCTCGCCGACGATCTCTTCGAGGACGTCCTCGATGGTGAGCAGGCCGGCGGTGCCGCCGTACTCGTCGACGGCGATCGCCATGTGGTGGTGCGAGCGCTGCATCTCCTTGAGGAGCTCGTCGAGGCGCTTCGAGTCGGGGACGAAGGAGGCTTCGTTCATCAGCGTGTCGACGATCGTGCTCGAACCGTCCGGGTCCATGTACGCCGACATCAGGTCCTTGATGTTGACGACGCCGACGATGTCGTCGACCGAGTCGCCGATCACCGGGAGCCGGGTGAAGCCGGTGCGCAGGGCCAGCGCCAGTGCCTGGCGGACGGTCTTGGTGCGCTCGATCCAGACGATCTCGGTGCGCGGCACCATGACCTCGCGGGCGACGGTGTCGCCGAGCTCGAACACCGAGTGGATCATCTCGCGCTCGGAGTCCTCGACGACGCCGCGTTGCTGGGCGAGGTCGACGAGCTCGCGCAGCTCGACCTCGGAGGTGAACGGGCCTTCGCGGAAGCCCTGACCGGGGGTGATGGCGTTACCGATGAGGATGAGCAGCCGGGACAGCGGGCCGAGGATCGAGCCGAGGACGCGGACGGGCCCGGCGACGTAGCGGCCGATGCGGTAGGGGTGCTGGCGGCCGAGGGTGCGGGGGCCGACGCCGATGAGGACGTAGCTGACCACGACCATGACGACGGCGGCGACGAGGACGGCGAGGCCGAGAGGCCGGAGCCGGGTGCCGACGAAGACCGTGACGAGCACGGTGGCGGTGAGCTCGCAGCCGAGGCGCAGCAGGAGCAGCAGGTTGATGTGCCGGCGGCGTTCGGCGACGACGGCGGCGAGCTGGCGGGCACCGGGCAGCCCGAGCCGGGCGAGGCCTTCGGCCCGGGCTTGCGACACGGTGCTGATGGCGGCGTCGGCCGCCGCGAACACGCCCGCGAGGAGCACGAGCGCGATCGCGAAGAGGAGCTGGACCATGGCTGGCGCCTAGGGCGTTTCCCCGGTGGCCGGTTCGGCGGCCGGCGCGGCGCCCGTGTCGAGTCCGGCGATGCCGAGGACGCGGTCGTCGGTGTTGCGCTGGGCGTCGCGCTTCTCCAGTGCGGAGACGGCGTCCTGGTACTCGCCGAGGATCCGCTTCTGGAGGGCGAACATCTCGCGTTCCTCGGCGGGTTCGGCGTGGTCGTAACCGAGGAGGTGGAGGCAGCCGTGCACGGTGAGCAGGTGCAGCTCGTCGATCAGGCCGTGGCCCGCGGTCTTGGCCTGGTCCTTGGCGAACGCCGGGCAGAGCACGATGTCCCCGAGCAGCGCCGGCGACGCGTCGGGCGCGTCCGGGCGGCGGGAGGAGTCGAGCTCGTCCATCGGGAAGGCCATGACGTCGGTGGGGCCGGGGAGGTCCATCCAGCGTTCGTGCAGGTCTTCCATGACTTCGAGGGTGACGAGCAGGATGGACAGCTCGGCGAGCGGGCTGACCTCCATCTTGTCGAGGGCGTAGCGGGCGGCCGAGACGATGGACGTCTCGTCGACGTCGACGCCGGACTCGTTGGCGATCTCGATGCTCACCGCCGGTTGCCCTTCCAGCCGTTGCCCTGCTGCTGGTCCTGCGCGTCCTGCACGGCCTGCCACTTCTCGTAGGCGTCGACGATGTCGCCGACGAGCTTGTGCCGGACGACGTCCTGGCTGGTCAGTTCGGCGAAGTGGAGTCCTTCGACGCCGCCGAGGATGTCGCGCACGACGCGGAGGCCGCTGCGCTGCCCGTTGGGGAGGTCGACCTGGGTGACGTCGCCGGTGACGACGATCTTGGAGCCCTGGCCGAGGCGGGTGAGGAACATCTTCATCTGCTCGGGCGTGGTGTTCTGGGCCTCGTCGAGGATGATGAAGGCGTCGTTGAGCGTGCGGCCGCGCATGTAGGCGAGCGGCGCGATCTCGATGGTGCCGGCCTGCATGAGCCGCGGGATGGACTCGGGTTCGACCATGTCGTGCAGCGCGTCGTAGAGCGGCCGCAGGTAGGGGTCGATCTTCTCGTTGAGCGTGCCGGGCAGGTAGCCGAGGCGCTCGCCGGCTTCGACGGCCGGGCGGGTCAGCACGATGCGGGTGACCTGCTTGGCCTGGAGGGCCTGGACGGCCTTCGCCATGGCGAGGTAGGTCTTACCGGTGCCGGCGGGGCCGATGCCGAAGACGACGGTGTGCTTGTCGATGGCGTCGACGTAGCGCTTCTGGTTGAGCGTCTTGGGCCGGATGGTCTTGCCGCGGCGGGAGACGATGTTGAGGCTGAGGACCTCGGCGGGCGACGCGTCTCCGCTGGAGAGCATGCCGATGGTGCGCCGGACGGTGTCCGGGCCGACCTGCTGCCCGCCGGTGGCGAGGGTGACGAGGTCGGCGAAGACGCGCTCGGCGAAGGCGACGTCGGCGGGGGTGCCGGTGAGGGTGACCTCGTTGCCGCGGACGTGCACGTCGGCGGCGAGGAGTTCCTCGGCGACGCGCAGGTTCTCGTCGCGGGAGCCGAGCAGGCTGAGCGCGGCGGCGTCGGGAATGGGGAACCGGGACTGGGCCGCCTGCACGGCGGCATCCTCGGTCTTGGCGACGTCCCCGGGGACATCGGGTCGGGCGGCGCCACCCGGTACGGTTCCGGCCACGTGGCCTCAGGCCTGCTTTCTCGGTGAGGGAGAACGGACCCCACCAACGATACTGGCACCCACCGACAGAACGCAGACGGGTTTGGGCTAGTCCTGCTCAGGAGCCCCGAAGAGCCCCAGAGGCTCACCCCCCAGGACATGCGCATGAACATGAAAAACGGTCTGCCCGGCATCCCCATCGGTGTTGAAGACAACCCGATACCCGGACTCGGCAACACCCTCAAGCTCAGCAACCTTACGAGCAGCGAGAGCAACCTGAGCAAGCAACTGAGGATCACCAGCAGCAAGCTCCCCAAGGTTCCGATACCGCTTCTTGGGCACGACCAGCACATGAACCTTCGCCTGAGGCCGAATATCCCGAAAGGCAAAGGTGGCATCGTCCTGATAGACAACATCAGCAGGGATCTGACCAGCAATGATCCGCTCGAAGAGAGTCTCATCCTCACTCATAGGAGACACCCTATCGACCCCAGCCAACAACAAGACCGGCACCGAGCGGGGGGTCCGGGGGGAACCCCCGGCTGGGGGTCTGGGGGTTTGACCCCCAGAGAACACAACGAACGCGAAGCGGCCCCCGACCGAAGCGAAGCGAGGAAGGGGGCCGCGGAGCGGTAGACCCTGGGGGTCGATCTACCGCTGCCGCGGCGGCCGCCGGACCGAGGGGGGAGGTGCCCGGCGGAGCTTTGTAACTTCCCAGTGGCGCGGCACCCGGTTCGGGCCGTGACGGTCCGGAACGGTGCGTGCTGCGTTAGTAAACGAGAGTAACGGGTCGGAGTGTGATCGCGCCATAACTGGGCGCAAAATCGGGGTTCTTTTTTCCGGTGATCTTTTCACCGCCACCGGGCGGTGAGGGCGCCCAGCGCGCCGAGTGCGACGGCCGCGGCGGTGGAGGTGCGCAGCACTGTCGTCCCGAGGCGGACGGCTCGGGCGCCGGCTTCGCGCAGGGTGCGGAGCTCGTCGTCGGTGATGCCGCCTTCGGGGCCGACGACCAGGAGGATGTCGCCGGTGTCGGGCAGGTCGAGGTCGGTGAGGCGGTCGGGGACGTCGGACTCGAGCACGATCGTCAGGGAGGTGGTGGCGATCAGTCCGGCGAGCTCGTGGGTGCCGGCGGGTTCGGTGACGTCGGGGATGTGGGCGCGGCGGGCTTGTTTGGCGGCGGCGCGGGCGGTGGCGCGCCAGCGGGCGAGGGCTTTGTCGCCGCGTCCGCCGTCGTCCCACTTGGCGACGCTGCGGGCGGCGCGCCAGGGGACGATCGCGTCGATGCCGGCTTCGGTGGCGAGCTCGACGGCGAGCTCGCCGCGGTCGCCTTTGGCGAGGGCTTGGGCGAGGACGACGCGCAGGGCGGGCGGTTCCTCGGTCCAGCTCTCCTCGACCGTGAGCGTCAGGACGGCGTCGCGGCCGGGCTGGACGGCTTCGACGACGCAGCGGGCCATGGTGCCCGCGCCGTCGGAGAGGACCAGCCGCTCCCCCGTGCGCAGGCGGCGGACGGTGGCCGCGTGCCGGGCTTCCTCGCCGTCGAGGACCGCGTGCCCGCTCTTGGGCACCGAGGCGGCGAGGAAGACCGGCAGGGTGGTGTCGGGCACGGTCAGCGGTGGTTCTTGGCGCGCAGCTTGGAGAACAGGCCGCCGTGCTTGGTGCCGTTGGACGCCAGGGTCGGGACTTCTTCGCCGCGCTGCCGGGCGAGCTCGACGAGGAGCTCGCTCTGGGCTTCGTCGAGCTTCGTCGGGACCACGACGTCGATGTGGACGTGGAGGTCGCCGCGGCCGTCGACGCGGCCGGAGGACCGCAGGCGGGGCATGCCCTTGCCGGTGAGGACGAGCTCGGCGTTGGGCTGGGTGCCGGCTTCGACGTCGAGCTCGTAGTCGCCGTCGATGAGCGTGGAGATGGGCACCGTGGCGCCGAGGGCGGCGGTGGTCATCGGGATGCGGAAGTTGCAGTGCAGGTCGTGGCCCTGGCGGACGAAGACCTCGTGCGGGGTCTCGTCGATCTCGACGTAGAGGTCGCCGGCCGGGCCGCCGCCGGGGCCGACCTCGCCCTGGCCGGAGAGGCGGATGCGCATGCCGTCGCCGACGCCCGGCGGGATCTTCGCGGTGACGTTGCGGCGGGCGCGGATGCGGCCGTCGCCGCCGCACTGGCGGCAGGGGTCGGGGATGACCTCGCCGAAGCCGCGGCAGACCGGGCACGGGCGGGCCGTGACGACCTGGCCGAGGAAGGACCGCTGGACGGACTGGACCTCGCCGGCGCCGCCGCAGGTGTCGCAGGTCTTGACGCCGGTGCCTTCGGTGGTGCCGGCGCCGCGGCAGAGGTCGCAGACGATCGCGGTGTCGACGGCGATCTCCTTGTCGACGCCGGTGGCGCAGTCCTCGAGGGACAGGCCGAGCCGGATCAGCGCGTCGGAGCCGGGCTGGACGCGGCTGCGGGGTCCTCGCCCGCGTCCGCCGCCGCCGCCCCCGGCCGCGCCGAAGAAGGCGTCCATGATGTCGCCGAGGCCGCCGAACCCGGCGAACGGGTCGCCGCCGCCCCCGCCGCGCGCGCCACCGTCCATCGGGTCGCCGCCGAGGTCGACGATCTTGCGCTTCTGCGGGTCGGACAGCACCTCGTAGGCCGTCGTCACCTCGCCGAACTTGTGCTGCGCGTCTTCCGACGGGTTGACGTCGGGGTGCAGCTCCCTGGCCAGCTTCCGGTACGCGCGCTTGATGTCCTGGTCGCTCGCGTTCTTGGCCACCCCGAGGATGCCGTAGTAGTCCCTCGCCACCGTCTCTGCTTCTCCTTCTGCTCTGCCCGGCTCAGCGGCCGGCCAGGATCTGCCCCACGTAGTTGGCGACCGCGCGCACCGCGGCGATCGTGCCGGGGTAGTCCATCCGGGTCGGGCCGACCACCCCCATGCCGCCGAGCACCATGTCCTGGCCGTATCCGATCGAGACGACCGAGGTGCTGCGCATCTGCTCGTCCTCATTTTCCTCACCGATGCGCACGGTGATCGCACCGGGGTTGCGCGCGGCGGCCAGGAGCTTCAGCACGACCACCTGCTCCTCGAGGGCTTCGAGGACCTGGCGCAGCGAACCCGGGAAGTCGGCGACGTTCCGCGTGAGGTTCGCGGTGCCGCCGAGGACCAGGCGTTCTTCGGGGTGTTCGGCCAGCGACTCGACCAGGACCGTGGTGACGCGGATGAGCGCGTCCCGCAGCTCGCCGGGCGCCTTGTCGGGCAGCTCGGCGACGCGCGCGGCGGCCTCGTTGAGCCGGCGGCCGGACATGGCCGTGTTGAGCACCGAGCGCAGCCGCGCCACGTCCTCTTCGGTGACGACGTCGCCGAGGTCGACCGTGCGCTGGTCGACGCGGCCGTTGTCGGCGATCAGCACCAGCATCAGCCGCGCCGGGGTGAGCGGCACCACCTCGAGGTGGCGCACCTTGGCGTTGGTCAGCATCGGGTACTGGACGACGGCGACCTGCCGGGTCAGCTGCGCGAGCAGCCGGACCGAGCGGCGGAGGACGTCGTCGAGGTCGGTGCCGCTGTCGAGGAAGGTGGTGATGGCCCGCCGCTCGGCCGCGCTCAGGGGCTTGATCTCCGAGAGCCGGTCGACGAAGAGCCGGTAGCCCTTGTCGGTCGGCACCCGCCCCGCGCTGGTGTGCGGCTGGGTGATGTAGCCCTCTTCCTCGAGAGTGGCCATGTCGTTGCGCACGGTGGCGCTCGACACGCCCAGGTTGTGCCGTTCGACGATCGCCTTGGAGCCGACGGGTTCCTGGTTGGACACGTAGTCGGCGACGATCGCGCGCAGCACGTCGAAGCGGCGCTCGTCCGCGTTGGCCACCGTTCCTCACCTACTTCGCTCGCTGCTCACCTTGAGTTTACGGAAGCCTGAGCCGGTCGTGCTCAACCCCGGGGGTGCGCGTCGGGTAAAGAGCGGACAAACGAATTCCCATGCATTCTTCTCGAAATGAATTTCCGGCTTGAAGCGGGAACCGAAAAGCGGTTTGCTGCCTCTGATCCGCATGCCCTCCCCCGACTCGGACCGACTACGAGGTCGCTGTGAACCGAATTGAACCCGCTTCGGCCGGAATGCCCGATATCGCCCGGCGCGCGGCCGAGGCGAAAGCCCGGCTCGAGCGCGTCTCGGCGACCGCCACGAGCGCCGACGGGTCCGTCACGGTCACCGTCAACACCAGCGGTGCGCTGCAGGAACTCACCTTCGGACCGCGTGCGGACGAGCTGCCGCGGGCCCGGCTCGCCCAGGCCGTCCTCGCGGCCGCCAAACGCGCGCAGGTCGACGCCGCCCAGCAGCTGACCGCGATCATGGCGCCGGTGATCGGCGCCGACAGCGACGCGATGGAATTCCTCCGGGAACAGATCCCGGCGCCCGAAGTTCCGGAAGAAGAACCGGCGCCGCCGCGCTGGGAATTCGCCGAAAAGCCACGGGAAACCCCACCGCAAACCCCGCCGCCGCCCGTGCGCCCGGCCCGGCCCCGCCCGGACGACGACGAGGACTTCGGCGGCCCGATCCTGCGCCGGGGGCTGTGATGGCGGGCGAAGCGATGAAGGTCGACTTCGACGTCCTCGGCGGCCACGAGGACGAGATCCGGGAGATCGCCGACCGGGTGCAGCAGGCGGTCGAGGCCGCGGGCACCGCCGGCGCGCTCGACTTCGACGCGTTCGGGCTGGTCGGGCAGGTGTTCGCGCTGCCGATCCAGGCGTGGGTGGACACCGCCGACAGCTTCCTGAACGACGCCGTCGCGGCCGGCCACGAGGTCGCGGACCGGGTGAAAACCGCGCACACGGCGTTCCGCGACCACGAAGACAAGACGAAGTGCCTGATCGAGGGCATCGGCAAGGAGCTCCCGGCATGACCGAGAACGCACTCGTCGCCACGGCCGAGTCGCCGGGCGGCTTCTGGAGCGGCATGGGCGACGGCTCGAAGGGCGAGCTGGACAACGTCAACGCCCAGACCGGCGGCGCGGGCATCTTCAGCGACGCGGCGTCGACGCTCACCGACGCCCGCAACGGCGACTGGGGCAACCTCGCCATGGACGTCGGCACCGACGCCCTCGACCTGCTCGGCGCGGCGATGGACCCGCTCGGCACGCTGGCCAGCGCCGGGGTCGGCTGGCTGATCGAGCACATCAGCTTCCTCAAGGACGGCCTCGACAAGCTGGCCGGCAAGCCCGAAGCCGTCACCGCCAAGGCCGTGACCTGGACGAACATCGCCAAGTCGCTCACGGAGACGGCCGAGAGCTACGAGCAGCAGGCCAAGAAGGTCCAGCAGTCGTTCAGCGACTGCGGGTCGGCCGAGGCGTACCAGAAGACGGCGGAGAGCTACGTCGGCGTGCTGCGCGGAGCGGCTTCGCACGCCGGAGACGCGTCGACGGCCATGAACGTCGGCGCGGCACTGGTCGGCACCGAGCGCGGGCTGATCCGCGACATGATCTCGTCGTTCGTGGGCGAGCTGATCGTCAAGGCCCTGGCCGCGCTGGCCGCGTCCTGGTGCACGTTCGGCGGCACGATCGCGGCGTTCATCGCCGACACGGTCATCGAGGGCGGCGTGCTCGCGGAGAAGATCAGCACGAGGATCGCGAAGATCGTCGAGAAGCTGGAGAGCCTGGCGAAGGGCGCGGGCAAGTCGAAGGCGGCCCTGGAAGGCGCGGCGAACGCGCTGAAGAAGGCCGGCAAGGCGGCCGACAAGATCGTGGACAAGTCGATCGACACCGCCGCGGGCATCGAGCGGAAGGCCAACGAGCTGAAGCAGGCGGGCAAGGAGGCCAAGTCCGCCGAGGAGACGGCGAAGGGCTGGAACGAAGCCGCCGAGTCCCATGTCCCCGGCCGCGAAAAGGTCGAAGGCCTCGGCGACAAGTACTCCGAGGACGGCCGCAGCGCGCTCAAGCCGGCGGAGTGGCAGAAGGCCGGCGGCTATCCGGGGTGGAGCACCGCGGACACCGTCGGTGTCGTGACCGAGGGCCGCCGTCAGGAGAACGAACAGATCGACCGCTACCACGAGGGCCAAGAGTCCTACGAGAAGGAACACCCCGAAGGCGAGGCCGAGTGATCGAGCAGGCCGAGGTGGAGCTGGCCAACCGCCACGGCCGGCTCCACCCCTCGCAACGGGGAAAGCTGCTCGACCTCAACTTCTGGGTCGCGGCCGTCCTGGCCATCGCGGGCCTCGTGGTGGCGGTGCTGCTCGCCGCCGTGGCGGAGACCGCCGCCGAAGTCCTCGGCACCCTCGTCCCGATCCTGGCGATCACCGCCTGGCTCGCGTTCGTATGCCGGCGCCGGCTGGCGGACGTGCGGAGCGGTCAGCTGGTCGCGACCACGGGCTGGACCCACGACTTCGGCAGGCAACGACCCGGCGACGACCACCCGATCGCGCTCTCCACCCGGCTCAGCCAGGGCCACAACGAGCACTACTACCTGAAGACGGGCGGCCGGACCTACCCGCTGGAGCGCAAGCTCCGCGAGCGGATCCGGCCGGAGCAGGTCAACACCGTGCTGATCGCCCCGCGCAGCAAGCTGCTGATCAACGTCCTGCCGGCGTAGCGCCGGAGCCGATGGACCCGTGTTCTCGCCGCCCGAGGGAGACCGCCAGGCCCCCTCGGCCGCACCACGAATCTCAGGAGTTGCGGGGGAAGCCCAGGTTCACCCCGGCGTGCGACCGGTCCGGCCACCGCGACGTCACGACCTTCGTCCGGGTGAAGAAGTGGAACCCCTCCGGCCCGTACGCGTGGCTGTCGCCGAACAGCGAGTCCTTCCAGCCGCCGAACGAGTAGTACGCCACCGGGACCGGGATCGGGACGTTCACCCCGACCATGCCGACCTCGACCTCGTTCTGGAAGCGCCGCGCCGACGAGCCGTCGCCGGTGAAGATCGCCACGCCGTTGCCGTACGGGTTCGCGTTGATCAGGTCCAGGGCGTCGTCGTAGGAGGCCGTGCGCGCCACCGACAGCACCGGGCCGAAGATCTCGTCGGTGTAGATCGACATCTCCGGGCGGACGTGGTCGAACAGCGTCGGGCCGAGCCAGAAGCCGTCCGGGGCACCGGAAACCTCGATGCCGCGCCCGTCCACCACCAGCGACGCGCCCGCCGACACCCCGGCGTCCACATAGGACGAAACCCGCGCGTGGTGGGCCGACGTCACCAGGGGGCCCATCTCGGACGACGGGTCACGACCGTCTCCGACGCGCAGCACCGACATCCGCTCGGTGATCTTGCGCACCAGCTCGTCGCCGATCGGGTCGACCGCGACGACCACCGACACCGCCATGCAGCGCTCGCCCGCCGAGCCGAACCCGGCCGACACCGCGGCGTCCGCGGCCAGGTCGAGGTCCGCGTCCGGCAGCACGACCATGTGGTTCTTCGCGCCGCCGAGCGCCTGCACGCGCTTGCCGTGCCCGGTGCCGGTTTCGTAGACGTAGCGCGCGATCGGCGTCGACCCGACGAACGAGATCGCCTTGACGTCGGGGTGCGTCAGCAGGCCGTCCACCGCCACCTTGTCGCCGTGCAGCACGTTCAGCACGCCCGCGGGCAGCCCGGCTTCGGCGAACAGCTCGGCGATGAACAGTGCGGCGGACGGGTCCTTCTCACTCGGCTTGAGCACGACGGTGTTGCCGCAGGCCAGCGCGTTCGGGACGAACCAGAGCGGCACCATCGCCGGGAAGTTGAACGGCGAGATCACCCCGACCACGCCGAGCGGCTGCGCGATCGAGTAGACGTCGACGCCGGTGGACGCGTTCTCGCTGAACCCGCCCTTGAGCAGCTGGGCCGCGCCGCACGCGTACTCGACGTTCTCGATCGCGCGCGCGACCTCGCCCGCCGCGTCGGACTCGACCTTGCCGTGCTCGCTCGTGACGATCTTCGCCAGCTCGTGCTTGCGCGCCACCAGGAGCTCGCGGAAGGCGAACAGCACCCGCGTCCGGCCGGCCAGTGACGTCCCGCGCCAGCCCGGCAGCGCCGCCTTGGCCGCGGCGACGGCCGCTTCGACCTCGGCGTCGCCGGCGAAGTCGACGTGCGCCCGGACCTGCCCGGTGGCGGGGTCGAACACCTCGCCCGAACGCCCGGCGGTCCCGGTGAACGGCTTGCCGTCGATCCAGTGGCTGATGCGGTCGGTCACGGCGGGCACTCCTCGGCTCGGGGACGTCTTCTGCGAGTCTCCGGTCGGGCGCCACGCCACCGCCATCGACAACGTGTACGGAGTCACCGTCCCGGCCGTACAGTCTGTCCCTGCCGATCAGACCCGAGGAGCCATGTACCCGACCGTCGCCGAGGTGCTCGCGCTGCCGGTGCTGCGCCAGGGCCGCCCGCACGTCGTCGCCGGCTCGTCCGGGCTCGACGCCCCGGTGCGCTGGGCGCACGTCGCCGAGGTCGCCGACATCGCGCACCTGCTGCGCGGCGGCGAGCTGGTGCTGACGACCGGCGTCGCGCTGCCCGACGACGGCCCGGCGCTGGCCCGGTACGTCGCCGACCTGGCCGGGGTCGGCGCCGCCGGCCTGGTGATCGAACTGGTCCGGCACTGGAGCGACAAGCTGCCCGCCGCGCTGGTCGAGTCGGCGGAGAAGCACGGCCTGCCGCTGGTGACGCTCTCGCGCGAGACCCGGTACGTGAGCGTCACCGAGGCGGTGAACGGCCAGATCGTCGACGCCCAGGTCGCCGAGCTGCGCGCCGCCGAGCGCGTGCACGAGACGTTCACCGCGCTGACGGTCGCGGGCGCCGAACCCGGCGTCGTCCTGGGCGAAGTCGCCCGGTTGACCGAGCAGCCGGTGGTGCTGGAGACGCTGTCGCACGAGGTCCTCGCCTACGACGCGGCGGGCGCCGACCCGGCCGAGCTGCTCACCGGCTGGCCGGCCCGGTCGCGGGTGGTCCAGGTCGGCGAGCGGACCGGCTACCACCCCGGCTCGGGCTGGCTGGTGACCGTCGTCGGCGCGCGCGGGCACGACTGGGGACGCCTCGTGGTCGTCTGCGCCGACCAGCCGCCGCGCCGCCACCAGGTGGTCGCCGAGCGGGCCGCGTCGGCGCTGGCCGTGCACCGGCTCGTGGCCAAGGACTCCGACAGCCTGGAGCGCCAAGCCCATCGGGCCGTGCTGCACGAGCTGCTCGCGTCGCCGGCCCCGACGGCGGAGCTGCTGGCGCGGGCCTCGGCACTGGCCGTGCCGCTGACCGGGCGGCAGCTGGTCGGGCTCGCGGTCCGGCCTCGGCTGGTCGGCAGCCGTCCCGCTCTTTCGACGCCGCCGGTGCTGCGCGAACTCGCCGAGGCGACGGTGCTCGCGGCCCGCCGCGCGAAGGTGTCGGCGCTGGTGGCGACCGACGACCTCGGCGTGCGCGCGCTGATCGCGCTGTCGCCGGAGGCGAACGCCGACACCGTGCTGCACCGGCTCGCCACCGACGTCCACGAGGCCAGGGGCAGCGCGCCCGGCGTGCTCGCGGTCGGCACGACGGTGTCGTCGCCCGCCGAAGCGGGCCGGACGCTGCTGGAGGCCGGCCAGGTCGCGGCGGCGGCGTTGGGCGCGGGCGCCGAGCGCGTGCTGCACCGGCTGTCGGACGTCCGCCTGCGCGGCCTGCTGCACCTGCTTTCGGGCGACGAGCGCGTGACGGCGTTCGCGGTGCGGGAGCTCGGGCCGCTGCTCCAGCGCGACGCGGCGTCCGGCAGCCGGCTGGTGCAGGCGCTGCGGCACTACTGCGAGCAGGGCGGCAACAAGTCGGCGGCCGCGGCGGCGGCGCACACCTCGCGGACGGCGTACTACCAGCAGCTCGCCCGGATCGAGCAGGTCCTCGGCGTCCGGCTGGAGGACCCGGAGTCGATGCTCTCGCTCTACGTGGCGTTGCTGTCGCTGGACCTCACCCGGCCGAGGGAAGAAGACTCACCCGGACGGGGAGCACAGTGATCGACCTCGGGCTGCCGATGGAACCGATATGGCCCTACTCCCCTTCGCTGCCTGCCTGATGAGCCTGAGCTGCCTCGCGCCGGCGCAGCCGCCGGCGTCGACGTTGCAGCTGACCAGCCACGACACCGCCAACCGGATCGGCTCGGTGGTGCTGACGTGCGACCCGACCGGCGGCACGCACCCCAAGCGCGACAAGGCGTGCGACGTGCTTTCGGGCGTCGGCGGCGACTTCTCGCGGATCACCGCGAAGCACCAGGCGTGCACGCTGATCTACGCCCCGGTCGACGTGACGGTCGTCGGCACCTGGCGGGGAAAGCCGGTGTCGTACCGGACGTCGTTCCCGAACCGCTGCGCCGCGGACCGCGACTCGGACGACGTCTTCGCCTTCTGAGGGCTTGGCGCGCGGAAGCCGCCGGGCCGCCCCCACGACGGCCCGGTGGCTCCCGCGCAATGCTTTTAACTACGCACAGCCCGCGCCGGCGGTTCAGCAGTTGCCGAGAGTCACGTCGCGGGCCGCCGAGCGGCTGAGGTTCCAGGCGGGCCAGCCGTCGGGGGTGTCGCCGGCGAGGACCTGGCGCAGTACGCAGCTGCGGAGCGGTTCCGGCAGCCGGGCCGACACCACCGGGACGACGTCGGCGGAGAACCCGGCCAGGTAGCGGTGGTCAAGGGGTTTCCCGGCGGCCGCGCGGTCGAGGTTGGCGTCGGCGATGAGGCGTTCCGGGTCGAGCACGGCGAGCACCAGCAGCGCCGCGGCGGCGGTGCCGATCGCCGCGCGCGGCAGCCACGCCGAGCGAAGCTTGAGCAGCGACGCCGCCACCAGCACGAACACGGCACCGAACCAGAGTTCGCAGACCTCGACCAGCAGCCGCAGGACGGTGAAGCCGTAGGCCTCCTGGTAGGTCCACATGCGACTCAGCGCCGACCCGACGAGCACCAGGCTCAACGCGCTCAGGGCGCCCAGCAGGACGCGCTGGCGGAGCCGGTCGGCCTTCGTGACGTTCGGCGCCCAGCGCAAGGCCGCGGCGACGATGGCCAGCGTCAGCACGGTGACGGCGCACAGCTGCCAGAAGCCGCCGCGGGCGTATTCGGCGGAGGTGAGGTTGCTGGTGCGCAGGACGTACCCGGTCCCGCCGAAGAGGACGACCAGCCGAACGCCGACGAACACGCTGAACAGCAGGACGAGGACGGTCAGCGGGAGTGTCCACTCCAGACCGTACTTGGTCCGGTATGGACGGTCTGTTTCCGCGCGATGCGCTGGTGCGGCGAGGAAGTAGCAGGCCCCGGCGACGAGCAGCGCCGCGGCGAGGAACACGCAGCACCACCGCACGAGGACGTCGAGACTGAGATCGGGGACGACGGCGTTGACCACGGCGGCGAAGGCGGCATCGGCACTGGCGAGCAGCGGCACGAAGACGGCGACGAGCGCGGCGGTGGCGAGTACGGCGAGCCCGATCCGCCGGGCGACACCGTCCCGGCGGGCGGCGAACCGGCCGACCCCGCGCCCGGCCCAGGGAACGGCGCGCAGGGCTTCGAGCGGGACGGCGAGCATGTCGTAGACGATGGAGTTGACGGTCCGCTTCCCCACGACGGCGAGCGACCCGGTGACGAAGGCGCCGAGCACGCAGAGGACGAACAGCCACCCGGAGGCCCGCACGGCGCCCATCCCGAGCAGGGCGAGGGTGAGGAAGGCCCAGCCGGCGCTGCCCCAGGTGAAGGACCCGGAGCCCGCCGCCGACCGCCGATCGGCGAGGAAGACGGCGAGGGTGACGGCCACTCCGGCGAGCAGCCATCCGACGCCGGGCCGGTCGACGGGGAGCACGAGAGCGGCAGCGACCCCGGCTAGCCCGGCGGCGGGGAGAACGGCGGGCGGGAGCGGGACGACGGCGGACTTGGGAGGCGGGATCGGCCGCATGAGAACGGGAGGAGCCGCGACGGCGACACCGCCGGTCCAGGCTTCACCAGCTGTGGGTTCGAATGAAGCCCCGCCGCCTGCCGCACCTGCGGGGCCGGCCGAGCCACCCCCAGCAACTCGGCCGACCCGCGCCCCGCTTCCTGCCGCACCAGCGGATCCAGCCGAGCCACCCCCAGCGACTCGGCCGACCCGCGCCCCGCTTCCTGCCGCACCAGCGGATCCAGTCGAGCCACCCCCAGCGACTCGGCCGGCCCGCGCCCCGCGGCCCGCCGTCTGCGCGGATCCGGCCGGATCGCCCGGCTCGCCACCGCCCGCTCCTCCAATGCGGCTCGGACCGAGGATGCCCTCGCGAACCGACCGGACGGCGCCTCCCCCGCCGACCCCGGCTCGGGTGAAGCCACCCCCGCCGATCGCTTGCCCCGCGGCACCCGCTTCTCCGCGCCCGGCTCGTCGGGCTCACCGACCCTGCTCTTCGGCATGTTCCTCAACTCTCGTTCGCGTTCGCAAATGTCATGGCCCGCACTGCCCTCTCAGTCAGTCCCCAAGAGAACGTCAGCCCGTCGGCAACGTCACCCGGATCCGGCTCCCGACCCCGGCTTCGGGCGAAACCACCCCGATCGTCCCGCCGTGCAGCTCCACCGCCCACCGCGCGATCGCCAGCCCCAGCCCCGTCCCGCCGCCGGATGGCCGCTCGCCGCGCGTGAACCGCTCGAACACCCTCAGGCGATCCGCCGGGGCTATCCCCGGGCCCTCGTCGCACACGTCTATCCGAATCTCGCCCGGCCGGACCTCGGCCAGTACCCGCACCGAGCCGCCCGCCGGGCCGTGGCGGGCCGCGTTCTCCAGCAGGTTCGCCATCACCTGGAACAGCCGGCCGCGGTCCGCCGTCACCTCCGCGTCCGGTGGGGAAACCGCCACCGAGAACGTCACCCCGCGCACCAGCGCCGCCTCCGACACCGCTTCGGAAAGCAGCACCGAAAGGCAAAACGACGTCTTGTGCAACGGAATCGCCCCCGCGTCGAGGCGCGACAGGTCCAGCAGCTCGTCCACCAGCGTCGCCAGTCGTTCGGTCTGCTGCAGCGCCGTCTTCAACGTGGCGGGATCGGGATCTTCGACGCCGTCGACCAAGTTCTCCAGCACTCCGCTCAACGCCGTGATCGGCGTCCGCAGCTCGTGCGACACGTTCGCGATCAGCTCGCGGCGCTGCCGATCCGCGTCGCCGAGGTCGCCCGCCATCAGGTTGAACGCCTGCGCCAGCTCGCCCACCTCGTCCCGCGTGGTGGCTCGGACGCGGCGCGTGTAGTCGCCCTTCGCCATCGCCCGCACCGCGCCCGTCATCTCGCGCAGCGGCCGGGTCATCCCGTGCGCCAGCACCTGCGACAACACCAGCGCCAGCACCATCGCCGTGATCGTCGTCCTGGGTGGCAGCCACCCGATCTGCCAGTTGAAGAACGCGAACGCGACCCCGCCGGACGCGACCATCAGGATCGCCAGCTTCAGCTTGATCGACCGGACGCCGTCCAGCGGCCGCGGCAGCAGCTCGACCACCCTGACCAGCAGCGCCTTCACGATCCCGCCTCCAGCGCGTACCCGACGCCGTGCACCGTCCGGATGAGGTCGGCGCCAAGCTTCCGCCGCAGCGCCTTGATGTGGCTGTCGACCGCCCGGGTGCCCGCGGACGTGCTGTGGACGTCCCAGTCCCACACCTCCGACAACAGCCTTTCGCGCGGCTGCACCACTCGCGGCCGCCGCGCGAAGTGCACCAGCAGGTCGAACTCGATCGGCGTCAGCTGCGCCGCCACGCCGGCCCGGGCGACACGCCGCTGGTCGACGTCGATCTCGAGGTCGCCGAGCACGATCCGCGTGCCCACCACCGAAGACGAGCGCTCGACCCGCCGCAGCAGCGCGTGCACCCGCGCCGTCAGCACCCGCATCGAGAACGGCTTCGTGAGGTAGTCGTCGGCGCCGACGCCCAGCCCGACCAGCATGTCCGTCTCGTCGGCGCGCGCGGTCAGCATGAGCACCGGCACCGGCCGCCGCCCCTGGATCCGGCGGCAGACCTCCAGGCCGTCGAAGCCCGGGAGCATGACGTCCAGCACCACGAGATCCGGCTCCGCGGCCGTGTCCGCTTCGACCGCGGCCGGCCCGTCGTGGGCGACGTCGACGCTGAACCCCTCGGCCCGCAGCCGGGCCGCGATCGACGCGGCGATCGTGACGTCGTCCTCGACGACGAGCACCCGCCGCACTCCTGCTTCCATGGGGACGACCTTAGGGATCGGCGGTGGAGAGGGTCCGCGCGAAGTGTGAAGATCCTGTGGAGACGTTTCACCCGCTTTGCCGGTTCGTGACGGCGAGATGTGTGACGCAGGTCATGCACCCCGGCGCCCGTTCGCGCAATCGACAGTCTGCACTCCTGATCAGGGAAGAGTGAACAGTCTGCCGTTGCCCCGGCCACAACGCGGCGCGCAGGATTCCGCAATGGCGCCGACACCCGCAGACCAGCGCGTGCACGACGACGGCCGGGTCGAGCTCGAACCCGCCGACGTCGGGTCTCTCGAAGGCAGCCGGTTCTTCAACGAAGAGCTGGCCCCCGTCCCCGTCGCAAAACGGACCTGGACCACCTACAACTACTTCGCGCTCTGGATGGGGATGGCCCACAACATCCCCAGCTACGCACTGGCCGCGTCGCTGATCGCGCTCGGCATGAACTGGGTGCAGGCGCTGATCACGATCACCATCGGCAACCTCGTCGTGCTCGCGCCGATGCTGCTCAACAGCCACGCCGGCACGAAGTACGGCATCCCGTTCCCGGTGTTCGCCCGCGCGTTCTACGGCCTGCGCGGCGCCAACCTGGCCGCGCTGCTGCGCGCGTTCATCGCGTGCGGCTGGTTCGGCATCCAGACGTGGGTCGGCGGTGAAGCCATCTACGTCATCCTCGGGCGGCTGCTCGGGTCGTGGTGGCGGGACGCGCCGATGGTCGCCGGCCAGCACTGGACGCTCTGGCTGTCGTTCGTCGTCTTCTGGATCGGCCAGATGCTGATCATCTGGCGCGGCATGGAGGCGGTCCGCCGGTTCGAGAACTGGACGGCGCCGCTGGTGTCGGTCGGCTTCCTGATCATGCTGGGGTACGTGCTGGTCAAGGCGGGCGGGCTCGGCCCGATCCTGTCCGACGGCGGCAAGCTCGGCTGGGGCCCGGACTTCTGGAAGGTGTTCGCGCCGTCGCTGATGGCGATGATCGCGTTCTGGTCGACGCTCTCGCTCAACATGCCGGACTTCACGCGCTTCGGCGGCAGCCAGCGCAAGCAGGTCCGCGGCCAGATCCTCGGCCTGCCGACTACCATGACGTTCATCGCGATCGTCGCCATCCTGACGACGTCGGGCGGGCACGTCCTCTACGGCGAGGACATCTGGGACCCGGCGCAGCTGGCCGACAAGTTCGCCAGCCCGGTCGTGGTCGTCGTCGCGCTGGTCGCGCTGGTGCTGGCGACGATCTCGGCGAACCTCGCGGCCAACGTCGTCAGCCCGTCCTACGACTTCTCGAACGCCTTCCCGAAGAAGATCACCTTCGCGATCGGCGGCGGGATCACCGGTGTCATCGGCGTCCTGATCCAGCCGTGGCGGCTCTACTCCGACCCGAACATCTACATCTTCGCCTGGCTCGGCTTCTACGGCGGCCTGCTCGGCGCGGTCGCCGGGGTGCTCGTCGCGGGCTACTGGGTGATCGCCCGCACCAAGCTCAAGTTGAAGGACCTCTACACACCCGATGGGGTGTATTGGTTCAGCGGCGGCTGGAACTGGCGCGCGCTGGTCGCGACGCTGGTGGGAGCCCTGCTCGCGGTCGGCGGCGCCTATGGCGGGCCGTTCCCCGACGGCGGCCTGATCCCGTTCCTCAAGCCGCTTTACGACTACAACTGGGTGGTCGGCTTCGTCGGCGCGTTCGTCGTCTTCGCCGCCCTGTCCGCATCGTCCAACAAGGAGGAAGCCAGTGAGCGTGGTCCGAGCCGCATTGATCCAGCAGCGGTGGACAGGTGACAAGGAGTCCATGATCAAGGCGGCGGTCGACCACATCGCCACCGCCGCCTCGCAGGGCGCCCAGGTCGTCTGCCTGCAGGAACTGTTCTACGGGCCCTACTTCTGCCAGGTGCAGGACACCGAGTTCTACTCCTACACCGAGGGCATCCCGGACGGGCCGACGACCAAGCTCATGCAGGAGGTCGCCGAGCGCCACGGCGTGGTGCTGATCGTGCCGATGTACGAGGTCGAGCAGCCGGGCGTCTACTACAACACCGCCGCGGTGATCGACGCCGACGGCACGTACCTCGGCAAGCACCGCAAGAACCACATCCCGCAGGTCAAGGGCTTCTGGGAGAAGTTCTACTTCCGGCCCGGGAACATGGGCTACCCGGTGTTCGACACCGCCGTGGGCCGCATCGGCGTCTACATCTGCTACGAGCGGCACTTCCCGGAGGGCTGGCGCGCGCTGGGCCTGGCCGGGGCGAAGATCGTGTTCAACCCGTCGGCGACCAGCCGCGGCCTGTCGCAGTACCTGTGGAAGCTGGAGCAGCCGGCGGCCGCGGTGGCCAACGAGTACTTCGTCGGCGCGATCAACCGCGTCGGCGTGGAACCGCTGGGTGACAACGACTTCTACGGCCAGACGTACTTCGCCGACCCGCGCGGGCAGCTGATCGGCGACGCCGCGTCCGACACCGACGACGAGGTCGTCATCCGCGACCTCGACATGACGCTGCTCGACGAGGTCCGCGACCTGTGGGCGTTCTACCGCGACCGCCGGCCGGACACCTACGGCCCCCTCACGGAGGCCTGATGACCACGCTCATCACGGGCGGCCAGGTCGTCTCACCGTCCGGAGCGATCTCCGCGGACGTCCTCGTCGACGGTGAGACCATCGCCGCCGTCGGGGCACCCGGGACGCTGACCGGCGACGAGACGATCGACGCCACCGGAAAGTACGTGCTGCCCGGCGGCATCGACGCGCACACGCACATGGAGATGCCGTTCGGCGGCACGCACTCCGTCGACTCGTTCTCGACCGGCACCACGGCGGCGGCCTGGGGCGGCACGACGACGATCATCGACTTCGCCGTGCAGGCCAAGGGAACCTCGCTGCTGTCCACACTGGACAAGTGGCACACCAAGGCCGACGGCAACTGCGCCATCGACTACGGCTTCCACATGATCGTCTCCGACGTCAACGACCAGTCGCTGAAGGAGATGGAAGCCTGCGTCGGCGCCGGGGTCGGCAGCTTCAAGATGTTCATGGCCTACCCGGGCGTGTTCTACTCGACCGACGGCGAAATCCTGCTGGCCATGCAGAAGGCGCGCGAGATCGGCGCCACGATCATGATGCACGCGGAGAACGGCATCGCGATCGACCAGCTGGCGGCGCAGGCCGTGGCCGCGGGCAACACCGACCCGGTCCAGCACGGCCTCACGCGTCCGCCGGAGCTGGAAGGCGAGGCGACGTCCCGGGCGATCCAGCTCGCGAAGGTCACCGGTTCGCCGCTGTACATCGTGCACCTGTCGGCGTCGCAAGCGCTTGCGGCGGTCGCGGAGGCGCGCAACGACGGTCAGAACGTCTTCGCCGAGACGTGTCCGCAGTACCTGTATCTGTCCATTGAGGACCTGGCGAAGCCGGACTTCGAAGGCGCGAAGTACGTCGCGTCGCCGCCGCTGCGGGAGAAGTCGCACCAGGCCGACCTGTGGCGGGGCTTGCGGACGAACGACCTGTCCGTCGTGTCGACCGACCACTGCCCGTTCTGCTTCAAGGACCAGAAGGAGCTGGGCCGCGGCGACTTCCGGGCGATCCCGAACGGCATGCCGGGGGTCGAGCACCGGATGGACCTGCTGCACCAGGGCGTCGTCGCGGGCGAGCTGACGCTCGGACGCTGGGTCGAGACGTGTTCGGCGACGCCGGCGCGGATGTTCGGGCTGTACCCGCGCAAGGGCGTCATCGCGGCGGGTTCGGACGCGGACATCGTCATCTACGACCCGTCGGCGACCCAGACGTTGTCGGCCGAGACGCACCACATGAACGTGGACTACTCGGCGTACGAGGGTTTTGAGCTGACCGGCCGGGTGCACACCGTGCTGTCACGCGGGCGCGTCGTGGTGTCGCCGGACGGGTTCACCGGGTCGACGTCGCACGGGAAGTTCCTCTCGCGCGACCTGAACCAGTACTTGAACTGAGGGAGTCATGGACTTCGGGATCGTGCTGCAGACGGACCCGCCCGCGCGGGACGTCGTGCGGCTCATGAAGGACGCCGAGGACGCCGGGTTCCGCTACGGCTGGACGTTCGACTCCTGCGTGCTGTGGCAGGAACCGTTCGTCATCTACTCGGCGATCCTCGCGGCGACGTCGTCGCTGGTCGTGGGGCCGATGGTGACCAGCCCCGGGACGCGCGACTGGTCGGTGATGGCGTCGACGTTCGCCACACTCAACGACATGTACGGCAACCGGACCGTCTGCGGCATCGGCCGCGGCGACTCGGCGCACCGGGTCGTCGGGAAGCCACCGTCCACTTTGGCCACCGTCCGCGACTGCATGCGCGTGGTGAAGGACCTCGCCGAAGGCCGTGCGGTGGAGATGAACGAGACGACCGTGCAGATCCCGTGGATCCGCAACGGCAGGCTCGAGATGTGGATGGCCGGGTACGGGCCGAAGGCGCTGAAGACGGTCGGCGAGCACGCCGACGGCTTCATCCTCCAGTGCGCGGACCCGGCGATCGCGCGCTGGACGATCGGCGCGGTCCGTGACGCGGCCCGCGCGGCCGGGCGCGATCCCGGCGGCATCACGATCTGCGTCGCGGCCCCGGCGTACGTCGGCGACGACCTGGCGCACCAGCGGGAACAGCTGCGCTGGTTCGGCGGGATGGTCGGCAACCACGTCGCCGACCTGGTGGCGCGCTACGGCTCGTCGGGTGCGGTGCCGAAGGAGCTGACCGACTACATCCGCGAGCGCGAGGGGTACGACTACAGCCACCACGGCAAGGCGGGCAACCCGTCGACGGAGTTCGTCCCGGACGAGATCGTCGACCGGTTCTGCCTGCTGGGCCCGGCATCGGCCCACGTCGAGCGGTTGCAGGAGCTGGCGGAGCTGGGCGTGGACCAGTTCTCGCTGTACCTGATGCACGACGACCGCGAGGCGACGCTGGCGTCCTACGGCTCGCAGATCATCCCGAAGCTCACCGCGTAGGGCTCGCCCTACCCCGGTTCCGGGGGTGCGCACCAGCGCGCCCCCGGTCCCGGTGGCGGGACGATCGGCTCATGAATTCTCCGAAACTCCGTGCTGCGCTGGCTCTGGGGGCCGTCGCGAGCGCGGTCGCCTTGAGTGCGCCCGCGGCCGCGGCGAGCCCCGCCGGAATCGTCTGGGAAGACTCGTGCGCCGCCGGATACCAGTGTGGCCACCTCGACGTCCCACTGTCCTATCAGGACCCTTCGGCCGGCACAGTGTCCGTCGCCGTCGGCCGGTTGCCGGCCACCGACCAAGCCCACAAGCTGGGCACCATCTTCTACAACCCCGGTGGCCCCGGCTCGTCCGGCCGGTTCGCCCCCGCGTTGACGCCGTCCCTGCACGCGCGTTTCGACATCGTCGGGTTCGACCCGCGTGGAGTCGGATCCAGCTCGAAGATCCACTGCTTCACCGATCCGTCGCAGCTCGAAGTGCTGCAGCGGGCGCTCGGCACGTTCCCACTGACCCGCGAGGCCGAGCAGCAGCAGATCGCGGACACGCAGACCGTCACCGACCTGTGTGAGCAGAACGCCGGTCCGCTGGCGAACCACCTCTCGACCGGCACGATCGCCCGTGACCTCGACCGCCTGCGGGCGGCGTTCGGCGAGCCGAAGCTGCGGTACTACGGCAAGTCGTACGGCACCTACCTCGGCGAGACCTACGCCAACCTGTTCCCCGGCCGCGTCGGTTCGCTCGCGCTCGACGCCGTCGACGACCCGGCGCGCTGGTCGACCGGCACCGGCCCGATGAGCTACCGGCTTCGCGGCTACGAAGACGGACCGCGCGCGCTTCAGTCCTTTTTGGACGCCTGCGCGTCGCGCTGCGCGTTCGACTACGACGCTATCCTGGACCGGCTCGAAGCCGGCCCGATCACGGTGACCGACACGGCCGGGAAACAGGTCGTCGTCACCTACCAGAGCGCGATCGCCACGATCCACAACTACCTGACCGATGCCCAGGCCGCGCCGCGGCTGGCGGCGTTCCTCCAGGCGCTCGCGGATCCGGCGTCGCGCGCCCCGGCCGCGGCGGGCGGCCCGCCGGACGTCGATTCCCTTCTGGGCGGCGGCGCGACGCTGTGCTCGGACGCGGCGAACCCGCGTGATCCGGCCGTCTGGTGGGACTACGCCCGGCGCGCGGACCAGGTCGGGCGGGGTTTCGGCCCGTACGACGTCTACAAGACGCTCCCCTGCGCCACCTGGGACATCTCGGACACCGGCCGGTACGCGGGTCCGTGGAACCGGCCGACGGCGCCGATCCTGCTCCTCGCCAACCGCCAGGGTGACCTGGAGACGCCGTACGCCGGGGCCCAGCGGACCGAGAAGCTGCTGGCCAACGCGCGCCTGCTGACCCTCGACGCGTACGGCCACGGTTCGCGCGGCAAGAGCGCGTGCGTCGACGCCTCGCTCGACCGCTACTTCGTCGCCGGTTCGGTGCCCGCCCGGGGTGCGCTCTGCGCTCCGGACCGGGGTCCCTTCGACTGAAGGTACGCCATCGCCGCTTCGGGATCGCCCAGCCAGCCTGCGTAGTCGGCCGGGTTCTCGAAGAGGTGCGCGAACCGGTGCGCCACTTCGGGAACGCGCTGTGCGGTGTCCAAAGTGGCCAGTACGTGGGGCGGCGGCGGGGCCAGGAGGTCGTTGTTGAAGCGCGTCGCGTGCCGGGCGTGCTGCCAGTAGCGGGCGAAGGCGTCGTGCATGAACTCCTCGTCGAACGGCCGGTCGGCGCGCTCGACGATGGCCTCCTGGTACGCCCGCGCCGCGCGGGCGGCCATGTTGGCGCCCTGGCCGCCGACCGGGTCGTTGGTCACCGCGGTGTCGCCCATCGCGAGGACCTTCGCCCCGGACGGCAGGGTGCCGACCGGGTGCCGCACGATCGGCGTGATCCGGCCGTGCAGCATCTCGGTCGGCGCCACGGGACGCGTGTTGTCGAGGAGCTCCGCCTGCCACGGGTAGTGCGTGCGCAGCAGCTTCCGCGCGGTCTCGTAGTGCTGGTCGATGTCGGTGACGCCGTCCCAGACGTCCATCGGGCCGCCGGGCAGACCGAAGAAGCCGATGCCGTGCACCGGGCCGTGGACCGAAAGCACGGGCAGCAGGAAGAACTCGCCGACCGGCGCCATGCCGAAGGTGAGCCCCGGCACGGCGTCGAGCGTGCCGGCGACGTAGCAGATACCGATCGCGCGCTGCGGCTCGCGGTAGGGCGAGCGTTCGTCGTCACGCGGGAAGAGCGCGTCGAACTGCGGCCCGCGCCCGGCCGCGACGATGAGCAGCTCGAACTCGCGGGCGCAGTCGTCGAGGTCGGCCGGGGTGACGCGGCGGAGGCGGAGGTCGCCGCCGAGGCGGTCGAACTCGGTCATCCAGTCGGCGACCTTGACGCGCTGGTCGACCGACTGCGCGGGCCGGTCGAGCCCGACGCGCCACGAGATGGCGGGCTCGGCGCCTTCGCCGGCGGCGGCGAAGGCGACTTCGCGGATGGGCGGCGCCTCCCAGAAGTCGATGCCGAGGGCGCGTTCCCGTTCGAGGGCGGGGTGGAAGAGGCACTGGTTGGAGACGAGCCGCCCGTCGCGCACGGCTTCGGCGGGGCGTTCGGCGAAGATCGTGACGTCGTAACCCCGTTGCCGCAGCCCGATGCCGAGGACGAGCCCCGCTTGCCCCGCTCCGACGATCCCGATCCGCCGCATGGCCGCCCCTCCCCTGGAAACCCTTTGCTGCCAACGTACTCGTTTTTCGGGAACCGGCCCCCGCCCGATCGGGCGGCCGCTAGGGTGGTTCGGTGACGCAGCCGCCGCCGGGTTTCGACCGCACACTCCTCCTCCGGGACGGCCGCCGGGTGTGGGTCCGCCCGCTGACCCCGCAGGACGCACCGGAGCTGGGCGAAGCGATCCGGAACGCGGACCCGGAGACGCTTCGCCGCCGGTTCTGCGGCTCGGCTCCCCGAGTGACACCCCAGCTGCTGGAGCGCCTGACGGTGCTGGACTACGAGCGCCGGTTCGCCCTGGTGGCCAGGTCAGCGGAGGGCCCGGGGGTGGCGGTGGCCCGCTACGAGGCAACGGGCCGGCGGATGGCGGAGGTGGCGATAGCGGTGGCCCCGGCATGGCGCCGGGTGGGGCTGGCCTCGGCGTTGCTGCACATGCTGGGGCTGGCGGCATTGGAGCGCGGGTTCGAGCGGTTCACGGCGGTGTATTCGGCGGACAACCGTCCGGTGGCGGAGCTGTTGGACTACGCGCGGGGGCGCCGGGTGATCGCTGAGGGTGTCGCGGAGGCGGAGGTGCAGCTTCGGGATCATCCCGAAGCGCCGGTGTCGAGGCCGGGATTTTCTTTCTTTCAGCGGAATCCGTAACAGAACGGCACCGGCTGTCGTCCGGTACGACGGGTGACGCGCGCGGGCGGATCATCTCCGAGGTCACCGCAGATGTGGGCACCAGCGCGAGAAGATCGGCCGCGCGATCGTGCACAACGGGGCATATGCAGGCGGATCGAGCACGCCTCCCAGCTGTTCCGCTAGTTCGCCGACATCGACGAAACCCTGCTGCCCGAGCTGGCCAAGCTCACGAAAGAGTCCTTCGACCTCGACTCGGTCATCAGCGCCGCCGGTGAGCTCAAGTACATCGGGCAGCTGAAGCGCGTCCTCGCGGCTCAGTTCAAGGAACCCGAGGACGACTGGGTCAAGTTCCTGACGTCGCGGGTCTACGAAGGCGCGATCACCCAGCGGGTGCGGGACCAGTTCGGCCCGCTGGTGGCCAAGGCGGCCAGCCAGTTCCTGAACGAGCAGGTCAACGACCGCCTGAAGAACGCGCTCGGCGGGCCCGGTTCCTACGTCAGCGTGTCGGGCGGGAGCACGCCGCAACCCGAGCCGGAGCCGGTCGCCGATGCCGATGACGCCGAGCGCGTCGTCACCACCGAAGACGAGCTCGAAGGCTTCCGGATCGTCCGCGCGATCGTCTGCGCCGAGGTGTCCGCCTCACGGATCGCCGCGCGGGACACCCAGACGTACTTCGGTGTCCTGCTCGACGACAACAACCGCAAGCCGATCGCGCGGCTGTGGTTCAACCGGTCGAAGAAGTACCTCGGTGTTTTCGACGAGAACAAGGTCGAGACCCGGCTGCCGATCACCACGGTCGAAGACATCTACCAGCACGCGGACCACCTGCGGACCACGGTGGCGAGGTACCTCACCACCGTGCGCCCGGAACCCGCTCAGTCCAGCAGCGCCTGGTAGACCAGCTGCCGCAGCTGCGACCGCAGCCGATACGTGCTCGACGGCAGCAGCTGCGTGTAGAACGCCACCGTCACGTCCTCGTCCGGATCCACCCAGAACGCCGTCGAGGCCGCGCCGCCCCAGGCGAACTCCCCCGCCGACGACAACGTCCGGGCCTTCACCGGGTCCTCCAGTACCGAGAACCCCAACCCGAACCCGTGCCCGTCGAACGGCATCTCCGCGAACAACGGCCGGCCGTACTCCTCCAGGTCCACGTGGCCCGGCAGGTGGTTCGACGCCATCAGCGCCACCGTTCGCGGGGACAGCAGCCGGACGTCGTCCAATGCTCCGCCGCGCAGCAGCATCTCCGTGAAACGCCAGTAGTCCGACGCCGATGACACCAACCCACCGCCGCCGGAAAGGCAGTCCGGGCCGGACTTTCCGAGAGCGCCGAACGCTTCGTTGCGCGTAGCACGGCCCGTAGCGGGATCCGGCACGTAAAGCGCGGCCAGACGAGCGACCGAAGAAGCCACGAACCCCGTGTCCGTCATGCCCAGCGGTGTGAAGATCCGCGACGAGAAGAACTCGTCCAGCGACTGCCCCGAAACGACCTCGACGAGCCGCCCCAGGACGTCCGTCGCGATCGAGTAGTTCCACTCCGCGCCCGGCTGGAACAGCAGCGGCAGCGACGCCCACTGCTCCGAACACGCCGCCAGGTCCAGACCCGGCGGCGTCCCCCACTCGAACCCCGCCGCCCGGTAGATCGCGTCGACCGGGTGGCCGTGGTGGAAGCCGTATGTCAGACCGGCCGTGTGGGTCAGCAGGTGCCAGACGCGGATGGGCTGCGTAGCCGGTTCGGTCACCGGCCGCAGCGCCGAGCCCTTGACGAACACCCGGGGCGACGCGAACTCCGGCAGCCACCGGGAGATCGGGTCGTCCAGCTCCAGCAGGCCGTCTTCGACCAGCATCATCGCCGCGACCGACGTGATCGGCTTGGTCATCGAGAAGATCCGCCACAGCGTGTCGGTCTCCACCGGCGTGCCCGCTTCGACGTCGCTGTGCCCGCCGCTGCCGACGTGCACGATCCGGCCGTGCCTGCTCACCACCGCGAGCCAGCCCGGTAGCCGTCCATCCTCGACGTACCGGTCGAAATGGGTGTCCATCCGGGAAAGCCGGTCCGCGTCGAATCCGGCTTCGGCCGGGTCGACGTCCACCTTGAGGTTCGCCATGTCGGCGAGATTACTTCTCGCGAGCCCGTTCGGCCGCTTTCTCTTCACGCCAGGCTTCGTCGTTCTTCCCGGCGCGCCAGTACCCCGAGATCGACAGCAGCTCACGCCGCATCCCGCGCTCGTCGAGCAGATACCGCCGCAGGTCGCGGACGAACCCCGCCTCGCCGTGCACGAACGCCTGGACCACCCCGGAGCGCCACGGCAGCTCCCGCACCGCCGCGGCGACGTCGCCACCGGACGAGCGGTGCAGCCACGTGATCTGCGCGTCGGCCTTCGTGGAAAGCGGCTGCTGCTCTTCGGCGTTCTCGACCAGGATCACGGCGTGGGCCGCGACGCCCGCCGGGAGCGCTTCGAGCGACGCCGCGATGGCCGGCAACGCGCTTTCGTCGCCGGCCAGCAGGTGCCAGTCCGCCTCGGTGCCCGGCGCGTACGCGCCTCCGGGGCCGGACAACAGCAGCTCGTCACCCGGCTGGGCCGCGGCCGCCCACGGGCCGGCGATGCCTTCGTCGCCGTGGTGGACGAAGTCGAAGATCAGCTCGCCGGCCTGCGGGTCGAACGCCCGGACGGTGTAGGACCGCATCCGCGGCCAGTGCTCCCGCGGCAGCGTGGCCCGGCACTCCTGGACGTCGAACGGCTCCGGGTACTCGACGCCCGGGACCTTGAACAGCACCTTCACGTACGCGTCGGTGAACTCGTTGGGCCGGAAATCGGCGATGCCCTCGCCGCCCGCGACGATCCGGATCATGTGCGGGGTCAGCCGCTCGGTGCGCAGCACGCGCAGTTTCACCGCGGGCCGTCCGGACCGCCGGGGTGCTTCGGCCATCGGCCAACTCCTCGCTCAGGTACTAAGGGTTACCTAAGCACCGTACGCGCAGATTCCGGCTCCTGGCCATCGGGCCGCCCCAGTTCTTCGATCATCCGGGCAAAACCGGCGGCCGTCTTCGCGCGGAACCCGACGAAGAACCGGTTGGCCAGCGGGACTCCCCAGCGTCCCCAGGTGGCCGCGTTGACCACGCGGTGCTCGACGCGCGCGCCGCCCGGATCGAGCGTGACGCGGTACTCCCCCCGGTACCACCAGCCGCCCTGCACCGCGAGGAACCCCCGTTCGGCGTCGACCTCGGTCCGCATCGGATGGCCGCCTCCGGTCACCCGGCGCCGCACGTCCTCGAACACCTCGGCCGGCGGGCGCGCGACGACCCCCGACGCCTCCGCAAGCGTTTTCACCCGCGCGGATCCGAGACGCGCGTGTTCTGGAACGCCGTGATCAGCCACTCGCCGTCCTCCTGGACGAGCACGAAGCTGACGGTCGACTCGCGGCCTTCGTCGGTGGTGTCCGCTCCGGTAACCGAAGAGCCGCCCCCGACGACGACCACGGCGACGTCCGGGCGGACGAACCGCACCTTCGCCGCCGCGCCGAGCTGCCCGGTCAGCTTGGAGCCCTTGAGCGGCCCCTCGAAGAGGGCCCGGTGCGAGCTTTCGATCGCTTCCCGGCCGGGGAAGTTGAGCCCGAAGAACGTCACGTAGTCCGCGTCCTCGGTGAAGAGCCGTCCGTATGCGGTGGCGTCGGCGGAGTTCCAGGCCTCAGTGAGGCGGCCGAGCACGGCGCGGACGTCGGCTTCAGCGGTGGTCGTGGTCATGAGATCCCCTTTTTTTGCGAACACTGTTCGTCTTACGAACACCGTTCTACATACGAACGGTGTTCGCGTCAAGTACAGTGTTCGCGTGACCGTTCCCCCACCGCCGTGGCGCAGCGCCCCACGCCGTCGCGCCGCGAAACCCGCGCTCTCCCAGGAGCTCGTCGTGAAGACGGCGTTGGAGATCTTGGCCAAGGAGGGGCTCGAAGCGGTCACCATGCGACGGGTCGCGCAGGAGCTGGAGACGGGACCCGCGTCGCTCTACGCGCATGTCGCCAACAAAGACGAGCTGGCGGAGCTGATGCTCGACGCCGTGCTCGCCGAAGCGCCGATCCCGGAGCCGGACCCGGCGCGCTGGGATGAGCAGGTGAAGGAGCTGGTCCGCGGTCAGATCCGGGTGATGGTCGCCCACCCCGGCATCGCGCGGGTGGCGTGGGACATCGCCGTGCCGGTCACGCCCAGCTCGCTTCGGCAGGGTGAGGCGATGCTGGCGCTGCTGCGCGCGGGCGGCCTGACGCTCAAGCAGGCGACGTTCGCCGGCGACGCCCTGGCGCTCTACGCCAAGGCGTACGCCTACGAAGCCAGCGGCTGGACCTGGGGCGACATCGATGAAGCCGACACCGCGAAACGCGGCGAGCAGATGGTGGCGTACATGCGGTCGCTGCCGCCCGAGGCGTTCCCGAACATGCTGCACGTCGGCGAGTTCTTCTCCGCCGAGACCGCGACCGAACGCCTCGAGTTCGCCCTCGACATCTACCTCGCCGGCCTCAGGGTCGTGGCGGCCAAGAACTAGGGCCGCAGGACGATCTTGCCGCGCGTGTGCCGCTGCTCCAGCTCGCGGTAGGCGTCGTGCACCTCGGCGAGGGGATAGACGCGCGCGATCGGCACCTCGAGAAGTCCCTTGCCCACCAGCAGGCTCAGCTCGCGCAGCACCTCGGCCGACGCGCCCGCCATGTTGCCGTCGGTCTTGACGTTGTACTTCGCGGCGGCTTCGTAGTCGATGATCGTGTCGATCCGGCCGGGGTGGATGCCCAGGTGCAGCGCCAGGTCGACGTAGCCGGAGCCGAAGGTGTCGACGAACGCGTGCACGCCGTCCGGGGCCGCTTCCTTGATCCGCTCGAGGACGCCGTCGCCGTAGGAGACCGGGACCGCCCCGACCGAGCGCAGCCAGTCGTGGTTCGCTTCCCCGGCCAGGCCGATCACCGTGGCGCCGGCCAGCTTCGCGAGCTGGACGGCCAGCGATCCGACTCCGCCCGCCGCGCCCGAGACGACGACCGTGTCCCCCTCGCGCGGGCACACCGCGGCCACCGCGGCGTAGGCGGTGGTGCCGGCGACGAACAGCGAGCCGGCGGCCTCCCACGACACCCCGTCCGGCCG
Source organism: Amycolatopsis sp. NPDC114504 (assembly GCF_055633595.1). Taxonomy (NCBI): domain Bacteria; kingdom Bacillati; phylum Actinomycetota; class Actinomycetes; order Pseudonocardiales; family Pseudonocardiaceae; genus Amycolatopsis; species Amycolatopsis sp. NPDC114504. The sequence goes on along the minus strand of NZ_JBVKDU010000007.1, from coordinate 312,936 downwards.
CGGCGTGAGGTCCGAAGCCTCGGCCACGACGTAGTCCGCGTGGCTCGATCGCGTGTGGACGAAGCCGATCACCTCGTCGCCGACGGCGATCTCCTCGACGCCTTCGCCGAGCTCCGCGACGACGCCGGCGAAGTCGCTGCCCTGCCCGGACGGGAACGTCGCCGGGAACCGCTCGTGCAGGAGCCCGCGCCGGATCGACGCCTCACCCGGGTTGATCCCGGCGGCGCGGACCTCGACGAGCACCTGCCCCCGTCCCGGTGCCGGCCGCGGCACGTCCTCCACCCGGAGGACGTCCACGTCGCCGTACTCGTCGAACCTGATCGCGCGCGCCATGGGCCCTCCTGGAAAAGTCGTTGCTCTATACAAGCAACCAGGAGGTCCCCGGATTTAATCCCGTCAGCCCGCGAGCCGCCGCACGACGCCGTCGGCCAGCAGCCGCCCGCGGTCGGTGAGCACCGCGCGGCCGCGGGAGTCCAAAGCGGCCGGATCGAGCAGGCCCTCGGCCGCCGCCGCCCTGGCCTCCGCGAGCCCCGGCTCGTCCAGGACGTCGAGCGGAAGTCCTTCGGCGACACGCAGTTCGAGCATGATCCGCTCGAGGTGCTGGTCGTCGTCGGTGAGCACCTCGCGCCCGCCCGCGGGCGAGTCGCCGGCGGCCAGCAGCGCGGTGTAGCGCGCCGGGTGCTTGACGTTCCACCAGCGCACGCCGCCGACGTGGCTGTGCGCGCCCGGCCCGGCGCCCCACCAGTCGTCGCCGCGCCAGTAGCCGAGGTTGTGCCGGCAGCGGGCCGCGTCGTTCGCCGCCCAGTTCGACACCTCGTACCAGCGCAGCCCGGCCGCCGACAGCGTGGCGTCGATCATTTCGTAGTCCGCGGCCAGCACGTCGTCGTCCGGCGCGGGCAGCTCCCCGCGGCGCACCCGGCGGGCCAGCGCCGTGCCCTCCTCGACGATCAGCGCGTACGCCGACACGTGGTCGACGCCCGCGGCCAGCACGGCGTCGAGCGTCGCGAGGAGGTCGTCCGGGCGCTCGCCGGGCGTGCCGTAGATCACGTCGAGGTTCACGTGCTCGAACCCGGCCGCGCGCGCTTCGGCGGCGGCCTGGCCCGGCCGGCCCGGCGTGTGCACGCGGTCGAGGATCTTCAGCACGTGCCGCGCCGCCGACTGCATGCCGAGCGAGACGCGCGTGTAGCCGGCTTCGCGGATCCCGGCGAAGAACTCCGGCGACGTCGACTCCGGGTTCGACTCCGTCGTCACCTCGGCGCCCGGGGCGAGCCCGAAGACGTCGCGGACGGCGTCGAGCACCGAGCCGAGGCCCTCGGCGCCGAGCAGCGACGGCGTGCCGCCGCCGACGAACACGGTGTCGGCGGCGGGCGGCACGACCAGGACCTTCGCGGCCAGCTCCAGCTCGCGCCGCAGCCCTTCGAGCCAGGACTGCGGCGACGAGCCGGAGTCGAGCTCACCGGCCGTGTAGGTGTTGAAATCGCAGTAACCGCAGCGTGTCGCGCAGAACGGGACGTGCACGTAGACCCCGAACGTTCTGCTGCCGAGCCCCTTCAGCGCACTCTCCGGCAAGGCCGGATCGATCGAGGTGGCGGAGTCGGAACGCAGTACGGGCACCCTCGAATTGTCCCCTACGACGCCGGGAGGTTCGCCGCCGCCCAGTCCGGGTCGAGCGGGATCATCTCGATGACGTCGAGCAGGACACCGTTCGGATCGGCAACATAGAAGTGCCGCTGCCCGAACGCCTCGTCGACGACCGGTGTGACGAGGTCGACACCCGCGTCCACCAGCCGTTTCGCCTCGGCCGCGGCGTCCTCGACGACGAGCCCGAACATCAGCCCCGCCGTCTCCCGCGCCCGGTAGGCCGGCGGGACGGAGTCGTGCCCGCGCTGGACGAAGCTGATCTCGTAGCCGGGCGCGCCCGCGTTGACGCTGGCGAACCAGTCCAGCTCGACCGTGACCGGCAACCCGATCACGTCCCGGTAGAAGCGGGTGGTCGCGGCGACGTCGTCGACCAGGTACCCCGCCCCGAACCCCTTGACTTGCATCGCCAGTTCCTCTCCGTCAAACCACTGTACTTGTAGTACTCTAATCATAGTGGTTTGAGTCGGCAAGGAGGATTCGTGCGGCAGAACACCGAACGGCGGACGGCGCTGACGGACGCGGCCATCGAGGTCCTCGCCCGTGACGGCGCGCGCGGGCTCACCTACCGCGCGGTGGACACCGAGGCCGGCGTCCCGCCCGGGACGACGTCGAACTACTTCCGCGACCGCGACCAGCTGCTGGCCGAGGCGGGTGACCGCGTGCACGTCCGGCTGTCCGCGCCCGAGGAGGTCATGGCCGATCCGCGCGCCGAAGCGCCGTCGACCGGGCGGGTCGCCGCGCTGCTCGGCGACGTGATGAGCCGGCTGACCACCCGCCGCAGCTCCTACCTCGCCCTGCTCGAACTGCGCCTGGAGGCGAACCGGCGGCCCGGGCTGGCGGCGGCGCTGACCGCGACCGTGCGGGAGAGCTTCGACCTCAGCGTGGGCTTCCACGAAGCCGCCGGGCTGCCCGGCGGACGCGACGACGTCCTGCTGCTCTATCTGGCCCTGACGGGGCTGACCGTCGAGCGGTTGACATTGCCCGAGGCGTTCGCCGGATACTCGGATGCGCAGGTCGTGGGCCTGCTGGTCGACCGCATTCTCCCAGGCGAGTGACCCTTCTCCCACCATGCGGGCACCCCTGGACCACATTGTGGACGCGTGGCACGCTGACGCCGTGACTCATGCCGGTGTTCTCCTCGTGGCGCGCCGCCACGTCGACCTCCTGCGGGTCGCCAGCGCCCTCTGCGTACCCGTTCGCTGACTCCCGTCGCCACCACCTGCCACGAATTCTGGACAGCCGGCGCCGGAGGCCACCCGCGAGCCGGTGGTCCTCCGCTGCCACGAAAGCCTCTCGGAGGACGCCGCCATGGCCACGCCCCAGACCCCCGCCCGCCCCGCGCGCGTCAAGCAGAAGCGCGGTGAAGGGCAGTGGGCGCTCGGTTACCGGGAGCCGCTGAACCCGAACGAGCGGTCCAAGAAGGACGACCACCCGCTCAACGTGCGGGCGCGGATCGAGAACATCTACGCCCACCGCGGGTTCGACTCGATCGACCCGGGCGACCTGCGCGGCCGGTTCCGCTGGTTCGGCCTCTACACCCAGCGCAAGCCGGGCATCGACGGCGGCCGCACCGCGACGCTGGAGCCCGAAGAGCTCGACGACCGCTACTTCATGCTGCGGGTCCGGCTCGACGGCGGCGCGCTGACCACCGGCCAGCTCACCGTGCTGGGCGAGATCTCGCAGGCCTACGCGCGCGACACCGCCGACATCACCGACCGGCAGAACATCCAGTACCACTGGATCCGCGTCGAGGACGTCCCGACGATCTGGGCCAAGCTCGAAAACGCCGGCATGACGACGATGGAGGCCTGCGGCGACAGCCCGCGCGTCATCCTCGGCTCGCCGGTCGCCGGCATCGCTGCCGACGAGATCATCGACGGCACCCCGGCCATCGACGAGATCAAGCGCCGCTACATCGGCAAGCCGGAGTACGCGAACCTGCCGCGCAAGTTCAAGACCGCGATCTCGGGCCAGCCCGACGTCGCCCACGAGATCCACGACATCGCCTTCGTCGGCGTGAATCACCCCGAGCACGGCCCCGGCTTCGACCTCTGGGTCGGCGGCGGCCTGTCCACCAACCCGATGCTGGGGCAGCGCCTGGGCGCCTGGGTGCCGATCGACGAGGTGCCCGACGTCTGGGAAGGCGTCATCTCGATCTTCCGCGACTACGGCTACCGGCGGCTGCGCTCGCGGGCCCGGATCAAGTTCCTGGTCAAGGACTGGGGCGCGGAGAAGTTCCGGCAGGTGCTGCAGGACGAGTACCTCAAGCGGGAGCTGATCGACGGCCCGCCGCCGGTCGACCCGGCCGTGCCGATCGACCACGTCGGCGTGCACCCGCAGGTCGACGGCAAGTTCTACCTCGGCGCCGCGCCGATCGCCGGCCGCGTCTCCGGCGGCACGCTGGTCGCCGTGGCCAAGGCCGCCGAGCGGGCCGGGTCGGGCCGCGTCCGGCTCACCCCGCAGCAGAAGCTCGTCGTGCTCGACGTCCCGAAGGAGCAGGTCGAGACGCTGCAAGCCGAGCTGGCCGAGCTGGGGCTGGAGACGAAGCCGTCGCCGTGGCGGCGCAGCGTGATGGCGTGCACCGGGCTGGAGTTCTGCAAGCTCGCCATCGTCGAGACGAAGGCCCGCGCGCAGCAGCTCGTCGCGGACCTGGAGAAGTCCCTCGCGGACATCCAGGACGGCCTCGACACGCCGGTGACCGTGCACCTCAACGGCTGCCCCAACTCCTGCGCGCGGATCCAGACCGCGGACATCGGCCTCAAGGGCCAGATCGTCACCGACGCCGACGGCAAGCAGGTCGAAGGCTTCCAGGTGCACCTCGGCGGCGGGCTCGGCCTCGACGCCGGGTTCGGCCGGAAGCTGCGCGGCCACAAGGTGACCTCGGGCGAGCTGACCGGGTACGTCGAGCGCGTCGTGCGCAACTACGTCACCGGACGCGAACCCGGCGAGCGCTTCGCCCAGTGGGCCGGGCGCGCCGACGAGAGCGCCCTGCAGTGACCTCCACCGAGCGCGCCGTGCCGTACCACTGCCCGTACTGCGGCGACGAAGATCTGCGGCCGGAAGAGAACGGCGGCTGGCTTTGTTCCGCCTGTCGCCGGGTTTTCTCGGTCAAGTTCCTCGGACTGTCCCTTCCGGAGGTGTCCCGATGACCGCCACTGCCGACTACAAGACGCTCGCCGAGCGCGCGTCGAAAGAACTCGCCGAAGCGACCGCGGACGAGGCGATCCGCTGGACCGTCGACACGTTCGGCGAGGACTTCATCGTCGCGTCCAACATGCAGGACGCCGTGCTGATCGACCTCGCGACGAAGGTGAAGTCCGATGTGGACATCCTCTTCCTCGAGACGGGCTACCACTTCCCGGAGACGATCGGCACGCGCGACGCCGTGCAGGCGGTCTACCCGGACGTGAAGATCGTCAACGCCCAGGCCGAGCAGAGCGTCGCCGAGCAGGACGCCGAATACGGCGCCAAGCTGCACGACCGCGACGCCGCGCTCTGCTGCAACCTGCGCAAGGTCGTGCCGCTGCGCAAGACACTGGCGAACTACTCGGCGTGGGTGACCGGCGTCCGCCGCGTCGACGCGCCGACCCGCGCGAACACCCCGATCGTCACCTGGGACGACCGCAACGGCCTGGTGAAGATCAACCCGATCGCCGCGTGGACCGACGACGAGTTCAACGGCTACATCCGGGACCACTCGATCCTCGAGAACCCCCTCGTCTCGATCGGCTACCTCTCGATCGGCTGTGCGCCCTGCACGGCTCGCGTGGAGCCGGGTCAGGACCCCCGCAGCGGCCGGTGGGCGGGCCAGTCAAAGACCGAGTGCGGACTGCACGGCTGATGTCAGACACCGAGGGACGCATGACAACGTTGGAGCCCGCCACCGATGCGGCACAGGACAATCTCGCGGCTTTGGAGTCCGAGGCCATCCACATCTTCCGGGAGGTGGCAGGCGAGTTCGACCGCCCGGTGATCCTGTTCTCCGGCGGCAAGGACTCGACGCTGCTGCTGCACCTGGCGATCAAGGCGTTCTGGCCGGCGCCGGTGCCGTTCCCGCTGCTGCACGTGGACACCGGGCACAACTTCGACGAGGTCATCGAGTTCCGTGACCGCGTCGTCGAGAAGCACGGGCTGCGGCTGGTCGTCGCGAAGGTCCAGGACTGGATCGACGACGGGCGGCTCGAAGAGCGGGCCGACGGCATGCGCAACCCGCTGCAGACCACACCGCTGCTGGACACCATCTCGGAGAACAAGTTCGACGCCGTGTTCGGCGGCGGCCGCCGCGACGAGGAGCGCGCCCGGGCGAAGGAGCGGATCTTCAGCCTCCGCAACGCCTTCGGCCAGTGGGAGCCGCGCCGGCAGCGGCCCGAGCTGTGGAACCTCTACAACGGCAGGCACCGCCCGGGCGAGCAGGTCCGCGTCTTCCCGCTGTCCAACTGGACCGAGGCCGACGTCTGGAACTACATCGCCCGCGAGAAGGTCGAGCTGCCGTCGATCTACTACGCGCACCAGCGCGAGGTGTACCTGCGCGACGGGATGTGGCTCGCCGAAGGCCCGTGGGGCGGCCCGCGCCCGGGCGAGGAGGTCCGCGAGCGGACGGTCCGCTACCGGACGGTCGGCGACGGCTCGTGCACCGGGGCGATCGAGTCCACCGCGGCCACCGTCGAAGACGTCATCGCCGAAGTTTCGGCGTCGCGGCTGACCGAACGCGGCGCCACCCGCGCCGACGACCGGATGTCCGAGGCGGCCATGGAAGACCGCAAGCGTGAGGGGTACTTCTGATGAGCTCGCTGCTTCGCCTGGCCACGGCCGGAAGCGTGGACGACGGCAAGTCCACTTTGGTCGGCCGGCTGCTGTACGACACCAAGTCGGTGCTCGCCGACCAGCTCGACGCGGTCACCCGCGCGTCCGTCGACAAGGGACTGTCCACACCGGACCTGTCGCTGCTCGTCGACGGCCTGCGCTCGGAACGCGAGCAGGGCATCACCATCGACGTCGCCTACCGGTACTTCGCGACGCCGAAGCGGTCGTTCGTGCTGGCCGACACGCCCGGGCACGTGCAGTACACGCGCAACACGGTGACCGGCGCGTCCACCGCGCAGCTGGCCGTGCTGCTGGTCGACGCGCGCAAGGGCGTCATCGAGCAGACCCGGCGGCACGCGGCGGTGCTCGCCCTGCTCGGCGTGCCGCAGCTGGTGCTCGCGGTGAACAAGATCGACCTGGTCGGCTACGACGAGGCGACGTTCACGGTGATCGCGAAGGAGTTCGCGACGCACGCCGAAACGCTGGGCTATCCCCAGGGCTCGGTGCTCGCGATCCCGGTCTCGGCGCTGGAGGGCGACAACGTCGCGACGCGCTCGGAGCGGACGCCGTGGTACTCCGGCCCCAGCCTGCTGGCGCACCTGGAGGACGTGCCGGTCGCGCCCGACCCGCACGACTCGGCGCTGCGCTTCCCGGTGCAGTACGTGATCCGCCCGCGCACGCCGGAGTACCCGGACTACCGCGGCTACGCGGGCCAGATCGCCGCGGGCACGGTCCGCCCCGGCGACGAGATCGTCGTGCTGCCGCAGGGCATCCGCAGCCGCGTCGAGCGCATCGACACCGCCGACGGCCCGCTGGACGAAGCCGGTGCCGGGACGTCGGTGACGCTGCTGCTCACCGACGACATCGACATCTCCCGCGGCGACCTGATCGCCGCCGCGGACGCGCCGCCGCGGGTCACCGACGAGATCACCGGCACGCTGTGCTGGCTGTCGTCCAAGCCGCTCAAGCCGGGCGCGCGCGTGCTCGTCAAGCACGGCGCCCGCACGGTGCAGGCGCTGGTCGGCGAGCTGCACGCGCGGTTCGACGAGCAGAAGCTGTCCAGTGTGGACGCTCCGACCTCGTTGGAGCTGAACGACATCGGCCTGGTCACCTTGACGCTGGCCGAGCAGCTGAGCGTCGACGACTACGGCGACAGCCCGCGCACCGGCGCGTTCCTGGTGATCGACCCGAAGGACGGCGACACCCTCGCCGCGGGCCTGGTGGGCGAGCGCTTCTCGTGACGCCGCCCCTGGTCGCCGTCGCGCACGGCAGTCGTGATCCCCGCTCGGCGTCGACCGTGCGGGCGCTCGTCGACGTCGTGCGCGCCCAGGCGCCCGGGGTGCCGGTGCACGAGTCCTTTTTGGACCTCTCGGAGCCGCTCGTCACGGACGTGCTGCGAGGGTTGTACGCGTCGGGCCACCGGTCGGCGGTCGTGGTGCCGCTGCTGCTCGGCAGCGCGTTCCACGCGCGGGTCGACCTGCCGGCGCTGATCTCTTCGGTGACGGCTTCGTGCCCGGGCTTCCGCATCGAGGTGTCGGACGTGCTGGGAGCGGACCCGGCCCTGGAGGCGGTGGCCCTGGACCGGCTGGCGCCCGCTCCTCGCCGGCGCGGGACGGGTGTGCTGCTCAGCGGAGTCGGCTCGTCCAACGCGTCGGCGAACGCGGTCGTCGCTTCCCTGGCCGCGCGCTGGGAAGAGCGGCTGGGTGTCCCGGTGAGCGAGGCCTTCGCTTCGGCCGCCCAGCCGGACATCCCCGCGGCCGCCGCCCGGTTGCGCGCCCGCGGCGTGCGGCACCTGGTCGTGGCGTCGTGGTTCCTGGCGCCGGGGTTGCTGCCGGACCGCATCGCCCGGCTGGCCCTCGATGCGGATCCGAAGGCGTTCATCGCGGAGCCACTGGCCGACGACCCACGCGTCGCCGACGTCGTCATCAGCCGGTACGCCACCGCGATGAGCGGACTGCTCCGCCAATACGCGTAACCCGCCGGCGGTGCCATGCCGGACGTAGGGCAGCTGATCGTCATGAGCGTGGTGCCGGTCCAGAGCCGCTGGATCAACTTCCCCGGGTCCGTGTTCGCGTGGCATTTCTCAGCCGCGGTGTCGGCAAGGGGCGTACTGGTCGAGCGCTTGGCGTGCCGCCTCCGTGTCTTGGCGGTACATCGGTTCGAAGGCGAATCCGCGGTGTTCGCCGGGTTTGAGATGTGCTTTCGATTCGGCGGCGGCCTTGAGCATCGTGTCGACGTCGGTCTTCACCTCGGGCGGGGCGGTCTTCGCCAGCTCGGCGCCCGCGTCGGCGATCACGTCGGCTTGCCGAGTGAGCTCGGCGATCCCGGGCGCTTTCCGGCCGTTGCCTTCATCGGGCCGTACGGTTCTGGCAAGGTCGGCGCTGAAGTGGATCAGCAGGAAGGAGAATTCCTGCAACTGGCCGCACAAGGCCTGCTGTGCACCGTCGGGGGCCGGTGAAGTGCTCGCGGTGGGTGCCGCGCTGCTCATCGGAGGCGGTGGCGAACCGGCTGTGCAGCCGGCGAGCGCCGTGGCGACAGCCAGTGCCACTGCCGATCTGCCGAGCGTGTGCACGAGATGACTCCTCGGTCCGTCGGTCTGGTACGACGTATCTACCCAAAGAGCGCTGGGAGGGGTCCCGGACCGCAGGTCAGTGTGCGCCGTTCCCGGCAGGCTGGACCACTTTCGGTAGCTCAAGGCGATCACCCGGAGCCCACCACCGCCAGAAGGCGAGTCTTTTTCACATTTCTGGTGACGCTGCGCGCATGGGAACGGTAAATCCTTGACGTGCTAGTTAACTTGCCGGTAACTATCTAAGCGCTGCGCGGCTTTCTTCTCCCCCCTCCAAAACCGCAGGTAGGTGGATACAAGTGAAAGCACTTCACCTTTCCAAGCTCGGCGTCCTGGTCGCGGTCGCGGCCCTCCCGATCGCTCTCGCCGCCCCGGCTTCGGCGGCCACCACCGTCGCGTTCGACTGCCAGGCCGACGCCCCGATCGTCGGGCCGCAGCAGGTGTCGCTGAACCAGGACGCCGACGTCACTGCGCCCGCCACGGTCGCCCCCGGCGGCGCGTTCGACGTCGTCATCGACCCGGCGCCGAACACCGTCCCGGGCGACGTCAGCGGGAACAAGGTCAAGAACATCAACACGTTCGCGCTGAAGTTCCCGATCCCGGCGAACTCCACGTACGTCGGCGCGGACCTGGCCGGCGGCTCCGGGCTCGGTTCGACCCCGCCGACCATCGCCGTCGCCAACGGGGTCGCCACCCTGAGCTTCCCCGGCCCGATCGCCGGCGGCGCCACCTTCGAACTGCCCACCGTCACGGCGCACCTGACCGCCGGCCAGTCGGGCACGATCGAGACGAAGCTGTCCGGAACGAGCTACAGCGACCCGGGCCTGACGTTCAAGGCGGTGGCGAGCACGATCATCGGCGACATCACCGCGCCGACGGCCTGCTTCCCCAACCCCAGCCCGGTCTTCACGACGACGACCATCGGCTGACGTCCGGGCCACCCCGTGGGTCCTCACCCACGGGGTGGCCCGCGTAACACCGGTGGCGCGCGGGGAGTGTGCAAAGGTGTCGGTCATGGCTGACGAACTGGTGCACTACGACGTGGTGGGCGGCACCGCCACGATCACCCTGGACTCCCCGCACAACCGCAACGCGCTGTCGGCGCAGCTGCGTCGCGAGCTCTCCGGCTCGCTGGCGAAAGCGGCCGCCGACGATGCCGTGCGGGTCATCGTGCTCACCCACACGGGTCCGGTGTTCTGCGCGGGGATGGACCTCAAGGAGGCCCGCGGCGCCGGCGCGGGCGACCAGGGCGTGAACGAGTTCCCGAAGATCCTCGAGCAGCTGTGGACCAGCCCGAAGCCGGTCGTCGCCCGGCTGGCCGGCCCCGCCCGCGCCGGCGGCATCGGCATGGTGGCGGCGTGCGACATCGCCGTGGCGGTGCCGGAAGCGACGTTCGCCTTCTCGGAAGTCCGCATCGGCGTCGTCCCGGCGGTCATCTCCCTGACGGTCCTGCCGCGGCTGAACGCACGTGCGGCGCACGAGCTGTTCCTGACGGGCGACACCTTCGACGCGCGCCGCGCGGTCGAGATCGGCCTGCTGAACTCGGCGGTCCCGGCCGAAGAGCTCGACGCCGAAGTGGCCCGGTTCGTGAAGGCGCTGGCCGCGGGTGGGCCGACGGCGCTGGCCGAGACGAAGGCGCTGCTGAGCCGTCCCCGCCCGGCGACGCCGTCGGAGGGGTTCGACGAGATGATCGGGCTGTCGGCGAAGTTCTTCGCGAGCGAGGAAGGCCAGGAAGGCATCCTGGCCTTCGCCCAGAAGCGCAAGCCGAACTGGGTCCCGCAGGACTGAGGCTCAGGCGTCGGGCAGCACGACCGTCAGCCGCCACGAGCCCGCGCTGCGCCCGCTCGGCCCGAGCGCGCGCTGCGCGTCCGAAAGCACGCTGCGGATCGCCAGGTACGTCTTGGGTTCGGTCCTGCGCAACGCGTCCGAGCCCGGCCAGATCAGCACGTGCTCCCCCGGCGGCAGCCAGGACAGGTCGGTCAGGCAGTCGTAGAGCGCGTCGAGGTTGTGGCCGAAGTAGTCCGGAAAGGACAGTGCCGCGGCGAACGCGCTCAGCGTGCTGGCCTTGTCCACCGTCGGGTGCGAGTTCACCAGGTGCGGGTACGCGCCCCTCGCGAAGGCCTCTTCCGCGGCGGCCTTCGCCTGCTCCGAGGCGCTCATCGGGCCGGGTCCACGACGACGAACGACCCGTAGTGGTCGCCGGTGTAGTACAGCTCGTGGGCCTGGCCCGTGATCAGCCGCCGCGCGCCGCGGTCGGCGCTGCCGGGGGTCTTCACGGTGTACTCGTGGTAGTAGCCGGACTTCTTGCCGGGCAAGCGCTTCTCGCGGTTCTCGAACACGACGTCGTCGTTGCGCGGGTACGGGTACGGCCCGCCCTTTTCGATCAGCTTCCACGTGTCCCCGGCCTGCGACGGCAGGGTCGTCAGTGCCTTGACCGGCAAGCCGGAGTCCGCGCCCGGCACGGCCGCGCCACCCTTGGCCGGCGCGCTCGCCGACGTGCCCGGGGTGCCGCTCGGGCCGGGGGTCGCCGGGGAGCCGTCGCCGACGGCGTCCTTGACCAGCCAGCCCCCCAGCACCAGCACGAGGAGCCCGATCAGCGCGGCGGTGATCCGCCTTCGGTTGAACATGGTGCGCCAGCCTAGGACGGGGTGTCGGAGCGGTCGTCGTCACGCCCCGGTGCGAGCCTGCGGGCGAAGAGCCCGACGAGCTTGTCGAGCACCCACGCGGCGGCCAGGCACAGCGGTACGACGACCACCATGACCAGCACGAACTGGACCGGGAACCAAGCCTGGGCGAGCCACAGCTCGACCCCGTCCCACCAGTCGGCAAGCCCGTTGAACACGGTGTGAGCCTACGCGCGGTCTACTGCCGCCGCGCTTCAGGGGCGGTACGTTGCGAGGCATGTTCGCCGTGTACGCGCAGGAACCCAACGCCGAAAGCCCCCTGGACTCGCTCGTCGTCGGCGAGCGCCCCGAACCCGACGTGCCGGAAGGCTGGGTCCGGGTGCACGTCAAGGCGGCCAGCCTCAACATGCACGACCTCTGGACGCTCCGCGGCGTCGGCATCAAGCCCGAGCAGTTCCCGATGATCCTCGGCTGCGACGGCGCCGGGACCCTCGACGACGGCTCCGAGGTCGTGATCCACTCCGTGATCAACGCGCCGGGCTGGCAGGGTGACGACACCCTCGACCCGAAGCGGACGCTGCTCACCGAGAAGCACCAGGGCACCTTCGCCGACCAGGTGATCGTTCCGGCCCGCAACGTCGTCCCGAAGCCCGCCGCGCTCAGCTTCGCCGAGGCCGCGACCATGGGCACGGCCTGGCTGACCGCCTACCGGATGCTCTTCGTGAAGTCCGGGCTGCGGCCGGGCCAGACGATGCTCGTGCAGGGCGCGTCCGGCGGCGTATCGACCGCGCTGGTGCAGCTCGGCCGCGCGGCCGGGTTCCGGGTCTGGGTGACCGGCCGCAGCGAGGAGAAGCGCGCGCTCGCCTCGAGCCTCGGCGCGCACCAGACGTTCGAGTCGGGCGCGCGGCTGCCCGAACGCGTCGACGCCGTGTTCGAGACCGTCGGCAAGGCAACCTGGTCGCATTCGGTCAAATCACTCAAGCCGGGCGGGATCATCGTGGTCTCCGGCTCGACCAGCGGCCCGGACGCGGGCGCGGAGCTGCAGCGCGTCTTCTTCCTCCAGTTGCGCGTCGCCGGGTCGACCATGGGCACCCGCGACGAGCTCGCGGACCTGCTCGCCTACCTCGACCTGACCGGGGTGCGGCCCCAAATCGGCGCCGAACTGCCCTTCACCGAGGCCCCTAAGGGGTTCCGGGCGATGCTCGACGGCGACACCGCCGGCAAGATCGTCTTCACCCGCTAGACCCCCGCTGAGCTGGGCGGATCGTCTTGTTCCGCCCGGCTCGGCATTAGGTGAATCCCTAACGTACTCAGTTCGAGATCTGGTCGTTAGCACCTGAATTCGACCAAACCCCAATGGTCGCAAGGTATTCTGTGGTCATGACCGCGACGAAGCGGCCCGACTCGGCTGGACCGGGCGGCCGGTCCAGCAGCGACCCGGACCCGATCCGGGTCTCCTTCCGGCGCTACGCCGGTGTCCGCACCCGCGTCCTGGAGGTCGGGGACATCGCCGGTGACCCGGAGCTCCCCCGCCGTTCCCTGCGCCGCCGCGCGGCCACGCCGCACCCGCGGCCGAGCACACCGCGGCTGGTGCTGCTGCACGGCTACTGCGACAGCGCCGACACGTGGCGCCCCGCTCTCGAGCAGCTCGCGGCCGCCGGGATCCCGGCGGTCGCGGTCGATCTGCCCGGGTTCGGGGACGCGCAGCCGCTGCGGCCCGGCCCGATGCTGCCGCAGCTCGACGCGTTCACCACCGCCGTCGTCCGCGAGCAGGCCGTGCTCGGCTCGGTCGTGCTGGCCGGCAACTCCCTCGGCGGCACCATGAGCCTGCGCGCGGCCCAGAACAGCCGGCTGCCGATCTCCGGTGTCGTGTCCATCGCCGCGCCCGGGTTCGTCGACTCCTGGCTGATCCGGACCGTCGCGCGCTACCCGTTCCCGCTGCGGCTCTACTCGGCGCTGCCGGTCCCGGTGCCGGGGTTCCTGGTGCGCAAGGTCGCCGAGCAGCTCGTCCCGCGGCTGCTCTACGCCGACTCGACGGCGGCCGACGCGATGCAGGTCCAGCGCTTCACCGCGCTGTTCCCGGACTACCGCGCGACCAAGAACCGGCTGGAGCAGGCCCGGCAGCTCGTCGCCGAGCTCGCCGACGCCTACCGCCTGGACTCGGTGAAGGTGCCGCTGCTGGTCGTCGCGTGCGGCAAGGACAAGCTCGTCACCGCCGCGTCCGGGCGGCAGCTGCACACGCTGGTGCCGCACAGCCGCCTGCTGGTCCGCGAAGACTGGGGGCACTGCCCGCAGCTCGACGACCCCGTCGAAATCGCCGAGCTGCTCACCTACTTCGCGGCGAGCGCGGTCCGGACCACCCAGGCCAAGCGCGCGGTCGAGGCCGTGAGCGAGGACACCGCGGCGGGCTGAGCGGCTCACGCTGTCTTCACACCGAGATCGCGGTAGGTTCCGGCGTTGGGTCCGTGATCCGGATCCGTCCACCGCGACGTTCGGGAGACGATGATGTCCGCTCCAGTGGGTGCCGGCTCCGGCATCTTCCGGCGCAAGCCGATCGACCAGATCCAGGACACCTCGGAAGAGGGTGGCCTGAAACGGACTTTGGGTCTGTGGCAGCTGACCGCCATCGGTATCGGCGGCATCATCGGCGCCGGGATCTTCGCCCTCGCCGGCAGTGTCGCGCACGGCGACGACTCGGCTGGCATCCCCGGCGTCGGCCCGGCCGTGCTGATCTCGTTCCTCATCGCCGGCGTCGCGAGCGCCGCGGCCGCGTTCTCCTACGCCGAGTTCGCGGGCCTGATCCCCAAGGCCGGGTCGGCCTACACGTACGGGTACGCGGTGCTCGGCGAGGTCGTCGGCTGGTTCATCGGCTGGGACCTGCTGCTGGAGTACACCGCGATCGTGGCGGTGGTGGCGATCGGCATCTCCGGCTACTTCAGCTTCCTGCTCGGCCAGCTCGGCCTCGACCTGCCCGCCTGGATGCTCGGCGCGCCCGGCACCGGCCCGGGCCACAAGGTCGACCTGTTCGCCGCGCTCCTGTGCCTGCTGATCGCGTTCCTGCTCAACCGAGGTATCCGCAGTGCGGCCCGGTTCGAGACGGCGATGGTCGGGATCAAGGTCCTGATCGTGCTGGTGGTCATCCTGGTCGGCTTCTTCTACGTCAAGACGGGCAACTACACGCCCTTCGCCCCGGCCGGCTTCGGCGGCGCGGTGACCGGCGCGGCCACGGTGTTCTTCGCCGTCTTCGGCTACGACGCCATGAGCACCGCCGCGGAGGAGTCGAAGGACGCGCAACGGCACATGCCGAAGGCGATCCTCTACTCGCTGGCCATCTCGATGGTGCTGTACGTCCTGGCCTGCCTGGTGCTGACCGGCATGCAGAAGTACACCGAGATCGACCCGAAGAGCGGCTTCTCGACGGCGTTCAAGTCGGTCGGCCTTTCCGGGCTGGCCACGGTGATCGCGATCGGCGCCATCGTCGGCATCCTCACCGTGCTGTTCACGTTCCTGATGGGCGCCACGCGGGTCGGCTACTCGATGAGCCGCGACGGCCTGCTGCCGCCGTGGTTCGGCAAGACGAACGTCAAGCGGCAGGTGCCGAGCCGGATGACGTGGCTGCTCGGCGGTGCGTCCGCGATCATCGCCGGCGTGCTGCCGATCGGCGAGGCCGCGGAGCTGACGAACATCGGCATCCTGCTCGCGTTCGTCGTCGTCTGCGTCGCGGTGATCGTGCTGCGCTACAAGCAGCCGGACCTGCCGCGGACGTTCAAGACACCCGGCATGCCGGTGGTCCCCGCGATCGGCATCGTGTTCTCGATCTGGCTGATCACGTTCCTGCAGCCGGAGACCTGGATCCGGTTCGCCGTCTGGTTCGTGCTCGGCATGATCGTCTACTTCGCCTACAGCAAGCGCCACTCGCTGCTGAACCGCACCGGCGGCTCGGACAGCTAGCGGATGCGGTCGAGGCGTGCGGCGGCGTCGCGCGCCTCGACCTTCAGCCGCTCGAGGATGACGGCGGCCGACGCGTCGTAGGCAAGCGGATAGGTCTGGCCCGCCCACAGCGAGATCGCTTCCGGGTCGCCGGCCTTCGCCGCTGCCTTGCGCACCGGCCCGGCGAGGCTGTTCAGCTGCGGGTAGGCCGCGGGCGCGCCTTCGGAGAGCGCGTCCATGAACTTGTTGACGAGCCCGCGCGCCGGGCGGCCGCTGAAGGCGCGGGTGAACGCCGTCTCGCGCTCGGCCAGCGCCAGGGCCTTGCGGTGCGCCTCGGACGTCCCGGCTTCGTCGGCACGCAGGAAGACGGTGCCCAGCTGGGCGGCGACGGCCCCGGCGGCGAGCACGGCGGCGACGTCCGCGCCGTGCACCAAACCCCCGGCCGCGATCAGCGGCAGGTCGACGTGGGCGGCGACGAGCCGCAGCAGCGCGAGGACGCCGTATTCGGCACCGCCGCCGGGCCGGTTCGCGTCGTCGGTGAACAGGGACCGGTGGCCGCCCGCTTCGAAGCCCTGCAGGACGAGGGCGTCGGCGCCGAGGTCGGCGGCCCGATGCGCGGCCTCCGGGGTGGTCACGGTGACGACGACCGCGCTGCCGGCTTCGTGGAGCCGGACGACGTCCGACGGCGACGGCGGCCCGAAGGTGAACGACACCACGGGAATGCGCTTCTCGAGCACGACGTCCAGCTTCGCGGGGTACGCGTCGTCGTCCCACTTCGGTTCGCCGAGTTCGACGTCGTATTCGCCGGCGAAGGCCTGCAGACGCTCGCGGTGCGCGGAGACGTCGGCGCCGGTGTCGGGCTGCGGCACGAAGAGGTTGACGCCGAACCCGCGGCCGGTCAGCTCCCGCGTGCGGTCGATCTGCGCGGCGAGCGCCGCGGGCGTGAGCATGCCGGCCGAAAGGAAGCCGAACCCGCCGGCCTCGCCGACCGCGGCGACCAGCTCGGGGGTGGTCGGCCCGCCCGCCATCGGGGCGGCGATGACCGGGAACGTCAGCTCGTCGAACATGCTCCCGAGCGTAATCGCCTCAGCCCGGCAGCAGCATGGTGTAGAGCTTCTTGATGCGCCCGTCCTCGACGAGGGCGACATCGATCCCCCGCGCGACCGGCGGCGCGCCCTCGGGACCGAAAGCCCAGGCCAGGTGCCCCAAATCGTGGTTGACCAGCACCGGACCGGCCGCGGCGAACACGAAGCCCGGCGACTGCTCCAGCAGCCCTTTGGCCTTGGCGTTCAGCTCGTCGTGCCCGGTCGCGGTGCCTTCGGGATCGGCGAAGACGACGTCGGCCGCGTAGGTCGCGGCGATCGCCTTCGCCCGTCGCTCGTCATCGCGCTCGTTGAAGACCGCCAGCAGATTGGCTTCCATCAGTTCGGCCACCGTCGCCATCGCAACCTCCCGGGTTCGCCGCCATATTACGTGACATGTCACGCAACCGTCAGGGGTGGTCTTCCGGCCGTGGCAGGGTGCCGTTCCCGACGAGCCGGTCGTAGACGCGGTCGAGCAGCGCCGTCCACTGCGCCAGCTCGCCGGGCCCGAGGGCGTCCAGGAACGCCTGGCGCACGAACCCGACGTGGTCCGGCGCGGCCTGCCGCAACGCCTCCCAGCCGGCTTCGGACAGCACCACCTCCGTGGCCCGGCGGTCGTCGGCGGCCGTCCCGGTCTCGACCAGCCCGCGCTCCCGCATCCGCTTCAGGTGGTGCGACAGCCTGCTGCGCTCCCAGCCGATGCGGATCGCGAGGTCGGTGACCCGCATCCGCCCCTCGGACCCGCTCGTCAGCGCCACCAGGACGTGGTAGTCGGCGAGCGAAAGACCGCTGTCGGCCCGCAGCTGCCGGTTCAGCTCGTAGTCCAGGCGCAGGTGCACCTTCATGTAGGCGTACCAAGCGGCCGTTTCGGCCTCCGACAGCAGGGCGAACGGCGATCCCGGCACGAAGTCCCGCGTCACGGCGCGAGCTTAACCACCCAGACTGGTCTAGACCACGACCGCCGAAAATGCGACGATCCGGGCAGGTGCGACGGCGATGTCGCGCCCATCCCGCCAGGAGGTCCCGGTGAAGACATCCCGAGCGCGGCGCTCCGGCCGCGCGTCAGACGAGGAGGGCCCGGTGAAGACTTCCCCCGCGCGCCGCCTCGGCCGCGCACTCGCCGTGCTGGCGCTGATCGGCGCCAGTGCGACCGCCGCCCAGCTGGCGCCCGCCGCGGCGGCCACCCCGGCGCTGCAGTCGATCGTGCCCGTGCCGGCGTCGGTGACCCCGGCGGCCGGGGTCACGTTCCCGCTGGTCTCGACGACGAAGATCCTCACCGAGGCCGGGTCGGCGCCGGCCAAGGACGTCGGCACCTACCTGGCCGGGGTCCTGCGGCCGTCGACCGGCTTCGCGCTGCCGGTGTCCGACGCGCCGGCGACCGTGCCGTCCGACAGCATCGCGCTGCTGCTGAGCGGCGCGCCGGCGTCCGTCGGCACGCAGGGCTACCAGCTCGTGTCGACGGCGTCCTCGGTCACCGTGCGCGCCCAGACGGCCGACGGGCTGTTCGCCGGTGTCCAGACGCTGCGGCAGATGCTGCCGGGCCGGGTGGAAAGCCCGGCTCCGCAGACGGGCCCGTGGAGCATCCCGGGCGCGACGATCGTCGACTACCCGCGGTTCGGCTACCGCGGCGCGATGCTCGACGTGGCGCGGCACTTCCACCCGGTGTCGACGGTCAAGCGGTACATCGACGAGCTCGCCCAGTACAAGATCAACAACCTGCACCTGCACCTGGCCGACGACCAGGGCTGGCGCATCCAGATCGACAGCTGGCCCCGCCTGACGACGTACGGCGGCAGCACCCAGGTCGGCGGCGGCGCGGGCGGCTACTACACGAAGGCGCAGTACACGGACATCGTGAACTACGCGGCTTCGCGCCACATCACGGTGATCCCGGAGATCGACATGCCGGGGCACGTGAACGCGGCGCTGGCCTCGTACGCGGAGCTGAACTGCAACGGCGTGGCCCCGGCGCTGCGGACGGACACGGCGGTCGGCTACAGCTCGCTGTGCATCTCGAAGGACATCACGTACACGTTCATCGCGGACGTCCTGCGCGAGCTGGCGGCCCTGACCCCGGGCCAGTACATCCACATCGGCGGCGACGAGGCCCAGTCGACGTCGGCGGCGGACTACGTGACGTTCGTGAACAAGGTCCTCCCCCTGGTCGCGGCGACGGGCAAGTCGGTGGTGGGCTGGCACGACATCGCGAAGGCCGCGCTGCCGGCGTCCGCGGTCCCGCAGTTCTGGGGGACGACGACGTCGGATTCGGGCGTCTCGACGGCGGTTTCCCGCGGCAGCAAGGTGATCCTGTCGCCGGCGAACAAGGCATACCTGGACATGAAGTACAACAGCTCGACACCCATCGGGTTGTCATGGGCCGGCTACATCGAGGTCCAGGACGCGTACGGCTGGAACCCGGGCGCGTACCTGTCGGGGGTCGGCGAGTCCGCGGTCCGCGGGGTGGAGTCCCCGCTGTGGGCGGAGACGGTGGTGACGCCTTCGGACATCGACTACCTGGCATTCCCCCGCTTGGCCGCGCACGCGGAGCTGGGCTGGTCCCCCTGGTCGACGCACGACTGGACGGCATTCCGGACCCGGTTGGGCGCCCAGGCACCGCGCTGGGTGGCCCAGTCGATCAACTTCTACCGGTCGTCGCAGGTTTCGTGGGACACGGGCGGGACGACTCAGCCGGGGACGTGCACGGACCCGGCTTGGAGCGCTTCGCAGGTGTACACGGGCGGAAACGTGGTGTCGCACAACGGCCACAAGTGGAAAGCGGGCTGGTGGACGCAGGGCGAGGAGCCGGGAACGACAGGCCAGTGGGGAGTGTGGACCGACAACGGCGCCTGTTGAGCAACCCTGGTCGGCCCCGGCGCCCTCACACGAAGGCGTCGGGGTCGTCCAGTTCCAGATCCTGGAGCAGGACCAGGAGGCTGTTGTCGTAGTCCCGGTCTTCTTTCTTCGCCAGATCCTCCAACTCGGACAACTGCGTGCCGAGCCAGCCGCGGGGAACACGGCGTGCGATCAACGCCAGGAGCCACAGGACGTGGACGCGGTACCGATGCCGCTGGTCGATGTCGCTCGGCGCGAAGCCGTGCGCCGCGAACTCCCAAGCCACCTCGAACGCCTGGGTCAAGGCGTCCATGTCGGCGGGACCGGTCGCCGTCAGCCAGAGGGCGATCAGCGCGTGCGCTCCGGACACCGGTCGCGGCCGGCCGCCGACGTGGTGGAAGGTGAACACGGCGGCGCTGAGGTCATCGTGAAACGGATCGAGTGCGTGCAGGACGACTTCGTCGTCGGCCTCGCACTGGAACCGTCCTTGGTTGCGGAGGTAGCCGTAAGTGCCCTCGTACCAGCCCAGACCCTGGTACGGCTCGCCCGGCCGTTTCGGGTGGCCCGGCCAGTACCGGCCGTAGGTCCAATAAGTATCCGGGCTCCAGGTGCCCGCCGAATGGATCGGGACGACGTACGCCGTGCGGCGCTCGCCGCGCCAGTCCCGCTCCACCGTGAACCGGTGGATGAGCCCCTTCCAGCCCTCTCCGGGTAGCTGCGAACGCCACAGCAGCGTCAACCGGCGCCAGGCGTCGATCGGTTCGGCGGCACCGGGAAACAGATCGTCGACACAGAGCCGTCCGCTCACGAGGACGAGCAGGATGGTCAGGTTGACCGAATACGCCGCGTGCCGTTCCGGCTGCGTCGCCGGCCTCGGCCGGTAGCCGGCGAAGGCATCGCTGTGCCGGAGTTCGAGTGCCTGCCGCACCAGGGAAAGGAGCAGCTCCCGCAGCACCGCGCGATCGGCATCGGGGACAGCGGCCAGCCGCTCCCCGATGAACGAGACGGTGGTTTCGCGCATGACCAAGGGGGCGAACGAAAGCAGCGCGTACAGGAAGGAGTCTTCGAGTACTCCGGGGCGGCCCCGGTGGGCCATCGTCCGGGCCGCGGCGGTCAGGTCGCCCAGCTCTTCCGTGACGAGACGGCCGACCAGGTATTCCCCGAAAGTCGCGTGGAGGAACTCGTAGGTGCGCAGCCGCCGGTCGTCCTGGACGGCCTGGGTTTCGTGGATGAAGTAGAAGCGGCCGAACATCAGCTGGGCCGCGGTCAGCGCGGCCCGCAGGTCCGCGGTGGGCCGCTGCGGAGAGGTGAGCAACGCCGCGAGATCGGCGTCCAGCTCCGCCTCGGTGACCCACTGGCGGGTCCGGTTGAACATCGCGAACGCGGCGACCGACAACCGCAGCAGTTCTTGCTCGGTGGCCTGGCGGAACTCCGCGGGTGTCAGGCCACCTCCGGACTTGAGGACTTCCCTCGCGGCGAACCGGGCCAGCAGCTGTTCGTACAGCTCGGCCTGTCCGAGCGCGGCGTCGTGGTGCTGCAACGAGTTGTCGTCGGCGTCGTAGAGCGCCAGCATGAGCAGCATCAGCGGCTGGCCGGCGAGCTCGGCGTGCGGCGCCACCACGGCCGCGGTCAACGGGCACAGACCACTGTCGGTGAAGTAGGTGGCGTTGCCGCGGTTCCACACGTCGAGCCACTGCCCGACCTGGTCGGCGTCGAAGGGCTCCAGCCGCACGGCGATCATCTCGTAGGCGGGACGCGCGCGGTCGGCGACCGCCGTCCGGCTGGTCACGAGCACCACGACCGGCCGGCCGAGGGCCGCTTCCCGACGCTGGAACTCGGCCGCCCGCTCCAGGTAGTCGGACTGGCTCGCGCCTGTGGCCTGGAGCAGTTCGTCGAAGCCGTCGAGGAGGATGACCGGGAGCGCGCCCGCGGCCTCGCGGGTCAACGCGGGCCAGGTGTGGTCCTCGCCGGTCGCGACCCGCACCGCGTCCTCGATGTGGCTCTGCAGGTCGGCTTCGACGCGCACCTCGCGGAGCACGACCCGCACCACGAGGTATTCGGCCGTCGCGAGCCGCGCCGCGAGTATCTGCGTGAGGATCGACTTCCCGGCGCCGGGCTGGCCGAGGACGAGCAGCGGAGCCCGGGTCGCCTGCGGCGCGGTCAGGTGGCCGACAAGGAACGCCGGGAGGTCGTCGCGCACGTCCCGCTGCAACCACCAGCGCTCGGACGCGACCGGATCGGAGGCACCGATTTCGGCGACGCGGAACCGTGGCGTCACGTAGGCGTCTGCCAGCGTGGGGATGTTCAGGCCGGCGGGAACGTCTCTGATCGAGATCATGGGCCGGTCGAGGGCACCGCGGTGGGCGAGCCGCAGCGGGTGCGCGACCGGTGGCGCGCTCGCGAGTCCGGCGAGGGCGCGTTCCAGCCCCGCGAGACCGGCGCCGAGGTCGCGGACCGCCGCACGGGTCGCCTGGTGGTCCCGCAGACCGGCCCAGAACGCGAACTCGGGGAACTCGACGGCCAACCGCCGGTAGTGCGCTTCGTACCGGGTCACCGCCTGGGCGTTCAGCTCGGCGAGCCGGCGCTCGAACCGCCCGCGGCCGGTCTCGTCCAGGAGCTCCCAGCCGGCCAGCCCGGTCAGGAAGTCCCGGGTCCGCGCCGCCAGCTGCCGGTAATAACGGTCCAAGCTCCGGAGCACGTCTTCATACGGCTGGTGCGGCGCGGGGATCGGGATGTCGTCCTCCACCACCGCGGCGAGCAGGCGATCCAACCGCCTGGCCGTGTGCGGGCTGTGGAGCGCCACCCGCAGCTGGTCGGCGCGGTCGAGCCGGAGGTCACGCAGTTCCGGAGGAAGCTTGATCTCCGACAGCACCTCGAAGAAGGACGCGAGCACCGCGACCGCGTGCGCCGCGGTCAGCCGATGAGTGCGATCGGCCCGGCTCAGGCCGCTCAGCCGATCCCGCAGGCCCGAAGCCAGAACGCCGGTCAACCGGGCGAACTCGGCCTTCGGATCGAAGAGGCCGAGCGCGAAGTCCGCGCCCGCGGCTGCCGCGGCCAGGAGCACTCCGCCGGCGAGCTTGTCGAGCGCGGCGACCGTCCGGTTGTCAGCGCCGCCCAGGAGGCGAACAGCGTCGCGAAAACACAGGCCTCGTGCCATCGTCCCCCCTCGGTGTCGAACCAGGAGATCGCCGGTGGGTGCCGCGCCGCAACGCGCCCGCTCGACGGTCACCCGAACGCCGCGCGGGGAATGGTGCCGGGCTGTGCGGACGGTCAGCACCGCACTCCAGCCGGTGAAAGCGGAACACCCGGTCGGCCCGGCGGGTTAGGTTGGGGCATGAGCGTTGATCTGGAGCAGGTTCGCACGCTGTCGCTGCGGGAAAATGGCCTGGCCACCGTTGCCACGACGCGGGGCGATGGCACCGTTCACTCCTCCGTTGTCAACGCCGGTGTCTTCGATGACCCGGTGACCGGTGCCCCGGGCGTCGCCTACGTCGCGGTCGGCAAGGCGCACAAGCTCCTGTTGCTGCGGCGGGCCGGGCATGCCACCGTGACCTTCCGCCGCGGCTGGAACTGGGTCTCCGTCACCGGCGCCACCCACCTCGTCGGGCCGGACGATCCCGACCCCGCCTTCGACCCCGCGGGCCTGCCGAAGCTCCTGCGTGACGTCTTCGTCGCCGCCACCGGTACCCACGACGACTGGGACGAGTACGACCGCGTGATGGCCGACGAGCGGCGGGTCGCGGTGTTCGTGACGGCCGACCGGATCATCGGCAACCCCTGACCCGCCCGGACCCAGGAGCCGACCCGTTGTCCGAGTCCCCCGCCCGTGTCACGACGCCCGTCAAGGTCCTGGTCGGCGTGCTGCTCGTCGCCGACGCCGGCTTCGGCGCCGCACTCGTCTCCGGTCTGGTGCGCGGCCTCTCGCCGTGGCTGGTCGGTGGCGCCTACGCCGCGACCGTGCTCCTCGCCGTCGTGGCCTTCCAGCTCTCGCGCGCTCGCAGGCTCAAGCGCGGCCTCGCCGGCCTGCAGGACCTCACCGTCGGCGACGAAGGCCTCCGCGTGCCCGCGGGCACGCTCAGCACGCGGCTGATCCCGTGGTCGCAGATCGCCGACGTCTCGACGCGCCGTTCGGCCCGCTTCGGCGACGGTTTCCTGCGCGACGCGCTCTGGGTCGACCTGGTCACCGGCGAAGGCGTCGAGAGCTCGGTGCAGCGCTACGCACCCCGCGGCCGCCTCGCCCCCGCGCCGCCCCAGCGACGCCAGTTCGACCAGACGGCGATCCTCGACCCGGCCCTGTTCGACGCGGTGGTCGACCGGCTGCGGAAGGAGCTGCGAAACCGGCAGCTGCACGCCCAGCTGCGCGGCACACCGCGCATCCGCTGACCGCGGTCAGCCCAACCGGCCCAGCAGCTCCCGTGGCACG
The DNA here is from genome assembly GCF_055633595.1 of Amycolatopsis sp. NPDC114504. Classification (NCBI taxonomy): domain Bacteria; kingdom Bacillati; phylum Actinomycetota; class Actinomycetes; order Pseudonocardiales; family Pseudonocardiaceae; genus Amycolatopsis; species Amycolatopsis sp. NPDC114504. Next base: position 289,032 of record NZ_JBVKDU010000007.1, on the reverse strand, counting down.
ATCCGCACCGGGAACGGCCGCTCGGCCTCGAGCACCTCGTCGCCCGCGGCCTTGGCCACCTGCTGGTAGCACCCGTCCTCGTCCAGCTCGAACACGGTCAGCGAGGGATCCCCGGGATCGATCACCCAGTAGCTGGGGGTGCCGAGCCGCTCGTAGATCGCCTTCTTGGTGTTGAGGTCGTGGATCGCCGTGCTCGGCGAGAGCACTTCGACCGCGAGAACCGGCGGCACCGGGAGATCCTTCTCGGTGAAGTCTTCGTCCCGGCCGACCAGGACGTCGGGTTGCAGCTCGATCTTGTCACCGTGGTGCACCGCGAACGGCGCCCCGACGACCTCGAACTGGGGCGGGCACGAAGCCTCCAGGACGCCGTGAAGTCGGTAGGCGATCTTCTGGTGTCTCAGGCCGGGCGCCGGGCTCACGACGAGCACCCCGTCGATGAGCTCGTAGCGTCGGCTGTCATACGGGATCCCCTCGAGGTCGCGCACCGTCAAGGGGCCCGAATCGGTGGGATGCTCGCTGTCCGCCATGGCCGTCATGGTGCTCTCCTTTCGCTCTTCGCACCAGAGCGAACCAGACAGCACCGACAGAAACCGCGTCGAACACGGGTTCGGCGCCCACATTCACTCGGAGGCATGGATATGGGCGCCACTGTCACATCAACGTGACACTTACTTCTTGTTCTTTCCCGAGTCCTCAGTGGACAGTGCGGCGACGAAGGCCTCCTGCGGGACCTCGACCCGGCCCACGGTCTTCATCCGCTTCTTGCCTTCCTTCTGCTTCTCCAGCAGCTTGCGCTTACGCGAAATGTCACCGCCGTAGCACTTGGCCAGAACGTCCTTGCGGATCGCGCGAATCGTTTCGCGGGCGATGATCCGGGCGCCGATGGCCGCCTGGATGGGCACCTCGAAGTTCTGGCGCGGGATCAGCTCTCGGAGGCGGTTCACCATGCGGTTGCCGTAGTTGTAGGCGTCGTCCTTGTGCACGATCGCGGAGAACGCGTCCACGCCCTCGCCCTGCAGCAGGATGTCCACCTTGACCAGGTCCGCCGCCTGCGTGCCGGCCTCTTCGTAGTCCAGCGACGCATAACCGCGCGTACGCGACTTCAGCGTGTCGAAGAAGTCGAAGATGATTTCGCCCAGCGGCATGTTGTAGCGCAGCTCGACCCGGTCCTCGGACAGGTAGTCCATGCCGAGCAGCTGGCCGCGCTTGTTCTGGCACAGCTCCATGATCGTGCCGATGAACTCCGACGGCGCCAGGATGCTGACCTTGCTGACCGGCTCCAGCACCTTGTCGATCTTGCTCCCGGTCGGCCAGTCCGACGGGTTGGTGACGTGGATTTCCTTGCCGTCGTCCAGCACCACGTCGTAGACCACGTTGGGCGCGGTGGAAATCAGGTCGAGGCCGAACTCGCGCTCGAGCCGGTCGCGGGTGATCTCCAGGTGCAGCAGGCCGAGGAAGCCGCAGCGGAAGCCGAAACCGAGCGCCACCGACGTCTCCGGCTCGTAGTCGAGCGCGGCGTCGTTCAGCTGGAGCTTGTCCAGGGCCTCGCGCAGCTCGGGGTAGTCGGAACCGTCCACCGGATACAGTCCGGAGTAGACCATCGGCTTCGGTTCGCGGTAGCCCGCCAGCGCTTCCTTGGCGCCGTGGCGTTCGGAGGTCACGGTGTCGCCGACCTTGGACTGCCGGACGTCCTTCACACCGGTGATCAGGTAGCCGACCTCGCCCACGCCGAGGCCCTTGCTCGCCTTCGGCTCCGGCGAGATGATGCCGACTTCCAGGAGCTCGTGGGTCGCGCCGGTGGACATCATCTTGATGCGCTCGCGCGGGGTGATCTTGCCGTCGACAACGCGGATGTAGGTGACGACGCCGCGGTAGGTGTCGTAGACCGAGTCGAAGATCATCGCGCGGGCGGGCGCGTCGGCGTCGCCCTGCGGCGCCGGGACCGACTTCACGACCTCGTCGAGCAGCGCGCCGACGCCCATGCCGGTCTTGGCCGAGACCCGCAGGACGTCGTCGGGCTCGCAGCCGATGATGTGGGCGAGCTCACCCGCGTACTTGTCGGGGTCGGCCGAGGGCAGGTCGATCTTGTTGAGCACCGGGATGATCTGGAGGTTGTTCTCCAGGGCGAGGTAGAGGTTGGCCAGCGTCTGGGCCTCGATCCCCTGCGCGGCGTCGACCAGCAGGACGGCGCCTTCGCACGCCTCCAGCGCCCGGGAGACCTCGTAGGTGAAGTCGACGTGGCCGGGGGTGTCGATCATGTGCAGGACGTGGTCCTGCCCGTCGACCTTCCAGGGCAGCCGGACGTTCTGCGCCTTGATCGTGATCCCGCGCTCGCGCTCGATGTCCATCCGGTCGAGGTACTGCGCGCGCATGGCCCGCTCTTCCACGACGCCGGTGAGCTGCAGCATGCGGTCGGCCAGGGTGGACTTGCCGTGGTCGATGTGCGCGATGATGCAGAAGTTCCGGATGAGCTCCGGAGGCGTGAAGGTGGTGTCGGCGAACTTGTTGAGCGCTGTCACTCGAATGAGTCCTCGGAAAGTCGGGGATGGCCACCTCTATGCTCCCATGCCCCTCCGGGTGCCAGTGGGGGTCATCCCCGATGCGGGTGTTCGTGATCCGTGGTGCCCTCGAAGTATGAGCACATCGCACCAGCCGGCACCCCCTCCCCAGCCGGAGACCAGCGGCTTCGCCCGCGTTCTCGACCGTGCGTTCGGTCACCCTTCCGGTCCGCTCGGCCGCCTCGGCGGCTGGGTGATGGCGCGGGGCAACGCCGCGACCGAGCAGCGCATCGTCGACCTGGCCCGGATCGAGCCCGACGAGACCGTCCTGGTCGTCGGACCCGGCCCCGGCGTCGGCCTGGACGCCGCCGCGCGGCTGGCCGGGCGCGCCCTCGGCGTCGACCCCTCCCCCGAGATGCTCGGGCTCTGCCACGAGCGCTGTGGCGACCGCGCTGAGCTCCGGGAAGGGTCGGCGGCGCACACCGGCGAGCCCGACGGGTCCGTGGACGTCGTGTTGACCGTCAACAACGTCATGCTCTGGGACGACCGCGCGGCCGGGTTCGCCGAGCTGTTCCGGGTGTTGCGCCCCGGCGGGCGGCTGCTGCTGTCCGCGCACGAGAAGTGGCTGCCCGTGAGCAGGCACGTCCTGGCCGACGAAGCCGCCGGAGCGGGCTTCGCCGACCTGCAGACGTGGACCTGGGACCCGCCCGGCTTCGCCGCGCTGGCCGCGCAGCTGCGCGCCGTCAAGCCCGCCTAGCGGGTGTCCACGCGGATCGGGTGGCCCTCGGGCACCTCGACCAGCACGATGCGCGTGCCGTCCGGGTCGGCGATCCAGGCCTCGTCGAGGCCCCAGGGCTCGCGCTGGGCGTCGCGCACCGGCTCGAGGCCCTTCCCCTTCAGGTCGGCCATCGTGGCGGCGAGGTCCCGGACCTGCAGCCAGAGCACCAGATCGGGCGACGGGCCCGTCTCGCCCCGGCCGGAGACCTCCAGGGAGCCGTGGCCGAGGAAGAACACCGTGCCGCCGGGGAACTCGCGCTCCACGGCCAGGCCGAGGGTGTCGCGGTAGAACGCCGTCGTCGCGCCGGCGTCGCGCGAGCGGACGATCAGCCTGCTCTTCAGGACTTCCATCCGACCATCCCTACCGGACGCGCTCAGGCGGCCGCAATCGCGGCGATGCCCGACAGCACGATCACCGACCCGGCGAGCCGCCGCACGGCGTCGCGTTCGCCCAGCACCAGCCACGCGGCGAGGCCGCCGAGCACGATGCTCAGCTCGCGGGCGGGCGCGACCAGGCTGACCGGCGCCATCGTGAGGGCGAACAGCACGAGGATGTACGCGACCGGCGAAAGCACCGCGACGACCAGCACCTCGCGGCGCTGCTCGCGCCAGATCCGCGTCACCTCGGCGCGGCCGGCCAGTGCGCCGGGCACGAGCAGCACGCTCTGCAGGATCGAGCCGAGGCCGAAGTAGACGACCGGCGGCACGCCGAGACCGGTCACCGAGTGCGCGTCCCAGAGGGTGTAGCCGGCGATGACGGCGCCGGTCAGCAGGCCGTAGAGGATGCCGGCCTTGACCGCGTGCGGGTCGCCGCCCTTGCGGCCGGTGCTGATCACCAGCACCCCGGCGACGACCAGGAAGGCGCCGAGCAGGCCGAGCCAGCCGGGCCGTTCGCCGAGCACGAGGACGGCGGCCAGCACCGACAACAGCGGCCCGGTGCCCCGCGCGACCGGGTAGACGACGGAGAGGTCACCCACGCGGTACCCGTGCTGCAGCACGATGCCGTAGGCGATGTGCAGCACCGACGTGACCACGGCGGCCACCAGCCAGCTCCACTGTGGACGTTGCGGTTCGACGACCAGCAGCACGACCGTCACCGGCAGGAGGATGACCGCGGAAGCGGTGTAGTAGAGCCAGACGAACTGGGTGCCGCCGGAGGAGATCCGCTTGGCGGCCAGGTTCCACGCGGCGTGCACGACCGCGGCGACGAGGACGAAGGACAGGGCAGTGGTGTTCATGGGACCCTTCGGGTTTTCGCGCGCGCGAAAACCGGGTCCTCCAGGCTTTTGCCCCGTCAGATGAACGACCGGCCGTCCGGGCCCGCCGACGGTGCCGCTCGGACCAGACCCGCCGGTCCTGGTTGTGTACCGCGAGATGCCTGCGGACCGGCGACGGAACCCTAGGCACTACCGTCGCCCACCGTACTCCCGGTGCCGGACGTCCGCGGCCCGGCTGTTAAAGTTGCTGCTCGCTGCCCGTGCGGCATTCCGTCATGGAGGAAGCCCGCTCTCCGAGCGGGGCCAATTCAGCGCGGCGGCGAATCTCACCGAGTGAAAGAGGAGTTGCCCCTATGGCCAACATCAAGTCGCAGATCAAGCGCATCACGACGAACGAGAAGGCGCGTCTGCGCAACCAGGCGATCCGGTCCTCGGTGAAGACCGCGATCCGCAAGGTCCGCGAAGCCGCCGAGGCCGGCGACAAGGCCAAGGCCGTCGAGCTGCAGCGCGACGCCGCCCAGAAGCTGGACAAGGCCGTCTCGAAGGGCGTTCTCCACGCCAACCAGGCCGCCAACAAGAAGTCGGCGCTGGCGAAGCGCGTCAACGCGCTCTGAGCTGGTTGATTTCCGGCTGTTCGATTTCCCAGAAAGCCCCGGCTTCGGCCGGGGCTTTCTGCATGTCCGGGATCAGCGCTCGCCCTTGGCGGCCGCCACCTGGAGGACCGCGCGCTCCAGCGCGTAGCCCGGGTCGGCCGCCACGCCCTTGACCTCGGCGTTCAGCCTCGCCACCACGCGCATCGCCGTCGCCAGGCCGTCCTGGTTCCAGCCGCGGACCTGGCCCTGCGCCTTGCGGATCTTCCACGGCGGCATGCCCAGCTCGCCCGCCAGCTGGTTCGGGTTGCCCCGGCCCGCGCCGGAGACCCGGGCGATCGTGCGGACCGCGTCGGCCAGTGCGTCCGCGACCAGGACGTGCGGGACGCCCAGCTGCATCGCCCAGCGCAGCGACTCCAGTGCCGCCGAGCGATCGCCGCTCACGGCCTTCTCCGCGACCGCGAACCCGGTCACGTCCGCGCGCCCGCGGTGGTAGCGGCGGACCGCTTCGGCGTCGACGGACCCACCGGCGTCCGCCACCAGCTGCGTCGCCGCCGAGGAGAGTTCCCGCAGGTCGGAGCCGACGGCGTCGATCAGCGCGGCGACTCCCGCCGGGTCGATCTTGCCGCCCGCGCGGCGCACCTCGTGGCGCACGAACTGCTCGCGCTCGGCCGGCTTGGTCATCTTCGGGCACTCCGTGACCTCGGCGCCGGCCTTCTTCAGCACCGCCGGGAGCGTCTTGCCCGCCTTGCTGCGCCCACCGCCGGTGTGCACGACGACCAGCACGACGCCGTCCGCCGGGTCCTTCAGGTAGGACGCCACGGCGTCGGCCAGCTCCTGCGAGATGTCCTGCCCCGACTCCAGGACGATCACGCGGCCCTCGCTGAACAGCGACGGGCTGACGAGTTCGGCCAGCTCGGGGGCTGTGAGATCGGACACCCGGACCCGGGTCAGCTCGGCCGTGGCGTCGAGCGCGCGGGCCGCGGCGAGCGTCTCGCGGACGGCGCGCTCGATCAGCAGTTCTTCCTCACCCAGGACCAGGTGCAGCGGGGCCGGGGCGGTGGCTTGGGCGGTCACGGGAGGATCCTCTCACTTGCGGTGTCGTGCGCCCGCTCCGGTGATGTCGAGCGGCCGGCATGGCACGGCCCGAGCGCCATGTCGTACGGTGTCCTCGAGGCGGCGCGCAGTTTGGCGCGCACCGACAACCGAATACCGCTCATCCAGAGGGGCAGAGGGAACGGCCCGACGAAGCCCCGGCAACCGGCGTACAGCCCGTCATCCCGCATTCGCGGGGTAGCTGACGACCACGGTGCCAATTCCGGCCCGCTTCGGCGGGGCAGATGAGGAAGGAACCTCGCGATGACCGCCACCCTCGGAACGACCTCCACCACGAAGACCCCGGATCTCGGTCCCGCCGTCGAGCTGGTGTCGAAGGAAGAGGGCCACCGGCAGCCGCTCGCGCCGGAGTTCGTCTCTGCCGAGGACTTCTCGCCGCTCGAGGTCGCCTACGACTTCGGCCGCGTCCGCCGCGAAGACATCGAGGCCGGCCCCAAGAACATCTGGCGCTACAAGAAGCTCCTCCCGGTTCCGTCGAACATCGAAGAGATCCCGAACACCGAGCCCGGCGCGACCCGGCTGATCCGCGCCGACCGCCTGGCCAAGGAGCTCGGCCTCAAGCGCCTGTGGGTCAAGGACGACACCGGCAACCCGACGCACTCGTTCAAGGACCGCGTCGTCGCCGTCGCGCTGGCCGCGGCCCGCGAGTTCGGCTTCGAGGTGCTCGCCTGTCCGTCGACCGGCAACCTGGCCAACGCGACGGCCGCCGCCGCGGCCCGCGCCGGCTGGCGGTCGGTCGTGCTGATCCCGAAGACCCTCGAGCGCGCCAAGATCCTCACCACCGCGGTCTACGACGGCGACCTGATCGCCGTCGACGGCAACTACGACGACGTCAACCGCCTCGCCACCGAGCTCGCCGGCGAGCACCCGAAGTGGGCGTTCGTGAACGTGAACGTCCGGCCGTACTACTCGGAAGGCTCGAAGACGCTGGCCTTCGAGGTCGCCGAGCAGCTGGGCTGGCGCATCCCGCCGCAGATCGTCGTGCCGATCGCCTCCGGTTCGCAGCTGACCAAGGTGGACAAGGGTTTCCGCGAGCTGGGCCAGCTCGGTCTCGTGGACGCCAGCCCGTACAAGGTGTTCGGCGCGCAGGCGACCGGCTGCTCGCCGGTGTCGGCCGCCTTCCGCGCCGGCCAGGACGTGGTCCAGCCGGTGAAGCCGGACACGATCGCCAAGTCGCTGGCGATCGGCAACCCGGCCGACGGCCCCTACGTGCTCGACATCGTCAACCGCACCGGCGGTGCGATCGAGGACGTCACCGACGAAGAGGTCGTCGAAGGCATCCGGCTGCTGGCCCGCACCGAAGGCATCTTCACCGAGACCGCGGGCGGCGTCACCGTCGCGACGGCGAAGAAGCTGATCGAGACGGGCAAGCTGGACCCGGACGCCGAGACGGTCCTCCTGATCACCGGCGACGGCCTCAAGACCCTCGACGCGGTCGAGAACCACATCGGCCCGAAGGCGACCGTGGCGGCTTCCGTCAAGGCCGTGAACGAGGCGCTCGGCTACTGACGCTCACCGCCGGGGCGGGCCACGCGGCTCGCCCCGGCGCGCTACGGCCGGCCCGGCCGGGTCGCCGACCACGGCCGTGTCACCATCCATATCGGTCCGGGTCACCAATGCTCCCAGCGCTTTCAGACTGTCTATTGTGGACTTGTTCGGGTGCCCGTAGGTGTTGCCGGCGCCCACGCTGACCAACGCCACCCGCGGCGCCACCGCCGCGAGGAACGACGGCAGCGAGTAACGCGAACCGTGGTGAGGAACCTTCAACACCTCCGCCTTCAGGTCGTCGCCGTCGGCCAGCAGGTCGGCCTGGGCCGCCAGCTCGACGTCACCGGTGAGGAGCACCCGGCCGGCGGGGCTCCGCGCTCGCAGGACCACCGAGCTGTTGTTGATCGTCGTGCCGTCCTGCTGTCCAGCCGAGCGTTCCGGCACGTAGTGCGGGCCGAGCACGTCGAGCGACAGCCCGGGCCACGCCAGCTGCTCCCCCGGGCTCAGCTCCACCAGCGGCACGCCCTGCCGCTTCGCCTCCGCGGCGACCTGCCGCCACGCCCACTCCGGCGCCCGCCCCGGGCCGACGGCGATCCCGCCGACCGCCCGGCCATCGAAGACCGACGCCAGCCCGCCGATGTGGTCGGCGTGCAGGTGGCTCAGCACCAGCAGCGGGATCCGGTCGACCGCCAGCCGGTGCAGGCACTCGTCCACCGGCCCCGGCTCGGGTCCGGTGTCCACGACGACCGCGCGTCCCGGCTCGGCGGTCGCCAGCACGACCGCGTCGCCCTGCCCGACGTCGCACTCGACCATCGCCCAGTTCCGCGGTGGCCACGCCGGCGCGAGCACCCGGACCGGCACGAAGATCAGCAGCGCGCCGACGACCAGCACCGCCAGCACCAGCCGCACCCGCCGGCGCCGGGCGGCCAGCACCAGCACCACCAGCACCCCGGCGGCGAGCAGCCCACCCGACCAGCCGCCTGGCCAGGCGACGACCGCGCCGGGAGCCCGCGCGCCGTGGCGCGCCACGGTGATCAGCCACCGGGCCTCCGGGTCGGCCAAGTGCACCAGGACCTTCCCTGCGCCCGGCCACCAGGGACCGAGCACCGTCGCCAGCAGGCCGAGCACCGTCACCGGGGCCACCACGGGCGCGGCGAGGACGTTGGCCAGCACCGAAACCAGGCTCACCGACCCCGCCATGCCCGCGATGACCGGCGCCGTCACGAGGAAGGCGGCCAGCGGGATCGCCAGCCCGTCGGCGAACCCCGGCGGGACGCCGCGACGGGCCAGCGCAGCGGCCCAGCGTGGCGCGATGAGCACCAGCCCGGCCGTGGCGAACACCGACAACGCGAACCCGAAGTCCGTCGCCATCGCCGGATCCGTCACCACCAGCACGCACACCGCGAACGCCAGCGCGGGCAACGCCGAGCCTCGCTTGCCCAGCGCCAGAGCCAGCAACGCGACCGCCGCCATCACCCCGGCCCGCAGCACGCTGGGCTCCGGCCCGACCAGCACGAGGAAACCGGCCAGGCACGCACCGGCCGCCACCGCCGACAGCCGCGGCCCGAGCCGCAGGAAGCGCAGCAGGAGCAGCACCGCGCCACACGCGACGGCGAGGTTTCCCCCGCTGACCGCGGTCAGATGGGCGAGCCCGGCGGTGATGAACTCCTGCTCGACCCGCGGCGACAACCCGCTCGTGTCGCCCAAGACCAGCCCAGGCAGCAGGCCGCCGGGTTCATCGGGCAGGACCTGGCACAGGTCGTGGAGTCCGGCGCGCAGGCCGGCCGCGGTCCGCTGCCACCACGGCGCCGGCCCGAGGTCGCCCGGCGGGCCGCGCACGGACAGCACCGCGACGGTCAGGTCCGAGCCGCGTGGCGCCATCAGCAGGCCGCTCGCCGTCACGTCCTGGCCCGGCAACAGTGACGCCCATTGCGCGACCGGCGCCAGCAGCAGGACGCGTCCGGACGATGTGACCGGCCGGCCGTCGACCGACGCCGTGCGGACGTCGGCCGTCAGCACCACCGACCGGGCACCGGCCTGCTGATCGGCATAACCCGCGCCGCGCACGGGCTTCGGGCGCTCGGCGACGACGACCCGCACCGACGCGGGGAGCCCGTCGGCCGAAGCCGCGCGGAGGTCGTCGCGTTGCGCGTCCCGGATTCGCCAGGCGACCGGGCCGGCGGCGGCGAGTCCCAGCACCAGCAGTGCCGCGGCCGCGCCGAGCGCCCGGGGACGCCCTCGCGCCCGCCAGAGCACCAGTCCGGCGAGCACCGCCGAGGCGAGGCCGACGGCGACGGCCGTCCACCAGCCCAGCAGCAGGCCGCCGAGTGCGGCGAGCCAGCACGCCAGCGCCGCCGGGACGAGCCGCAGGTCCTGCCGGGTGTCGGTCGCAGGGAGGGTGCTCATCCGACCGTCACCTGCTCGCGCAGCTTTTCGAACTTGCTTTCCCCGATGCCGGAGACGTCGCGCAGTTGCTCGACCTTCGCGAAGCCGCCGTGCTCGGTGCGCCACTGGACGATCCGCTGGGCCGTCACCTCGCCGACGCCGGGCAGCGTGTCCAGCTGGTCCGCGCTCGCCGCGTTGAGGTCGACCTTGGCGGCCGCCGGAGCACCGGCGGCCACGGCGGCGGGTGGTGCCGGGATCCCGACCGCGAGCTGCTCCCCGTCGGTCACCCGGCGGGCGAGGTTGAGCGCGCTCAGGTCCGCGCCGGGCTCGGCGCCGCCCGCGGCCCGCAGGACGTCCGCGACGCGGGCGCCCTGGACCACGGTGACCAGGCCGGGCGACCGGACGCGGCCGATCACGCTGATGACGAGACCGGCCGGGGGCGCCGCCCGGGCCGACGCTTCGCTCGCCGGTTTCGCGCTGGGCAGCGACGGTGGTGGCTCGGGTACCGGCGGGCCGCCGAAGAGCGCGACCGCACCGAGGACGATCACCACGACCGAGACGAGGACGCCGGCGAACGCCCACCGGCGGCGGCCGGCCCCGGCGGCTCCACCGGGCAGCCAGCGCCGGACCAGCCGGCCGCCGGGCCCGACCGTGCTCGCATCGGGCGAGAACTGGTCGGCCAGCCAGGCGAGCCGGTCGTTGACGGGAGGGCCCGGATCCCGGGCGGGCTGCTCGAACACACGATCGACGTTAGGGCTCGCGGGGCGGCGTCCGACAGGGGTGCCGCCGCGTCCTGTGGACAACCGGGGTGCTGTGGACGGATCCACCCCGCCCGGGCCGGAACGGCCGTTTCCGTCGTACCCGGGTGGCATGCTGGAGGGTTCGGCGCGCCGGCGCCGGTGGCGGGCCGCGCGCGTGGCCGAAGTGGACGAGCGGAAAGGGCCCGTCGCGGGGAAGGTGCCCGTCAGCGCATCCGGCCGGCGTCTCCGGTCACCGCACTAGCCGCGGGACGGAACCGTCCGCTGGACGACGACCCCGAGCACCCCCGGCCCGGTGTGGGCCCCGATCACCGCGCCCAGCTCGGAAACCACGCAGCCCGCCGACCGCGGCACGGCCTCTTCCAGCCGGTTCGCCAGCTCGACCGCCCGCTCCGGCGACGCGAGGTGGTGGACGGCCAGCTCGACATCGTCGTCCCGCGCGGCCTGGGCGGCGAGCTCGACCAGCCGCGCGAGCGCCCGGTTCATGGTGCGGACCTTCTCCAGCGGCAGGATCCGGCCTTCGGACATGTGCAGCACCGGCTTCACCGCCAGCGCCGTGCCGAGCAGCGCGGCCGCCGGGCCGATCCGGCCGCCGCGACGCAGGTGGTCGAGCGTCTCGACGACGAACAACGTCGACGAGCAGGCCGCCGCGGTCACCGCCGCGGCCTCGACTTCGGCCGCCGAAGCCCCGGCGGCCGCGGCGGCCGCGGCGTGCAGCGCGGCGAACCCGAGCCCCATCGCGGTGGTGCGCGAGTCGACCACGCGGACCCGGTCCGGCCCGACCTCCTGCGCCGCCAGCACCGCCGCTTCCCAGGTGCCCGACAGCTCACGCGAGAGGTGCACGGAAACGATCGAGTCCGCGCCGCCGTCGAACGCGGCGCGATACTCCGCGACGAACTCCGTGGGCGTCGGCCGGGACGTCGTGACGATCTTGCGCTGGCTCATCGCCTCGGCGACCGCCGCCGGGCCGGTCTCGACGCCGTCGAGGGAGACCACGCCGTCGACCAGGACGTGCAGCGGCACCACCCGGACCGCGTGCCGTTCGGCGAAGCCCTCCGGCAGGTGGGCGGTGGAATCCGTGACTACGGCGACCGACACGCCGTCAGCCTACGTGGCCGGGGGTCAGCACCGGCGCCATCAACACGGACATCGCGTCGCCCACCGCGGCGTGCCCCTTCCAGCCCCAGTGCATGCCGTCGGGGTTCCCCTCGCCGCTCAGGACGTGCTCTCCGACAACGGCTTCGAGGTCCAGCAACGGAATTCCCGCTCGTGCGCCCCAGGCCTTCATCGCGGCCTCCGCGCCCGGACGCGCGGTGTGCACGCCGCCGTAGGCCGCGGCCCGGTGCACCGAGGGCAGCATGCTGAAGATCGGCAGCTCGGGCCGCAGAACGCGCAACGCACCCACCGCCGTGTCGAGGTACTGCACGGTGAGCTTGGCCGGCAACACCGTGGGACGGCCGCGGAGCGCGACCGACAACCGCGGCTGCGCGGCGAGATAAGCCTTGCGCACCACGCGCCGCACCGGGTCGGGCCGCAGGTACTTCAGCCCCGTGCGCAGGTAGGTCGGCAACGGCGAAGGCAGCGTGTCCATGCTGCCGACCGCCAGCACGACCGCGTCGACGTGGTGCAGATCGGCCCACACGCGCGGGTCGCCGGTCAGCGACCACCAGGCGTCGCGGGCGGTCCAGCCGATCCCGGCGACCAGGTCGGCGGTGCCGCCGAGGGCTGCGGCGGCGACGTTGGGCCACAGCCGCGGTTCGTCCGCGGCGCAGGGTCCTTCGGGACCGTGAAAGCTCAGCGAATCGCCGAACACGAGCAGGCGCGGCCCCATCGGCTAGCCGTGCATCCCCGCGTTGTAGGCCTGCAGCCGCCACTTCCCGTCGCGCGCGCCCAGTTCGACCCAGTGGCAGTTCGAGATCCCGCCCAGCGACGGCCAGGTCTCCACCGGCAGGTTCAGCAGCCGCGCGGTGAGCGCGGTGATCAGGCCGCCGTGCGCGGCCAGCAGCACGGTGTCGCCCACCGAAGAGTTGGCCTGCTGCAGGTCGGTGACGACTTCGCTCGCGCGGTCGGCGACGTCGAGGCGGTTCTCGCCGCCGGGAGGCGCCCAGGTCGCGTCCTTGCGCCAGCGGTCGCGCTCACCGGGGTAGGCCGCGTCGACCTCCGCGCCGGTGAGCCCCTGCCATTCGCCGAGGTGCGTCTCGCGCAGGCGCTTGTCGATCCGCAGCGGGACGCCGATCGCGTCGGTGAGCACGGTGGCCGTGTCGGTGGCGCGGCGCAGGTCGGACGCGATGACGAGGTCCGGGGAGAACCGGGCCAGCGCGGGGACCGCGAACCGGGCCTGGTTCCAGCCGACCGGCGTCAGCGCCGAGTCGAGGTGACCCTGCATCCGCCCGGCGGCGTTGTAGTCCGTCTCGCCGTGGCGCCAGAGCACGAGCCGCCGCGGGCTCACGGGACGTCCGGGTCCTCGTCGGCGGGCGACTCCTCGAGACCGGCCACCTCGATGCGCGGGCAGTCCTTCCACAGCCGCTCGAGGCCGTAGAACGAGCGCTCCTCGACGTGCTGGACGTGCACGACGACGTCGACGTAGTCGAGCAGGACCCAGCGGCCCTCGCGGGCGCCTTCGCGGCGGACCGGCTTGTGGCCGCTCTCCCGCAGCTTCTCTTCGACGTTGTCGACGATCGCGCCGACCAGGCGCTCGTTGGACGCGGAGGCGAGGACGAAGGCGTCGGTGATGACGAGCTGCTCGGACACGTCCAGCACGACTACGTCGCTGGCCTTCTTGTCCGCCGCCGCGTGTGCGGCCGCTACGGCCAGCTCTCGTGCCTCGGACGTGGCTGCCACGGTGCTCCTTCACAGATCGGGTTCGCCCGAGAAGAGTACCCGCCGCGACCAGGAGCGCTTCAGTCGCTCTTCCGGTAGAGATCCTTCTTCGCGATGTAGCGGACGACGCCGTCGGGGACGAGGTACCAGACCGGCTCCCCGCGCTCGACGCGGTCGCGGCAGCCGGTCGAGGAGATCGCCATCGCGGTGACCTCGACGAGGCTGACCTTGCCGCTGGGCAGGTGGTGCGAATTGAGCCGGTAGCCGGGCCGCGTGACGCCGATGAAGTGCGCGAAGTCGAACAGCTCGTCGGCCTTGTGCCAGGTCAGGATCTGCTCGAGCGCGTCGGCGCCGGTGATGAAGTAGAGCTGGTCTTCGGGGTACTCGGCGTGCAGGTCGCGCAGGGTGTCGACGGTGTAGGTCTGGCCGGCGCGGTCGATGTCGACGCGGCTGACCGAGAAGACCGGGTTGGACGCGGTCGCGATGACCGTCATCAGGTAGCGGTCCTCGGCCTTGGTCACCTGGCGGCCGGTCTTCTGCCAGGGCTGGCCGGTGGGGACGAAGATCACTTCGTCGAGCCCGAACCGGGACTGGACCTCGCTCGCCGCGACGAGGTGGCCGTGGTGCACGGGGTCGAACGTGCCGCCCATGACCCCGATCCGCCGTGGTGACATGACTCGGGAGCCTATACATCGCGCGCGCGAGGCGTCGGGTGCTGTTCACCACCTCGCCCGACCCGGGCAATGTCTGTGATTCAGGTCACATAACCACCTGTATTCGTCACGAACGGTCCGTTCGCGACGCCGCCGATTCCCGGATCGTCGGTGCCATGGGGTAGACGTGGTGACGTGGACACGACCAGCACCACCCCAGCCCTCCGCGACCGCGCCGAGACCCTCCTCCGGGCCCTGGCCGGTGACTCGGCGAAGCTGCGCGAAGACCAGTGGACGGCCATCGAGGCCCTGGTCGCGCAGCGGCGTCGCGCACTGGTCGTGCAGCGCACCGGCTGGGGCAAGTCGGCGGTGTACTTCCTGGCCACGGCGCTGCTGCGGGAACAGGGCAGCGGGCCGACGGTCATCGTCTCGCCCCTGCTCGCCCTGATGCGCAACCAGATCTCGGCGGCGGCCCGCGCCGGGATCCACGCGGCGACCATGAACTCGGCGAACCCGCAGGAGTGGGACCAGGTGCAGGCGTCGGTCGCGGCCGGCGAGATCGACGTCCTCCTGGTCAGCCCCGAACGGCTGAACAACCCGGACTTCCGCGACAACGTCCTGCCGAAGCTGACCGCGAGCACCGGACTGCTGGTGGTCGACGAGGCGCACTGCATCTCCGACTGGGGGCACGACTTCCGGCCGGACTACCGGCGCCTGCGCACGCTGCTGGGCGACCTGCCCGACGGTGTGCCGGTGCTGGCGACCACGGCGACGGCGAACGACCGCGTCGTCACCGACGTCGCCGAGCAGCTGGGCCTCGGCACGGGCACCGACACGCTGGTGCTGCGCGGCACCCTCGACCGGGAGAGCCTGCGGTTGTCGGTGTGCCGGCTGCCGACGTCGCAGGCGCGGCTGGCCTGGCTCGCCGAGCACCTGGCCGAGCTGCCCGGGTCGGGGATCATCTACACGCTGACCGTGGCGGCGGCGCACGACGTCGCGTCGCTGCTGAAGGACCGCGGCTACCCGGTGGCGGCCTACACCGGCAAGACCGACCCGGCCGACCGGCAGGCGGCCGAGGACGACCTGCTCGGCAACCGGGTCAAGGCGCTGGTCGCGACGTCCGCGCTGGGCATGGGGTTCGACAAGCCGGACCTCGGGTTCGTCGTGCACCTCGGGGCGCCGTCGTCGCCGATCGCGTACTACCAGCAGGTCGGCCGTGCCGGGCGTGGCGTCGAACGCGCCGAGGTCGTGCTGCTGCCCGGCGAGGAGGACAAGGCGATCTGGGCGTACTTCGGGTCGCTCGCCTTCCCCGACGAGCTGCGGGTCACCCAGGTGCTGAACACGCTCTCCTACGCCGACCGTCCCCTTTCGACGGCCGCGCTCGAGCCGTCGGTGGAGCTTTCCCGGTCACGGCTGGAAATGGTGCTCAAGGTCCTGGACGTCGACGGCGCGGTGCGGCGCGTGAAGGGCGGCTGGACGAGCACGGGCGAGAACTGGGAGTACGACCGCGGGCGGTACCGGCGGGTCGCGGAGGCCCGGCAGCGCGAGCAGGACGCGATGCTCGGGTACCTGGCGGCCGACGGCTGCCGGATGGAGTACCTGCGGCGCCAGCTCGACGACCCCGAGGCGGCGCCGTGCGGCCGGTGCGACAACTGCACCGGCGAGTACTGGGACACGACGGTGGCCGACGACGTCGCCGAGGCGACCAGGGAACGGCTGCAGCGTCCCGGCGTCGAGGTCGCGCCCCGGAAGCAGTGGCCCACCGGGATGTCCTCTTTGGACGTTCCGGTGTCCGGCCGGATCTCGGCCGACGACCAGGCCGAGCCGGGCCAGGTGCTCGGGCGGCTCACCGACGTCGGGTGGGGCAACCGGCTGCGGGAGCTCGTCGGCGCGTCGGCGCAGGACACTGACGTTCCCGAATCGGTGTTCAAGGCCTGCGTCCAGGTGCTCGCCGGGTGGCACTGGACGGAACGGCCGGTCGCGGTGATCGCCGTCCCGTCGGAGACACGACCGCAGCTCGTCTACAGCCTGGCCACCCGGCTGGCCGAGGTCGGCAGGCTGGACTTCCTGGGCGCGCTCGACGCGGACGGGCCGCCGCCGCGTCAGGCCAACAGCGCGCAACGGCTGGCCGACCTGTGGCGGCGGATGAGCATGCCGGCCGACCTCGCGGCGACGTTGCCGGCCGGGCCGGTTCTGCTGGTGGACGACGTCATCGACACCGGCTGGACGATGACGCTGGCCGCGCGGCTGCTGCGGCGGGCCGGGGCGCCCGCGGTGCTGCCGTTCGCGCTGGCGAGCACCGCCTGAGGAGGCCGACAGGAAACGGAGCAGTCGGGATCTTTCGCACCGCGAACGAATGTGGCAAAGTCCCGTCCACCTTCGGGGGACGTGGAGGCTGCCATGACCGTGCAGGTCCGGCACCGGCTGCCGGTGCGCAAGCTGTTCGCGGCGAGCGCCGGCAACGCGCTGGAATGGTTCGACTGGACGATCTACGCGACGTTCAGCATCTACTTCGCCGGCGCGTTCTTCCCGGCCGGGAACGACACCCTGGCCCTGATCAACACGTTCGCCACCTACGCGCTCGCGTTCTTCTTCCGCCCGCTCGGCGGAGTCCTGCTCGGACGCTTCGCGGACACGCGCGGCCGCAAGCCCGCCATGATCCTCACCATCCTGCTCATGGCGGGCGGATCGGTCGCGATCGGGCTGCTGCCGACGTTCTCGCAGGTCGGCTGGCTGGCGCCGATCCTGCTGCTGCTCGCCCGCATCGCGCAGGGACTGTCGCTCGGCGGTGAGGTGTCGAACGCGTCGGCCTACCTCGGCGAGATCGCGCCGCCGGAACGCCGGGGCCGCTACTCGGCGTTCTTCTACATCTCGACCGGGACGGCCGTGCTGATCGCGACCGTGCTCGGGTTCGTCCTGGCCCGGACGCTGGACAAGGCGCAGCTCGCGTCCTGGGGCTGGCGGCTGCCGTTCCTGCTGGGCGGGGTCTTCGGCCTGGTCGGGCTGTGGCTGCGCCGCAGCCTCGCCGAGACCGAACTGTTCGAGCAGACGAAGGCCAAGGCGCGGAAGCTCGAACGGCCACTGCTGACGACGTTGACGCACCACCCCAAGGCCGTCGGCAGGCTCGTGGGCTTCACGATGCTCTCGACCCTCTGCTACTACACGTTCTTCAGCGCGCTCACGTCGTTCGCGGTGAAGAACCGGCACGCCGACGCGGACGCCGTGTTCCTCGCGCTGTCCGTCGGCACGGCGCTGTTCATCGCCCTGCAGTACCCGATGGGTGCGCTCGCGGACCGGGTCGGGCGGAAGCCGCAGCTGCTCGTCTGGTCGGGGGCGACCGCGGTCGTCGTCGTGCCGCTGTCCACCTTGATCGGGCGGAGCATCGGCGGGCTGCTCGTCGTGTTCTGCGTCGGGCTCGGGCTGTACACGGCGATGACGTCGATCGCCCCGGCCATCATGAGCGAGCTGTTCCCGACCGAACTGCGCGGGCTGGGGATCGGCGCCTGGTACAACCTGACCGTCGCGATCTTCGGCGGCACCGCCCCGCTGCTCATCACCGTCTTCGGCACGATCTCGCCGACGCTCTACTTCTGGTACGTCGCGGCCGGCGCGGCGATCGCGTTCGCCGTCATCCTCACGCTGCCCGAGACCAAGGGCAGCGAGCTGCGGTAAACCCTTCGTCACCGGCCGGTCACGCTCGCTACGCTGCGTGCTCCGAAGCCGAGCCGAAGGAGGGACACCGTGCAGCACGCCGACGTTACCGAGGAGCTGGCGCGCCGCGTGGTGGCCGCCGCCGGCAAGGCATTGGACGTCGAGCTGACGCCGGAGCAGGCGCTGATCCAGGCGTCGCCGCGCGAAGGCGTCGACTACCAGGGCAACCTCGCGATGAGCCTGGGCAAGCGGCTCGGCCGTCCGCCACGCGAAGTCGCGACGCTGATCGCCGGCGCGCTGGAACTGGACGGAATCGCCGACCCACCCGAAGTCGCCGGGCCCGGGTTCCTGAACTTCGTGCTGCGCAAGGAATGGCTGGAGACGCGCACCGCCGCACTGCTCGGCGATCCGCGGCTCGGTGTGCCCGAAACGGCTGAGCCGCGGCGGATCGCGCTGGACTACAGCAGCCCGAACGTCGCGAAGGAGATGCACGTCGGGCACCTGCGCACGACCGTGATCGGCGACGCGCTCGCGCGCCTGCTGCGGTTCGCCGGCCACGAAGTGCTGCCGCACAACCACCTCGGCGACTGGGGCACGCCGTTCGGCATGCTCATCGAGCACCTCCTCGACGTCCCGGCCGGGCACCGCGCCATCGCCGACCTCGACGCGTTCTACCGCGAAGCACGGCAGAAGTTCGACTCCGATGAAGCGTTCGCGACGCGGGCCCGCGAGCGCGTCGTGCTGCTGCAGAGCGGCGACGAAGAAACCCTGGCCGTCTGGCGGGAGCTCGTCGCGGAATCGACGCGGCACTTCGACGAGGTGTACGCGCTGCTCGGCATCACGTTGACCGACCAGGACATCTACGGCGAGAGCTTCTACAACCCGTACCTCGCGACGGTGGTCGACGACCTCGAGCAGGCCGGGCTGACCGAGATCAGCGACGGCGCGGTCTGCGTGTTCCCCGACGGCTTCCGCAACCGCGAGGGCGACCGGCTGCCGCTGATCGTCCGCAAGCGCGACGGCGGCTACGGGTACGCCGCGACCGACCTGGCCACCCTCCGGTACTGGACGGCCGAGCGCGGCGCGACGGACCTCCTCTACGTCGTCGGGACGCCGCAGGCGCAGCACTTCGCGATGCTGTTCGCCGTCTGCCGCGCGGCCGGCTGGCTGACCGGGCACGCCGAGCACATCGGCTTCGGCACGGTGCTGGGCGCGGACGGCAAGACCATGCGGACCCGCTCCGGCGACACGGTCAAGCTGGCCGACCTGCTCACCGAAGCCGTGACGCAGGCCGCCGCGGTCGTCGCCGAACGCAGTGAGCTCGACGCGGCGGGGCAGGCCGGCGTCGCCCGGGCGGTCGGCATCGGCGCGGTCAAGTACGCCGACCTGTCCGGCGACCGCGAACGCGACTACGTCTTCGCCTGGGACCGGATGCTCGCCAAGGAGGGCAACACCTCGGTGTACCTCCAGTACGCGCACGCGCGGACGCGGTCGATCCTGCGGAAGGCGGGCGGGCTTCCCGACGGCGTCGAAATCACGCTGGAAGCGCCGGCCGAGCGGGCTCTGGCGCTGAAGCTGCTCAGGTTCGGCGAAGCGCTGAAGGCCGCGACAGACGGCTACGCGCCACACAAGCTCTGTACGTACCTGTACGAGACGGCCGTCGCGTTTTCGCGGTTCTTCGAGGAATGTCCGGTCCTGAAAGCGTCCTCATCAGACTTGCGCGCGTCCCGGCTGAGGTTGACTACGCTGACGTCGACCACGCTCGCGCTCGGGCTCTCGCTGCTCGGCATCGAAGCGCCCGACCAGCTCTAGCGGAGATCACCTTGGAACTGCCCGGCGACCTGCTCGCACTGCTGCGCGAGCCCAGCCTCTGCTTCCTGTCCACCCTGATGCCGGACGGCTCGCCGCAGCTCACCCAGACGTGGGTCGACACCGACGGCACGCACATCCTCGTCAACACCGTGCGGGGACACCAGAAGCAGCGCAACCTCGAGCGCGACCCGCGGGTGGCGCTCAACGTCGCCGACCGCGAACGGCCGTCGCGCTACTACGCGATCCGCGGGCGCGTGCTGGAGATGACCGAGGACGGCGCGGTCGAGCACATCGAGAAGCTGGCGCAGCGGTACCTCGGCGGCCCGTACCCGTGGTGGGGCGGCCGGGACCAGACGCGGCTGCTGCTCACGATCAAGCCGGATCGGATCAACCCGACGTGATCATCGTGGCCGGCTGGCTCGCCGTCGCTCCCGAGAGCCGTGACGCCTACCTCGACGACTGCGGCGAAGCCGTCCGGCTGGCACGGGAAGCGCCCGGCTGCCTCGAGTACTCGCTGGGTGCCGACCTGCTCGACCCCGGCCGCATCACCGTGTACGAGCGCTGGGAGTCCGATGAGGACCTGGAGCGCTTCCGCGGGTCCGGGCCGTCGGACGAGCAGGCCGTGCAGATCCTCGACGCGTCGGTGGCGCGCTACCGGATTTCGGCGGTCGAGGCGCCGTGATCGGCCAGTAGCGCCACCAGCTCACCGGCCAGGCCGCGGCCGATCGGCTCCCGCGTCGCGAGGAGCCGGTACCAGAGCGTGCCGAACACGACGTCGATCACCGTGCGGGAGCTGACTTCCGCCGGCAGCTCGCCGCGCTCGCGGGCGCGGTCGACGATGGTGCCGAGCGCTTCGCGGCGACGGTTGAGGAAGTCCTCGCGGAACCGCTTGCCGAACTCCGGGTCGATCTGCGCCTGCGCCATCAGCGCGCGCAGCGTGTCCGCCACCTGCGCTTTTTCGCCCAGCTCGAACGTGCTGTCCAGAAAGCCGGCGAGGTCGGCGCGGAACGTCCCCTCGTCCGGGATCGGGACGTAGAGGTCCGCCTTCGTCGCGAGCGCGTCGAGCAGGACGTCGGCCTTCGACGGCCACCAGCGGTAGATCGTCTGCTTGCCGACGCCGGAGCGCGCGGCGATGCCCTCGACGGTCAGCGTGCCGTAGCCCGCCTCCGCGACCAGGTCGAGCGTGGCGGCGAGGATCGCCAGCCGGCTCTGTTCGCTGCGCTTGCGGCCGGGACGGGACTGGTCGGTCATGGGATCCGATGGTAGCGTCGATTTCGAAACGAGACGTACCGGTTCGAAATGGGGAACGAGCATGAGCATCGCACTTGTCGCCGGCGGCA
Source organism: Amycolatopsis sp. NPDC114504 (assembly GCF_055633595.1). Classification (NCBI taxonomy): domain Bacteria; kingdom Bacillati; phylum Actinomycetota; class Actinomycetes; order Pseudonocardiales; family Pseudonocardiaceae; genus Amycolatopsis; species Amycolatopsis sp. NPDC114504. Next base: position 267,927 of record NZ_JBVKDU010000007.1, on the reverse strand, counting down.
CCTCGGGCATCGGCCTGGCGACCGCGCGGCGGCTCCGCGAGCGGGGTTACGACGTCCACGTCACCGGGCGTGGCAAGGAACGCCTCGACGACGTCGCGGCGAGCGACCCGTCTTTGACGGGACACCAGGCCGACGGCGGGGACGCCGCATCGATGGCCGCGCTGGCGTCGTCGCTGGGGACGGTCGACGTGCTGGTGGTGAGCCTGTCCGGCGCCGAAGGGATGGGACCGATCGCGTCGCTGGATCTCGACGTGCTGCGCAGGGCCTTCGACGCGAAGTTCTGGGCGCACCTGACCACGATCCAGGCGGTGTTGCCGCACCTGGCCGCGGACGGGTCGATCACGCTGCTCGGCGCGATCAGCGCCCACGCGGCGATGCCGGGGACGGCGGGCATCGGAGCGCTCAACGCGGCGGTGGAGGCACTGGTCAAGCCGCTGGCGGTCGAGCTGGCGCCGCGGCGGGTGAACGCGGTTTCGCCGGGCGTCGTCGACACGGCCTGGTGGAGCGGCTTCCCGGCGGAGGTGCGCGAAGGGTTCTTCGCGCAGACGGCGGCGTCGATCCCGTCCCGCCGCGTGGCGACGGCGGACGACGTGGCCGAGGTGGTGGCACTGGCGGCGACGAACCGCAACCTGAGCGGCACGATCCTGGAAGCCGACGGCGGAGCCCGCCTGGTCTCGGTCGGCTGAGGTCCGACGCGGCGGGGCATCACCCGTGATCAGCGAGGCATCACACGTGACTGAAGGGGTATCACGCGTGATTGGAAGGGCATCACACGTGACTGGAGGGGCATCACACGTGACTGGAGGGGCATCACGTGTAATTAGAGAGGCATCACGCGTGATTGGGGAGTCGACGCTCGTGATTGGAGGGTCGACACGGTGATGCCCGCCCAGTCACGCGTGATGCCCGCTCAATCACGCGTGATGCCCGCTCAATCACGTGTGATGCCTGCCCAGTCACGTGTGATGCCCGTGGGATCACGGGTGATGCCTGCGGGGGCACGGGGGTTAGGGGCGGAGGGGGACGAGGTCGTCGGCGTGGACTACCTCGCGGCGTTGCTCCGGGGGGAGTTCGGGGGTTGAGCGGCCGATCAGGTCGGGCAGCTCGGTCGCGTCGAACGCCACCACTCCGCGGGCCACCGCGCGGTCCTTCGCGTCCACCAGGTCGACCACGTCGCCGGCCTGGAACTCGCCCTCCACGCCCGTGATGCCCGCCGCCAGCAGGGAGCGGCGGCGGCGGACCACCGCCGTCACCGCGCCGTCGTCCAGGCGGAGCTTGCCCGTCGTGTCCGCCGCGTAGCCGAGCCAGAAGCGGCGGGCCGACAGGCGGGTGTCCGCCGGGGCGAACGCCGTGCCCGGGGAGGCGGAAGTCAACGCGGCGGAGGCTTCCGAGGCCGCCGCCAGCAGGACCGGGATGCCCGCGCCCGCCGCCGTGCGGGCCGCCGCCAGCTTCGAGACCATGCCGCCCGTGCCGAGGCCGGAGCTGGACATGCCGACCGAGATTCCGTCCACATCGGACTCCGAGAGGACCTCGGTGAGCTTGCGGGTGGCGCCGTCGCGGGGGTCACCGTCGTACAGACCGTCCACATCGGACAGCAGGATCAGCGCGTCCGCGCCGATCAGGTGGGCCACCAGGGCCGCCAGGCGGTCGTTGTCGCCGAAGCGGATCTCTTCCGTGGCCACCGTGTCGTTCTCGTTGACCACCGGGACCGCGCCGAGCGCGAGCAGCCGCGAAAACGTCCGCTGCGCGTTGCGGTAGTGCGACCGGCGGACGACGTCGTCGGAGGTCAGCAGGACCTGGCCGACCGTCAGCGAAAACCGGCCGAACGACTCCGCGTACGCGTGCGCCAGCGCCAGCTGGCCGACGCTCGCCGCCGCCTGCTGGGTCGCGAGGTCCTTCGGCCGCTTGCCGAGGGCGAGCGGGGCCAATCCGGCGCCGATCGCGCCCGAAGACACGAGCACGATCTGCGTGTCGGCCGCGACCCGCGCGGCGATCGCGTCGACCAGCGCGTCCAGCCGGACCGCGTCGAGCCCGCTGCCCGCCGTGGTCAGGGCCGACGAACCGACCTTGACCACCAGCCGGCGGGCGGCCGCGATGGCTTCGCGCGTGCCACTCACGCGTCGAGGTCCAGGTCGTCCTCGTCCGAGCCGTCGCGCCGGATCCGGCGGGCTTCCTTGCGCTCGGCCGCGCCGACCCGGTCGTGGTTCTCGAGGCGGACGTCGGTGCCGCGCCCGGACAGGTGCATCGCGACGCTCGGCGTCGACGGCTGCCACTCGAACTGGACGTCGCCGATGGTGACCGGGCTGCCCGGCCGCGCGCCGAGCTTCGCCAGCTTGTCCTCGACGCCGAGGCGGTTGAGCCGGTCGGACAGGTAGCCGACGGCCTCGTCGTTGCCGAAGTTGGTCTGGCGGATCCACCGCTCCGGGCGGACGCCGCGTACGACGAACGCGCCCTCCTCCTCGGGGTCGAACTCGACGGTGAACCCGGTGTCGTCGACGGCGAGCGGCCGCAGCACGATCGTCTCCGGCTCCAGCACAGGCTGGGCCTCGCGGTACTCCTCGACGACCGCCGCGAGCGCGAACGTCAGCTCCCGCAGGCCCTTGCGCGACGCCGTGGAGACCTCGAACACGCGCAGGCCCCGGGCTTCCAGCTCCGGCCGGACGAACTCGGCGAGCTCGGCGGCCTCCGGGACGTCGATCTTGTTGAGCACGACCACGCGCGGGCGCTCCTCGAGCTTCCCGCCGAGACCCGGGGTGTACTGGGCGAGCTCGGTCTCGAGAGCGTCCACATCGGACAGTGGGTCGCGGCCCGGCTCCAGCGTCGCGCAGTCGACGACGTGCACCAGCACCGCGCACCGCTCGATGTGGCGGAGGAAGTCGAGCCCGAGGCCCTTGCCTTCGGACGCGCCGGGGATCAGGCCGGGGACGTCGGCCATCGTGAAGACGGTGTCGCCGCCGGTGATCACGCCAAGGTTCGGCACCAGCGTGGTGAACGGGTAGTCGGCGATCTTCGGCTTGGCCGCGGACAGCACCGAGATCAGCGACGACTTGCCGGCGGACGGGAAGCCGAGCAGGCCGACGTCGGCGACCGAACGCAGCTCCAGCACGAGGTTGCGGGCCTCGCCCGGCTCGCCCAGCAGCGCGAACCCGGGCGCCTTGCGCGCCTTCGACGACAGCGACGCGTTGCCGAGGCCGCCGCGGCCTCCCTGCGCCGCGACGAACGTGGTGCCCGGGCCGATGAGGTCGGCGACCATCTCGCCGTCTTCGGTGAACACGACGGTGCCGGACGGCACCTTCATCACCAGGGTCTCCCCCGCCGCGCCCGCGCGGTTGCCGCCCTGGCCCATCTTGCCGCTGCCGGCCTTGGCGTGCGGGCGGAAGTGGAAGTCGAGCAGGGTGTGCACGTTCGGGTCGACGACCAGCAGGACGTCGCCGCCGTTGCCGCCGTTGCCGCCGTCCGGGCCGCCGAGGGGCTTGAACTTCTCGCGGTGCACCGAGGCGCAGCCGTTCCCACCGTCACCCGCGGTCAGGTGGATGACCGCGCGGTCCACGAACCGGGACGCCATGACTTGCCTCTTTCATTCGCGAGCAGGGATCACACAAAACAAACGAGGGGTGGCACCGGATATTCCGGTCCCACCCCTCGTCAGAGGTCTAGCGTCGAGAACCGAAGACTCAGGCTTCGGCTGGCACGACGATGTTGATGGTCTTGCGACCACGCTTCTCGCCGAACTTGACCGCACCGGCGGCCAGGGCGAACAGCGTGTCGTCGCCGCCGCGGCCGACGTTCACGCCGGGGTGGAACTTGGTGCCACGCTGGCGGATCAGGATCTCGCCGGCGTTGACTTCCTGGCCGCCGAAGCGCTTGACGCCGAGGCGCTGCGCGTTCGAGTCACGACCGTTGCGGGAGCTGGACGCACCCTTCTTGTGAGCCATGGCTCAGCCCTCTTTCTGAAAAAGCAGATCCGGAAAAGTTCTTACAGGGAGATGGCGGTGACCTCGACGCGGGTCAGCTTCTGCCGGTGACCCTGACGCTTGTGGTAGCCCGTCTTGTTCTTGAACTTGTGGATCCGGATCTTCGGACCCTTGGTCTGCTCGACGACCTTGCCGGTGACCGAGACCTTCGCCAGCGCGTCGGCGTCCGTGGTGACATCGCCACCGTCGACGTACAAAACGGCGGGGAGGATGTGCTCGGTGCCCGGCTCGCCCTCGAGCTTCTCGACCTCGACGACGTCGCCGACGGCCACCTTGTACTGCTTGCCGCCGGTCTTGACGATCGCGTACGCCGACACGGAAGTCTCCTGCATTACTCGACAATGGGTGGGGGCCCGCGCGATCGGCCCACCTCCAGGAGGCGGTCCTGCACTCGCGCAGCGACCTGCTCTGGTGGCAGGCCGTACTACAGGTTACGTGGGGTGCCCCGGTGCGTTACCACCGGGGTCCCCTAGTCGTTCACTGGCTCTGGTCGGACGCGTGCACCGGCGGACCCGCCGGACGCGACGCGGTCCGGCGCGACCGGCGCCGGGTGGGACGCGTGGCGGGCTCGGGCACCTCGACGTCGGCGGCCTCGGCGGCCTCGGCGCCCTCGGCGTCTTCGGACACGGCGTCGGTGACCGGCTCTTCCACCGGCTCCGGCGCCGAGGTCCGCTCGACCGCCGGCTCCTCCTGCGGCACCGGGGCCTCGTCCGCCTCGGTGGTCACCGGGACGCCCGCGACCTCGGTGGCCGGCTCGGCGACGGCCTCCCGACGCGTCTCTTCGACGGCCTCGGCCGGGTCGCCGGCCTCCGGGACGTGCCCGTTGCCGTTCACCGCGCCGTGGTCGTGGTCCTTGGCCACCTTCGAGGCGTTGGCCATCGCCGCCACCGCCGACGCGACGGACGCGCGCTGCTCGGGCGGCGGGACCGCGTGGACCTCGGCCTTGGCGGCCTCGGCCTGCTCCTTGGCCTCTTCGCCCTTGCCGCGGCCGCGCGACCGGCGGGAGCTCTTCTCCCCGCCGCCGCCACCGCCGCCGCCGTTTCCGCCGCCGTTGCCGTTCCCGCCGTGGGAGTGCGAGCCGCCGCCCGTGCGCTGCACCTCGGTCGAGACGAGCACGCCCCGGCCCTTGCAGTGCTCGCACGGCGTCGAGAACGCCTCCAGCAGGCCGGTGCCGATCTTCTTGCGGGTCATCTGCACCAGGCCGAGCGAGGTGACCTCGGCGACCTGGTGACGCGTGCGGTCGCGGCCGAGGCACTCGGTCAGGCGGCGCAGGACCAGCTCGCGGTTGGACTCGAGCACCATGTCGATGAAGTCGATCACGATGATGCCGCCGATGTCCCGCAGCCGGAGCTGGCGGACGATCTCCTCCGCCGACTCCAGGTTGTTGCGGGTCACCGTCTCTTCGAGGTTGCCACCCGAACCGGTGAACTTGCCGGTGTTGACGTCGATGACCGTCATCGCCTCGGTGCGGTCGATGACCAGGTAACCACCGCTCGGCAGCCAGACCTTGCGGTCGAGGGCCTTGGTGATCTGCTCGTCGATCCGGTGGTCGGCGAACGCGTCGGCGGTGCCGGTGTAGCGCTTGACGCGCTCGGCAAGCTCGGGCGCGACATGGCTGACGTAGCCGTTGATGGTCTCCCAGGAACGGTTGCCCTGGATCTCGAGCTTGGTGAAGTCCTCGGTGAAGAGGTCACGCACGACCTTGACCAGCAGGTCCGGCTCTTCGTAGAGCATGGTCGGCGCGCCGCCCTTCTTGCCGGAACCGGCGGCGGCCTTCTCCTTGATGACGTCCCACTGCGCCTTCAGGCGGTCGACGTCGCGGCCCAGCTCCTCCTCGCCGATGCCTTCGGAGGCGGTGCGGATGATGACGCCCGCGTCCTCCGGGACGATCCGCTTGAGGATGTCCTTGAGCCGGCGGCGCTCGTTCTCCGGCAGCTTGCGGGAGATGCCGGTGGCGCCACCCGCGGGCACGTACACCAGGAAGCGGCCGGGCAGCGAGATCTGCGTGGTCAGCCGGGCGCCCTTGTGCCCGACCGGGTCCTTGGTGACCTGGACCAGCACGGAGTCGCCGGTGGAGAGCGCCTGCTCGATCTTGCGGGCCTTGCCCTCGAGACCGGCGGCGTCCCAGTCGACCTCACCGGCGTAGAGCACGGCGTTGCGGCCGCGGCCGATGTCGATGAACGCGGCCTCCATGGAGGGCAGCACGTTCTGGACGCGGCCGAGGTAGACGTTGCCGACGATCGAGCCGGAGCCCGACTGCGTCACGAAGTGCTCGACCAGCACACCGTCCTCGAGCACGGCGATCTGGGTCGAATCGCCCTTCTCGAGGACGACCATCGCGCGGTCGACCGCCTCGCGGCGGGCGAGGAACTCGGCCTCGGACAGGATGGGGGCGCGGCGGCGGCCCGCCTCGCGGCCGTCACGGCGGCGCTGGCGCTTGGCCTCCAGGCGGGTCGACCCGCGGACGCTGCGCACCTCGTCGCGCGCCGGGCGCTCGCGCTCGGCCTGCTCGGCCTTGGCCTGGCGGACGTGCGTGACGGTGTTGGGCGGGTCGTCGGTGGTCTCGGCGTCTTCGCCGTCCGAGCCCTTGCGGCGACGGCGGCGGCGACGGCGCTTGCTGCCGCCCTCACCGTCGTCGCTGTCGTTGTCGGACTCGTCGCCGGCGCCTTCGGACTCCTCAGCGGCGTCCGATTCGTCCTTCGCGGCCTTTTCGTCGCCGTTGCGGGAGCGGCGGCGCGCGGGCGGCTGCTGCTCCTCGGCCTGGCCGTCGTCGCCTTCGTTCTCGTTCTCGTCGCTGCCGTCGGTGCCCTTGCCGCGGCCACGGCCACGACGGCCGCGCCGGCGACGGCGGCGGCTGTTGGCGTCGTCACCGTCGTCGTCACCGGAGTCGGTGGCCGGCGTGGTGTCCTCGGCCTCGTCTTCGTCGGCTTCCGGCTCGGGCTGCGGCTTCGCCTTGGGCTGCACCGGCGGCTGCGGCTCCGCGAACGGGTCGGCCGGCTTGCGGGCCGGCTTGGTGGCCGCGGGCTCCGGCGGCAGGAAGACCGGCGACGGCGCGGCGAACACCGGCAGGTGCGCACGGGTCTTCTGCCGCGGGCGCGGCTTCTCGGCCTCGGCGGCCGGCACTTCGGGCACCGCCGGAGCGGCCTTCGCCCGCGTGGCCGGCGCCACCTCGACATCGCCACCGGAAGCCGGGGCGGCCTCGACGTCACCACCGGAAGCCGGCGCCGCCTCGACGTCACCGCCCGAGAAGGCTTCGGCGACCTTGTGCGCCACGTCCCTGGTCACGCTCGACTGCGCGCTGCGCACGCTTTCGCCCAGCTCGGTGAGCTTGGCCATGACGTCCCGGCTGTTCTTCTCGAGCAGCTTGGCCAGCGCGTGCACCCGGATCCGGGCAGGCAGGTCGGCCAGTGGACCGCTCGCGGGTGTGGCGGGATTCCCGCCGGTGTGCTCGGCGGGTGTTTCCGCGTTCGACATGTGTCTCCTCCGCCCCCGGGCGCGTCTGCCGATGTTCACCGGCAGGGACGCGGCCGCGCAGGGGCCCCTTTCTGTTCGTTCCGCCGTGGTGGTCACCAGCGACGGGAATCCTGGCCCGACAACCGGGCGCCGCACCACCGCCTCGGTGGCGCGCAACCCGGTCAAAGGTCTGCTCGGCGTTGTGCGTTGGGACTCGCGGCCCCCGGGCCGCCCACCACGTCGTCCAGCCACCCGGCTCGCGGGCGGCGACGCGCGTCGCGGGAGTTCGCGCACCTCACCGGGCCACAACACCGCAGGCAGCACCTCTCACGTGCGCCCCGCGGCCCGGTGGCCTCCCCGAGTATCCCACACCGGGTGACTGCTCCGTCGTACTCGGTACCTCCGCCCACGCCGCCGGGCGCGCCGCGGCGCGTCCCGGACGCACCGGCCGGGGGAACTTGGCCGCAGCGCTTGTCCGCCGGGCACGGGGTGGCTACCGTGCGGCTCGGGGTGACCGGGATCTCGCGTGCCGGCACCCGCGGTTCCTGCATCCGGTGGGAGGTCCGGTGTCCCTGCTGGCGCGGCCCCTGCGGGCGGCCGTGTGCACCGTCCTGGTGCTTTCGGGATGCGTCACCGCCGGTCCCGCGGCGGCCGACGAGCCCTCCTGCGGTCACGGCCGGAACCTGCGCTTCGTCGTCACGTTCGACCGCGGCACGCCCGAGTCCACCGCCCGCGCGCGCGTGACCGGCGCGTGCGGCGCCACCACCGTCTACTACCCGCAGATCGCCGTCGCCGTCGCCACCTCGGGCGACCCGGACTTCGGCGGGCGGATCGGGCTCGACCGGGCGTTCAGCGCCCAGGCCGAGCGGCTGGCCGCGCAGCGCGCCACCGAGGTCAAGCCGCAGCCCGCGCGGGCGACGCTGCCGGTCACCGACCCGGCTCGCGTGCCCACCGCGGACCTGAGCGACCGGCAGTGGGACATGCGGATGATCAACGCGGGCCGCACCCCGGGCGGGTCGGAAAGCCCGGCCGTTTCGCGCGGCAGCCGCGACGTCGTCGTCGGCGTCCTCGACTCCGGGATCGACCCCGGCCACCCGGACCTCAGCGGCGCCCTCGACCGCGACGACTCCGCCGGCTGCCTGACCGGCGCCCCCGACCGGTCGCCGTCGGCCTGGGCGCCGACGACGTCGGTGCACGGCACGCACGTGGCGGGGATCATCGCGGCGGCCGACGACGGGCACGGCGTGACGGGCGTGGCGCCCGGGGTCAGGGTGGCGTCGGTGAAGGTGATCGACGACCGCGGTTACGCCGACCCGGAGGCCGCGGTGTGCGGGCTGATGTGGGCGGCGGCCCGGCACATGCGGCTGACGAACAGCAGTTTCTTCGTGAACCCGTGGACGCTGTCGTGCATCCGCGGCGACGACCGCGGGGTGGTGCACGAAGCGCTGGCCCGCGCGGTCGAATACAGCACGTCGGCGGGCACGCTGAACGTCGCGGCGGCGACCAACGAGGCCGTCGACCTGACGCCGTCGGCGCGGTCGGGCTCGCCCGCGGCGGGTTCCGGCTGTGAAGCGCTGCCGGCCGCGCTGCGGGACGTCGTCGCGGTGTCGGCCGTCGGCTCGGACCGGGTGAAGGCGGGCTACAGCTCGTACGGGCTCGGCGTGATCGACGTCACCGCGCCCGGCGGGGAGATGGGCGAGTGCGTGCTTTCGACGGTGCCGGGCGGGTACGCGCCGCTGTGCGGGACGTCGATGGCCGCGCCGCACGTCACCGGGGTGCTGGCGCTGCTGGCGTCCGTGCACCGGGACGCCGGGCCGCGGCAGCTGCGGCGGACGCTGGACGCCCAGGCGATGCCGATGCCGTGTCCGGCCGACTACGACCTCACCGGCGACGGGACCCAGGACGCCTACTGCGCGGGGTACGAGGGCTTCAACGGCTTCTACGGGCACGGGATGGTGGACGCGCTCGCCGCCGTCGCGCCGCGGGGACGGCCCGATCCGGCCCGCTGAGGCTCACGCGAACGGACGACACGCGTACCCGGGCGGACGACTCGCGTACCTGGATGGACGACACGGCGTCAGGTCAGGAGGAGCTTCGCGATGCGGCGCGTCGAGGCCCAGAGGCCCACCGCGCCCAGGACCAGCAGGTAGGCCAGGTTGACCAGCATGCTGCCGGACAGCAGGCCCGTCGCGAGGCCGCGCATCAGCTCGATCGCGTGGTACAGCGGGAGGCAGCGGACCACCCACTGCAGCGGCTCCGAGTACACCGACAGCGGGAAGAACGTCGTCGCGAACAGGAACATCGGCATCAGGGCGAGGGCGATGTAGTCGAACTGGGCCGTCGACTTCAGGAACGTCACCAGCGCCATGCCGACCGCCGAGAAGGCCAGCCCGACCAGCAGCGCCGCCGGGACCATCAGCAGGGCCCACCACGACGTCAGCAGCCCCATCGCCGCCGCGATCGCGAGGAACGCCACCGCGTAGACGCCGCCGCGGGTCATCGCCCAGCCGATCTCGCCGAGCGCCACGTCCAGCGGACCGATCGGCGTCGCCAGCATCGCGTCGTACAGCTTCGCGTAGCGCAGCTTGAAGAACAGGTTGTACGTCGACTCGAACACCGCGCCGTTCATCGCCGACGTCGCCAGCAGCGCGGGCGCCACGAACGCGACGTAGCCCATCGGGCGGCCGTCCGGGCCGGCCACCTCGGTGACCAGCTTGCCGAACCCGAGCTGGAAGGCCAGCAGGTACAGGAACGGCTCGGCCGCGCCGGACACGAAGATCAGCCAGCTGGCGCGGGACACGCGCACCGACCGCTCGACGAGCATGCGGGCGCGGCCCGCGTACAGCCCGGGCGGCAGGATCCGCAGCAGCAGCCCGGCTCGCGCCGGTGGTGCCTGGACGCTCACCATCAGACCACCAGCCTCCGGTAGAAGGCCCGGTGCGCGAGCGCCCACCCGGCCGTGAACAACGCCGCGAGCACCGCGAAGTGGCCGAGCATCGCCCAGCCACCGACTCCCCCGACGCTCACGCCGCGGGCCAGCTGCGTGCCGTGCCACAGCGGGGAGAGCCAGGCGAGCCAGCGGATCGCGCCCGGCAGCTGGGCGATCGGGAAGAACGTGCCGCTGAACAACGTCATCGGCATCAGGACGAAGCGGAAGACCACGCCGAACCGCTGGCCTTCGTCGTACGTCCGCGCCGCCATCGCGGCCACCGGCGTGCTGCAGGCGAGCCCGGTGACGGTGCCGGCGACGATCACCAGCAGCACGCCGGGCCCGGTCCAGGCGCCGAAGAACAGCGCGACGACCGCGTAGATCGCGCCCGCCAGCGTCAGCCGCAGGGCCGACCAGATCAGGTGGCCGCCGAGCACCTGGCCCGGCGACACCGGCGTGGCCGTGACCGCCAGGTAGTCCTTCTGCCACTTGAACCCGGACAGCACCGGGTAGCTCGATTCGCCGACGGCCTGCTGCGCGGCGCCGGCGGCGAGCAGCGCCGGGGCGATGTACTGCAGGTACGAGAGCCCGCCGGTGACCTCGCCCGGCTTCACCTGCGAGCCGAAACCGAGGCCCATCGCGGCGAGGAACAGCACGGGTTGCAGGCCGGTCGAGTACAAAGTGGACAACCAGTGGCGGCGGTACCAGGTCCAGTACCCCTCGACGCGCAGCCAGGCGCCGTGCCAGCTGCCGACGACGCGGCCGGTGGACTCGACGGTGGTCATGGCCGCCTCCCGCCGGCGGCCGGGCGCCGGGCGATCGCGGGTAGGGCGCCGCCGATCGGGGGCGGTGCGCTCACTTCGTTTCCCATCAGTCGACCAAAGTCCGGCCGGTCAGGCGGAGGAACACGTCCTCCAGGGAACTGCGGCGCACCAGGCTCGACAGCGGCCGCACGCCGCGCGAGTGGGCGTGTTCCAGGGTGGCTTCGCCGTCGTCGCTGTAGAGCAGCACCCGGTCCGGGAGCACCTCCACCCGCTCGGCCAGCCCCTCGACCTGCTGCGCCGCGGCCACTTGCTGCCCGGACGCGAACCGCAGCTCGACGACCTCGCGCGTCGAATACCGGCTGATCAGCTCCGAAGGCGAGCCCTCCGCGGCGATCCGGCCGTGGTCCATCACGACCAGGCGATCGCACAGCTGTTCCGCCTCGTCCATGTAGTGGGTCGTGACGATCAGCGTCGTGCCCTGCTCCTTGAGCCGGAACAGGCGGTCCCACAGCAGGTGGCGGGCCTGCGGGTCGAGGCCCGTCGTCGGCTCGTCGAGCAGCAGCAGCTCCGGGTCGTTGACCAGCGAACGCGCGATCGTCAGCCGGCGTTTCATGCCGCCCGACAGCGGGTCGACCTTGTCGGCCGCGCGGTCGGTCAGCTGCGCGAACTCCAGCAGCTCGTCCGCCTTGCTTCGCGCGGCCGCGCGCGACAGCCCGAAGTACCGGCCATAGATCAGCAGGTTCTCCCGGACGGTCAGCTCGACGTCCAGGTTGTCCTGCTGCGGCACCACGCCGAGGCGCGCGCGGATCCGCGGCCCGGCCGCGTCCGGGTCCAGCCCCAGCACGCGGAGGTCGCCGTCGGTGCGTGGCGACACGCACGCGATCATCCGCATGGTCGACGACTTGCCGGCGCCGTTCGGGCCGAGGAAGCCGAACGCCTCCCCGCGCCGCACCTCGACGTCGATCCCGCGCACGGCCTCGAACTCGCCGAAACGCTTCACCAGCGCCTTCGCCTGCACCAGTGCCGGTTCCCGGTCCTCCGATTCGTCCACACCCCGACCATACGAGCGGGCACCGACAAAAACCGAACGGTTTAGCTATGGACGGACACGAACAGCGACTGCGTCACCCCGTTGACCGTCACCGAAAGCCTCGCGACTCCGGGTCGCAACGCCGTCAGGACGCCGGAAGCGGGGTCGAAGGCCACGACGCCCCCGCTCACCGTCCAGTCCGCGCTCACCGGGTACGAGACGGGCACGTCCCGGGTGCCTTGCCGCAGGGTCGCGCGGACGTCGGCTCGCTCCCCGCGCGCCAGCGACGTCGGCCCGGACAGCGTCAGCGAGTCGACGTTCGGCCGCGTCTCGAAGCGCACCGGCTGGGCGCGGTCGGCCGGGTCGACGCGCAGCAGCGTCCAGCCGACGAACCCGCCGTCGCCGGGTGCGGCCGCGGGCGCCTTGCCCGAGTTGCCGTTGACCAGGTACGGCACGCCGTCCACCCGCGACAGCGAGAACACGCCGGCGTGCGAAGCCACCGAAGCGGCCGGCTTGCCGGACGCCTGCTCGAACCCGGTCAGCCACTGGGTCAGCAGCGTGGCTTCCTTCCGGTCTCCGAGCTGGGAGTTGCCGGTCGGGCTCGGGTCCTTCACCGGGTGGTGCATCGCGACGACGACGCCGCGGATCGACCGGTCCTTCGCCGCCGCATCAAGGGCGTCCCGCAGCATCCGGACCTGGTCGAACCCGCCCGCCCGCAGCGAACCGCGGGAGGAGTCCATCAGCACCAGCCGGATGCCGTGCACGTCGACGACCTGGTGCGTCACGCCGAAGGCGGCCTGGAAGTTGGCGAGGCCGTTGCCGCCTTCGGCTTCGTGGTTGCCCGGCACGTAGTACCAGGGCACCTTGCCGTCGAGCTCTTCGGTGATCACCTGCTTCGCCAATACGAAGTCGGGCGCCGTGCCGCGGTCGACGAAGTCGCCGTTGATCAGCACCAGGTCCGGTTTCGCCGCGACGGCTTCGCGCAGGGCGCGGCGGGCCTGGGCGACCAGCGGGCCGGCCGGGTCGTCCGCGGTGAACTGCGCGTCGCTGACCACGGCGACGCGCAGGCCGCCGGCCAGGGTGCCGTCGGTGACCAGCGCCGGGTCGTGCGGGGCCGGGTCGCCCGGCACCGCTGTCGTCGGCGCCACTTCGAAGGTCAGGTCGTCGAACACGAGGTGACCTTCGTACTGCTGGTCCGGCACGTTCTCGACGGCGTAGAAGCGCGCCAGGCGCTGGCCGTCCGGCAGCCCGGCCGGGACCGCGGCGGTGACGTACCGCCAGCCCGTCCAGTCGACGCTCAGCGACAAGTCCACAATGGACGCGACGTTCGCGGCGTCCCGCAGCTCGGCCCGCAGCCAGGCACCCTTGCCGTCGCCGTTCACCCACAGCCCGATCTTCTGCGTGCCCGCCGGCACCGCGAGCGCAGTCGACGGCGTCACGTACGCGGCGCGCGTCGCCGTCGTGCCGGTGAGCCGGTAGTCCAGCGCGAGCCCGGCGCCGCCGTCCCGCCCGGGCGCCGCGGACAGCGCCGCGCCGACGACCGCCGGGAACACCGTGGCCGTCCAGCCCGCCGGCCCGTCCAGCGGGGCCGCGACCTGCGGCACGGTCCCCACCGAGGTGGCCAGGTGCGTGGTGAGACCGGCCGCCGTCGCGGTGATGGCGGAAGCCCCGGACGCCGTCAGCGCGGTCACCTGGTAGCCGTCACCCGACGGCTCGATCCGCACGACGGAGTGGTCGTAGTCGAGCTTGACGTCGTCGGGTTCCAGCCAGGTGCCGTAGCCGTCGGCGTCGTAGCCGTAGACCTCGAACGCGCTCTTGGCGCCCGCGCCCGACAGCGCGACCTGCTCGGTGCTCGTGCCGAGCCGGACCGGCTTGCCCAGCACCGAAAGCGCCGTCTTGCCCGAAGCGCGGCCGGCGCGCGCGACGACGTCGACGCCGCCCGCGCCGTGACCGGTGACGACCCCGTGGGTCACGGTGGCCCGCCGGGGGTCGGAGGTCGTCCAGCGCGGGTCGGCGGCGACCGCGGCGCCGGTCTCGTCGTGACCGTCGGCGACCAGGTGCCGGGTCAGGCCGGACAGGACGCGGTTCGCGTCGCCGGTCGCGACCGCGGGCACTGGGGAGAACGCCGTGAGCCTGCCGCTGCCCGGCACGGTCGCGAAGCCGATCCCGTTGGGCACCAGGCGTTCCCCGCCGTCGGACGGCGCGTTGCGGACGCTCGGCGCGGCTTCGCCCTCGTTGCGCGCGAGGAGCGTCGACGAGCCGCCGCCGTCGAGGTTGATCGCGTCGTCGGCGCCGAGGCTCTTCATGTGCCGCGCGAGCTCCAGCTCGGTCATCCCGCGGCTGTCGGCCTGCCGTCCGTCCACAGTGGCCAGCCAGAGACGCTTGCCGTCGGCGGAGAAGCCGACCGCCGTGCGCGGGTGCATGGCGACGTTGTCGACCGGCTGCACGACGCCGTCGCGCAGCAGGACTTCGTTGCCGCCCACGGCGACCGCGATCTTCCCGGCGTCCGAGCGCGGCGCGTACGTGACGCCGACGGCGTCGCCCGGCTTGAGCGCCGCGAGGGCGTCCGCCCCGGCTTCGCGGGCCAGCAGGAGCGTGGTGCCCGCCGCGATGGGGCCGTCCGCGGGCTGCGGGCGCACGCTCGTGACCACGCCGTCGCGCAGCTCCACTTCGAGCACCCGGGACGCGCCGGCCACCGAGGTCGCGCGGCCGGAAGCGCCCCACAACGGCGTGTAGACGCCGATCGCGTCCGTGCCGAGGACCGGGCTGTTGAAGTTCGTCGCCTTCACGGTGCCACCGGGCAGCGTGACGCTGGCTTCGAGGAAGACCGAAGCCAGCCGAGCCTTGCCCTCGTCGGTGATCGCGGCGGTGTAGTTGTGGCCGGCCGCGGGCGCGGTCTGCAGCTGCCCGTGGTCGATGCCGACGCCGATCGGCGCGCCGGTGGCGTTGATGTCGAAGAAGTCGCCGTTGACGCCGGCGACCGCGCCGGTGCGCGCGACCTGCTGCGAGAGCGGCGTGCGCGCGGACACCGTGCCAGGGCTCAGGTAGGCCGGCTTCAGGAGCTTGCTGCCGAGGTCGACGGCGAGGGTGTCGCCGCGGATCCAGCCCGCCGGGTCGAACCGGTCGAACTGGGTGAGGTTCAGGCCGGGCGCGACCTCGGTGGTCGCGCTGCCGGTGACGAGCCCGTCGTCGGGGTCCGCGGCGGCGAAGGCGGCCGGGCCCTGGTGGTCGGACGACGCGGCGGGCGCGGCCTCGACCGGCGGCGTGCCGAGCGGCGCCCGGAGCGGATCGGCGTGGGCGGGAACGACGAACGCCGTCGCGACCAAGGCGACGAACGGCAGCACTACGCGTGACTTCTTCACCAGGTACCCCAGTATCGAGTGAGAGTGAGCCCGACCAGCACAGCGCAGCGGCACGGCCGGCGGAAGGCTTCCCGGTGAACGCCGCCTGAATGGTCTAGAACAGCTACCGCGTCAGGCGGTGAAAGGGGCTTTGAGGAGCTGATTGGCGATCGCGGTGTCGCCGCTGATGCTCGGCGGGGTCGCCGTTCGCTTCCACAGGTGCAGCAGGAGGTCCCGGGCCGTCGCCTCGGCGGTCGCGGCGGGCTCGGTCGCGGGGCCGAGCGCGGGCGGTTCCCCCGGGTGCAGCGTCCAGGCGTCGCCGGTGTCGGTGGTGCGCAACGCGAGGGGCGCGGCCAGCGACGGCGCGGTGTGCCAACGCGTGACCCGCGGGAGCCAAGCGGTCAGGACCTCGTCGACGCCGTCCGCGGCCACGGCCGGGTCGAGCGCGTGGTCGCTGCCCGAGTCGGCGAGGTGGACGGCGGTTTCGTGAACTTGGCGGCGGAACCAGAACGCCTTGGTCTTCTCGGTGCCGCCGAAGTGCCAGCACCGGTCTTCGGGGACCGCCTTCTCGAGGGCGGCGAGGAGCAGCTGAGCGCTTTCGGCGTACCAGGACGCGAGATCGGCGTCCGGGCCGGCTTCGAAGTTCTGCGGCTGCACTTCGCCGGTGGTGACCACGGTGGCGGCCCAGCGGTGCACGTTCCCGAGGTGGGTGCCGAGGTCGGCCAGCGTCCACCCGGCGCAGTCGGGCACCTCGGCAGCCGGGTCACCGGTGCGCAGCCGCTCGGCGAACGCGCTGGTCAGCTCGCGCAGCACCGGCAGGTACTCGCGGGCGGGGAACGGCATCGTCGTCACGGGTGCTCCTGGGGAGAACCGGGGCCACGCGCGGGCGTGGCCCCGGTGCCGGTCACAGGTCGGGGAACCAGAGCTTCAGCTCGCGCTCGGCCGACTCCGGCGAGTCCGAGCCGTGGACCAGGTTGTACTGGGTCTCCAGCGCGAAGTCGCCGCGGATGGTGCCCGGGGTGGCCTTCTCGACCGGGTCGGTGCCGCCGGCGAGCTGGCGGAACGCGGCGATGGCGCGCGGGCCCTCGACGGCGAGCGCGACCAGCGGGCCCGAGGTGATGAACTCCAGCAGGTCGCCGAAGAACGCACGCTCCTTGTGCTCGGCGTAGTGCTCCTCGGCCAGTGCCTGCGGAACGGTCCGCAGCTCGAGGGCGGTGAGCTTCAAGCCCTTGCGCTCGATCCGCGAGACGACCTCGCCGACGAGGCCGCGCGCGACGCCATCGGGCTTGACGAGGACCAGCGTGCGTTCAGTCACGACGGAATTTCTCCTTGGTACGGGGGTGCGTGTCGGTGCGCGTGAGCGTAGCCGACCGTGTTCACCGGCCCTGCGGGTGCAGCTTCTTCGACCACAGCGACGCTCCCGTGGCATCCCGGAGATCCACCGTCAGGTCACCGCTCCCGGCGTCGATGTTCAGCTCGCCGAAGTGCTGGAAGCCGTCGATCGGGGCCGTGTTGGCGACCGGCGGGGCGTGGACGAACACCGCCTCCGGGCCGAACGTCGGGTCCAGCGCGTTCGGGCCGAACGCGCCCGCGTTCAGCGGCCCGGACACGAACTCCCAGAACGGGTCGAAGTCCTGGAACGCCGCCCGGTCCGGTGAATAGTGGTGGGCCGCCGTGTAGTGGACGTCCGCGGTCAGCCAGACGACGTTGCGGACGCGGCGGCGCTGGATCTCCCGCAGCACCCAGGCCAGCTCCGTCTCACGCCCGCCCGGCGCGCCCGGCCGGTTGTTCGCCACGGCTTCGATGTCGGTGCCGTCCGGGACGACCAGGCCCAGCGGCATGTCCGCCTGGACGATCTTCCACGTCGCCGTGCTGCGGCCGAGCGCGTCGGCCAGCCAGCGGGCCTGCCGGTCGCCCAGGATGTAGCCGAATTTGGTCTGGTCGGCCGTGTTGGCGTTGCGGTAGGTCCGCATGTCCAGCACGAAGATCTCGGCGCGCGAGCCGTATTCGAAGCTGCGGTAGACGCGGCCGTCGACCGCCTGGCGCGAGTCGATCGGGTGCCACTCGTGGAAGGCCTGGTAGGCCCGCGGCGCGAGGACGTCGACGCGCTTTTCCGTGTAGGCCGGGAGGTCGAGGATCTCGCCCGGGTACCAGTTGTTCAAGACCTCGTGGTCGTCCCACTGGGCGTAGACCGGCACCTGCGCGGCGAAGCGCTTGAAGTTCGCGTCGAGGCGGTTGTACGCGTGCTGGCCGCGGTACTCGTCGAGGGTCTCGGCGACCTTGGACTTCTCCGCCGTGACGACGTTGCGCCACGTGCGGCCACCGGGCAGGGCGACCGTCTCCGTCAGCGGGCCGTCGGCGTAGACCGTGTCGCCGCTGTGCAGGAACAGGTCCGGGCGGCGCGCCGCCATCGCCGAGAAGATCGTCATGCCGCCCAGGTCCGGGTTGATCCCCCAGTTCTGGCCGACGACATCGCCCGACCACAGGATCCGGGTGTCGCGGCGGCCCACCGGCGCGGTGGCGAACCGGCCGGTCAGCGGCTCGCTCGTGGTGCGCCCGTCGAGGGACTCCGCCGTGACGCGGTAGTGGTACTCGGTGCCGGGTGCGAGGCCGGCGACGCGGACCTGCCCGGTCCCGCCGGTGGCCGGGCCGGCGAGCGGACCGGGGACCCGGCGGGCGTGCCGGAACGAGGGGTCGCGCGCGATCTCGACGACCAGCCGCGACGGCCGGTCGGCCCGCGACCAGACGATCGCCGAGCCGGGCGTGACGTCGCCGGACTGGACGCCGTGGGTGAGCACGGGCCGGCCGGCGCGCACGAGCGGGGTCGCGGCGAACGCGGCCGACGGCACCACGAGCGTGGCGGCGGCGCCGGTGAGACCGGCCTTGAGCAGCGTGCGGCGGGAGTGGTGGGTCGGTTCGGTCATGCGCGGTTTCTATCCCGCCGCGGCCAACGCAGGTTTGCGCCCGGGTGAACGACATCCCCGGGTTTTCCCCCATGTCCGGCCGTCGTCTCCCTCGGTAGCGTGGCGATCACGACAAGGGGGTCAGATGAGACCATTCAGGAAGAGCCTGGCGGTTCTGACAGCGGCACTCACCTTCACCACACTCTTCACCGCCGTCGCGGAAGCAGGCGAAGACGGCCATGCGAAGGCCGTCCTCCGCTACACCGAACACGGCATCCCGCACATCGTCGCGAAGGACTACGCCGGGCTCGGCTACGGGTACGGCTTCGCGGCGGCGACCGACAACGTCTGCGAGCTCGCGAACATCTACCTCACGGTGAGCGGGCAGCGATCGAAGTACTTCGGCCCGGAGGGCGGCGGCTACCCGTCGCTGTCCGAGGCGGAGAGCAACCTGCACAGCGACCTCTTCTTCCAGCAGATCAACGACTCCCACGTCGTCGACCGGCTGGTCGCGCAGCCCGCGCCGCTGGGGCCGCGCCGTGAGGTCCGCGAGGTCGTTTCGGGCTACGTCAAGGGGTTCAACGCCTACCTCGCGCGCACCGGCCGCGCCGGCATCTCCGACCCGGCCTGCCACGGCGCGGACTGGGTCCGGCCGATCACCGAGCAGGACTTCTACCGGCACTACTACGCCATCGCGATCACCGGCGGCCAGGGCGTCGTCACCGAAGGGCTGTTCACGGCGCCGCCGTCCGGCGCGACGCCGGCCCCGGGCACCGGCGGGCAACTGTCGGCGAAGGTGGCGCAGGCGCTGAACGGCAGCGGGCTCGGCAGCAACGGCATCGCCGTCGGCGCGGAGTCCACCGCGGCCGGCCAGAGCAGTGTGCTGCTCGGCAACCCGCACTACCCGTGGCAGGCCGGGCGCCGGTTCTGGCAGAGCCAGCTGACCATCCCCGGCCGGCTCGACGTCGCCGGCGCGAGCCTGCTCGGCATGCCGTTCGTCCAGATCGGGCACACCGCGGACGCGGCCTGGACGCACACGGTGTCCACGCCGGTCACCTTCGGCCTATTCGAGGTGCCGCTGAAGGCGGGCGACCCGACGACGTACCTCGTCGACGGCAAGCCGGAGAAGATGACGTCCCGTGACGTCACCGTCCAGGTGCGCCAGGCCGACGGCTCGCTCAAGCCGGTGCGCCAGACGTTCTGGTCCACCCGGTACGGGCCGGTGATGAGCGACTTCCAGGGCATTCCGCTGCCGTGGACCACGAAGTCGGCGTACACCGTGCGCGACGCCAACGGCACGAACATGCGCGGGCTCAACACGTGGTTCGAGCTCGACCAGGCGCGCAGCACGGCCGACATCGTCGGCACGCTGAGCCGCACGCAGGGTGTGCCGTGGGTCAACACCATCGCCACCGACCGGGCGGGCAACGCGCTCTACGCCGACATCCAGGTCGTCCCGCACGTCACCGACGAGCAGGCCGAAGCCTGCAGCACTCCGTTGGGACGGCAGACCTTCCCGGAGGTCGGACTGGCCATTTTGGACGGATCGAAGTCGTCGTGCCAGTGGGGTTCCGACCCCGGCGCGCTCGAGCCGGGCATCTTCGCGCCGTCGCGGCTGCCGCGTCAGCAGAGCCGGGACTACGAGCTGAACACCAACGACAGCGCCTGGCTGGCCAACGCGAAGGCGCCGATCACGGGGTACCCGCACATCGTCGGGGACATCGGCACCGAACGCTCGCCGCGGACGAGGGAGGCGCTGCTCACCGCCGAGAAGGGCGGCTTCACGACGGACTCGATGAAGAAGATGCTCTTCGCCGACCACAGCCTGTTCGCCGACCTGACGGCGGCGGACCTGGCGAAGCTGTGCGCGTCCTTCCCGGGCGGGCAGGCGCCGTCGTCGTCCGGGCCGGTCCCGGTCGGGCCTGCGTGCCGGGCCCTGGCGAGCTGGGACCACACGTACACGCTCGACACGCGCGGTTCGCTGCTGTTCCAGCGGTTCGCCGCCCGGCTCGGCTCGGTGGACCGCTTCACCGTGCCGTTCGACCCGAAGGCACCGCTGACCACGCCGAACACGCTCAACGTCGCCAACGCGGACGTGCAGAAGGCGTTCGGCGACGCGCTGGTGGAGCTGCGCACGGCGGGGCTCGCGCCGGACGCTCGCCTCCGGGACGGCCAGTCGGTCACGCGCAACGGACAGCGCATCCCGATCCACGGCGGCCCGGGCTTCCTCGGCGTGCTCAACGTGATGACGCCGGTGTGGGACCCGGCGCGCGGCAACGTCGAGGTCCAGCACGGATCCAGCTACATCCAGGTGGTCGGCTTCCGCGGGCGCGCGTGCCCGGACTCCTCGACGGTGCTGACGTACTCGCAGTCGGCGAACCCGAAGTCGCCGTACTTCAGCGACCAGACGGAGCTCTACAGCCGGGGTCAGTGGGTGAAGGAACGCTTCTGCGAAGCCGACATCCTGCGCTCCCCCGCGCTGCGGGTGGTCGTCCTGCGGTAGGTCAGGGCTGGGGCAGCTGCTGGCTCGCGAGGGTGCCGGCCGCCATGCGGCGGGCGACGTCCTTGCGCAGCCACAGCAGCCACAGCCAGATCGCCAGGAACACCACGCCCAGCACCGCGATCGCCGGCAGCCAGAACACCAGCGCGATCAGCACCACCTGCAGCGCGAGGATCACCGGCACCGCCCACGGCTTCTTGACGAACCCGCACGTCACCACCAGCACCAGCGCGACCGCCAGCACCGTCCAGCCGGTGCCCGTGCTGATCCCGCCGCCGAGCTTGTTGACCACCGGCAGCGCCAGGGCGACCGTGATCGCCTCCATGATCAGCGTCCCCGACATCACGCCGCGGAAGCCCTTCATCGGATCCTTCGGCTTGGGCGTCTCGTTCGAGGTCACGCCGGCTCCTTCCCGAACAGAGTGCGCGTCTCGCCCGCGGTGACCACCGAGCCGGTGACGAGCACGCCGCCGCCCGCGAGGGGCTCTTCGGGGTCGTCGGTGGTCTCCACCAGCGCGATCGCCGTCTCGATCGCCGTCTCCAGGTCGGTCTCGGCGACCACGCGGTCCTCGCCGAACACCGAGATGGCCAGCTGGTTCAGCTCCTCCAGCGGCATCGCGCGCGGCGAGGAGTTGCGCGTCACGACGATGTCGGACACCACCGGCTCCAGCGCGTCGAGGATGCCGTGGGCGTCCTTCTCGGCCATCACGCCGACCACCGCGACCAGGCGGCGGAAGGCGAACTCCTCGGCCACGGTCGCCGCGAGCGCGCGGGCGCCGTGCGGGTTGTGGGCCGCGTCGATCATCACCGCGGGGGCCGCGCGGACCCGCTCGAGCCGTCCCGGCGTCTCGACCTCGGCGAACGCTTCGCGGACGGCCTCGATGACCAGCTGCTTGTCCTTGCCCGCGCCGAAGAACGCCTCGACCGCGGCCAGCGCGAGCGCGGCGTTCGCGGCCTGGTGGGCGCCGTGCAGCGGCAGGAAGACGTCGTCGTAGACCCCGCCGAGGCCCTGCAGCTTGAGCAGCTGCCCGCCGACGGCGACCTCGCGCTCCAGCACGCCGAACTCGCTGCCCGCGCGGGCGACCGCCGCGTCGACCTCGACGGCGCGTTCCAGCAGCACCTTCTGCACCTCGGGGTCCTGCTCGGCGATGACCGCGACCGAGCCGGCCTTGATGATGCCCGCCTTCTCGCGCGCCGCGCCGAGGATGTCCGGGCCGAGGTACTCGACGTGGTCGATGCCGATCGGCGTGATGACCGCGACGTCGGCGTCCGCGACGTTCGTGGCGTCCCAGGCGCCACCCAGGCCGGCCTCGATGACCGCGGCCTCCACCGGCGCGTCGGCGAAGGCGGCGAACGCCATCCCGGTGAGGATCTCGAACTTGCTCATCGCGACGCCGTCCGTGGCGGCACCGTCCACCATGGCCACGTACGGCGCGATGTCGTGCCACAGCTCGGCGTAGCGCGCGGCGGAGATCGGCACGCCGTCGAGCGCGATCCGCTCGGTGACCAGCTGCAGGTGCGGGCTGGTGTAGCGGCCGACGCGCAGGCCCATCCGGGTCAGCAGCGCGTCGATCATCCGGGCCGTGGAGCCCTTGCCGTTCGTGCCGGCGACGTGCAGCACCGGGTAGCCGCGGTTCGGCTCGCCCAGCAGCTGCGTCAGCGCGGAGATGCGGGTCAGCGACGGCTCGATCTTCGTCTCCGGCCAGCGCTGGTTCAGCTCGGCCTCGACGGCCATCAGCGCACGGCGGGCCTCGGGCCCGTCCTCGGCGCTGTGGACCTCGGGGGCGCCCTGGTCGTCGAGCTCGTGGAGCTCGGTGTCCTCGGGCACGGTCAGGTCGGGCACCGGGCCGGTGGCGAGGTTGTCACCCAGCTGGCCGACGCCGCCGATCCCGCCGCGCGAGCCGCCACCGGCTTCGAACGCGGTGTCCCGCGCGTCCAGCTCGGGGTCGTGGTCGTCCGAGTCCTCGTACCCTTCGGCACCCAGCTCGTCGACGCCCGCGAAGCTGTCCAGATCCGACAGGTCCGGCTTTCGACCTGTCTCATCCTGCGGCACTGAATCTCCTCCGGCCTGGGGTTTTCGCACTTGCCTTCCGAGTCTACGTGCGGCGGAGGTGGCACTCTCGACGCATGCCGTTCAACCACAACGACCACTACCACCCGCTGCTGCTGGACCAGCTGCCGCCCGGGCCGGGGATCGCGCTGGACGTCGGCTGCGGCACCGGCCGGTTCGCGCGGCGGCTGGCCGCGACCGGCATGGCGGTGGAGGCGGTCGACGCCTCGGCCGCGATGGTCGAAGCGGCGGCGGGCCTCGGTTCGCCGGGACCGGGCAAGATCGTCTACCGGCAGGCCGACGTCACCACCGACGCGCTGCCCGACGGGCACTACGACTTCATCTCGTGCCTCGCCTCCCTGCACCACATGCCGTTCGAGACGGTCGCCAAGCTGCGCCGCGCCCTGGTGCCCGGCGGCGTGCTCGTGGTGCTCGGCCTGGCGAAACCGAGCACGCCTGCGGACTGGGCGCGGGCGGTCGCGGCGGTCCCGGTCAACGCGCTCGCGCGGCTGGTCGTCTACGCCGGCGAGCGGCTGAACGGCGGCGGCGAAGACGGCCCGCGGGCCCCGGTCGTCGACGACTACCCGACGCTGGCCGAGGTGCGCCGCGAGGCGGCCCGGCTGCTGCCCGGGAGCACCGTCCGGCCGTTGCTGTTCTGGCGCACGCTGATCACTTACCGTGAGCACGGCGACGGTGACCCGACTGAGGAGTGAAGTCCGCCCCCTCGCCGTCCGGCGCTCGCTAGATGTGGAAGCAGCGATTCCGCCAGCGAGAACGAGGTCTTCATGCGCATCCCCCGGCTGCTCACCGCCGTCCTCTCGGCAGCCATCCTGCTGCCGGCTTCGGCCACCGCCGCCTCCGCGGCGAGCATCGGCAGCTACGTCGCCCTCGGCGACTCCTACACCTCCGGGCCGTTCATCCCGGTCCAGCGGCTCGACCCGCTCGGCTGCGGGCGGTCCACCGCGAACTACCCGTCGGTGCTGGCCGCGGCCCTGCACACCCGGCGGTTCACCGACGTCAGCTGCGCCGGCGCGGACACCACGAACATGACCCGGCCCCAGGGCGTGCCGTTCAACGGCACCAACCCGCCGCAGCTGGGCGCGCTGCGGATCGACACCGACCTGGTCACGCTCGGCATCGGCGGCAACGACTACGACGTGTTCGGCAGCCTGATCTCGACGTGCCCGGGCCTGCGGGCGAGCGACCCGACCGGCAGCCCCTGCAAGGAGCACTTCGACGGCTCGGTCACGCCGGCGATCGACAACATCGGGCCGCGGGTCGAGGCGGTGCTGGCCGCGATCCACGAGCGGTCGCCGCGGGCGCGGGTGCTGGTGGTCGGCTACCCGCGGATCGCGCCGCCGTCCGGTTACTGCCCGGACGTGCTGCCGTTCGCCGACGGCGACTACGCGTGGCTGAACAGCGTCGAGGAGGCACTGAACCGGACGCTGGCCGACGCCGCGGACGCGGACGGGAAGGCGGAGTTCGTCGACACCTTCGGCCCGTCGCGCGGCCACGACGCCTGCGCGCGCGGCGGTTCGGCGTGGATCAACGGCAAGGACCAGAACGTCTTCGTGGCCGCCGCCTACCACCCGCTGAAGACCGGGATGGCGGGCATCGCCGCGGTGGTGCTCAAGTCCCTGCGCTGAGGAACTCCAGCACGATCCGGGCGAACTCGTCCGGCAGCTCGGCCGGGGCACCGTGCCCCGCGTCGATCTCGGCGGCGCGCGCGTCCGGGATCGCGGCGACCAGCTCCCGCTGCTGGTCCGCCGTGATCAGCCGGTCGTGCGCGCTGCCGAGCACCAGCACCGGCGCCGTGATCCGGCCGAGCACGGGCCGCAGGTCGACGCCGCGGTCGGCTTCTATCTGCCGGTCCGTGCCCGGCTCGATCATCGTCTCGAGCGTCTTCACCAGCTGTTCGTTGCTCTCCGCGGTGGCCTGCTCCCAGTAGCGCGGGCCGAAGGCCATCAGCGGGAGCATCCGGGCGAAGGTCCCGGTTCCGAGCAGGTCGAGCCAGTGGCGGAACTCGGCGTCCTGCCTCGTGTCGGTGACGGGCCACGCGGCGTGCAGCACCGCCTTCCGGACGCGGTCCGGGCGGGTGCCGGCCAGGTGGGCCGCCACCACGGCGCCGAGCGAGTGTCCGACGACGTCGGCCTGCCCGACGCCCGCGTGGTCCAGCACGGCTTCGGCCTGCGCGGCGAGGTCTTCGATCCTGATCGGGCCGCCGTCGTCCTCGGTCAGGCCGGAGCCGGGAAAGTCCGGGGCCAGGACAGTGTGGCCGTGCGCTTTCGCCGTCAACGGTCCCCATTGTTCGCGGGAGGCGGCGGTGCCGTGCAGCAGGAGCAGCGCGGGGCCGTCGCCGGTCCGGTCGTAGTGGACGACGGTGCTTCCTTCTCGGGTCTTCGGCATTTCAAGCGATCTCGCGGAGGGCGGCGGTGAACGCGCGGGGGTCCTCCTGGTGCGGGATGTGGCCGCAGCCGGCGAGGACGCGCACCCGGGCGCCGGGCGTCTCAGCGGCGCAGGAGTGCGGGACTTCGAGGGGGATCTGGGTGTCCACTTCGCCGTGGAGGTAGGTGATCGGGACCTTGAGGTCCTTCAGCCGGGGCCGCGGGTCGTAGGTGGTGATCTCGGTGAAGAGCGCGTCGATGTAGACACCGGAGTCGAGCAGCTGGCGGACGGTCCAGTCGACCAGCCCGGGCGAGGCCTTCGGGCCGAACCAGCCGGGCACCCAGCCGGCGACGGTGCCGAACCGGTCGTCGACGAGGTTCTCCCGCAGCTCGCGCACGGTTTCGAGCATGCCGGCGCTCGGCCAGTACCCGGGGCTGTCGACGGCGACGACGTGCTCGACCAGCTCGGGGCGGGCGAGCGCGAGTTCGGTGGCGAAGACCCCGCCCATGCTGGACCCGACCACGACCGGCTTGATCTCCAGCAGCTCGATCACGGCTTCGAGGTCGGCCACGGCACCGGCGATGGTGTTGCCGTCGAGGGGGCGATCCGAGCGGCCGCAACCGCGCCAGTCGAGGGTGATGACGCGGTGGTCGCGCACGAGATCGGGCAGGCACGCCCCCCAGACGCGGCCGCTGGCGCCCCAGCCGTGCAGGAGCAGCAGGGCCGGGCCGGTGCCGGCGTCTTCGTAGTAGAGGCGGGTGTCGTTGACGGTTGCGTAAGGCATGGCTCGAGCCTGGTGGCCGGGTTCGTGGTTTTCGAGGGGCAGTCCGCTCTTACACTCATCACGAACACTGATGAATGGGGCCTGAGGTGGAGCTGCGGCAGCTTCGGTATTTCGTGACGGTGGCCGAGGAGCTCCATTTCGGGCGGGCGGCGGAGCGGCTGCACATCGTCCAGCCGGCGGTGAGCCAGCAGGTCCGGCGGCTGGAGCGGTCGCTGGGCGTGTCGCTGTTCACGCGGTCGACGCGTTCGGTGGTGCTGACGGAGGCGGGACAGCGGTTCCTGCCGCACGCACTGGCGGTGCTGGCGGCGGCCGAGCGGGCTTCGGATTCGGTGTCGGAGTTCCGCGCTTCGAGGGCCGTCCTGCGGCTGGGCACGAGCGAAGGCCTGGGCGATCGGCTGGACGTCCTGCTGGGAGCGTTCGCCCGTCTCGCGCCGTCGGCGTCGTTGGAGCTGCTCCACGCCCCGACGGCGGAGCGGCTGCAGCGAGTCCGCGACGGATCCCTGGACGCGACCATCGTGCGGGGTTCGTGGCCGTCTTCGGGTCTCGACTTGACTCCTTTGTGGACGGACGAGGTGATGGTGGCTTTGCCCGCGTCTCATCCGTTGGCTTCCGCTTCGGAGGTCTCTTTCGCTTCGCTGGCTTCGTTGCCGGTGCGGCTCAGTTCGCGGGCGCGGAACCAGCCGTTGTATGACCTGGTGGTGTCGTGCTGCCGCGCGGCAGGGTTCAAGCCGGTGCTGGGAACGGAGTTCACGACGGCGCAGGACACGCTGGGGACACTGGGGTTCGGCCGTCCACACTGGACGGTGTTCTACCGGGCGCACGCCAATCTGCTGCCGGTGCCGGGGGTGGTTTTCCGGCCGTTGGTGGAGCCGTCGCCGCGGATGCAGACGTACTTGGCGACGCCTACGGACCGGCGGGTGACACCGGAGGCGGTCGCCCTGATCGAAGCGGCGCGGTCCATCGAGGCCGACTGAGCAGCCGTCGCGGCGCGTTGCGCTGATCTCGAGTCACCCATGGGCCATCATGTCCGGGTGGCCGACGCCGAGCCGAGCAGCAAGCCTGCCGAGAAAGAGCAGAAGCCACCTGAGGGCCTGTCCCAGTTCATCGGCAAGGTGCTCGACCAGCTGAGCCTGAGCGCCTGGATGCCGGCGGCCATGCTGGTCGGCTGCGGCGCGGTGCTGCTCCAACTCCGGAGCCAAGGGAACTTCGACCTGGGTGCCGCCGTGGTCGGGTTGACGGCGAAGCCGCTGGGCATCCTGGTGGTGCTGTTGTTCGCGCTCGTGTTGGCGGCGCTGGTCAGCCAGGCCTTCTCGTTCTCGGCGATCCGGTTCTTCGAGGGCTATTGGAAGGGCCCGCTCGTCTGGCTGGGCATCTACCGCCTGCTGGTCCGGCGCAAAGCGCGAAAACGGAAGAAGCTGGCAGACAAGGTCAAACAGCAGACCGAGCGA
This sequence comes from Amycolatopsis sp. NPDC114504, assembly GCF_055633595.1. Taxonomy (NCBI): domain Bacteria; kingdom Bacillati; phylum Actinomycetota; class Actinomycetes; order Pseudonocardiales; family Pseudonocardiaceae; genus Amycolatopsis; species Amycolatopsis sp. NPDC114504. The sequence continues at coordinate 240,367 of NZ_JBVKDU010000007.1, read as the reverse complement.
GCTTTCGACAAGGCCAGACCCATACTGCTCAGCAAGAAGATCCCACGATCATTGATCGACGCAGCCGAAGACCAGGCTTACTCGAGGGCACTTACCCCCCGGCGCGCACAACTCGCCGCGGAGCTCGACTGGCAAATGTTCCTTCCTCCCGACGTGGTCGGCAAGCTCGCCAGGATCACGCAGGCGCAACAAGATTACCCATCTCCCCACCGGATGTTGCCCACGCGGCTGGGCAACATCCTCCGCGCCACCGAAGAAGAAATCACAGGCGAGGGCGAGGACACCCAGGACCTCATCCTGCGGCGTGGCGAGGCCATCCCACCGCGACTGCGGCTGCACCACGACCAGTTCCGCACCAGGCTCGACATGTACTGCACGCTGATCTTCGTCCACCTCGGCCTGGCGGGCCTCACCTTGTCGCTCCTGCTGCCGGCCGAGAACCCAGCGACGGGCACCGCGGTGGCAACCGCGGCGTTCCTGCTCCTCGCGGTCGCGAGTTACTCCGCCGCCATAGCGAGTGCACGCGGCTACTGCACGACCCTCAAAGTGATCTTCTCGATGGACGCGCCGACGCCCGATTCACCGACCGCTGCCTGAAGCCAGCTTCATCGGCAGCCCGTGCCGGGGACAGTCCGGCTTGCCGACTGAGGGCTTCGTCTCCTTGCAGCCGGACACCTTGCACACATACTGCTTCATCCGCAGCTCAGGCGTACCAGGGAGCCGGTCGTCGACCACGATCCGACTTTCCCCCGGTGCACCGCAGGTGTCAACGCACTGGCGGCCGTCAAGAATTATTGAGCCCTCAGGCGCTCTTGGTCAGTTTCCCACCCGACAGGACAAAGCCCGGCACCCCCGAAGGAGCGCCGGGCTTTGGTCAACAACCTCAGGAAGCCGGCAGAGCCGCCAGCCGGGCCGTGATGCGGTCGATGTCCGAGGCCGCCGTTGTCTTGCGCGTCTTGATCTTCTCGATCACCTGGTCCGGGGCCTTGGCGATGAACGCCTCGTTGCTCAGCTTCGCCTCCGTCTGGGTCAGCTCCTTCTCCGCCGCCGCCAGGTCCTTCTGGAGCCGCTTGCGCTCCGCCGCCACGTCGACCGTGCCCGACAGGTCCAGCTCCACCGTCACCACGCCGTCCGCCAGGGCCACCTCGAGGGACGCGCTCGCCGCGAACTCCGGCGTCGGCTCTGTCAACCGGACCAGTGACCGGACCGCCGGCTCGTGACCACCCGCGTAGCCCGCCAGGCGGGTCGCCACCTTCTGGCCCGGCTTCAACCCCTGGTCGGCTCGGAAGCGGCGGATCTCCGTCACCAGCTTCTGGACGTCCGCGATCCGGGCGTCGGCCACAGTGTCCGCGTAGCCCTCAAAAGGAGCAGGCCACGCCGCGACGACCAGCGACGTGCCGCCCGTCAGCGCCGTCCACAGCTTCTCCGTGATGAACGGGATGAACGGGTGCAGCAACCGCAGCACCGTGTCCAGCACGTGCCCCAGCACCGATCGCGTCGCCGAGACCCGGGCGTCATCTCCTTGGTACAGCTGGACCTTCGCCAGCTCCAGGTACCAGTCGCACAGCTCGTTCCACGTGAACTGGTAAAGCGCGCCCGCCACCTTCGCGAACTGGAAGTCCTCGAACAGGCCGTCCACTTCGGACACCAGCGTGCTCAGCCGCCCCAGGATCCAGCGGTCGGACTCGGTCAGTTCGCCGGCAGCGGGCAACGGAGCAGCGACCGAGGCCCCGTTCATCATCGCGAACTTCGTCGCGTTCCACAGCTTCGTGCAGAAGTTGCGCGAGCCCGCCGCCCACTCGTCGGCCAATGCCATGTCCGCGCCCGGGTTCGCGCCGCGGGCCAGGGTGAAACGGGTCGCGTCCGCGCCGTACGCGTCCATCCACTCCAGCGGGTCGATCACGTTGCCGCGCGACTTGGACATCTTCTTGCCCTGCGCGTCGCGGATCAGGCCGTGCAGGTACACGTGGTCGAACGGCTGCTTGCCGTCCATCTGGTGCACGCCGAACATCATCATCCGGACGACCCAGAAGAACAGGATGTCGTAGCCCGTCGACAACACACTGGTCGGATAGAACTTCTCCAGATCCGCGGAAGACGAAGGCCACCCCAGCGTCGACATCGGCCACAGGCCCGACGAGAACCACGTGTCCAGCACGTCCGGGTCCTGCGTCCAGCCTTCACCGGTCGGCGGCTGCTCGTCCGGGCCGACGCACACCACTTCGCCGTCGGGGCCGTAGAACACCGGGATCCGGTGGCCCCACCACAGCTGGCGCGAAATCGTCCAGTCGTGCATGTTGTCGACCCAGTCGAAGTAGCGCTTGCCCAGCTCCGGCGGGTGGATCTTGGTCCGGCCGTCGCGGACCGCGTCGCCGGCCAGCTTGGCCAGCTCCTCGACCTTGACCCACCACTGCAGCGACAGCCGCGGCTCGACGACCGTGTCACAGCGCGAGCAGTGCCCGACCGCGTGCACGTACGGGCGCTTCTCGGCCACGATCCGGCCGGCCTCCCGCAGCGCCGCGACGACCGCCGGGCGCGCCTCGAAGCGGTCGAGACCCTGGAACGGTCCCGGCGCCGTGATCTCGGCCCGCTCGTTCATGATCGTCAGCATCGGCAGGTCGTGCCGGCGGCCGATCTCGAAGTCGTTCGGGTCGTGCGCCGGGGTCACCTTGACCGCGCCCGTGCCGAACTCGGGGTCGACGTGCTTGTCGGCCACGATCGGGATGCGGCGGCCGGTCAGCGGCAGCTCGACCTCGGTGCCGACCAGGTGCGCGTACCGCTCGTCGTCCGGGTGGACGGCGACCGCGGTGTCGCCCAGCATCGTCTCGGCGCGGGTGGTGGCCACCACGATCGCGTTGGCGCCGTCGCCGTAGCGGATCGACACGAGCTCGCCATCGTCGTCGTTGTGGTCGACCTCGATGTCCGACAGCGCCGTCTGGCAGCGCGGGCACCAGTTGATGATCCGCTCGGCGCGGTAGATCAGACCCTCGTCGAAGAAGTTCTTGAACACCGTCTGGACGGCCTTCGACAGGTTCTCGTCCATGGTGAAGCGCTCACGCGACCAGTCGACGCCGTCGCCCAGGCGCTTCATCTGGCCGAGGATCCGGCCGCCGTACTCGGCCTTCCACTCCCAGACGCGCTCGACGAACTTCTCGCGGCCCAGGTCGTGGCGCGAAAGGCCCTCGCCGGCCAGCTGGCGCTCGACGACGTTCTGCGTCGCGATGCCCGCGTGGTCCATGCCCGGCAGCCACAGCACCTCGTAGCCCTGCATGCGACGGCGGCGGCTCATCGCGTCCATCAACGTGTGGTTGAGGGCGTGGCCCATGTGCAGGGAACCGGTCACGTTCGGCGGCGGCAGTACGATCGAGAACGGCGGCTTCTCCGACGTGGCGTCGGCCGTGAAGTACCCGGCCGCTACCCAGCGGTCGTACATCGGTGCTTCTTCGGCGGCCGGGTCCCAGGCACCCGGAAGGTCGGTGGTCTGCTGCGGAGCGTTCTCGGTCACAATGGACAAGTCTACGAACCCGTCACGGCGGGTCACCCAGGGGGAAGGCACTCGGGATGGCAGAGCCTCAGCAGCCGCAGGATCCGGACGACCGGCGCCTGGAGACGCACCCGGACCTGATGAACCCGGACTGGCAGCAACACGCCGAGCGGGACGCCTGGCTGGGCGCGAAGAAAGAGCTGAAGAAGCGTCGCAAACGCGAGCGCCGCGCCGGTGGTCACCAGCAGCCAGGGCACAGCCGCTGGCCCGGTGTGCTGGCGCTGCTCCTGGTCGTCGTCCTGGTCGTGGCCGCGATCACCGTGCACCAGATCCAGGGCATCGGCGTCAACGAGGACCCGTTCCTGTTCTTCGGCTCGTAACGCTTCGCCCCCGCCGTCGATGATCAGGCATCGACTTTGGGGGATGAATCACGTGGACGACGACAACCTGCTCGATTCCCACCCGGACCTGGCGGACCCGGAGTGGCGCAAGCACGCGCAGACGGACGCCTGGCTGGGCGCGAAGAAGGATCGCAAGCAGGTCCGCAAGCAGCGGAAGCGCGGCCCGCGGAAACCGGGGCGGCGCTGGTGGATCTTCGCCGTTTTCGTGGCGATCCTCGGCGTGACGACCGCCGGGATCGTGCTGGCCGGCCGCCGCGCCCCGGCCCCGGCTGCCGCGCCGAACCCCACGTCGGTGGCGCAGTTCGCCCACGTCGACCTGGCGCACCCGTACGCGAACACCCCCGCCGACGCCTGGCCGAAGGGCCTCGACGGCATCACCTCGCCCGCCGCGGCCGCCGTCGGCGCGTTCAAGGCCGACGCCGTCGCGGACGCCTACGCGAAGGTCCGGCAGGCCATCACCGCCGCCCACCTCGACGCGGCGGTGTTGTTCGCCCACGACCCGAAGGCCTACCTCGCGCTCTTCGCGCCGGACCAGCGTGAGCAGCTCGCACCGCGGCTCACCGAGAAGCCGGGGAAGGACAAGGCCGGCTTCGACTCCTACCTGACCGAGATCGCCGACGGCTACCACCTGCTCGACGCGGGTCCCCGCTCCTTCGGGACGCTCACCGCGCACGCCGGCGACAAGCCCGGCGAACTGGCCGTCGACGCGAAGTACGTCGTCGCCTTCGCCTTCGACAACGTCCACCCCGATGCGCTGACCAGCCCGAACGAGATCGTCAGCTTCCTGCGCGTGGACGAGACCTACGTCGTCGCCACCGGCTCCGGCGTCGCCAAGACCAGCCACGGGCTGTGGATCGACGGCGGCCAGAGCGCGACGTCGGCGGTCGGCTGCGCCGACGCCCGGGAGGGCCTCCTCGCCCCCGGCTACGCGAACCCGCCGGGTCCGCCCACTGACGGTGACCAGGACGCGCCCGGCTACTACGACCCGAAGTACCCGGTGCCGACCCTGGACGGCTGCAACTAACTAGCGCGTCACATCCAGATGCACAGTCTGGACTGTACAGTTAGACTGTGTGCATGGGCGAAGTACCCGCACACGTGGCCGAGAGCGCCGGCTGGATCCGCGCCGTCGTCGCGCAGCTGCACCGCCGGCTGCGCCACGTCGACAACGCCGGCATCCTGACGCCGTCGCAGTCCGCCGTGCTCAACCGGCTCCACCGCGAAGGCCCCGCCTCGCAAGGCGAGCTGGCCGCCGCCGAGCACGTGCGGCAGCAGTCGATGGCCTCGACCCTCGGCGTCCTCGACGAGCTGGGCTACCTCACCCGCACCCCCGACCCGGCCGACCGGCGCCGCGTCGTCATCGGCCTGTCCGAGACCGGCTCCGACACGGTGCGCGGCATCCTCCAGCACCGCGACGAGTGGCTGGCCCAGGCGCTGCTGGACGCCCTGTCCCCCGCCGAGCTCGAGACCGTCACGCGCGCGCTGCCGCTGCTGCAGCGCGTCGCCGAACACTGAAGTCGCCCACCACTGAAGGAGCGCTCACGAGCACCGTCACCGCCCCCGCGAAGTTCGGCACCCGTCTGGTCACCCCGCTGGTGGCCGGTGCGGTGCTCAACCCGATCAACTCCACCCTCATCGCCGTCGCGCTCGTGCCGATCGGGCAGAGCTTCGGCGCCGGCCCCGGCCAGACGGCCTGGCTGATCTCGGCGCTCTACCTGGCCACCGCGGTCGGGCAGCCGGTGGTCGGGCTGCTGGTGGACCGCTACGGCGCCCGCCGCGTCCTGCTCGGCGGCGCGGTGCTGGTGATCATCGCGGGCATCGCGGGCATGATCCCGCTCTCGGTCGGCTGGCTGACCGGTGTGCGGGTCGTCCTCGGCCTCGGCACGTGTGCCGGCTTCCCGGCCGCCATGGCCGTGCTGCGCCACCACGCGGAAGCGAGCGGCCAGGGCGTGCCCGCGCGCGTGCTGTCGGTGCTGTCGATGTCCGCGCAGACCGTGATGGTGATCGGCCCGACGCTGGGCGGGCTGCTGATCGGCCTCTTCGGCTGGCCGGCGATCTTCGCCGTGAACATCCCGCTCGCCGGGCTGTCGCTGGTGCTGGCGCTGCTGTGGGTGCCCAAGGACGATCGCGGCGAGCGCACCGCGAAGCCGATCGACGTCCTGGGCATCGCGCTGTTCTCGGCGACGCTGCTCGCGCTCCTGTTCTTCCTGATGGACCCGGGCACCGAGCCCTGGCTGCTCGCCGTCGTCGCGGCTTTCGGCGTCGCGTTCGGGCTGGTCGAGCTGCGGCGCGACGACCCGTTCCTCGACCTGCGGATGCTCGCGGCGAACCGGGCGATCCTGCGGACCTACCTGCGGCAGGCCCTGAGCTTCATGGCCATCTACGCGATCATGTTCGGCTACGTTCAATGGCTGGAAACCACGCGGCAGCTGTCCGAGGAGGCGGCCGGGCTGATGCTGCTGCCGATGTCGGGCACGGCGGTGTGCGCGGCCGCGTTCTCGGGGCGCGGCTCCGGCATCAAGGCGCGGCTGGTCACGGTCGCGGTCGCGCTGGTCGGCGGCTCGGCCCTGCTGCTGCTCGTCCACGACGGCACGTGGACCGGCGCGCTGCTGGCGCTGGCCGCGCTGTTCGGCCTGGCCCAGGGCCTCACCAGCGTCGCGAACCAGACGACGCTCTACCGCGAAGCCCCGGCCGAGCAGATGGGCACCGCGAGCGGCCTGTTCCGCACGGCCCAGTACCTGGGCGCGATCGTGGCCTCGACGCTGATCGCGCTCTGCTACGGCCCGCACGCCGACTCGGCCGGGCTGCACCGGCTGGCCGTCGCACTCGTCGTCATCAGCGTTCTCCTGCTCGCCGTCACCCTCTCCGACCGCGGGCTCCGCGCGGCGAAAGCCTGACCCCTGTTCGCGCGCGCGGTCATCGAGGCGCACGATGAACACATGACTCGTGAAGCGCCGGCGCAGGACGTGGACGAGACCCGCCTCGAGGTGGGCAAGCCGAAGGGCTGGGCGGCCGGGATACCCGGGGTGGCCGTGTCCCTCGCGCGCAGCGTCGAGCAGATGGGCACCGGCCGGACCGTCAAAGCGCTGCGGCTGCTGAACCAGCGTGAGGGCTTCGACTGCCCGGGCTGCGCGTGGCCGGAACCGCGTGAGGTCGACGGTGAGAAGCGCAAGCTGGCCGAGTTCTGCGAGAACGGCGCCAAGGCGGTCGCCGAGGAGGCCACGAAACGACGGGTCGACCGCGAGTTCTTCGCGAAGCACCCGATCGAGGACCTCCACACCAAGACCGACTACTGGCTCGGCCAGCAGGGCCGCGTCACCGAGCCGTTCGTGCTCCGCGAAGGCGCGACGCACTACGAGCCCATCTCCTGGGACGACGCGTTCGAGCTGGTCGCCGGCGAACTGAAGGCCCTCACCGACCCCAACGAGGCGATCTTCTACACCTCGGGCCGTACCAGCAACGAGGCCGCGTTCCTCTACCAGCTGCTCGTGCGCTCGTTCGGCACCAACAACCTGCCGGACTGCTCCAACATGTGCCACGAGTCCTCGGGTGCGGCCCTGGCGGCGACCACCGGCATCGGCAAGGGCTCGGTGAGCCTGGCCGACATCCACAAGGCCGACCTGATCGTCGTCGTCGGGCAGAACCCGGGCACCAACCACCCGCGGATGCTCTCGGCACTCGAGGAGGCCAAGGGCCACGGCGCGAAGATCATCGCCGTGAACCCGCTGCCCGAGGCCGGGCTGATGCGGTTCAAGAACCCGCAGAACGTCCGCGGTGTAGTCGGCAAGGGCACGCCGCTGGCCGACGAGTTCGCCCAGATCCGGCTCGGCGGTGACCTCGCGCTGTTCCAGGCCGTCGGGCACCTGCTGCTGGCCTGGGACGAGGAAGCGCCGGGCGCGATCGTCGACCGCGACTTCGTCGAGCGGGTCACCGACGGCTTCGACGACTACGCGAAGCACCTGCGCGAGATCGACTGGCCCGAGGTCGAGCGCGCCACCGGGCTGCCGCGCGAGCAGATCGAGCGCGTCGCGCGGATGATCGCCACCTCCGAGCGGACGATCTACTGCTGGGCGATGGGCCTGACGCAGCACAAGCACGCCGTCCCGACGATCTCGGAGATCGCGAACCTGGCGCTGATGCGCGGGATGATCGGCAAGCCGGGCGCGGGCCTGTGCCCGGTGCGCGGGCACTCGAACGTCCAGGGCGACCGGACGATGGGCATCTGGGAGAAGATGCCGCAGTCCTTCATGGACGCCCTCGCCGCCGAGTTCGGCATCGAGGTGCCACGCGAGCACGGCTTCGACACGGTCGACGCGATCCGGGCGATGCGCGACGGCGGCGGCAAGGTCTTCTTCGCCGTCGGCGGCAACTTCGCCTCGGCGACCCCGGACACGGAGGCGACCGAGAAGGCGCTCGAGTCGTGCTCGCTGACCGTGCACGTCTCCACGAAGCTGAACCGCTCCCACGTCGTCCACGGCCGCACCGCGCTGGTCCTGCCGACGCTCGGGCGCACCGAACGCGACGTCCAGGCGAGCGGCGAGCAGTTCGTCACGGTCGAGGACTCGATGTCGCAGGTGCACACCTCGCGCGGGCGCCTCAAGCCGGCGAGCGAGCACCTCCTGTCCGAGGTCGCCATCGTCTGCCGGCTGGCCGAGACGCTGTTCGGCGCCGGGCACGCGGTGCCGTGGCGGACGTTCGAGACCGACTACGACCTGGTCCGCGACCGCATCTCCCGCGTCGTGCCGGGCTGCCAGGACTACAACCGCCGCGTCCGCGAGCCGGACGGGTTCGTGCTGCCGCACGCGCCGCGCGACTCCCGCGAGTTCACCGGCACCGCCAACGGCAAGGGCAACTTCACGGTCTCGGAGCTGGAGTACCCGCAGGTGCCCGAGGGCAGGCTGCTGCTGCAGACGATGCGCAGCCACGACCAGTACAACACCACGATCTACGGGCTTTCCGACCGCTACCGCGGCATCGAGAACGCCCGCCGGGTCGTGCTGGTCAACCCGGACGACATCGCCGCGCTCGGCCTGACCGACGGCGCGATGGTGGACCTGGTCTCGGAGTGGCGCGACGGCGACCGCCGCGCGCCGTCGTTCCGGGTGGTGTCCTACCCGACGGCCCGCGGCTGCGCGGCGGCGTACTTCCCGGAGGCCAACGCCCTGGTGCCGCTGGACTCGGTCGCGGAGAAGTCGAACACGCCGGTGTCGAAGGCGATCGTGGTGCGGCTCGAGGTTCAGCCCCGGTAGTCGCGCTGCAGCGTGTTGGTCATGTCGGTGACCACGGCCTGGACGTTGTCGAGGGTCGCCGGCGGGATCAGCGCGGCCTCCGTGCCGCCGTCGGCGATGGCCAGGCTGAGCACGACGTTCCCGGTGCGCACGGCGGCCCACTGCTCGGAGAACCCGGCCTCGTCGCCGACGTCGGTGGCGAGCCGGACCCCCGAGTGGTCGCCGAGCGCGTCGGTCATCAGCTGGGTGGCCTTGGTCGCGCCCTCGCCCGGGTCGGAGTCGGTGAACCGCACGACGGCGATCGTGACGAGCCGGTAGTCCTGCATGTTGGGCTTGCCGCCGCCGAGGTCGCGGGCGAACAGGCGCTTGCAGCTGGTGAGGTCGTTGCCCTCGGTGGAGCGGTCCTGGGGGACGACCTTGGCGTCGGCGGTCTTCACCGAGTCGGCCGGGACCTCGACGGTGCCGGGCGCGAGCCGGTCACGCGCGTTCGAGCCGGGCAGCTTGCAGGCGTCGATCGAGTCGGGGTAGTGCGCCGAAGCAGACGACGACTGGCACCCGGCACAAAGAACGGCGGAAGCGAGCACCGGAAGGAGCCACCCTCCGCGGGCAACGCTGCTACGCATAGGTTCCGGACTTTCCGTATTTCCTGAAATTGACTTTCCGGTTCGCCACCGGTCCGGTGATCTTTTCCGGTCCGCCGCTCGGTGCTGTCGTCGACGGTCACCGCACACTGCCTCACCAGGGAGGCAGCGTCAAGACCAGTCACCCCGGTGGTCCGCCGTGGTCCGGTCGGCGGAAAACGGAAACGCGGTACTTCACGGAAATTCCTGGCGCAATTTCGCGGAACCCGATGAAAGGCCGGGCTTTCGATTGGCGCGCGCGATCAATTCACGCAGACGACCCCGTCCGAGGTGATCGGCTCGTCGCCGGCGGCCGGGGCGCCCCCGCCACCGGTCGTCCCCGGGCCGGCGTACACCGACCCGAGCACCACCTCGATGTGGCCCGCCGGCACCGCCGCGGACTCCTCCGTCGACAGCCCGCCCAGCAGCTTCGCGACCTCCGCGCCCCGCTGCGCGAGGTCGGCGCCGAAGCGGACCAGGGACGTCCGCCGCGAGGCGGTGTTGCCGGTCGTGCCCTTGGTGAACCCGTGGTCCCCCAGGAACCCGGCCACGCGGGCGGCGAGACCGCCCTTCGGGCTCGCGTTGGAGACGTCGACCGTGACCGGGGCGGCGGCCGGCGTCTTCGGCGCGGCGGACCCGATCAGGTCCGCCGCGAAGGCCTTCACCGCCGCCGGGTCGACCTGCACGGCCGTGGCGTGGGGGTTGTCCTGGTCGTACCGGTAGTCGCGGTTGACGACGGGGATCGTCTCGAACCGGATCCCGCCCCCGCTGACCCCGCGCATCTGCGCGACGAAGTCGAGCAGGTTCCACGAGTCGTCGAGCACCACCGAGCGCTTGACGGCGCCGATGAGGTCCGAGAGCTTCCCGGGGTTGGCCAGCGTCCCCGCCGACAGCACCTGCCGGGCCAGCCCGGAGAGGAACACCTGCTGGCGCCGGACGCGGGCGAAGTCGGTGCCCGGGAGCCCGTCGCGCTGCCGGACGAAGGCCAGCGCGTCGGCGCCCTGGATCCGCTGCGGCCCGGCCGGGAAGTCCGCGCCGGAGTTCTTGTCCTTGGTGGCTTCCTTGAGGCAGACGTCGACGCCGCCGACCGCCTGGCTGATCTCGTAGAAGCTGAGCAGGTTGACCTCGGCGTAGTGGTCGATCTTGACGCCGGTGAGGCCCTCGACCGCCTGCCGCGTCCCGCGGCGCGCGGCGGTGAGGGCGGCCTGGTCGATCTTCGCCTTGTCGGTCTCCCCCGCGTCGCGCCGCCGCTTGGCTTCGGCGGCCTTCGCGCGCCCGAACGCGGCGTTGATCTTCCCCTTCCCGCCGGGCATCGACACGTAGCTGTCGCGCGGGATGGAGAACGCTTTCACGTCGTGGGTGCCGTTCGGGATCCGCAGCACGATGAGCGTGTCGGTGAGGTCGTCGCCGTTGGCTCCGGCCCGGAGCTCGCGCAGGACCTCCGGGGAAAGCGGCTGCCCCTGGTCGTTGGTCCGCGAGTCGCGGCCGACGAGCAGGATGTCGAGCGAGCCGTCGGCGGGCTGTTCCCCGGGCGCGGTGCCGCCCTCGGCGTCGATGACGCTGTCGCGCGAGACGTCGTCGAGGGCGTGGAGGTTCGTGTAGCCGTAGGCGGTACCGCCCAGGACGGCGAAAGCGAGCCCGGCGACGGCGATCTTCCCCAGTAGGTGCACGTCCTACCGACGCCGCCGGGCCCGCTCCCGCTGCACGGGTGACTCAGCTCACAAGGGCTACCCGAAGAGCTGCACCAGCTTCAGGAACAGCTGGTACACACCGTAGGCGAAGGGCAGCACGACCCACGCCCAGGCGAGCACGATCAGCGGCACGCGGTTCGTCCCGGTCTCCTGGGGCTGCTCGCTCATCACGCCTCACTCCTCGCGGCCGCGTCCGAGGTGACGGGCTCGTGGAACTTCGCCTTCACCGGCCGCACCAGCTCGTTGGCCACGAAGCCGACCACCAGCAGGCCGATCATGATGTAGAACGACAGCTGGTAGAGCGCCGGGCCGGACTTGCCGGCCGACTTCTCGTTGTCGGCGATCGCGTTGACGATCAGCGGGCCGAGCACGCCGGCCACCGACCACGCGGTGAGCAGCCTGCCGTGGATCGCGCCGACCTGGTAGGTGCCGAAGAGGTCCTTCAGGTACGCCGGAATCGTCGCGAACCCGCCGCCGTAGAACGACAGGATCACCATCGCGCACAGGATGAACACGACCTTCGACGAGTTGTCCGTCAGCGCGATCACCAGGTACAGCACCGCGCCCACGCCGAGGTAGGTGCGGTAGATGTTCTTGCGTCCGACCAGGTCCGAAGTGGACGACCAGACGAACCGGCCGAGCATGTTGCACAGCGACAGCAGCGCGACGAACCCGGCCGCCGCGGCCGTGCCGACCGGGGTCGAGGTGTTCTTGAAGAAGTCCACGATCATCGGGGACGCCTTCTCCAGGATGCCGATGCCCGCGGTGACGTTGAAGCACAGCACGACCCACAGGAGCCAGAACTGCGGCGTCTTGATCGCGTTGGCGGCCGAGACGTTCGCGGTGCTGATCATGGCCTTGCCGTGGTCGGTCTTCGGCTCCCAGCCGGCCGGCTTCCAGTCGTCGGCCGGCACCCGCACGAGCAGCCAGCCCATCGACATGAACGCCGCGTAGACGACGCCGTGCACCAGGAACGCCGTCGCGATCGTGCCGGTGGTCGGCGAGGTGCCGAGCATCGACGACGACCACGGCGACGCGATGAGCGCACCGCCGCCGAAGCCCATGATCGCGATCCCGGTCGCCATGCCGGGGCGGTCCGGGAACCACTTGATGAGCGTGGACACCGGCGAGATGTAGCCGATGCCGAGCCCGACGCCGCCGATCCCGCCATAGCCGACGACGACCAGCCAGAACTGCCCGGTCGCCACGCCCAGGGCGGAGATCAGGAACCCGGTGGCGAAGCAGCACATCGAGACGAACATGGCCCAGCGCGGGCCGTTCTTCTCGACGAGCGTGCCGCCGAACGCCGCGGAGAGGCCGAGCATGACGATGCCGAGCTGGAACGGCAGCGAGCTCTGCGTCCCGTTCAGGTGCATCGTCTTCTCGAGCGGCGTCTTGAAGACGCTCCACGCGTAGGCCTGCCCGATCGACAGGTGTACCGAAAGGGCCGCCGGCGGCACCAGCCAGCGCGTCCAGCCTGGTGGTGCCACGATCCGGGAACGGTCCAGGAAGCCGAGAGCCATCGGATCCCTCCGTAGAGTGGGGATGATGGAGGGAATGTATTACTAAATACCCGGCGTTGCACCATGCGAGTGTCAAACTTTCCGGCGGAGAAGGGTGTGGGTCATGGGCAGGGTGACCGTGCGGAGGCCGGTGCGGAAGATCTCCGCGACCGGCGACCGGCGCCGTCCCGACGCGCTGGCCGCCGAAGAGCCCCTGGAGCTGCGCGTCGGCGGCAAGGCGCTGGCGGTCACGATGCGCACGCCCGGGCACGACGTCGAGCTGGCCCACGGCTTCCTGCTGTCCGAAGGGGTGATCGGCGGCCGCGAGGACATCGCCGTCGCCCGCTACTGCGACGGCGTCGACGACCAGGGCCGCAACACCTACAACGTGCTGGACATCGCGCTGGCACCGGGCGTGCCGCCGCCGGACACCGGGGTCGAGCGCAACTTCTACACGACGTCGTCGTGCGGGGTCTGCGGCAAGGCCGCGCTCGACGCGGTCAAGCTCAAGACCCGCTTCTCCCCCGCCTCGGCCGCCTTCACGGTGAAGAGCGAGACCCTGTCCGCCCTGCCGGACGCCCTGCGCACCCGGCAGAAGGTGTTCGCCAGCACCGGCGGCCTGCACGCGGCGGGGCTGTTCACCTCGGACGGCGAGATCGCCGTCGTCCGCGAGGACGTCGGCCGGCACAACGCGGTCGACAAGGTGCTCGGCTGGGCCGTCCTCGAGAACCGGATCCCCGCGCCCGGGTACGGCCTGCTGGTGTCCGGGCGCGCGTCGTTCGAGCTGGTGCAGAAGGCCGCGATGGCCGGGATCGGGCTGCTGGCCGCGGTGTCCGCCCCGTCGTCACTGGCGGTCGAGCTCGCGGAAGAGAACGGCATGACGCTGATCGGCTTCCTGCGCGGCGACTCGATGAACCTCTACACCGGCGACCACCGCCTGCTGACCTAAACCGACTCGACCCAGTTGCCGTGGAAGCCGTTGGGTACGCGGTCCGGCAGGTGGATCGCGGCGACGGTCTCCAGCGTGCCCGCGTCGAGCAGGGTGAGGTCGCTGCGCTGGGACGCGGGGTCGAAGACGAAGCCCATCAGGACGCCGTCGTCCTCCGCCGCGTCCGCGTGGGACGGGACGAAGACGAACTCGCCGGGCTGCCGTCCCGCGCCGAACGCGCGCTCCTGCCGTGAACCGGCGTGGAAGTCGTGCTTGAACAGGGAGCCGCCGGGGGTCGCGCCGCCGTCGGCCGACATCGAGTAGCCGTAGCGGTGGCGCCGGCCGACGAGCCGCTCGTCCACCCGCGGGAACTCCTGGCCGCGGTCGTCGAGCCGCTCCTCCAGGACCTTGCCCGCGGAGAGGTCGACGGTCCAGCGGTCCAGCGTCGGGCCGCCCTCGTCCGGGCCGTGCAGCTCGGTGTCGAACATCTTCGGGTGGCGGACGATGTCGAGCACGATGCTGTCACCGTCGTCGTAGGCGTTGAGCGGGTGGAAGACGTAGCACGGCTCGACCTCGAACCACCGGACGTCGCCGTTGCCGCCTTCGCGCGGCATGACGCCGATCCGCGCCGGGTACTTCGGGTCCCAGCGGTACGGCAGGCCGCCGTTCGCGCCGATCTTGCGCGCCATCATCGCGGTCACCGGGTCCGGCACGCGGACCTTGCCGACCATGGCCGAGAGGACGAGCTTCGCCGGCGCCCGCAGCGCGCCCGGCACGTTCGCCGCGACCGCCATCTCCGCGTTGAACGTCACCGGCAGGTCGTAGAACACGACGTGCTTCTCGGTCAGCGAGAAGTCGTGCATCATCGGCGACCCGGTGACCTCGACGTCGACCGTGCGGCGCGCCCGGCCCTGCGCGTCGATCACCGAGTACTGGACCTTGTTGCCCATGCCGAAGGAGTACGACACGGCGTGCAGCTCGCCCGTGCGCGGATCGCGCTTGGGGTGGGCGGTGTAGCCGCCGGGCAGCGTGCCGTCGAAGTCGCAGCGACCGACGGTGTCGAGCTCCTCGGTCAGCTCGTAGGTCGGCGCGCCCGCCTCGACCAGCGCGAAGGTCCGGCCGGCGTGGCCGATGACGTTGGTGTTGGCGCCGAGCGCGTCCAGCCCGCAGAAGCGGCTCGCGTCCTCGCCGTTCAGCGTCGCCGTGACGGCCGGGTTGCGCACCCACCGGTTGCGGTACCACTCGGCCTTGCCGTCGCGCAGGCGCACGCCGTGGACCATGCCGTCGCCCATGAACCAGTGGTAGGCCGCCGGGTCCACCTCGGACAGCGGGTTGGGCCCGTTGCGCAGGTAGCGGCCGTCGAGGAACTCGGGGATGCGCCCCGTGACGGCCAGCTCGGTGATCGTGTGCTCCCGGCTCACCGGGGCGAAGTTGCCTTCGAGGAACTTGTTGCCCATGCCTGACCCCTCCGAAGCTGCTATAACTTGGTTATGACACCATTTATAACAGGGTTATGAGATACTGGCAAGCATGAGCCCGAAACCGCGTGCGACCGACGTCAAGGAGCGGCTCGTCGAGGCCGCCATCCGGCTGCTCGACGACGGCGGCCCCGAAGCTCTGCAGGCCCGCAAGCTGGCGGCGGAGGTCGGCGTCTCGACGATGGCCGTGTACACGCACTTCGGGGGCATGACCGCGTTGGTCGACGAGGTGGCGCGCACGGGGTTCCTGCGGCTCAGCGCGTGCCTGGCCGAGGTCGGCGAGACCGGCGACCCGGTGGCGGACATCTTCAGCCTCGCCCGGACCTACCGGCAGGCGGTCGCCGAGCAGCCGCAGCTGTTCGCGGTGACGTTCGGCCAGTCCGCGCCGGGCGGCAAGCGGGCGACCCTGTCGGACCTGACCACCGAGGAGGGCCGCGAAGCCGCTCAGGAGGGCCTGGAGGCGTTCGAGCACATCGTCCGGGCGACCGAGCGGGCCATCGAGGCCGGCCGGTTCCGGCCCGCGGACAAGTACCAGGCGGCCGCGCAGCTGTGGAGCGCGCTGCACGGCTTCGTCACGCTCGAGGCGTCCGGCCACTTCGGCGCCGGTGAGCAGGGCATCGACCACATTTTGATACCCCTGGGGATCACCATGGCGGTGGGTCTCGGGGACACTGTGGAGCGGGCGGAACACTCGACCGAGGCGGCCAAGGCGGCTTGGCGGGCGAAAACCCGAAACGCCGGGCAGGGTGGGAACGACTAACCCGGCGAACAGGGACGTGAGGGGAACGCGGAGCGGGTGCGCGGCGTCCTAGGAGCAGCAGGCGGGGGACGGAGACAGGTGAACGAGGAAAACGGGGAGCGACCTCCGGGCGAGCCCTTGGTCCCGGAGACGGCCGGGGCGGCCGCGGTCCGGGACGCACGGCGGTGGCTGTCGCGCCGGTCCGTGCTGATAGCGGGCGCGTCCGGGCTGGCCGTGGGCGGCCTGGCCATCGGTACCGCCACCGGCAAGCTGCCGTTCAGCCAGGCGCTGCAGCGGACGCTGGGAGTGACGTCGTCGAACCCGACGACCCAGCTGGGCAGCACCCGCGTCGAGCGCGTCTACTCCCAGGCCCGCGGCCGGATGGTCGACCTGGTGTTCATCCTGCCGTCGAAGACCCCGCCCAAGGGGCTGCCGATGTCGCTGATGCTGCACGGCCTGCACGGCAACGCCCGCAGCGCGGCCCCGACCGGCACGCTCAAGCAGCTCTCCAGCGACGTCGCGCGCAAGGCCGTCCCGGCGTTCGGCTTCGTCGCCGTCGACGGCGGCGACAACTACTGGCACGAGGTGCACCCGGGCGACGACCCGATGGCGATGCTGCTGGAGGAGGTCCCGCAGTGGCTGCGGGCCCGCGGCTTCGCCGGCGACACCGGGCAGCCGTTCGCCTGCACGGGCGTCTCGATGGGCGGGTTCGGCGC
This sequence comes from Amycolatopsis sp. NPDC114504, assembly GCF_055633595.1. Classification (NCBI taxonomy): domain Bacteria; kingdom Bacillati; phylum Actinomycetota; class Actinomycetes; order Pseudonocardiales; family Pseudonocardiaceae; genus Amycolatopsis; species Amycolatopsis sp. NPDC114504. Next base: position 223,580 of record NZ_JBVKDU010000007.1, on the reverse strand, counting down.
GCTGGTGTACACGCGCCGCCGCGTGGAGCGGCGCCAGCCGCCGGCCGCGGTCGCGACGCTGGCCCCGGCGCTGATCCTGTCCTGGCAGGAGATGGCCAAGCGGCACATCTTCACCGGCCTGAACGACTGGACCGCGCTCGACCCGCTGCGGCACATCGACGCGACGAAGACCGTGGCCAACGGCATCTGGTGCGGCACGGAGGACCCGTTCATCACGGGCGTCCGCCGCTACATCGACGCGGCCCACCCGGTGGTCGCCCACACGGCCCACGGCAAGCACGGCGACCCGTTCAACCGGACGGTGGTGCCGAGCCTGATCAGCTTCCTCGGCAAGCAGGTCCCCCGCAAGGACTGACCCGCCCCGGACGACACGCGTACTCAGCCGGACGACACGCGTACCCCGATGGACGACACGACCCGCTCCTGGGCGAGGTGCCGTGTCGTCCGCCCAGGTACGCGTGTCGTCCGGCCAGGTACGCGTGTCGTCCGCCCAGGTACGCGTGTCGTCCGGCCAGGTACGCGTGTCGGCCGTTGGGGTACGGGTCAGCAGGTGAAGTGGACGCGGGTCGTCGTGCGGCCCGGGACCCAGTACGTGCGGACCAGGTCCGCCAGGCGGTTGACCAGCAGCAGCCCGCGGCCGCCCAGTGCGGCCGCCGTCGGGGGGATCCGGCCGGCCAGGGGTTCCGTGATCGTGCCCGTGTCGGTGACCTCGCCGACCACCTGACGCTCGTCCGCCCACAGCCGGAGCACGCCCGCGCCGCCGCCGTAGAGGATGCTGTTCGTCGTCAGCTCCGCGATCGCCAGGGTGAAGTCGTCCCGGCGCGGGCGGCGCAGACCGTGGCGCGCGGCCCAGATCTCCGCGAACCCGCGCAACGAGGCCAGCTGCCCGATGTCGAACTTCCGCTCGATCGCGGCCGGCGGCGGGTCGAGCGGCCGCATGAGCTCCACGCGGGCTCCGTCCGGGTCGAACCGGGAGCTGACGAGCGGCCCGGCCGGCCCCCGCACCTCGGGGTGGGTGCGCTCGGCGTCGGCCAGCGCGTCCGGCGAGAGCGACGCGGTGTCGTACGGGCAGAGCACCGCCAGGTCCCGCCCCACGAGAGCGTGGTTGATGAGCGCCTCGTGCAGGACGCACTCCGGGTACTCGGCGCCCGTGCGGTCGCTCCACAGCGGCTCCGCCACGATCCGCACCGGGCCCGCGTGCTCGCCGGCGAAGGCGAGCAGGACCGTCGGCAGGATCGCGCCGGGGTTGCGGCCCACCAGGCACATGTCGGTCAGCCGCACCTCACGGGCACGGGCTTCCAGGGCCTTCTCGATGAGGAGGAGATTGCGCGCCGGAACGGCCACGGCCACCGGTTCGCCCCGGTCGAGACCTTCGAGCAGGAACGGAACGACGCCGTCCAGGTACTCACTGTCACCGCGGTAGAACAGTGCCGGATGCCGAACCGGTCTCAGGGCACCTACCACGGGACCTTGCTACCCGGACACGGCCCGGCGCAAACCCATCGGACGGAGGAAGTTCACTCCACCCAGCGGCCGACGACCGAGATCAGCCAGAAGCCGACCAGGGTCGCGAGGCCGAACAGCAGCACCCAGTTGACCAGCGGACGCCGCTCGGTGACCCCACCGGCTCGCCAGAGCGCGTACCCCGCGACGACGAAGAGCGGCAGCGGGATCAGGGGCAACGGCGACAGGCGGGCCACCACGGCCACGACGCACACGCCGGCGCACACGGCCAGCACGCCCATCAGCACCCGGTTCAGCCACGGGTACCGGTCGAACACGGACGCGATGACGCGTTCGCTCAGCTCGCGGAACCCGAGGACCGGTCCGGCGGGCACCGGCTCCGGTTCGGGTGGCGGCGGTGCCTGCACGCCACCGGCGGGGGCGGCGCCCCCGCCGGTAACCGGCATAGAGTCAGCAGTCATTCAGCTTTCCTGTCGGGTCTCCGGGCCGGGTGGCCCGGAGACGCCCGGCCTCAGGCCGACTTCTCGCCGCGCTCGCTGCGCGTGCGCCTCGTCGGCTGCCGGGCGACGATCGTCGGGTTCACGTTCTCCCGGACGGTCTGCTCGGTGATCACGACCTTCGCCACGTCGTCGCGGCTCGGGATGTCGTACATGACCGGCTGCAGCACTTCTTCCATGATGGCACGCAGCCCGCGGGCACCGGTCCCGCGCAGGACCGCCTGGTCGGCGATGGCCTCGAGCGCGGTCTTGGTGAACTCGAGCTCGACGTTGTCCATCTCGAAGAGCTTCTTGTACTGCTTCACCAGGGCGTTGCGCGGCTGGGTGAGGATGCTGACCAGCGATTCCTTGTCCAGGTGGTTGACCGTCGCCACGACCGGGAGCCGGCCGATGAACTCCGGGATCAGCCCGAACTTGATCAGGTCCTCGGGCATGGTGTCGGAGAAGACGTCGCTCTCCTCGATCTCGGACTTCGTGCGGATCTCCGCGCCGAAGCCGAGGCCACGCTTGCCGACCCGCTCGTTGATGATCTTCTCCAGCCCGGCGAACGCGCCGGCCACGATGAACAGCACGTTCGTCGTGTCGATCTGGATGAACTCCTGGTGCGGGTGCTTGCGGCCGCCCTGCGGCGGCACCGAGGCGGTGGTGCCCTCGAGGATCTTCAGCAGCGCCTGCTGGACACCCTCGCCGGAGACGTCCCGCGTGATCGACGGGTTCTCGCTCTTCCGGGCGATCTTGTCGACCTCGTCGATGTAGATGATCCCGGTCTCGGCCCGCTTGACGTCGTAGTCCGCCGCCTGGATGAGCTTGAGCAGGATGTTCTCGACGTCTTCGCCGACGTACCCGGCCTCGGTCAGCGCCGTGGCGTCCGCGATCGCGAACGGCACGTTCAGCAGCTTCGCCAGCGTCTGCGCGAGGTAGGTCTTGCCGCACCCGGTGGGGCCGAGCATCAGGATGTTCGACTTGGCCAGCTCGACCGACTCCTCCTTGGAGTCCTTCGGCCCGGCCTTGTCGTCCGCCTGGATCCGCTTGTAGTGGTTGTAGACCGCTACCGCGAGGGTCCGCTTGGCGTCGTTCTGCCCGATGATGTACTGCTCGAGGAACTCGTGGATGTCGGCGGGCTTGGGCAGCTCGTCGAGTTTGACGTCGCCGGCTTCGGCCAGCTCCTCCTCGATGATCTCGTTGCAGAGGTCGATGCACTCATCGCAGATGTAGACCCCGGGGCCGGCAATGAGCTTCTTCACCTGCTTTTGGCTCTTCCCGCAGAAAGAACACTTCAGCAGGTCTCCGCCGTCACCGATCCGTGCCATGGCCGTTGACCTCGTCCCCTCCGGCGCGGACTGCCGCGCCTGACGTGTGTTGCGACGGTGCGACCCCCGGTCACGAACGACCGAGTGGAGCCTCACGCATTGCCACTGACGGTACCCGTCCGATGCCGTGGGCGGGAACACCCACAGGCTCCGGGAGCACGTCAGAGGACGACCCTAAACCAGAGTGCCGGTGTATGTCGTCTCCTCGACACACACCGGCCTGGCGGATCTACAGAGCCGAGGCCTTCCGGTACGGGAGCACCTCGTCGATGATTCCGTACGCCTTGGCCTCGTCGGCGGTCAGGATCTTGTCCCGCTCGATGTCGGTCCGGATCTGGTCGGGGTCCTTGTTCGTGTGCTTCGCCAGGATGACCTCCATCTGGCGCCGCACCCGCTGGATCTCGTTCGCCTGGATCTCCAGGTCGGAGACCTGGCCGTACGTGCCCTCGGTGGCCGGCTGGTGGATCAGCACCCGGGAGTTGGGCAGCGCGTAGCGCTTGCCCGGGGTGCCGGCCGCCAGCAGGACCGCGGCCGCGGAGGCGGCCTGGCCGAGGCAGTACGTCTGGATGTCCGGGCGGACGAACTGCATCGTGTCGTAGATCGCCATCAGCGAGGTGAACGAGCCACCCGGCGAGTTGATGTACAGCAGGATGTCGCGGTCCGGGTCCTCGTGCTCGAGGTGCAGCAGCTGGGCCATCACGTCGTTGGCCGACGCGTCGTCCACCTGCACGCCGAGGAAGATGACGCGCTCTTCGTACAGCTTGTTGTACGGGTTCGACTCCTTGACGCCGTAGCTGGTGCGCTCGACGTACGACGGGAGGATGTACCGCGACTGGGGTGTGTTCGGAGCCCGGAAGTCACCCGGGAGCCTGAAGTTGCTCATGATCGAGTCTCCTGTGTGCTTCGCGCTCAGTTCGAGCCCGGACGGGCGATGTCGGCGGTGAGGACGTGGTCCACGAACCCGTAGTCCTTCGCCTCCTGCGCGGTGAACCAGCGGTCGCGGTCGCCGTCCGCGATGATCTGCTCGACCGTCTGCCCGGTCTGGTCCGCCGTGATCCGGGCCAGCTCCTGCTTCCACTTGTTGAACAGGTCGGCCTGGATCGCGATGTCCGACGCGGTGCCGCCGACACCGGCCGACGGCTGGTGCATCAGGATGCGCGCGTGCGGGAGCGAGTAGCGCTTGCCGGGCGCGCCCGAGGAGAGCAGGAACTGGCCCATCGAGGCCGCCATGCCCATCGCGTAGGTCGCGACGTCGGGGCGGATCAGCTGCATGGTGTCGTAGATGGCGAACCCGGCCGTGACCGAGCCACCCGGCGAGTTGATGTAGAAGCGGATGTCGGACTCGGCGTCGTCCGCGTCGAGCAGCAACAGCTGCGCGGTGATCCGGTTGGCGATCTCGTCGTTCACCTCGGAACCGAGGACGACGATGCGCTCCTGGAGCAACCGCTCGAACACCGAGTCGGTGAGGGTGAGCCCTGCGGTGCCGGACCGCGCCTCGGGCGTGTGCTGCGTCACGTCTGCCTGCCTTTTCGCCGGCGACGGCCCCGTGGTGACGGCCGCCGCTGTCGTTTCAGATGCTTGAGATCTTGCAACCGACCCTAACGAACTTGGGCGGCGCAGAATGCCTGACACCGCCCAAGTTCGCTCACAGCTTCACTCCGCCGGAGTCTTCGCCGCCTCGTCGGTGGCCTGCGTCTCCTGGGTTGCCTCGTCGCCGGCCGGCTCCTCGGCGCCGAACAGCTCCGAGAGGTCGACCTCGGCACCCGAGCCGTCGGTGACGGTCGTCTTCCGGACCACGGAGGCGAGCGCCTTGCCGCGGCGGACGTCGGCGTAGATCGCGGTCAGCTGGCCGGACTGCTGGGCACGCTGGACGTACTCGTCCGGGCTGATCCCGAAGCGCTGGGCCTGGTAGATGATCCGCTCGGTCAGCTCGCCGTCGTTGACCGAGACCTCTTCCTTGTCGGCGATGGTGTCCAGCAGCAGCTGCGTGCGGACGGCCTTCTCCGACTCGGTGCGGGTCTCCGCGTCGAACTCCTCCAGCGTGCGGCCTTCGGCCTCGAGAGCCTGCGCGAACTGGGCCTCGTCGTGGTCGAACGGGTGGATCGCGTCGTGCTTGCGGTTCTCGATCTCGGAGTCGAGGACCTTCTCCGGGATCGGCACCTCGGTGCGCTCCAAGAGCTCGTCGAGCACCTTGTCGCGCGCCTGGACGCCCTGCTGCATCTTCTTGACGCGGCCGAGGCGCTCGCGGAGGTCGCCCTTGAGCTCCTCGATCGTGTCGAACTCGCTCGCCATCTGGGCGAACTCGTCGTCGGCCTCGGGCAGCTCGCGCTGCTTGACCGACTGGACGGTCACGGTCACCTCGGCGTCCTGGCCGGCGTGGTCGCCGGCGACGAGCTGGGTGGTGAACGTCTTGGTCTCGCCGGCGTTCGCCCCGACGATGGCCTCGTCGATGCCGTCCACGAGCTGGCCGGAGCCGATCTCGTAGGACAGCCCGCTGGTGGCGGCCTCTTCGACGGCCTCGCCGTCGACGGTCGCGGCGAGGTCGATCGAAACGAAGTCGCCGGTCTCGGCCGGGCGCTCGACGCCGGTCAGCGTGCCGAAGCGGGCGCGCAGCTCGTCGAGCTGCTCGTCGACCTCCGCGTCGGTCAGCTCGACGTCGTCGACGGTGATCGCGAAGCCTTCGAGGTCGGGCAGCTCGATCTCCGGGCGCACGTCGACCTCGGCCGTGAACTCGAGGACGTCGCGGTCCTCGAGCTTGGTCACGTCGAACTCGGGGTTGCCGAGCGTGCGGACCTCGTTCTCGCGAACGGCCTCGATGTACTTGGCCGGGATGGCCTCGTTGACGACCTCGTCGAGCACCGGGCCACGCCCGATCCGGCTTTCCAGGACGCGAGCGGGCGCCTTGCCGGGCCGGAAGCCCGGGATGCGCACCTGCTGGGCGATCTTGCGGTAGGCGCGGTCGAAGTTGGGCTTCAACTCGTCGAACGGCACCTCGACATTGATCTTGACTCGCGTCGGGCTCAGCTGCTCGACGGTGCTCTTCAAGGTCTTCTCCTCGAGCGGTAACGATTGTGTAGGACAATCCTGCGGAAATGGGCCCGGCAACGTGCAGACCGGGACGTCCGAGTCTAGGCCAGTGGCCCGCGCCGCCGGGGCGGGGGCCACCTGCGGCGTCACGAGCCGAGCATGCGGCCGATCACCCAGCGCATCTGGCCGCTCGCGTGCTCGGCCGAGCCGCTGGGCTGCACCAGGTGGGAAAGCAGCAGCCGCATGAACGCCTCCACCGCCACCGCCCACTCCGACGGCGTCAGCGAAACCTCCGGGTAGCTGCGGGCGAAGACCGCCGCCACCGACTCGACCGCCCGGCCCAGCACCGCCTCCGGGCGGGAGGTCAGCAGCGGGAGGAAGTCGTCGCGGCCGTTCTGGGCGCCGCCGAGGGCGATCTCCACCAGCGGGTTGGCGTGCGCGGCTTCGAGGCTGTGCTTGAACGCCGCCGTGACGCCGTCGACCGGACGGCCCGGGTGCGCCGCGACGTCCGCGTTCACCCGCTCGACGAAACGGTCGGTCTCGCTCAGCATCAACGCCTTGGCGAGCTCGGCCTTGGAGCCCAGTTCGTTGTAGACGGTCTGCCTGCTCACGCCGACCCGCGCGGCCAGCTTGCCCATCGTCACGGCGGCCCAGCCGTCGGCGCGGATGACGTCGGCCGCCGCGGCCAGCAGCTTCTCCCGCGTGCGTGCCGGGACCGGGTGGGTGACCGCCTTCACACGGCGAGCGTACCCGTGGGTTCCGTTCCGCTGGCCGACACCTTTTTTCGAAGCCTGCTGCAACGTTTACAAACCCGGATGAGTTGTCTACGGTGACTCCCGCCTGGCCAGGAGCTTCTCGACCGAGGAGACCGCTCGATGTCCGTCGCCGTCACCGAGCCGCAGGGTTCCGTCACAGTGGCGGCGCCCGCGACCGGGATGGTCGCCGCCCACGCGGTGCCGTCGCCCCGGATCGCGCTGCCCGCCGTCTCGGTTCCGGTCCTGCTGCTGTTCGCCGGCGGCGTCGCGCTCTGGGGCGCCTCGACCTGGCTGCTGCTCGCCGGGCTCGTGCCGCCGGTCGTGACCGTGGTGCTGAACACCGTCGTCACCTTCGCGATGTACACCGTGGTGCACGAGGCGGCGCACCACTCCGCCGGGAAGCTCACCTGGGTCAACGAGGTGCTCGGCCGGCTCGCCGTCCCGTTCGTCGCGGCGTACTCGGCGTTCCCGTCGCTGCGGTACGTCCACGGTGAACACCACCGCCACACCAACGGGCCGGCCCACGACGACCCGGACGCCTGGACGTCGCGGGGCCCGCGCTGGCAGCTGCCGCTGCGCTGGCTGACCCTGGACGTGGCGTACGCGCGTTGCTACTTCTCCCGGTTGCGAGGTCGGCCTCCGCAGGAGCTGGCCGAGGCGCTGGTGGTGCTGTCCGCGGCGCTGTCGGCCGGGGTGGGACTGGTCGCGACCGGCCACGGCGTCGAGCTGCTCCTGGTGTACCTGCTGCCGCAGCGGCTGGGGCTGGGGCTGCTCGCCTGGTCGTTCGGCTGGCTGCCCCACCACGGCCTGCCCGCCGAGGGGCCGCACGGCCGGTTCGGCACCACCCGCGTGCGCATCGGCCTCGAGCGGCTGCTCACCCCGGTGCTGCTGGCCCAGAACCTGCACCTGGTGCACCACCTGCACCCCGCCGTCCCGTTCCACCGGTACCGGCGGGTGTGGCTCGAGAACCGCGAGGCCTACCTCGCCCGCGACGTCCCGATCAGCACGGCGTGGGGCCGGGACCTGACCGCGGAGGAGTACCGGATGGCCGTGGGGCTGGAGTCCGCACCCGACGTCGCCGTGCCCGCGCCGGCCCCGCCCCCGCTCGGGCCGAGCCGGTTCCACCGGCTGCGCGTGCGCGAGATCAGCCAGCTGACCGCCGACGCCGTCGCGATCACCTTCTACGTCCCGCCCCAGCTGGCGGGCGAGTTCCGGTTCGTCCCCGGCCAGCACGTCGCCGTCCGCGCGGTGCTCGACGGGCAGCCGGTGCGCCGGACGTACTCGATCTGCGCGCCGGCGGACGCCGGTGAGCTGCGGATCGCGGTGAAGCGGCGGCCGGGCGGGGCGTTCTCCGGGTTCGCGACCGGTGCGCTGGCCGTGGGCGACTTCCTCGACGTGCTGCCGCCGTCGGGAGGGTTCACGCTCACACCCGACCCTGCGCGGACCGCGCACTACGTCGCGCTGGCCGCGGGCAGCGGCATCACGCCGGTGCTGTCCATCCTGGTCAGTGCGCTGTCCGCCGAGCCGCATAGCCGCGCGACCCTGTTGTACGTCAACACTTCCGGCGCGACGACGCTCTTCGCGCGCGAGCTGACCACGCTCGCCGAAGGCTTCGGCGGCCGGCTGCACGTCGTCCACTACCGGACCGACGAGCGCGACCCGGACCTGCACGCGCACCGGCCCCGGCAGTTCGACACGCTCGGCGAGGCGCTCGCGATCTCGCACGAGCGGTACCAGCGCGGCCGGCTCGACGGGACGCGGCTGCGCGCGATGCTGCAGAACCGCCTGCACCCGGCGAAGGTCGACGAGTGGTTCCTGTGCGGGCCGCGCGGCCTGATGGACCTGGTCCGCCGGACGCTGGCCGACGCGGACGTCCCGGACGAGAACGTCCACTTCGAACTCTTCCGCGGCGCGGCACCCCTGCGCGACCCGGCGGGCGCGCCGGCCCGGGTGGCGGTGACGCTGGGCGGCGCGACGACGTCACTGGCGGCGGACGCTGGGGAGACCGTGCTCGACGTGGCGCTGCGAGCGGGGCTCGAGGTGCCGTACTCGTGTACGGGCGGCGCGTGCGGCACCTGCCGGGCGACGCTGCTGCACGGCCAGGTCGACATGGACGTCCGCTACGCGCTGACGGTCGACGACGTGGCGGCGGGCCGGATCCTGACGTGCCGCTCCCGCGCGACGACCCCGGAGGTCGCGGTCGACTACGACCGCCGCTGACCCCCGGGGCCGCCGTCGTCAGCCGGTCTGGGTGGGCGCTCCCGAGGGCGGGGTTCCCTGACCGCCGCCCGGCAGCTGACCCTGGCCACCGCTTGCGCCGTCGGTGACCGACGTTGCCGTTGCCGTGTCGCCCGACTCCGTCGCCACCACCGTCACCGTGTCGCCCGTCGCGAGGCCCGTCGCCTGCGCCGAGGTGATCGTGTACGTCTTCGAGAACCCGTCCTCGCTCTTCGCGGTCAGCGACGTCGCGCTCAGCGCCGTCACCTCTCCGGTCTGCGTGATTTTCGTGACGTAGCCGCCGTTTCCGTCCGAGGACACGTACTCGCCGTGCAACGCCGAACCCAGGCCGCCCGCGCCGCCCTGCATGCCTCCCGGTCCGCCCTGCATCCCGCCCGGGCCGGCCTGCGTGCCGGTCGAGGCCGAAGACGACGACGAAGCCGCCCAGACCGCCGCTCCCCCGCCGGCCACGATCACGGCCGCGACGGCACCCGCCGCGATCTTCTTGCCCGGCGACCAGCCCGGCTTCGGCGGCGTGCCCGGAGCCGGCGCCGCGCCCCACGTCTGGTCCGGAGTGGACGGTGCCTGCGGTGTGGTCATGGTGTTGCTCCTTAACGAGATGCTTCGGTGCGATCCACGGTGGGGCCGCCCGCTGTGTGCGGACTGTGCTTGCCGTCAGCCGTTCCTGTGACCGGAGGAACTCCGACGTCCGCGACCGGCCGGTCACCGCACAGCCGCCTCACAGGCAGCACACAACCCGCACACACGGCGCGGACGGACGCTTTGTCCATGGCCGCGCGAACCGTCCCGCCGCACCCCAGCCGGGGGCGCCTTTCGCTGCGCGCGAAACTGACCGGCTCGATGGTCGTGCTGCTCACCGTGGTGTGCCTGATCGTCGGCGTGGTCAGCGAGCTCGCGCTCGACCTGTTCCTCACCCGCCAGATCGACCAGCAGCTGTCCGCCGCGGCGACGCGCTCGCTCGTCTTCGCGAGCAACGCCCGCCCCCCGGACGCGGGTCCGCAGCCCGACCAGTCGGGCGAACACCCGCTCGGGCAGAACGTCGGCACGGTGAGCGGCACCTTCGACGGGCAGCGGCTCGTCCACGACGACAGCATTTCCGAGCACGGCTCGCGCCTGAACCTCACCGCGGCCCAGCAGGCCGTCCTGCTGTCGGTGCCCACCGACGGCAAGCCGCACACGATGTCCGTCGACGACCTCGGCGAGTACCGCCTGATGGCGCTGCCGGTCGTCGGGACGTCCGACGTCGTGGTCACCGGCCTGCCGCTGAAGCCGGTCACCGACACGCTGCTCACGGTCGGGCTGATCCTCTTCGGCGTCGCCGCCGCGGGGGTGCTCGGCGCGGCCTTCCTCGGCGCGTTCGCGGTCCGCCGGACGCTGCGGCCGCTCGACCGCGTCGCGGCCACCGCCGGGCGCGTCACCGAGCTGCCGCTCGACCGCGGCCAGGTGGCGCTGTCGATCCGCGTCCCGGAGTCCGACACCGACCCGCGGACCGAGGTCGGCCAGGTCGGCTCGGCGCTGAACCTGATGCTCGGCCACGTCGCGCAGGCACTGGAAGCCCGGCACGACAGCGAACTGCGCACCCGCCAGTTCGTCGCGGACGCCAGCCACGAGCTGCGGACGCCGCTGGCCGCCATCCGCGGGTACGCCGAGCTGGCCGCCCGCGGCAGCTCGCTGGTGCCGCCGGACGTCGCGCACTCGATGAGCCGGATCCAGTCCGAGGCCGTCCGGATGAGCGCGCTCGTCGAGGACCTCCTGCTGCTGGCGCGGCTCGACGCGGGCCGCCCGCTGGACGTACGCGACATCGACCTCACCCGGCTGGTCGCCGACGCCGTCGGCGACGCTCGCGTCGCCGGGCGCGAGCACCGGTGGTTGCTCGAGCTGCCCCCGGACCCGGTGCTCGTGTTCGGCGACGTCCAGCGGCTGCACCAGGTGCTGGCGAACCTGCTGGCCAACGCCCGCACGCACACCCCGCCGGGCACCGCGGTGACGACATCGCTGGCCCGCTCGGCCGACGGCAGCGCCGTGCTCACGGTGACCGACAACGGGCCCGGCATCGCGCCGGACCTGCTGCCGGACGTCTTCGAGCGGTTCGCCCGCGGCGACTCGTCGCGCTCCCGCACCGCCGGCAGCACCGGGCTCGGGCTGGCGATCGCGTGCGCCGTCGTCGTCGCCCACCGCGGCACGATCGAGGTGCACAGCCGTCCCGGCCGGACCGAGTTCGCGGTGCGCCTGCCCGTGGCCGTGCCCGCACAGCGAGTGCACAGCATCGGCACAACGCTGCCCCAGCTGGAGACCGGAAGCTGAGCTCATGACCGCTGTGACATCCGGGGCTTCGCCCCGGGCCGGGGGCTCCGCCACCCGGAACCCCCGAAAAGCCGCACTCGCACCGCCCGAAACGACCGTGGTGACCCCTCCCTCGCCGCCCACTCGCCGGACTTGGCACCGGCCCGCACTCGCCGCGCTGCTGCTCGGCACGGCCGTCCTTTACCTGTGGGGCCTCGGCGCTTCCGGCTGGGCCAACGCCTTCTACTCCGCCGCCGCGCAAGCCGGTTCGGAAAGCTGGAAGGCGCTGTTCTTCGGTTCCAGCGACGCCGCGAACGCGATCACCGTGGACAAGACCCCGGCCGCGCTGTGGGTGATGGGCCTTTCGGCGCGGGTGTTCGGCGTCAACGCGTGGAGCATCCTGGTGCCGCAGGCGCTGATGGGCGTCGGCTCGGTCTGGCTGCTGCACGCGACGGTGAAGCGGACCTCCGGCCCGGCCGCCGGGCTCGTCGCGGGCCTGGTGCTGGCCCTGACCCCGGCGGCGGCGCTGATGTTCCGGTTCAACAACCCGGACGCGCTGCTCGTGCTGCTGCTGGTCGCGGGTGCCTACTGCGTGGTCCGCGCGCTCGAGAAGGCGAGCCCGCGCTGGCTGGCGCTGGCCGGCGTCGCGGTCGGGTTCGGCTTCCTGGCCAAGATGCTGCAGGCGTTCCTGGTGCTGCCCGCGTTCGCGGTGGCGTACCTGGTCGCGGCGCCGGTGTCGCTCGCCAAGCGGCTGCTGCACCTGCTGGGCGCGCTGGGCGCGACGCTGGTCGCGGCCGGCTGGTACCTCGTGGTCGTCGCGCTCTGGCCGGCCGCGGACCGGCCCTTCATCGGCGGGTCGCAGGCGAACTCGCTGTGGGAGCTGGTCTTCGGCTACAACGGCTTCGGCCGGATCACCGGCGACGAGGTCGGCAGTGTCGGCGGCGGCGGGGGCCGCGGCTGGGGCTCGACCGGCCTGACCCGCTTGTTCGGCAGCGAGATGGCGGGCGGCATCGCCTGGCTGATCCCGGCCGCGCTGCTCGCGCTGGGCGCCGGCCTGTGGTTCACCCGCCGCGCACCGCGCACCGACCGCTCGCGGGCGGCGTTGCTGCTGTGGGGCGGCTGGCTGGTGGTGACGGCGCTGGTGTTCAGCTACATGGGCGGCATCATCCACCCCTACTACACGGTCGCGCTGGCGCCGGCGATCGCGGCGCTGGTCGGCACGGCGGCGGTCCAGCTGTGGCGGCTGCGGACGCGTCCGTCGGCGTCCGGCTTGCTCAGCGGCGGCGTGGCGCTGACCGCGCTCACCACCTACCTGCTGCTGTCGGACTCGTCGTGGCAGCCGTGGCTGGCGCCGACGGTGCTCGTCGGCGGGTTGCTGGCGGCGGTGGCGCTGTTCTTCGCGTCCCACCTGACCCGGTGGGCGGCCTCTTCGGTCGCGGTGCTGGCGCTGGTCGTGCTGCTGTCCGGCACGGGCGCGTACACGCTGGCGACCGCCGCGACGACGCACGACGGGGCGATCCCGTCGGCGGGTCCGTCCTCGGGCTTCGGCGGCCGTCCCGGCGGCGGGTTCGGTGGCGGGTTCGGTGGTCCCGGCGGCGCCGGCGGCGGTCGTGGCGGCGGCCCGGGTTCGCTGCTGAGCACGACGCTCCCGGGCGCCCAGCTGACGGCGTTGCTCCAGCAGGACGCGTCGAAGTACACCTGGACGGCCGCGACGGTCCTTTCGAACGCGGCCGCGGGCTACCAGCTGGCGAGCGGCGCACCCGTCATGGCGGTGGGCGGCTTCAACGGGACCGACCCGTATCCGACGCTGGAGCAGTTCCGGCAGTACGTCGCGAGCGGGCGGATCCACTACTTCCTCGGCGACGGCATGACGATGCAGGGATCCACCGGCTCGGACGCGGCCCAGCAGATCGCGGAGTGGGTGGCCTCGACGTACGAGTCGTCCACGGTGGACGGCGTGACCGTCTACGACCTCACCGCGGCCGCCTGACCGGCGCACCGACGAAAGCAGGGTCCGGGCCCGCTGACCTGGTCAACTCCGGGCCGCCTCCGGCACTATGGAAGGACCCGGAGAACGGAGTCGCTGCAGATGACCGAGCCCCACGTATGGCGGGCCCGATCCGCAGACCTGCCTCCCTTCGCCGCAGCCCTCGGTGACGGCGGATTCCTCATCGATCGATGGCTGCGCCAGCGGAAAGACCGGGGAGTCCTCTTCTTCGCGTGGCTCGGTCCCCGCCCGGCCGGCGCCGTGTACCTGTGGCTGGAGGAGGCCGAGGAGCCACCGATCCGGCGGCACCTGCCGGGCGTCCCCCTGCTCACCCACCTGCAGGTTCACCCCGAGCTGCGCAACCGCGGCGTCGGCGCGGCCCTGGTCGACGCGGTGGAGGACCACCTCGTCGAGCTCGGCCACGAGCGGGTCGCCCTGGCCGTCCGCACGGACAACCCGGCCGCGGCCCGCCTGTACCGCCGCCTCGGCTACGAGGACTGGGGCCACGGCATGGTCACGTGCTACGCGCAGGTGAGGCTGCCGAACGGCGGCGTCCTCGAAGTCCCGGAGCGCTGCCACGTCCTGGTCAAAGACCTGGCCGTGATCACGCCGGCACCGCGGGGCGAGCTGGGCACGATCGGCGTCTCAAGCCGGTACTGACCGGCTGCCCGGGGTGGCCGCGTCCAGGGTGGCCAGCGCACCGTCGATCCCCAGGCCGCCGCGGTGGTCGCGCCGGAGCTCGCGGATGTGCTCGCGCCACCGCACGCAGTCGCTCTGCCAGGCCCGCAGGTAGCGGACGCACATCTGCGGGGTGATCAGGTGGCTGCGCCCGATCGACGCCTTGAGCGCCGCGACCATCCTGGCCCGCTGCCCCGGTTCGATGTCCGAGGCAAGCACCCGCTCGATCGTCGTGCTGATGATCCGGCGCCGCTCGGGCAGGAACTCGCTCCAGTACCGTTCGTCGGCCTGTGCCAGGCCCCGCCCGTTGTCGAGGAGGCCGAACACGCCCTCCGCGAGGGTGTCGCCCAGCTCCTCGCCGCGAGCCCGCCGGGGGTCGTTGTACGGGTCGTAGTCGTACTGCCAGGCGGTCCCGACGACGGCCGACGGCCGCAGCCGCAGCCCGTCGAGGAGGAAGAACCAGTCCTCGTTGTAGATGTTCGGGAAGAACGAGGAAAACGCGGCTTCGCCGACGACGAGCGCGCCCCCGCCGATGAACACGTCCTGAGTGGCGCCGACCTCACGGAGTGCGTGGCAGACCACCGAGTTGTCCTTCATCCCGGCGTTCGCCAGGCCGACGACCGGGTGGTCGGCGAGCAGGCCCGCCGCCGCTGCGAGATCGTCCGGCTGGGGCAGGACGATGTCGTCGTCGAGGAAGACGATCCGCTCCCACCCGGCGAGGATCGCGAGGAGCAGCCCGAGGTTCCGCTTCAGGCTCGTGTCGACCTTCCGGTGGAACTTGCCGAACTTGAGCAGGTTGTCGGTGGAGAATTCGGGGACGATCCCGGGGGGCAGCAGGTCGACGTCGACGGCCGTCACCCGGACGCCCTGCCGTTTCGCGGCCAGCGCCGCGCTCGAAGCGTTCGCGCGCATGCTGCACAGGAGAACCAGGTGCGCGTCCAGGAGCTTCGCCGCGTTGATGGCCTGTTTCAGGTACGCCGCCGGACGTCCGTTGGGCACGATGATGGCGTCCACGGTCGCCGACGGGGCTTTGGCCGAGTCGAAGTGG
Source organism: Amycolatopsis sp. NPDC114504 (assembly GCF_055633595.1). Lineage (NCBI taxonomy): Bacteria > Bacillati > Actinomycetota > Actinomycetes > Pseudonocardiales > Pseudonocardiaceae > Amycolatopsis > Amycolatopsis sp. NPDC114504. The sequence continues at coordinate 208,293 of NZ_JBVKDU010000007.1, read as the reverse complement.
GCCAGCAGGTCCTGGTGCGATTCATGCTGCCGCGCGTTCACCCGGCGGCCTCGGGCCACTCGTGGAGGCGGTTCTCCTCGAGCGTCCAGTCGGGAGTCAGGCTTTGCCCTCCGATGACAGGCACCCGGCTGATGACGCTGAACGAGTTCGCGTCGCCGAACCGCTCACGGAGGTAAGCAGTGTTCCGGTCCAGGAATCGGGCGTCCGTCAGCGCTCGCACCGCGCCCAGCGTTCCCCGACCGTACATACCATTGCATACGGTCACAGTGCGCTTCCGGTTGAACGGAGATACGCCCCGGTAGAAGTGTGCGACGTCTTCCAGCAGGTGGCCGTTGCCGTCGAGAAGCGGCTCGATCAGCTTCGACCGGCCGCCTTCCTCGACCCGGAACCCACCGTGCTCGGCATCCACCTCACGGCCGACCTGTTCCACCGGCAGATCGGCCCGTCCGATCACGTCCAGCGTCACGCGGTTGAAGTCGACTCCCCCGAGCAGGACGAGGTGGCTCGTGTAGTCATCGGGTTCGAGCGCGTCGCTGGTGCGGAAGGTGACCGGATTCCCGGGGTTGCGCGCCCGGATGTGGCCGTACAGCTCGATCAGCGCGTCGGGATCTTCGTAGGTGTACAGCGACACGAAGTCGGGGCTCTCCGGGTCCGCGTAGCTGAGGTGGCGGCGGTACTTCTCCGGGAGCGGGGCGCAGACGATCGTAATCCGCTGGTCCGGGTCGTCGAAGGTCCAGAGCTCGGTCACCTGGGACTTCGCCGCGACGGGTTCGTCGCCTTCGCGCAGCCAAAGCAGCTCGTCCAGCAGGCCCTTGCGGCGGTCGCGTTCCTCGTCCGTCAGCGCCTCGAGGGGCAGGAGGCCGAAGCCACCCTCCAGGGAGCGTCGCGTCGCGAACAGGGTCGCGTAGGCCTCGAGTCGCCTGATCGGCGGGCGGATCGGGTTGTCGGCGTTCTCCCAGGACGAGATCAGCGAGATGCTGAGCCCGCCGAGCGCCTGGGCCAGCTGGGCCTGTGTGAGCCCGACGTCGGGCCACTGCTCCTCGCGCAGCCCCTTCAGGCGGCGGGCGAGCGCCCGCGGCGCCATGCGTTGTGACACGTCTCCGCCACCCTTCAGAGATTTTCAGAATGTCTGGAGGGATGCGACTGTACTCCCTGGGACTTCATCAGCAGCCGACGACTCTCCAAACCGGAGACTGAAACGCAACATCACCTCAAAATTCCTCGCACCAAAAGGGTATCGCCGATTCAACACGGTTGATCCAGGGTACTCCAGCCTCTACAGTGAACTTTACTGAACTTCAGTTCACACCTGAAGGCAGGAGCGGCTGATGAGTAGTCCAGCGGACATACCCCGGCACCGGGCCATCGTGGCGGTCGACATCGAGGGATCGACCACCCACACGAACTCGGTGCGAGCCCTGCTCCAGAACGTCCTTTACCAGCTGCTCGAAGAGGCCTTCACGGTCGCCGGCATCGGTCGCAAGCACCGGGACGCCTTCGTCGACCGCGGCGACGGCATGCTGTGCTTCGTGCGGCCGTTCGATCGAGTGCCCGAAACAGTGCTGCTCGCCGCCGTCGTCCCGGCGCTGGCAGACCTCTTGGACGATCACGCCCACAACGTTCCCGAGCTCGCCTTCCGGCTGCGCGTCGCCGTGCACGCCGGTGACGTGCAGTTCGACAGCCGCGGGCTGTACGGCGAGGACGTCGACATCGCCTGCCGCCTCGTCGACGCTCCCGAGCTCAAGCGACGGCTGCGGGCAACGTCCACGCCGCTCGCGCTCGCCGTCTCGCGAGAAATCCGCGACGCCGTCGTCCGCCACGGCCGTTCCGGCATCGACCACGCCGCGTTCACCCAGGCCGCGCCCATCAAGCTCGGCGAAGAACGGCTCTGTGCCTGGGTCTACTCGCCCGCAGCCGGCGCGACGCAGGAGAGACCGACCGCCTAGGACCGACCGGCCCCGGCCGATCGCCGAGGCGGATCCTTCTGCCGGAAAGGCGAGCACTCCAGCGTCGCGGTGGTGCTGCTGCCGGCCGAGTGCAAGGTCGTCGTCGAAGTGCACGGCATGGGGGATGTCACCGGCGAGCCGGCCGTGATGGACGCGCAGCCGCACAGCTGACGCAGCCGGCCGTCCACAGCCGGAGAGGCCGATGACCGCGGCGATCTCCCGCGAGTCCTGGGTGCGCGCGACGCGCGAACTGAGGCGTCAGGGCGTGATCAGCACCGGCAGAAAACAGGTGACGATCCACCGCCTGGCTGAACTTCGACGACTGGCGAGCTGAATACGCGCCTTCTGTGTCAGCTGACACAGAAGGCGCGGCGAGCCGGAGGTTTCCTGGATCACGGGCAGAGGAGGGCATTCATGGACCCCTACATCACCGCACCGCGCCAGAGCCGCTGGCGGCGAGGCGTCTACGCGGCCGGACTGGTCATCCCGTTCACCGCCACGCAGGTCTGGGCACTGCTGGTGCTGCTGCGGCTGGCACCGCTCGACGGTCTGGTCGGCCAGGCCTTCTGGCTGGTCCTGCTGGGCTCGGTCGTCGCGATCTGGGCCGGCTGGCGCTGGACCTACAAGCTCGGCCGGGACCGCGACCGCAGGCCCGAGCCCGCCCCGAAGACCCGGATCCCGACATGACGCCCGGGCTGGCGATCGTCGCGGCCCTCGTGGCCGGCATCGCCGCCGGACGTCTCTCGCGCCACCTCGGCGGCTTCCTCCGCCGCCGGCTGACCGGAAGGAACACCGAAATGACCAGCAGGCAAGCGTCGTTCGCCGCCCGGCTCTACCACTGGCGGTGGGAGATCCTGGCGATGACGCTGCTCCCCTACGCCCTGGTGACGTTCGCACTGTGGGCCGGCGCGCTGTGGACGTCGGCGGTCTTCGCCACCGCACTCGGCTGGGCGTTGCTGCGCCGCCGCCAGGTCCGGACCCGGATCCAGGCGGTCCGGCTGCAGCACCGCCTGCGCGCGGCGTTCCCGCTGCTGCGCCTACCGGGCGGCCGCCTCCCGGCGATCCTGTGGAGCCGTCCCCGCGGCGGCGACGTGGTGGTGTCGCTGTTCGGCCGCGAAGCGTTCGAACACCTGCACCGCAACCGCGCGGTCCTCGCGGCGGCGTGCGCGGTCCCGGAGGTGTACGTGGACCGCCACCCGAGGTACGCGAGCCTCGTGACGCTGACGATCAGCCCGACCGAGGCCCCGCGCGAGCGGACGGTCCTGCCGAGCAACGTCATCCCCTTGCGGGCGCACAGCTAGATCCCCAGCACCTCGGTGACCAAAGTGGACAGTTCACCGCCGTGCCACGAACTGGCCGAGAACCGCTCCTGGGCAATGCCGCGCCAGGGAGCGGTTCCCTTCGTTATCGCGGGTTCCGGGGTGAGCTTGCCGATGTCCTGCACCGCGATGCCTTCTTCGGCCAGCGTCTTCTCGACCTGACCGGCGTCTTCGGCCACCACGACCAGGCCCCAGTCACCCCAGGTCTCGGCGAGGTCGAACGGCGCGACAGCACACTGGGCGGCCACTTCGGCCACGGGCTCGTTGAGGTCGAATTCGCCGGTGACCGTCGCGCCGAGGCTGTTCGCTTCGCACAGCGTGCGGACCGTGGCGAACAGGCCGTCGGAGACGTCCATCGCCACCCGTGCGTGCCCGGCCTTGGCCAGCACCTGGCCCGCCTTCAGCTGGGCCATCGGACGGCAGGCGCGGTGCCAGATCTCGTCGCGCGCCGAGGCCGGGAGCGTCGCCCGCCCGGTCTCCAGCAGCGCCGCGGCCCAGAGGTATCCGGGGGAACCGACCAGCAGCAGGCGGTCGCCCGCCTTCGCGCCGGAGCGCCGCAGCCTGCCGTCCGGAGCACACTTCCCGATCGCGGTGGCCGTCAGCTGCATCGCCGCACCGTCCCGCAGGTCGCCGCCCGCGACCTTCGTCTCATGGGCGGCGCAGCAAGCGTCGACACCGTCGAGCAGTCGCTTGAACGCCGCGACCGTGGTCGTCTTGGGCAGGGTGTAGTTGACGACCAGGCCCAACGGCTCGGCCCCGGCGGCGGCCAGGTCGGACAGGTTGATCGTGGCCAGCAGCCAGCCGGCGTTGTAGAGGTCGGGTTCGCGCAGGAGGTCGACCACCGGCGTCGGGCAGCTGTCGGTGGTCGCGACGAGCTCGCTCGGCGTGTCCACCGTCGCCAGGAACGCGCTGTCGTCGCCGAAACCTTCGGTGCCGCCGTACCTCGGCCGCAGGATTTCCCGCTGGATCCGCTGCTCACCCAGGTCGCCGAGGGTCGGCTCAGTCGTGCCGGACATGATCCGCCAATCGGGACGCGACGACCGCGTGGTCGCTCGAATAGTTGTGCGGCATGGCGCCGTAGGACCGCTCGCTCCCGGACGAAGCGAACAGCATCAAGTTGCAGATCCGGGCGCCGGGATACATCAGGACCGGATGCCGGAGGTGGTTGACGATCTCCAGCGTCAGCACGGCGCCGGTGTCGCGGCCGAAGCCCGGGCTGACCTGACCGCAGAGCACCACGCTGATCCCGAGCCGGGCGTAGTCGCTGATCCCGTCGACGAGACCGGCCAGGTTCTCCGACAGGCCGATCTTCTCCAGCGTCGGCGCCAGGACGACCTCGCCGGGTTCGACGGCCAGCCGGCCGCTCGCGTCCAGGGTCTTCGGGGCCAGCTCGGGGTGGGTGGCGCGGTCCGCGACATCGACCGGCCCGGTTGTCACCAGGGAAAACGCCTCGTGCCCGAGCCGCAGGCTGAGCGCTGCCGGCCGCACCAGCGCGGCGTCGAACGGATCGACCCGCAGCTCGCCGCTCGCGTGGGCCCGCCGGATGGCCCGGTCGGTCAGCACGCCGTGCTCGTACCGCTTCACCCGCATCATGGTGCGGCCTCGCCGTCGAGGTTCGCCAGTACCGCGGTCACGAGCTCGACGAAGTCTTCTTCGCTGAGGTCGAAGTTCGGCTGGTCGTCGCTCTCCCCCGGCTCGCAGTAGACGACGGTGGTGGGCGTCCGGCGGGGCCCCTGGACCACGACCGTCGCGGTGAGCCCGGCGTCGACCGGCCGCACCGTGTGCACGATCGAGGTGTCGCACGTGTAAACGTCGCCGCCCTGGACGTGCGGCGACGCGCGGCGTTTGAGCCGCACCTCGCCGTCCGAGACCAGCGCGGCCGGGTTCGCCGGGTCGGCGCCGTAGCGGAACCGCCCGAAGGGCTTGCCGCCCTCGGCGGTCTCGGTGAACTCGACCATGTGCATGCCGGTGCCGGCCAGCACGTGGGAAGCGAACTCCCAGCGGTGGCTGTGCGGGTTGGACTCGCCGCGGGACACCGTTTCGCTCTCCGGCCAGACGTGGAGCCGGACGCGGAACTCGGGTTCGACGCCGGTGTGGAGGACGATCTTCGCGAAGCCGTTGGGATGCCAGTACGAGCGTTTCGCGATCTCCGCGACGGCCGGGGCGTCGGCGGCCAGGTCGCGCAGCCAGTCCGCGAACGCGCCGCGATGGGCGCGGAGGTACTCGGCTGTCGCCCCGAGCTGGTCGAGGCCAGGCCGGGAACCGTTGCCGCGCAAGGCTTCCGCGAGCTTTCTTGGAAACGGGTGGTCGCCGTTGACCACCGGAGGTGTGGTGCTCATCGTGGGTGGATCTCTATTCTGCGACTGGCGGAGGCTGGAACTGCGGCGCCGGGAAGGCCAGTGCGATCGCACGCAATGCCGTCACGGCGTCCAAGGTCATCCAGATGGGAAGGTCGCCACTGCCCCAGGCCCACAGGCCCCGAGAGGGTTCGTAGCGTTCCCAAAGGGAATTGAGCGCGCGGCTCAACCTGGCCACCGGCACTTGTGGCGCCTCGGCCAACGCCTGGAGGACCCAGGCGGACGTGAAGTGCTTGATCGTGATCCGCACATCCGGCTGCCCGCCCGGCTGCGCCAAGGCGAGGTCTTCCGACACGCCGTCATCGGGGTGCACCCGCTCGACGAGCCACCGGGTGCCGGTTTCAGCGGCGTCACGGACTTCGTCGCTGCCGTGCCCCGAGCGCAGCAGCTCGCGCAGGGCGACCACCGCACGCGCGGTGTGCGCGGTGGACGGCTCCGGCGCGACCAGCCCCTCTTCCTTCTTCTCGCCCCACAGCGGGACGCCGTCGAAGTCGAGCCGGGCCGCGAGGAGGTCGTCCGTCAGCCGCCGGGTGAGCGGGGCGTCCGGACCGAGCCGGACCGAAGTGCGCAACGCGGCCGCGAGCAGGAACGGCCGCGTCCGGGCGCGGTCGTCGAGCGAGTGCTCGAGGTGGGCCAATCCCTCCTCGGCCGAAAGGATGGTGCTGGCCTGGAAGAGGGCGCCCACGACCGCCGCCGTGACTTCGGGTCGGCGCCCTCCCGACCGGCCTTGCCAGCCGAACTCCGAACGCTTCGCGTAGAGATCGTCGACGAGCGCATGTAGGTCGATGTAGGGCTCGCCTACCACGACCATGGCCGAGATCCCGTAGGCGGTGGCGAGCGTCGTGTGCGCACCCCGCTTCTGGAGGTTGTGCCGCCAGCCGACCGGACGGCCGTCGCCGTCGCGGATCAGCTCCTCGGCGAGGGCGGCCCCGGCCCGGCGGAAGACCTCGAGGAGAGACCCGCCCGTGGTCAGGGTCCCGGCGGTCGCGGGGCCGGGCGAGCGGGCCGCTTCGGCCATCTCGACCAGGGAATTCGCCGCTCGGAAGTGATCGTCGAGCAGCCGGGCGTTCTCCGCCGACGGCAGGTAGCGCCCGGTCTCCCACTGCGTCAGGTTCGCGCGGCTCACGCCGACGACCCGGGCCAGGTCCGCCTGGGTCTGCCCGGCGGCCTTGCGCAGCCGGCGCAACTCGGCGCCGACGTCCTCCGCCGTTACCACATCAGTACCTATCGACCGTGCCCCGGTCGACGTAGAATGTAGGTAAGCACTCGACACCGGTCCTACCTACTCAAGTAGGCAGACGTAGGGAGGTGACAGAATGTGGACACAGAGCGCACTCTATCCCACCGGCGACTCTTTGTTGGTGCGGACTGGGGCCGACTCGCCCGAACGGGTTGAATCCCCAGCTCGCGGACCCCCTATTCGTCGCACCGAGTCGCGACCACGCGCAGCTGGGGCACTACGCAAAGTGCCCGGCGGCCTCCCCGAGCCGCCCGTGGGCGCCCCTTCCGGGCCGCCCGTCCGAGTCCGTGCGGAGTCGCCGGGGGTGTCACGATGCAAGACCACAACCTACCTACGTCCCGCGAGCCCGGTTGGTTCGACCGGCTGGTGCTCCGCATCGGCGAATGGCTGTTCGCCGCCGACGAAGACGCCCGCGCTTCCGCGCGTGGCTGGGAGGTCCGGCGCGGGGCCCGCGGCACCCGCGTCTACCGGGACCCCCGCTGGGACACCGTGCACGCCTGCGCTTCCTGCGGCGGCCACGGGCTCACCCGCACCGACGGCGTGGCCTGCCCGGCCTGCGCCGGCACCGGAGTCGTCCGCTCGGCGCCCGCGGTCGCGGCCGCCGAGACAGGGAAAGGAGCACGGCCATGACCCGCGAGCACCACGCCACCGAACTGGCCCGGCAGCTGACGCACGTCAAGCGGCCCAACCCCCTCCTGTGGCTGTACCACTGGCGTTACGAGATCCTCGCCGTGACGGTCCTGCCCTACGTCCTGATCACCGTCGCCCTCCAGCTCGGCTTCGTCTGGTCCCTGGTCGCGCTGGTGGTGGCGTTCAACTGGGTCTTCTACTGGCGCGCGGCCCGCCGCCACGTGCGGGGCCGGCTGCGCGCGATCGTCGTGCAGCACCGCCTCCGCACCGGCTTCGCGGGCGCGCGGATCTGCACCGTGGACGGCCGCCGCCCGGCGATCCTGTGGACCCGCCCGGTCGACGGCGACATCATGGTCTGGCTGTTCTGCCCGGCGGGCATCGGGTTCGAGCAGATCCACGCGGGCCGCGCGGTGCTGGCGGCGGCGTGCTTCGCGACGGAGGTCTACGTCGACCGCCACCCGAAGTACGCGGCGCTGATCACGCTGACGGTCTGCACCACGGCGACCCGGCGCGAGCCCGGCCGCGCGGTGTCGCCCGGCGAGGTCGTCCCGCTGCGGGCGCACAGCTGAGCCCCGGCCCGGCGTCCACCCGGTGGGCGCCGGTCCGGCGCACAGCAACCGCACAGGGCGATCACCAAGGCGGGACCGCGTTCATTCCGCCGGCGGTTCCTCGTCCTGCCGAGGGAGCCGAATTTGTCCTCAGGATGGTCGTCGGAGGGGTGCCGGACAGTACGCGGGCCAGGGTGACGATCAGCGCCAGACCGCAGCTCAGCCTGGCCGCGCACGTAACCGTGAAATACTCGCCCGTTCCTCCACGCCGGTCCGGCGCACAGCAACCGCACAGGGCGATCACACGATCACCAAAGCGGGGCCCGCGACCGTATGAGGCATGACAGCCACCGCCTCCGCAGCACGGCCCGGGACCGTCCCGGTCGATCTGGCCGGTCCGCAGCCCGTCCTCGACGTCGTCATCCCGGTCTACAACGAAGAGACCGACCTCGAACCGTGCATCCGACGGCTGCACGCGCACCTGGCCGAACACGTCTCCTACCCCTACCGGATCACCGTCGCCGACAACGCGAGCACCGACGGGACGCTGCGGGTGGCCGAAAGACTCGCCCGGGAGTTCCCCGAGGTCGCCGTCCACCACCTCGACGAGAAAGGCCGCGGCCGCGCGCTCAACGCCGTCTGGCGGGCCTCAGACGCCGCCGTCCTCGCCTACATGGACGTCGACCTCTCCACCGATCTCGCCGCGCTCGGGCCGCTCGTCGCCCCTCTTCTCTCGGGGCACTCCGACCTCGCCATCGGCAGCAGGCTCGCCCGGGGCGCGCGCGTCGTGCGGGGGCCGAAGCGCGAGTTCATCTCCCGTGCCTACAACCTGATCCTGCGCTCGACGCTCGCCGCGAAGTTCAGCGACGCGCAGTGCGGCTTCAAGGCCATCCGCGCCGACGTCGCCCGCGAATTGCTGCCGCACGTCGAGGACACCGGCTGGTTCTTCGACACCGAACTGCTCGTCCTCGCCCAACGGGCCGGCCTGCGGATCCACGAGGTGCCCGTCGACTGGGTCGACGACCCCAACTCGTCGGTCAACATCGTCAAGACGGCCACCGCGGACCTCAAGGGCATCGCCCGCGTCACGAAGGCCACCTTCACCGGCGAGATCCCGATCAGCAGGTTGCGCGAGCAGCTCGGCCGGCAGCCGATCGGGGTCGACGCGCCGGGGGTGCCGCCGCGGCTGGTGACGCAGCTCGTGCGGTTCGCCGCCATCGGAGTCAGCAGCACGCTCGCCTACCTCGTGCTGTTCCTGCTGCTGCGGACCGTCGTCGGCGCGCAGGCGGCGAACTTCACCTCGCTGCTGGTCACCGCGATCGGGAACACCGCGCTGAACCGGCGGCTCACCTTCGGCATCCGCGGGCGCTCCGGCGCCGGGCGGCACCAGTTCGAAGGGCTGATCGTCTTCGGCCTCGGCCTCGCCCTGACGAGCGGATCGCTGGCCCTGCTCAACGGATCCACCACCCCCGGCCTGGTCCTGGAGATCACCGTCCTCGTGCTGGCGAACCTCGCCGCGACGGTGCTCCGGTTCCTGCTCCTGCGCGGCTGGGTGTTCAACCCGCGCCGCCAGGCCGCTACCCAGAAGGAGTTCTGATGACCGCCGTCCTTTCCGACCCCGTGACGCAGGAACCGCGTCACCGCAAGGAATCCGACGCACACGCGCCACCGCGTGGGGTCCGCCCGTCGGTGTTCGGGCTGCTGGCCGCGACCGCCGTGCTGTACTTCTGGAACCTCACCGCGTCCGGCTACGGGAACTCCTTCTACGCCGCCGCCGTGCAGTCCGGGACGCAGGATTGGAAGGCCTGGCTGTTCGGGTCGCTCGACTCGGGCAACGTGCTGACGGTCGACAAGCCGCCCGCGGCGCTGTGGGTCGCCACGCTCTTCGCGCGGATCTTCGGGTTCTCCAGCTTCACCGTGCTGGCCCCGCAGGCGCTGATGGGCGTCGCGTCCGTCGGCATCCTCTACCTTGCGGTGAAACGGACTTCGGGCCCGGTCGCCGGGCTGATGGCCGGCGCGATGCTCGCGCTCACGCCGGTCGCGGCGCTGATGTTCCGGTTCAACAACCCGGACGCGCTGCTCGTGCTGCTCATGGTCGCGGGTGCCTACTTCGTCGTGCGGGCCACGGAAAAGGCGAGCCCCAAGTGGCTCGCGCTGGCCGGCGTCGCGATCGGGTTCGGCTTCCTGACGAAGATGATGCAGGCGTTCCTGGTGCTGCCGGCGTTCGGGCTGGTGTACCTGATCGCGGCGCCGACGTCACTGGGCAAGCGGCTGCTGCACCTCGGCGGCGCGGTCGCGGCGCTGGTCGTCTCGGCGGGCTGGTACATCGCGCTGGTCGACCTCTGGCCGACGGCGTCGCGGCCCTACATCGGCGGGTCCGAAGGGGACAGCCTGCTCGAACTCGCCTTGGGCTACAACGGGTTGTCGCGGATCTTCGGCGGCGGCGAGGGTGGCGGCCCCGGCGGTGGCGGCGGCATGGGCGGCAACACCGGCTTCGGCGGCTCGTCCGGTCTCTTCCGGATGTTCGGGTCGAGCTTCGGCACGGAGATCTCGTGGCTGCTGCCCGCCGCGCTGATCGGGCTGGTCGCCGGGCTGTGGTTCACCCGCCGCGCGCCGCGCACCGACCGGACGCGCCTGGCGCTGGTCCTGTGGGGCGGCTGGCTGGTCGTGACGGCGGTGGTGTTCAGCTACATGAGCGGCATCGTCCACCCGTACTACTCGGTCGCGCTCGCCCCGGCGATCGCCGCGCTGGTCGCGATCTCGGGCCGCGCGCTGTGGCAGGGCCGGGACAACCTGGGCCCGCGGGCGACGCTGGCCGGGATGGTCGTGGCGACGGCCGTATGGTCGTTCATCCTGCTCGACCGGACGCCGGACTGGTTCCCGGCGCTGCGCTGGATCGTGGCGGTGCTGGGCGTCCTGGCCGGAACAGTGCTGGTGATGGGTGTGCCGACCTTCCGGAAGGCGGCCACGATCGTGGCGGCGGCGGTGGTCCTGACGCTCGGTGTCTCCACCGCGGCCTACGGCGTCGAGACGGCGTCGGTGGCGCACAGCGGCTCGATCCCGACTTCGGGGCCGACGTCGAGCGCGATGGGTGGCGGCATGGGCGGCGGTGAGGACTCGTCGTCCAGCGCGGTCGGCGAACTGCTGGCGAAGACGACGACGAAGTGGGCCGCGGCGACGACGGGCTCGCAGAACGCGGCTTCGCTGGAACTGGCCAGCGGCAAGGCGGTGATCGGCATCGGCGGCTGGAGCGGCTCCGACCCCGCGCCGACGCTGGACGAGTTCAAGGCGTACGTCGCGGCCGGCGAGATCAAGTACTACATCGACGGCGGCCGCGGCGGCGGCCCGGGCGGCGGCTCGTCGGAGATCACCGCGTGGGTGACGGCGAACTTCACCGCCACGACGGTCGACGGCCAGACGGTCTACGACCTGCAGAAGTGACCTTCGGGGCCCGGGCTTCCGCGAGGAGGTCCGGGCCCTTTCACGCGATCCCCCGGGCCTCGCGGACCAAGGTGTCACGGTGGACGCCGCGGAAGACCGTCGTCTCGACGAGGGCCTCGAAGTGCCGGTAGCCACCCAGGGCTTCCGCGTCGTCGAACGCCTCGGCGGCGGCCGCGGTGCCGTGGCCCCCGCACCCCGCGACGATCACGACCTCCGCGGTCGCCGGGGCGAACGGGCTCGCGGCGCGGATGACCAGGCCGTAGTCGACGCGCGGAGCACCGGCGTCGTCGTAGCGCGGCGAGGCCGCGAAGCCGGACTTGCGGTCGTACACCGAAGAGCCGTGCTCGGCGAACCCGAGCGAAAGGACGCCGTCGAGGCGTTCGAGGACGGTTCCGGTGAGGGAATTGCCGTCCGGGCCGCCGATGAGGATGAGATCTTCGCGAATCTCGTCCTCGGTGAGCTCGTGGGCCTCGACGAGCCGCACCGCCGACCCGAGCTGGGCCTGCAGCTCGACGGCGGCGAGCAGGTCGCCCTTGTCCACCATGCCCGTGTGGTCACCCAGGCCGAACACCATCAGCGGCCGGGAGTCGTACGACGCTGCGCCCATGGCCGGCTCCTTCGGGTCGTTCCCCGAATGTCGTCGCAGGTCAGCGGCACGTTACGACCGGAGGCGCAGGTGGTGCCCGACGTCGCCGACGAGGTCGACCGCGGCCCGGCGTTCGGTGAATCGCCACCCTTCCGAGGTGCGGGTGAAGCGGTCCGCGTACCGGCCCGCCGCGATCGTCTGCAGCGGCAACCCCGGCGCCGCCTGCAGCACGGTGAAGTAGGCGCGCCCCGTCGCGGTGTCGCCGGACACCTCCAGCGCGATGTTCGTCGTGACGTGCTTGGTGCGCGGGGTCCCGTCCTCGTAGACGATCACCGAGTCGCGCAGCATGCGCGCGACTTCGGCGCCGCGGAAGGTGCCGCCGCTGCCCACGAACGCCCCGTCGGCGAACAGCGCGCCAACGCCCTCGAAGTCCCCCGCGTCGACCAGCGCGGCGTACGAAACGACCAGGTTCTCGAGCGCGCGGTAGTCGTCCACGGGGAACGATCGTACAGAGAAAGTATGGAAACCTTCCGTACCGTGGCGGCGACGGCGGCAGGGGGCCGCCGACGGGGGTGAATCCATGACGCTCGATCGCAGGAACCTGCTCAAACTCGGTGCGGGCGCGGCCGTCGCGGTCGCGAGCACCGCGCTCATGACCGGCACGGCCGAAGCCGCGACGACCCTGCCGCCCGTGCCCGGCATGCTGGGTGACCGGAAAGCCAACGAACTCTGGTACCAGCTCGACGAAATCGCGCTGTACCACCCGGCCCAGGAGGTCCAGGACGCCTACGCCGTCCTCTTCCCCTTCATCCAGCAGAACGCTCCGCAGGGCCTGCCCGCGAAGTGGCGCGAGCTCAATCTCCAGCCGGGTTACCCGCACAACTACGCCGAGTTCGTCAAGCCCGTCGAGCAGCCGCTGCGCACGCTGTCGGCGCTGCAGCTCGGGAACTTCGACCGCTTCTACCGCGGTGACGAAGAGGGGCTGACGAGAGCCTTCGCGGCCTTCGGGCAGGGCATCCTGTTCGATCCGCGGCGGGCCGACGTCGAGTCCGAAGTGCACACCATGGACGGCGATCCGCCGTCGGGCTACCACTTCTGGCACTCCGTCCAGCGCGCGCAGATGGTGCTGGACATCGATCGGCGGCGCTGGGCGCGGATCACCCCGATGCTCGGCTTCGCCTGGGCACTGCAGTCGATCGCGCGTCCCGACCACCGGCACGTCAACCCGGGTCTGCCGCGCGAGCGGGTCCGCGCCCAGGCCCGGTACTGGCTGCCGCGGTCGACCGCCGAGCTCGACCGCGACTTCCACTCCTCGCCCTACCCGGACAGCACTCGCTGATACGCCGCCCGCAGCACCGGGCCCGGCGCGATCCCGAGCCGTTCGTCGAGGATCCGCCGGCCCCGGTGGTACACCGCCACCGCGTCCGCCGGGCGCCCGCTGGCGCAGAGCGCGGCCATGAGCAGCGCCCGCGCGCGTTCCCGCAGCGGATGCTCCAGCACCAGGCCGGTGGCGTCCGGCACCGCCCGCAGGTGGTCGCCGGTCGCCACCTCCGCCTCGATCCGGCTCTCCAGGACGGCCAGCCGGAGCTCCTCGAACCGCGCCGACTCCCCCGCGCGCAACGGTTCGGCGATGCCGGCGAGGACCGGACCGCGCCAGAGGTCCAGCGCGGCGCGGAACAACTCCGCCGCGTGGCCGGCTTCGCCCGCGCGCAGCTCGGCGTGGCCGGAAGCGGACAGCCGCTCGAACTCCTCCGCGTCGACCGTGCCGCCGTCCGGCGCCAGCAGGTACCCGCCACCCGACCGGACCAGCCGCGCGGGCCGCCCGAGTCCCTTGCGCAGGCGGGAAACGTACGTGCACAGCTGCGCGTCGACCGTCGACGGCCGGACGCCTTCCCACAACAGGGAAATGAGCCGCTCATCGGGAACCACCCGTCCGCGCGCGAGCAGCAGCGCCGCCAGCAGCGTCCGCGGTTTCCGCCCGCCGAGCGCGGCCGGGCCGCCGTCCGCGCGGATCACCATCAGCGGCCCGAGAATCCGGAACTCCATGCCCCACCCCGTTCCCCAACCTACCCGGACCGACACCGCCGGCACAGGAAAGTCTCAGACGGAACACAGGTAACGCGCGGATCATGGAGGACAGAGGGGACGAGGAGGCCGCGATGATCACGACACGACCGGAGTACCCGCGCTGGCACACCGCGAGCGCCCAGGGGCCGCGCTCGCTCAACGCCGATGCCGTCGGCGCGTACGCCGCGGCCGGTGGCCCCGGCATCGTGTTCGCGCTCGCCGACGGCGTCGGGGACGAGCCGGCCGCCGCGCGGGCCGCCCGCACCGCCGCCGCGGCCGCCGCCCGCACGCCGGTCCACAAAGGACCGGTCGAAGCCGTTCTCGCCGCGCAGCGCGCGGTTCGCGAGCAGACGACCGGCGACGCCGTGCTCGTCGTCGCGATGCCGGCCGAGTACGGCGGGTACCGCATCGCCTGGGTCGGCGACGCCCGCGCGTACGCCTGGGACGGCACCACGCTCGGCCGCCTGACCACCGACCACACGCTCGCCGAGTACTTCCGCGCCCGCCACCAGCCGGTGACCCCGCGGATGGAGCACGTCGTCACCACGAGCGTCCGCACGACCAAGCCGGAGGAGATCGGCACGGCGGAGACGTCGGGCGCGGGGCTGCTGCTGACCAGCGACGGCATCCACAAGCCCCTCGCGAGCAGCGGCATCCGCGCGGTCCTGGCCCGGCCGGGCACCGGCGCGGCCGAGCTCGTCGAGGCGGCGCTCGCCCGCGGTGGCTCGGACAACGCGACCGCCCTCTACGTCGAACCCCTGGAGGCCGACAGCACGACGGTGCGATTTCCCGTCGCCGCCTAGCGCTCCCGAATGAGCTGCCGGTACTCGCGCAGGACCAGGACGATGATCACGACGTCGAGCGCGGCGAAGAACGGCAGCGCGATCGAGTGGGTGTGGACCGCCCGGAAGATCTCGTAGACGACGAACGCCGCGAGGATCAGCGCCGCGACCGGGTACGCGCGCACGATCTTGCGGGCAAGCGCCCAGACCAGGCCGAGCTTGATCAGGCCGTGGGCCAGGAGGTAGGCGACGGCGAAGGTCTTCGTGTCGCCGCGGAGGAAGTTCTCGGTTGCCGACTGCAGGTGGCGCGCGAGGGTGCCGGACGGGTCGCCTAGCAGGTCGCGCGTGATGACCGCGTGGGTGAACCCGCTGACGGTCGAGGCGGGGATGAACGCGAGAATCAGCGCCCCGACGACCTGCAGCGCGCCGTCGAGGCCCTTGATCGCGATCGCGACGCGGAAGAACTTCTCGGTCGCGGTCGTCTTCGTCTCGGACATGCCCCCAGCTCAGCACGAACGGCAGGCCGGCGCACGTGGAGGCACCTTTCGCGTCGTTCGTGCCGGGCTGTCCGGCACGTCCTGGCTGAGCGCTCGTAGGAGACGACGTCTTTCGGCCACACCGTCGGCTCACGCGGGGCCTCGGTCGACGTGTGCCTGTGGGACAGCACCGGCAGCGCGCACGCTCGGGTGGTGATGAACGAGATAACGAGCCCTCCGCGCAGCTACAGGGAGTATCATCGCAGCACTCTGGGCACTACTTCATTTACAGAAGGTGGCGGTGACGGTGTACCCAATCGAGCCGCGGCCTACGCTGGCCCGCCGTCTCAAGGCACTCAGAGAGGCCAGCTGGCCCGGGTTGGTGATCACCCAGAACCAGCTCGCCCAAGCGTTCGGTGGTCTGAGCGTTTCGCTCATCTCGTCGTGGGAGAGCACGGAGAAGACCGTTCGTCCGCCGGTGAAGCGGCTCGAGGCGTACGCGACCCTATTCGCGACGCGACGTTCCCTGAAAGGTGACATCGTTCGCCTCCTTGCCTTGCACGACCTGACGGACGAAGAGCGGAATTACCGCAACGAGCTCTTGGAAGAGTTGTTGCAGCTGCGCAAATCCTTCAATTCGGCCGCGACCGACGTATGGACCTTCCCCGAAGGGGAGGATATCACCATCGTCTGCGCCGGACTACCCCGTAAGCTGCGGAATCACCTCGGTTACACGAACCCGGAAAGGGGTGAATTCGCCGCTCTCCACACCTATGCCGACCCGGATGCATTGATCGAACTTTTTGGACATATTCGCGCGCGAAACCCCGGAAACAAAGTCAAATTCCACACGACCGAGGATTTGACACCCGACGACTACACGGCACACCTGGTACTTCTGGGTGGCGTCGACTGGAACATCGTCACCGCCGCCGTGATCGAGCGCGTCGACTTGCCGGTCAAGCAGATAGTCCGCGATGACAACGAGAAGACCGGCGGATTCTTGGTGCAACGTCCCACTGGGAACGAGCTGTTTCGTCCACGCTTAGACAAAGAGGGTCACCTGATGGAAGACGTGGCACATTTCTACCGCGGAATAAGCCCGTTCAACCAAAAGCGCTCAGTAACCGTGTTCAACGGCATGTACCGTCGTGGGACACTGGGGGCGGTACGCGCCCTCATCGATCGCGAGTTCCGGGACGGTAATCGTGACTACCTTTACAAACGTTTTAACACTGGGGGGCCGTACAGCATCATTAGCCGGGTGCAGGTCGTCCGCGGGCGGGGCCTGACGCCGGACTGGACCCTCGAGGAAAACCGGTTGCACGAGTGGCCTGAGACTGACGCGTGAACACAAGGCAAAACGGATTTCATCAGAATCTGCTCACCCAAGCCGAAACACCGGACGCTCCACGGCCGGAAGCGGAGAGGATGACCGTCCCCCCTGGGCGGTCGGGGGCGTACCTGAACCATCGC
This sequence comes from Amycolatopsis sp. NPDC114504, assembly GCF_055633595.1. Taxonomy (NCBI): domain Bacteria; kingdom Bacillati; phylum Actinomycetota; class Actinomycetes; order Pseudonocardiales; family Pseudonocardiaceae; genus Amycolatopsis; species Amycolatopsis sp. NPDC114504. The sequence continues at coordinate 191,425 of NZ_JBVKDU010000007.1, read as the reverse complement.
TAGGGCGAAGCGGCTGAATACTCCTTCCAACCCTCGCAACGTCGCAGCAGATCGTCTTCCTTTTCGACGAGGATGCGACTGCGGTCGTCAATCGTGATCAGGACAGCATTTCGGTACGAACACGACCTGTACCGCGACGGCCGGCGCCCGCGGGGATGAGCGGGAGGATGCCCGCACCTGACTTGCTCGCCGAAGCAGACATGCGGGCGCGGCGGATCACGTTCGTCAGCGACCTGCCACCCGCTGTGCCGGACGCGCCACTTGGCATCACGCCGCACTTATCACCGCCGCCATCATACTCTGGCTCCGATGGCTTACAGGACAGCTCCTAGTCGGCGTGGCGGGAGGCCCGCGCCGCCGGAGCGGAGTCGGCGATGGTTTCGGCAATCGCGACTCGCTCCGGCACGCCCAGTCGTTCGTAGATGGCAAGCGCCTGATGGAGATGCTCGAGGGTCAGCGCAGTGTCTCCCTGACAGGCGGCGCAGCGGCCGATACCCGCAAGGGCCCGTGCTTCCTCCAGCGGCGTATTGATTTCACGAGCCACCTGCAGCGCCATCTCGTGCTGGACTTCTGCCTCCCGCGGCCTCCCGGAAGCCAGCAGAAGGATGCCTTTGTGGTTCAGTGTCTCCGCGACGCCCAGGTGTTGGCCCAGTGTCCGGTACAGGGCCAGCGCGCGGTCATGTGATGTCGTCGCGGCGGGGAAGTCTTCCATCATCCCTTGCGCCGCGCCGAGTTCGTTCAGGGCGATGGCTTGGTCGATGCGATCGCCGAAGTTCTTTGCGATTTCCAGAGCTTCCCGATGTGCGTCGACCGCCTTCGCCGGCTCACCTTTCGCCCGCAAAGCGGTGCCGAGATTGTTGAGCGTGAGAGCTTGATGGAATCCGTCACCCAGGCCACGGTATACGTCGAGCGCCCGTTCGTGATACTCAATCGCAGAAGCATAGTCCCCGGTCATCCGCTTCGCCACGCCGAGTTCATTAACCGCGTCGGCTTGGCCGATGTGGTCGTCGAGCTTGGCATAGATGCCCAACGCGTTGCTGTGCGCGGATATCGCGTCGGTGTAGTTGCCGTTGACGAGGTGGATGATGCCGAGTTCGTTGAGCGCGCACGCTTCGTCAATGCGGTCGCCGAGGGCGCGCGACAGCGACAGGGCTTCCAGATACGCTTCTGCCGCTTGGGAATATTCGTCCGTCTGCCGCCACGCCCGACCCAGCTGGATGAGTGTCCCGACCTGACCGAGCTTGTGATCCAGGTTGCAGTAGATCGTCTGGGCCATGGTCAGGGTGGAGATCGCCGCCGAGTATTCGGCCGTCCGCTGCTGAACCCGGCCAACACGCAGGAGGGCGCCAGCGGTGTGCAAGCTGTCACCGATGCTCTCAGCCGCCGCGGCTGCGTCGAGATGCAAGACGACGGCCTGGTCCCACGGACCTACGGTGTCCAGGAAAGCTCCTGCTGCGGCCGCCAGGCCGATGACCTGCTCGGGCATGACCCGCGCGGCGGCATATCGGGCGCAGGCAAGCAAGTTCGTGCACTCGGTGTGCATCCACTTCCAGGCGTCCTCCCGAGTGGACAGTGTCGACAAAATCGGCAACGGATCCCTCAGCGGTTCGGCTCGCGGCACGTCTCTCATGAGTTCGGTCATGATGATTCGGTCTGCCGCAGCCGCCGTGTTCTTGTAGTGGTCGAGCAATCGTTCGACCGCCCGGTCGCGATCGTCAGTGGTCTCGTCTTCGACGAGAGTCCGGGAATACTCGCGGACGAGATCGTGCATACGGTAACGCTCACGCGCCGTTTCGTTCAGGAGGTGGTCGTTGTACAGACTGTCGAGGTGCAGCCGGGCATCGGCGACGGGTATGTCGGCGAGAGCGGCGGCACTGCGGACGTCGAATTCCGTGCCTGGGTGGAGGCTTATGTAACGGAAGAACCGTTGCCTGCTCGCCTGCAGGTTGCGGTAAGACAGGTGGAACGCCGCGGTTACGGCGACTTCTTCCGAATGGGTCTGTCTGATGACCCAATCGTGTGACTCGTACAGGTTGTTGGCGAGATCCTCGAGGCTCCACGCCGGGTGGTCGCGCAGCCGGCCCGCCAGAAGCGAGATCGCGAGCGGTAGGTGGCCGCACGACCGGATGACTGCTGCCAGTAGGTCCGCCTGCGGGCCGGGCACCTCGCGTTGCGAAAGGCTGGTAAAGAGATCAGCGGCTTCGCGGGTGGGCAATGTGTCCAAGGACAGTGTGATCGTAGCGTCGAGAGCCGTCAGCCTGCGCCGGCTGGTCACGAGAACCAGGCAGCCCGGAGTCGCAGGCAGCAATGGCTCGACCTGCCGGTGGCTGTCCGCGTCATCCAGCACGAGCAGGACGCGCTTGCCTGCGACCAAGTCGCGCCACATCGCCGCCCTGGCATCGAGATCAGCGGGGATCTGCTGGGCGTCGACCCCGACCGTGGTGAGCAGGGATGCGAGGGCGTCAGTGGATTTGACGGGGGTCTGCCCGGGTGTGTGAGCGTGCAGCCTCAAGAACAGCCGGGCATCCGGGAAGCGGTCGGCCAAGACGTGAGCGGCATGGATGGCGAACGAGGTCTTGCCAACGCCAGCCATTCCGTCGATCGCCTGGATGCCCACGACCTGTTGCCCGTGCTCCCGCTCGGCGGCTTCCATCAACCTGGCCAGCTCTTCCCGCCGTCCGGTGAACGACGCCGTGTCGCGAGGCAGCGTCCACGTGATCAATGTGTGGCCTCGGCTCGCGCTTAAGTGGGATCGCTGTTCCGGGACCGTCGTGATGCGGTTCTCGGCAGATCGAGGGAATACCAGCAGATCTCCGCCTGGCGCTTCGATCGCGAGGGGCTGGTCCGGCAGACAGATCCACCCCGTCGTACTGGTCTCCTTGACCTCGACCGGCAGTGGGCGATAGCTCGCGGAAAGCGCGCCCGCACAATGCCGGACGACCTCGTCGTAGAACCACTGAGAGACGACCAAGACCAAGGTCCCCGGTGAAGCTGCAAGGGCGTTCCTCACGGGGGTCGAGTCGATCAGGCGGAACGTCAAATTGATCGCCGCTCCGGCGACACCGTGATCGTCCAGATAGATCTCTCCCGCGTGGAGCGCCATTCGCAGTCGTATTCGCTCTTCGACGGCGTGCTTCCCGTTGTGCTCGCGCAACCCGGCTACCAGCTGACCGGGGAGCGTTTCGGCGAAGAGCGACTTGGGCTGATCCGGTGAGGCAAGAACCATTACCCCGTCACCGCAGTCGTCAAGCTGGCACGAGTCCCACGACAGTCCCGCTCGACCGAAGGCGACCCGCAGTATTTCGTACATACCGCGACGCACGGCGAGCCGGTGATGATTCGTCCGACGTTCGTTCCCGTAACCTTCGACATCCACAACGAGGACGGTGCGATGTACAGGCAATCGTGAGCGTGCCATCTCACCTCGCATCAGGTCACCGAGCCCCGACTCACCAGGATCTCTAATCAAGCCCTATCGATGCAAGCCACCGGTTCGCCGGAGTAGGCGCCGGATCTCCACGCAAATGGTGCACCAAGGCTGTAGAGCCACGACTCATTAAATAGATGACGGACAAGAAGCGGGCCGAGGACTTCGAGAGCACGCCGAAGTTCGAAACTCCCCCTAATCGGACCAACCGCGCGTCGACAGCCGGTGGGTACCGGCGCTCGGCATGTGCCCTTCCTGGCCGGCCTTGGTGCCCTGGAAGATCGTCGACGCGAGTGTTGGGTGGCCGGCTCCCAGGGTGGTGTGGGCTCGATGATGGTTCGTGGCGATGCGGGAACCCCGGTAGTGCTCGGGTTGAGGCATTCGGCTTTCTCGTTGGTTCGGGGCCGATAGCGGCGTGTGAACCGAGCTTGGCACCGATGCCGGTGAGGGCGTGGAATCTGCGGTGGGCCGGTGCGTTGCCGGTCGTGGCGCGTTCGATTCGGTAGATGCCCAGCTTAGTCAGGGCGATGGCGGCACGGCGGAAGAAGCCTGCGCAGGTGTCGGGGTGTTGTGCACTGCCGCGGCCGTGGACTCGTCGGCCGCCGCGGTCGCGAAGCCTAGCTTCTTCATATCGACGTGCAGGAGTTCGCCGGGACGAGTCGGTGGCCGGGTGGGGCCATTTAGCTGTCGGGTGGCGAGCCGAGACCCGGTACACGGTCGAGGCATGCATCCCGAAGATCCCGGCGATGCGGGCTGGGCCCAACCTGCGGGGCGGGGCGTATTTGTCGTGATCAACACGACGCGCCTGTCAACCGTCGACGACGTCCATGGGCACGACTCGTCGTCTCACCCACGCTGACGCGCCAGGTCTGGCCGATTGGCCGATGTCGACCGTCCCGACGATCACGCAGGCGAGAACGGTGTGATGACTCGGACCATGGCCTTCTCGGGCACACCTCAGGCCGCCTGGTCGGGCACTATCTCCCCGGCGTCCTCGCTCGTCGGCTCTTCTTCGATGGAGTCGAGCGTCTTGACCATCACGTGGCAGTGTTCCTCATCCTGCGTCACGCTGCCGTCCTCTTGGTGGATCTGCCCGTAGCAGATCACATCGGAGAGTCCCCACATCGCGAAGTCGAGCCGCTCATAGAGCCGGATGGCGTCTTTGTTTTCCCTGCGGACCGCCAAGGCCACTCGGTCCTGACCTCGCCTGCGCAGCTCGTTCTCGACCGCACCGATCAGTTCCCGACCGATGCCCCGGTTGCGGAGACGAGGCACGACCACGAGGTTCATGAGCAACGCGACATCCGGCAGGCTGGTCCGGATCTCCGGCTCCTCGGCCTCGCACAACCAGAGAAAGACCATACCCGCGGGTCGGTCTTCCTCCCAGGCGGCGAACAGCTTGCCCTTGCCGTCCTCCTGGCGGCGAAACCGATCATCGATGAGCTGCGGATTCCCCAAAACTTCGGTCAGCAGGACGATTTCGGACGCGTTGACCTGCCGCACGTCGTAAGAGGTCATCTAACAGGCTCCCGTACCGGTTCGGCGGCGGAGCCGCGTTTGTGAGCGCACATCAAATCACAGGGGGATCGAGCCTCCGGCGGCACCCGCCGAGATCGGTACACACGAAAGCTCCGCCCGCTCCACCTTCTCCACGAAGGCGACCGCTGAATCGGCTCTGTCGCCGCCGCCGGTTGGAACGCTTTACTGCAGTGGGTCGAAGCTGCGCACCGGCGCTCCGTGCCGGACGGCACCCTCGACCGGGTGATCGCCGAAGTCGACGCCGGAGAAAGGGGATGCAGCGACCAGGTCGACACCATCGCCATCCATAGGGAAGTGAACGGGCGGCCCCGCGACGGGCTGAGCACCGCAATTCACCCGGGCGTGACCTACCGCAGCGTGGTCGAACCTGCTTCGACCGGCTGGACCAGTTCAGAGGTCCGGCCACGCGCTATGCCGAACGCTCCGCTTATCGAGCCCGAACGCACAATCGCCGCCATCGTGCTGTCTACCGAACAGCTCCAAGGCGTACGCCCACAGGAGTTGCGATTGCGGTGACAACGTGGTCGGATGATCTTGGTGTGGGAGGTGCTCGTCGGGTCCGCTGCGTGGTCGAGGAAGGCCGGCATTGCGGCGAGCTGCGCAGCGGTTCCAGGTATCAGGCGTCACCGCCGCCTGCTACCGCACCCACCAGGAAACGGGATTCTCGGCAGGTCCAGCCGGCCGTATACCAGCCCCAACCGCACCCCGGATCGGCTGGAACGGCGGGTCACCAAGGTCCGTGTCCTGCGCCGTCGGGGCCTGGCCCCGAACCGCCTACCTACTCAGGCACAATTGCTCGACGGTGCACCGGATCCTCACCCGCCACCACGCCGACCTGGCTCACTCCCCTGGACCGGGCCACCGCCCCGACGGCAGCGGCCATAAAGTCCTCGGCCGCGTCGCCGGGCGACGCAACAGCGGTCGACGTGGTCACGGCTACGCGTACCTGCGCGGGCACCGTCGACGACCACACCCGCCTGGCCTTCATCGAAATACATGCTGCTGGGCTGCGGGAAACGCGGCCACCTTCCGGAGCCGGGTCCAGGGGACGGCTGCGACCCGACCGCGTCCTAGGCGAGCGACATTCGGATGCCGCATCAGGTGTGGAAACATCGGTGCGTCGCCGGCCGGACCCGGGCTGACCAACATCGTCGGCGGCGACCATTTCCGTCGACGAAGTGGCGCATTGTGCGGCTCCACCCCGCCGCGGGACCGGCCGATCGACATAGTGAGCCGGCTCGATCGGCAGTTCCGTATACCCACCGGGCGATCCCGCACCGAACCGCGACACGACCGCCGACATCCCGGCAACATCCGGCATGCTGATCGGACACGCCCCAGCCTCCCGCCGGGAGGTAGGCCGGTGGTGGTGATCTGGGAACACCGCCGGCGTCGCGCGGACCGGGCACCCCCGCGAGCGCGGCCGGGTTGCTCGCGCCCCACCTGACACACCAGCTCTACCAGCCGTCGCTCCCCGAGCGGCCGTCCGGAGGACGGCAACGAGGGCGTCCCAGTCGGCTCCGCAGCCGTCCCGCACACTCGTCGACGATCCGCTGCGCCCCGACCGATATACCTCCGGTCGGGGACCATCCTTTGTGTATCTCAGACCAGGTGCGTCACGTGTCCACCGAGGATCGTCGCCGTCACCGGGAGGGCTCGGAGGTCCGCCGGGGACAGCGATGACGGGTCCGCCGCCGTCACCATCAGGTCCGCCGCGTCCCCCACCGACACCCCGCGGCGGCCGCCCGAGGACGCCGCCAGTGCCTCCGCCAACGGCAATGCCTGCTCCGGGTGCCAAGCCGGGCGGTCGTCGTCCGTGCGGGAGACCGCCGACGCGATACCGTCCCACGGGTCCAGGGGCGCCACCGGTGCGTCCGAGCCGAACTCCAGGCGGGCGCCCGACTCCAGCAGCGATCGGTACGGGAACGCCCGCGACGTGCGCCCGTGCCAATGGCGGTCGGCGACGTCGCGGTCGTCCGGCTGGTGCGCCGGCTGGACCGCCGCGATCACGCCCAGCGACGCGAAACGCGAGACGTCGGCAGGGGAAAGCAGCTGCGCGTGCTCGATCCGGCCGGGGCAACCGACCCGCGTGAACGCGTCCAGCGCGATCGTGTTGGCCTGGTCGCCGATCGCGTGGACCGCCGGGATGAGCCCGTGCGCGAAAGCCCGGTCCATCAACGGAACCAGCTCGGACGGCGGCAGTTCGAGCAACCCCGGCGAATCCGAGCCGGGGTAGGGATCGTGGCAGTACGCCGTGCGGGTGTTCAGCGAGCCGTCCACGAAGAGCTTGAACGGGCCCACCGTCAGCAGCCCGCCGGAGTCCGGGAGGACGTCGCCCGTGCGGTGGCCGCGTTCGATCGCCTGGTCCAGCAGGTACTTCGCGATCACGCAGGAGATCCGGGCCGCCGGGGCTCCTCGGCGTGTCCAGTCCGCGACCGTGTCCGCGTACTCGTAGTCGACGATCTGCGTCACGCCCCGCGCCGCCGCCGCGGAAACCGCTTCCGCCACCCACTCGTCCTGGACGTCGATCGCGGCCGTCGGGAGCTGGGCCGTCGCGCTCATGCAGTCGTTCTCCAGCAGCACCCCGGTCGGGTGCTCCCGGCCGATCAGCTTCAGCGCCGCCGGGCTCAGCCACAGCGTGTGCAGGTCCGCGCTGAACAACGCCACCGCCCGCCCGGGCAGCGCCCGCTGCAGCAGGTCCTTGTGCGGCTTGTCCGGCCACAGCCCGTCGCGGAAGCCCGCGCCCACCACCAGCTCCGACTGCGGCGCCGGCGTCGCCAGCAGGTGCGCCAGCAGCAGCTCGATCGCCTGCCCCGCCGACCGCGCCGCATCGAGGGGGATCCGGCGGCGGGACGTCGCCCACTGCACGAGGTGGACGTGCGCGTCGACCAGCCCCGGCAGCAGCGTGCCGCCGTGCCCGTCGACGACCCGCGCCGCGAACCCGGCCGACCCCGGCTCGGTGATCGCCGTGACGCGGCCGTCGTTCACCCGGACGTCCGCGAGTTCCCCACCGAGCCCCGGCCGCACGCGGCGCAGGAGTAGATCATCCATGCGGGCCAGCCTGCCAGCTCGGCCCATCCGGGTGAAGCACGGAGTGAGACGGGAATGAGATGGGTATTAGCTATCGTTGTAACAGATGGCAGCCGTCGCCCGCCGAAGGGTCAGGGCCGGTCCATGGGCGCCGCCCTCATAAGCCGCGCAGGGTTCGACTCCCTCGGTTGCCGCTCGCGATGCGTGAAGGCCACCTTGAAACCAAGGTGGCCTTCACACGTTCAGCCCACCGGGATGTCACGCCTTCGCAACGCCGTCAGGCCGCCGATCCCCGCCACCAGGGCGATCGCCACCAGCCAGAGCACCGGCGTCACCGAGAACGTCCCGCCCGGCAGCCGGGCCAGGTGCTGGAACGGGGAGATCCCCAGCACCGTCTCGTTCCACTGCAACGCCGTCCCCACCAGCGACAACAGCAGGAACGCGCCCAGCAGCCCCCACGCCGCCGCCGCGAAGCGCGGGACGAATCCGATCAGCAGCGTCGCCAGCCCGGCCAGCACCCACACCGCCGGCACCTGCGCCAGCGCCGCCGGGACCAGGGAGGTGCCGTACGCCGCGCCGGTCGCGAGACCGGTCACCACCAGCACGAACGCCGATCCCAGCACCGCGAACGTCAGGTGCGCGAGCGCCCAGCCGATCCGGCCGACCGCCGTCGCCAGCAGTGGTTCCGCCCGGCCCGCCGCCTCCTCCGCGCGCAGCTTCAGCGTCGCCTGCACCGCGTAGCCCGCCGCCGCCAGGCCGAACAGCGTCATCGTCCCCGCGAGGTACGCGTCCGTCACCGCGCCTCCGCCGCCGACGCGGGAAAACACGTCCGCGACGGCCTTGTTGTCCCGCATCATCTCCGCGACGTTCTTCCCGACGCCGCCCATCAACAGCCCGACCAGCGCCAGGCAGACGGTCCAGACCAGCAGCGTCCCCCGCTGCAGCCGCCAGGCCAGCGCCAGCGGCGACCGCAGGGACGCCTTCGCCGTCGCCCGCCCCAGCCTGGCCGGGAGGAGCGCCGCGCCGAGGTCCCGCCGCGCGGACAGCGCGACCGCCAGGACCACCAGCCCGCCGGTCGCGAGAACGCCCAAGACGAGCACCCACCACCGCTCCCCCGCGAACGGCCGCAGCCGGTGCGCCCAGCCGATCGGCGACAGCCACGCGACCCAGCCCGCCGAGCCGTCGCTGTCCCCCGCGGCCCGCAGCAGGAACGCCAGCACCAGCACACCGATCCCGATCCCGCGGGCCCCGCCCGCGCCCCACGTCAGCTGCGCGACGACCGCGCCGACGCCGGCGAACACCCAGCCCGCCAACGTGAACCCGAGCCCCAGCGCCAGCGCACCGGCGACGGGGGCGCCCTGCGCGGCCAGGCCGAAGCCGACCAGCAGCCCGTAGACCAGGCACGCGCCACAGGCGGCGAGCACCGCGGCCGCCAGGCCCGCGTGCCGTCCGACGACGGTCGCGCCGGTCAGCTCCCGGCGGCCCGCCTCCTCCTCGGTCCGGGTGTGCCGGACGACCGTGAGCACCGCGATCAGCGCGACGACCACCGGGACGAACCCGCACTGCCACGCCAGCAGGTTGCCCACCGACGAGCCGTAGAGCGGGCCGTTGCGGACCACGAACGTCGCGCTGGAGGCGTTGAGGTCGTAGAAGTGCTGCCGCGACGCCGCATCCGGGTAAGCCGCCTCGATCGACGACAAGTAGCCCATCGGGGCGGCCGCCAGGCAGACGATCCACAGCGGCATCTGCAGCCGGTCCCGGCGCAGCACCAGCCGCAGCAGCGCCCACGTCCCGGTCATCGCGCCGCTCCGACCGGCTCGTCGTGGCGGTAGTGGCGCAGGAACAGCTCCTCGAGCGTCGGCGGCCGGCTCACCAGGTTCCGCAGCCCGGCCCCGGCCAGGTGCCGCATGACGTCGTCCAGCGACGACTGGTCGACCGACAGGTGGACGTGCGAGCCGTACGTGCTCAGGTCGTGGACACCCGGCAGCGAAGCCAGGTCCTCGGGCACCCGCGCCAGCGAGGCGTCGATCGTGATCCGGCCCAGGTGCCGCAGCTCGTCCAGGGTGCCCGACTCGACGGTGCGCCCGGCCCGGATGATCGTGACGCGGTCGCAGAGCGCCTCGACCTCGGACAGGATGTGCGAGGACAGCAGCACGGTTCGGTCGCCGCGCTCGCGCTCCTCCTCGACGACCTGCCGGAACACCTCCTCCATGAGCGGGTCGAGCCCGGACGTCGGCTCGTCGAGCACCAGCAGCTCCACATCGGACGCCAGCGCCGCGACCAGCGCGACCTTCTGCCGGTTGCCCTTCGAGTACGTCCGGCCCTTCTTGCGCGGGTCGAGGTCGAAGCGCTCGATCAGCTCCGCGCGCCGCTTGGCGTCCAGCCCGCCGCGCAGCCGGCCGAGCAGGTCGATGACCTCGCCGCCGGTGAGGTTGGGCCAGAGCGTGACGTCTCCGGGGACGTACGCGAGCCGCCGGTGCAGCTCGGTGGCGTCGGTCCAGGGGTTCCCGCCGAGCAGGGTGGCGCGGCCGCCGTCGGCCCGCATCAGCCCCAGCAGGACGCGGATCGTGGTGGTCTTGCCGGCGCCGTTCGGCCCGAGGAAGCCGTGCACCTCGCCGGTGTGGACGGTCAGGTCGAGCCTGTCGAGGGCTTTCACCGCGCCGAACGCCTTGGTGAGGCCGTCGGCGGTGATCGCTTCGGCCATCGTCATTCCTTCCGTTGGTAGGCGGCCAGCGCTTCGCGGGCCTTTTCGAGGACTTCGGGGGTGGCGAGCGGGTTCATGAAGAGGTGCCCGGCGGCCATCGACATCCGCAGCATCGCCTCGTGCGTGCCCGGCTCCTCGCCGAGCGCGCGGGCGATGTGGTCCTGCAGGATCATCAGCCCGCCGGTCATCGCGGCGAGCGCGGCGGCGACGCCCCGCGGGTCGGGCATGTCCATGCCCTGCTCGCGGAAGTAGCGCTCGGTGCCGTCGACGATCTCGGTGAACTGCGCCTCGGCGGACGGGGAGCCGTCGACCATGGCCCGGCCCAGGTACCGGCGGAAGAGCAGCTGGCGGGCGTCGAACGTCGGGAGGAACCCCGGGTTCGCGACGCCCTTCGCCAGCACCTCCTCCTTGAACCTCAGCAGCTCGTCGAAGACGTACGTGTCGCACGCCTCGCGCAGGCCGTCCTTGGAGCCGAAGTGGTGGCGGATCAGGCCGCCGGACACCCCGGCGGCCTCGGCGATGTCGAGGATCGACGTCTTCTCCATGCCGCGCTCGGTGAACAGCTTGATGGCGGCGTCCCGGATCCGGGCCCGCGCGGTGAAGTCTTCGGTGCTCATCGGCGTCCTATACGTGCGTGTAGCTGACTACACGTGAATATAGCCCCCTGCACGCTCGTGTAGCAAGGCGTGGCTTTCACGCGAAATGGACGCTTCGGGTGACCGCCCAACCGGGCAGCGGATTAGGCCATTCGGCCCGCGACCAATTGCGGGTGATGGGCTAACTGTCTGATTGCTGACGAAGATCTCACGATGTGTACTTCTCGGACGCATCTCTTCACGAAGGGTCGTTTCAGTGACACAGCACAGATCGCGCTGGAGACGGCGGGCCGGGATCACCGTCCTCGCCACCGCACTCGGCGCCTCCGTCCTCGGCATCGCCGTCCCCGTGGCGTCCGCCCAGCAGGCCCCGCCGACCTCGGGCGCGGCCGACGGAAAGACCCTCGACGAGCACGACCGCGCGCTCGTCGCCGAAGCCGAGAAGGCCGGAAAGCCCGATGTCACGCTGCTGATCGCGGCGGAGAAGGGCCAGACCGGCGCCGCCGTCAACGAGCTGAAGGCGCTCGGTGGCGTCGTCCAGTCCACCGACACCAAGCTCGACTACGTCAAGGTCAGCGTCCCGACGGACAAGGCCGAGAAGGCCGCGAAGCTCAAGTCGGTCAACGCCGTCGACGTCGACGGCCTCGTCTACCGCGACGACCCGAAGACCGACGGCGCGCAGGACCCGTCGCCGCAGCCCGCGCCGGGCAAGAACACCCCGCGCGTGAACCCGTACCTCCCCACCGGCGACACCTACGCGGCGCAGTTCGGCCAGGTCCTGCCCAACTGGGACGGCAAGGACACCACGGTCGCGGTGCTCGACTCGGGCGTCGACCTCGACTCCCCCGCGCTGGCCACCACCAGCCACGGCGAACGCAAGATCGTCGACTGGTACAACGCCAACGCCACCAACTCCGGCGACGGCACCTGGGTCGCGCAGTCGGCCGCGACCTACACCGGCACCTTCACCGCGAACGGCAAGACCTGGACGGCCCCGGCCACCGGCGGCCCGTACACGGTCGGCGTCTTCACCGAGACCGCGGGCGACTTGGGCGCCGCGGACAGCGAGACCGGCGGTGACGTCAACCGCGACGGCGACCGCGCCGACTCCTGGGGCGTGCTGGAGGACAGCGTGACCAAGGAGGTCCGCGTCGACCTCAACGGCAACGGCGACTTCACCGACGAGAAGCCGATGACCGACTACGCCAAGAAGTACGACGTCGGGTACTTCGGCACCGACAACCCGGCGACCGACATCGCCGAGCGGATGGCCTTCGTGGTCCAGACCGACAAGCCGGGCTTCGTCGGCATCGGCATCGCCGGCGCCGAGCACGGCTCGCACGTCGCGGGCATCGCCACCGGCAACGACCTGTTCGGCGGCAAGATGGACGGCGCGGCCCCGGGCGCGAAGGTGCTCGCGGTCAAGGTCTGCCTCACCGGCACCGCCTGCACGTCGTCGGGCCTGATCGACGGTGTCGTCTACGCGGCCAGCCACGGCGCCGACGTCATCAACATCTCGATCGGCGGCCTGCCGGCCCTCAACGACGGCAACAACGCCCGCGCGGAGCTCTACAACCGCACGATCGCCGAGTACAACGTCCAGATCTTCATCTCGGCCGGCAACAGCGGCTACGGGGCGAACACCGTCGGCGACCCGTCGGTGGCCACGGACGCGATCTCGGTCGGCTCGTACATCACCAAGGAGACCTGGCTCTCGAACTACGGCTCGAAGACCCAGAACGCCGAGTCGCTGCACCCGTTCTCCTCGCGCGGCCCGCGTGAGGACGGTGGCTTCAAGCCGGACATCATCGCGCCCGGCGCGGCCATCTCGACCACCCCGCGCTGGGAAGCGGGGAGCCCGGTGGCCGGCACGTACAGCCTGCCCGCCGGGTACGCGATGCTGCAGGGCACGTCGATGGCGGCGCCGCAGGCGACCGGCGCGGCGGCACTGCTGGTGAGCGCGTACAAGGCGACGCACCATGGCCAGCGGCCGCCGGTCGCGCAGCTGCGCGCGGCCATCAAGTCGACCGCGCGGTTCGTGCCGGGCATCGGCGCGTACGCCCAGGGCGCGGGCCTGTTCAACGTCCCGGCGGCTTTCGTCGCGCTGTCGCTCAACCCGAAGCTCGACGCCGTCTCGACGTCGGTCGAGGTGCACACCGCGCTGTCGGGCCTGCTGGCCACCCCGAACACCGGCGTGGGCATCCACGACCGCGAGGGCGTGACCACGGGCAAGGCCTACACCCGCACGTACACGATCACCCGCACGACGGGCTCGGCGAAGCCGGCGCCGTACTTCGCGCGGTGGACGGGCAACGACGGGACGTTCTCCTCGGCGTCGACGGTGGTGCTGCCGCTGAACACGCCGGTGAAGTTCGACGTCAAGGTGAACCCGAAGACCGCGGGCGTCCACTCGGCACTGCTGTACCTGGACAACCCGCTGACCATCGGCATCGACGTGCAGACCCTCAACACGGTCTTCGCGCCGCAGGAGTTCACCGCCGCCAAGGGGTACCAGGTCGACGTCTCCGGCAAGATCGCCCGCAACCAGGCGACCAGCTACTTCGTGCGGGTGCCGCAGGGTGCCAGCGCGCTGAAGGTGGACCTGGACGCCGGCGGTGGCGCCAAGGGCAAGGGCCAGGTCCGGTTCCTGCGCTACGACCCGACCGGCGTGCCGGCCGAGGCGAGCACGTCGACGACGTTCTGCTACCTGCCTGACGCGGGTGCGGGCTGCCCCGGCGGCACGCCGACCAGCCGGACCATCGCCAACCCGCTGCCGGGTGTGTGGGAGATCGTCGTCGAAGCGCGCCGGACGTCCGATGTGGACAACGCGGCGTTCAAGCTGACGGCTTCGGTGCTGGGCACGACCATCGCGCCCAACCCCGACACCATCGCCTCGGCCACGCTGAACACGCCGATCGCACGGTCCTACACCGTGACGAACACCCTCGGCGCGTTCACCGGCAAGCTGAACGGCGCCACGCTCGGCAGCGCGAAGATCTCGCGGCCGTCGATCGCCGAAGGTGCGCAGCAGCAGTACCAGATCGCGGTGACGCCGGGCTCGACGTCGCTGACGGCAACGATCGGCAAGACGTCCGACGTCGGTGCCGACCTGGACCTGGTGCTGTACAACTGCACGACCGGCTCCTGCGTGCAGGCGGCGGTCAGCGCGGACGGCGACTCCGAGGAGTCGGTGACCGTGGCCAACCCGGCCGCGGGCGTCTGGGTCGCGCTGGTCGACGGCTACGCGGTGCCCGCGGGCACCACCGAGTACGACTACCTCGACGTGTTCACCAACCCGGCGTTCGGTTCGGTCGCGGTGACCGACGCGAACGCGGCGCGGGCGTCCGGTAGCTCGTGGACCGTGCCGGCGACGGTGACGGCCACGGCCGCCCCCGCGTCGGGCCGGATCCTGCGCGGTCAGCTGACCGTGCAGACCGACACGGGTGTCACGGTCGGCTCGTCGCTGGTGCTGGTCAACTCCGTGAGCTAGTCCCGTTCAACGGAAACCGCCCCGGGTTCGCCCGGGGCGGTTTTCGCTGTGTTGGTGGGTTTCCGACGCAAGTTTGCGTATGTGCGGTGAACTCTTGCCGTCTTTCGGCGGGTGTCCGTATGGTCTGGAACATGCGCCGGATTTCGACGTTCTTCGCCGCGCTTCTCTTGCTGGCGGCCACTTTGCCCGGTGTCGCGCACGCGGCGGCGGCACTTTCGGGCCGCACCCATCTGTTCTACTACCCCTGGTACGGCGGCGCTTCCACCGGCTACCGGCACTGGCAGCAGGGCGGCCACACGCCACCGGACGACGTCGGGGCGAACTTCTACCCGGTGCTGGGCCCGTACGACTCCGGCGACTTCGCCGGCGCGGTCGAGCAGCACATGCGGTGGATCGAGCAGTCCGGCGCCGGGGTGATTGTCTACAGCTGGTGGGGTCAGGGGTCCTATGAGGACGGTCTGGCGGCCGGGGTGCTGGAAGCCGCGGCCCGGCACGGGATCCGCGTCGCGTGGCACCTCGAGCCCTACAACGGGCGGACAGCGGCGTCGACCGTGGCGGACATCGGTTACCTCACCGGGCGGTATGGCTCGAGCCCGGCGTTCTACCGGGAGGGCGGGCGCGGCGCGTTCTACGTCTTCGAGAGCCTGCGCATCACGGACTGGACGCCGCTCGACCAAGTGCGGTCGTCGGCGATCGTGCTGGCGCAGACGACCGACACGAGCAAGGTCGCGCACTTCGGCGGGATGTACACCTACGACGCGATCGCCGGGGCCACGGCGCCCGGCTGGGCGGGTGCGAGCGCCTACTGCAAGGCGAACGGCCTGGTGTGGGCACCGTCGGTGGGCCCGGGGTACGTCGACGACCGCGCGGTCCCGGGCAACACGACACCGACGCTGGGCCGCGACAACGGCGCGACCTATGACCGGGAGTGGCAGAACGCGCTGTCCTCGAACGCGGACTGGGTTTCGGTGACGTCGTTCAACGAGTGGCACGAGGGGTCGGTCATCGAGCCGGCCCGATCGTCGCCGCCTTCGGGAGCGTACGAGACTTTCGCTGGCGCCTACGGGACTTCGGGCGCGGCTTCGGAGACCGCTTACCTCGACCGGACGCGGTACTGGGCGGCGCAGCTCGCCACTCCTTCGGGCAACGTCGCACTGGGCAAGGCGGCGTCGGCGACCGGTTCGCAGGGCGGGTTCCCGCCGGGCAACGCGGTCGACGGGAACGCGTCGAGCTACTGGGAAAGCACGAACACCGCGTTCCCGCAGACGTTCACGGTGGACCTCGGCGCCGCGGCGAGCAGGCTGGTGCTGAAGCTGCCGCCGTCGTGGGGCGCCCGGACGCAGACGATCGCGGTGAACGGCGGCAGCCCGGCGGGGTACGTGTTCGACCCCGCGAACGGGAACACCGTGACCATCCCGGTGTCCGGCACCGATCACTCCGTGCGGCTGACCTTCAGCGGCAACACCGGCTGGCCCGCCGGCCAGCTGTCCGAGGTGGAGGCCTACGCCTCCTGAGCCCGGCTCACGAAGGGCGCCGGGTCGGCGAGCACCCGGTGCACGATCCGCCCGGCCGCGCCCAGCGTGGCGGCGTCACCGCCGAGGCGTGACGCCGACAGCACCGGCGGCGAGCCCCGGAGTCCGCCGAGGCGGGCGGACAGCACCCCGGACACCGGTTCGGCGAGCCACGGGTACAGCTGCGTGAACACGCCGCCGAGCACGATGCGGTCGAGGTCGAGGAGGTTCACCGCCGAGGTGAGGGCGACGCCGAGGGCTTCCCCGGCGGCCACGCACGCCGCCCGTGCCGCGGGGTCGCCGGCTTCGAGGGCGGTCAGGAACGCCGGGAGTGTCGGAGCGTTCCCAGCCGCCAGCAACGCTTCCTGGCCCGCGAACATCTCCAGGCACCCGCTGCCGCCGCACCGGCACGGCGGCCCGGCCGGCGCCACGACGACGTGGCCCAGCTCGCCGGCCAGCCCGCGCGCGCCGGAGAACAGCGTGCCGTTCACGACCAGACCCGCGCCGATGCCGACTTCGCCCGACACGTAGAGGAAGTCGCGCTCGCCGTCGCCGAACCAGAGCTCGCCCAGTGCCGCGAGGTTCGCCTCGTTGTCCAGCTCGACCGGGATGGGCAGGCGCAGCAGGTCGGCCGGGCGGACGTCCTGCCAGCCGAGGTTGGGGGCGCTGAACAGCACGCCGTCGCCGACCGGGCCGGACACCGCCAGCACCGCGCCCGCGACCTCCAGCCCGAGCCGGTGGGTCTCGGTCAGCGCCTCCGACGCCAGCGCCTGCAGCTCGGCCAGGACCTTCTTGGGCCGTGACCCGCGGTTGTCCCGTTCACGGCGGGCGGCGAACCGGACGCCGCCGGTGAGGTCGAGCACGCGGACCGCGAGGTAGTCGACGTTGATCTCCAGCCCCAGCGACGCCACCCGCGCGCCGCTGAGCACGACCTCCACGCCCGGCCGGCCGCGTTCGCCCGCCCGCGCGGGCCCGGTCTCGGCCAGCAGCCCCGCGTCCACGAGGTCGCCGACGAGCTTCGAGACCGTGGACTTGGTCAGCCCGGTGAGCTCGGCGAGCGCGGCACGCGTCAGCGGGCCGCCGCGGCTGACCGCGCCCAGCACGACCTCGAGGTTGCGGGCACGCATCTCCTCGTGCCGCACGGCCTGGGTCATCACGTCCCTCCTGAGAAGCACTCTAACCGGCCTCTTGACGCCCGGGACCGCCGCGGCGCATATTTAGTCTACAACGTGAACTAAATGAAGGGACAGTCATGAGCGACTACGCTCCCCAGCCGGCCGACAAGTTCACCTTCGGCCTCTGGACCGTGGGCTGGACCGCGAACGACCCGTTCGGGGTCGGGACTCGGCCGCCGCTGGACCCGGTGGAGAGCGTGCACCGGCTGGCGGAGCTGGGCGCCTACGGCGTGACGTTCCACGACGACGACCTCCTCGCCACCGAGCCCGACCGCGACAAGGCGATCGAGCGATTCCGCAAGGCTCTGGCCGAGACCGGCCTGAAGGTCCCGATGGCGACGACGAACCTGTTCACCCACCCGGTGTTCAAGGACGGCGGCCTGACCAGCAACGACCGCGACGTCCGGCGCTACGCGCTGCGGAAGGTGCGCCGCAACCTCGACCTCGCGGCCGAGCTGGGCGCGGAGACCTACGTCGTCTGGGGTGGGCGCGAAGGCGCCGAGTCCGACGCCGCGAAGGACGTCCGGGCGGCGCTGGACCGCTACAAGGAGGGCCTCGACCTGCTCGCCGACTACGTCGTCGAGAAGGGCTACTCGCTGCGGTTCGCCCTCGAGCCCAAGCCGAACGAGCCGCGCGGCGACATCCTGCTGCCGACGATCGGGCACGCGCTGGGCTTCATCTCGCAGCTTTCGCGCTCCGAGATGTTCGGGCTCAACCCGGAGGTCGGGCACGAGCAGATGGCCGGGCTCAACTTCGTGCACGGCATCTCGCAGGCGCTGTGGCAGGGCAAGCTGTTCCACATCGACCTCAACGGCCAGCACGGCCCGAAGTACGACCAGGACCTGATCTTCGGCCACGGCGACGTCAAGAGCGCGTTCTTCCTGGTCGACCTGCTGGAGAACGGCGGCTACGAGGGTCCGCGGCACTTCGACTACAAGCCGCTGCGCACCGAGGACCCGGCGGACGTGTGGGTGTCCGCCGCGGCGAACATGCGGACCTACCTGATCCTCAAGGAGAAGTCGGCCGCGTTCCGGGCGGACCCGGAGGTCGCCGAGGCGCTGGCGGCATCCCGGGTCCCGGACCTCGCGACGCCGACGCTGGCGCCGGGCGAGTCGTTCGACGACCTGCTGAACGACGACTTCGACCTCGACGCGGCGGCCACGCGCGGCTACCACTTCACGCGCCTGAACCAGCTGGCCCTGGAGCACCTCCTCGGCGTCCGCTGAAAAGCGGTTAGCCTGAGGCGATGCTGAGCGACGCGCGGATCGAAGCCCGCATCCCCACCCAGGACCTGGCCCGAGCCCGCCGGTGGTACTCGGAGAAGCTCGGCCTCGAACCGGCCGAGGAGCGGGAAGGCGGTCTGCGCTACGAAGGTGCGTCGGGCGTGTTCTGCCTGTTCGCCTCGGCGGGCGCGTCCGACGGTTCCTTCACACAAATGGGCTTCTACGTCGACGACGTCGAGGCCGCGGTCGCCGAACTGCGGGCGCGCGGAGTCGTCTTCGAGGAGTACGAAGGCGCGGTGGACGGGATCATGGACATCCGCGGCAACTACCCGAGCAAGGGCCGCGGCGAACGCGCCGCGTGGTTCCGCGACAGCGAGGGCAACATGCTCGGCCTCGCCGAAGTGACCCCGTGACGAAGAAGGGCCGCCGTGCGGACACGGCGGCCCTTCCCCGGTCTTACGACACCGTCAAGGTGTCGATGTCGAACAGGGAACCCGCGCCGCCCCGGAAGACCAGGTGGAGCGGGCCCGAGCCGGGTGACATGGTCGTGGAGACCGTCTGGAACGTCTCCCAGCTGCCCGTGTTCGGCACCGCGACCGTGCCCAGCAGGGCGCCGGTCGCCGAGCCGTCGCGGATCTCGATCGTGCCGCCCGCGCCCGCCGAGGACACGACCGCGCTGAACCGCGTGATACCCGCCGTGCTCACCGACGCGTACCCGGCCCAGTCACCGTTCTCGATGTAGCCCAGGGTGTTGCCGCCGCTCGCCGGGGCGTGCGGGGCGATCTGCACACCAGACCCCGACGTGAACGACTCACCCTCCACTGTGGACGACGAAGCGACCCCGCAGTCCGCCTCGACGACCCCGGCGGCGTACCGGATCCCGCCCAGCAGCTCGGTGCGGAACGCGGTGTCCGAATAGGACTCGATGGTGTGGCCGAGCCCGGTGTAGAACGCGCGGCCGCCGCCCTGCGGGTGGCACCACGTAATCGGGTGGTCGGCACCCATCTCACCGCCGGTGTAGCTGGACTCGTCCAGGGTCTGCAACACGTGCACGCTGCCCCGCGGGTTCGTCCGGTAGTTGTACAGCTCGTCGGTCCGGGTCCAGACGGCCGGCAGGTGCGCCGTCGCCGGGTGGGTGGCGTCTTCGGTCACGAACCGGGCGGATTGGATCGCCGGGTGGCTCTTGAAGTAGGCGCCGACGAGCGTGCCGTACCACGGCCAGTCGTACTCGGTGTCCGCCGCGGCGTGGACGCCGAGGTAGCCGCCGCCACCCTCCACATAGGACTCGAAGGCGGCCTGCTGCGTGGCGTCCAGGACGTCACCGGTGGTCGACAGGAAGACGACCGCCTGGTACTTCGCCAGTTCGGTGGCCGTGAACACCGAAGCGTCCTCGGTCGCCGTGACGCCGAAGCCGTTGGCCGCGCCCAGCTCGCGGATCGCCTGGATCCCCGCCGGGATCGCGTCGTGCCGGAAACCGGCCGTCTTGGAGAACACCAGCACGTCGTACGCGGGATCGACCTGGGTCGGCATACTGCTCAGGCTAATCGTGTCGACGTCGAACAGAGAACCGGAACCGCCGCGGAACACCAGGAACAGCGGCCCGGAGCCGCCCGATACCGACGCCGTCACGGTCTGGAAGTTCTCCCAGCCGCCGGTGTTCGCCACCGCGACCGTGCCCAGCAGCGTGCCGGTGGCCGAGCCCGACCGGATCTCGATCGTGCCGCCCGGACCGTCCGACGACACCCGCGCGGTGAAGGACCGCGCGCCCGAAGTGCTCACCGACGCGTACCCGGCCCAGTCGCCGTCGTCGATGTAGCCCAGCGTGTTCCCGCCGCTCGCCGAGGCGTGCGGCGCGATCTGGACCCCGGAGCCGGACGTGAACGACTCGCCTTCGACCGGGCCCGCCTGGGTGGCGGTGGTGAAGGTGAACGCGTCGAGGTCGAACAGGTTCCCCTGCCCGGTCACGCCCTTGAACACGAGGTAGAGCGTCGTCGTGCCGGCCGGGCGGTTCGCCAGGTTCGCCGTGACGTTCTGGAAGACCTCCCAGTCCCCCGTGTTGGGCGCGGCCACGGACCCGAGCAGGGTGCCGGTCGGCGAGCCCGCCCGGACCTCGAGGGTGCCGCCCGGGCCGGCCGAGGACACCCGCGCGCTGATCGACGTCGCGTTGCCCAGCGCGTACGGCGTGAACGAGATCCAGTCGCCGTCGTCGGTGTACCCGACCGTGCGGCCGCCTTCGGCCGCGCCGTGGTCGGCGAGCTGGATCCCGGACTGGGCCGAGAAGTGCTCACCCTGGCGGTGCCGCGGCTGGAGCTTGCGCACGCTGTGCGACGTCAGCCCGCCGTTGTCGGTGTACTGCGCGTCGAAGACCCCGAAGATGTTCGCCGCGGCATCGTGCTCACCGTCGACCGGGACGGCGATCGAGCCGCTGCACCCGGTCTGCTGCGTGATCTGGTGCTGGTGGCTGTCGTGGCCCAGCAGGTACGTGACCTTGACCTTCGAGCAGTCCAGCGGCCCGTCCTCGGGGTCGCTGCCGGTCACCTGGAACGGCACGGTGTCCCCGAAGGAGAACAGCTGACCGTCCGCCGGCACACCCAGCGAAACCGACGGCGCGGTGTTCCCGACCGTGACGACGAGGCTCGCGGAGCCGGTCAAGCCCTCCGGATCGGACACCGTGAGCGTCGGCGAATAGGTCCCGTTGGTCGTGTAGGTGTGCGCCGGGTTCGCCGCGGTCGACGTGGCGCCGTCACCGAAGTCCCAGCGGTAGCTCAACGCGCCGCCTTCGGGGTCGCTGCTGCCCGCGGAAGAGAAGTTCACGGTCAGCGGGTTCGGGCCGGACGTCTTGTCGGACGCGGCCTTGGCGACCGGGTTGCGGTTGGTGCCCGCCAGGTACTCGATCCGGTAGAGCGCCTGGTTGTCGTCGCCGGTGCCGTAGTCGAGGACGTACAGGGCGCCGTCCGGGCCGAACGCCATGTCCATGACCTGTGTGCCGGTCCACGGGAAGTTCTCGATGCCGCCGCGGGTGCCGTCGGCGTTGACGGTGACCGCCTTGATCCACTTGCGCCCGTACTCCCCCGCGAAGTACTTGCCGTCGAGGGACTGCGGGAACTTCACCGTGGACGTCGAAGCGGCGTCGTAGCGGTAGACCGGCCCGCCCATCGGCGACTCCGAGCCGCTGCCGAACTCCGGCGGCGAGCCTTCGTCACCCGCGTACTTGATCCACGCGGGCTTCGGCACCGGCAGCTGGGCGAGGCCGGTGTTGCGGAACGAGGAGTTCGTCGGCCCGCCCGCGCAGTCGTACTTCGCGCCCGACGGGCCGCTCGGGAACGTGAAGTGGTTGTACGTCTCGGTCGTGGTGTTCGAGCCGGTGCAGTACGGCCAGCCGAAGTTGCCGGCGGAGGTGATCCGGTCGAACTCGACCTGGCCCTGCGGCCCGCGGTTCGGGTCCGTCGTGCCCGCGTCCGGGCCGTAGTCGCCGAGGTAGACGACGCCGGTCGGTTTGTCGACACTCATCCGGAACGGGTTGCGGAAGCCCATCGCGTAGATCTCCGGCCGGGTGCTCGCGGTGCCCGGCGCGAACAGGTTGCCGGACGGCACGGTGTACGTCCCGTCGGCCTGCGGGTGGATCCGCAGCAGCTTGCCGCGCAGGTCGTTCGTGTTGCCGGACGAGCGTTGCGCGTCGAACTGCGGGTTGCGCGTGGTCCGTTCGTCGATCGGCGAGTAGCTGTCGGAGGAGAACGGGTTGGTGTCGTCGCCGGTGGTGAGGTAGAGGTTGCCGGCGGCGTCGAAGTCGATGTCGCCGCCGACGTGGCAGCACTGCCCGCGATCGTTGGCGACCTTCAGGACGACCTTCTCACTGGCCAGGTCGAGCGTGTTGTCGGTCTTGAGGACGAACCGCGACAGGTGCAGCTCGCCCTTGAACGGCGCGAAGTCGGCCTCGGTGCCGTCGGTCGGCGCGTCACCGTCCGGTGTGGACAGACGAGGCGAGAAGTACAGCCAGACGTAGCGGTTGGTGGCGAAGCCGGGGTCGGCGGCGACGCCCTGGAGGCCTTCCTCGTCGTGGGTGTAGACGTTCAGCTTGGCCGCGACGGACGTCGCGCCGGCCGCGGTGGTGACGCGGACGGTGCCGTCACGCGAGGTGTGCACGACCGAGCGGTCGGGCAGCACGGCGAGCGACATCGCCTCGCCGAGCTCGGCCGCGCCGGTGGCGAGCGCGACCTGCTGGTAGTCGGCGGGCGGGATGTCCGCGCGGGCCGGGGTGTCGACGGTGAGCAGGAGGCCGGCGCTCAAGAGTGCGGCGCCGAACAGCCTCGCCCACTTCGGTGGGGACGGAGACATTTCGGGGTCCTTCCTGATTTTGAGCGTGCTTCGCCCCGGAGTGGCGCGAAGCCGGTTTCGATCACCTTCCGACGGGGCTGGCGGTCACCCGTTGACCAGAAGCGCTACTTCGAAGAGAACGCGGCGTCGAAGGCCGCCGTGGGTGGGGTGAAGTTGAGCTTGCGGACGAACTCCAGCGCTTCCGGTGCGCCGATGAGCCGGTCCATGCCCGCGTCCTCCCACTCGATGGAGATGGGGCCGTCGTAGCCGATGGCGTTGAGCATCCGGAAGACGTCCTCCCACGGGACGTCGCCGTGACCGGTGGACACGAAGTCCCAGCCGCGGCGGGGATCCGCCCAGGGCAGGTGGGAGCCGAGCCGGCCGTTGCGGCCGTTGAGCTGCTTGCGGGCCTCCTTGCAGTCGACGTGGTAGATGCGGTCCTTGAAGTCCCACAGGAACCCGACCGGGTCGAGGTCCTGCCAGACGAAGTGCGACGGGTCGAAGTTCAGCCCGAACGCCTCCCGGTGCCCGATCGCCTCCAGCGTCCGGACGGTGCTCCAGTAGTCGTAGGCGATCTCGCTCGGGTGCACCTCGTGGGCGAAGCGCACGCCGACCTCGTCGAAGACGTCCAGGATCGGGTTCCAGCGCGCGGCGAAGTCGGCGTACCCGCGCTCGATCATCGACGGCGGCACCGGCGGGAACATCGCCACCGTGTGCCAGATCGACGAGCCGGTGAAACCGACCACAGTGGACACCCCGAGCTTCGCCGCGGCGCGGGCGGTGGTCTTCATCTCCTCCGCCGCCCGCTGCCGGACGCCCTCGGCTTCGCCGTCACCCCAGATCCGGGCCGGCAGGATGGCTTCGTGCCGCTCGTCGATCGGGTGGTCGCAGACGGCCTGGCCGAGCAGGTGGTTCGAGATCGCCCACACCTTGAGGTCGTACTTGGCCAGCGTCTCCAGCTTCGCCTGGACATAGCCGTCCTCCGCCAGCGCGCGGTCCACCTCGAAGTGGTCGCCCCAGCAGGCGATCTCCAGGCCTCCGTAGCCCCAGCCGCTCGCCAGCTCGCACACCTCCTCGAACGGCAGATCGGCCCACTGCCCGGTGAACAGGGTCAACGGTCGTGCCATGTCCTGACCTCCTACTCGGTTCGGATGGCCGCCAGCAGCAAGTCCTTGACTTCGGTGGCGTGGATCTTTTCGCGCGCGAGCGCCGGGTCCGAGCACAGCAGCACCGGCCCGTCCTCGGGCGAGTCGGGCAGCCGCCCGTGACTCCCGCGAACCGGCGCGGGGTCGAGCGGGACGACCTGCATCGAGTACCGCAGGCCGAGCTTCTTGCGGGCGAGCGCGGACGCGGCCTTGAGCTTCACCCGCGGGTCGTTCGGGTCGAAGAACAGCTCGGCCGGGTCGTAGCCGGGCTTGCGGTGGATCTCGACGGTCTTCGCGAAGTCCGGCGCGCGGTCGTCGCTCAGCCAGTAGTAGTACGTGAACCAGGCGTCCGGCTCGGCGATCGCGACCAGTTCCCCGGCCCGTTCGTGGTTGATCCCGATGCCCGCCTGTGCCTCGCGATCGAGGACGGCGTCCACTCCGGACAGTCCGGCGACGATGTCCCGCACGCGCGGGATGTCGGCCGGGTCGGCGACGTAGACGTGCGCGACCTGGTGGTCGGCGACGGCGAACGCCCGCGACGTCCACGGGTCGAGGTACTCCATGCCGGCCTGGACGTACACGTTGAGCAGGCCTTCACGGCGCAGCGCCCGGTTGATGTCGACCGGCCGGCTCGCGTTGGTGATGCCGTACTCCGACAACGCGACGACGGTGTGCCCACCCGCGGCGGCGAAGTCCAGCAGCGGCTTCAACGCCGTGTCGATCTCGCGCGCGGCGGCCGCGGCCTGGGGCGCGTCCGGCCCGAAGCGCTGCAGGTCGTAGTCGAGGTGCGGGAGGTAGACGAGCGTGGTGTCCGGCTTGTCCTCGGCCATGATCTTCCGCGCCGCCGCGATGATCCACTTCGACGACGTGATCGCGGCCGTCGGGCCCCAGTAGGTGAACAGCGGGAACTCGCCCAGCGCGCCCACCAGGCGGTCGTGCAGCTGCGGCGGGTGGGTGTAGGCGTCCGGCGACTTCTTGCCGTCGGCGTGGTAGATCGGCCGCGGGGTCACCGTCAGGTCGACGTCCATGCCCATCGCGTACCACCAGCAGACGTTCGCCACGCGATGCCCGGCCCGCACGCGACGGGCGGCATCCCAGAACTTGTCGCCCTGGACGAGCTTGTTGTGCTGGCGCCAGAGGAAGATCTCGCCGAGGTCGCGGAAGTACCAACCGTTGCCGACGATCCCGTGTTCGGCCGGTTGCAGGCCGGTGAGGAAGGTCGACTGCACCGAGCACGTCACCGCCGGGAACACGGTGTCGAGCTGGGCGGTGAAGCCGGGTTCGGCCATCCCGCGCAGGTTCGGCATGTGCGGGAGCAGCCGGGGCGTCAGCCCGACGACGTCGAGGACCAGCAGACTCATCAGTGCACCTCTTCCAAGCCCAGTCCGACAAGGGAACGGCGCGTCCAGTCCAGCTCGGCCGCGATGCCCGCGACGAGCCCGGCGTCGTCGGCGGGTGCGTCCGGGAGCACCTGCCAGGTGTAGGTCTCGACCTCGACGTGGTCGGTGCGCGCGCTCGCACCGCCGAACAGCTCGGCCAGCGTCGCGGCCAGCACCGGCCGGGTCGACGTCAGCGGCGGCGCCGGGTCGGCGTGCAACGGCACGTGGAAGTGCACGCGCCACGGCGCCTCCCCCGGAAGCTCACCGGCCAGCGCGAGGTCGAGGTCGTCGGCACCCGGCGGAGCACCTTCGTTGCTCTGGTGCAGGAACCGGGATTCCACAAAGGACTCCAGCGCCTTCCGGGTCGCCGGATCGGCCGGGTTCGCGGCCTCCAGCGCGGCCGACGCCTGGAGCTTGACGACGTCGAGCCCGGCCGCTTCGAGCCGCCCGAGCGCGGCCGCCGGGTCCTCGAACCCGACCGCGAGGTGACACGTGTCGAGGCAGACACCCAGCCAGTCCTTGTCCACTTCGGACAGCAGCGACGCCGCCTGCGCGGTCGTCTCGATGACGCACCCGGGTTCGGGCTCGAACGCCACCCGCACCGGCCGGTCCTGCTTCGCCAGCCCCTTGGCCAGAAGTTCGAGCTGGCCGCCGTCTGCACGCCATTCGGTGCGCCAGCCGAGCGGCAACGTCGAGACGCTGCCGCGCACGGCGTCGTCCGGCATCAGCTCGGCGAGCAGCCGCGCCAGGTCGAGCGTGTACCGCGTCCGCTCGGGTGTCGACCAGTCCGGCCGGTAGACCTTGTGCTTGACGACCGGATCGTGGAAGCCCTGGTACGGGAACCCGTTGAAGGTGACGACCTCCAGGCCGCGCGCGGCCAGCTCGGCTTTCAAGGAGACGACCGCGCTCGGATCGGCGACCAGTTCGGACGCCACCGGCCGGGCCAGCCACAGCCCGAGCCCGAGCCGGTCCACCCCCAGGCGTTCCCGCACCGGCTCGCCGAAGCGCGCCAGCTGGGTGAGCACGCCGTCGAGGTCCTCGGCCTGGTGCACGTTGGTGCAGTAGGCGAGGTGGACGAGTGAGCCGTCGCGATGCCGGAACCTCACTTGCGCGCACCTCGCAGGATCGAGTTGCCCGCGAACTCGGCGTCCACGGTGTCGGACTCCAGCGAGAGGCGCCCGCTCTGGCCGTAGAACTCCACCGGGTTGCGCCAGAGGACGAGGTCGACGTCGTCCTCGGTGAACCCGGCGGCCAGCATCGCGTCACCGGTCTTGCGGGTCTTGAGCGGGTCGCTCTTGCCCCAGTCCGCCGCGGAGTTCACCAGCACCCGCTCGGTGCCGTACTCCTTCAGGATCGCGACCATCCGCTCTTCGTCCATCTTCGTGTCCGGGTAGATCGAGAACCCCATCCAGGAGCCCGACTCCTTGACCATCGCGACGGTCACCTCGTTGAGGTGGTCCAGCAGCACGCGCCCGGGCGCGATCCCCGACTCGCGGACGACGGCGATGCTCCGCTCGGTCCCGGCCGCCTTGTCGCGGTGCGGGGTGTGCACCATCGCCGGCAGGCCGTGGTCGATCGCCAGCGCGAGCTGCGCGGCGAACACCTTGTCCTCCTCGGCGGTCATCGAGTCGTAGCCGATCTCGCCGACCGCGACCACGCCGTCCTTCTCCAGGTACCGCGGCAGCAGGTCCAGCACCGGCGCGCACCGCGGGTCGTTGGCCTCCTTGGGGTTGAGCGCGATCGTGCAGTGGTGGGCGATGCCGAACTGGCTCGCGCGGAACGGTTCCCAGCCGACCAGCGCGTCGAAGTAGTCGGTGAAGCTGCCGACGTTCGTGCGCGGCTGGCCCAGCCAGAACGCCGGCTCGACGAGCGCGCGGACCCCGGCGGCGTGCATGGCCGCGTAGTCGTCGGTGGTGCGGGAGCTCATGTGGATGTGCGGGTCGAAGATGCGCATCAGACGTCCTGTTCGGTCAGCAGCGGACGGAGGTCGGCGGGCACGTCCCGGCCCGCGGCGGTGCGCTCGGCGGCGAACGACCGCATCATGCGCAGGAGCTCCTCATCGGTCCGGCGGTCCAGCCCGGCGATGTCCGCCAGGGGGATGCCCATGAAGACGCACTTGAGGACGCCGTGGCGGTAGGCCGCGTCGTCCAGGTGGGTGGCCGCGTACTCCCCCATCGCCGCCGTGACGAGCCGGGTGTCGTTGGTCCGCAAGGCATCGGCGACGAGGTCGAGGCCGGCCTCACCGATGTCCACTGTGTCTACAATCGACAGTCCACGGAGGACGGCCCGCTTCTCGGCGGCGTCGCCGTAGCGGTAGAGGTCCGGCATCTCCGCCGCGGCCCCGGGAGCCGCCCGAAGCAGCTCGGCACGGGCGACGTCGTCGACCGTCCAGCCCGGGATGTCCGACGGTCCCCGCCCGACCCGGCGGCCGACCCCGGGGAACAGGGTCCGCAACGCCGACGCGTCACCGGCGACCTGGGTCCGGGCTTCGTCCAGCCAGTCGTTCACGCCGCCACCGCCTTCCGCAGGAACTCCAGGGACTCGCGCGCGATCCGCGGTGCGGCGTGGCTGTCGCGAGGCAGTTCCACGGCCACCAGTCCGGCGTACGGCGCCAGCGCGGCCAGCACCGGCGGGAAGTCGATCTCGCCCGTCCCGAACTCCAGGTGCTCGTGGGTGCCCCGGCGCATGTCGTCGATCTGGACGTTCACCAGCCGCGGCAACGCGCGCCGGACGCAGTCGGGCACGGACGCCGTCTCGTTGCACCGGCAGTGCCCGATGTCCAGCGTCAGCCCGAACCGCTCCGGATCACCGAGCCGTCGCGAGAGTTCGAAGTACCCCGTGAGGTCCTCGACGAGCATGCCCGGTTCGGGCTCGAAGCCGAGCTTGACGTCGTGTTCGTCCGCGGCCTTCAGCACGTCCGCGCAGCCGGCGACCAGGAGCTCCCAGGCGTCCGAAGTGGACAGCCCGGCCGGCTTGGTCCCGCTCCAGAACGAGACGGCCTCGGCGCCGAGGTCCGCGGCGATCTCGACGGCCCGGGTCAGGAAGTCGATGCGCAGCGCCCGATCCGGGTCGAGGAACGTCGGCGCGTGCTTGCGCCACGGGTCCAGCAGGAACCGGGCCCCGGTCTCGATCACCACGGCCAGCCCGAGCCGGTCCAGCTCGGCGGCCAGCACGGCGACGCGGCGGGCGAGGTCCGGTCCGAACGGGTCGAGGTGCTGGTGGTCGAGCGTCAGCGCGACGCCGTCGTAGCCCAGGTCCGCCAGGACGCGCAGGGCGTCGCCGAGGCGGTGGTTGGCGAAGCCGTTGGTGCCGTACCCGAACCTCATGTCGGCGACACCTTCCGGCTCAGCGCCCGCGCGATCGGGAACGCGGCGGCGACGGCCAGCGCCGAGCGCCACGCGCCGGTGCGGGCGATCAGCCCGGCCTGCAGCGGGATCATGCCGTGGATGCCGGCGCCGACCGCGCGCCGGATCTTGGGCGCGACCGGGTCGCGGACGGCGTCGTACTGCGCCCGCCCGGTGGTCAGCGCGTACGTCCCGAGCAGCGCCGAGGCCAGTGGCCCGACGCGGCCGGCGGCGACGCGCACCCCGGCCGTGGCGGCGAGGGTCACCGCGGGCAGGGCGGGCTTGGCACCGGTGACCTCCGACCTTGACAACGTCGTCACGGCGTACGTGTGTGCCCCGACCGTCAGCGCGGCCGGTAGGGCCGCTCGGGCACCGCCCCCGCCGAGCAGCACGTCCAGTGCGCGGGCGGCGGCCATCGCGGCCGGCCCGAACACCGTCTCCTTGAGCACGAAGTCGTACGCCCAGACCGTCGCGGCCAGCGGCAGCGCGACGCGCAGCGCCTGCTTCCCGCCGGCGGCCGCGGCGATGCCCAGCCCGCCCGCGGTGAGCCCGGTCGCGACGCCGAGCGCGGTGCCCGGCGTGACCCGGCCGGACGGGATCGGCCGCTCGGGCCGTTCCATCGCGTCGAGGTGGCGGTCGGCGTAGTCGTTGAGCGCCATGCCCGCCCAGTAGATGCAGACGGACGCGCCGGTCAGCGCGAGCGTGCGACGGCCGAAGGGCCAGCCCGCGGCGGCGGCCCCGGCGACGGCGTCCCCGGGCACGGTCAGCGCCGCGGGCGCGCGGAGGAGCTCGACGAGCGCCTTCACCGGTGCGCCCACTCGCGCAGGGCCGCGTACTGCGACGCGAGGTCGTGCGGGCCGTCGCCGACGGGATCCTTGAAGAAGAACCCGAACTCGGGCACCGGCCCGGCGACGCCGTCGCGGCACGCCTTCCCGGTCAGCCGGGCCAGGTCGAGCACCAGCGGCGCGGCGAGCGCGGAGTCGCAGCCCTGCCAGGTGAGCTGCAGCGTCATGCGCGTGCCGAGGAACCCTTCGAACAGCACGTGGTCCCAGGCGGTCTTCCAGTCGCCGAGCGCCGGGACGTAGTCGATGTGCACCTCGCCGTCGACCTCACGCCCGAGGTTCTGCGCGAGCACCTGCTGCTTCGACGCGTTCTTGCTCGACGCCGCCCCGGGGTCGGCGAGCGTGGCGCCGTCCCCGCCGCCGAGCAGGTTCGTCCCCGACCAGGACAGGACGTTCAGCGCGCGCTGGGCGAACATCGGCGCGAGCACCGAGCGCAGCAGCGTCTCGCCGGTCTTGCCGTCGCGGCCCGCGTAGGGCTGTCCGGTCGCGCGGGCGAGCTCGTCGAGCGCGGGCAGCCGCGCGCCGGTGGACGGCGTGAAGTCGACAAAGCCACAGCCCGCGCGGAACGCGGCGTAGGCGTACAGCGAGCTGGGCGGCAGAACGTCCAGCTCGTCTTCCAGCGCGGCCAGCGAAGCGTGTGCCGGGTGCGGCGCACAGGGCGGTTCGGTGGAGGAGACGTTGAGGACGACGGCGTGGTCCAGACCCTCGCGGAACTCGGTCAGGTCGGCGACGGCCTGCTCGACGGCGGCGCGGCCGCTCCCGCCCGGCGCCGGCCGCAGCCGGGACTCCGCGGCTTCCAGCTCGGCCGCGATCGGGCCGGGCAGCGTCGCGGGCAGCACCCCGGCCGCCGCCAGCTGTTCCGCCCGCTTGACCAGCGGGGTGCCGACGACGTCGTGGCCGCCGAAGACCAGGTCTCCCAGGCCGGGCAGGTCCGCGCCGGCGAAGTCCGGCAGCTCGGTCACGCACCCCGTGCGCGCGGTCAGCCTCGCCCGCATCGCGGCGGCCCCGGCGACGGCCGTCGTCGCCACCGAGCCGCGAGCCCCGATCAGCCAGACACCGATCTTCCCCATGGTTTCCTCCCTGTTGGGTGGATCAGCCCGCGCCGGCAACGGGTTTGCCGGACGTGCGGCCTCCCACTCGATCTCCATCGCCGGTCCCGGGCAAGCGTTTCCCGCCGGTCATCCGCTGTCCCTTTCCGGCCGCACCGGCACCAGCGCCGGATCGTCGAACACCGCTTGCAGCGCGACGTGCGCGCCACCGCGCGAAGCCGCGGAAAACCCGAGCCAGGACAGCTCGACGCGACAGCCCCCGATGCCCGGCGCGACCACCCGCGCCTCGAGCTCGGTCAGCATCGGGCCGAGGAGGTACGGGCCCAGCTGGGCGAAGTAGCCGCCGAGCAGCACCACGCGCGGGTTGAAGACGTTGACCAGCACGGCCGCGCCGACCCCGAGGCCGGTGCCGACCTGGGCGAGCGCGTCGAGCGTCCGCTTGTCCTTCAGCTCGGCGCGGCGGCGGATCATGTCGAGCCGCTGTTCGAGGTCGAGCGACGGGTCGTGCACCGGGTCGCTCGGCGACGCGGCGTGCCGCAGCATCCCGGCCAGCCCGACGAGCGTCTCCCAGCAGCCCCGGCGCCCGCACCCGCACACGCGACCCGTCGGGTCGACCTGGATGTGCCCGACCTCGCCGGCGAACCCTTCGGCGCCACCCAGCAACCGGCCGCCGGAGATCACGCCGCCGCCGACGCCGATCTCGCCGGTGAGGTACACGAGGTCGGCGGTCCCGGCGACGCTGCCCATCGCGTACTCGCCGAGCGCGCCGAGGTTCGCGTCGTTGGCCGTGCGGATCGGGAACGACGGCGGGCCGAGCCGCCGGGTCAGCCGGTCGGTGATGCCGCGGACCACCGCCACGTCGGTCCAGTGCAGGTTCGGCGCGAAGGCCACGGTGCCGCTCGTGACGTCGACCAGCGCCGGGATGCCGACGGTCACGCCGGCCGGCACCACCCCGAGCCGGCGGCATTCCCGCAGGGCCCGCGCGGTCAGTTCCGCGCCCGCGTCGAGCACCTTGGCCACCGGCAGGGCCTGCACGTCGAGCGCCACGCGCTGTTCGAAGAGCACGGTGCCGGTGAGGTCGAGGGCGAGCGCGGTCAGGTAGTCGACGTTGATCTCGACGCCGATGCCGCCGACGTCGCGGCCGTCCAGCTCGACGATCGTGCCCGGCCGGCCGACCGCGCCGGCGCGTTCCCGCTCGCCTTCGCGGGCCAGCCCGCGCTCGACGAGCTCGGCGACGAGGCTCGAGACGGTTCCCTTGTTCAGCCCGGTGTCCGCGGCGATCGCCGCGCGCGAGCGGGGTCCCGCGTCGCGCAGGTGCCGCAGCACCAGCGCGAGGTTGCTCCGGCGGACGGCGGCCTGGTCGGCCGGGCGCACCGGCTTGAGCGAAAAGGAGGAGTCCACGCCGACACCACCCCGGTTCGTCTGGTGGTTCAACAAATTAGGTGCGGCGAAACGATCCGGTCAACGCACCCCAGTGCGGACAAAAGCCGGACAAACGGTGCTGACCAGCGAAACTATCGAACAATGCAAGCGAAAGTGTCCCACGGATGGAGCACGGGTTAGGGAGCTCGGACACCTAATCCCCCCACCGAACGGGCCGTACCGCTCAGCGGGAGTGTCGGGCGGGCTTGCGCAAGTTTTCGTCAGGCCGAGGGCACGACCGGGAAGGAAAGCTTGCTCAGGGCGGCAACCAGCGGCGAAAGTTCCGGCAACCCCTCGGCGTCGGCAAGGGCTTCCGCCAACGCCGTGTCGTGGGTCGGACGCGCCGCCGTCAGCAGGGCCTGGCCCGCCGGCGTCACCTCCGTGTAGATGCCGCGGCGGTCGTCCGCGCAGAGGTAGCGGGCCAGCAGCCCCCGCGCCTCCAGCCGCGTCACCAGCCGGGTCGTCGCCGACTGGCTGAGCACCACCGCGTTGGCGAGCTGGTTCATCCGGAGGTGGAAGCCGTCCTGACGGGCGAGCGCGTCGAGCACGCTGTACTCGCTCACCGACAGCTCGTGGTCGCGCTCGAGCGCGCGCTGCAGCCGGTCCTCGATCCGCGCGTGCAGCGCGGCCAGCGTGCGCCAGCCCTGAGCGCGGGCTTCGACGGCGTCGTCGTCCAGTGACACGGTTCACCTCTCCCGGGCTTGCCGCATACGGTTGCGCGCGGCAGTATCAAGCCTGTGCAATATACGGCGTGTGCAACTATCTCGGACGCTCGTAGTTGCTCACGCTCACAGCCTACCCTGGAAGAAGGAAGTCCATGCCCGCCGCTCTGCTCGCCCTCGCGATCAGCGCTTTCGGGATCGGCACCACCGAGTTCGTGATCATGGGCCTGCTGCCCGAGGTCGCGACCGACTTCGGCGTCTCGATCCCGTCCGCAGGCCTGCTCATCTCCGGCTACGCGCTCGGCGTCGTCGTCGGTGCCCCCGTGCTCACCGCGCTCGCCTCGCGAGTGCCGCGCAAGACTGTGCTGGTCGCCCTGATGGGCCTGTTCATCGCGGGCAACGTGCTCTCGGCGCTGGCCCCGAGCTACGGCCTGCTGATGACCGGCCGGGTCGTCGCGGCCCTGTCGCACGGCGCGTTCTTCGGCGTCGGCTCGGTCGTCGCCGCGTCGCTGGTCGCCCCGGCCAAGCAGGCCGGCGCGATCGCGCTGATGTTCACCGGGCTGACCGTGGCCAACGTCCTGGGCGTGCCCGCCGGTACCGCGCTCGGCCAGGCCTTCGGCTGGCGCTCGACGTTCTGGGTGGTCAGCGTCCTCGGCGTCGTCGGCGCACTCGGCGTCCTCGCGCTCGTGCCGCACCAGGCGCCGGACCCGGACGCCGGCCTGCGCCGCGAACTCGCCGTGTTCCGGCGCCCGCAGGTGTGGCTCGCCCTGGCGATGACGGCGCTCGGCTTCGCCGGGGTCTTCGCGTCCTTCACCTACATCGCCCCGATGATGACCGAGGTCGCCGGCTTCTCGAGTGGCGCCGTCACCTGGCTGCTCGTGCTCTTCGGCGCCGGTCTGTTCGCCGGCAACCTGCTCGGCGGCAAGGCCGCGGACCGCAAGCTGATGCCCAGCCTGTACGTCATCCTCGCCGCGCTGGCGCTCGTGCTGGTGGCGTTCGTCTTCACCGCGCACGCCAAGGTGCCCGCGGCGATCACGATCGCGTTGTTCGGCGCGGCCGGTTTCGCGACCGTCCCGCCGCTGCAGGCCCGCGTGATGGCCAAGGCCGAAGGCGCCCCGGCGCTGGCCTCGGCGGCGAACATCGCCGCGTTCAACCTCGGCAACGCGGGCGGCGCGTGGCTCGGCGGCCAGGCCATCGGCGCCGGCCTCGGCTACACCGCCCCCAACTGGATCGGCGCCCTGCTCGCCGCGGCGGGCCTCGCCGTGGCGCTCGTCTCCGGCCTGCTCGACCGCAAGGCCCCGGCTAGTTTCGAAGCCGGGGAACGGGTACCCGCCCGATGAACCACCCACCGAAAGGAACCCTCGTGACCAGCGTGCCCGTGATCGAACTCAACAACGGCGTGCGGATGCCCCAGCTGGGCTACGGCGTGTTCAAGGTCCCGGACGACGAGACCGCCGCCGCCGTGAAGGCCGCCCTCGAAGCGGGCTACCGCAGCATCGACACCGCCACCGTCTACGGCAACGAGAAGGGCGTCGGCCAGGCCATCGCCGAGTCCGGCATCGCCCGCGACGAGCTCTTCATCACCACCAAGCTGTGGAACTCCGCCCAGGGCTACGACTCGACGCTCAAGGCGTTCGACGAGAGCATGGAGAAGCTGGGTCTGGAGCAGCTGGACCTGTACCTGATCCACTGGCCGACACCCGAGCGCGACAAGTACCTGGACACGTGGAAGGCGTTCGAGAAGCTGCACGCCGACGGCCGGGTCCGCGCGATCGGCGTGTCCAACTTCCAGCCCGCGCACCTCACGCGGCTGCTCGACGCGGCCGACGTCGCGCCGGCGGTCAACCAGATCGAACTGCACCCCTACCTGCAGCAGCAGGAGGTCCGCGAGTTCGACGCGAAGCACGGGATCGCGACCGAGGCGTGGAGCCCGCTGGCCAAGGGCGGCTCGCTGCTGGGCGACCCGATCATCGCGGAGCTGGCGGTCAAGCACGGCCGCACGCCCGCGCAGATCGTGCTCCGCTGGCACCTGCAGCTGGGCAACGTGGTGATCCCCAAGTCCGTGACGCCGTCGCGGATCGCGGAGAACTTCGACCTGTTCGGGTTCACCCTCACGGAGGAGGAACTGGAGTCGCTGACGCCGCTGGACCGCGGCGAGCGCACCGGCCCGGACCCGGACACGTTCAACGCCGCCTGACCCCGTCGTGGGGGGGGAAAAAGGGTTTCCCCCCGTTTTCCCCCCCCCCACCCGGGGTGCCTTCTTTTGGGCTCCGCCCACCGCCGTGGGGGAGGTTCGTTTCCTCCCCGGGTGGGTT
>NZ_JBVKDU010000007.1:0-156248 GCF_055633595.1 Amycolatopsis sp. NPDC114504 | reverse complement strand
GGGACCCGGGGAAACAGGGAAAAAAGACACACACCAGACGAAAACCGTTAAAACCCCCCCGACCCCTGGGGGGGGGGGAAAACGGGTTCCAACCCTTTTTCCCCCCCCACGACCCGGGCGTCACTGCTTGCGGGCCACGCCGCCCAGCGTGAGGAAGTTCAGCTCGCTCAGCGGGTGGATGCGGGGGCCGTCGGGCCACCATTCGTGCAGGTAGACCAGCCCCGGCCGGAGCAGCTCCGTGCCGTCGAAGAACTCCGTGATCTGCTCCCGGGTGCGGAACACGCTGCCCAGCCCGGTGCCCTGGAAGCTCGTCTCCAGCAGCCGCGCCAGCTCCTGGCGGGGCGAGTCCTCTTCCGGGTCGAAGTTGTGCGTGAGCAGCAGGTACGAGCCGGGCACGAGCGCCGCCACGTACTCCGCGACGATCGACTTCGCGCGCTCGAAGTCGTCGATGTGGTGGATGATCGACGTCAGGATCAGCGCCACCGGCCGGGTGAAGTCCAGGTACTCCTTGACGACCTCGTCGGCCAGCGTCTCCGCCGGCCGGGTGAGGTCGGCGCCCGTCACGTGGGTCAGGTAGTTCTCCTCGAGCAGCGCCCGGCCGTGCACCTGCACGACCGGATCGATGTCGACGTACACCACCTGCGCGTCCGGGTTGTACCGCTGGGCCACCTGGTGGGTGTTCTCCGCCGTCGGCATGCCCGAGCCCAGGTCGAGGAACTGGTCGATGCCGCGTTTCCCGGCGAGGAACCGGACCGCGCGCACCAGCCAGTCCCGGTGCTCCTTCGCCATCGTGCGCGCGCCGGGGGCGATCGCGAGCAGCCGCCGCATCGCCTCACGGTCGACCTCGTAGTGGTCGTGGCCACCCAGCAGTGCGTCCGACAGCCGGGCCAGGCTCGCCTTGGAGAAATCGAGGGAAGCCGAGCCCCCCTCGGTTCCGGACCGCAGGTCGCCAGGCGTCATCGACTGTTCTCCCTCGTCTGTGGAGCCGGCCCCTGCCCGGGTCCGGCCACCTGTGTCCGGCAACGGACAGTGCTCAGACTACGACATGGCGTTCACCAAGTGAACCAGGCCGAAGGGCCTTACCTGCCAGGGACAACTACCCGATCGTCACTTCGCGCCAGATGTGTCCGCCGTCCGTGGTCCGGTACAGGGCGGAGCCACCGTCGGCGTCCGGCTGGCCGTCGACGACCACTCCGGTGCCCCGGCCGGGGAAGTCGAGATCGGTCAGGCTGAGCCCGCGATCGGACAGCACGGTCGTCGTCCAGGTGCGGCCACCGTCGGCCGTGCTGTGCAGGAACCCGCTGCCGCCGCCCTCGGCCGCGACCGTCGCGGACGCCGGCGAAGCCGCGCCGAAGCCCTGCGTGATCCCGGCGAAGGGCGCCGCGTCGGCACCGCTGAACGTCCCGCCGAGCTGTGCCGCGTGCCGCAGCCGGCGCTCGGTCGACCCTGGCTGCGGCGAACCGGGGCTGCCGCTGCACAACGCCACGACCTGCCGGTCGCGGACCCCGGCGAGCGAGGCGACCGACCCCACCGGGCACGGCGGTTCGGCGGGGGTGAAGCGGACGCCGTCACGCGAGGTCCAGTACTGCTCCGTGCCGTAGTCCGCGCCGAGCGCGACCTGCAGGCCGCCGCCGACGGCCAGGTCGCCGTAGGTGATCCCGCCCGCGGCCGCGAAGCCGGGCACCGGGACCAGCACCGGCGAACCGGCGGCACCGGAGTACAGCCGCGTCGAGCCGTGACCGTCGCCGAAGGTGGTGAGGACGGCGAAGACCCGGCCGGCGGTTTCGGTGATCTTCGAGAGGTAGTAGGGCTCCCGGGCGCCCACCAGGCCGACGGGGTGCCAGCTCGCGCCGCCGTCGCGGGTCGTGCGCACGTGGACGCCGTCGCTGACGTACGCGACACGGTCGCCGGCGAACGTCAGCGCGACGTGGTTGTGGTTGTCCGGCAACGCCATCGGCGGCGCGCCCAGGCGGCGCCAGTGCCTCCCGCCGTCGGTCGTGCCCAGCAGCGCCGGGCACCAGGACTGCGCGCACGGCGAGTACCCCAGGACGTACCCGGTATCGGGGCCGGTCCAGCTCGTCGAAGCGGGCCGGAACCCTTGGGGGACAACGGTTTCCGCCGTCGCGGGCGAGCCGGACACGGCCAGCAGGGTGAGGACGGACGCGAGCAGCGCCGGGATTCTCATGATCACCTGGACGTGCCGCGCGGGACGGGGTTGCCCGTCGCGCGCGAGGTTCCACCGCGCGGATCAGCGCGCCGCGGCCGGCCGGGCGTCGAGCTCGGTGCGCATGTCGAAGAACCGTTCGACCGGCACGACGAGGACGTCGGCCCCCTGGCCGTAGGTGAACCACACCGCGGTGCCGTGGCGCCGGTCGATCACGATCCCGCTCCCTTCAAGAACTTCGCCGCGGCGTCCGCCCAGCCGGGCAGGAAGTGCCCGGCGTCCTCGGCCAGCCGGACGTCGGCGGCCGGCAGGGCCCGCCGCAGCTTGGCCGCGGCGTCGCGCTGGTCGAGCAGGACGTCGTGCGCGCCGAAGTGGGCCTGCACCGGCATCGGCAGCTCGCCCAGCCGCTCGACCGGGAAGACCGGGATCTTCTCCAGCCGCGGCTTGAAGTGCTCGAACGTCGCCAGCGTGAACTCGCCGACCGCGCGACGCTCCAGGTCGGCGGGACTGCCCTTCGCGACCATCGCCAGCGAGCGCCGCCGTCCCCAGGCACCGAACCGGCTGTAGGCGGCGAACTTGAGCAGGGGCGCGACCCGGCCGCGGCCGATCCCGGACGGGTTGACCAGCACCAGCGCCGTGACGCGCGCCGGGCGGCGCAGCGCGTGGTCGAGCGCCCACCAGCCGCCCAGTGAGGTGCCGAGGAAGGCCGCGCGAGGCAGTTCGAGCGCGTCGAGGACGTCGTCGAGCCAGTCGGCGTGGGCCGGCGACCCGAGCGGCGGCCGCGCTTCGACGGTCCGGCCCGGCTCCCCGGGCGCGTCGACGGCGTGCACCCGCAGGTCCTGCGCGAGCGTCGCGATGTCGGGCAGCCAGTGCGCGGCGGTGCCGCCGGAGCCCTGCAGCGCGACGACCGGCGGCGCGCCTGCCGGGCCCGAGACCACGGCGAAGGTGTCGCCGAGACGGGTCTTCAGAGTGGACGTCTCATGCGGCACGGGCCAGCTGTCGAGAAGCGCGTCGTAGCGCCGCCGGACCGCCTCCGCGCCCTCGGCCGAGCGGTAGACGGTGCTCACGCCAGGCCTTCGGTGAACGAGGCCACGAAGCGCAGCAGATCGGCGCCGGCGGCGAGGTCGCCGAGCACGATGATCTTCAGGGTGGCGCGCTCCTTGTCGTAGATGGTCTCGA
Source organism: Amycolatopsis sp. NPDC114504 (assembly GCF_055633595.1). NCBI lineage: Bacteria > Bacillati > Actinomycetota > Actinomycetes > Pseudonocardiales > Pseudonocardiaceae > Amycolatopsis > Amycolatopsis sp. NPDC114504. Next base: position 152,905 of record NZ_JBVKDU010000007.1, on the reverse strand, counting down.
CGCGCAGGGGCCGCTCACCCCCGTCCCGCGGCCCGTTCACCGAGGCGACGACGACGGTGGCGATCCGGTCGGCCATCGCCCGGTCGACGCCGCTGACCTCCGCGACGCTCGAAAGTTCGGCGACGGGCCGGTCCGGCCGCGGTTCGGCCACCGACAGCCCGGTGAAAGCCTCGAGGTCGTCGGCGGCGATCCGGTACTGCTTGCCGATCCGGACCGCCTTGAGCCGTCCGTCCCGCACGTAGTTCCGGACCGTCCGGACATGCAGCCCGAGCTTCGCGGCGACCTGGTCGACGGAGAAGACCTCCTGCGCCATGACCCTCCTCATGTTCCTCAAACTACCCTACCATGTCATCATTCAGGGAAGTTTGAGGAACGGGCGGTTTGCCCGCCCGAGTGCCGGGTATTCCCCGGTGTTGCTCCCGCTCGCCCAGGTACGTCCGCAGTGCGTCCACATCGGACAGTCGAAAGGACGGCGACGTCGATGCCGTATCCCCCGCCCCCCGAGCCCTACGAACCGCCGTACGAGCCGGCCCCGGCCGAAGAAGTCGTGGAGCGCACCCACCCGCGCATCCGGATCGTGCGCACGGTCAACGCCCTCATCCACCTCGTCTGCGCGGTGTTCGCCCTGGTGCTCGCCGTGCACATCCTGCTGGTGTTCGGCGAGGCGAACGCGGCGAACGGCTTCGCGCACCTCATCTCCGAGTGGTCGTCCGGCGTCTCGCTCGGCCTGCGGAACCTCTTCACCCCGGACAACGAGAAGTTCCGGGTGTTCTGCAACGACGGCCTGGCCGCGGTGATCTGGCTGGTCATCGGGGCCGTGCTGACCGACGTCATCACACGCGTCGGCGTGCCGGGACCCAAGCGGGTCTGGTACCGCCGCCGTCGCAACACCAGCTACTACGGCTGACGGACGAGAAGCCGCCCCGGCCTGGACCGGGGCGGCTTCTTCATGAGCTGGGTCAGCCTTTCGGCTGTTCGGCGACCGGTTTGACGGGCTCCGGCTCGGGCCGCGACGCGACCTCGGCGACATCGGCCGGCCGGGGAGCGGGAACGCTCTGAGTGGCGACCACGTCGAAGTGCTCCCGGCACCAGCGGCCGTAGCGGCGTGCCTGCACTGTCATGGTGTCCACCTCCTCTCCGCGAGCGATCCTGGTCACACCCCCAGCGTCCTCCGCCGGGCCACCGAAAGCCAACACATTTAAGCGGGACTTAACACACGGCCGGGTGAACGTCTACAAAGGACTTCAGCCCGCGAACTCCCGCACGACCGTCCGGCAGAACGCCGGCAGGTCGTCCGGGTTCCGGCTCGAGACCAAGCCGTTGTCGACCACCACTTCTTCGTCGACGACGGTGGCGCCGGCGTTACGCAGGTCGGTCCGGATGCTGGGGTAGGAAGTCAGCGTGCGGCCACGGACGACATCCGCTTCGACGAGCGTCCACGGACCGTGGCAGATCACCCCGACCGGCTTGCCCGCGCGCACGAAGTCGCCGACGAACTTGACCGCGTCGCCGTCCGTCCGCAGGTTGTCGGGGTTCATCGTGCCGCCCGGCAGCAGCAGCGCGTCGAAGTCGCCGATGCCGACGTCGGCCACCTTGCGATCGACCGCGAACCTGTCGCCCTTGTCGATGTCGCCGTTCATCGCCTGGATCTCGCCGGTGTCCAGCGACACGAGCTCGACGGTGGCGCCTTCGTCGAGGACGGCCTGGCGCGGCTGCTCCAGCTCGACCTGTTCGACGCCGTCCGCGGCCAGGATCGCGACCCGGCGGCCTTGCAGTGAGTTCGCCATGAAACTTTCCTCCGTGAGATCAATGCACGGAGGAATTACCCGCTCGGAACCCGGTCAAACCCGGTCCACAGTGGACTCAGTCGGAGCACTCGATCGCCAGCACGGCGATGTCGTCGTGGGCCGAACTCCCCAGCCAGTCGCGCACGGCCTGGCGCAGCCGCCGCACGACCTCGCGGGCCGGCTGGCCCGCCGCCGTCGCCAGCACCGCGCGCAGCCGGTCGTCGCCGAACAGCTCCGTCGGGTCGTGGCGGTTGCGGGCCTCGGTGATGCCGTCGGTGTACAGCAGGCAGACGTCACCGCGCTCGAGCCGCACCTCCGCCTCGGCGAACCGGGCCTGCGGCGAGATCCCGACCAGCGTCCCGGGGACGGTGACCTCCTCGACCACGCCACCGCGGCGGACGATCAGCGGCGCCGGGTGCCCGCCGGAGGCCAGGGTCAGGCCGACGCCGCCGTCCGACGGCCGGGCCGTGCCGAGCACCAACGTGGCGAACCGGCTGCTGCCGCCGGCGATGAGCAGCTCGTTGAGCAGCCGCAGCAGCGTCCGGCCGTCGCGCTCGACCATCGCGAGCGCGGTCAGCGCGTGCCGGACCCGCCCGGTCAGCGCCGCGGCCTCGGCGCCCTTGCCGCAGATGTCGCCGAGCACCAGGAACGCGCTGCCGTCGTCGTGCGGGAGGACGTCGTAGAAGTCGCCGCCGACCGCGAGCACCCCGGCGGCCGGCTCGTACCAGGTCTCGAACCGGGCGCCGTCGAGCTCGGGCGGGTCGACCGGGCGCAGTGTCGTCTCCAGGCCGCGCGTGGCCTCCTCCTGGCGGGCGTAGCGCTGCGCGTTGGCCAGCGCCGTCCCGGCCGCCTTGGCGAACTCGACGACCGCGCGGCCCTGCTCGGCACCGAACTCCGGGTCCACCTTGCGGCCCAGCAGCAGGGCGCCGGTGACGCCGGCGCCGCCGCTCGGGCCCAGCGACACCACCACCACCTCGGCGTGGCCGGCGAACCGGTCGGCGACGACCGACGGCAGCGTGGCGACCTCGGGCGCGGGCACCGGTTCCGGCCGGGGCTTGCCGGTGGCCGCGAACGTCGCCGCCAGCACCGGCGCGACCTGCGCCGGGACGCGGCGGATCCGGCCGTGGCCGTGCGCCGACGGGCGCTCGCAGCTCCACCACTCCCACCGGCCGCGGGTGGTCGGCAGCAGCACGAAAACGGTCTCGGCCAGCGCGGACGCGGCCAGCTCGGCGATCACCCGCGCCGTGCCGTGACGCCCGCGCGCGCCGGCCAGCCGGGGCCCGGCCTCGGCGAGGAAGTCGCCGACGTGCCGCTGGGGGACGTCTTCCGCGGGCACGGTCCAGGCGTGCCAGCCGCCCGGCAGGGCTCGGATCCGGGCGGGACGACGATTACCGGCCACCTCGACGTGCCCCGAGGTCTCGGCGATCGGGTGCAGCCGCGGCTCGGCGCCGCCGGTCAGCGTGCGTGCGGCCGGGTTCGCCCAGCGCAGCGCGCCGTCGGTGTCCTGGAGGAACACCGCGTCGCGCACGTCTTCGAGGACCGCCCGCCCGAAGGCGTCGAAGCCCGGCGGCGCGTCCTCACCGGTCATCGGCGGCAGGGCCGCCGAGGCCGGGGCCGGACGTGACACCATGCACGGACCTCCTGCCTCCGGACTGCTATCGCACGGTTACCGCGTGAGCGGGCGGACTGGCTCGAAGTGTAGGGCGAATCATGACACGCTGGGTCGAGGACCATGGCTGGCGCATGCGTGGTGGAGAGGGTCGGCACACATGACAACGGAATCCCAGAGCGAGGCGGCGGCGCTGGAGCGGCTGCTCGTGGCGGTGCGGGATCTCGGGGACGGCAACTTCCGCCGGCGGCTCGTCCCGCACGGCGACGGCATCTCGGCGCAGCTCGCGGTCGCGTTCAACGACATCGCCGAGCGCAACCAGCGGCTGGTCAGCGAGCTGCTGCGGGTACGCGCGGCCGTCGGCCAGGACGGCAGGCTGAGCGAGCGGGTGGAGGCCGAGGTCGGCCCCGGCGGCTGGACCACGGCCGTCGACAGCGTCAACGGCCTGGTCGAGGACCTCACGCGCCCCACGATCGAGCTGGACCGGGTGCTCGGCGCGGTCGCCGAGGGCGACCTGTCCCAGCCGATGACCCTGACGCTGGACGGGCGCCCGCTGCAGGGCGCGTACGCGACGCTGGCCAAGACGGTCAACGGCCTCATCGCGCAGCTGTCGCGGTTCGCCGCCGAAGTGACGAGGCTCTCTCGCGAGATCGCGGGCGAGGGCCGGCTCGGCGGCCAGGCGGTCGTCCCCGGCGTCTCCGGCACCTGGCGCGACCTGACCGACTCCGTCAACTTCATGGCCGACAACCTCACCGAGCAGGTCCGCAACATCGCCCAGGTCACCACCGCCGTCGCGCGCGGCGACCTGACCCAGAAGATCAACGTCGACGCCCGCGGCGAGATCCTCGAGCTCAAGAACACCATCAACACGATGGTCGACCAGCTTTCGTCGTTCGCCGACGAGGTCACCCGCGTCTCCCGCGAGGTGGGCTCCGACGGCAAGCTCGGCGGCCAGGCCCAGGTGGCCGGGGTCGCCGGGACGTGGCGCGACCTCACCGACTCGGTCAACCAGATGGCCGACAACCTGACCGACCAGGTCCGCGGGATCTCGCAGGTGGCGACCGCGGTGGCCAACGGCGACCTGACGAAGAAGATCGAGGTCGACGCCCGCGGCGAGATCCTGCAGCTGAAGAACACGCTGAACACGATGGTCGACCAGCTCTCCGCGTTCGCCGGCGAGGTCACCCGCGTGGCGCGCGAGGTCGGCAGCGAGGGCAAGCTGGGCGGGCAGGCCGAGGTGGCCGGCGCGGCCGGGACGTGGCGCAGCCTCACCGACTCGGTCAACGGCATGGCCGACAACCTCACCGACCAGGTCCGCAACATCTCCCACGTGACCACGGCCGTGGCGAAGGGCGACCTGACCCAGAAGATCACCGTCGACGCGCGCGGCGAGATCCTCGAGCTCAAGACGACCATGAACACGATGGTCGACCAGCTCTCGGCGTTCGCCGACGAAGTCACCCGTGTCGCCCGCGAGGTCGGCACGGAGGGTCAGCTGGGCGGGCAGGCGCAGGTCCCGGGTGTCGCCGGCACCTGGCGCGACCTCACCGGGTCCGTGAACTTCATGGCGAACAACCTGACCACCCAGGTCCGCAACATCGCCCAGGTCGCCACGGCCGTCGCGCGCGGCGACCTGACCCAGAAGATCGCGGTGGACGCCCGGGGCGAGATCCTCGAGCTGAAGACCACGCTCAACACGATGGTCGACCAGCTCTCCGCGTTCGCCGACGAAGTCACCCGCGTCGCCCGCGAAGTCGGCACCGAAGGCAAGCTCGGCGGCCAGGCCACCGTGCCCGGCGTTGCCGGCACCTGGAAGGACCTCACCGACAACGTCAACTTCATGGCGAACAACCTGACCGACCAGGTCCGGAACATCGCCACGGTGACGTCGGCGGTCGCGAAGGGCGACCTGACCCAGAAGATCTCGGTCGACGCGCGCGGCGAGATCCTCGAACTCAAGACCACGCTCAACACGATGGTCGACCAGCTCTCCGCGTTCGCCGACGAAGTCACCCGAGTGGCGCGCGAAGTCGGCACCGAAGGCAAGCTCGGCGGCCAGGCCACCGTCCGCGGCGTCGCGGGCACGTGGAAGGACCTGACCGACAACGTCAACGTCATGGCCACCAACCTGACCGACCAGGTGCGCAGCATCGCCACCGTGGCGGCCGGCGTGGCCAACGGCGACCTGTCGAAGAAGATTTCGATCGTCGCGCAGGGCGAGGTCGCGGCGCTGGCCGAGACGCTCAACGGCATGGTCGAGACGCTGCGCGCGTTCGCCGACGAGGTCACCCGCGTCTCGCGCGAGGTCGGCACCGAAGGCATCCTCGGCGGTCAGGCGCGGGTCCCCGGCGTGGCCGGGACCTGGAAGGACCTGACCGAGAACGTCAACTTCATGGCGCACAACCTGACCAGCCAGGTGCGCAACATCTCGCAGGTGACCACCGCGGTCGCGAAGGGCGACCTGACGAAGAAGATCGACGTCGACGCCCGCGGCGAGATCCTCGAGCTCAAGACCACGATGAACACGATGGTCGACCAGCTCTCGGCGTTCGCCTCGGAGGTCACGCGCGTGGCGCGCGAGGTCGGCACCGAGGGCAAGCTGGGCGGCCAGGCCGAGGTCGACGGCGTGTCCGGCACCTGGCAGCGGCTCACCGAGAGCGTGAACCAGCTGGCCGGGAACCTGACCACGCAGGTCCGCGCGATCGCGCAGGTGGCGACGGCGGTGACGGCGGGCGACCTGACCCGGCACATCGCCGTCGACGCGTCCGGCGAGGTCGCGGACCTCAAGGACAACATCAACCAGATGATCGCGAACCTCAAGGAGACGACGAGGACCAACCGCGAGCAGGACTGGCTGAAGACGAACCTCGCGCAGCTCTCGGGCCGGATGCAGGGTCACCGCGACCTGGCGTCGGTCGCGGCGCTGATCCTGTCCGAGCTGGCCCCGCTGGTCCGGGCCCAGCAGGGCGCGTTCTTCCTGGCCCGCGACGACGACCGCGACGGCACGGTGCTCGAGTGCATCGCCGCCTACGGCCTCGCCCAGTCCCGCGCCGGCCTGCGGTTCTCGATCGGCGAGTCGCTGATCGGGCAGGCCGCCGTCGACCACCGCACGATCCTGGTCCAGGACGCGCCGCCGGAGTACGCGCTGGTGTCGTCCGGGCTCGGGTCGGCGTCGCCGGTGAACCTGATCGTGCTGCCGGTGCTGTTCCAGGGCGAGGTGCTCGGCGTGCTGGAGCTGGCCTCGGTCAACGAGTTCAGCACGGTCCACCAGGACCTGCTGGAGCAGCTGCGGCACACGATCGGCGTCAACGTCAACACGATCCTGTCCAACTCGCGGACCGAAGCGCTGCTGACGGAGTCGCAGCGGCTGGCCCAGGAGCTGCGGGCGCGGTCGGAGCAGCTGCAGGCCCAGCAGGGCGAGCTGCGGCGGTCCAACACCGAGCTGGCCGAGAAGGCGGCGCTGCTGGCCCAGCAGAACCGCGACATCGAGGTCAAGAACAGCGAGATCGAGCAGGCGCGTCAGGAGCTGGAGGAACGCGCCGGGCAGCTGACGGTGGCGTCGCAGTACAAGACCGAGTTCATGGCGAACATGTCGCACGAGCTGCGCACGCCGTTGAACAGCGCGTTGATCCTGGCGAAGCTGCTGTCGGAGAACCCCGAGGGGAACCTGACGGAGAAGCAGATCCAGTTCGCGAAGACGATCTACGCGGCGGGCTCGGACCTGCAGCAGCTGATCAACGACATACTGGACCTGGCGAAGGTCGAAGCGGGCCGCCTCGACCTGCAGATGACCGACATCACGCTGCCGGAGCTGGTGGACTACGTCGAGTCCCTGTGCCGGCCGTTGACGGCGGACAAGGGCCTGGAGTTCGCGGTCCACATCGACCCGCCGGTGCCGGGCAGCGTCCACACCGACGAGCATCGCCTCCAGCAGGTCCTGCGCAACCTGCTGTCGAACGCGGCGAAGTTCACCGACGAGGGCCGCGTCCGCCTCCACATCCGGGCGGCGGACCCGGCGGAGGTCGAGCAGGAGGCGCTCCGGAACGCGCCGGGCATCATCGCGTTCGCGGTCGAGGACACGGGGATAGGGATCCCGGAGGAGAAGCTGGCGGTGATCTTCGAGGCGTTCCGCCAGGCGGACGGCACGACGAGCCGCAAGTACGGCGGAACGGGCCTCGGGCTGAACATCAGCCAGCAGCTGACGGAGCTGCTCGGAGGCGAGCTCCGCGTGATCAGCGAACCGGGCGTGGGCTCGACGTTCACGCTGTACCTCCCGGTGGCGGCATCCAACCTGGTCGACCCCGCGGTGACGGCCCTGTCGTCCCCGCGGCTGCCCCCGGTCCCGAGCACGGTCCTGGTAGCGGCCCCGGACGTGACGCCGAAGAGGTTCCACGGCGAGAAGGTCCTGATCGTCGACGACGATTTGAGGAACGTGTTCGCCCTGGCGGCCGTCCTGGAGCAGGCGGGCCTGGAGGTGGTCTACGCGGAGACGGGCGTGGACGGAATCAGGGCCCTGGAGCGCCACGAGGACACGGCGCTGGTGCTGATGGACGTGATGATGCCGGAACTCGACGGCAACGCGACGATCGCGGCGATCCGCGCGGAAGCGGTGAACGCGGACCTGCCGGTGATCGCGGTAACGGCCAAGGCAACCGCGGAGGACCGAGCCCGCACCCTGGCCAGCGGCGCCGACGACTACATCACGAAGCCGGTGGACACGGACAAGCTGCTGGACGTGATCGCGGCGTCGTTGGAGGCGGACGCTGCGTCGTTTGGAGCGGGTGACGGGAATCGAACCCGCGTAGCTAGTTTGGAAGACTAGGGCTCTACCATTGAGCTACACCCGCGTGCCCCCGAGGTACCCGGGTGCGAGGTCAGCTTAGCGTGACCCGCTAGGCTGACCACACACCCCCCTGGGGGTGTCACGGGATGTGGCGCAGCTTGGTAGCGCATCCGCTTTGGGAGCGGAGGGTCGCAGGTTCAAATCCTGTCATCCCGACCCGGGTTCGAGGCTTGGCTTCGCCTTCGCCTCTTACCCTCCTTCCCACTGCCCGGGGGGCCGAGCCCCCCGGACCCCCACGGTGCCTCTGGCCTCCCCCGTCGGGTCTGCCGTCATTCAGCCCTTCCGGGCGTTCGCTCCAGCGCGAACAGGCAACTGACTCGTCGGCGGATAAGTTTGGGGTGTCGCGCACCTGGTGCAGCACCGGGGTCATCAGGTCGTCTGTGTGGAACCGGGCCCGCTTGCCGCCAGCGTTCGCGGAATCCGCTCTCCCGACGCGGAACGCGGCCGAACCGAAGCTCCCTTCCTCGGGGCGCAGGCGGTCCAGTTTGCGGAGACGGAAGAGGACGCTGGTCGCCGCGCCCATGGCGCCGCCTCCGAGACACACGAGGAGGTCGCGCACAGCCGCGACGCCGGAGTCTCCGAGTCTCATCGCTCCGCTGAAGTCCACCAGGGCCGCGGTTACGGCAATCAAGATCAGGAGTACCAGCGCCCCGACGTTCGAATACAACAGACCGAGCGCGAGCTGTCTTCTGGCCATCAGGTCGGATCGCCGGTCCACAAGCGACTCGATCCTGGTCGCCGTGTCCTTGAGAATTCCCCGCGCGACCTCCAGTTCTTCGTGCGGTTTCACCTCGGTTCTGCGCGCCCGTCCGAAATGGGACAGCACCCGGGCGAGTCGCGATTCACGTGTCCTCAAGTCAGCCATCCGGTGTGCTTCGTGTTCGCGAAGCAGCGCACAAGCTCCGGGCAGCTGTGAAGCGATCATCGCTTCGCAATGCTGCACGTCCTTGGCCTTGAGGTCCCGCTGAGCACGGACGTAGCTGCTGGCGATGATCGTGATGGCCTCCGGCGAATACCGGTACGCCAAGTCGATGTCGTCATTCCCGACGCGTTCGCCCGCCGCATCGAGCAGTGAACGCACGCCCGGGGTCTCGCCATTCTCGGCACGGCGCTTCTGCAGGATGTCCAACGCGATCTCCGCGGCGTTGGACAACGTCCGCGTCGAAGTCAGCAAGCTCGTCGTCATCGAGTCCATACCCGCGGGTCGTTCGCCGGGTTCGGGAAGTTACGTTCGCGGAAAAGTGTCGCGCAACCGAAGCAGGACGGTTATTCGGTCGCCGAAGAGAGTCGATCCCCGGATAGGGTGTCGCGAGCACACGGGTGGGCGGGTAGGAGGCGCGACGCGATGGGTGGGTTCGAAGACCGATTTCCGCCACTCCCCGGCCATCCTCGGCGGGATGAGGTCGCTCCTGAGCCGCCGCGGCGGCGGTGGCTCGGTGCTCGGGCCGGGCTCTCGCTGCTTGCTCTTGGTGTCGTTGTGGCGTTTGTCGTCCTGGGGCCGCGGTGGATTCTCGACTGGGATCTCGGCGGTGCGGGGAGCGGCGATCGGGCCAAGGCCGTCACCGATGTCCGGGAAAGCCTGCTCAAAGCCTTCGGTGGACTGGCGGTCATCGCCGGGGCCACGGCCACCTGGCGGCAGCTGAAGCTCAACCGCCACAGCCAGGTCACCGATGCCTTCTCCACCGCCATCACCCAGCTCGGTGATCCCGTTCTCGACGTACGGCTCGGCGGGATCTACGCACTCGAACGGATCGCCCGCTCCTCCCCTGCCGATCTTCGCGCCGTCGAGGAGGTGCTGTGCCTGTTCGTCAAGAACCGCCCCCGGGGCACGGACGTCGACATCGCCGTGGTCGTGCTCGGGCGGCGGGAAACCCGGAAACCGATCAGGCCGTTGCAGCTGGACCGGGTGAAGCTGCCGGAAATCCGGCTGCGGTTCGCCGTCCTGCCCGAAGCGGACCTGCACTTCGCCGACCTCAGCGGTGCCGTCCTCTACCGCGCGGACCTCACCCGCGCCGATCTCACCGGCGTTTCCCTCAAGGGCGCTGTGCTCGTGGAAGCCTTGCTGTACCAAGCAGACCTGCGGGACGCGGTGCTCACCGGCGCCTTCGCCGAGGGCGTCGACCTGCGCGGCACCGATCTGAGCCGGGCGGATCTCACCGGGGCACGGCTCACCCGGGCCAAGCTGACGGACGCCGATCTGCGTGCGGCCGATCTGACGGACGCCGAGCTGACCGGGGCGGTCGTCGAGGGCGCCTACGTCGACGCCTCGACGACCTGGCCCGAGGGCTTCGAACCCGAAGGTGTGGTCAGCCGGGACGACCTGCCGCCCATCCGGCCGCGGGACTACGACGAAGCCACCCGGCCCGCCGGTAGCTGAGCCAGCCACGACGCCACCGTCGAGGCGATCAGCTCCGGCTGCTCCTCTGGTGTGTGGTGGCCCGCCACGACCGGGTGGTGGACCACCTCCAGCGACGCGAATGTCGACGACATCCAGTCCACCATCGGCGGGGTCAGCATTGTGTCGAAGCCCGGGTCGAACGTGATCAGGAGCTTCGGGACCGAACGCGACGATGCCAGCCAACCGTCGAACGACTCGATCCGGGACACCACCTCGGCCGGTTCGCCGCCCAAGGGCATTGAACGGGCCCAGCGCAGCAACGGGATTCGGGACTCCCGTGTCGGGTACATGCCTTCGTACTCCGGTGGGAGCGACTTCAAGAACATGTCGATCATCGGATCGGCTGTGCCGGGGGTCTTGAGTGCGCGGAACACCTCCGCTCCCGCCGGTGGGAACTCCTCCCACGTCATCGGCTTCAGGACCGCCTCCGTGAACGCCAACCCGCGGACTCGCGATGGGTGCCGCGACGCCCAGTCCGCCGCCAGCGCTCCTCCCCAGTCGTGGCCTACCAGGACCACGTCGTCGAGGGACAGGGCGTCGAACCACTCGTCCAAGTAGCGCGCGTGGTCGTCGAACGAATACTCGATGGGTGGGCGCTCCGAGGACCCCATGCCGATCAGGTCCGGTGCCAGACGGCGGCCCGGTACCAGTGGCATTACGTTGCGCCACAAGTAGGACGATGTCGGGTTGCCGTGCAGGAACACCACCGGTGCACCCGCACCCATCTCGCGATGGAACAGTTTCATTTGAACGCCGCCGCGTTCCGCGCCGCCCAGTCGGCGAACGGGCGGGGTGGGCGGCCCAGGATCTGCGCGACGTCCGGGCTCACCCGTTGCTCCGCGGGCGACGGTGAGCCCAGGATGTCCAGCGTTGCCTCCGCGACCTCCGGGGGCATGAAGTTCAGGAACGACGAAAGCGCTTCCGAACGAGTCTGCGGGATGAACCGCACCGGCTCGCCCAGCGCTGTACCGATCGCCGCCGCCTGGTCTCGTGGGGAAACCAGTGCAGGGCCTGTCAGTTCGTACGTGCGGCCCGTGTGCGACGGCGAAAGCAGCGCCGCGGCCGCCACCTCGGCGATGTCCGCCGGGTCGATCACCGGCAAACCGACGTCGCCGAACGGGGCGGCCACAACGCGGGAAGTACGCACGCTTTCCGCCCACTGCACCGCGTTCGACGCGAACCCGCCCGGCCGGAGGATCGTCCACGGGAGACCCGAGCCGCGCACCTCGTCCTCGAAGAACGACGGGTGCCGGCCGGTTCCGACTCCCTGCGATGACAACAACACGACCCGCGCGCCGTCGGCCGACGCGAGTATCGACGAAAGCGAACCGTGAAAACCCGGTGGCAGCAGCAAAAACACCGCCGTCGCGCCCTCGAAGGCCGGACGCAACGATGCCGCGTCCGCCAAGTCACCCGGGAACGGCCCCTTGCGGGACACCGCCCGTACCTCTTCCCCTGCCGCCGTCAGAGCCTCCACCAAGGGCCGTCCGACGTTGCCTGTCGCTCCCATGACTGTGATCATGCGAGTGACGCTACATTCGGACGTATAGTAGGTACCTAGAGGAAAGTATTGGACGGAGAGGCCAAAGTGACCGAGACCACACCCGAGCTCGCCTGCCCGATCGCCCCCGTCGTCGACATCGTCTTCAGCCGCTGGACGACGCCGATCCTCTGGGCGCTCAACGAATACGGGCGCCAGCGGTTCGTCGAACTGCAGCGCCGGATCGCCAGCATCACCCCGAAAGTACTCACCCAGCGGCTGCGACAGCTGGAGCGCGACGGCCTGATCACCCGCACCTACCACGCCGAAGTCCCGCCGCGGGTCGAATACGAGATCAGCGAACTGGGCCGCAGCCTCGGCCCGATGTTCGCCACCCTCGCCGAGTGGTCGGCCAACCTCGCCAAGGTCGAGGAAGCCCGCGCGGACTACGACGACCGTTCGCGCAGCTCCGCCAGGTAGTCGTCGGCCACCGACGCGCGCAACCCGAGCGTCACGGAGAACTGATGTCCAGGTAGTCGAGGTTCGCCGGGCCGTCGGCGGTCGTCGCCGTCACGCGGACCGTGTGCGACCCCGCGGCCAGGGACAAGGCGCGAGTCACCGTGCTCCACGTCGTCCACGCACCGGTCGGCGGGAACTGGACCCCCGTGGCCACCACCGTGCCGTCGACCGCGATGTCCACCGGACGCGCCGCCGTCGTGCCGTTCGCGTAGCCGAACGTCAGCGCCGACGCCGGGCCGGTCACCTGCCACTCGACGTAGCTGCCGGCCGCGTTGGCGCCGTTCGCGAAGCCGGTCCCCGAGAAGCCCGCGTGGTTCGCGTCGACCGTGCCGCCGGCCGAGAGCGTCGCCGACTCCGCTTCATAACGAGCACCGCTGGCGCGGGAAACCCGGTACAGCACCGTCGCGTGCGAGGGCACCGACGCGCTGATCGCCCCCGACGTGGCGCGAGAAGCCTTGCTCCACAAGTCCTTCAGCGTGTACGACGACGCGCCGCCGATGCCCGTCGCCGATGCCGAAGTGCTGATCGTGGCCGTCGCGGAAGTTTCGTTCGACAGCGCCACCGCGCGGTCACCGTTGGCGAGAATCTTGCTGTAGACGACCAGGCCTCCGTTCGAGCTGAGCACCGTCGCCTGCTTGCCCAGCGGGTCCTGGTCGAGCGCGATCACATCGGTGTTCTTCAGGATCGAGAAGCTGTCGTCGGACACCTTCCGCAGGTCGCTGCCGATGAGCAGCGGCGCCGCCATCATCGCCCAGAGGCTGAAGTGCGTGCGGTACTCGGCCGCGGTCATGCCGCCGTTGCCGACCTCCAGCATGTCCGGGTCGTTCCAGTGCCCGGGGCCGGCGTACTGCGCGAGGCCGCGGTTGGTCTGGGCCTTGCCGATCATGCTCGACCACTTGTCGGAGATGTCACCGGTGGTGCGCCACAGGTTCCCGACCGGCGCCGCCCAGGTCCACGGCTGGTTCTGGCCCCACTCGCAGATCGAGTACGCGATGGCGCGGCCGGACTTCGCCAGCGCGTCCCGCATCGCCTTGTAGCGCTGCTGCGCGTCGACACCCTGGTTGTTGCAGTTGTCGTACTTCAGGTAGTCGACGCCCCATGAGGCGAAGAGGTTCGCGTCCTGCTGCTCGTGGCCGAGGCCGCCGGGGAAGCCGGCCTTGTTGCAGGTCTTCGTGCCGGCGCTGGTGTAGATGCCGAACTTCAGGCCCTTGGCGTGCACGTAGTCGGCCAGCGACTTGATGCCACTGGGGAACCGCGCGGGATCCGGCACCAGGTTGCCCGCCGAGTTCCGCGAGGGCAGCGCCCAGCAGTCGTCGATGTTGACATAGGTGTAGCCGACGTCCTTGAGCCCCTTGCTCACGAAGAGGTCGGCGATACCTCTGATCATTGTCTCGTTGAAGTCGGCTTTGCACTGCGTGGAGTTCCAGTTGTTGAACCCCATCGGCGGCGTGCGCAGGAGCCCGTTCTCCAGCGCGGAAGCCGGGGTCTGACTGAGGACGGTGCCGCTGGCCGCGAGCGCGAACGCGGCGACCGCGACCGCCGTGCGCCGGAGGAAGGACATGCTTGCTCCCTGGTGGAGACATCGGAGGTCTACACCAGTTAGTAAAGGGTCCTGCCTAACCGGGCGTCAAGAGATCATGTATCAGATATGAAATTGGGGTTCCGCTGGCCGGGACCTACTCCTCCGCCGTCACCTGCCGGGCCGTCGCCATCGCGCGCTCGGTCTCCCAGAACGCCCGCATCGACGTGATCAGCCCGTCCTCGCCGACGCGGTAGACGAACACCCCGTCGGTGTCGACGCGGTAGCCGCCGGCCAGGTACGTCGTGATCGTGCCGACGTTGGCGCACTCGTCCCCCGCCGCGTGGGAGTCGCGGATGGTGAACTCGAAGCGCTCCACGTTGGCGATCGTCTTGTCCCAGAACGCGCTGATCCCCTCGCGGCCGTGGTGCCCCTTGCCCTCCTCGTCGAAGAACGACGGCCCGACGGGGTCTTCGACGACACCGTCCGGCGCGAAGAGGTCCAGCCACGCCTCCTTGTCCCCCGCCGTCACCGCGGTCATCGACGCCAGCGCCGCGCGCCGGGCGGGCGGCTGCTCGGCCGACTTGTCCCAGCTGACCTGCACACCCATGCCCGTCACTCCTCGAACTTGGCGATGATCTCGGTCCCGAACCTGCGGATGGACTCCAGCTTCGGCTCGATCGGCGCGTCGAACCCGACGCCGTCGAACACCCACGGCATGGTGATGATGTCGGTGACGCCCACCTCGGCCTGCTCGCGGTAGCCGTCGAGGCCGAACTTGTCGATGCAGACCGCCTGGTACTCGAACGGGTCGTCGGCGCGGCCGCGCTCGGCCAGCAGCTCCTTCAGCCGGGCGATCGTGTCGCGCAGCTCCTCGAGCTTCATCATCGCCGACGACCAGCCGTCGGCGACGCGGGCCGCGCGCTTCAGCGCGACCTCGGTGTGGCCGCCGATGTAGAACGGCACCCGCGACGGCGGCGCCGGGCTCATCTGGATCTTGTCGAAGTCGTAGAACTCGCCGTGGTACTCGACCATGCCGCCGTCGAGGATCAGCCGGAGGACGTCGATGGCCTCGTCGACGCGCTTGCCGCGCCGCTCGAACGGCACGCCGCAGTACTCGAACTCCTGCGGCAGCCAGCCGACGCCGAGCCCGAGGCCGAACCGGCCGCCGGTGAGCACCGACGCCGAGCCGACCTGACGGGCCAGCAGCACCGGGTTGCGCGAGCCGAGCTTCAGCACCGACGTGTAGAACTCGATGCGGCTGGTGACCGCGCCCATCGCCGCGGTCGCGACGAGCGGGTCCACCCAGGGCGTCTCGCCGGTCCAGAACCGGCTGCCGTCGGGGGTGTACGGGTAGTCCGTGTCCACCGTCTCGGCGTAGAACAGCGAGTCCGGCAGGGCGATGGAGGCGAAACCGGCCTCTTCGGCGGCCCGGGCGAGCTCGCCCAGCTGATCGAGGGGGTTCATCGCGATCGACAGGGTGAACTTCATAGCGTCGAACTATAACGTGTTCTAGTTTACTCGGCCAGCTCTGACGGTGTGCCGGATCACTCTCCGGGAACCCTCCGCGTAACGTCCGCGTTGTCCGAATCAAAGGTGGCTTCCGGTCACCGAGCACCCGAGCTTCTGGGAGTGGTCCATGGGCACCGCGATCTTCCTGATCGTGCTCGTCGTCGTGATCGTCGGTGGCGGCCTGTATTTCTCGCGGCAGCGCGCCGCGGCCCGGCAGCGCGAGCTGGACGACGCCAAGGCCGACGCGCGGCGGCTCGTCGAGCGGCTCGGCGGTCAGGTCCTCAACCTCAACGGCAACGACACCGCGTCGATGCAGGCGATGGCGGACGCCGCCGAGCGCTACAACGCGGCCGGCTCCCAGATGGAGCAGGCCCGCACGATCGAGCAGGCCCGCCTGGTCAAGGACACCGCCGTCGAGGGCCTCTACTACGTCCGCGCCGCGCGGGTCGCGATGGGCATGGACCCCGGCCCGCAGCTGCCGGAGGAGGCCGAGCGCGAGCGCGCCGGCAAGGTCACCGAGCGCCGCGACGTCGACGTCGAGGGCCAGCACTACGCCGCCTCGCCCGACGCGGGCCAGGACACGCCGTACTACTACCCCGGCGGCCGCGTGGCCGGGCGGCCGGTGCCGCAGGGCTGGTACAGCGAGCCGTGGTGGAAGCCCGCGCTCGTCGCCGGTGCCTGGGGTCTCGGGTCGATGTTCCTGTTCAGCGCGATGTTCTCCGGCATGGGCGGCATCGCCAGCGCCGGGGCCTGGGAGTCCGGCTACGACGCGGGCCAGCAGGACGCGCTCGAGTCCGGTGACGCGGGCGGCGACGGCGGCGACATGGGCGGCGACAGCGGAGGCGACTTCGGCGGCGGTGACGGTGGCGGCGACTGGGGCGGCGGCGGTTTCGACGGTGGCGGGTTCGACGGCGGGGGCTTCGACGGGGGCGGCTTCGACTTCTGAGGTCGCGCCGGCATTCTCGCCGCATGGCGACTGTCCTGATCCCGGTCCCGGCACGCGACTCGGACCCGTCCGAGGTGGCGGTGAGCCACGCGGTGCTCACCGCCGCCGGGCACACCGTGCGGTTCGCGACGCCGGACGGCACGCAGGCCACCTGTGACGAGCTGATGGTCACCGGCCGGGGCCTCGACCCGTGGGGCCGCGTGCCGGGCTTGGGCGGGCTGGTCGCGATCGGGCGGATCCTGCGAGCCGACAGCGCCGCGCGGGACGCCCACCGCGCCCTGCTCGCCGATCCCGCGTGGCAGTCGCCTTCGAGCTGGGACGAGGCCGAACTCGAAGACGGCCTGCTGCTGCCCGGCGGGCACCGCGCCCGCGGGATGCGCGAATACCTCGAAAGTCCCGTGCTGCAGGGCGTGGTCGCCGAGGCGTTCCGCCGGGACCTCCCGGTCGCGGCGATCTGCCACGGCGTCCTGCTCGCCGCGCGCAGCCTCGACCCGGACACCGGGCGCTCGGTCCTGCACGGCCGCACGACGACGGCGCTGACCTGGCAGCTGGAGCGCACGGCCTGGCGGCTCGCGCGGCGGACCCGGTTCTGGGACCCGGACTACTACCGCACCTACCGCGAGGAACCGGGGCAGCCCGAGGGGTACATGTCGGTGCAGCAGGAGGTCACGCGGGCGCTGGCGCGGCCGGCGGACTTCCGGGACACGACCGACCGCCTCCAGGCGAGCGGCCGGGCCCGTGACCGGCTCGACGACCCGCGTCCGGCGTTCGTCGTCGAGGACGGGAACTACGTGTCAGCGCGCTGGCCCGGTGACGTCCACACGTTCGCGAAGACCTTCGCCACCCGCCTTCACGCCGGCTGACAGGTCGGGCACCAGTAGAGGTTGCGGCCCACCAGCTCCGAGTTCGCCACCGGCGTCCCGCACACCAGGCACGGCTCCCCGGCCCGCCGGTAGACGTACACCTCACCGCCGTGGCGGTCCACGCGGGCCGCGCGGCCCATCGCCTCCGGCAGGTGCTCGGGGCGGACCGTGTCGATCCGGCCGACGCGGACGCCGTCGCGCATCAGCAGCACCAGGTCGGCCCAGATGTCGTCCCACAGCGCGCGGTCGAGCGCCCGGCCCGGCGTCAGCGGCGCGACGCCGTGGCGGAACAGCACCTCGGCGCGGTAGACGTTGCCGACGCCCGCCAGCACGGCCTGGTCCATCAGCAGCGCCGCGATCGACGTCTTCGACCGCGAGACGCGCGCCCACGCCTGCTCGGGTTTCGCGTCGCGGCGCAGGGGGTCGGGTCCGAGACGTGCCTTGATCGCGTCCACCTGGTCCGGGGACAGCAGTTCGCAGCGAGTCGGGCCGCGCAGGTCCGTCCAGTGGGTCCGCCCGGCCAGCCGCAACCGGACCTGTCCCACCGGCTCCGGCGCCGGCAGCGGGGACTCGCCGAAGGTGCCGTAGAGCCCCAGGTGGATGTGCACGATCCCGTGTGGACCGTAGTCGTGGAAGAGGTGCTTGCCGTACGCCTGGGCGCCGACGAGCACCTGACCGTCCAAACGGGACGCCTCGGTGACGAACCGGCCCTGCGGGCTGCTCACCTCGACCGGGGCGCCGGCGTACCGGCGCTTGTGCAGCCGCGCGAGCCGGTGGAGCGTGTGCCCCTCGGGCATCAGGCCTCCGGCAGCGCCGGCGGGGTGCCGGTGCGCTCGTAGTCCAGCAGCTGCCGGACGCGGCGCGCGTGCCGCTCCTCCGGCGAGACCTCGGTCGCCAGGAAGGCCTCGACGATCTCGGTGGCCTGCTCGACGGTGTGCATCCGGGCGCCGACGCCGATCAGCTGGGCATGGTTGTGCTCCCGGCACAGCTGGGCGGTCTCGACGCTCCACGCGAGGCCGCACCGCGCGCCGGGGACCTTGTTCGCGGCGATCTGCTCGCCGTTGCCGGAGCCGCCGACGACGATGCCGCGGCTGCCCTCGTCGGCCACCACGCGCAACGCCGTCTCGACGCAGAACGCCGGGTAGTCGTCGGCCGCGTCGTAGACCCGCGGGCCGATGTCGGTGACCTCGTGGCCCTGCTTCTCCAGGTGGGCGACGAGGTGGTTCTTCAGCTCGAAACCGGCATGGTCGGATCCCAAGTAGACACGCACGGCTGGGAGTCTGCCATCAGGGCCGGTTTCGGGCATGCTCCGGGGGTGGGCATCTGGGAGCAGCCGGGGTACGACGTCCGGCTCGACTGGGGTGCCGAAGGCGTGGCCGCGCTCGGCCGGGAGTGCGCCGTGCTGGTCGTCGTCGACGTCCTCTCCTTCGGCACCACCACGGATCTCGTCGTGAGCCGCGGCGGCCGCGTGCTGCCGGTCCGCTGGCGCGACGAGCGCGGCGTCGCCCAGGCGCGCGCGGCCGGCGCCGTCATCGCGGGCGAAGGCGCGTTCACCCTCAGGCCGTCTTCTGTGACGGAAATCCCGCCCGGGACGCTGCTCGCGCTCCCCTCGCCCAACGGCGCGACACTGTGCGACGCCGCCGCGGCGACCGGCGCGCGGGTACTGGCGGGCTGCCTGCGCAACGCCTCCGCCGTCGCGGCGAAGGCCCACGAGCTGGGCGGCCCGATCGGGCTCATCGCGGCCGGGGAACGCTGGGGCGTGAACATCTTCGGCACCGGCGACACCTTCGGGCCGCTGCGGCCGTGCGTCGAGGACCAGATGGGTGCGGGCGCGATCGCCGCCGCGCTGGCCGGGTACGGCCTGTCGTTGTCCCCCGAAGCCGCGCTCGCCGCCCGTTCGGTCGACGTCGCCGCGCTGGCGGACTGCGTGTCGGGCCGCGAGCTGACCGAGGCCGGGCACGTCGGAGACGTCACGCTGGCCGCGCGGCTCGACGTGAGCGATGCTGCTCCCGTACTGAGCGAAGGAGTACTGGCATGAGCGGGCGCTGGATCGAGGTCGCCGAGGGCGTGCACGCGCGCCGCTACGAGGAGCTGGACCTGACCGTCGGGCTGGTGGTGGGCGCCGACCGCTGCCTGGTCGTCGACACCCGCGGCGACCTGGAACAGGGCGCCGAGCTGGCGGCGGCGGTCCGCGAACTGACGCCGCTGCCGTGGTCGGTCGTGTTCACGCACGCGCACTTCGACCACACCTGGGGCACCGAGCGGTTCGCGCCCTGCGCCGTCTGGGCCCACGAGGGCTGCCGCGCCGAGCTGACCGAGTACGCGGAAGACGCGCGCGCGAAGTGGATCGCCTACTACCGCGAACAGGGCAAGGCGGAGACCGCCGACGCCATCGCGCGCACGACGTTCGTGGTGCCCGACCACCTGTTCACCGACCGGACCGAGCTCGACCTCGGCGGCCGCACCGCCGTCCTGCTGCACCCCGGCCGCGCCCACACCGACCACGACGTCGTCGTGCACGTGCCGGACGCGGACGTGCTCTTCGCGGGAGACATCGTCGAGAACGCCGAGCACGGCTTCAGCGCGTTCTCGTTCAGCCCCGAGTCGGACCTGACCGCGTGGCCGGACACCCTCGACACGCTGCTCGCGCTGAAGCCGCGGGTGATCGTGCCGGGGCACGGCGACCCCGTCGACGCCGACTTCGTCCGCTACCACCGCCACGGCCTGCACGAGCTGATCGCGCTCAAGGCCGGGGTCGGGCGCGGCGAGACGACCGAGGTGGCCGCCGTGGCAGCGTCCCGCTACCCCAGCGACGTCACCCTGGCCGCCTTGAACACGCCTTGAAGGCGGCTCAGTCGAAGTTCAGCTCACCGGACCGGGTGCGCTTGAGCTCGAAGAAGTCCGGGTAGCTCGCCAGCGCGACGGCGCCGTCGAACACCTTGAGCGCGTCTTCGCCGCGCGGGATCGAGCTGAGCACCGGGCCGAAGAACGCGACGCCGTCGATGTGGATCGTCGGGGTGCCGACGTCCATGCCGACCGGGTCCATGCCCTCGTGGTGGCTCTTCTTCAGCGCGTCGTCGAACTCGGTCTTGTCCGCGGCTTCGTAGAGTTCGGCCGGCGCGCCGATCGCGGCCAGGGCCTCCTTGATCACCGCGTCGCGGTCCTTGTTGCCCTCGTTGTGGTAGCGCGTGCCGAACTCGGTGTAGTAGTCCCGCAGCGCCTTTTCGCCGTTGAGCTGCGCGAGCGCGACCGCCACGCGCACCGGGCCCCAGCCCTTCGCCAGCAGCTCCTTGTACTGCTCGGGCAGCTCGTCGCGGCCCTCGTTCAGCACCGACAGGCTCATGATCCGGAAGTTCAGGTCCAGGTTGCGGTGCTTCTCCACCTCGAGGATCCAGCGCGAGGTGATCCACGCGAACGGGCAGATCGGGTCGAAGTAGAAGTCGACCTTCGTGGGCTGCTCGGCAGCGGTCATCAGGTTCTCCTGTGCGAAGTCAGGTCCGGTCCGGGGGCGGGCACACCCCCACACAGCGGGCCAACACCCGGGGGCCCGGGCTTGTTCCCCATCGCCCACCACCCCGTCCCCATGATTGGATGCGAGGAGTTGAAAACCGATACCAACGACCAGAGGTGCCTGTGCCCGCCCCCAACCTGACCCGCGACCAAGCCAAGCTGCGCGCGGACCTGCTCGATGTCACCGGATACGACATCGAGCTGGATCTCACCGACGGCCACGGCGGCCCCGGCGAGAAGACCTTCGCGTCGAAGACGACCGTCCGGTTCTCCAGCGCCCGGGCCGGCGAGCGGACGTGGGTCGACATCGTCGCCGACCGCGTGCGCTCGGCCACGTTGAACGGCACGGACGTCGACACCAGCGCGTACGTCGAGGACAAGGGAATCGCGCTGGCCGGCCTGGCCGAGGTGAACGAGCTCACCGTGACCGCCGACTGCCGGTACATGAACACCGGCGAGGGCCTGCACCGGTTCGTCGACCCGGTCGACGACAGCGTCTACCTGTACACGCAGTTCGAGACGGCCGACGCCAAGCGGATGTTCGCCTGCTTCGACCAGCCCGACCTCAAGTCGGTCTACCGGCTCACCGTGATCGCGCCGAAGGACTGGAAGGTCATCGCGAACACCGTGGCGGAGTCCGCCGAGGAGACGCCCGAAGGCGCCGTCCGCACGGTGTTCAAGGAGTCCGAGCGGCTCTCGACCTACCTGGTCGCGCTGATCGCCGGCCCGTACGCCGAGTGGCGCGACGAGTACACCGACGAGCACAAGACGATCCCGCTGGGCCTCTACTGCCGCGCCTCGCTGGCCGAGCACATGGACGCCGAGCGGCTGTTCACCGAGACCAAGCAGGGCTTCGGCTTCTATCACGAGAAGTTCGGCACGCCCTACCCGTTCTCCAAGTACGACCAGCTGTTCGTGCCCGAGTTCAACGCGGGCGCGATGGAGAACGCCGGCGCGGTGACGTTCCTGGAGGACTACGTCTTCCGCAGCCGCGTCACCCGCTACGCCTACGAGCGGCGCGCCGAGACGCTGCTGCACGAGATGGCGCACATGTGGTTCGGCGACCTGGTCACCATGCGCTGGTGGGACGACCTGTGGCTGAACGAGTCGTTCGCGACCTTCGCGAGCGTCCTGGCCCAGGCCGAGGCCACCGAGTACAAGAACGCGTGGACCAGCTTCGCGAACATCGAGAAGTCGTGGGCCTACCGCCAGGACCAGCTGCCCTCGACGCACCCGATCGCGGCCGACATCGTCGACCTGCACGCGGTCGAGGTGAACTTCGACGGCATCACCTACGCCAAGGGCGCGAGCGTGCTCAAGCAGCTCGTCGCCTACGTCGGGCTGGACCACTTCCTCGACGGCCTGAAGGTGTACTTCGGCAAGCACGCCTGGGGCAACGCGACCCTGGCCGACCTGCTGGGCGCGCTGGAGGAGGCGTCCGGGCGCGACCTGTCGTGGTGGAGCGCGCAGTGGCTGGAGACCACCGGGCTGAACTCGCTGAGCCCGCGCTACGAGGTCGGCGCGGACGGGACGTTCAAGTCGTTCGCCGTCGTGCAGTCGGGCGCGAAGCCGGGCGCCGGTGAGCTGCGCACGCACCGCGTCGCCGTCGGGATCTACGACGAGGACGGCTCCGGCAAGATCGTCCGGACCCAGCGCGTCGAGCTGGACGTCGACGGCGAGCGCACCGAGGTGCCCGCCCTGGTCGGCCGGCCCGCGGGCAAGCTCGTGCTGGTCAACGACGACGACCTGACGTACTGCACGATGCGGCTCGACCCGGCGTCGCTGACGACGCTGATCGACCGGGTCGCCGACATCACCGAGTCGCTGCCGCGGACGCTGTGCTGGTCGGCGGCGTGGGAGATGACCCGCGAGGCCGAGCTGAAGGCCCGCGACTTCGTGACGCTGGTGCAGCGCGGCATCCACACGGAGACCGAGGTCGGCGTCGTCCAGCGGCTGCTGCTGCAGGCCCAGACGGCCCTGAACTCCTACGCCGAGCAGGAGTGGGCGGCGGCGCGCGGCTGGCCGGCGTTCACGACGCGGCTGCTGGAGCTGGTCCGCGCCGCCGAACCGGGCTCGGACCACCAGCTGGCGTTCGTCAACTCGCTGGCCGGGTCGGTGCTGGACGCCGAGACGCTCGCGGTGGTGGCCGGCTGGCTCGACGGGTCGGCCCCGCTGGACGGCTTGACGGTGGACACGGACCTGCGCTGGCGCCTGCTGCACACGCTGGTGGCGCACGGCCAGGCGGACACCCCGGAGATCGACGCCGAGCTGGCCCGCGACAACACGGCGACCGGCCGTCGCCAGGCGGAGCGAGCCCGTTCCCTGCGCCCGACCGAAGAGGCCAAGGCCGACGCGTGGCAGCGCGCGGTGTACGACGACGAGCTGCCGAACGCGGTCAGCGACTCGCTCATCTCGGGCTTCTCCCACCCGGGCCAGAAGGCGCTGCTGGGTTCGTACGTGGGCCGGTACTTCGAGGTGATCGACGAGGTGTGGCAGCGGCGCTCGAGCGAGCGCGCGCAGCCGATCGCGATCGGGCTGTACCCGTCGTGGGCGGTGGCCCCGGAGACGGTGACGGCCTCGGACGAGTGGCTCGCGGGCGAGCACTCGCAGGCACTGCGTCGGCTGGTTTCGGAGGGCCGGGCGGGCATCGTGCGCGCCTTGGCGGCGCGGGACTTCGACGCCCAGGGCTGACCCCGAGCCGGACGTGAAAGAGCCCCGCACCTCGGCCGAGGTGCGGGGCTCTTCGTGTGCCTGGGTCAGCGGGGCGCGGGGCCCGCCTGGTCCGACAGCATGCGCAGCGCGTTCGCGAGGCCGTTCACCAGCCCGCGCACGAGGTCGCCCTCCTTGAAGGACGCCACCATGCTCGCCACCGCGAGCTTGCAGCCGCGGTCCGGGAGACGGACGTGGGCCGTCTTGCCCGTGACGATCTCGATCAGCTTCTCGCCCGGGCTGACCGCGATCAGGACCGCGTTCGCCGGGTTCGCCGTCGTCGAGTGGAGCTTCTCCGCCGCCGATCGGCTGTCGGTGCCCAGCTCGCCGAGGTACAGGCTGAAGTCGAGGCCGGTCTCGCGGCTCGCGAACGTCAGCGCCTCGTCGAGGCGGGCCAGCTGGCGGGTCGTGAAGGGGCTCGTCGGCGCTTCGGGCTCGTACATCTTCGCGGCCGACACGCGGCCGCTGGACGTGAGACCCTCGCCGTAGCCCAGTTCGGACTCGTCGACGCGCTTCGTCAGCTCACCAGTTGCCACGAGCGCCTCCAGCCGCGGTCGGGGCGCCCTCGGGCGCGTTGTTCTCGGCGCCGGCCTGCCGGTGCCCGGCACCGACCCCGTCGGGGTTGGCGCTCCACCACATGGCCGGGTAGTCCCAGGCCTGGCCGGACCGGTACCGCGCGGCGCCGCCGGACCTGCGCCGGAGCGTCAGCAGCCCGGCGAGGCCGTAGATGGCCAGCGGGATCACGGCGAAGACCAGGATCGTCTCGACGATGTTCACGGCGCTGAGCGTATCGGATGGCCTTCGGGCACACCGCGCGCGCCGCACTCGACCGTTCGTCGTAAGCCGAGTGCCGTCCGCCGCTTGGCTCGCGGCCACTGGAACGTTGGGGCGAAGACCGTCGGGCCGAAAGGTTGCAACTCAACGTACAGGCGGCCGCACCCGCCGCTGTCGCCTTGTCGCAGCCTTGAAATCCTCGTAGCTTTTTCACCTGTACGGGCCTTGCGCCCCGCTCCCCAGCCCCAGCAGGTTACGCACCGGTCCCAGGAGGCCCTGCCATGAACAGCGTCCACACCCCCGCACAGGCGATCACCGAGGCCACCTCGTCACCCAGCGAAATCGAATTCGTGCCCGGAACGCGTGTGACGGCGGGCACAAGGGTTACCCGCGGTACACGCGTCACTCGCGGTACACGCGTCACGGCGGGAACGCGCGTGACCATGGGCACCCGGGTGACGGCGGGGACGCGGGTCACGCGGGGTACGCGGGTCACCAGGGGCACCCGCGTCACGATGGGCACGCGCGTGACGGCCGGCACGCGCGTCACCTGCGGCACCCGCGTCACGCGAGGCACGCGGGTCACCCGCGGCACGCGCGTCACCATGGGGACCCGCGTCACCTGCCAGAGCGACTACGCGCTCGCTGCCTGACCTGCACTCCAGGGCCGCTCGCACCACCTGAACACGCGCAAGCACCCGGCTCGCCCCGGCCGCCGCAAGGCAGCCGGGGCGCCGTTATGTCCGGGGTCCGTCAGGCGGCGGAGCCCAGGTAAGGCTGCCAGAGCGGGTCGGCTTCCTTAGAGTGCGCGAGCAGCCGCCAGTGCGGGCCGTGCGGGGCCCGCGGGACGACGCGCAGCCGCCAGCCGATCTCCACGAGCAGCCGGTCCGCCTTGCGGTGGTTGCACTTGGCGCAGCAGGCGACGCAGTTCGTCCAGGCGTGGGGTCCGCCCCGGCTGCGTGGGATGACGTGGTCGATCGTCTCGGCCCGCCCTCCGCAGTAGGCGCAGCGGTACCGGTCGCGGTGCATCAGCCCGGCGCGGGTGAGCGGCACCTTCGCCCGGTACGGCACGCGCACGTACGTGCTGAGCCGGATCACGGACGGCACGGGCAGCGACACCTTCGCCGAATGCAGCTCGATGCCACCCGGGTCGCCGTGCACCACCTCGGCCTTGCCGCACATCACGAGCACGACCGCGCGCCGTAGCGGCAACGCGGTCAGTGGCTCGAACGTGGCGTTGAGCAGGAGCACCCGGCGCCGGCCCCAGGCCGGGACCGCCGGATCCCGGCCTCTACTACGCTGACCGGGCGGACGGGTAATGCCCCCTGGGCGGTTCCCCGGCCCGGCCGGGACGGGACCGCCGGATGCGGTACCCCCCGGATAGGCGCGCAGGACCACCTCTGGCGTCTCGGCGGCCATGGCTTGGCCGGAGACGCCGCGGGGGCTGGGTTGTCGGTCTGGCACTCGACCACCTCCAGGGGCGTAGGCATAGTCGACCACAGAACAGGCCCCCAGCGCACGTGTGTTACAAGACGTGTCACATCCGCGCGACCCAACATCCACTCGAAGTTGGGAAAACCGACCTGATCGGAAGGATGATCGAACTCCCGTGTCCCTTTTGCTGTCCTCCGCCAAGACGCCGTGCGTCGACGACCTGAGCACCCTGTGCTCCCAGGTCTACAAGGCCACCGGCAACGAGTGGCTGGCCGGCTCGACGAACTGGCTGCTGACCAAGCCGCTGAAGATCCTGATGATCATCGTGATCGCGTTCGTCGTGCGGCTGCTGATCAGGCGGATGATCAACCGCGTCACGACGCTCCCCCGAGGCAGCGGCAAGCTCCCGGCCCTGCTCCGCCCCCTGCGTGAGCGCGCCCCCGAGGTGCTCGGCTCCGCCGTGATCGAACGGCGCCGCCAGCGCGCGCAGACCATCGGGTCGGTGCTGAAGTCGATGGCGACGTTCCTGGTCTACGGCCTCGCCTTCATCCTCGTGCTGGGTGAGCTGGGCCTGGACCTCGGCCCGATCATCGCGTCGGCCGGCATCATCGGCGTCGCGATCGGGTTCGGCGCGCAGAACCTCGTGAAGGACTTCCTCTCCGGCATCTTCATGATGGTCGAGGACCAGTACGGCGTCGGCGACGTCGTCGACGTCGGCGAGGCGACCGGCACCGTCGAGGCGGTCGGCCTGCGGATCACCACGCTGCGCGACCTCAAGGGCACGGTCTGGTACGTCCGCAACGGCGAGGTGCTGCGCGTCGGCAACTCGAGCCAGGGCTTCGCGGTCGCGGTCGTCGACGTCCCGCTCGGCTACACCGCCGACGTCGAGCGCGCGACCACGGTCCTCGGCGAGGCGGCTTCGACCGCGACCGAGAGCGACGCGCTGAAGGACAACATCCTGGAGCCCCCGGAGATGCTGGGCGTGGAAAGCGTCACCCCGGAGGGCCTGCAGCTGCGCCTGACCGTGAAGGTCCGGCCGGGCAAGCAGTGGGCCGTCCAGCGGGCGCTGCGGGCCCAGCTGCTGGCGGCCCTGGAGGAGGCCGGGTTCGAGCCCCCGCTCGGCCGGCTCTTCCCGAACTCCGCCGCGGTCGTCGAGAAGAAGTAGCCTCCCGCGCCGGGTCGTGAGCTGCCTCACGACCCGGCCCGCGTGGTTACGCTGGGAAACGGGTTCGCGACCTTCCGGCGAGGGGTGGGACCGGGCGTCGGGAACCCGCACCCGGAGGGCAAGATGGAAGGCGTGTCTGCAGTGAGCGAACCGGCGAACCTCTACGAAGCGGTGGGCGGCGAACCCACGTTCCACCGGATCGTCGCGCGGTTCTACGAAGAAGTCGCGAAGGACGAGATCCTGCGCCCGCTCTACCCCGAGGAGGACCTCGGCCCGGCCGAGGAGCGCTTCCGGCTGTTCCTCATGCAGTACTGGGGCGGCCCGCACACCTACTCCGAGCAGCGCGGGCACCCGCGGCTGCGGATGCGGCACGCGCCGTTCAAGATCGGGCCGATCGAGCGGGACGCCTGGCTGCGCTGCATCCGGATCGCGGTCGACGAGGAGAACCTCGAGGAGCCCTACCGCGGGCAGCTCTGGGCCTACCTGGAGATGGCGGCGCACAGCATGATGAACAGCTTCGTATGAGAGCCGGCGCCTGGTGGCAGGACGCCGTCTTCTACCAGGTCTACGTGCGCTCGTTCGCCGATTCGGACGGTGACGGCGTCGGAGACCTGGAGGGCATCCACTCCAGGCTCGGTTACCTTGAGCTGCTGGGCGTGGACGCGCTGTGGCTGACGCCGTTCTACCGCTCGCCGATGGCCGACCACGGCTACGACATCGCCGACCCGCGGGACGTCGACCCGATGTTCGGCACCCTCGGCGACTTCGACGTGCTGCTGACCGAGGCGCACAAGCGCAACATCAAGGTCACCGTGGACGTGGTGCCCAACCACACCAGCAACCAGCACGCCTGGTTCAAGTCCGCGATGGCGGCCAAGCCGGGCAGCCCGGAGCGCGACCGGTACGTCTTCCGCGACGGCGTCGGCCCGAAGGGCGAGGACCCGCCGAACAACTGGGTCAGCGCGTTCGGCGGCCCGGCGTGGACCCGGGTCCCGGACGGGCAGTGGTACCTGCACCTGTTCGCGCCGCAGCAGCCGGACCTCAACTGGACCAACCCGGAGGTCGCGGCCGACCTCGAGCGCACCCTGCGTTTCTGGCTCGAACGCGGCGTCGACGGCTTCCGCATCGACGTCGCGCACGGCATGGCCAAGCCGCCCGGCCTGCCGGACATGGACCCGCGCGCCGACGCGCTCGGGCCGAGCCACTACTACGACCCGCGGTGGGACTACGACGGCGTCCACGAGATCCACCAGATGATCCGCAAGGTGCTCGACGAGTTCCCGGAGACCATGGCGGTCGGCGAGATCTGGGTGACCGACGAGGAACGTCTGTCCCGGTACCTGCGGCCCGACGAGCTGCACCTGGCGTTCAACTTCCGGCTGGTGCTGACCCACTTCGACGCCGACGCCATGCGCACGGCCATCCAGCGCTCCCTGACGGTGCCGGCGAAGGTCGGCGCACCCGCGACCTGGACGCTGGGCAACCACGACGTCTGGCGGCAGGTCAGCCGCTACGGCGGGGGTCCCGCGGGCGTCCGGCGCGCGCGGGCGATGGCGCTGGTCGAGCTGGCGCTGCCGGGCGCGGTCTACCTGTACAACGGCGAAGAGCTGGGCCTGGCCAACGTCGACATCCCGGTCGCGGAGATGGCCGACCCGCGCGCGAAGACCAGCGGTGCGGAGTTCGGGCGGGACGTCTCCCGGGTACCGCTGCCGTGGGAGGGCGACCTGCCGCCGTTCGGCTTCTCGCGCAACCCGCGGACGTGGCTGCCGATGCCGGCTTCCTGGGCCGGCTTGACGGTGGAGAAGCAGATCGAGGACGCCGACTCGACACTTTCGCTGTACCGCCAGGCGATCGAGCTCCGGAAGACGCACTCGGCGTTCAGTGGCGACGAGCTGGAGTGGTACGGCGCTCCGGCCGGCTGCTTCGCGTTCCGCCGCAAGAGCGGCGGGCTGGTGTGCGCGCTGAACACGTCCGCCTCGCCCATCGCGCTGCCGCCCGGCGAGCTCCTGCTGAGCAGCAGCACGCTGGTGGACGGGAAGCTGCCGGCGGACTCGGCCGCCTGGCTGGTTTAGAGCGGCACCCACCGGCCGGGCTTGACGACCTCGGCCGCCTCGGGCACCGGCGCGTGGGTGATCTGGTTGACGCGCTGGTGGGACAGCCCCAGCAGGTCGGCGATCGCCCGTTGCGAGATCTGCCCGTTCAACGCCGACACCAGGCGGGCGCGGACCCCTTCGCGCCACTCGGCGACGTCCTCGGCGATCCGGTGCGCCTCCTGGTACTGCAGGACGAGGTCGGTCGCGTCCTCGTCGTCGAACTCGTAGCGCCAGCGGAGGTAGAACCGCTCGGGTGGGAGGTCGGTCAGGTTCGCGATGATCTTCCGCATGCCGGGATCGATGTCGGTGAACCGCTTGAAGTCGCCCGCGGCGTCGAGGCCGTCGGTCACTTTCGCGGTCCACGAGCCTGCTTCGCGGGTCACAGTCACGGTGAACGCCGGAAACCTCATCGTTCGCCTCTCCCACGGGAAGGCGCGGACTCTAGCACGTCAGCCGCTCTGATTTCCCGATCCGTCGTCGAAGCCACCACTCGCCAGCCACGCCACCAGCGCGGCGGCCTGGAGGTAGGGCGCCGCCTGGGCGGCCGCCCGGCCCGCCGCACGCGTGCGGCCCCACCTCTCAGGACGCTCGGCGCGCTCCGGCGCCTGCTCCCCCGGCGGGCGGTCGCGCCGCCACGGCGTCTCGTCCGCGCGGACCTCGTCGAGGAAGTCCGCGGTCGGATCGTCGTCCGGGGTCATGGCTCCAGGGTGCCACCGAAAACCGGCCCGCGCCCCTGCCGTAAGGAAACCGTCAGAACAGCAGCGGCAGCAGCGCGTGGCGGCGCCGGACGATCGCGCCGTACCGGGCGTCCAGGCGCATCCACGAGTCCGTCGCCGACACGCGGACGACGTCGCCCGACAGGTCCGAATCCACGAAACCCATGCCCGACATCGCGAACAGGCAGCGCATCTGGACCTTGACCTCGGTCGCTTCGCCGGACACGGTCAGCACCGCCTGGTCCATCAGCGACGCGGGCGGGTTGCCGTGCGGGCCCGCGTTGTCCCTGGCCAGCGTCACGCCCCGGTCGGCCAGCTCCGCGACGACGCGCGCCGGCAGCTCGTCCACCAGCGGCCAGCGGCCGGACGGCGGCAGCTCGCCGTGCCACAGCAGGTCGCGGGCCGGGCCCGGGTCCATCTTCGGGCCGCCCGCCACCGTCAGCGCCGCCAGGAGCTCGTTGCCGGACACCGTGACGTCGCCGGGGGTCACGTCCCCCGCCACCGCCCGCGTCGCGAAGCACTCGAACGGCGTCGCCGTCCAGGCCTCGACCACGCCGTCACCGCGCTGCCGCAGCCGGACGGCCGTCTGGCCGTCCAGCCGGACCGCGCGGGCGACGAACGCACCGAGGGTCTCCCGGTCCGCCGCGTCCGGCACGAACAACTCAGGCATCCGCGAACCCCTGCTTCAGAAACTCCGACTCGGGCGAGCTGAGCCTACGCGGCCGCAGCGCGACCGTGTCGTACGGCGCCAGCACCGTCTCCGCGATGACCGCCACCGGGTCGGTCTCCGCCGGCCCGGTGTGGACGCGGTAGGCCAGCGTGAAGCTCGCCGCGCGCAGCTCCGTCAGGTCGATGGCGACGCGCAGCTCCTGCCCGGACACCACGATCGGCGCCTTGTAGGCGATCTCCAGCCTGACCACGACGATGCCCTTGGGCAGCTGGTCCAGCCCGGCCTCGACAGCACCCTTGAACAGCAGCGGGATCCGCGCTTCTTCGAGCAGCGTCACCATCTTCGCGTGGTTGATGTGGCCGTAGACGTCCATGTCCGTCCAGCGCGGGCGGACGTGCGATACGTAGGTCACCGCACCGTGCTCCGGATCTGCCGGGCCGCCACCGACAGCGTCGCGAGGTCGAGCCGGCCGGACTTGTGGATCTCGTCCAGCGCGACGCGCGCCCGCTGCAGCCGCGAAGAGTTCGTCTTCTCCCACTGCGCGATCTTGGCGTCCCCGGACGAGCCGGGATCGCTGTGCCGCAACGCGTCGAGCGTGATCGCCCGCAGCGAGCCGTAGACGTCGTCGCGCAGCGAAAGCCGGGCGAGCGCGTGCCAGCGGTTGCCGCGTTCGAGCGCGCTGATCTCGGTCAGCATCTTGTCGACGTCGAGGTGGTCCGAAAGCGCGTAGTACAGCTCCGCGGTCTCGGCCGGGCTGTGCGTCGCGTCCACGCCGATCTGCTGCTCGGCGAGCTCGGCCACCTCGGTGACGTCGAGCAGGCCGTAGGTGTGCAGCAGCAGCGACACCCGGCGGGCCAGCGCCTCGGGCACGTTCGCGGCCATCAGCTCGTCCACGTGCTTCTGCACCGACTCCGCCTCGCGGCCGCGGAGCAGGTCGCCGATCTTCGGCACCAGGTCGCCGAGCACGCGGCCGAAGCGCTTGATCTCCGACAGCAGCGCCAGCGGCTG
Organism: Amycolatopsis sp. NPDC114504; assembly: GCF_055633595.1. Lineage (NCBI taxonomy): Bacteria > Bacillati > Actinomycetota > Actinomycetes > Pseudonocardiales > Pseudonocardiaceae > Amycolatopsis > Amycolatopsis sp. NPDC114504. Next base: position 121,350 of record NZ_JBVKDU010000007.1, on the reverse strand, counting down.
CGGCCGGTTGGTGAGGAACCAGCGCGCGGCCCGGTCGAGCAGCCGCCGCGTCTCCAGCACCATCGCGTCGGCGACGTCGGTGTGCACGACGTTGTCGAGCGCGTCGATCTCCGCCCACAGCGACGGCAGGTCGAACACCTGCGTCACCACGGCGTACGCGCGCACCGCGTCGGTCGCGGTCGCGTTCATCTCCTCCATCAGCCGGTAGACGAAGGAGATGCCGCCCCCGTCGACCACCTCGTTGGCGACCAGCGTGGTGATGATCTGGCGCTTCAGCGGGTGCTCGCCGATCGCGGGGCCGAACCGCTCGCGCAGCGGCTTCGGGAAGTACTCGGGCAGCCGCGCCGCGAACACCTTCGAGTCGGGCAGGTCGCTGGCCAGCAGCTCGCCCTTCAGCTCCAGCTTGACGTGCGCGAGCAGGGTCGCGAGCTCCGGTGAGGTGAGGCCCTTGCCCGCCTTCTCCAGCTCGCGGAACTCGGAGTTGCTCGGCAGCGCTTCGAGCTTCCGGTCGAAGGCGCCCGCGGCGACGAGCGCCTGGACCTGGCGCGCGTGCACCGACAGCATCGGCGCGGCGTGCGCCCGGCTGACGCCGAGGACCGCGTTCTGCCGGTAGTTGTCGGCGAGCACCAGCGCGCCGACCTCGTCGGTCATCTCCGCCAGCAGCTCGTTGCGCTGGGCCTCCTCGAGCTTCCCGGTCTGCACCAGGTGGTCGAGCAGGATCTTGATGTTGACCTCGTGGTCGGAGCAGTCGACGCCGGCCGAGTTGTCCAGCGCGTCGGTGTTGATCTTGCCGCCGTTGCGGGCGAACTCGATCCGGCCGTGCTGGGTGAGGCCCAGGTTGCCGCCCTCGCCGAAGACCTTGACGCGCAGCTGCTTCCCGTCGACGCGCAGCGCGTCGTTGGCCTTGTCGCCCGCGGCGGCGTGGGTTTCGTTCTCCGCCTTGACGTAGGTGCCGATGCCGCCGTTCCACAGCAGCTCCACCGGCGCCAGCAGGATCGCCTGCATCAGGTCCATCGGGGCCAGCGCGGTGACGCCCTCCGCGAGCCCGAGGGCCGCGCGGACCTGCGGGCTGATCGGGATCGACTTCGCCGTGCGCGGGTAGATCCCGCCGCCCTCGCTGATCAGCGAGCGGTCGTAGTCGTCCCACGAGCTGCGCGGGAGGTCGAACAGCCGGCGGCGCTCGGCGAACGTCGACGCCGCGTCCGGGTTCGGGTCGAGGAACACGTGCATGTGGTTGAACGCGGCGACGAGCCGGATGTGCTCGGACAGCAGCATGCCGTTGCCGAAGACGTCGCCCATCATGTCGCCGATGCCGACGACGGTGAAGTCCTCGGTCTGGGTGTCCTTGCCCAGCTCGCGGAAGTGCCGCTTGACGCTCTCCCAGGCACCCTTCGCCGTGATGCCCATGGCCTTGTGGTCGTAGCCGACCGAGCCGCCGGACGCGAACGCGTCGCCCAGCCAGAAGCCGTAGCGCGCGGACATCTCGTTGGCGATGTCGGAGAACTTCGCGGTGCCCTTGTCGGCGGCGACGACCAGGTAGGAGTCGTCGGCGTCGTGCCGGACGACGCCCGGCGCGGGCACGGTCTTGCCCTCGATCCGGTTGTCGGTCAGGTCGAGCAGGCCGGAGATGAACATGCGGTAGCAGGCGATGCCCTCGTTGAGCTGGGCGTCGCGGTCGATGCCGGCGTCCCCGGTCGGGGCCGGCGGCATCTTCACGACGAAGCCGCCCTTCGCGCCGACCGGCACGATCACGGCGTTCTTCACCGCCTGCGCCTTGACCAGGCCGAGGATCTCGGTGCGGAAGTCCTCACGGCGGTCCGACCAGCGCAGGCCACCGCGAGCGACCTCGCCGAAGCGCAGGTGCACGCCCTCGACGCGCGGCGAGTACACGAAGATCTCGAACTTCGGCCGCGGCTCGGGCAGATCGGGCACGCCGGCCGGGTCGAGCTTGATCGCCAGGTAGGTCTTCGGTTTCCCGTCGGCGTCCGTGACGTGGTAGTTCGTGCGCAGCGTGGCCTGGATGACGGCCATCAGCCGGCGCAGGATGCGGTCTTCGTCGAGGCTGGTGACCTCGTCGATCATCGATCCGAGCTCGCTCGCGAGGGCGTCGGTGGCGGCTTCGCGGTCGGCGTCGCCCAGCTGCGGGTCGAAGCGGGCCTCGAACAGCCGAAGCAGCTTCGTCGCGACCTGGGTGTGGTTCAGCAGCGTGTTCTGGACGTACTCCTGGGAGAACGCGCTGCCGGCCTGGCGCAGGTACCGCGAATAGGCGCGCAGCACGGCGGCCTGGCGCCAGGTCAGCCCGGCCCGCAGGACCAGGCCGTTGAGCCCGTCGACCTCGGCGTCCCCGCGCCAGGCGGCCTCGAAGGCGTCCTGGAAGCGGCCGCGCAGCTGGTCGACGGCGTGGTCGTCGCCCTCGTCGAGCATCTTCTGCGCGACGCGCAGGCCGAAGTCGTAGATCCAGCAGGCGCCGCCGTCTTCGCGGTGCAGCTCGTACGGCCGTTCGTCGACCACCTCGACGCCCATGGCCTGCAGCACCGGCAGCACCTTCGAGAGGGTGACGCCCTCACCGCGCAGGTAGAGCTTGAAGCGCCGCTCGCCCGGCTCGGCGTCGGACGGCCGGTAGAACGACAGCGCGAGGTCGCCCTCGTCGGTCAGCGAGTCGAGGGCTCGGAGGTCGGCGAGCGCCTCCCCGGCCGAGAAGTCTTCCTTGTAGCCCTCCGGGAAGACGCTCGCGAAGCGCTGGCCCTGCTCGGTCGCCGACTCCTCGCCGAGGACGCCGACGGCCACGCCGCCGTCCGAGCGCTCACGGCGTTCGTCGAGGACCGCCTCGACCATCCGGTCGTCCCAGCTGCGGACGGCGCTGTTGAGCCGGTCCTGGATCTTCGCCGTGTCGGGCTCCAGCCGGCGCGCGGGGTCGGTGTGGACCATGAAGTGCACCTGCGCGAGGACGGTCTCGCCGATCCGGGCGCTGTACTCGAGCTGGGTTCCTTCGAGCTCTTCCAGCAGGACTTCCTGCATCGCCAGCCGCGACCGCGTCGTGTAGCGGTCCTGCGGGAGGTAGACGAGGCAGGAGTAGAAGCGGCCGTACGGGTCGCGGCGCAGGAACAGCCGCAGCCGCCGGCGGTCCGACAGCGTGATCGCACCGGTGGTCGTCGAGTACAGCGAGTCGGTGTCGGCGGAGAACAGGTCGGCGCGCGGCCAGTTCTGCAGCACCTCGAGCATCCGCTGGCCCGAGAACGACTCCATCGGGAACCCGGCGCGGTGGATGACCTCGCGGACCCGCTTGCACACCACCGGGATGTCGAGCACGTTCTCGTGCAGCGCGGTGGTGGTGAACATGCCGAGGAAGCGGTGTTCGCCGGTGACGTTGCCTTCGCCGTCGAAGGTCTTCACGCCGACGTAGTACGGGTAGACCGGCCGGTGCACGGTCGAGGGCGCGCTCGCCTGGGTCAGCACCAGCAGCGTCGGCGAGAGCGCGGACGCGGCGGTGTCCGGGCCGGCGGTGAGGCCGCGGGCGGCGAGGCTGTCCTGGCGCAGGACGCCGAGCCCGGAGGCCAGCACCGCGCGCAGGGCCGGGTCGTCGGAGTCGGGGTGCGGGTTGTCGACGAGTTCGTAGCGGCGGTAGCCGAGGAAGGTGAAGTGGCCGTCGGCCAGCCAGCGCAGCAGGCGGGCGCCCTCGGCGACCTCGGCCTGCGGCAGGTTCGGCGGCTCGGTTTCCAGTTCGCTCGCGAGCTGGCAGGCCGTCTGGGCCATCTTCTCGGCGTCCTCGACGACCTCGCGGACGTCCCCCAGGACGCTGGAGAGGCGGTTGTCGAGCTCGCGGGCCCGGTTCGGGTCGGTGACGAAGTCGATCTCGATGTACATCCACGACTCGGCGGCCGAGTTCGCGGGCGGCTCGCCCGGGTCGGCGTCCGGGTGGACGTCCTGGAGCTCACCGGTCAGGTCGCGGCTGACGACGACGATCGGGTGGACGATCCGCTGCACCTGCACGCCGTCACGGGCGAACTCGGCGGCGATCGAGTCGACGAGGTAGGGCATGTCGTCGGTGACGACCTGCACGACGGTGGCCTCGCGCGCCCAGCCGTCTTCGGCGACGGTGGGGTTGAGCAGCCGCACGGCCGGGCGGCCGGGCATCCGCGACTTGGCGAGCTGCAGGTGCGAACGCACCGCGCCGACCAGGTTGACGGGTTCGTCGCCGACGATCTCTTCGGCCGGGATGTGCCGGTAGTAGAGCCGGATGAGCTCGCCGATCTCCGGCGCCAGGCCGGCGGCGGCGTCGATCAGGTCGTCCCTGATCTGCTCCGGGCTGGCCGGGGAGCGCTGGCCGAATTCGGGTTCGGTTTCGGCTCCGGTTCCGGGTGGGGACGAGACTCCGGTCGAGCTCATTTGAGGCAACTCTCCAGTATTCGTGAGGTGGCACCGCGCCGGTTCGGCGTTGAACTCCGGCCACCCCACACTAATGCGCCGCGGTCGGGGATCACATGAAGACCCGGGGGTTCCCCAGTGTCGGAAAACCCTTCCGGGCCAGCGGATTCGCGTGATCGGTCAAGCTACTGACGGGTTGCGTTCGAGCGCCCCGCGCGCCGCTGACCAGCCGGACGCGCCGGGCATTACCCGACGTAGAGCCAACATGATCGGTTCAGCTGACGCGCGAAGTGGCCGTTCGGCGAACGTTGTCGGCCGGTCGGCGACCCCGGAGTGCGACGGACGACATTGTCTCGGGGCCTTCGGCAGGTCGGCGACGAATAGGGGTGTCTCGCCGACGAGGGGGTGGGTGGGCGGCGGTGCGGGGCGGGCGAATCCGGCAATTCGGCGACCGGTCGGGGTGGTTTGGGGACGGTCGCTCGGCCGGTGCCTCGCGTTGCGCGGAGCTGCCCGGGGTGACCGGCGTTGCCGGGCTGGGCGAGCGAGTTGCCCGGCGCGACCGGTCTTGCTGAGGTGGGCGAGTGAGTTGCCCGCCGCGACCGGCCATGCTGGGCTGGGCAAGCGAGTTGCCCTCCGCGACCGGCCTTGCCGAGCCCGGCGAGCGAGTTGCCCGCCGCGACCGGCCTCGCCAAGCCAGGCGAGTGAGCTGCCCGCCGCGACCGGCCGTACCGAGCCGGGCGAGCGGCGCATCGGCCGGGCTTCACCGTGTGGCAGGCACGCCGCCGTCGGCCGAACGGCGCCCGGTGGCGGCGGGGACGCAGCCGGGGGCGATGGGCTTCGGTCAGTCGCCTGTGCCGTGGCGGCGGGAGTCCGGGACCTCGGCTCCGTGGCCGTTGCGGCCGTGACCGTTGCGGCTCGTGTCCTTCGAGCCCAGTTTCTTGACCAGCGCCGCCGCGCTCGCCGTGCCGGCCTGGTGCTCGGCCAGCGCGCGGGCCAGTAAGTCGGCGAGGCCCGCGTCCGGTGGGGGCTCGTCCTCGGCGATCGCGCGCGCGTAGCTCTCCGGGAACGGTGCCGTCGCCGGTGTCCAGTGGCCGAAGTCCTCCATCGGCTCCAGCGACGGTGGCATCCGCAGCCGCGGGAGCCAGGGCTCGGCTTCGTCGCTGTAGTCCGACACCGGCGGCGGCTCGTCCTCCGGTCGTGGCGGCGGTGCCAGCTCCTGCTCGGGACGTGCCCGGCGCGGGCTCTCCTCGCCTGTGTCGGTTTCGCGCGGGCTGTCCGCGTCCTCCGCCCGGCGACGGCCCCCGCCGGCACCGCCCGACGACGAGATCCCCAGCCGGTCCAGCACCGACCGGGCGGCCACCGAACCGTGCTCGGCGTCGTGCCGGGTCGACGGCTGCGGATCGCGCCGCGCCTCCGGCTCCCACGGTTCCCGCTCGGCGGCGGGCTCGGGCGCGAGCGGCAAGGCCGGCGTGATGCGTGTGGGCGCCGACTCCCGTTCGGCGGCGGTCTCCCGCAGCCGCGACTCGGCGAGCGCCGCCCAGGAGAACTTGGTCTTCCCGTTTTCGGCGGCCGCGGGCTTCGGCTCCGCCTGGAACTCGGGCTCATGAGGACGCTCGGCTCGAACTTCAGGCACCGGCCGCACCTCGACCGGCTCCGGCTCCGGCTCCCGGCGACGCCCCGACGGCTGAGCCTCGACGGACTCCGGCTGCCGCCGACGGCCCGCAGACGAATCCTCAGTCCCCGACCGCACCTCGCCCGATTCTGGCTCGCGGCGGCGCCCCGCCGGCTGAGCCTCGACGGACTCCGGCTGCCGCCGACGCCCCGCGGACGAATCCTCAGTCCCGGACCGCACTTCGATCGGCTCCGGCTCCCGGCGACGACCCGTCGCCGAAGCCTCGACGGACTCCGGCTGCCGCCGACGCCCCGCAGACGAATCCTCAGTCTCCGACCGCACCTCGACCGGCTCCGGCTCCCAGCGGCGACCCGTCGCCTGAGCCCCGGTCTCCGGCCGCACCTCGACCGGCTCCGGCTCCCAGCGGCGACCCGTCGCCTGAGCCTCAGTCCCCGACCGCACCTCGATCGGCTCCAGCTGCCGGCGGCGGAGCGCCGACGGATCCTCGATCCCCGACCGCACCTCGATCGGCTCCGGCCGGACCGGTGCCGGACGTCGCTCCACCACCACCGGCTCCGGGCGCACGCGCGGCTCCGCGGGCTCGTCCCGCACCGCCGGCATCACCGACGTCTCGGCCGCGTCGGCGGTGACGCGCGGCCGCTCGAACGACCACGCGGGCGCCGCCGGCTGGGGCTTCGGGCTCTCCTCGCGGCCGAACGACCACGCCGGCGTCCGCGGCGAAGCCTCCGGAGCAGCCGGGGCCGGAACCGCCACTACCGCCGGCACGACCGGGACCGGCCGCGACGGCACCGCCTTCAGCACCTCGTCGAGGTCGACCGACGCCGGCTCCCCCGTGCCGAACTCGCCCGCCAGCACTCCGCACGCCTGCCGCCGGGTCCGTGCGTGGAGCTGCTCGGCCGCCCGCGACCGATACAAGCACGCGATCGCTTCCTCGGCCTGGCCGAACCGCTCCTGCAGCTGCGCCAGCTCCAGCCACAGCCGGGCGGTGATCGCGGACTGCCCGTGCCGGTCGGTGCTCGCCACAGCCTCGCGGACCAGCTCCATCGCCGCCTCGCCCGAACCCGCGGGCAGGTGGATGCGCGTCGCGACGGCCAGCCGCAGCCAGCCCATCGGCGCGACCCCGGCCGCCCGTACCGGCTCGGCCAGGATCGGCTCGGCGATCTCGTACGCCATTTCCGCGTCGCCGCGGTCGAGCAGCGTGCTCACCAGCAGCAGCACCAGCCGGATCCGGACGAGGCCGCCGTCGTCGGCCGGGTTGTCGAGCTTCTCCAGGAAGCCCAGACCCGTGCGGGCGGCGTCGGCCGCCGCGGTCAGGTCGCCGTGACGGCGCCGGTGTGCGGCCGTCCCGACGCGCAGCAGCGCCCGGACCAGCAGCTGGGTGTCGGCGCCCAGGGACTCGTCGCCGAGGACGAGCTTGTCCGCCTCGACGAGGGCCCGGTCCAGCTCGGCTTTGCGGCCCAGCAGCCCGAGGCCGCCGACCAGGTGGCACAACGCGGCGGCACGGTGCACCGGCGACACGACGGGGTCGGTGAGCACCGGCCGGAGCGCGGCGAGACCGGTCAGCGGCACGCCCAGGCTGCGGGCGCACACGGCGAGGTCGATGCGCAGCCGCGCGGCGATGTCGCCGTAGCCGGCGTGCTCGGCCGCGCGCAGGGCCGCGACCGCCCGCCCGACCGTGCCCGGCCGCTCGCCGAGCCGGACGCGCGCGGACACGACCAGGCTCTCGGCCCGGATCCACTGCTCGTCGGCGCCGGCCGCTTCCGCCAGCGCGGCCGCGCGCTCCCCCAGTACCAGTGCGAGCTCGGGCGCCCGCAGGTGCAGGGCGTCCGCCCGCTCGATCAGCCGTCCGACTGCGGAGAGGGTTCCCCCGGCATTGGCGGAGCGCCCGCTCTCGCGCCCCGCCGACGCACGTCCTCCCGCGGAGGCGGCATCGGACAGAGCCGGGCCCGTCAAGTGCTGCTTGCTGGCTTCCACGGGGAAACCCGCCCCCTCAGTCGCGGGTCAGCTTGCGGTGGGTGACACGGTGCGGGCGGGCCGCTTCGGCGCCCATCCGCTCCACCTTGTTCTTCTCGTACCCTTCGAAGTTGCCCTCGAACCAGAACCACTGCGAGGGGTTCTCGTCGGTGCCTTCCCAGGCCAGGATGTGCGTCGCGACCCGGTCGAGGAACCACCGGTCGTGGGAGATCACGACGGCGCAGCCGGGGAACTGCTCCAGCGCGTTCTCCAGCGAGCCCAGCGTTTCGACGTCCAGGTCGTTCGTCGGCTCGTCCAGCAGGATCAGGTTCCCGCCCTGCTTGAGCGTCAGCGCCAGGTTGAGCCGGTTGCGCTCACCACCGGAGAGCACGCCCGCCGGCTTCTGCTGGTCCGGGCCCTTGAAGCCGAACGCGCTGACGTACGCGCGCGACGGCATTTCGGTCTGGCCGACGTGGATGTAGTCCAGCTCGTCGGAGACGACCTGCCAGACGGTCTTCTTCGGGTCGATCCCGCCGCGGTTCTGGTCCACATAGGACAGTTTGACCGTCTCGCCGATCTTGACGATGCCGTCGTCCGGCTCCTCGAGCCCGACGATCGTCTTGAACAGCGTGGTCTTGCCGACGCCGTTCGGGCCGATGACGCCGACGATGCCGTTGCGCGGCAGGTCGAACGACAGGCCGTCGATGAGGACGCGCTCGTCGAAGCCCTTCTTGAGCTTCTCGACCTCGACGACGACACTGCCCAGGCGCGGGCCCGGCGGGATCTGGATCTCTTCGAAGTCGAGCTTGCGGTGCTTGTCCGCCTCCGCCGCCATCTCCTCGTAGCGGTCGAGCCGCGAACGGGACTTGGTCTGGCGGGCCTTGGCGTTGGACCGCACCCACTCGAGCTCGCTCTTGAGCCGCTTCGCGAGCTTCGCGTCCTTCTTGCCCTGGACGGCGAGACGTTCCTGCTTCTTCTCCAGGTACGTCGAGTAGTTGCCCTCGTAACCGACGAGGCGGCCGCGGTCGATCTCCATGATCCACTGGGCGACGTTGTCGAGGAAGTACCGGTCGTGGGTGACGGCGAGGACGGCGCCGGCGTAGCGGGAGAGGAACTGCTCCAGCCACAGGACACTCTCGGCGTCCAGGTGGTTGGTGGGCTCGTCGAGCAGCAGCAGGTCCGGCGCCGACAGCAGCAGCTTGCACAGCGCGACCCGGCGGCGCTCACCACCGGAGAGGTGCGAGACACCCTCCTCGGGCGGTGGGCAGCGCAGCGCGTCCATGGCCTGCTCGACGGTCGAGTCGAGCTCCCAGGCGTCGGCGTGGTCCAGCTCCTCCTGGAGCTGGCCCATCTCCTCCATCAGCTCTTCGGTGTACTCGGTCTCCATCAGCTTGAGGACCTCGTTGTACCGGTCGAGCTTGACCTTGATCTCGCCGAGGCCCTCTTCGACGTTCCCCCGGACCGTCTTCTCCTCGTTGAGCTCCGGCTCCTGCATGAGGATGCCGACGGTCGCCCCGGGCTGGATGAACGCCTCGCCGTTGCTGGCCTGCTCGATCCCCGCCATGACCTTGAGAACGGTGGACTTACCGGCACCGTTCGGCCCCACCACGCCGATCTTGGCGCCGGGGTAGAACGCGGTGCTGACGTCGTCGAGGATGACCTTGTCCCCGACGGTCTTGCGCACCTTCTTCATGGTGTAGATGAACTCGGCCATACCCACGATCGTAGAGCGCACGTGATCGCGACCCGACGCCGGTCACCACCGGACTACCGAAAGTCAGCCGGGGATCACCGGAACGACCGTTTTCGCGGTCTCCGGACACCCTCGACCTCAACTGGAACCCGAGGGTCAGTCGGCGCGCTTGCCCTCGGCGAGGTTCTTCAGCATCGCGTTGTAGGCGTTCAGCTCTTCGTCGCCGGTCGCCGCTTCGCGCCGGTCACTCCGCTTCGCCTCGCGCTCGTCCTGACGCGCCCACTGCACCAGCAGCGCGATCAGCACCAGCAGCACCGGGATCTCGCCCGACGCCCACGCGATGCCGCCGCCGAGCCGCTGGTCGGTGAGCAGGTCACCGACCCACGGCAGGTGCAGCTGGCTGTAGAACGCCTGCCCGATCACCGTCTGCTTGCTCATCAGGATCACGCCGAAGAAGGCGTGGAACGGCATCGCGGCGAACATCATGCCGAGCCGCCCGAGGTACGGGATCCGCCGCGGCGCCGGGTCGACGCCGATCACCGGCCAGTAGAAGACGTACCCGGCGAGCAGGAAGTGCGCGTTCATCACCAGGTGCGCCCAGTGGTAGTTCAGCGCGTTGTCGAAGATGCCGGAGAAGTAGAGCGCGTAGAACGAGCCGACGAACAACAGCAGCGCGACCACCGGGTGGGTCAGGAACCGCGACACCGGGGAGTGCACGAACGCGACGATCCACTCGCGGGGCCCCGGCGGGGCGTCCTTGCCCGCGGCCGGCAGGGCGCGCAGCGCGAGCGTCACCGGGCCGCCGAGCACGAACAGCACCGGCGTCACCATCGACAGCAGCATGTGGCTGCCCATGTGGACGCTGAACATGGCGGGCGAGTAGCGGCCGATGCCCGACGACGTCGCGATCAGCAGCACCACGCAGCCGCTGATCCAGGCGATCGTGCGGCCGACCGGCCAGGTGTCGCCGCGGCGCAGCAGCCGCTGGACCCCGGCGAGGTACAGGCCGCCGAGCACCAGCGCGAGGGTGCCGTAGACCAGGTCGAAGCGGGTGTCGAAGAGCAGCCGCCACACCGTCGGCTCGCCGTCGAGGTTGTAGCCGATCAGCAGCTCGGTGGTGGACGGCTGGGTGACCGCGTCCGCCGGCGGCGGTGTCCTGGCCAGCCCGGACGCGATCCCGATGGTGACGAACATGATCAGGATCTCGACCGCGGCCAGCCGCATCAGCTGGCCGCCGCCCTTGCCGTCGACGAGGTCCGCGACGCCCTTCCGGCGTTGCTGGTGGCCGAAGACCCCGAGCAGCAGCAGCGCGACCGTCTTGGCGACGACCAGAAGTCCGTAGTCGGTGGTGAACAGGTCGTTCAGGCCGATCCGGACCAGCGCGTTGACCACGCCGGAGATCGCCATCACGATCCAGCAGACCAGCGCCAGCCGCGAGAACCGCTGCGCGGCCAGGCTGAGGTGGTTCCCGCGCCGGTAGGCCAGCGCCAGCAGCGCGATCAGGCCACCGACCCAGAGGGACGCGGCGACGAGGTGGAACAGCAGGCTGTTGGTGGCGATGTCGTGCGCACCGCCGCTGGCGGAGTGCCCGGTGACCGCGACCGGGACGAGCCCGCCGACGGCCAGGAAGAACAGCACCGCCGTCCAGCCCCAGGAGAGCGCGAGCCGGCAGCCGAGCGCGACGAGGACCGCGATCAGCGCCGTCCACAGCCAGGCCTTCGGCTGCTCGATGGCGCCGACGAGGTCGAGCAGCGTCTGCGGGTCGAGGACCTCGCCGAACGGCTTCCCGGCGGTGTCGGCGGCGGTGAAGGCGACCGAGAGCAGGGCCGCGCCGAACCACACCCAGGCGGCGACCCCGGCCGCGCGCAGGGCGCCGTAGCCCTCCGGGCCGAGCGTGCCGGACTTCTGCGGCGGCACCAGGAACGCGGCCAGCAGCAGCGAGCCGACGCAGATCACCGACGCGGCTTCGGACAGCACGCGCATGACCGTGATGCCGTACTTGGTGACCAGCCCCGGGTCCGGCAGGCCGGCGATGACGTAGCCGGCCCCGCCGGTGAGCGCGATCAGCCCGATGGCGACGACGGCGGCCAGCAGCACGCCGACCGCGAGCAGGGGCAGCACACTCGCCCGGCGCTGCGTCGGGACGTCGGATTTCGTCACGCTCTCGCTGGACACGCCCCAGAGGGTATGCCCAGCCCCGGTCAGACCCGTGTGACGGGCAGGATGGGGACGTGAAGATGATCCTGCTGCGGCACGCCGAGTCGCTCGGCAACGTCGACGAGCTCGCCTACACGCGGATCCCCGACCACGCCCTGCCCCTGACGGAACAGGGCGAGCGGGAAGCGCTTGCGGTCGGCCCGGAGATCGCCCGGCTGCTCGACGGCGAGCGGCCCGCTGTCTACGTCAGCCCGTACCTGCGGACGCGGGAAACGTTGCGGCTGCTGGACATCGAGGCGTCGTGCGAGCGGGTGCTGCAGGAGCCGCGGCTGCGCGAGCAGGACTGGGGCAACCTCCAGGACCCCGCCGACCAGGAGGTCCAGAAAGCGCGGCGCAACGAGTTCGGGCACTTCTTCTACCGGCTGCCCTTCGGCGAGTCGGGCGCGGACGTCGACGACCGCGTCGCCGCGTTCCTCTCGGACCTGCGCCTGCGCGACGAACGTCACCCGGAGACGGTCCTGATCGTGTCGCACGGGCTCACCGTGCGGCTGCTGTGCCGCCGTCTCTTCGGCTGGAGCATCGAGCTGTTCGAGTCGCTGTCCAACCCGGGGACCTGCGAATACCGCGTCCTCGAGGAACAGGACGGCAAGTGGACGCTGGACCGCCCGTTCGCGCAGTGGCGCGACTCACCCGACGGGGAAACGCAGCTCTAGCGGCGCGGTCAGCACGACGCGGGTGCCCTGGCCGGGCGCCGAGTCGATGCGCGCGGTGCCGCCGATCTCGGCCAGCCGGGCGTGGATCGAGTTCTCGATGCCGAACCCGCCGCGGTGCGCGCCGACGTCGAAGCCGGTCCCGTGGTCGCGCACGGACACCGTGACGATGCCGTCGTGCTCTTCGAGGCACATGACGGCTTTGGGCGCCTTCGCGTGCTTCAACGTGTTTCGCAGCGCTTCGCGAGCCGCGTCGTGCAGGGAGTTGACAACGCTTTCGGGGACTTCGTTGGGCTTCGCGAGCGAGACGAGGTCGACGCGCAGGCCTTCCGCCGTCATCTCGACCGCCAGCGCGCCGAGGCGGTGCTCGAGACCACCCGGCTCCGCGAGCGCGTCACCGTCGAGGCTCAGCCGCAGGCGCAGGGCGTGCGCGCGGGCGATGCGGCGGACCTGGTCGAGGCTGCCCACCGGGTCGAGCGCGTCCCGGGGCGCCGGCAGCGCGAGCGACTCCATCACCTGCAGGACCGTGTCGTGGACGTCGCGCCGGTGCCGCTCCCGTTCGGCGGCGCGGCCGCGCTGCTCGCCCAGCCGGTGCGCGAACCGCATCGCCCCGGCGATGAGCATGACGATCGCCAGCGCCGTCGCGGCGGCCGCGACCAGGGCCAGCACGATCCACGTCGCGGGCGCCGACGTGCCGGACACGACGGCCATGCCGTAGCGCAGGAGCACGGCGCCGGTGATCGCGATCGCCCCGGCCGGGGCGCCGCGCAGCAGCGTCCAGACCATGACCGTGCCCATGATGTTCGGCCAGGTCAGGGCGAGCAGGCCGGGCGCGTGCGCGGCGAACACCGCCGCGGCGACGCTCGTGACGAGCGTGTACGCGGTGTCGGCGGCGAGCACCGGCTTGATCCCGGTGCTGCGGTGGAAGACCCAGGCCACCTCGGCCAGGTTCGGCACGAGGTAGAGCACGATGGCGAGGCCGAGCACCGGCGCGCTCAGCGGGCCGCCGGCCCAGATCGCCTGCAGGAACAGGGCGAGCCGGAACGCGACCGGCACGAGCACGAGCCTCGGCACCGCCCCCTGCACGAGCGGGAGCCCGGCTCCGCCGGCGAGCGCCCCCGCGCCGCCGAGCAGCACAACCCTCACGACGTCCTCCCCGGGTCAAGGCCCCTACCCTGACCAGCCCACCTGAACTCGTAACGTCGGTGCATTCATTTCAGCTAACGACGCACTCAGCTTGCCCCGCTTGGTTCCGCACTGTCAACGGGGCTTCGGCGATAGGGGCCGTACTGGGAAGAGACGCGGGCCGGGAGCCTGCGGCTCCCGGCTTTTGGTCACGATTCGGCCGTCAGCGGAGTTCGTCCGTTCGCGCCGCAATCGACAAGACGTGCGGGGTGCCCGCCCGAAGCCATGCTTTTCTCACGAGTTCGGGGTGCGCCTCCCAGGGGAGATCCACCCGGAAGGCACCCGGCTCGCCGGCAGGAACCACCGGAGGGAAGGGGGCACGGTGACGACCACGAATCAACGCCGGGGCCCCCTCGACCTCCCGCCGGTCTTCTGGTGGATCTGGGTCAGCGTCCTGGTCAACTGGGCCGGGGCCTTCACCCGGCCCGTGCTCGCGCTCTCGCTCACCGCGGGACACGGGTACTCGGTGACCTACGCCGGGTTCGTGATCGCGTTGATCGGCCTCGGCGGCCTGCTCGGCACGATCGCCGGCGGAGTGCTCGCCGACCGGCTGGGCCGGCGCCCGACCCTCGTGCTGGCGCACCTCGTCACCGCGGTGGCGATGGTCGCGCTGGGCACGGCGGACGGGCGCTGGCAGATCCAGGTGGCGGCGTTCGCCGTCGGGGCCGGCTCGACGGCCGCCCGGCCGGCGATGAACGCCGCGCTCGCCGACGTCGTGCCGCAAGCCGACCGGCAGCGGGCGTTTTCCTTGAACTACTGGGCGGTCAACATCGGGGTCGCGGTCTCCTCGGCACTCGCCGGGCTGATGGTGACCCAGGGCTACACGCTGGTGTTCGTCGCCGACGCGGCGGCCACGGCGCTGTGCGCGCTGGTGGTGCTGCTGAAGGTGCCGGAAACCCGGCCCGCCTTCGCCCCGCCGGTACGCCGGGAAGCCCGGACGCGCGTGCGGCTCGACCGCCGGTTCGTGGTCTTCCTGCTCGCCACCCTCGCGATCGCGTCGGTGTACGAGCAGAGTGCGACGACCCTGCCGGTCGTCATGGTCGGGTCGGGACTCGGCGCCTGGACGTACGGCGTGGTGCAGGCCTTGAACGGGCTGCTCATCGCGCTCCTGCAGATCCCGCTGACGCGGTGGGCCCGCCGGCACTCGCGCCGGGCGGTCCTGGTGGGCAGCGCCCTGCTCGTCGGGTGGGGCTTCGGGCTCAACGCGTTCGCCGGCGGCCTGCTCGGCTACGCGATCGTCGCCCTCGTCTGGACCGTGGGCGAGATCCTGCAGATGCCCATCGGCAGCGCCGTCGCCGCCGACCGGGCACCCGCCACGCAGCGGGGCCGGTACGCGGCGCTCTACACCGGAGCGTGGTCGGCCGCGGCCCTGCTCGGCCCCATCGGCGGCGGGTGGCTGCTCGACGGCGGTGGCCCGGTTTCCGTCTGGCTCGCCTGCGCCGTGCTCGGCGCGGTGGCCGCCGCCGGTTTCGCGTTCGCGACCGGCACCAAGCTCCCGCGTGAGGCCGGCACCTCCGGCGCGCGGGCCGGGGAGGACTCCCCGGAACCCGTCACCAGGACCGGTGGCGGGCCCCCACGGGAAGGACAGCAAAAATGCAGCAGCAGTTCGTCGTCAACACCTGCGTCGCAGCCCGCCTCGCGGTGAACACCTGTGTCACGGCCCGCCTCGCGGTCAACACGTGCGTCACCGCCCGCCTCGCGGTCAACACGTGCGTCACCGCCCGCCTCGCGGTCAACACCTGCGTCGCGGCCCGCCTCCCGGTCGAGACCGGCCGGTCGGCGTCGATCTCCTGATGACCGCCGTTCGCGAAGGGGTGCCCGGCCGGAGTGGCACGAGCCACTCCGCGCCGGGCCGCGGCCCGATCGTCACGCGGGTGCAGTCCTTCGCCGGCCTGCCCGGCACCCCGGAGTCGCTGCACCTCGCGGTGGCCGACATCCGGGACGTCCGCGCCGAAGTCCCGTGGCAGGGCGACCTTCAGGGCTTCGGCACCTCCTGGGACGACCCCGGCCACGCCCGGCTCGCGGCACGGGGCGAAGCGATCGAGCGCTACTGCGGCGTCTGGCCGCCCGACCCCCGGGAACTCGTCCACGGCACCCACACCGGCCTGGTCTCACGCGGCCTGACCGCGCTCTCCCCCGACCGGCTCACCCGGTACTCGCCCCACCAGTACGCCACGCCGGGTTTCCCCTTCACCCCGTTCACCGCCGATTCCCCCGTGCACTGGGTCCGCGCGACGTCCCTCGGCGACGGCGGCGAGGTCCTCGTTCCGGCCTTCGCGGTCCACACGAACTGGCCGCACATGGCGAAACCGGCCGAGGAACCGCTCCACGCGTTCCCGGTGATCGGCGGCACGGCGGCGGGCGAAACCCTCGAGGACGCGATCCGGTCCGGGCTGCAGGAAATCGTCGAACACGACGCCACGGCGGTCTGGTGGCTCAACGGAGCGCCCCAGCCCACCCTGGCCCCGACCCCGGGCCTGGCCCGGCTCGCCGCCGGGACCGACGAGGTCCACCTCTGGCCGATCGGCAACGACTTCGGCGTGCCCGTGCTGGCCGCGGCCGTCCGGTCGCCCGAAGGCTGGCTGACCGTGGGCACGGCGATGCGGGCCGACCCCGAGCAGGCCGCGCGGAAGGCCCTGGCCGAGGCCTACACGCTGCAGATCACGTGCCGGACCTTGGACGACCGCGAGGCCGTCTCGGCGATGATCGAAGGGTACGGCGGCCACAGCCCGCTGCACCCGTGGCGGGCCGGCCGGGACTACGCCGACCGGTACCGCGAGGACTCCGCCGACATGGTCGAACTGCTGTGCCACCAGCAGCTGCACCTCGACCGGCGCGTGGGTGACGCCGCGCTGGCGTGGGCCGCGGGCGGACCGGCCGGTGACTGGGCGGCGATCCCGCGTCCGGCCGACGACTCCCTCGCGGCGTTGCACGCGTGCGTCGCGGCGGCCGGCCACGATGTCCTCTACGTCGACCTGACCACGCCGGAGGCGGCCGAGGAGGGCGTCACGGTCGTCCAGGTCCTGGTGCCGGGCACGATCGGCACCGCGCCGGCCGCGTACCCGCCGCTCGGGGCGCGCCGCGTCCAGGACCTCGGGGCCCGGCTCGGCTGGTACCCGGAGCCGCTCGGCGAGGAGGAGCTGAACCGGCGTCCGATGCCGCACGGCTGAGGCTCAGCGGACGGCCGCCGCGTCGTCTTCGCGGCGGCGTGACCGGCGCGCGGCGACCGCGGCGGGCAGGATCAGCGCGGCGACGACCGCGACGAACACGAAGGCCACCCCGAAGTCCGTCACCTGGGCGATCCCGCCGACGATCGGCGGGCCGCCGAGGAACCCGGTGTAGGCGATGGCCGTGACGAAGCCGATCTCGCGTTCGCCGCCGGTGCCGTCACCGCGCTTGCCCGCGTCGCCGGCGAGGCCGAGGGCGAGCGGGAAGGACGCGGCGAGCCCGGCGCCGGCGAGCGCGAACCCGGCGTACCCGGCGGCGGCCACCGGGATCGCGGCCGCGGCGAGCAGCCCGGTCGCGGCCAGCGCCGACCCCGCGGCCAGGCACCGGGTCGGGCCGAAGCGGCGCTGCGCCCACGAACCCGCGAGCCGGGTGAGGGCCATGACCAGCTGGAACCCGGCGAACGCCAGCGCGGCCGCGCCCGGGCCGACGCCGCGCTCCGCCGTCATCAGCAGCGCGGACCAGTCCGAGGACGCGCCCTCGGCGATGGCCGAGCACAACGCGACCGCGGCCAGCAGCCACAGCACCGGACGGCGGATCGGCGCCCGGCGCGGCGGGGGTGCTTCCGCGTGCTCGGGACGGCTGCCGGGGACCGCGCGGAGCACGGTCAGCAGCACCGCGACGGCGACGACGGCGGCCACGGTCAGGTGGCGTCCCGGCGGCCAGTCGTGGCCGGCGGCGAGGCCCGCGGCCAGCGAGCCGGCGAGCGCGCCGACGCTGAAGCCCGCGTGGAACTCGGGCATGATCGGGCGGCGGATCCGGCGTTCGACGGCCACCGCGGCGACGTTCATCGCGACGTCGAGCATCCCGACGCTCACGCCGATCGCGAACAGCGCGCCGGCCAGCAGCGGCACCGTCGGCGCGAAGCCGATCAGGACCAGCGAAGCGGCGGCGAGGACGGTGCTCCCGGCGACGACCGCGCGGGCACCGGCCCGTTCGATGATCCGGCCGGACACCGACGCGGCGGCGAGCAGCCCGGCGCTGGCGCCCAGCAGGGCCAGGCCGAAGACGCCGGGGGCGGCGTGCACCTGCGCCGCCAGCGCGGGCGTGCGCGACGCCCAGGAGCCCAGCGCGAGGCCGTTGACCGCGAAGACGACGAACACCGCGATCCGGTCTCTTCCCATGGATCCAGCGTGGCCGAAGTGCTTCGGAAGGTCCATGGCCGAATAGCACTTCCTTCACCCTTCCACAAGACCGTTCGCGGATCTGTGGACAACCGGGTCCCGCCCGGCGACCTGTCCACAGATTCGAAATCGCGGGCTGACAAATCTTCCGCCGCCCGCCAATCTGGAATCACCAGTTCACCGCGGCCCGCGAAGCCGCGATTCCAGAGGGGAAATCCACGATGTCTTCACGCCGTCTCCGCGCCCGCCTTCCGCACTTGCTGATCCTGGCCGCACTGGGTCTGCTGACCAGCGTCGGCACAGCTCAGGCCGCTCCCGCCCAGGACGAACCGGGGTGCCAGAAGGGTGAATTCTGCCTGTGGCCGACCGGCGACTACGGCGGCGCGGTCCAGCGGTTCGACCTGCGCACCGCGAATCCCGGGGAATGCATTCCCCTGCCCGGGGGATTCGCCGGATCGTCATTCGCGAATCTGCTGACGCGCGACGTCACGGTGTACCAGAGCGAGGAATGCTCGACCGAGGGAGATTTCGTCACCTACCCGGGTGGCGGCACTTTCGTCCCGGACGCGCCGTTCCTGGTCCGCGGGATCCAGATCTGGGAGTGACCACCTGACCCGGGCCCGCACCGCCGCCTGCTCCCGAGGGGGGAGAGCCGGCTCGCGGCGGCGGCCGGACCCGACCGGGGCCGCTCCCCCGAAAGCGGCCCCACCCCGTGGGCGCGCCTCAGCGGCGGGGCGCGCCCACGGGCCCCCACGCCTCCCCCGGTGGCCGGCGGGCCCGGCTTCAGGCACACCGCCGGTCCTTCCCCGGCCGGCGGCGTGCCTGATCCGCCCGAGTCCGGTTTGTGCCGTCACAGGAGCGCCGTACGCGGCCGAACGAGCCTTCGAGAGGAGTGGGAGCGAACTTCGGGCCACGGGGGCGGTCACGGGCTTCTCAGCCCGCCGACGGGCCTGACCAAGGCAAACGGGGAGGAGGCAGCGGAGCACCGTGCCGTCCACTGCACCGGGCAAGCAGCGGCGTGCGGACGCTCGCGGCGCTGCCTGCCCGGCCGCGGGACGTGCGGGCGAGCACGGTCTGGCTGGACAGCAAGAGCCTTCTGATCGTCAGGTTACAGGTTCGCGGCGCGGCAGGAAGCCCGCTTCGTCACCCTCAGCACTCCACTCGACACAGGAAGGGGTCCACACCACGCGTCACCCGCACGAGTCACCCGCGGCCGGACGCCGGTCGTGACGGCTCACCGGCCGAACTTCCGAATTCCGTCGAACGAGACCTGAAACGATTCGCCGGTGTCGAACGATCGAGAGGATGGCGACGACTAAGCTGCCAGTGCCGGGTTACCGGCAGCAGCCGTCGGCGCGGGCCCTCGTAGCTCAGCTGGATAGAGCAAGAGCCTTCTAATCTCTAGGTCGCAGGTTCGAGTCCTGCCGGGGGCGCCACCAGGGAAGACGTCGTGCGCGGCAGCGCACGACGCACCCTGGCCTTCCATCGCCTGAGGCCCTTCTTCCGCACCGGCGGCGTACCCCCACTGTGGACGGTCACCGTCCGTGTTCTCCGTGCGAAGAGCCCGGAAGTCGCACCGCGTGAGCGGCCAGGTGGCCCAACGGTCCCGACCGAGCCCATCCCGAGACAACCTTGTTACCTGAGCGGCGGGTGTGCTGTTCCGCACCCGAATCGTCACGCCCAGCGATGACACCCCCGGTACGCCCGACGCCGGACACGACAACCCGATCGAGTGAAGCGACATCGACCGAACGAAGGAGGCGAAACACCACCGTGGCCCACGAAGAACCGGGCGGACGACACCGGCGCCGCCGGGCCAACCGCGTGACGCGCAATGCCCTGGACGAAGCCCGGCGCGCGGGTCTGGTCCGGCGGCACCTGACCAAGCTCCGGTACCTGGCCGAGCGCGCCGCCCGCGCACCGACGCCCGAAGGGACGGCCACCGAGGGGCCGCCCTCCACATCGGACGCCGCCTGACCCACCCCACGGCACGCGGCCGATGCGACGCCGGGCGCGGCCGTGACTCCGGCGATCCGATGTGGACTCCGGCGGCCGACCGTTCGGCGGCCGAGCAGACCTCCGGCGCGGTCCGGACCACCAGCCGGACCTCCAGCGGTCGCCCCGATCGCACTCGGAACGAGCCGCCCGGCTTGGTCCGGACCACCGGCCAGGCCCAACCGGCCACGAACGCACGAAACTCCGCCGCCGCCCGGTCGGCGGACAAGCGGACCTCCGGCGAGCACGTTCGGAACGAGCCGTTCGGTGCGGTCCGGACCACCAGCCGGACCTCCAACGGTCACCCCGATCACGCTCGGAACGAGCCGCCCAGCGCGGTCCGCACCACCGGCCACGCCGAACCGGCCACGAACCCACGAAACTCGGCCACCGCCCAGTCGGCAGACGAGCGGACCTCCGGCGACCACGCTCGGAACGAGCCGTTCGGTGCGGTCCGCACCACCGACCGCCGCGGTCCGGACCACCGACTGGACCCAACCGGCCACGAACCACGAAAGGCGACCTCCGACCGGCCCTCACCAGTCGGAAGCCGCCTCTCGCAAGCGGCCCGGGCTACGCCGTCGTGACCGGCTGGTCGCCCTTCAGGTGCACCGGGAGGGCTCGGTGGCCGTTCATGATGAACGTCGAGAGGGGCTGGAGGTCGGCCGGGTCGACCGCCAGGGCCAGGTTCGGGTACCGCTCGAACAGGGTGGACAGGCCGACCGTTGCCACCAGGCGGGCGATGCCGGCGCCGAGGCAGAAGTGCGGGCCGTGGCCGAACGACAGGTGTTCCTTGTCCGCTCGGGTGATGTCGAACTCGCAGGCCGATTCGCCGTGGACGGCCGGGTCGCGGCCGATGGCGGCGTAGTTGACCAGGATCGCGTCGCCCTTGGGGATCGTCACGCCTTCGCCGAGGTCGAGGTCCTCCATCGCGTAGCGCAGCGGGAGGGAGGCGAGCGGGGACTCGACTCGGAGGGTCTCGTCGATCACGTCGGCCCAGGTGGCGTCGCCGGACTTGACGAGGGCCAGCTGGTCGGGGTGGGTGAGCAGGGCCGTGATCGCGTTGTCGAAGAAGTTGATCGTCGTCTCGGAGCCGGCGCCGAGGATCGCGAAGATCGTGTCGGCCAGCTCCTGCTCGGACAGGCGCGAACCGTCCTCGTCGCGGGCCGCGATCAGGTCACTGGTGATGTCCTCGCCCGGGTTGGCTCGCTTGGTCGCGATCAGCTCGGCCATGGAACCGCGCCAGCCGGCGAGGGTGGCCTGGGCCTGCTCGGGGGTGACCGTCGTGTCCACCATCATGTCGATCACCTTGGCGGTGGCCGCGCGGGCCTGCTCGTCCATCCCGATCAGCTCGGCGACCAGCATCGCCGGCAGGGGGTAGGCGAAGCGCTCGCGGAGGTCGACCACCTCGTCCGGGCCGGCGGCGGCGAGGGCGTCGAGCAGCATGTCGGTCAGCGCCACGATCCGGGGGCGGATGGCCTCGGTTCGCTTGGGGGTGAAGGCCTTTCCGACGAGGCGGCGCAGCCGGACCTGGTCCTTGCCGGTGGCGGTGACCATGTTGTCCATCGCGACCCAGCTGATCATCTCCCAGTCGGGCGGGATCTCGCCGTTGATGAACTTCGGCCAGTAGTTGCGCGCGTTCTTGGTGACGCGCGGGTCGGCGAGCAGCTTCTTGATCACCTCGGCGCGGGTGACCGACCAGGCGACGACCCCGCCGGGCAGCTCGACCTGGGTCGCGGGGCCCAGCGCGCGCAGGCGGGCGGCCTCCCCGTGGATGTCACGTCCCGTGGTGTCGAGGACCGGGCAACGGCTTTCCATGGGCTCGCCTTTCGAAGACGGGAGAGAACGGGAAAAGGAACGGAGGTCTCCGATGAGCAGGTCGGGCTGCTCGAGCGCGGCGAAGTGGCCGCCGCGGTCGAACTCCGTCCAGCGCGTCAGCGTCGGCAGGTCGCGCTCGGCGAAGCTGCGGATCGGCCGGACGAGGTCCTTCGGGAAGACCGCGACCGCGATCGGGACGGTGGGCGCCGGCGGGTTCTGGCCGGCGGCGAGGGCTCGTGCCGCGGCGCCCTCGTAGAAGAAGTCCGCGGACGTCGCCGCCGTCGCGGTCAGCCAGTGGATCGAGACCGCGTCGAGGATCTTGTCGCGGCTGATCGCGTCCTCGGGCACCGATTCGCAGTCGGTCCACTCCTTGAACCGCTCCACCATCCACGCCAGCTGGCCGACCGGCGAGTCGGTGAGCGCGTAGCCCGGCGTCCGCGGCCGGGTCTCCATGAGCCGCACGTAAGGAGACGGGTCCTGGACGAACCGGCCGAACGAGGCGAGGCGCTCCTGGTCGTCCTCGCTGAGCGCGGCCAGTTCGGCCGGGTCGTCGCCCGGGACGGTGATCAGCATGCTGACGTGCGCGCCCGCGCAGTTCCGCGGGTCGACCGTCGCCACGGCCTGGGAAATCACCGACCCGATGCCGCCGCCCTGGGCGAGGTAGCCGCGGTAGCCGAGGCGGTGCATCAACTCGGTCCACGCGGCGGCGATGCGCGACACGTCCCAGCCGGTCGAGTCCAACGGGGAGGAGAACCCGAAGCCGGGCAGCGCGGGGATCACCAGGTGGAAGGCGTCGGCGGGGTCGCCGCCGTGCGCGCGCGGGTCGGTCAGCGGGCCGATCAGGTCGAGGTACTCCGCGACGGAGCTCGGCCAGCCGTGGGTGAGCAGCAGCGGGCGGGCACCGGGCTCCGGCGAGCGCACGTGCAGGAAGTGGACGGGCGCGCCGTCGATCTCGGTGACGAACTGCGGGTGGCTGTTGAGCGCCGCTTCGGTGGCGCGCCAGTCGTAGGAGTCGCGCCAGTGCTCGGCGAGCTCCTTCAGGTAGGCGAGCGGGACGCCTCGGTCCCACCCGGTGTCCGGCGGTTCCGCCGGCCAGCGGGTGTTGTCCAGCCGCGCTCGGAGATCGTCGATGGCTGCCTGCGGGATTTCGACTCGGTACGGCTGCATGCTCGCCTCAAATCGGTGCAATCACGGCTGATGCGGAATCGGCCGGAATGGGGATCCCGAGGTCCGACCCGCACTCATCCTCGCGCTGCGCCGAATGGCGGCGCACCTCCCACGTTGCCCGGTCTCCGGCGCGACGGGAGCCGGGCTGTCGCAGGTGGGCCCGCGATTTCCGGGTCGGACAGTACCGTCGCCCGCGGGTCGCGCGATTCACGTCTCTTGAATTGCCGAATCGCGGAAGGAATCTTCGCAATGCGGAAGGTTGCCCGCCACGGCGCGCCTGCGAAGGTGGTCCGAAGAGACTCTCGAATCCCGAATGGAAGGTGAGCGGCTGATGGCTGTTACCTCGATCCAGGACGTGCGGGACGTGCTGGCCGCCTACCCCGAAATCGCGGACTTCGCGGTCCTGGCGCACGTCCAGGAACCCGTCGGCGAGGTCCTGGTGGCCTATGTCGTGCCCGGTGGCCCTGGTTTCGACCTGGCCGCGCTGCACACGTACCTCCGGGAAAACCTGCCCGGCAGCGCGGTGCCGGCCACCATCGTGGTCGTCGACGCCATCCCGGCGGACTCCTCGGGAACCCCGGAGCCGCAAGCACTCCCCGCGCCCGACCTGCGTGGCCTGCTGCCCTACCGGTCGCCCGACACCCCCCGCCAGGAAGCGCTGTGCACGATCTTCGCCGAAGTGCTCGCCAAGACCCGGTGCGGTGTCGACGACGACTTCTTCATCATGGGGGGCGAGTCGATCGACGCCATGCTGATCGCGAGCCGCGTCGGGCCGGCGTTCGGCCTGGAGATCTCCATGAACGAGCTCTTCGACGCGCCCACGGTCGCGGAGCTCGACCAGCTCCTGGACCAGCTGAGCAGCACCGAGGCGTGACGATGATCAAGGTCGCCACCAGGATGCGGGGCCTGCAGCAGTCCACCCTCGGGGCCATGACGGTGCGCTGCCGGGAGCTCGGCGCCCTCAACCTCGCGCAGGGGCTCAGCCAGGTGCCGCCGCCCGCTTCGCTGCTGGCGGAGGGCGCACGGGACTTCGCGGCCGTCGGGCATTCCTACACCCAGCCCGAAGGCCTCGCCGTCTTCCGGGAAGCCGTCGCCGGCAAGGTGAAACGGTCCAGCGGGCTCAGCGTCGAGCCCACGACCCAGGTGCTGGCCACGGTCGGCGCGACGGGCGCGCTCATGGCGACGCTCACGGCGTTGCTCGACCCGGGCGACGGCATCGTCGTTTTCGAGCCGTTCTACGGCTACTACCTGTCTTCGGCCAAGGTGCTGGGCCTGTCCCCGCAGCCGGTCCGGCTGACCGGGCCGGACTTCCGGATCACCGAGGACGCGCTGCGGGCGGCCATCACCGGCCGGACGCGGGCGATGATCATCTGCACGCCGAACAACCCGAGCGGGCGCCGGCTCACGGCGCCGGAGCTCAAGACCATCGCGGCCGTCGCGGAAGAGCACGACCTGCTCGTCATCAGCGACGAGGTCTACGAAGACATCTTCTTCGACCCGGACCCGCACCTGGCCGCCGCGACGGTCGGGAACCTCGCCGAGCGGACGGTGACGTTGTCGTCCCTGGGGAAGTCGTTCAGCATTCCCGGCTGGCGGCTGGGTTACGTCTGCGGCCCGGAACAGCTGATCGGCGCGATCCGGGTCGCGGCCGACTCCCTCGTCGTCTGCGCACCGGCTCCGCTGCAGGAGCTCGGTGCGCGGGCGCTGAACCTGGGCGACGACTACTACCACGACCTCCGCGCGATGTACGACCGGAAGCGGCGCACCCTGGCGGAGGGCTTCGCCGCCGCCGGGTTGCCGCCCAACGAACCGGAAGGCGCTTACTACCTGTTCGTCGACTGCTCGCCCCTGGGCGTGACGACCGGGGTGGAAGCGGCCGAGATCCTGCTGGAGAACTGTCTCGTCGGGACGATCCCCGGCGAGGCGTTCTACCTGGACTCGCCGGACCGGCCGTACGTGCGCGCCTGCTTCTCCCTTCCGGACGACGTGCTGGCCGACGCGGTCGGCAGATTGGCGAACGGGCTTACCCATGGTTGAGAACGTGAACGGCCGCGCGGTGCTGGTCACCGGGGCGGCACGCGGCATCGGCTGGGCCATCGCGCAACGGTTCGCCGCGGCCGGTGACCGGGTGGCGATCCTGGACCGGGTGCCGGAGGAGGACGCCGGGAAGCTGGTGGCCGGGCTCGAGGGCGACGGGCACGTCGTCGTCGAGGCCGACCTGCTGGACGGCGAAGCCGTGCTGGCGGCGGTGGACTCGGCCGCCGGGCAGCTCGGCGGTCTGGACGTCCTGGTGAACAACGCCGGCATCTTCACCGCGCACCCGATCACGGAGGTGGGCTACGCGGCCTGGCAGGAGTACTGGCGCACCACGCTGGGCGTCAACCTGATCGGCGCGGCCAACGTGACCTGGTGCGCGGTCCGGCACCTGAAGGAGCACGGCGGGCGGATCGTCAACGTCACGTCGCGGGGCGCGTTCCGCGGTGAGCCGGACGTGCCGGCCTACGGGGCCAGCAAGGCGGGCCTGAACTCCTTGACCCAGTCGCTGGCACTGGCCCTCGCGCCGCACCGGATCTCGGTTTCGGCCGTGGCACCCGGGTTCGTCGAGACGGACATGACCACCGAGTACCTGAAGCCGCCGGGCGGCGACGAGATCCGGGCGCAGAGCCCGTTCGGCCGGGTCGCCCGGCCGGAGGAGATCGCCGCGGGCGTGTTCTACCTGGCCTCCGCCGAGGCCCAGTGGGCCAGCGGCACGATCCTCGACCTGAACGGCGCTTCGTACCTGCGTTAAGGCGCAAAGCAAACGGGCCGCCCGGCGACTCCGGTCGCCGGGCGGCCCGCTGCCGTACGGGGTTACCGGTCCGCGGCCTTGCCCGCTTCGATCTCGATGGCGGTGACCGCGAGCAGCTGACCCGTGGTGGAGTCGCGCAGCGCCATGTCGGCGATCTCGGTCTCCGGCCGGGTCGTGTTGCGCCAGTTGCGCACCGTGATGGTGAAGACCGCGCCGGGGTCCGCGTTGCCGAAGTAGCCGACCTTCTGGTCGATCACCCGGCGGCGCAGGAACTGTTCGTCACTCCGGCCGAGAGAGCGCCACAGGCGCAGCAGCGCGGTGTCGAAGATGGAGAAGTAGGACGCGAAGTAGACCAGCCCCGCGCCGTTGATGTCCCGCGTGACGTCCAATGTGTACTCGAAGGTCAGCTCGGGGCCGGCCACGACGAACCCCGTCGGGTCGGGCGCGCAGAAGCCGCCCGCCTCGCGGGCCCGGCCGACGAGCGTGCGCGGCGAGTACTGGTTCGGCAGGCGCGGCAGGTCGGCGAAGGCGAAGTCGGGGGGCGAGGTCCGGGCGAGGCCCCGGTTGCTGTCCGGGCGGCTGCGCGCGATCCACCGGTTGAAGTTCTCGACGTACATGCAGTCCGGGTGCGGGTCCTCGTACACCTCCGCCGGATCCAGGGGCGTGTCCGGCAGGTCGAGGTCGGCGGGCGCGAGCCGGTGCAGCGTGAGCACCGACTGGCTGCCGAACTGGAACACCCGCGAGCTCACCCCGAGCTCGTCCCCGAACGTGAGGCCGTGCGGGTGGATCGTCTTCCCGCCGCGCACCCGGTAGTAGTAGAAGGACAGGTAGGCGGGCTGTCCCTCCGCCGTGCGCGCCGCGTGCACGTTGGTGCGGCAGGCCGCCGCCACCGCCTCCCAGGTCCAGTCCCCGATCCGGCCGAAGACGAGCGACCCGCCGCTGCACATCCCCGGGGAGACGACCACCCGCCGGGACAGGGAGCTTTCGTCCGGCCTGCGCACGGACTCCGTCGTGCTGTCCACTGTCATCAGTTCACCACCGTTGTCAGGCCGCCGCGGCGGGATCGACCGGCTCGGCGAGACGGCGTTGCTCCATCAGCCGGGCGACATCGCCGACCGTCGCGAGCTCCAGCAGCTCGTAGTCCTGGATCTCGATGCCGAGCCTGCTGTTCAGCACGACCGAAAGCTCCACCGCGGTCAGGGAGTCCAGCCCCACCTCGGCGCAGCCCGCCGTCGGTGAGATGTCCTCCGTCCGCAGGAACAGGTCGTCCACCAGGATGCGTTTGAGCACCTCATACATGGCTTGCCCTCCTGTCGGTGGTTCCCGTGCCGGATTCGCGCAGGGCCAGCGCCACGTCCACGATGAGGTCCTCCTGGCCGGCCACCGCCTGGCGGCGGCCGAGCTCGAAGAAGACGTCACGCGGGTCGACGCCCTCGCGCGCGGAGATGTCGAGCACCCGGGCCTTGAACCCGGAGAACACCCCGGCCAGGCCGCTGACGATGGAGATGGAGTCGACCTTGGGCGGCGCGGGCATCAGCTCGCGTTCGGCGATGTCCGCCGCGTCCAGGAGCCGGTACAGGTCGATGCCGGTGCGGTAGCCGACGCGTTCGAGCACCGGCACCAGCACCTCGAGCTGGGTGTTGCCGGCCCCGGCGCCGAAACCCCGGGCGCAGGCGTCCAAAATGGACGCTCCGGCGTCGGCGGCCGCGATCGAGTTCGCGACGGCCATGCCGAGGTTGTTGTGCCCGTGGAACATCACCGGCACGTCGACCGCGGCGCACATGGCCGTGATCCGCTCGGTGACGTCGGCCGGCAGGTAGTGGCCGGCGGAGTCCATGATGCCCACCCCGGTGGCCCCGAACTCCACCAGGTGCGCGCAGTGCTCGGCGAGCTGCGCGGCGCTCGCCATGTGGCTCATCAGGAGCACGGCGTGCGCCTCGACCCCCCGGTCGCGCAGGAAGCCGAGGTGCCGTTCGGCCAGGCTGGACTCGGTGCAGTGGGTGCCGATGCGCACCAGGTCGACCCCGTGGGCGACGGCCTTCTCGAGGTCGGCGATCGAACCCCAGCCGGGCAGCATGAAGACGCCGAGCTTGCTGGTCGTCAGGCAGTCCCGGGTGATCGACAGCATCTCGTCGTCGCTGAGCCGGGCCCGGCCGACCTGGAGCGAGGAGGCGCCCAGCCCGTTGCCGTGCCCGACCTCGACCACCGGGATGCCCGCGGCGTCCGCGGCCAGCGCGTAGGCACGCAGCTGGTCCGCGCCGAGGCTGTGCCGGACGGCGTGGTGGCCGTCGCGCAGGCTCGGGTCGTGGATCAGGATCGGCTTGCCGTCCGCGACGTCCGCGGTCGTTGCCTCGGTCATGAGTTCACCACGCCTGCCATCCGGAGCCGGTCCGCCGCGTAGCTCTCCGCGACCAGGAGCGCGGCGGAATTGATGATGTCGAGGTTGCCGGCGTACCGGGGGATGCGGTCCCCGTGCGAGGTGACCTCGACGGCGACGAACGCCTTGTCGCCCTCGGCGGTGCACGCCTTCACCTCGTAACCCCGGGCGAAGGACCGGACTTCGGCCGCGGCGCGATCGACCGCCGAGCGCACCGTTTCGAGGGTGAGGTCCTCGCCCAGCAGGGACATGGCGACGCGGAAGGTCGCCGGCGGCCGCGCCGGGCTGACGTTGAGGATCGCCTTGACGTCCTGGACGCCGGTGAAGGTGCGGACCGCTTCCGCCGTGGTGTCGATGTACTCGTCGAGGTTCATCCGCGTGCCGCGGCCGATGCTCAGGCTGGCGGCGGTCGTCACCACCTCGATGTAGTCGACCGCGCAGGCCCGCGTGATCGCGTGCAGGATCGGCACCGACGCCTGCCCGCCGCAGCTCACCATGCTGACGTCGCGGTGCGCCGCGATGTCCGCCCGGTTGACGGTCGGGAAGATCATCGGCCCGTTCCGGCTGGGCGTCAGGTCGATGAGCATCGTGCCGAGGGGTGCGAGCTTCTCCACGTGCTCGAGGTGGGCGGAAGCGTTCGTGGCGTCGAACACCACGTCGAACGGGCGTCCGGCGTCCACAAGGGACTGGACGCCGCCGGCCGCCACCGGCACACCGAGCTTGGCCGCCTGCCGCAGTCCCGAGGTGGCTTCGTCCCGGCCCGCGACGAGCTCCAGGTCGAGGTGGTCGGAACGGATGACCTTGGTCATCAGGTCGATGCCGATGAGGCCGGCGCCGAGCACCGCCACGGACAGCCGGCCTGCCGCTGTCCGCGAGCCGTTGTCGGTCATTCGTCACTCCTGACGCGAGACACCTGGTTGCGGGCCGGGCTTCGGCGTCGCATCGGCGACGTGGAAAAGAGCACCCGACCGGCAACCATGGTCGCAGCCGGCGACGGCGGGCGACGTCTTCGAAGCTGCGAAACGGGTACGCACGGTGCGCAACAACGAAGGTGCCGCGCTCCCGCACCGTGAGCATGCTGAAAAAGAAATGCGACGACCGATCCGACGTCGACCGGTAGATGATGGAGCTGCACCGTGGATCAGTATCCGCTGAGTTCTAAGCAACAAGACCCGGCCGGCGAAGCGCGCTCACCTCGGCACGTCGTCGCACTCGCTCTCCGCATCAAGGGAGAGCTGCGCGTCGACGCCCTCCAGGGCGCGCTCGACGAGGTGGTGCGGCGGCAGGAAGCCCTGCGCACGCGGCTCAGCTACGACGAGCACGACGGCGCCGTCGGGTTCCAGGAAGTGCTGCCGCCGCAGCCGGTTCCGCTCACGGTGCACGAAACTCCGCTGCCCGCCGGCCCGGCTCGCGAAGAAAGGGCTTTCGAGGTGCACCGGGCGCTGCACCACGCGGAGCTCTCCTTCACCTTCACGCCGTCCTTGCGCACCGAGCTGTACCGCTTCGACGACGAGGACGCGGTGCTGACCCTGGTGACCCACCACCTCTTCAGCGACGGCTGGTCGTCCGACGTGCTCCGCCGCGAAATCGCGGCGTGCTACCGGGCCCAGGTGACCGGGGTCCCGCACACGCTGCCGGACCCGACCCCGTACCGGGAGTTCGCCGCCTGGCAGCAGGAGTACCTCGGCAGCGAAAAAGCGGCGGAGGACCGCCGGTTCTGGGGGCGCACGCTGGCCGGCGCCGAACTGTTCACGATGCCCGCCGACCGGCCGCACGGTCCCGAGACCCAGGCGCCGCGCAACGAGGTGCAGACCTTCTCGCTCGATCCCGCCGAGTTCGCCGAGGTCACCGCGGGCGCGGCCCGGCTCCGGTGCACCGCCTGGCACGTCTTCCTCGCGGCCTTCATGGTTCTCGCGGAAAGGGTCACCGGCCGGACCGATCTGACCCTGCTCACCATCAACAACGGGCGTCAGGCCGAGGAGTTCTATCACACCATCGGTTTCTTCACCGATCTCGTTCCCCTCCGGCTCGAATTCGGGGAATGCGCGAGTTTCCGCGACCTCATGCTCCTCGCGCGCCGGGCGGGTGCGGACACCCAGCGGCACCGGATGCCGTTCGGCTCGACCCTCGAGATCGCCCCGGACCTGATGAAGAGCGCTCTCGATCCGCTCGCGCTGGTGCCGGGCTTCAACTACGTGCGCTCACCGAAGGCGCGGGAGCACGCCGAGTTCACCACCAGCGTCGAACCGGTCGTGCCGCCGGAAGAGGTGTCGGTCTCCCACCACCGCGGCGCGCTCATCTGGACCTTCCTGGTCCTTCCCTCCGGCGGGTTCCGGTGTGTCATGGAGTACGAGCCCGACGCGGTCGACGCGGCCACGATCCGGCGCTGGGGCACCGAGTTCGTCGAGCTGGTCCAGGCCATCCCCGGCGCACCGGACCAGCACCGGAAAGACCGCTAGGAAACCCCGGCACCGAGTTCGTGGAGGTCGCTCATGCCGACAGACATCGACGTATGGCTCCAGGCGAGCCCGAACAACACGCTTCCCGAGTTCGGCGACCCGGTGGTGCTCGCGGCCGAGTCGTTCAACCGCGCCCACCCGGGGTACCGGGTCCGCATCCACCGCTTCGAGGCCCACCTGCTGCCCGGGAAGGTGGCCGAGGCGGTCGAGCGGGGAAACCCGCCGGACATCGCGGAGTACATGTACTCGTCGATGCAGACGGCGCTGGACACCCGCGCCGGCAACGGAGATCCGCTGTTCGTGCCGGTCGAGCGCGCGATCGACGGCCGGGCCAAGATCCTCGGGGAACCGGTCGTCATCGAGGACCTCGTGCCCGCCGTGCGCGACTACTACACCCTCGGTGGCGAGCTGGTCGCCGTCCCGAGCTTCGTGTCGACCAACATCCTGTTCGCGAACCGGACCATGCTGGCGGCCGCCGGGATCGAGCGGCTCCCGGTGACCTGGCAGGACCTCACGGACGCGTGCGCCGCCATCGCCGAGCTGCCGGACGGCCCCGGGCACGGGGCCAGCTGGCCGAACTACGGCTGGGTGTTCCACCAGGAGCTGGCCGGGCAACGCGGGTTGCTCGTCAACAACGGCAACGGCCGGTCCGGCCGCGCCACCCGTGTCTTCCTCGACTCCCCCGAGCTGCTCGCCTACGCGCGCTGGTGGAAGCGGATGCTCGACGACGGCCACTACCTCCCCACCGAGGAGCTCCACTACTTCACCACGATGCAGGCGTTCGAGCGCCAGGAGATCGCGTTCGTGGTTTCGTCGTCGGCCATCGGCGGGATGATCAAGGAGATGGCCGCCGGGGCGGGCTTCGAGCTCACCGCGGGCCAGCTGCCGCGCCCCGTCGCGGACTGTTCGCCCGGTGGCCCCGTCGCCGGCGAGGCGCTCTTCCTGACCCGGGGCCTGCCGAAGGAGAAGGAGGACGGCGCCCTCGCCTTCCTGCAGCACCAGCTCAACGAGGAGCACGCGGTGGCCCGCCTGCACTCCCCCGGGAGCCCGGTGACGTCGTTGCCGATCACCCTGGCCGCCCACCGGCGCGCGACGGCGGCCGAGTGGGCCGATCCGTTCCCCGGCTACCGGGCGGCGATCGAGCAGGTCACCACGGCGGAGCGCACCTTCGCGGCGGCGGGCCCGGTGGCCGGCAACCTCAACGGCATCAACATCGCCCTCACCGAGGCGATGGCGGACGTGCTGCTCGAGGGGGCCGAGCTCGAGCCCCGGTTCCGCACGGCGACCGAACAGGCCCAGCGGGTGCTCGACCGGTACAACGCGGCGGCCCTGGCCGACCCGCCGAGGACCCCGGACGACCTCGAAGCGGGCTGACGAACCGCGTCTCCAGTGTTGCGGGCTTTGATTTCCCACCGGGCAGGCAAAGAGATGAGCGACGCGGACTGCCCGGGGAGAGTGGAAACCGCCGGAACCGAACCGACCACCGACGTCTTCCCACCGCGCCCCGTCTGCCAGCCGACGAAAGAGAGCAGCACGACGATGTCCCCCTTCAGCAACATGCTCGTCGACCACGTCGCGTTCTCGGTGACCGACATCCAGGCGAAAGCCGACTGGTGGGTCGCCAGCTACGGCTTCGCCGTGAGCGCGACGTCGGACGAGGACGCGCCCGCCCGGTCGATCGGGCTCACCCAGCGCCAGGTCGAGCTGGTGCTCATCGAGGCGAAGGACGCCGACCACGCCGCCGCCGGGTACGTGCGGAAGCACGGTGACGGCGTCTCGGGCATCGGCCTCGGGGTCGCCGATGCCGAAGCGGCGTTCCACGAGGCCGTCCGCCGCGGTGCCCGCCCGGTGGCCGGGCCGGCCACCGTCGACGGGGTCACCACCGCGTCGATCCTCGGCTTCGGCGACGTGGTGCACACCTTCGTCCACCGGGCGGAAGGGGTGTCGCCGCGCGCGCTGCCGGGGCTGCGGCCGGTCGAGTTCTCCGGCGACTTCGACGTCGCGCTCGGCGAGGTCGACCACTTCGCCATCTGCGTGCCCGGCGGCCACCTCGAAGAGCACATCAACTTCTACCGCGACGTGCTGGACTTCGAGATGACGTTCGCGGAGCGGATCGCGGTCGGGAAGCAGGCCATGGTCACGAAGGTGGTCGAGAGCACCTCCCGCGCGGTCACGCTGACGCTCATCGAGCCGGATGTTTCGCTCGAACCCGGCCACATCAGCGAGTTCCTGCGCGACCACGACGGCGCGGGCGTGCAGCACATGGCCTTCGCGACGGCGGACATCCTGACGACGCTCGACGCGCTCAAGGAGCGGGGCATCGCCTTCCTCAACGCGCCGGGCAGCTACTACCAGCTGCTCGCCGAGCGGGTGGACCCGGTCCGCTACCCGATCGAAGAGCTGCGCAAGCGGAACATCCTGATCGACGAGGACCACGACGGGCAGCTCTACCAGATCTTCGCCGAAGCCGTGCACCCGCGGAACACCATCTTCTTCGAACTCATCGAGCGCCTCGGCGCGCAGGGGTTCGGCAGCGGCAACATCACCGCGCTTTACGAAGCCGTGGAACTCCAGCACCGCCAGGACCAGGAGCGCGGCCGGGCCGCCTAGAGCAACAGACCTTGACGAGGAGAATGGCATGGCAGCCCTTTCGATCCCCGCCCGGTTCGCCGAGCAGCTCGCGCGGACCCCGGACGCGACGGCGGTGACCGAGGCCGCGACCGGAGTGAAGCTGAGCTACCGCGAACTGGACGAGCGGGCCAACCAGCTCGCGCGGCACCTCATCGGCCTCGGTGTCGGGCACGAGGACCGGGTCGCGGTGCTGATGGAGCGGTCGATCGGCCTGGTGGTGGCCTTTCTCGGGATCCTCAAGGCCGGCGCGGTCTACACGCCGATCCACGAGTCGTACCCGGCCGAGCGGCAGCAGTGGGTGGTCGACCGGGCGGAGACCGGGGTGCTGCTCACCGACGAGGTGACCCGCGCGGCGGGCGTGCCGTCGGGGGTCACGGTCGTCGTGGTGGACGACCCGGCGCTCGGGCGCGAGCCGGTCGCCGACCCCGGCGTGCCGGTCCATCCCGGTCAGCTGGCCTACGTGATCCACACGTCGGGGTCCACCGGCCTGCCCAAGGGCGTCGCGGTGGTCCAGCAGGACGTCGTGCGGCTGCTGGACGATCCACAGTGGACACCCGAGCGGTACGCGCGGTTGCTGCTGCTGGCGCCGTACGCCTTCGACATCTTCATCTTCGAGGTCTGGCTGCCGTTGCTGCACGGCGGCGAAGTGGTCGTCGCGCCGCCGGGACGGGTGGAGCCCGCGAAGCTGCGCGAGCTGATCACCACGCACGGGATCACCGGGCTGCACCTGACCGCGGGCCTGTTCCGCGTGATCGCGGAGGAAGCGCCGGAGACGTTGCGCGGGCTGCGCGAGGTGCTCACCGGCGGCGACGTGATCGCGCCGACCGCGGTCAGCCGGGTGCTCGAGGTCTGCGACGGCCTCGTGGTCCACGCGACGTACGGCGCGACCGAAGCGACGGTGCTGTCCACCAGCCTGCCGCTGACCGGCGGCACGCCGATCGGCACCACCGTGCCGCTCGGCGGACCGCTGACCGGCGTCACGATCCGGGTCCTGGACGCCCTCCTCGCACCGGTGGCCGACGACGTGGTCGGCGAGATCTGGCTCGCCGACGGCGGTCTCGCGCGCGGCTACCTCGGCCAGCCCGGCCTGACCGCCGAGCGGTTCGTGGCCGACCCGTTCGGCGCGCCGGGGTCTCGCATGTACCGCACCGGCGACCTGGCCCGCCGGCGGGCCGACGGCGGGCTCGAGTTCCTCGGGCGCGTGGACAGCCAGCTGAAGATCCTCGGGTTCCTCGTCGAACCGGCCGAGGTGGAGGCGACGCTGGCCGGCTTCCCGGGCGTGGCCCAGGTCGTCGTCCTGGCCCGCGAGCTCGAGAACGGCGAGAAGCAGCTGGTCGGTTACGTCGTCGCGGAATCCGGCGAGATCGACCTCGCGGCGTTGCGCGCCCACACCAAGACCCGGCTGCCGGACTACATGGTGCCCACGGCGTTCGTCAAGCTGGACAAGCTCCCGCTGACCGCGAACGGCAAGCTGGACCGGGCGGCGCTGCCGGCGCCGGACTTCGACCAGGCCGCGACCTCTCGCGCCCCGGAAACGGACCTGCAGCGGGCCCTCTGCGCGCTCTTCAGCTCCGTGCTCGAGGTGGCCGAGGTCGGGATCGACGACAGCTTCTTCGAGCTCGGCGGGCAGTCGCTGCAGGCGATGCGGCTGCTCAACCGGATCCGGACCGAGCTCGGCGCCGACGTGCTGATCAACGCGCTGTTCGACGCACCGACCGTGGCCGAGCTGGCCGCGTTCGTCGACGCCCAGCAGACCGCGGCCTGAGACGAGGAGAACGCGATGACCGGATCGACCCGGCCGCTGACCGGCGACGAATACCTCGAAAGTCTCCGCGACAACCGCGAAATCTACCTCTACGGCGAACGCGTCAAGGACGTCACCGAACACCCGGCGTTCCGCAACCCGGCGCGGATGACCGCCCGGCTGTACGACGCCCTGCACGACCCGGCGCACCGGGACGTGCTGACGACCGCGACCGACGCCCCCGGCTCCGACGGCTACACGCACCGGTTCTTCACGACGCCGCACAGCGCCGACGACCTGGTCGCCGACCAGCGGGCCATCGCCGCGTGG
This sequence comes from Amycolatopsis sp. NPDC114504, assembly GCF_055633595.1. Classification (NCBI taxonomy): domain Bacteria; kingdom Bacillati; phylum Actinomycetota; class Actinomycetes; order Pseudonocardiales; family Pseudonocardiaceae; genus Amycolatopsis; species Amycolatopsis sp. NPDC114504. Next base: position 85,996 of record NZ_JBVKDU010000007.1, on the reverse strand, counting down.
TCGAGGCTGGGCTACGGCTGGATGGGCCGCGGCCCGGACTACAAGGCGTCGTTCCTCGGCACGCTCGGGGCGAACGCCGACTTCTACAACCCGTTCGCCGTCAACGCGCGGCGCTGGTACCGGGAGTCGCAGGAGAAGGTCCTGTACTGGAACCACGCCTTCGTGCACCCGCCGGTCGACCGGAACCGGCCGCCGGACGAGGTCGCCGACGTGTTCGTGCACGTCGAAAAGGAAACCGACAGCGGCGTGGTGGTCAGCGGCGCGAAGGTCGTCGCGACGAACTCCGCGCTCACGCACTACAACTTCATCGCCCACACCGGGCTGCCGATCAAGGACCGCAAGTTCGCCATCGTGGCCACCGTGCCGATGAGCGCGCCCGGCCAGAAGCTGATCTGCCGCCAGTCCTACGCCGCCTCGGCCGCGCTGACCGGGAGCCCGTTCGACTACCCGCTGTCCTCGCGGCTGGACGAGAACGACAGCATCCTGGTGATGGACAAGGTGCTGATCCCGTGGGAGAACATCTTCATCTACGGCGACGTCGCCAAGGTGGGCATGTTCACCGGGCACTCCGGCTTCAACGAGCGCGCCATGTTCCACGGGTGCACGCGGCTCGCGGTGAAACTCGAGTTCATCGCCGGGCTGCTGGCCAAGGCGCTGGACATCACCGGGGTCTCCGACTTCCGCGGGGTGCAGACGCGGCTGGGCGAGGTGCTCGCCTGGCGCAACCTGTTCTGGGGGCTGTCCGACGCGGCCGCGCGGAACCCCGTGGCGTGGCGCAACGGCGCCGTGCTGCCCAACCGGGACTACGCCATGGCCTACCGCTGGTTCTCCCAGGTCGGCTACGCCCGGATCCGGGAGATCGTGCTGCAGGACGTCGCGAGTGGACTGATCTACCTGAACTCCAGCGCGCAGGACTTCCACAACGACGACATCCGGCCGTACCTCGACAAGTACCTGCGCGGGTCGAACGGGGTCGACGCGGTCGAGCGCGTGAAGGTGATGAAGCTGCTCTGGGACACGGTCGGCACCGAGTTCGGCGGCCGGCACGAGCTCTACGAGCGCAACTACTCCGGGAACCACGAGAACACCCGGACCGAGCTGCTCCGCGGGCAGCTCGGCGACGGCCAGCTCGACGGCTACCGCGACTTCGTCGACCGCTGCCTCGCCGAGTACGACCTGGACGGCTGGCAGGCACCCGACCTCACCTCGTTCACCGACATCGGCGCGGCCGCCCGCGCCATGCTCGGCTGACCTTGTTCCGGTCTCCTCAGACAGTGATAGGACACGTGATGAGCACTACTGACGAGGTGGCGGTCCCCCCTTACCGGCTTCCGCCGGAGCCCGGCCTGACCGAGCAAGAGGTCCTCGCCCGCGCCGAGCGGATCGCCGAGACCCTCGTCGACCGGCAGCAGGAGACCGAGGAACGCGGGTTCTGCGCGCTGGACACGCAGGAAGCGCTGCGGAAGGCCGGCTTCTACCGGCTGCTGGTGCCGAAGCGGTACGGCGGTTACGAGTTCGGGATCGACACCCACATGCAGGTGGTGGCCCGGCTCGCCCGCGGGTGCGCGTCGACGGCGTGGATGTACACCTTCGGCGCGTCCCACGCCCACCTGGCCGCCACGCTGTTCAGCGAAGAGGCGCAGGACGAGCTGTTCGCGGGCGGCGACTTCATCTGCCCGGGCGTCGTCGCGCCGGCCGGCTTCGCGGAGCCCGCCGAAGACGGCGGCTGGATCGTCGACGGGGTGTTCCGCTACGCCTCCGGCTCGCCCTACGCCACCCACTTCGTCGGCCAGACCTTCGTCGCGGGCGAGGAAGGGGAACCGCCCACGCAGCTGATGTTCATCGTGCCGAGGAGCCAGTGGCAGCGGCTGGACGACTGGGGTTCGCAGATCGGCCTGAAGGGCAGCGGCTCGTCCAGCGTCAAGATCGAGCGGGCGCACATCCCGGCGTACTTCGCGCTGCCCGGCACGCACATGGGGCTGATCTCCGTCGTGGGGGGAACGCCGGGACTCCGGTTGCACGGCAACACCTTGTACGGCGGCAGCGTGCTGGCCCCGTTGAACTTCCAGGTCGGCGCGCTCGCCGTGGGCATGGCCAGCGCGGCGCTGGACGTCTACGGCGAGCTGACGCGGGAACGCACGATCGCGTACCCGCCGTTCGGAACGCGGGCCGACGACCCGGACTACCAGCTGCGGTACGGCGAAGCGGCGGGCCGCATCGCGGCGGCCCGCGCGGCGATGACGGACATGCTGCGGCAGTGGCACGAGACGGCCGAGCTGGGCACCGCCACCCGCGAGGTCGAGCTGCGGATGTCGATCATCAGCCGCGAGGTCGTGCGGCTGGCCTGGAGCACGGTGTCGGAGATCCTGATGCCCACCGCCGGGACCAGCGCCATCCGGGCGGGTGAACGGCTCGAGCGGATCTGGCGGGACATGTCGACCCTGCACACGCACGCCGGGGTGAACATCTACCTGGCCAGCATCGCCCCCCGTGAGCTCGCACGGCTGGCGCTCGGCGTCGCGAGCTGAACCCCACCCCCGTATCGCCATGGTCAGGAGGAATCGGTGATCCACAGTTTGGTGCTGGACCAGCAAATCCAGGAATACGTGATGGACGTGTCGCTGCGCGAGGACGACATCGCGCGTGAGCTGCGGGCGGCCACCATGCGGCTGGGCCGCGCCCGCGGCATGCTGACGCCGCCGGAGGAGGCCCAGCTGCTCGCCTTCCTCGTCCGGCTGACGGGCGCCACCACCGTCGTCGAGGTCGGGACGTTCACCGGGTACGGCACGCTGGCGATGGCTCGCGCGGTCCCCGAGCACGGCCGCGTCATCACGTGCGACCTCAGCGCCGAGTGGGCCGAGGTCGGCCGGCCGTTCTGGGAGCGGGCCGGGGTCGCCGACCGCATCCGGTTCGAGATCGGGCCGGCCGTCGAGACCTTGGACGCGCTCTTGGCCGACGGCGCCGCCGGCACCGTCGACTTCGCGTTCATCGACTGCGACAAGGAAAGCTACGGCGACTACTTCGAGCGGTGCCTCGAGCTGCTCCGGCCGGGCGGCCTGCTCGTGGTGGACAACGTCCTCTGGTCGGGCAAGGTGGCGCGCCCCGGCATCAGCGACGAGGAGACGGACTCGCTCCGGGCGCTGAACGCCGCACTGCGCGACGACGACCGGATCGAGCTGAGCCTGCTGCCCGTCTTCGACGGCGTGACCCTGGCGCACAAGCGCGCCTTGCCCGCCGCGGCTTAGCCGGACCGAGTACGGCGATCGGCCCGCGTCCGGAATGGCGCGGGCCGTTCGCCGTGTCCGGATCCGCCGCGGCGGGTCCGTCCACATGGCACACAGAAAGAACGCTTCCGGCGCGCGTGAATGCGACCATCCCTGAAGCCGGCCTCCTCTACGCCGGCACTGGGGAGTAATGAAATGCTGAACAGAAGACGTATTCTCACGCTCGGCGGACTGACCGTGGGTGGAGCGGCCGCCGGATTCCTGTTGCCGAAGGGCACGCCCGCGCACGTGCAGCCACTGGCCGACGCGCACCTGGGCGGGCAGATGGCCGGGATGGACATGGCGGGCATGCACCACGCCGGGCCCCTCGCCGCCATCACCCCGCCGCCGACCATCACCCCGTTCACCACCGCGATGCCCGTGTCGCCGGTGCTGCGCCCGGTCACGCGCAGCTCGACCACGGACTTCTACCGGCTGGCGCTCCAGCCGGCGAACGTGGAGATCTTTCCCGGCAAGACGACTCCGGTGTTGACGTACGGCGGTCTCTTCCCGGGCCCGACCATCCGTGCCCGCACCGGCCGCGCCGTGCAGATCGCCTACACCAACGGCCTGGGCGACCTCTCCAACGTCCACCTCCACGGCGGCCACACGCCTCAGGACAGCGACGGCTACTCGATGGACACCATCGCGCCCGGGGCGTCGCGCACCTACCGGTACCCGAACCTGCAGCAGGGCGCCACGATGTGGTACCACGACCACGCGATGGGCTTCGAAGCCGACCACCTCTACCGCGGCCTGCAAGGCTTCTACGTCCTCGAGGACGACGTCGAGACGCCGCTGCGGCTGCCCACGGGCGAGTTCGACGTGCCGATCATGCTGCGTGACGCGCAGTTCGACGAAAACGCCGCCCTGGTGAGCGACTGGCCGAACCCGCGCGACACCGTGCTGGCGAACGGGAAGGTCCAGCCGTACTTCCGGGTCGCCGCGCGCAAGTACCGGTTCCGTCTGCTGAACGCCGCGAACGAACGGCTCCTGAAGCTGAACCTGAACGGCGCGGAGATGCTCCGGATCGGTTCGGACGGCGGCCTGCTGCCCGCCCCGGTGCCGGAGACCGAGCTCTCCCTCGCTTCGGGCGAGCGCACCGACTTCGTGGTCGACTTCGGCAAGTTCCCGGTCGGCAAGCAGCTGGTGCTGTCCGACGCGAGCGCCGGCGCCGTCCTGCGCTTCGACGTCGTGCGGCCCGCGCCGGACCCCAGCCGCGTCCCCGACGTGCTGCGCCCGCTGCCCGCCCTGCCCCCGGCGACGGTGACGCGCGACATCACCCTGAACTTCGACTTCAGCGGCACCACCCCGCTCGCCCTGATCAACGGGAAGACCTTCGACCCGAACCGGGTGGACTTCCGGATCAAGCGCGGCACCACGGAGATCTGGCGGATCCACAACGCCGACGCCGTGCCGCTCGACCACACCTTCCACATCCACCTGGTCCAGTTCCGCGTCCTCGACCGCGGCGGCGCGCCCCTGCTGCCGGTCGACGCGGGCCGCAAGGACACGGTGTTCGTCAGCGCCGGGAACACGGTCACGGTCCAGGCCACGTTCGGCGAATACCTCGGCAAGTACGTCTTCCACTGCCACTTCATCGAGCATTCGGTGCTGGGCATGATGGGCCAGATCGAGGTCGTGCCCTGATCCCGGCCCGGCACTTGTAGAGATGAGCCCGCCGAACCCGCCACGGCAGACTGGAAAGCGAGCCGCCTGCCGTGGCGTGGGCGGCCGTACCGATCCAGTTCCAGCCTGATCGTCCTAAGTGGAATGAGGTTGCCGTGTCCAATCCGTTCGAGGACGCCGACGCCCTGTACCTGGTCCTTGTCAACGATGAAGGGCAGTACAGCCTGTGGCCCGCCGGCATCGCCGTCCCGGCCGGCTGGAGCACGGCGCACGACGCGGACTCCCGCGCGAACTGCCTCGAGTACGTCGAAGCGCAGTGGACGGACATGCGGCCGAACAGTCTTGTCCGGGCCGAACGGGCGTGACCGGGATGTATCTCCAGCGGCAGCTGGGTGACCCGGGCTGGAACGACTCCGCGCGGGACGTGCCCGTGACGGTCTTGCCGGAGCTGTTCGCGGCGCAGGTGCTGCGGACGCCGGACGCGGTCGCGGTGGAGTGCGCCGGTGTCTCGTGGTCGTACGCGGAGCTGGACGCGCGGTCGAGCCGGCTGGCTCGGTACCTCGTGGAGCTCGGCATCGGGCCGGAGGGCCTCGTCGCGGTGGCACTGCCACGGTCGCTCGGGATGGTGGCGGCGGTGCTGGCGGTGGCCAAGGCCGGCGCCGCCTACCTGCCGATCGACCCGGGCTACCCGGCGGACCGGATCGGGTTCATGCTCGACGACGCCGCCCCCGGCCTGGTGATCACCGACCGGGCGACCTCGGCGCGGCTGCCGGAGGCGGCGGGCGTGGCCGTGCTCGACCTCGACGACGACGCGGTCATCGCGGCGGCGGCCGGGCGGAGCGCCGCCGTCGTCACCGACCGGGACCGGCTCCGGCCGCTGCGGGCCGCGCACCCGGCCTACCTGATCTACACGTCCGGGTCCACCGGGCGCCCCAAGGGCGTGGTGGTCACCCACCGCGGCCTGGCGAGCCTGTCCGCGTACCTGATCTCGGCCTGCGGGATCGGGCCGGAGTCCCGGGTGGGGCAGGTGGCGTCGCTCAGCTTCGACGCGGCCGTCATGGAACTGGTGATGTCGCTGCCCGCCGGCGCGGCGCTGGTGCTGCCCGAACCGCGGCAGCTGGCCGGCGAGGTGCTGGCCGAGGCGCTGCACGAGCTGCGGGTCAGCCACGCCCTGATCGGGCCGGCGTCCCTGGCCGGGGCGTCCCCGGACCAGCTCCCCCTGTTCGAGTGCATGCTCGTCGGCGGCGAAGCGTGCCCCGGCGAGGTCGTCGCCGAGTGGTCGCCGGGCCGGCGGATGCTCAACGCCTACGGCCCGACCGAGGCGACCGTGGCCGTGACGATGAGCGGGCCGCTGTCCGGTTCGGACGCCCCGCCGATCGGGAAACCGATCTGGAACGCCCGGGTGTACGTGCTGAACGAGCGCCTCGAAGCGGTGGCGCCGGGCGTGCCGGGCGAGCTGTACCTGGCCGGTCCGGGGCTGGCGCGCGGGTACCTGAACCAGGCCGCGCTGACCGCGCAGCGGTTCGTCGCCTGCCCCTTCGGGTCCGGGGAACGGATGTACCGGACCGGCGACCTGGCGCAGTGGCGGGAAGACGGCCAGCTGGAGTACCTGGGCCGGGTGGACCAGCAGGTCCAGGTCCGCGGGTTCCGGATCGAGCCGGGTGAGATCGAGGCCGTGCTGGCCGCGCAGCCCGGCGTGGCCCAGGCCGTCGTGATCGCCAGGGAGGACCGGCCGGGCGACCGGCGGCTGGCGGGCTACGTCGTGCCGACGCCGGGGAGCCGGGTGGACCCGGTCGCGATCCGGGCCGCCGCGGCCGCCGCCCTGCCCGTCTACATGGTGCCCGCCGCGGTGGTCGTCCTGGACGCGCTGCCGTTGACGGTCAACGGGAAGCTGGACCGCAAGGGCCTGCCGGCCCCGAAGTACGCCGCCGGGACCGGGCGGGAGCCGTCCACTCCGGCCGAAGAGCTCCTGTGCGAGCTGTTCGCCGGCATCCTGGGCGTGGACCGGGTCGGGGTGGACGACAGCTTCTTCGACCTCGGCGGCCACTCGCTGCTGGTGGCCCAGCTGATCAGCCGCGTGCGGTCGGTGCTGGGCGTGGAGCTGGAGATCCGGACGGTCTTCGACCACCCGACGGTCCAGCTGCTGGCGAAGTCGCTGGACGAGGCCGGGGAGGCGTGGCCGGCGCTGGAGCCCGCCGACCGCCCCGAGCGGCTGCCGCTGTCGTTCGCGCAGCAGCGGCTGTGGTTCCTGGCGCAGCTGGAGGGGGCGAGCACGACCTACAACGTGCCGTTCGCGTGGCGGCTGCGCGGGCCGGTGGACGCGGGCGCGCTGACCGCGGCGCTGGGGGACGTGGTCGCGCGGCACGAGGCGTTGCGGACGGTGTTCCCGGTCGCGGACGGCCAGCCGTACCAGCGGGTGGTGCCGGCCGCGCAGGCGGCGCCGCCGGTCACCGTGGTGCGAGCCGCGGAAGCCGACCTGCCCGAGCTGACCGCGGAAGCGGGCCGGTACGCGTTCGACCTGTCCCGTGAGCTGCCGGTGCGCGCGTCGCTGTTCGAGCTGGGCGCCGACGAGAGCGTGCTGGTGCTGCTGACGCACCACATCGCCAGCGACGGCTGGTCGCTGGGCGTGCTGCTGCGGGAGCTGGGCGAGGCGTACCAGGCGCGGCTGACCGGCGACGCTCCCGAGTGGACGGACCTGCCGGTGCAGTACGCGGACTACACGCTCTGGCAGCGTGGCCTGCTGGGCGGGGACGAAGAGGGCGACAGCGTGCTGGCCGAGCAGCTGGCGTACTGGAAGTCCACTTTGGACGGCCTGCCCGAGCAGCTGGACCTGCCGTTCGACCGGTCCCGCCCGGCGCACCCGACCTTCCGCGGCGGGCACGTCGACTTCGGCGTGGACGCGGACCTGCACCGCGCGCTGGTCGAGCTGGCACGCGAGCACCAGGTGACGGTGTTCATGGTGCTGCAGGCCGGGCTCTCGGTGCTGCTGTCCCGGTCCGGGGCCGGCACCGACATCCCGATCGGCGTGCCGGTGGCCGGCCGCGGCGGGGACGAGAGCCTGCAGCGGCTGATCGGGTTCTTCGTCAACACGCTGGTGCTGCGCACGGACCTGTCGGGCGACCCGAGCTTCGCGGAGCTGCTCCGCCGGGTCCGCGACGGCGACCTCGCCGCCTACGCGCACCAGGACGTCCCGTTCGAGCGTCTGGTGGAAGTGCTGAACCCGGCCCGCTCGGCCTCGCACCACCCGCTGTTCCAGGTGATGCTGGCGTCCGATGAGGACACCGACCGCGAGTGGAATGTCCCGGGCCTGACGGCGCAGGACCTCGCCCTGGCCGGGAGCTCGGCCAAGTTCGACCTGACGCTGACGTTCAAGTCGCGGCACGAGCCGGACGGCACGCCGGGCGGGATCGGCGTCTCGCTCGAGTACGCCGCGGACCTGTTCGACCGCGGCACCGTGCGGGCGCTGGCCGGCCGGCTGGTCGCGCTGCTGGGCCAGGTCACCGCGAACCCCGGGCTGCGGGTCGCCGACGTCGACCTGCTGACGGCGGCCGAGCGCGAGCTGGTCGTCTCGAAGTGGAACGACACGGCGCGGGACGTTCCGGCGACGGTGCTGCCGGAGCTGGTCTCGGCGCAGGCCGCGCGGACGCCGGACGCCGTCGCGGTGGCGGCCGGGGACGTCACGTGGTCGTACGCGGAGCTGGACGCTCGGTCGACCCGGCTGGCGCGGTACCTCGTCGGGCTGGGCGTCGGGCCCGAGCGGCGGGTGGCCGTGGCGCTGCCGCGGTCGCCGGAGATGGTGGCCGCGGTGCTGGCCGTCTCCAAGGCCGGCGCGGCCTACCTGCCGATCGACCCGGGCTACCCGGCCGACCGGATCGCGTACATGCTCGAGGACGCCGACCCGATCGTCCTGCTCACCAACCGGCAGGCCGGGGCCGAGCTGCCCGGCGGGAACCGGGTGGTCTTCGTCGACGACCCGGCGGTGGCCGCGGTGGTGGCGGACCTGCCCGGCGGCACGGTCACCGACGAAGAGCGGCTCGCGCCGCTGCGGGCCGGGCACCCGGCCTGGGTGATCTACACGTCCGGGTCGACCGGGCGGCCCAAGGGCGTGGTGGTCAGCCACCAGGGCGTGGCCAACCTGGCCGCGTTCGCGGTCGCGACCCTGGCCCTCACCCCGGAGTCCCGGGTGGCGCAGCTGCTTTCGCTGAGCTTCGACATGGCCCAGCTGGAGCTGCTGTCGGCGTTGACGTCCGGGGCGGCCCTCGTCCTGCCCCCGCCAGGGCAGCTGTCCGGCGACGCGCTGGCCGGCACGCTGCGCGCGCTAAGGGTCAGCCACGCGGTGGTGGCGCCGGCCGCACTGGCCGGCGCGGACCCCGGGAGCGTGCCCGGGCTGGAGTGCCTGGTCGTCGGCGGCGAAGCGCTGCCGGGCGAGGTCGTCGCCGAGTGGTCGGCCGGCCGGCGGCTGTTCAACGGCTACGGCCCGACCGAAGCGACGGTGTGCGCGACGATCGGCGGGCCGCTGTCCGGGGGCGGCACCCCGCCGATCGGCGGGCCGAACTGGAACGTGCGGACGTACGTGCTGGACGGCAGGCTGTCGCCGGTACCGCCGGGCGTGGCCGGCGAGCTCTACCTGGCCGGCCCGGGCCTGGCCCGGGGCTACCTGAACCAGGCCGGGCTGACCGCGCAGCGGTTCGTGGCCTGCCCCTTCGCGTCCGGCGAACGGATGTACCGGACCGGCGACCTCGTGCGCTGGCGCGAAGACGGCGAACTGGAGTACCTCGGCCGGGCCGACCAGCAGGTCAAGGTCCGCGGGTTCCGCATCGAGCCGGGCGAGATCGAGGCCGTGCTGGCCGGGCAGCCCGGTGTCGACCAGGCCGTCGTCGTGGTCCGGGAGGACCGGCCGGGCGACCGGCGGCTGGTGGGCTACGTGCAGCCCGAGGCCGGGTTCGCGCCGGACCCGGCGGAGCTGCGGGCCGCGGCCGCGCGGGTCCTGCCCGGGCACATGGTGCCCAACGCGGTGGTGGTGCTCGACGCGCTTCCGTTGTCGCTCAACGGGAAGCTCGACCGGAAGGCCCTGCCCGCGCCGACGTTCACCACCGGTGCCGGGCCGGCGGCGGCCACGCCACTGGAGCAGAGCCTGTGCGAGCTGTTCGCCGAAGTGCTCGGCGTGGAGCGGGTCGGGGTCGAGGACAGCTTCTTCGACCTCGGCGGGCACTCGCTGCTCGCCGCCGTCCTCGTCGCCCGCCTGGAAGAGCAGTTCGACATCACGATCAATCTCCGGGACTTCCTGGCCGATCCGTCCGTCCGCGGCGTCACCCAGAGGAGCGAAGAACGATGATGGACCTGGCCGCCGGCGGCGTCACCGTCTACTGGACCGCGCGTTCCAGCATCAGGCGCGATGTGCAGGACCACCTGCGCACGCTCCTCGATGTCGCCGGGTGGGCCGAGGAAGCCGGCTACCGCGGCGCGCTGATCTACAGCGACAACACCTCGGCCGACTCCCTGATGTCGGCCCAGGCGGCGATCGCGAACACCGAGAGCTTCGTGCCGCTCGTCGCCATCCAGCCGATCGACCTGAGCCCGTTCGCGCTGGCCCGGTCGGTGTCGTCCCTGGCCCACCTGTACGGCAGGCGGATCGACATCAACTTCGTCAGCGGCGGGTTCAGCCGCGATCTCACCGTCCAGGGCGACACCGCGTCGCACGACGAACGGTACGACCGGCTCACCGAGTACGCGACGATCGTCAAGAAGCTGCTCACCGGCGGCGTGGTCAACTTCACCGGCCGGTACTACAACTTCAAGCGGGCGCGGCTCACCGCTCCGGTGCCCCACGACCTGCTCCCGACGGCGTACATCTCCGGCTCGTCGCCGGCCTGCCTGCAGGCGAGCGAGGCGCTGGGCCTCACCCAGCTCTCGTTCCCGTTGCTGCCGGACGAGCACGTCGCCCCGGACGTCCGGAAGAGCAAGTTCGGCCGGGGCATCAGCGTGGGCATCATCGCGCGCGACGACTCGGCCGAGGCGTGGCGGATCGCGCACGAGCGGTTCCCGGCCGACGCGGACGGCAAGGAGCGGATGAACCTGCTCCTCTCCGCCGCGGTGTCGTCCTGGCAGCCGCAGCTCGCCGCCGTGCCCATTCCCGACGAAGCGGCGGGACAGGCCTACTGGCTGGTCCCCTTCCGCTACCACCACACGTTCTGCCCCTACCTGGTCGGGAACCACGACGAGGTGGCGCGGGCGTTGACGACCTACCTCAACGGCGGCATCCGCACGTTCGTCCTCGACATCCCCCGAGAGCCGGAAGACCTGTGGAACGCCCGGATCGCGATCGAGCGCGCCGTCGCGGCCGCGGACGGCGCGGGGTCGGCACCACGGGTCGCCTGATCCACGGAAGTTCGCGAGCCACAGAAAGCGAGTTCACGATGAAGCTCAGTCCGGTCGCGTACGCGAGGTCGCACGTCCCCCCGCGAGGACCCCAGCGCGCCTACGTCCTGGGCTACGGCCTCGGCATGATGGCCAACGGCGTCTTCCTGCCGATCTACGTGCTCTACTGCACCCAGATCGTCGGGATTTCGACCTCGCGCACCGGGCTCGCGATCGCGATCGGCGGGTTGCTCGGCCTTCCGCTCAGCACGTTCGCCGGGGATCTGGCCGATCGCCTCGGACCGCGCCGGGTGGTGCTGTTCGGGCTCGCCGGGCAGCTCACCGGAATGGGCTGTTACGTGTTCATCCGGGGATTCTGGTCGTTCCTGATCCTCCTCCTGTGCATGAACATCTTCGCGTTCACCTACATGGCTTCCGAGGGCGCGCTGCTGCGCCGGGTCGGCGGCGACGACACGGTCACCTTCCGCAGCCAGGTGCAGTCGCTCGGCAACGTCGGCCTCACGGTCGGCGCGCTCATCGCCGGCGTCGGCATTTCGATCGGCACGCCCGCGGCCTACTACGGCATGTTCCTGTTCTGCGCGGCGGCCTACCTGGTGGACGTCTTCATCACGCTCAAGATCCCCGACTACAAGCCGCTGCCGAAGCCCGAAAGCACCGAGAAGGTCAAGAACGCCCGCTACATCGTGTTCCGGGACAAGCCGTTCATCGCCTACGTGCTGGTCGCCGGGGCCCTGTCGATGTCGGGTCTCGTGGACGCCCTGCTGCTCCCGGTGTGGATCGTGGCGCACACCGCCGCACCGGGCTGGACCGTCGCTCTCGTCTACGTGCTCAACACCTCGATCGCGATCCTGCTCCAGATGCGCCTGAGCCGGAACATCAAGACCATGCGGCAAGGGGGCTGGGCCCTGCGCCGGGGCGGCGTGACGCTGATCCTCGGGTTCGTGCTCATGGCGCTGATGCCGGGGAACACCGCGGCGGTGGCGACGATCCTGCTCATCGGTGGTGTCGTCCTGGTCGCCATCGCCCAGATCTGGCTGGTCTCCGGCCGGTTCGTCTTCGAGTTCCAGCTGCCGCCGGCGCACGCCCAGGGGCAGTACGACGGGTTCCTGCAGACGATCACCACGCTGAGCTTCACGGTGGCACCGCTGGTGCTGCTCGGGATCGTGGCCGACCAGGGCTTCGCCGGGTGGCTCGGGCTCGGCGTGTTCTTCCTGGTGCTCGGGCTCGTCTCCCCCGCCATGGCGGCCTGGGGAGAGCGCACGCGCGGGGCCGCGGCGATCGCGGACGAGACGCCGGCCGAGCCCGGCGAGGCGGACGGCATCATGGCGACGGCCGGAATGGATGACAGCAAATGACCATCGAACAGCAAGCCGGCGTCAGCCGCCCGCTTTCGGCCAACGAGGAGTTCCTGTACGCCTTCGACCGCGGCGACGACGTCGGCGTGTTCGGGCCGAGGATGATCGTCACGGCCGGCTGGCGCGTCCACGGGCAGCTGGACCTGGCGATCGTGCAGCTCGCGCTGAACGACGTCGTCGCGCGGCACGAGGTGCTCCGCACGTCCATCATCAGGGACCCCGACGCGCCTCACGCCCGGGTCTTCCCGCCGAGCCCGGTGTCCCTCACGGTCGCCGGCCTCCCGTCGGCCACGGGGGAAGGCGAGCGCGAGCGCCTGGCGCACGAGTTCCTCAACGAGGCCGACCGGACCGGCAGGCTCGCCGCCACGGAAACGCCGTTGCTGAAAGCCACCCTCGGCCGGTTCGACGACGAAGACGCGGTGCTGGTGCTGGTCGCCAACCACCTGGTCAGCGACGGCTGGTCGATGCACGTGCTCATGCGCGACTTCGCGATCTGCTACGCGAACCGTCGCGGGCTGCCCGCACCCGAGCTGCCCGCGATGCGCCAGTACGGCGACTACGCCGTCCTCCAGCAGGAAGCCGGCACCACCGAGCGCGCGGCCACCGCGCGCGCGTACTGGCAGACGAAGCTGGCGGGCGGGCACATCCTCACCCTCCCCACCGACCGCCCCCGGCGGCTGGAGGTCCCGCCGGTCTATTCGGTGTACCGGTTCCTGCTCGACCGGGAGCTCGCCGACGCCACCGCGGCGCTGGCCAAGTCACTGCACAGCTCGTCGTTCATGGTGCTGTACGCGTGTTTCACGCTGTTCCTGCACCGCCGGACCGGCGAGTCCGACATCGTTTCGCCGATCATCACGTCGGGGCGCACCGAGCCGGGCTACGACCACACGGTGGGAGCGCTGTTCAACTTCCTGCCGATCCGCACCGACCTGGCCGGCTGCGCGAACTTCGCCACCCTGGTGCACCGCACCCGGGCGGCGTTGCTCGAGGCGTATTCGTACGAGCGGCCGTTCACCGAGATCATCGCCCAGTCCGAGCCGGAGCTGATGCGCGGGCCGACCGCGAACGTGGACAGCGTCGTCACCGGGTTCCAGATTTCCCAGTCCCCACCCCAACCGGGCGCGGACGGCATCGGCGACCTGAAGTACACGGCCCTGCGCCGCCGCTTGATCTCGTCGGTCGACACGGGCGAGATCCCGGACGGCAACCTCTGGGACCTCGACCTCGACCCGGCGGGGGACGTGGTCGGCCTCGTGAAGTTCAACAGCCTCGACTTCGACCAGTCGACGATTGTGACGATGGTCGAGGAGTACCGGGAGCTGCTGCAGGCGTCGCTCAAGTCCCCGGATGCGCCGTTGGCCAGCTGAGGATTCAATACGACGAACGACTTTGCCGGACCCCGTGCGCGGGGTCCGGCAAAGTCGTTTCCGGCGTGGTTCCGTTCGGCCGTAGGGAAGTCTCCGCGCCCCGGCGCTTTTGCCTCCGCGACTCCGGCGAACGAACCGCGGGCGCCAAGCACGGCCCGGCGACCGCGAACCCGTTGGCCTCCCCCCGGGTTACCGCAGCAGGCAAGTCTCCGCACCCGGTAGCCGCGGGGAAGCGCGGCCGATTCCCTCCGCGACTCCGGCGAACGAACCATGAGCGCCCAAGCACGACCCAGCGACCGCGAACCCGTTGCCTCACCAGGGTTCCCCACCCACCCGACAGACCGCCACCAGCCGAACCCGGACAACAGAAAACGGCCGGCCGAGGTGGTCTCCCACCCCGGCCGGCCGTTCGCCAGCTACTACCTACCTACTGGTCACTCGTCACCCGGCGGGGGACCCGCCATGGACACCTTGCGGGGCATCAAGGCGACGACCGGGAGGCTGAGGACCGTCAAGCCCAGCACCACGATCAGCGTGACCTCCATCGCGTGGGCCATACCCGGCACCGCGGCCTGGAAGAAGACCGACGTCACCGCGGCCGAGCCGATCGCCGAAGCGAGCTGCTGGATCGAGCTGAACGAGCCGCTCGCGCTGCCCGCTTCCTCGGGCTTCGCGTCGCCCAGAGCGACCACCGGGATCGTCGCGAAGCTGAGGCCGATGCCGACGCCGATGACCAGGAACGCCGGGGCCAGCGCCCAGAGGCTGATGTCCGTGCCGTAGCCCTCGACGAGGGCCAGGACCCACCCGCAGCCGACGATGTCGATCGCGAGGCCGATGAAGACGAGCCGGCGGCCGAACTTGCCGACCAGGCCGAACATCATGGTGGCGAACCCGGCGCAGAAGAGGCCCGCGGTGAGCGGGATCAGGGCGAGCGAGGTGTACCGCGCGCTGACGTGCAGACCCTCCTGCAGGAACAGGGACAGCACGAAGAGCAGGCCGCTGCCGGCGGCGACCGCCACCAGGCACACGATCAAGCCGGACGTGAAACCGCGGTTCTTCAGCAGCGAGGGCATGATGAGCGGCTGGTCCGCGGTGCGCTGACGGCGGGCGAAAGCGGCGAAGAACAGCAGACCGACGACCAGCGAGACGATCGGGACGACGCCCCAGCCGTTGGTCGAGCCCTCGATCAGGCCGTACAGCAGCCCGAGCATGGTCACCGCGAGCAGGCCGGACGCCACGCCGTCGACGACGGCGGAGCGGTCGGCGTCCTCGTCACGCGGCAGGATCTTGACGGCCGCGATCAGCCCGATGACGCCGAGGACGAGGTTGATCAGGAAGATCGGGCGCCAGGACAGGCCGAACCAGTCGGCGCTGATGATGAACCCGGCCAGGACCGGACCGGCCACACTGGACAGACCGAGCACCGGGGCGAACAGGCTGAACGCCTTGCCGAGGAACTCCTTGTCGAACGCCTTCGTCATGATCGCCATGCCCTGCGGGATCAGCAGCGCCCCGAAGGCACCCTGGACGACCCGGGCGATGATGAGCAGCGTCGGGTCCGGGGAGAACCCGGCGACCGCCGAGGCGAGGGTGAACCCGGCCAGGCCGACCAGGAACATCTTGCGCTGGCCGAACTTGTCGCCCAGCCGTCCGCCGACCACGAGCAGCACGCCCATGGCGAGCATGTACGCCGGTCCCACCCACTTGACCAGGATCTCGCCACCGCCGAGGTCGCCGGCGATCGTGGGAGCGGCGATGTTCGTGATCGTTCCGTCGATCACGTCGAGCGCGTCGGCAAGCAACACCAGCGCCAGGATCGCCCACATCAGGCGGCTGGAGCGGCTTGTGGTGACCGCGCCCGTCTCCGTCGAGGTAGTCATGAAAACGTCCTTCTCGGCTTCGTCGGGGGACGCCCCCTCTGGGCGGCCTCTTGCACCTACTACGAACGCCCCTGCCCCGATCCGACATCGCCCTTCGAGAAATTTCCGGAAAGTCAGTAGTGTCCAGGCAGTTGCTGTCCGCAACCGAATGGTGGCCCACTGACCCCGGGCGGCGCACCTTCCAGGATGCTCCGCTGACCAGCGACGATCGCCTGCCGCCGACAGACCACAGAGGCGCTTCCCGTCTCCGTCCGGAGGAGAAGCGCCTCTGTGACCGGTACCGTCAGTAAGCGTTGATCACGTCGAGCACGTGCTTGGCCAGCTCCGGCGTCACGGCGTCGGGGCGTTCCGCGGGCGGCGGCGGGGTGACCCGGCACCGGTCCGCGGCGGTGCCGGGCACGACGAACCCGGGATCGCCGGACAGCACCGAGATCGCGACCGCGTCGGACGGCACCTTCACCGGCTGGTCGTTGCGGCAGGCCAGCAGGAACGCCAGCCAGGTCCGGTACGACACCTGCAGCTCGGAGAACGCCACCGGCGCCTTGCTGAGGCCGAGCCGCTTCGCCAGCGACGCCAGCCCCTCGACCATGAGCTGTTCCATCCCGGTGATGCACGACCACGCATCGCCGTCCAGGTCGGGACAGGGGTGGCTGCCCAGGCCCAGCTTGCCCTGGAACTCGGCGAACCGTTCGGTGACGTGGTCCGTGCCGGGCCACGTCGGCTGCACCAGGACCGCGGTGACCTCCCGCGGCCCGGCCAGCCGGTCGGCGATCTGCAGCGCCAGTGCGGCGGCGCTGCAGTGGCCGACGACGAACACCGGCCGGCCGGCGGCCGCGGCGGGTTCGCCGGCCCGGAACGTGTCCGCGGCCTCGGCCGCCAGGTCCGGCAGCTCGGCGTAGAGCCGGTCGCCGGACAGCGCGCCGCGCGGATCGACCTGGTGGACCGGGTGGCCCGCGGCCGCTTCGGCGACGAGCTTGCTGAGCCGGGGCGCCGCGGTGAGCGGCTGGAAGTCGGCGACCAGGATGGCCGCTCCGTCCCCGTCGGTGAGCCGGCTGCAAAGTGGTTTGGTACCAACGACGGCCTGCATCGCAGTTTCCTTCCCCTCGGGCGCTTCAGCCCTTCAGCAACAGCGGGACTTCGGCGGGCCCGTTGAAGATGAACGTCGCCGCGGGCTTCAGCTCGGCCGCGGGAACGGCCAGCTTGAGGTCGGGGAACCGCTCGAACAGGGCCGGCAGCGCGACCAGCGCCTCCATGGTGGCCAGTGCCGGGCCGAGGCAGCGGTGCCGGCCGTAGCCGAAGCCGAGGCTGCTCTTGTCCTCGCGGGTGATGTCGAACTCGTCCGCGGTGTCGCCGTACTTCGCGGGGTCGCGACCGGCCGCGAGGTAGTTGATGAGCACCAGGTCGCCCTTGGCGATGGTCACCCCGCCGATCTCGATGTCTTCGAGCGCGCAGCGGAACGGCATCGAGCCGACGGCGCCGTCCTTGCGGACCTCCTCGTCCCACGCGGCTTCCCAGGTCGCTTCCCCGGAAAGGATCGCGGCGAGCTGGTCCGGGTGCGTGAGCAGGTCGACCAGCGTGTGGGACAGGACGTTGGCCGTGGTTTCGGTGCCACCGCCGATGAGCAGGTGCACCGAGCCGACGACCTCTTCGTCGGTGAGGGGCGCCTCGTCGTCTTCCGTCGCCTTGATGATGATGGTCGTGAGGTCGTCGCCCGGCTCGCGGCGCTTGGTCTCGACCAGCCGGCCGAGTGCCTCGTGCCACTGGTGGAGGTTGGCCTCGGACTCCTCGCCGGTGTTGTCGGTCTTCGCGTTCACCTGGGCGCCCCGCAGCATCGCCGCCTGGTCCTCTTCGCGGATGCCGAGCAGGTCGCAGACGAGGATCGTCGACAGCGGGTAGAAGAACTGCCCCTTGATGTCCACCACCTCGTCGGCGGGAACGGCCGCGAGGTCGTCGAGGAGCCGGTTCACGATGCCCTCGATGATCGGCCGGGACTTCGCCACCTGCCGGCTGGTGAACGCCCGCGCGACCAGCTTGCGCAGGCGGTCGTGCTCGGCGCCGTCCCTGGTCTGCATGTTGTCCATCGCGACCCAGGTGAAGAGCTCCCAGTCCTGCGGCACCCGGCCCGCCTGGTACTCGGGCCAGTTGTCCTTGGTGTTCTTCGCGATCCGGGGGTCGACGAGCAGCTGCCTCGCCTCTTCGTAGCCGGTCACGGACCACGCGGTGTATCCGCCGTGCAGCTCCACCTGGGTGACCGGGCCGAGGGCACGCAGGTTCTTGTTCTCCTGGTGGAGGTCACTGCCACTCCGGTCCAGGACGTACGGGCACTTGTCCATTTCTTACTCCACACTGCCGGCGACACCGGAAAAAGCCCTTTCATCATCCGCGCCGCGCGGACCGCGGGCGTCTCGCATGCTGCTCCGAATCAGCGCACCCCCGAAGTTGCCCGGACCCGCTGCGCCGCAACGGAAAACCGGCGACACCCATGGTGCGGGCGCCGCCGGTTTCCGGTCGGGTCACGGCGTGAGGACGCGGCCCTCGTCCGGTGCCTGGGTGCCGTCCGCGAGGCCGCGGAACGCCTCGGCCACGGCGGCGGGCCCCTGCCCGTGCCGGATGGTGAGCCAGGACGCCATGTTCCGCAGGTAGCGGGTCTCCGCCTCGAGGTAGCGGGCCTGGTAGGCGTCCGCGCCCTCTTGGCCGATCGTCGCGTCTTCGACCATCGGCGTGAAGAAGAGCTCCGGCTGCGGGTCGGCCAGCCCGGCCGGCGCCTGCTCGCCCGGGTCCGGGTGGTTGAACCCGATGAGGACGCCCTGGGTCAGCGACGGCGCGAACTGCTGGTACACCGCGTGGAGCACCTTGGCCGAGCCGGTGAAGTCGACGAGGACGGCCGGCGCCGTCACGGTGGCCGACTCGAAGGCGTCGTAGGTGGCGACTTCGCCGTAGACGCCGAGGTTTTCGACGAACTCCTTCTTGCCCGCGGACGTGATGCCGACGGTCGCGATGTCGACCTGCCGCGCCCGCAGCTCGTCGACCAGGCCGATCGCCGTCTTGGCGGACGCGCTGGTGACGATCAGCGACTTCGCGCCCTGGGCGGCCTGTCGTTCGACGAGGTCGGCGAGGGTGAAGGAAGCCGGGAACACCGGGCGCATCAGGGCGCGGTAGTCGTCCAGCTCGTCCGGCTCGCCGACGCTCTGGAAGGTCAGGTACCACGGGTGCAGGAAGCTCCGCTCCGGCGAGGTGTCCAGAAGCCCCTTCGGCGTCACCTCCGCCTGCACGGTGTGGTGGCTCGCCATCGGCACGTAGCCGAAGTAGCGGCTGCCGACCGCGACGCCGTCGTGGCGGGACTCCGTGACGCGCACGAAGGCCCAGACCGGCACCCGGCCGAACTCCGGCGACGCGGGGAAGGCGTTCCAGAACGCGATCATGTTCCCGGCGCCGAACTTCGCGTAGCTGACGTTGTTGGCGGTGAGCCCGAACTTCTCGACCTCGAGCCGGACCTCACCGGGCCGCAGGTCGGCCAGATCCGGGACCCGGATCTCGCTCGCGGCGATGTCGTCCCGCCGGACCAGCACTTCCCATTGTTCTCGCGTGGGCACTGCGCCCCCTTCACGGTGGTAGTTCGACCTTCGCCGGCTGTCGGATCCGCGCGAAGGGGGTGGACCTGAGCAGCTTCGCGGCGGCCCGGCACCGCGGCAACTTCCTCGTTGCGGCTGTCCCGGGGCCGGTGCGGATCCCGTTGCCGGTTGGGCAATGTGGGATACGTGGCCGCGGGGGCGGCGCTGGTTGACTCGGTGGTACCGCTGGTTTCACGAGCCCCGTGAGGAGAGTGCTGAGCCTTGTTCACCACTGACGCTTTTGCCGCACCGGCCGAGGGCGCCCCGCTCGGGGCGGCGTCGATCACCCGGCGCGCGGTCGGGCCGCAGGACGTGCTGATCGACGTGGCGTTCTGCGGGATCTGCCACACCGACATCCACCACGTGCGCGGCGAGTGGGGGCCGCAGCCGTACCCGCTGGTGCCCGGCCACGAGATCGTCGGGACCGTCACCGCCGTCGGCGCCGAGGTGTCGCGGTTCTCGCCGGGAGACCGGGTCGGCGTCGGCTGCATGGTCCGCTCCTGCGGGGACTGCGCGAGCTGCGCGGCCGGCCAGGAGCAGGACTGCGCGGGCATGGTCGGCACCTACGCCGGCACCGACGCCGACGGCACAGTCACCCAGGGCGGCTACTCCGGGAAGATCGTGGTCGGCCAGAACTTCGTCCTGCGCGTCCCGGAGGGACTCGACCCGGCCGGGGCCGCGCCGCTGCTGTGCGCCGGTGTCACCATGTACTCGCCGCTGCGCCGCTACGGCGCCGGCCCCGGCAAGAAGGTCGCCATCCTCGGGCTGGGCGGCCTCGGCCACGTCGGCGTCAAGCTCGCCGTCGCGATGGGCGCCGAGGTCACCGTGCTTTCCCAGACCCTGAAGAAGCTCGAGGACGGCCTGCGGCTCGGCGCGACCGAGTTCCACGCGACCGGCGATGCCGGCGCCCTCGCCGGGCTCACCGGCCGGTTCGACCTCCTGATCAGCACCGTGACCGCGCCCCCGGACGTCCCCACCCTGCTGTCCCTGCTGGCTCCCGGTGGGACCCTGGTCAACGTCGGGCTCCCCGCCGAACCCCTTGTCCTGCCCGCTTTCTCGCTCGTCATGGGGCAGAAGACCCTCGCCGGCTCGCTGTTCGGCGGTGTCGCCGAGACGCAGGAGATGCTCGACTTCTGCGCCGCCCACGACATCACCGCCGACGTCGAGGTCATCACGCCCGACGGGATCAACGACGCCTACGAGCGCGTCCTCGCCTCGGACGTCCGGTACCGCTTCGTCATCGACACCGGTTCCCTTTCCTGAGACCGGTTCCCGGAGAACACGAGGGCCCCCGGGTCCGGTGCGGATGTCGCGATCCACATCGGACCCGGGGGCCCTTTCTCGTGCCGGGATCAGCCGGTCAGGCGGCGCGGTCGGCCTGGTCGCCCGTCGGGACGGCCGTCACCGTGGCCGGCTCGAGCTTGCGGCGCGGCGAGGCGAACCGCTTCATGATGGGCTCTTCGAGGAACTTGAACGTCGCCCACGCCAGCACCAGTGCCACCGCGAACAGCAGGACCTCGACGGCGATCGCGGTCAGCGTGCTCCAGTTCTCGCCCTGGCCCAGCCAGTGGTGGCCGGCGACGATGACCGTGTAGTGCCACAGGTAGAAGGCGAACGAGATGGTGCCCAGCCAGACCATCAGCTTGCTGCCGAGGAACGTGCGCACCCCTTCGCGGTCGGCGACCGCGGCGGCCGCGATGAGCAGGCCGAGCGGGATCGCCATCAGCGCGCCGAACTGGAAGAGCGTCCCGAACAGCGGGGTGATGAAGTAGACGCCGACGGCGAGCGCGACCGCTCCCCCGAGCTTCAGCGGGAGCCGGCGGCCGGCGAGCACGACCTTGGCCAGGAACATGCCGAAGACGAACGTCAGCAGCTGTCCCGCCGGGCAGTGGAAGACGTACCACAGCTGCAGGTCGCTGAAGCCGAACGGAAGGATCGGGCCGGCCGGCAGTACGCCGGCGACGACCGGGAGGGCCAGCACCGAGAGAGCCGAAATGCCCGTCCCGAGCCACAGCCGCTCCGGCCGGACCTTGTTCACCAGCTTGATGATGAACGGGAAGAGGGCGTAGAACAGCAGCTCGCAGGACAGCGACCAGGCGACCGGGTTGATGCTGGTCCGGACCTCCATGTTGGTGCTCCAGCTCTGCACCAGCAGCAGGTTCAGCACGCCGTCCGAGACCTTCGCGCCCTGGCCGGTGATCACCGTCAGCAGGAAGATCGACGCCACGAAGGTCAGCAGGTGGTTGGGGTAGATCTTGAAGAACCTTCGCCGCCAGAACCTCGGGGTGGTGTCCCGCGGCCGCACAGCGCAGGTCAGGACGAAGCCGCTGAGGACGAAGAAGAAGGTCACCCCGGTGAAGCCGCCGATGCCCAGCAGCGTGTTCGTGACGGCCTGGGCGCTTTCCGAGGCGAAGGGGTTCAGCGCGGCCGCGTGAAAGGCGAACACCAGTGCGGCGGCGATGAAACGCAATCCGGTCAGCGACGGCAGACGCGTGTTCGGATTTCGCGCCGGGGCCGGCCCCGAGCGAGATTGGATTGCTTCGTGCGACATTGTCCTACTCCCTGTTCCTGCTTTCGTGTTGGGCAGCTTCAGGAGTTTCGCACGATCGGACGTATGTCCACGCCTTCTAGAAATGCCAACGCTCGGTGCCCGGGCCGACGCCGCGGGTGATACGCCGGAAAGGGGACGCGAATTCGCTCGGGCGGTGACGCAGCGCGAAAAACGGCAAGCCCCGGCTCGCGCGGGTGACGGGGCTCGCCGTTTCGGCGCACCGGAACGGTCAGTCGCTACCCGGCACCGGCATCCCCGCGGCGACCAGCTTCGCGGTGATGGGTTCGAGCTCGGCGATCAGCTCGTCGAGGTCCGCGGAAGAAAGGGTGTCGTACGGCGCGGCGGCGAGCTCGTCGGTGAGGGTTTCGATGCGCCGCCGGGTCTCGCGCCCGGCGTCGGTGAACCGGCCGTCGGCGTCGACGAGCCCGCGCTCGCGCAAGCCCGCCATAACCGCGGCGAGCCGCTTCTTCGGCAGGTGGCCGACGCGTCCGTACGACTCCGGCGGGTGGACGCCCTGGGCCAGCGCGGCGAAGATGTGGGACTCCGTGCCGCCGATGCGCGCGCCGACGAGAGCGGCGACGTGCCCGTCACAACGGTGCTCTCGCAGCATGTTCGCGGAGTGCCACAGCCGGTCGACCGGGTCCGCCGGCACCGGGAGGCTCCGCAGCCCGGCGTACATCACGCGGCCCTCCGTGGGCGCGCTCGTCGCGGCCTCGGTGAGCAGGTCGGCGGCGCGCACCAGGCCCGGGGAGCCGGCCAGCTCGTCGCCGAGGATCCGCCGCAGGGAGGCCGCGCTGCCCCGCGCCCGCGCGGCGACGGACGCCTCGGGCGGGATCGTCTCCCACGCGCTCGGGATGTGCCGCGCGGCTTCCTTCGCGGTGAAGCTGTAGAAGGCCGCGTGCACGACCGGCGCGGGCACCCGCCCCAGCGGCGCGGCCCGGCTGGCGAAATAGCCGTCCCAGTAGGTGGGGTGGCCGAGCGCGGCCAGTTCCTCGTTGCACTCGTCAGCCAAGAAGGTGACCAGGCAGATCGGCTCCAGGAGCTCGAACATGCGACGCGCGATTTTAGTCATGATGTCCATCATTACTCCGATTCCCCGGACCGCGCTTCGCCGCTCGCGCGCGATAGGGAAAAAGGGCACACTGGAAGAACTTCGTCAGGCGTTCGCCGCGACCAGCCGCGCCAGCCGGTGCACGCCTTCCGCGATCTTCTCCGGCTCCAGGTAGCTGCAGGACAGCCGGATCGAGTGGGTGCCGCCGTCGGTGTAGAAGAACCGCATGGGTGTCCAGAGAACGCCGAACTGCTCCGCCGAGAGCTGCAGCAGTTTCTCGTCGGCCTCGAACGGCACGTCGACGACCGCGAAGAACCCGCCGCGCGGCACGTTCCAGCGCACCCCGCCCTCGCCCCGCCCGGCCTCAGGGAAGTGCTCGTCCAGTGCGGTGAGCATCGTGCGCAGGTTGTTCCGGTAGAACGCGACCTTGTCCCGGTTCGCGACGCGCAGGCTGCAGCCCGACTCGATCAGCACCCCGCCGATGACGGCCTGGGAGATCGGCGAGGTGTTCACGGTCAGCATGCTCTTGACCGCCGACATCTCGTCGGCGAGCAGGGTGCGCCTGCCGTCGACGTCGACCACGGTCTGGTCGGCGACGAGGAACCCGACGCGGGCGCCCGGGAAGCAGGACTTCGCGAACGATCCCAGGTAGAGCACGCGCTGCTCGGTGTCCAGCGACTTCAGGGCCGGCCGCGGCTCGTCGTCCAGCCCGAACAGGCCGTACGGGTCGTCTTCCAGCAGCAGCAGGTCCTGCTCCGCCGCGACGTCGAGCAGCCGGCGGCGGGTCGCCACCGGCAGCGAGATGCCCGACGGGTTCGAGAAGTTCGGCACGAGGTAGAGCGCGCGGGGGCGCCTGCCCGCGGCGCGCACCTCGCGCGCCACCGCGGCGACGGTCTCCGGGTCGAGCCCGTCGGGAGACTCCGGCACCGGAACCACGTCCACGCCGAGGATCCGCGCCGCGCCGGTCAGCCCGACGTAGCAGGGCTCCGCCACGAGGACGACGTCGTCCGGGCCCGGGCACAGCGCCCGCAACGCGATGATCATGGCCTCCTGGCAGCCCGCCGTGACCATCACCGAATCCGGCGGCACGACGATGCCCTCGTCGACCTCGAGCATCGTGGCGATCAGCGAGCCGAGCTGGCCGTTGGTCCGTCCGTACTGGAGCAGCCGGCCGCGCACCTGCGGCTCGGACAGGCCACCGGCGCGGAGGTGGTCCACATAGGACCCGAGGTACCGCTGCACGTCCTCGGTCGAGTAGAACCCGTCGTAAGGGCGGCCGGCCGCCAGGGAAATCGCGTCCGGGTACCGGCCGGCGATCTCGTTGAGGAAGTTCATCGACGTCGCGACCGGGTCGGACACCGAGACGTGCAGATCCGCACGGGACAGCTCAACCACGGGTCTGCGCTCCGGTGGCGGCCAGCGTCGCCAGCTCCACGAGCCGGACGCCGACGTCGATGACGGGCAGGTCGCAGGCCGCGGTGATCAGCGGCAGGACGCTGGTGAAGTGCGTGCAGGCGAGGACGACGGCGTCGAGGTCGAGGCGCTGCGCCAGGCGCAGCGTCGTCGGCAGGTGCGAGGAGGTGAAGGCCTTCTCCGGGTCGCCGGCTTCGATCCCGCGCACCAGGCCGGGATCCGACACGCCGAGCATCCGGTGGCCGGGGCTGACCTCCCAGGCGGCCCGCTCGACGCCGACGACGGCCTGCGCGTTCCCGGTGATCACCAGTGACGAACGCAGTTCCGGGAACACCTCGCGGTAGACCGTGACGGGTGAGACCACCGGCACCGCCGCGTCGTCGTGGTACACCACGGCGGACAGCGAGTTGCAGAACAGCATCGCCAGCTCGGTGCCCCGGGCGTGCAGGTCGTGGAGGCGGGCGTGGAACGCCGCCGTCAACGCGCCGGGATCCCGGTACTGCAGCGAATCCTGCTCGTCCGGGGAGCCCGCCATGGCGTACGGGACCGTCGCCAGCCCGTTCGCCCTCAGTAGCTCGGCGCCGAGGCCGGAATCGTAGGGCGTGCCGGCGATGACCGCCACCGCGGGCGTTCCCTCGTCCACCATCATCGCATCTCCGTCCGCGCAGGCGTCCACTCCGCCCATGGTTCCAGCCGGGACGGCGGCTGCCTTCCTCCGGAGTGCCGGTCAGGGAAGCGCGATCACCTTGCCCGGGTTGAAGATCCCGTCCGGGTCGAAAGCGGCCTTCACCGCCCGGTGGACCTTCGTGCCGACCGGGCCGATCTCCCGCGCGAGCCAGTCCCGCTTGAGCAGGCCGACGCCGTGCTCCCCGGTGCAGGTGCCGCCCAGCTCGAGACCCAGCCGCATGATCTCGTCGAACACCAGCCGGCCACGGTCCACACTGGACTGATCGGCCCGGTCCACCACGATGACCGGGTGCAGGTTGCCGTCACCGGCGTGCCCGACGACCCCCACCAGGACGCCGTGGCGGGCCGAGATCTCTTCGACGCCGGCGACGAGGTCGGCGACCCGTGCCCTCGGCACCGCGACGTCGTCCACGATGAGACTGCCCCGGCCGCCGGGAAACGCCTGCACCGCGAGGTGTTCCATCGCCGGGTGCGCCAGCCGTCGCGCGCTCGTCAGCGCTTCGGCCTCGAGCGCGTCCCCGGCGACGTAGAGTTCGCTCGCGCCGGCCGCCCGGCAGCACTCGGCGATCGCGGCGAGGTCGGTCCCGTCACCGGTGTCCGTGGCGGCCAGCAGCATCGCCGCGGCCCCGGTGTCCAGGCCCATCGGCCGGTACGCCTCGATCGCCCGCAGGTGCGTGCGGTCGAGCAGCTCGAGCATGCTCGGCACGTGGCCGGCGGCGACGATCGCGGACACCGCCCGCCCGGCCGCCGCCATCGCCGGGTACACCGCGACCACGGTCCGGGTCTCCGCGGGCGCCGGGCGGAGCCGGACGGTGATCTCGGTGATGATCCCGAGCGTGCCCTCCGACCCGACGAACAGGCCGGTCAGGTCGTACCCGGCGACGCCCTTCACGGTCCGGCGGCCGCAGCGCAGGACCTCGCCGTCGGCGAGCACGACTTCCAGGCCGAGCACGTATTCGCCGGTGACGCCGTACTTGACGCAGCACATGCCGCCCGCGTCGGTCGCGACGTTGCCGCCAACCGTCGAGGACTCCCAGGAGCCGGGGTCCGGCGGGTAGGCGAGCCCTTCCTTCGCCGCGGCGCGGCGCAGCTCCGCGTTGACCACCCCCGGTTGCACGACCGCGAGCCGCTCGCCCGCGTCGAGCTCCAGGATCCGGTTCAGCCCGGTCAGCGAAACGACGAAGGCGCCGTCGACCGCGTTGGCCGCGCCGGTCAGCCCGGTGCGCGCGCCCTGCGGGACGACCGGCACCCGGTGCGCGGCCGCCACCCGCACGGTGGCGGCGACCTCCGCGGTGTTGCGCGGGCGCACCACGGCGAGCGGTGTGCCCGCCTCGCACAGGTCGGCTTCGTCGCGGCTGTGGGCGGCGAGCACGTCGGGATCGGTGAGCACACGGCCGGCGGGCAGCGCCGCCAGCAGGTCGTCGATCGGGAATCCCATGGGGAGCAAGGTAACCCGCGCGCCCGGCTCGGCTCCACCTCTTCCTCGCGAACACCACGTTCGTACGGACATCACCGGAATGTCCCGTTCGATCCACGAAAACGGCGGTGGGCAACCGCAAAGACGTGCGTCGGATGGTTTCCCACCTAGTCTCACCACACCTGTCCCGGTTCACACACGGAGGTGGACAAGGTGAAAAGCCTGATCATCACCACGGTCACCGGCGTGGCCCTCGCGTTCTCGGCGGTGAACGCCCCGCCCGCCACCGCGGCGCCGGCGGGAACGATCGCGTGGGGCGCGTGCCAGGACCCGGCCCTGGTGACGGCGGGCGCCCAGTGCGGAACGCTCTCGGTGCCGCTGGACCACCGCGAGCCGGACGAGAAGCGGATCCGGCTCGCGGTGTCCCGGGTGAAGCACAAGACGCCGGACAGCGCTTTCCAGGGCGTCATGGTGACCAGCGCGGGCGGTCCCGGGCAGTCCGGGCTGGGCATGGCCACGTTCGGCTCGCTGGTCCCCGACCACGCCGGGGACGCCTACGACTGGATCGGCTTCGCCCCGCGCGGAGTCGCGCCGAGCACGCCCTCGCTGTCCTGCGATCCGACCTACATGGACTTCGACCGGCCCGGGTACGTGCCGGTCACGCCGCAGCTCGAGCGGACGTGGCTCAGCCGCGTCCGCGGTTACGCCGACGCCTGCGGCGAGCGCAACGACCCGGACCTGCTGGCGAACATGAAGACCACCGACGCCGTGGCCGACCTGGAGAGCATCCGGGCCGCGCTCGGCGTGCGCGAGCTGAGCTTCTACGGCTACTCGTACGGCACGTACCTCGGTCAGGTGTACGCGACGCTGCACCCGGACCGGGTGCGCCGGATGGTCCTGGACAGCACCGCGGACGTCCGGGCCGTCTACTACCGGCTCAACCTGTCCGAGGACGCCGGGTTCGACCGCAACCTCAACACCTGGTTCGGCTGGGTCGCCGCCCACGACGACACCTACCACCTGGGCAAGACCCAGGCCGCGGTCAAGCGCCTGTTCGACACGCAGCTGGTGAAACTGGCGAAGCACCCGGCCGCCGGGGTGATCGGCCCGGACGAGTGGCTGGACGTCTTCCAGCTGGCGAGCTACTTCCAGTCGAGCTGGACCACGGTCGCCGACGTCTTCGCCGGCTGGGTGAACCGGGGTGACGGCGCGACGCTGAAGAGCTGGTACGAGCAGATCGGCGGGCGAGGCAACGACAACGGCTACGCGGCCTACCTGGCCGTCGAGTGCACCGACACGCAGTCGCCGCAGAACTGGGACCGGTGGCGGTCGGACGCCTGGCGGGCGTTCGCCGACGCGCCCTACTACGCCTGGCAGAACGCCTGGGTCAACGCGCCGTGCGCGTCCTGGCCGGCCAAGGCGGGCCGGCCGGTGGACGTCGGCAGCCGCCGCCTGGACAGCATGCTGCTGATCGACGAGACGCTCGACGCGGCCACGCCGTTCGAGGGCAGCCTCGAGGCCCGCAGCCGGTTCCCGGGCAGCGCGCTGATCGCCGAGCCGGGCGGCACGAGCCACGCGAGCACGCTGATGAGCGGCAACGCGTGCGTCGACGGCAAGATCGCGGCCTACCTGGCAGACGGCACGCAGCCCGCGCGCAAGCCGGGCCGGCAGTCCGATGTGGACTGCGCGCCGGCTCCCCCGCCGGTTCCGCCGGCCGGGTGATCCCGCGGCGCCTCGAGCGGTCCCCAAGCGGCCGTCGAGGTTCCCGCGGCACACCTCCGAACGTGCCGCGGCGGGCCTCGCCGGCAAGTGAGAAGACGCGTTTCCCTTGCCCCGCTGCGAAGCTGGGACGGTCGACAATCTAGGAGGTCAAGGTGTCGAGCACCGATGTTCCGACGCGGGAGGAACTGGTTCGCCGCGTGGCCGAACTGGCGCCCGTACTGAAGAAGCACGCGAACTGGTCCGAGCAGAACCGGCGGGTGCACGACGAGTCGATCGAGGCACTGGCCGAGGCCGGCGTGTTCAAGCTGCGCCGCCCCAAGCGCTACGGCGGTTTCGAAGCCGACACCCGCACGCTCGTCGACGTCGCCACCGAGATCGGCCGCGCCGACGGTTCGACCTCCTGGGTGGCTTCGGTGTACTGGATCCCCACCTGGATGGCCTGCCACTTCCCGGAAGCGGTGCAGGACGAGGTGTTCGCGACCCCGGACGTCCGGGTGTGCGGCACGCTCAGCCCGTCCGCGATGGCCGCGCCGGTCGACGGCGGTGTCGTGGTCAACGGCAAGTGGGGCTTCATCAGCGGGGCGCTGCACGCGCAGTGGCAGGAGATCATCGCGATTCTCGTCCCGCCGGACGGCGAGCCGTACCCGATCATGGCGCTGGTCCCGCTGTCGGACCTGCTCGTCGTGGACGACTGGGACACCGCGGGCCTGCGCGGCACCGGCAGCGTGTCGACGGTGGCGCAGGACGTCTTCATCCCGGCCGAGCGCGTGCTCCCGCTGCCCGCGGTGCTGGAGGGGCAGGGCGGTGCGGCGGGCTCGATCTACCGGTCGCCGCTGCTGCCGGTCGCCTCGGTGTCGTCGGTCGGCACGCTGGTGGGCATGGCGAAGTCGGCGCAGGACAGCTTCCTCAAGCGGCTGCCGGACCGCAAGATCACTTACACCGCCTACGAATCGCAGCGCGAGGCCCCGATCACGCAC
The DNA here is from genome assembly GCF_055633595.1 of Amycolatopsis sp. NPDC114504. Classification (NCBI taxonomy): domain Bacteria; kingdom Bacillati; phylum Actinomycetota; class Actinomycetes; order Pseudonocardiales; family Pseudonocardiaceae; genus Amycolatopsis; species Amycolatopsis sp. NPDC114504. The sequence goes on along the minus strand of NZ_JBVKDU010000007.1, from coordinate 56,695 downwards.
CACCAGGTGGCCGAGTCGGCGATGAGGCTCGACGAGGCGCAGTTCCACGCGCACCGGCTGTCCACTCTGGTCGACACGAAGACCGCCGACGGCACCCCGTGGAAGCTGGAGGAGCGCGCGATCGCGCGGGCGGACCTCGGCGCGGTCGTCAAGCTGGCCAAGGAGTCCATCGACATCCTGGCCACGGCCTCCGGTGGTTCCTCGATCTACCACGGCATCCCGATCCAGCGCATCGCCCGCGACATCGCCGCGGTCAACCTCCACGCGCTGATGCACCCGAACACCAACACCGAGCTTTACGGCCGTGTGCTCTGCGGACTCGAGCCCAACACGCTCTACATCTAGGGAGACTTCCATGACCACGACCGAAACCGGCACCGCGGCCGACCAGGCCGGGATCGCGGCCCTGACCCAGAAGGTCATCGCCGCGTGGGCCTACGGCGACGCCGACGGCTTCGCCAACGTCTTCACCGAAGACGGCACCATGATCCTGCCCGGCATCTTCAAGAAGGGCCGCGAGGACATCCGCGCGTTCCTGAAGGAGTCGTTCGAGGGCAACTACAAGGGCACCCAGGTCACCGGGAAGCCGATCGAGATCCGCTTCTTCACCGCGGACTCCGGCGTCCTCATCACCCAGGGCGGCGTCCTCGGCCCGGGTGAGACCGAGGTCGTGGACTCCCAGTCGATCCGGGCCTCCTGGACCGTCGTGAAGCGCGACGGTGCCTGGCACCTGGCGTCCTACCAGAACACCCCGGCCAAGCAGCAGCTGCCGAAGCCGGGCACGGCCTGACCCCTCGCCCCACCCCGGAACCCGGGCCGCCCCCTCGCGGCCCGGGTTCTTTTCTTTACACTGGGGTTGCTCAACACAAAGGAGGGCCGGGATGATCCGAGTCCTGCTGGCCGAGGACATGCACCTGGTGCGTGGCGCGCTCGCGGCCCTGCTGAACCTCGAAAGCGACATCGAGGTCGTCGCGGAGGTCTCCTCGGGCGCCGACATCCTGCCCGTCGCCACCCGGTGCAGGCCCGACGTCGCGGTGATCGACATCGATCTGCCGGAGAAGGACGGCCTGACCGCGGCGAGCGAGCTGCACGAGCGCCTGCCCGGCTGCCGGACGCTGATCCTGACCAGCCTCGGCCGGCCCGGCACCGTGCGGCGCGCGCTCGACGCCAAGGTCAACGGTTTCCTGCTCAAGGACGCGCCTTCGGAGAAGCTCGCCAACGCCCTGCGGTCGGTCACCGTCGGCCGCCGCGTCATCGACAGCGAACTCGCACTTTCGGCCTGGGAGACCGAGGACTGCCCGCTGACCCCGCGCGAGATCGAGATCCTCCGGCTGGCCGCGCACGGGCGCACGGTCGCCGACATCGCCGCCGAGCTGTACCTGTCCGCGGGCACGGTGCGGAACTACCTGGCCGCGGTCGTCACCAAGCTCGACGCGCGCAACCGGGTGGACGCGATCCGCATCGCCACCGATTCCGACTGGCTCTGAACGCTTTCAGAGCAGCGCGGCCAGGCCCGCGTAGCCGCCTTCCTTCAGCCGCAGCCCGGACGTCGTCGCGTACGCCTCGTCCGCGCGGATCCCCAGGCCCTCCACCATGCGGTTCATGAAGTTGAACAGCGCGCACACCAGCACCGCGTCGTGCAGCGCGTGCTCGTCCCAGCCGGCCGCGAACACGGCTTCGGCGTCCTCTTCGGTCATCCGGGACGGGGTGCGGGTCAGTTTGCCCACGTAGGCCAGCACGGGCTTGAGCTTGTCGTCGACGGGCGCCGAGCCCAGGTCGGCGACCGCGGCCGCCAGGAGCCCCTCCGGGACGCCGAACGCCTCCGCGGTGATCGTGTGGATCCCGTGGCAGTAGTCGCAGCTGTTGACCCCGGACACGTACGCCGCGATCAGCTCGCGCTCCCCCGGGGTGAACGGCGACGACTCCCCGCGCATCAGCACCTCGTGCAGGTCCAGCAGGTGCCGCGCCGGGTCCGGGTTCGCCTTGAACACCTGCAGCAGCGTGGTTTCAGCCGGCAGGGACCTCAGGTACGACATCGAAGGGTTCCTTTCCGTCCGCCAGCCCGGAGACGAGCTGGTCGACCTCGGTGCCGCGCAGCGCGCACGCGGTCAGGTAGGCGATCGTCCCCGCGCCGGCGCCGGGCACCGCCGCCGCGACGAAGTCCAGGCGGCGCTCCCACTCGCGGCGCAGCGAACCCGGTGACGACGTCGACGGCGGGCCGCCGACCCGGTCGCGCAGGGTCAGCCAGTGCTGCCGGCCGGACTCCAGGAGGCCGCCGAGGCCGAACTCGGCCGAGCCGTGCCGGGCCTGGTCGACCACCTGGGTCACCAGGGCCGGGTCGTCGGCGAGCCGGGCGAGCGCGAGCCCGGCGAGCAGCCGGTCGGCGTCCAGGCCCAGCAGGATGATCCCGGCTTCCGTCGCGCCCGGGGCGTCGACGTCGGGCAGGGCGAACCGCGAGTCGTGGCTATCAGACACCGGCGACTGCCTCGGCCGGCGCGACGACTCCGGTGCGCAGCTGGGCCGCGATCGCCGCGGCGACCCGGGTGGTGGCGACGCGGTGGCCGTCGATGTTGCGGGCGGCCGGGCCGAGCACCATCCCGGCCGCGGCGCCGACCACGGACACCCGCGGCTCGCGGCGGTAGGACAGCGTCCGCTCGTCCAGGGACGGCCAGCCGTCGCGGGCGTCGACGAGCTCGTCGGGCAGCAGGCCGGTGCCGATCGACGGCGTGGTGCCCAGCGCCAGCACGACGTGGTCGCCCGCGACCCGACGGCCGCTCTCCAGCCGCAGCACCACGCTCCCGCCGACGGCGGGCGCGATCTCCTTGACGGCTTCGTCGCGGTGCACGACCAGCTGTCCGTCGGCTTCGGCGCGCTCGAGCCGCGGCCGGAACTCGAACATGATCGACGCGCGCCGGAACCGGCTCATCAGCTCGAGCCGCTCGGTCCAGCCGACCCCGTCGAAGCGCTTGCGGCCCTCGGGCCGGAAGAAGGTCGAGTTGACGTCCGCGCACTGGTAGCGCTCGCCGGTCTCGCGGACCACCCAGTGCACCTCGCGCCCGGCCTCGAGCGCGCCGGTGATCAGGTGGGCCGCGGTGAGCCCGGCGCCGACGACCACCTGGCAGCCCACGCCCGCCGGTACGGATTCGTCCCAAAAGGACACTCCGCGCGGCGGATGCCCGCCACCCCACCAGGCTTCCGGCGCCGGCCGGCGTTCCTCGCCGGGGCACAGCACGACGTGGCGGGCGGCGACGGAGAAGCGGTCGGTGTGCACGGTGACCGCGCCGGGCCCCGGCACGACCTCGCGCACGCTCGCCTGCCAGGTCTTCTCGCCGACGTGGTGGGTGGTGTCCAGGTGCGCGCAGTAGGCGTCGAAGACGTCGACCGGGACGACCGACCGGTGCCCCGACTGCGCCATCCGGATCTCGCGGCGCTCGGTGGGCGTCAGGCGGCCCCAGTGCAGCCGCGCGAAGTCGAGCAGCTCGCAGTCGCGGAACCCCTCGACGCCGGGGTGGTGTTCGTAGGGCGAGCGCAGCACGCGCTGGCCCAGCAGGTCGATCCGGCCGAAGAACCGCCCGCACGGGCGCCCGGTGCGGTCGACCACGACGACGTCGGGCACGCCGTGGTGCCACAGCGCGGAGGCGACCGCGAGCCCGGCGGGCCCGGCCCCGACGACCACGACGTCGGCGGTGGGCGCCGGCGACGCCTCCCGCGCCGGGGACGGCGACGCGGGCGGTCGCGGCCAGTCGCGGCCACGCGGCGAGTCGAGCAGGTGTGGCTCCGGTACGAACTTGATCACTGCTCGCCCCGCCGCCGGCTCAGAGCACCGTGACGGGGACGATCAGCTCCACCACCGGGCGCTGGTTCATGCCGTTGGTCACGAGCTCGTCCAGCGTCTGCTGGGACTGCTCGGCGCTGTCGGTGGCGATCGGGCTGTAGCGCGAGTAGAAGTAGGTCGGCTTGCGGCCGCCGGTCTCCATCGAATACGTCTTCAGGACGGTCTCGCCCGGGCGGACCTCGCCGTCGTAGAAGGTGAGGCGGCGCTGGTCCGGCGTCATGAAGCTCTTCGAGAACTGCGGCGACATCAGCATTTCGTCGTCGAGGAACGTCGAGTCCTCGTCCATCACGGCCTGCATCGCGACCCAGGTCTGGTCGGTCAGGTTGGTCTCGGCCTTGATGACCTGCCAGCGGCCGGGCTCGGGGAGGCTGACGCTCACCGAAACGTCGTGGTCGGTGGTGTCGATGGCACCGGTGATCATGAGCACCCGGCGGCCGAGGTCGGCGGTCCCGGTCATCTGGACGTCCCGAGCGCGCACCCGGCTGGAAACATCGAGTCCTGGCAATTCAGGTGAAGACATGGTGCAGCCTCCTACGTTTACCCACCCCAGAAATAGCGGCTTGACCAGCGAACACACAAAGGCTTTCACACGGCAAGATACGCTGTCAAGATGAGGAACGCATGTACGGGAGGCCTATAATCGGCGGCCGATCAGGGGAAACACCCGCAGCCGGGTGCGGACCGCGAGTTGGTCCGTTCGGCCCAGCAGTTCCCCTGGTGCAGTCACTCGGGGCTGGACGTCTCCTGAGGCGCGGCCGCGGCATCGACCCCGTCTTCGACCGCTCCGACATAGCGGATTTCGAATGCGGATTCGGCGCGCTGCACCATTACTTTCATGACCAGTCCCGGTTTCACCATGACCAGGAAATTGCCGGGATCGCGAGGGTCGCCGAAAATGTCGTAAACGAGAAATGCGGAACCGTCGCCGACCGCGAACAGGGCCTCGTAGACGACATTCCGCTCCGCCTGGGACGCCGTCTCGGCCCAGCATTCGAGGACCTCGAGGCCCGCCGTGAGCTGGAGGCGCATTGCCATCCGCCGGCCTCCCCACCAACGTCGCAGATCGCCGTCACGCATGGGCCACCGTGCGGCGGTGACACTCCGGCCCGAACATCCACAATTCTCCCCGGCGGGTGGCCGGGTGCTCATCTCCGAGCGTGCGCTCCGGCACCGTCCGTGTCCGGCACCGGAGCCTCGCCGCTTCAGTTGTAGCCGAGCACGATGTGCTCGCCGAGCTCCTCATCGGCCGGCTCAGGTGGTTCGACCGGCTCGACGAGCCGGAGCCCCCGGGGCTCCTCGGCGGGTGGCGGGGTCCAGTCGCCGGCCGGGACCGCTGCTGTCGTCATGGCGTTCCTCCGCTGTATCGGTGTGGAATCACGATGCGCCACGGGGGTCGAGGATCGGATGGGAACCGCTGACGTGCGCAGCTTTCGAGTGGCCCCGAGGGGCGGGCGAGAGGTGCACTGGGAGTGACGAAACCGACGGCGAGGTACCCGCGATGAAGGACGAAGAGAAGAACCAGGGCGGCGCTGCCCACCGCCAGCGCACGTGCGCGGTGTGCGGAGCGGAGTTCAGCCCGGAGGAGCGCACCCAGCTGGAGGCGTTCTCGGATGGGGAGGTCCGGTATGTGGCGGTGCATCCGGGCCATACGACGCACTCGCCGAGCCGAGAGCGGGCAGCGGTGCGGAGGTTGAGACAGATGCCGGGGCATGCGGCTTGAGGGTGGTTCCTGCGGCTGTGCTGGGGCCTCGGGTGGCGGTCGCTCCCGGCTGGGGCGGTCACGCGACCGAGGGCGTGGTGGGGATGGGCGGGCGGTCCTGCCGGGGGACCCGCGCGAACCGGCGGCCGCGGCACATCTCAACCCGCGGGTGTAGCCCAGCGCGGCCGGCGCAGCTCGCTCGGCGCGGCGCGTCGCGGCCTGCGCGGCACGCGCGGTGGCCCAGCGTGGCGCAGGGCGCAGCACTGCCCGCGCAGCGGCCCGGTTAGGCCGAGGCAGAGCCGGGCCCAGCGCAGCCCGGGTTAGGCAAGGCCCGGCGCAGCCCACCGAGGCCCGGCGCAGCCCGACCCGGCGCGGCCCAGCCATGCGCAACCCCCGCGCCGCCCGCCCGACCCAGCCCCGCGGCGCCGCGCGGCGCGCGGCGCGGGGCTGGGCTGGGCGGGGTGGGGTGGGCAGAGCGAGGCTCGGCGCCGCCCAACCCGGCGCGGCCCGCTGAGGCCCGGCACAGCCGGGCCGGGCTAGCCCGGCAGTCCCGGCGCAGTCCGGCCTTGCGCACAAGGCAGCCCAGCCCGGCCCAACGCAGCGCGGACCGGCTCAGCCCGGCCAAGCGGCAGCCCGACCCCGACCCGCCCGGCGCGAGCCGGCCGGCCCGGCAAACCCAGCCCGGCGCCGCTCGTCTGGCGCTGCGCGAGTAGGGCAGGGCGCAGCCCCGCCCGCCCGCTCGGCCGGGCGGGCCGGTCGGCCTGGGCCCAGCGCAGCCCGGCGAGGCGAGGCGAGGCGAGGCGAGGCCCAGTCGGTCCGGCGAGTCCGGCGCAGGCCAGCCCAGCTCAGCCCGAGGCCCGCCGCAGCCGGGCCGGCCTGGCCCGGCTGCGCCGGGGCGCAGGCCCTGCCGAGCGGCGGCCTAGCCGACCCAGCGCAACCCGGCCGAGCGGCAGCCCAACGCAACCCCCACCCCAGCAATGACTTCTAGAGAGAGCCGCAAACCACCCTCACCTCAGCGAGGCAACCCCGACATCCGCCAAGCCCCCACCCCAGCCCGAACCTCCCGAGACCGCCACACCGGATCCCCCCAAACCGAACGCCCCGGCACCTCCCGCGGCCGGGCGCGAACCGACCGCAGCACAGCCACCAGCGCCGCCAGTTCGCAGTCGTCCGGGGTGCCGTGGAGCACGCGGATCACGGACATCGCGACCACCTCCGTCAGCCGATTCAGATCGGCAGGTTGCCGTGCTTGCGGCCCGGGGACGGCTTGCGCTTGTCGCGCAGCATCGCCAACCCGCGGGCCACCGCCGCGCGGGTCTCGGCCGGGTCGATGATGTCGTCGACCAGACCTCGCTCCGCCGCGTAGTGCGGGTTCAGGAACTCCTCCGTGTACTCCGCCACCAGCTTCGCGCGCAACGCCACCGGATCCGCCGACGCCGCCAGGTCGCGGCGGTACAACACGTTCACCGCGCCCTCCGCGCCCATCACCGCGATCTGGTTCGTCGGCCACGCCAGTGACAGGTCGCAGCCGATCGAGCGCGAGTCCATCACGATGTACGCGCCGCCGTACGCCTTGCGCAGGATCACCTGGATCCTCGGGACCGTCGCCTCGCAGTACGCGTGCAGCAGCTGCGCCCCCTGGCGGATGATGCCGCCGCGCTCCTGCTCCACCCCCGGCAGGAAACCCGGCACGTCGACCAGGCTCACCAGCGGGATGCCGAACGCGTCGCAGAACCGGACGAACCGCGCCGCCTTCTGCGACGCCGGCCCGTCCAGCACGCCGGCGAACACCATCGGCTGGTTGCCGACCAGGCCGGTCACGCGGCCGTCGATCCGCGCCAGCGCGCACAGGACGTTGCGGGCCCAGCCCTCGTGCAGCTCGAAGAACTCGCCGTCGTCGGCGAGCTCGGCGAACACGTCCCGCATGTCGTACGGCTGGTTCGGCTCGACCGGCACCACTTCCGCCAGCCGGGGCCGGTAGTCGTCCTTCGCACTCGTCGGTGCGGTCGCCGGCGGCGAGTCGAGGTAGTTCGACGGCAGCAGCGACACCAGGTACCGGACGTCGGCGAGGCAGCTCTCCTCGTCGTCGTGCACCACCGTCGCGACGCCCGACGCGCTGCCGTGGACGTCCGCGCCGCCGAGCTCCTCGTGCGTGACGCGGCGGCCGCTGACCGCCTCGACCACGTCCGGCCCGGTCAGGTACATCCGCGCGGTGTCGCGCACCATGAACGTGAAGTCCGCCAGCGCCGGCGAGTACGCCGCCCCGCCCGCGCACGGGCCGAGGATCACGCTGATCTGCGGGATCACCCCGGACGCCTCGACCTGGCGCCGGAAGATGCCGCCGTAGCCGTTCAGCGCCAGCACGCCCTCCTGGATCCGGGCGCCGCCACTGTCGTTGAGCCCGATCACCGGGGCGCCGTTGGCCAGCGCGAGGTCGAGCACCTTGTGGATCTTCGCCGCGTGCGCCTCGCCGAGCGAACCGCCGAAGAGCGTGAAGTCCTGGGCGTAGACGAACACCCGGCGCCCGTCGATCGTGCCGGAGCCGGCGATCACGCCGTCGGTGTGCGGGCGGTTGCCGGCCAGGCCCGGGCCGGTCGCCTGGTGCCGCCGGTAGGGCTCGATCTCGGTGAAGGAGTCGTCGTCGAGCAGCAGGGCGAGCCGCTCGCGGGCGGTCAGCTTGCCCAGCGAGTGCTGACGCCGGACGGCGTCGAGCTTGCCCTCGTGGATGTGCGAGCGCAGCTCTTCGCGGCGCTTGCGCAGCAGCGGCATGTCGGGCGGCGCCGGCCGGGACAGGTCGGCGACGCGGGCCAGCTCGATGACCTGCGCGTCCCCGGAGGGCGCCGGGCGGCCGAGCCGGCGGCGCCGGACCCCGTCGGGGACCGGCACCACCTCCGCTTCGTCCGCGCGCGCCGCGCCGGAGTCCTGGGTTCCGCTCACGCGGCATCCCTCATCCGGGCCCGGTGGTCCCGCTCGATCTCGGCGACGATGGCGGACCACACGATGCCGCGGCCCAGCCGGGGCATCGGGCGGACGAGCGCGTCGACGGCAGGCGGCATCGGAGCCGCCGCGACGGGCTGCCGGTCACCGGTGTCCGCGTGCCCGGCGTCGCTGGTGGTCATGGCAGGACCTCCTCGATCTGAACGGTCCCGGGTCCGGGACCGGTGAGAACCGGCTGCCCACTTCCGTCCGAAGTGGACAGAGGGGACGGAGCGGGCAGAGTCGACGGCGTGGGCGGGACCGCCGCGCCCGCCTGCCGGTCCGTGATCCGCCCGGCGGCGTGCAACCAGGCCACCGCGTCGCGCACGGTCTCGGCCGCCGGCCGGGCCGGCACGCCGCCGGTGGGCGCGTCCCCGGCGACCGGCACCGCCGTCGCGCACACGTGGATCGCGCCGTACTGCACCGGCAGCGCCCACGGCCACCCGCGCTGCAGCCGGTCGGCGAACCGCCCCACCGGGTACAGCGCCCGCGGCGGCAGGAACACCGCCGGCAGCGCGCGCCCGGTCACCGCCCGGACCGTGGCCAGGTACTCCCGGGTGGTCAGGAAGTGCCCCGGCGCGAAGAACGCGTCACCGGAGACCTCGCCGCCGAGGATCCGGGCGTGCAGCTCCGCCGCGTCGCGGACGTCCCCGACCGGGAGCCCGCGGCCCGGCCAGATCGGCGTCAGCCCGCGCAGGACGTCGCGCAGCCGGGCGTTCTGGTCGCCCAGGCGCGGGTCGTGCGGGCCGAGCAGCGCCGGCGGGTACGTGACGACGACGGGGGCGCCCGCCGACCGGTGCTGCCGCGCGATCCGGTCGGCCGCCGCCTTCGACGCGAGGTAGGGCTCCCGCGACCCGCCGACCGGGCTCGAGACCCCGATCGACGGCGCGGTCGTGGGGTACAGCGCCCCGACCGTCGACACGTGCACGATCCGGCCGGTGCCCGCCCGGCGCGCCGCGGCGAGCACCACCTCGGTGCCGCGGACGTTCACCCGCCACAGCTCGTCGCGGCGCCGGCTGTCGAACGTGTACACGCCGGCCGCGTGCAGAACGGCGTCCGCACCGGAAACCAGCCGCCGGGCCGCGGCCGGATCCGTGACGTCACCCTCCACTATGTCCACTGTGGACGGAGCGGCGGCCGGGTCACGGGCGAGCAGCCGGACCCGGTGCCCGCGCCGCAGCAGCGCTTCGACCGTGTGGGCACCGAGGAAGCCGGTGCCACCCGTGACCGCGATCAGCATGTCCGTCCCTCTCAGGCCGCGCGGGCCTTCCCGTCGACGTGGTGGTAGCTGCCGCCGTAGAAGATCAGCGCCTCTTCGCCGGTGCCGCGGCTGGTCGCGACCACCCGGCCCAGGAAGATCGAGTGGTCACCACCCGCGACCACCTCGGCGAGCTCGCACTCCAGCCAGGCCAGCGCCCCGTTCAGCAGCGGGGCCCCGGTCTTGCCGCCGGGCGTGTAGCCGACCGCTTCGAACTGGGCCATCCCGTCGGGACGCCGCCAGTCGGCGAAGTACTTCGACGTGTCCTGCTGGTCCGCCGCGAGGATGTTCACGCCGAACGAGCCCGCGGTGACGATCGCGGAGTGCATCCGGGCCGCCTTGGACACGCAGCACAGCACCATCGGCGGTTCCAGCGAAACCGAGGAGAACGCGTTCGCGGTCATGCCGTGCGCGTCCTCGCCGCCGGCCGTCAGCACCGTTACGCCGGTGGCGAACTGCGCCATCACCTGCCGCAGTCCCGGCTGGGCCGAGAGGCCGCGGCGGGCGGCCGACGTCGGCAGCCGCTTCAGCACGGGAGGCTCCGATTCGTAGCCCACTTGTCAGACTCCCTTGCCGTTGACCGCGGCCGTCGAGTAAGGCACCAGTGCCTCACGCAGCTGCTCGGGGACCCGCGACGGCACGGTGGCCGTGTTGGGCCCGCGCATGCACGCGATCCGCTGCCGTCCCCGCGCCACCAGCCGCTCCTCGCCGCTTTCGGTGAGGTGGACGTAGTCGAACGCGAACTGGATCTGCGTCGAGGTGAGCTCTTCCAGCCGCAGCCGGATGGACAGCTCGTCGAACGCGGTGATCTCGGCGAAGAACTCGCACTCCACCTTGAGGGTGAAGAGCTTGAGGTCGTGGCGGACCTCTTCGAGCACCGCCGGCGCCTTCTCCTTGAGGAACATCTCGCGGCACCGGCCCTGCCAGCGCACGTAGTTCACGTAGTAGACGTTGCCCACCAGGTTGGTCTCTTCGAAGCCGACCGTGTGGCGGATCTCGTAGTAGTCGGACATCTTCAGTTCCCCTCTGCGTGGAGCACCGCGAAGACGATCGGATCGGTCCGGTCGTTGACCGTGGTCGACCAGGTGGCGATCCGGGCACCACCGGAGGAGAGCAGCGCCCACCCGTCGGCGTCGACCTGGCGCACGGTCAGCGCCTGGGTCATCGAGCCGGTCTTGCGGACGCACTCCAGCGCGCTCCAGACCCGCGTGTTGGCCACGCTGATCGGTTCGCCGGTGTCCGCCGCCAGCAGCCGGCCGAGCGCGAGGAGCTCTTCGCCCAGCAGCCCGGTCCAGTCCTCCTCGGTGCGTTCGATCGCCGTCTCGATGTCGCAGGCGACCTGGTCGGCGCCGGCGACCACGAGGGTCAGCTCCGAGGTGTGCGACGCGGTGACGTGCACGCCGCCGTCGCACTCCGGCTTGCCGTCGGGGCGGTAGCGGACCTCGACCGGCCGGTCGAGCGCACGGCCCGCGGCGAGCGCGGTCTGCGCCCGGCGTTCCGCGATGCCCTCGGCCGGGCGGCCCGCCGGGTCCGGCTCCAGCACCACCGACCGCGTCCCGCCGAGCAGCCGCTCGCAGGCACGCTCCACATAGGACCCGAGCATCGACGGGACCCACGGCCCGGCGCCGTCGCGCTTGCGGACCGCGCGCAGCTTCAGGCCTTCCCAGCGCTCGACCAGCGTCCCGTCCGGGTTGCGCACGTCGAGGTCGTAGATGTAGCTGTCGCCGTTCTGGACGCGTTCCTTCGCGTCCAGCAGGACGTACTCGGCGTGCTGGACACCGGGCTCGGCCAGGTACAGCTTCTCGATGCCCTGCGGCAGCAGCGTCGCGTCCGGGACGCAGCACTGGATCGCGTGCATCATCGCGTCCCGGGTGCCGGGGTCGGCCAGCAGCCGCTCCTGCGGGAGGAACGGCGCGAACCAGTAGTGGTCCGCGTTCGTCGAGATCTCGGCCACGGCGTGCCGGGCGCTCGCCCGGCGATAGCCCAGGACCCGCTGGAACCGCTTGCCCTGGAACAACACCGAGCCGTACAGCTCGCTGATCGGCTCCACCGGGACCGGCGGCAGCGCGACGTCGCGGGGGACGCGCTCGCCGAGCTCGGCCGGCCGGGCGAAGCTCAGCCGCGCCTTGAAGTGGTCGGCGCTGAAGCCGGTCTCGTCGCTGCGGATCACGACGTCGACGGTGTCGGCGTCGCGGGCCAGCGTGGCCAGCCGGACCGTGGTCGACCCGCCCGGCGAGACGATGATCGGCCGGAGGAACTCGACGTCGGACAGCACCGGGGTCCCGACGCGGTCCAGCGTCGCCGCCGCGGCCTGCGTCATGGCCTCCATGCCGAGCACCGCCGGGAACAGCAGCTGCCCGTCGAGCAGGTGGTCGGTCAGGTACGGGTCGGCCCCGTCGGAGAGGTCGGCCTCGGTGATCAGCTCGACGCCCGGGTAGTGCACGATCGCGCGGTCGACGAACCGGGTCAGCGGCAGCTCCCGCTTCTGGATCGGCAGCGTGGCCAGGCCCGACGTGCGGCCGCACACCACCAGCACCGGCGGCGCGGCCGGGTCGGCCAGCACCTGGCGGAGGATGGTGATGCCCTCCTCCGTCGGGATCGGCGTGATGCCGTCGCGCATCAGGGCGCTGACCACACCGAGCTTCTCGCCCATGCCGGTGCCCGACCAGACCGACCACTCCAGCGCGATCGCCCGCGCCTGCGGGTGTTCCTGGCCGAAGCGCAGGGTCAGCTCGGTCATCCAGTCGTTCGCCGTGGCGTAGTGCGCTTCCCCGCGCAGGCCCGCCCGGCCGATGATGCTGCCGAAGGTGACCAGGAGCTTGATCTTGTCCTGGTCGACCGCGGCGAGCACCGCGTTGAGACCGCCGATCTTCGGGGCGAGGGTCTTGCGGAAGCTGTCCTCGGTCAAGGAGAAGAGGGCGGCCGGCTCGTTGCGGCCCGCGCCGTGCAGGACCGCCGTGACCGGGCCGAGGTCGGCCTGGACCCGGGCGACCGCCTCGGCGATCTGCGGGGCGCTGGTGACGTCGGCGCGCTCGTAGCGGTAGCGGATGCCCGCCGCCTCCATGCGGTCGAGGTTCTCGGCCAGCTCGGTGTCGGTCTCCGGGTCGCTGCGCCCGAGCAGGGCCAGCTTCGCGCCGGAGTCCTTCGCCAGTGCCAGCGCGCTCTCCGCGGTGATGCCCTTGCCGCCACCGGTGACGAGCAGGACGTCCGAGGAGTCCAGCGAGTCGCGGATCGGGCCGGGCTTCGGCGCGGGCAGCGCGGACAGCCGCGGCACCGTGCGCCCGCCGTCGGCGCCGTAGCGCGCTTCGGTGAAGTCCGTGGTCGCGGCGACCTCGGCCACCACCGTGTGCACGGCTTCGGCGATCGCGTCCACATCGGACGGTGTCGGGTCCGCGAAGTCGATGATCGTCGTCTTCGCCGAGGGGTCCTCGAGCCGCAGGGTGCGGGCCAGGCCGGCCGCGCCGTAGCCGTGGTGCACGACCACGAACCGCGTGCCGTTGGGGGCGGCCATGACGGCGCGGCCGGCGTCGAGGAACAGCCCGACGTGGCTCGAGTCGCAGTCCGCCGGCAGGCAGAGCACCACGCCGTCCCCGGCGCCGGACGCGGCCAGCGCGGCCTTCAGCGGCTCGGCCAGCGGGTGCCGCGGCGTCGCGAAGAGCTGCCACTCGGCGCGCCCGGTGCCCGGCGTGAGGTCCGCGTTGGGCCGCGGCGCGGGCACGTACTCGACCGCGAACGGCCGGACCCACGGTCCGACGCCCGGGGCCTCGCCGACGTTGCGGTCGGCCGGCTTCGCCGTCTGCGCCAGCTCGTCGATCATCTCGGCGAGCTCACCGAGGCAGACCGTCGCGAAGTTCGGCATGCCTTCGAGCGCGGGCCGGCCCAGCGCCCGGGTGACGTCGTTGACCAGCTGCCCGACCGTGATCGACGACAGGTGCAGGTCGTCGAGCGGGTGGGTGTCGGCGGTGACGGCTTCCAGCGGCAGCTCGACGCGCTCGGCGGCGAGCTTGCGCAGCAGGTCCAGGGTCGACCCCGAGTCGGAGTCGCCGGTGGCGGCGTCGGCCTCGGCGGCCAGTGCCTTCTCCGCGGCGAGCTCGGTGGCCAGCTCGCTGTCGATCGACGGCGCCGCTTCGCACGGGCTGGAGAGGAAGTTGTACACCCCGTCGGCCGGCAGGGCACGCACGACGCGTCCCTCGAACAGCGCGTCCACCGAGATCGGGGCGCCGAGCGCGAACGCCGCGCCGACGACCCGCAGCAGGGCCTGCAGCGACGCGTTGTCCGAGTCGATCGCGAGCACCGGGGTGTCCGGCGCGATCTCCTCGAACAGCCCGGTCAGCACCCGGCCGGGGCCGACCTCGACCACCAGGTCGCTGCGCTCGGCCACCTTGGCGGCGGCTTCGCGGAAGCGGACCGGCAGCACGATCTGGTCGTGCAGCAGCTCCGGCAGGTTCTCGGCGGCGTGCAGCACGTCGCCGCTGACCGTCGAGACGACCGGCCGCTCGAGCCGGGCGAAGCTGAACTCGCCGAGCCGTTCGGTCATGGCCCGCGCGGCCGGTTCGACCGCGGGCGAGTGGAAGGCGTGCGAGACCTTGATGCGGGTCGCGCCGACGCCCTGGGCCTTCGCCCTGGCGACGATGCGGTCGATCGCCTCGGCCGGACCGGAGATGACGGTCTGCTCCGGCGCGTTGTAGCCGGCGATGACCAGGTCGTCACCCAGGCCCAGCTCCTCGACGCGGCCGGGCGAGGCGGCGATCCCGGCCATCGCGCCGGTGCCGTCGCCGGTCGTCGTGGCCATCACCTTGCCGCGGAGCTTGGCCAGCTCGAGCAGGCCGCGCTCGTCGAGCGCGCCGCCCCAGTGCAGGGCGGTCAGCTCGCCGAGGCTGTGACCGGTGACGGTCGAGGCCTCGATGCCGAAGGAGCGCAGCACCCGCAGCGCGGCCAGCGAACCGGTGACGATCCGCGGCTGGGCCACCTCGGTGGCGACCTGGTCGCCGGCGACCGGCAGGGCCGCGGCGCGGAAGATCTCCTCGGCCACGGTGAACCGGCGGCGCAGGGCGCTCTCGCCGCCGCGCCCGGATCCCTGGCCGGGGAACAGGTAGCCGATCTTCGGGGCGGCACCGCGGCTGCTCGCGAAGATGCCGTCGGCGGAGTCGAAGACCGCGCTCCCGGACTCGAGCTGCTCCAGCAGCTTGGTCAGCTTCCGCTCGGCGTGCTCCGGGTTGGCCGCGACGACCGCGGCGCGCACCGGCTTGCCCGACAGGTCCTTCGCCAGCTTCGCGGCGAGGTCGCCCAGCTCGGCGAACGACAGCTTCGGCACGGCCTCCAGGGTCGCGGCGATGTCGCCGCGCAGGGTCGCGACGTCGTCGGCGTCGAACAGCAGCAGCTCGGCGTCCTGCCGGCCGGCGACCAGGGTGCGGGCCCGCTCGTCGAGCTCGCGGCGCCGGGCCGCGGTGGGCGACTCGGTGACCGTGACGTGGGAGTTGATGCCGCCGAAGCCCATCGCGGAGACCCCGGCGCGGACCGGCTGGTCCTCGGGCCAGAGCGACGCGTCGCGCGGGACGTACATCCGCGCGGACGTCCCGGTCAGCGACTCGTGCGGCTCGTAGTGGCCGGTGGCCGGCGGGATGACCTGGTGGTAGACCGCCAGTGTCGCCTTGATCAGGCCGGCGACGCCCGCCGCGGCCTTGGTGTGCCCGATGTTGCCCTTGATCGTCGAGAGCGCGGCCGGCTTGGCCAGGGGGTCGGCGTCGCGGCGGGCGGTGGACAGCGCCTCGATCTCGGTGGCGTCGCCCAGCGCGGTGCCGGTGCCGTGGCCCTCGAAGTAGGAAACGGTCTCGACGCCGTAGCCGGCGCGGTCGTAGGCGCGCTTGAGGGCGAGCCGGTGCCCGGCGGCCTCGGGCCGGGTGATGCCGCCCTTGCCGTCGGAGGAGACGCCCCAGCCGCCGATCGACGCGTAGATCCGCTTGCCCTGCTCCAGCGCGTCGCTTTCGCGCATCAGGACGAGCATGCCCGAGCCCTCGCCCGGCCAGAAGCCGTTGGAGTCGGCGTCGTAGACCTTCATCTCGCGCTTGGCCAGCGCGCCGGTCTTCGCGAACCCGATCACCTCGAACGGGTCGATCGACAGGTCGACACCGCCGGCGATGGCGAGGTCGAGGTCGCCCTGGGCGAGCGCGTTGGCCGCGGTCACCACGGACAGCAGCGAGGACGAGCAGGCGCCGTCCACGGTGTAGCCGCCGCCGGCGAAGTCGAAGTGGTTGCAGACGCGGCCGGCGATGGTGTTCGCCAGGCCACCGGCGAGGGAGTCCTCGTTGATCTCGGGGAACGGCTCCTTGTACTGGATCTCCAGTTCCCGCAGGAAGCTCGCGGTGTCCTCGTCCTCCCAGCCGCGGGAGCTCAGCGCCGCCGCGACCGTGCGGCGGACGTACGGCCAGCGCAGCCGCATGATGTTGGCGCGGGAGAACTCCCCGGTGAGGCTGTTGCCGATGACGACGCCGGTGTTCTGCCGCGGCGCCCCGTCACCTTCGCCGAACCCCGCGTCCGCGAGGGCTTCGGCGGCGACGTCGAGCGCCAGCCAGTGCGTCGTGTCCGTCGCGCGGAACGTGCTGCCGGCGACCTTGTGCGCCACCCGGTCGAACTCGTAGTCCCGCAGCACCGCCGCCTTCTGCGCGTAGAAGCGGTCCGGTGCCTTCGGATCGGACGAGTAGTAGTCCGCCCGGTTCATCCGTTCGTCGGGGAGCCTGCGGAACGCCCGGCGACCGGCCAGCACGTTTTCCCAGAGCTCCTCCGGAGAACTCGCGTCGGGGTATCGGAGACCGATACCGACGATCGAAATGCGCTCAACGCTCATGCCACCGCACTCCCACTGGCTCTCGAGCCCCGTATCACCGGAACCGTCAGGTCCCCGCTGCCACCGGCGCGATCCCGCCGCCGGTCTGTCATCCGCGGGCCGCGGCGGTGCCGCTGCCCGGTTCGCCCGGTCCGCCGGGCCGCCTGGTCCAGCATCTCCCGGGCGACGCGGACCGTCTTCTTTCTGCCTGCCCCGGGCCGCTACGTCAGCACGCTGGGACAACGCCGCAGACTGTCTACTGTGGACTTGATCAGGCGTCGAACTGGCCGGGCCTGCGTCCCTGGCCCGCCGGTCCGCGGTAGGCCTGGGCGATGTCGAGCCACTGGTCGGCCAGCGTGCCCTTCGCCCGGATGTCGAGGTCGTAGCGGTGCCGCCGGCGGGTGACGAGCAGGCAGAAGTCCTCCGCGCTGCCGCTCACCCGGTTGGCCGCGTCCGCGGGTCCGAACGTCCAGAGCTCGCCCGAAGGCGCGGTGAGCTCGTAGCGGAACTCCTCCGCCGGCGGCGTCAGGTTCCGCGCCTCGTAACCGAAGTCCCGCACGCGCACGGCGAAGCCGACCAGGTGCTTGATCCGGTCGGTGCGCACCGGGCGCACGCCGAGCGCGTCGGCGACGTCCTGGCCGTGGCCGAACAGCTCCATCATCCCGGCGCACGCCAGCACGTACGGCGGCAGCGGGTTCACCAGCCACGGCACCAGCTGGTCGCCGGGAACGGCGGCCAGTGCCTTGATGCCCGTGTCGCGCTCGGCGCGCCAGCGGGACAGCAGCACTTCGGCCGGGTCGTGGATGAACTCCTGCAATGCGCCTTCGACCGCGTTGTCGAACCCGACGGACTCGACGGCCTTGGTCATCTCGATGAACGCCTGCGGCTGCGCGGCCGCGAGGCCGGCGATCCGGAAGATGAACGCGAGGTGCGCGATCTGGTGCCGGACCGCCCACCCCGGCGCCGGGGTGGGGGTGTCCCACCCGGCTTCGGCGAGGCCGGCGACGAGCGCGTCCACTTCGGCGGCCTCGGCGGTCAAGTGTGCGATCACGCCCGTGGTGTCAGTCACCTGTCTGTCCTCTCACGGCTACGACGTCTTCTCGTGAGCCGGCGGCCGCCGCGAGGGGCGGGGTAAGGGGAGCCACTCCTCGCGGCGACCGCGGGCCGAGCAGATCGGGATCCCGCGGGGCGGCGTCGCGAACCGGGCCAGATTTCGGTGTGTCCCGGTGCTGCGCGCCCCGGCGGGCGATCTGACCTTTCGATCATCACCCGCGCCGACCTGCGAGTCTTCTCTTCACGGGCGGTGCGGCAGCCGGTCACCGGCCGCCACGGCCGCGGTGAGAGCCGCCCACGACACCAGCTCCACCAGGCCCCGATCGTCCGTCCCGTCCAGGCGGACGTCGGCGGGGCCGACCTGGTACGCCGCCTTGGCCGTCAGCAGGGCGAGCCGGCCCGCCGCGCGTTCGTCCTCGGGCAGCTCGGCCAGCACGGGCTCGACCCAGGCGCGGCTCAGCCCGGGCGGTTTCCCGTCCCAGGCCTTGACTTCGCGCTGGACGAGGTCCCGCACGCGAAGGGGCACCGAGCGTTCCCCGGCTACTTCCACCGCCGCCGTGGCGCGCGCGAAGGCGTCGGCCAGGGTGCTGCCCCGGGGTACCCAGCCCGGGCCGTCCACGACGGTCTCCGGCAGCAGGCCCAGCGCTTCCCCGGCCGGCGGCGCGGCCCCCGGTTTGAGCAGGAGTCCCAGTACCGCCTTGGCTTTCTCACGCGCCGACGCCGGCACCGACGCCGGCAGCGGCGACGGGCCGAGGAACACACTCACCACCCGGTTGAGGTAGTGGAACGCGACCGCCACGGCGGTGAACTCGGCGACGGCGGCGGCCGGGACGTCCGAGGGCAGCCCGCCCTCGCCCCGCGCCCACGCGACCAGTGCCCGCGTGTCCGCGTCCGGGATGGCCCCGGCGTCGCCCGCCTCGATGGCCGCGGCGGCAGCCGGCTCCCCCAGCGAGGCGAGGGCCATGCCGTGCACCTCGACGCAGTACGGGCACGCGTTCGCGGCCGACACCGCGGCCGCGACGACCTCCTTGTCGGCCCGGCTCACCGTCCCGCCCGCGACCAGCGACTCCCGCAGCACCAGCCACACCGCGGCGAGCACCTCCGGCGCGGGCGAGTGCAGCGCGACGGGCGGGGCGAGCATCCCGAAGTCCCGCTCCACCTGCCGGTAGACGTCCGCCACCAGCCCCCGCGCCCGCCGCGGCCGCACGGCCTCGACGTACTTCACGTCCCGCAGCGTCCGCCGCAGGGCGAACCGCACCAGTCCGGGCGCCATCGTGCCTCCTCGTGAAACGGCGGACTCGCGCTCCCAGGAGCCCAGGAGCGCGAGTTCGAGGTACCCGTGCATCAGTTGCCGGCGACCAGGTCCAGTTTGGACACCGCCCGGCGGCCGGTGATCGACCCGTCCGGCGCCGGGGCGCCGTACTTGACGTCGACGTCCCGGGCCTGCAGCGCCCGGACGATGCCCGGGATCGACCGCTCGGCGAGCGCGGCGATGGTCATCGCCGGGTTCACCGTCAGCGCACCCGGCACCGACGCGCTGTCGGTGACGAAGATGCCCGGGTGGTTGCGCAGCTCGTGGTTCGGGTACAACGCCGACGTCGCCGCGTCGTCCCCGATCCGGCACGAAGCCAGCGGGTGCACGGTGTACGCGCCGACGACGTCGTTGGTCCACGGCGAGACCTTCGCCAGGCCGTCCTTCTCGATGATCGCCTTGCAGTCGGCGTCCGCGAGCGCCCAGCCGCGCCGGGTGTTCGTGGTCGGGTCGTAGCGCAGCGGGCCGCGGCCCAGCATCTGCTGCGAGATCCGGTAGGCGTTCCCGGTGGGCGGCGGGGTGCCGAAGACGCCTTCGTTGTCGTCCTCGGTCATCAGGAAGATCGTGAGCCAGTTGGCCCACTGGTTGAGGATCTCCTTCTTCTGCGCGCCGTACCAGCGCGGCTCGTCGCCGCCCGGCACCTGGGCCAGGATCGTGCCCAGCCCCGGCGGGAAGTACAGCTGCTCCAGCGAGTACCGCTCGTACTCCGGCAGCGAGCCGTCGAGCTTGTCCCAGTTCGCGACGGTCGGGCCCTTGCCGATGTGGTTGGCCGAGTACACCGGACCGTCCTCACGGGACAGTCCGAGCACCTCGCGGACGCGGTCCTCGTCGATGATCGCGGTGTTGAGCCGCTCGCCGTTGCCGGAGAAGTACCGGCCGACGCCGTGCGGCATCGTGCCGAGCGTCGCCTCCGAGCGCTGCAGGATCACCGGCGTCGCGCCGGCGCCCGCGGCGATGATGACGACCTTCGCCTCGATCACGCCGGTCCCGGTGTGGATCCGGTAGTCCTCTTCGTCGATCAGGTCGAAGTGGACGCGGTAGCCGCCGTCCTCGGTCCGCTCGAGGCGCTGGACCTCGTGCAGCGGCCGGATCTCGGCACCGTGCGCCAGCGCGGCGGGCAGGTAGTTGGTCAGCATCGATCGCTTGGCGTCGAACTTGCAGCCCGCCATCATGAAGTTGCAGTTGACGCAGGTGTCGTTGTCGACCGCGACCGGCGCCGGGTTCGCCGTGCGCCCCGAGTGGTTGCAGGCCGCGGCCCACAGTCCACCGGCGTAGGAGACGTCGCTCCAGTCCTGTTTGGACACCGGGATCGACTCGTCGACGCGGTCGTACCACGGTTCCAGGCTGTCGCGGGAGATGACCGACGGCCACATCCGGCGCCCGATGCTGCCGTGGCGGTCGAACACGAAGCGCGGCGCGCGCGGCATCGCGGCGAAGTACACCACGCTGCCGCCGCCGACGCAGTTGCCGCCCAGCACGCTCATCCCGTCGCCGACGACGAAGTCGAACGCCCGCGTGTAGGACGAGCCGAGCAGGTAGTCGTGCTCGAAGTCGGCCGCGGCCAGCCACGGCCCGCGCTCCAGCACCGTCACCTTCGCCCCGCCGGCGGCGAGGTGGTAGGCCGGGATGGACCCGCCGAACCCGCTGCCGACGATGACTACGTCGGTCTGGTCGATCGCGCTCATGCTGGGCTCCCGGAAGGCGTCGTGTCGGGGTGGAGCTCGGCCAGCTTGCGGCCGTAGCCGTACTTCGGGAACCGCCAGAACCCGTCGGCGTCCGGGGCCTTGTACCCCAGCGCCAGCAGACCGGGGTGCCCGTCGCGGATGGCGTCGGCGGTGTGCAGGTGCGGGGCGCTGTCGTAGGCCATGTTGCAGAACAGCGCGAGGCTGACCCAGCCGTCCTTCTCCGGGTGCCCGGGCGTGGTCAGCCGGTTCACCAGCTCGCGGCGGTGCTCGTAGGGCAGCGCGACGAACGGCGGGACGTCGTGGTCGAGCTCCAGCGCCACCTCCCCCGCGTAGACCTTCGCGTGGTCGTTGAGCGACTGCGCGAGGTAGGGCAGGCCGGCCGTGACGCCGGTCGCGTCGAAGTGCAGCAGCTCGAGCGCACCCGCCACCACCGATCCCGGACCGGGCGCGGCCCCGGCGATCGCCCGGTCCTCCGGGAACCGCTTCTCCCCCGGCACGATCGTGTCCGCATAAGCCTCGAGGGTCATGGTCTCGACACGTTCTTCTTCGGTGCTTTCTGGTCGGGCCTCGGGTTGCACCGGCCTACCTCCTCATCGAATGTCCACAGTAGACGTCAAGCTGCTTCGGCCCGCCACGTCCGCTCCCGGCGGCGCACGGTCATCGGCAGCCCGCCGCGCACCCGCAGCGACAGCATCGCCTCGGGTTCGACGACCTTGCCCGGTACCTTGCGCAGCTCCAGGTCCCGCGCCGCCATCGCCAGCACGAACACGGCCTCCATCACCCCGAGGCTGTTGCCGATGCAGAACCTCGGCCCGGCGCCGAACGGGATGTAGGCGTAGCGCGGCGGCCGCCCGGCCGGGTTGGCGGCGTCGAACCGGCCCGGGTCGAAGCGTTCCGGGTCGGTCCAGAACTCCGGGTGCCGGTGCAGCGTGTACGGCACGACCACGACGTCGGAGCCGGCCGGCACGTGGTACCCGCCGATCTCGTCGTCGGCCTGCGCGATCCGCGGCAGCAGCCAGACCGGCGGGTACATCCGCATGACCTCTTCGACCACGGCGACGGTGTAGGTCAGCTTCCGCAGGTCCTCGTGCTCGGGCAGCCGGTCGCCCAGCACCTCGACGGCTTCGGCGTGCAGCCGCTCGCCGACCTCCGGGTGCTCGTCGACCAGGTGGAACGCCCAGCCGAGCGTGCTCGCCGTCGTCTCGTGCCCGGCCAGCAGCAACGTGATCAGCTCGTCGCGCATGCGTTCGCGTGACGCGTGGTCGGCCGAGCCGGTCGCGATCAGCCGGGACAGCACGTCCTCGCCGTTCTCGACCGGGTTCGCGAGCCGCTGGTCGACCAGCTCCTCGGCGATCCGGCGCAGGTCGTCGCGCGCGGTCCGGAACTCGACCTGCTTCTTCAGCGGCACCCACTGCGGGACCATGCTGAGCGTGACGGCCTCGAACATGGCCTGGTCCTGCACGGCCTCGAACGAGTGGCCCAGCGTCTCGTACCCGCCCAGCTCGGCGTCGAGCAGCGTCTTGCCGAGGACGCCGAGGGTCAGCCCGGTCATCTCGTGCAGGATCTCGACCGGCCCGTCGTGCTCGGCCAGCCGCTTGACCAGCGTCTCGACCTCGGCCGCGACGACCGCGGCCTGGCGCGAGATCCGCTTGGGCTGGAACACCGGCTGGATGGTCCGGCGCTGCTTCTTCCAGGTCTCGCCGTCGCTGGTGAGCAGGCCGTCGCCGAGGGCCCGGCGGGCCTCCTGCAGGCCGATGCCCTTGTGGTAGTTCGCCGCGTTGTCGGCGAGGACGTGCTTCGCTAGGTCCGGGTGGTTCACCAGGTACATCGCCTTGGGGCCGATGGCGATGCGGACGACGTCGCCGTAGGTGTCGGCGTTGTCGCCCATGAGCGCGAGCCGGTCGGTGAAGAGCTGCTTCAGCAACCGGAACGTCGCTCGGCGCGGCGGCCCGGGCGGCGCGGTGCGCGCCGCCCGGACGTTGTCGGCGGGACCGGTCATGCCGCGATGGCTCCCGGCTTCTCGCCGTCACCGGTCGATTCCGGCGCCGGCGCGAGCTCGAGCTTCGCCTTCTGCGCGGCCTGGTCGGACTCGAACTGGACCCGGGCCTTGTTCGAGAAGTGCAGGCCCCAGAGGAACAGCCCGCGGATCAGGCAGACGGTCGCGGTGGCCAGGAACAGGCCGTACGCGACGTGCACGGCGGTGAAGAAGCCGTACGCGAGCGCCACACCGGCGCCGAAGGCGAACTGCGAGCCCTTCTTCGACGGAGACGTCCCCGGGTCGGTCACCATGTAGTTCGTGTAGAGCACGAACGCGATCCCGGTCCCCATCGCCAGCGCGCCCGGGATGGACGTGCCGAAGAGCCACCCGCGGACGAAGGCCTGGATCACGAAGAAGCTCAGCCAGCCCGCGATCAGGAACATCCGGTTGGTCAGCAGCGCGTTGAGCACCGTGCCCGAGATCAGGATGATCGCGACGATCAGCCAGCCGCCCCAGGTCGCGATCTGCTCGCTGAAGTGGTACGGCGGGGCGATGCTGGCCCACGGGAACACCAGCAGGATGACCGTGATGCCGAAGTTCGACGGGTTCATGTAGTGCCGCATGCGGCCGTACACCGGCGCCTGCAGGACCCACTTGGCCCCGACCGCCACGACCACCCCGAAGATCATCACGAGGATCCGGTCGTTGACGTAGGTCAGCATGTTCAGCGCGAGACCGGTGATGTGCGCCGGCAGCAGGAACTCCATGAGCCCCTTGAAGCCGTTGCCCTTGAACCGGACGCCGCGCTGGGTCACCTTGGCGTTGATGATCTCGAGCACGATCTCGGTGGTGTACGCGGTCGCCAGCGCGACGAACGGGTACAGCCACGGCTGCTCGAACCCGAGGATCGTGTAGCCGAGGATGTTGAAGATCGTGATCGACATCGCGAACCGCTTCAAGGCCGTGATGACCTTGTTCGTCCGTTTCGGTGGCGCGGTGTCCACTGTGGTCAGAGTCGGGGTGGCCATGCCGTCACATCTCTTCCATCGCCGTGGTGCCGAGCTGGTACATGTGGCAGCCGGGTTCGAGCTTCAGGTCCTGCGTCCGCAGCTGCCCGGTCCGGTCCCGCCACTGCAGGTGCACGTCGAGCGGACCGCTGACGTCGTGCCCGAGGCCGATCTGGACGTCGAAGCTGCGGCGGCCGGCTTCCCCGCTGCTGCCGTCGACCCGGCCGAGGTACTTCTTGCCGTCCGAGGTCGTCACGGTGGCCTCGGCGCCGATCGCGGGCACGCCGGCCGCGGGCAGCGGGCCGGGCGCCACCGGGGCGTCGGTGGTCAGCTTCAGCTGCAGGTACTTGCCGGGCTTCGGGCTGTCGTTGTGGTAGAAGATCGGCTGCTCCCACTGCCGCGCCACCGCGAACTCGGGCAGGCCGTCCCCGTCGGTGTCGCCGACGGCGATCCCGCGGGTCGGGGTCGGCACCGCCAGGCCCAGCTGCGGGCCGAGGTCGGTGTAGCGGCCGTCCGGGCTCTTCACGAAGAAGTGGAACGTCTGGTCGCCACCGATGTCGTCACCGGCGCGGGCGTTCGGCCACCAGAAGGGGTTGGACAGCAGGCCGTCGTTGGCCGTGGCCAGCTCCTGCAGGTTCGGCCAGCGGTTGACCTGTCCCTTGACGAACCCGGTCGCCTGCGCGATCTGGTTCTCGCCGCTGTTGTTGAAGTCCTGGATCTTGACGTCCCAGCCCCAGCCGGACCAGGCCGTGCCGTCCGAGCCGCTCACGTCCTCGAAGGGCGCGACGCCGTCGTTCAGCTGGCTGCGCAGGTCCTGGGCGTTCTTCGCGGTGTTCATGAACTGGAAGTTCGACTCTTCGATGCCCCACGACGTCGTGATGTTGCTGACGAACAGGTCGTAGAGGCCGTCGTGGTTCAGGTCGCCGAAGTCGACGCCCATCCCCTTGAAGGAGTCGTGGCCCAGCACCTTCGACTTCGGGTCCGTGAAGCCGCGGACCCCGGTGACCTCACCGAACTCGATGTGCCCCGGCGAGGACTTGTTGTACAGGAAGTGGTCGTGCCCGAAGTCGTTGGCGATGTAGAGCTCCGGCAGGCTGTCGCCGTCGACGTCGGTCGCGCTGGAGGCCAGTGTCCAGCCGAGGCGCGCGTCTTCCGGGATGCCCTGGGAGGCGTCGACGAACCGGGCGGTCGGGTTCGCCCCGGACGTCGCCCCGGTCCAGCGGAAGATGAACTTGCCGCCGGAGTTCGTCGCGTGCGACATCGACTGGTTCAGCGTGATGCCGCCGTCGGCGGTCGGGTCCAGGACCTTGCTGTCCGGGAAGTAGTTGCCGACGAAGACGTCGACGTGCCCGTCGCCGTCGAAGTCGCCGATGGTGACGGAGTCGGTGTTCCACAGCGGTCCGCTGTACTTCCCGTCCGGGCCGCGGTGGTTGCCCGGCACCAGCTCGGTCGGCTGGAACGCCGAGGCGTCGAACTTCGTCGCGGTGGCCTTCTGCAGGAACACGACCGGGCTCCGGCCCCAGTAGTAGGCGAGGATGTCGGTCCGGCCGTCTTCGTTGTAGTCACCCGGGACGCAGCCCATCGGCGCCATGTAGTCCCACGTCGGCAGCACCGGCGCGGGGTCGAGCGCGAACGGCGCGTAGCGCGGGCCGGAGTCCGGCGCCGGCGTGACGACGACCTGGTCGCTGCGCGGGTCGACCAGGCAGAGGTCGTTGGCCTTGCCGCTGCCGCTGATGTCGTTGAGCGCGATCGCGGCGCCGACCGAGGAGATCCACGCGGAGATGTGCTCGTACTCCTTGTTCACCGTCCGGATCGACTGCGACTTCGTGGCCGCGGGCAGCGCGATCGTCATCGGGGTGAAGTGGAACTGGCTCGCCATCGAGTCCTGTTCGGCGGCCGAGACGCGGGGCAGCTGCGCGACCGTGTAGAGGCCGAGGATCAGCACCAGCGCCACGATGCCCGCCAGCTGCTTGCGCAGCCAGCCGAAGGTCGCGGTCATTTCTTCTTCCCTCCGTGGGTCAGCACTTCTTCGGCGATCCGCTGCCGCCAGGTTTCGAACGCCGGGACGTCGTCGCCGTCGACGACGACGGCCGGGCGGACCTCCTGGGTGATCGCCGCCACGCGCTCGGCCGGGAGCCCGCAGATGGCCTGGGCCGCCATCTCGGTCTCCGGGATCAGCAGGCCCGAACGCACCCGGCACTCGGCGGCGAAGGCACTCCCCTGCGCCAGCTGGCCGTGGTGGATCCCGGCCCGGTCGACCAGTTCCGCCAGCTCGTCGGCCGTGACGCCGCACGCGTAGGTCGAGGCGAGCCCGACCCCCGCGTACAGGTCACCGTGGCGGGACTCCGGGAACTCCTCGATCGTCTTGGCCACCAGGGAGACGTCCGTGCCGCAGATGAACCACAGCGCCCGGCCGATGCCCTGGTCGATGGCGCGCAGCGCGTAGCCGTCGTACCGCCGGTCCGGCCACGAGAACTTCGGGTCCTGGTACTGCTCCCCGATGTACTGGGCCGTCTTGAAGTAGGCCTGGTGGAAGCCGTAGCCGTCGAGCACCAGCCAGCGCAGCAGCGGGTCGAAGGCCGACGCCTTCGGCCACGCGAACCGCGGGAGCCGGCACATCGCCCAGCCGACCCCGACGTAGATGATGTAGTCGTGCTTCTCGCCGGGGCCGGCGAGGAACCCGGCGATGTTGGAGCTCTTGCCGAAGGGGAGCCCGTCGAGCACCCCGTAGCCCATTCCCGCGCCTTCGTAGGCGAACCCGCGGAACCGCGGCTCGATCTCCTCGAGCCATTCTTCGGCTTGCTCGACCGACTTCGCTTCGACGGCGTGCGCGTACCCGCGGAGGAACATCGCCCCCACGGTTTCGAGCCGTTCCTGAGCGGCTGGGCTCTTCCGGTGGAAGCCCCGCTTTTCCAGCAAGGTCTCCGAGACATCAGGTGTCAGGACGCGGCGCCTGAGCGTACGCCAACCATTGCCCAACGCACTCTCCCCCTTAGGGTCGACTGTTCACTTCGCCTCTACGGTCACAGATTTGCTGGTCAGGGCTCTACTCCACGGTTGCCCGCGATCACCCCGCGGCTTCTTCAGCCGGCCAGCCGCCGGGCCGCGGGGTCGAACTCCGCCCGGATCCGCTGCCGCCACAGCTCGTACGGCGGCTGCGGGCCGTCGTCGCCGTCGGCCTGTTCGGTGCGGTCGGCGAGGTTCTGCGCGCCCTGCACGGAAAGGTCGGTGAGCACACCGGCCGCGAGGTGGGTGTGTGCGGGCACGTACGCGGAGTACGTCCGCGCCTTGACCGCGAACACCACGCCCAGCGCGAGCTCGTCGTAGTGCTCGCCGGCCGCCTTGCGCAGCCGGCCCAGCCCGCGCTGGTCGGCGCCGCCGGCGAACGTCGCGGCCAGCCCGACCCCGCTCCACAGGTCCGCGCGGCGGTGCTCGGCGAAGCGCACGACCGCCTTGGCGACGGCGTCCGGGTTCCCGCCGTTGATGAACCACAGCGCCCGCCCGACCCCCTGGTCGAACGCCCGCCCGAAGTACTCCGGGCGCCCCGCCCACGGGTAGGGCTCCGGCTCGGCCTGCTCGTCGACCCACTTCTTCGTGTCGAAGTAGGCGCGGTCGAAGCCGAAGCCGTCGACGGCCAGCCAGCTCATCACCGGGTGGTAGGCCACCCCGGACAGCTCGGGCAGGATGTTCTTCCACAGTGGACGCGGCAGCCGCGCCATCGCGAAGCCGATCCCGATGTAGGTCAGGAAGATGTGCGGGCGGCCCGGCCCTTCGAGCAGGGCGCGGGTGCGGTCGCGGCCGCCGCCCGGCATGGCGTCGAGGATCGTGTAGCCCATCGTCGCGCCTTCGTAGGCGAACCCGCGCTGCTCGGGCTCGATGAGCGCGAGCCGGCGCTCGATCTCCCACAGCGACGCGCCTTCGATGGCCCATTCGAACCCGCACACGACCGCCTGCGGCACCGCCTCCAGCCGGGCCGTCGAATCGGTGTGGGTGACCGGGAAGCCGCGTTCGGCGAACCCGACCGAGGCGAGCGAAGGAGCGAGGAACCGCTTGCGGAGCACTCCCATTACCGTGGACATTGCTGTGTCGTCCTTTGTTCGTCGGGGGATCAGGCGACGGCGCGCAAGTGCGGGCGCTGGGCGGCGCGCATGCGCTGGGTGAACGGCGACTGCTTGGACGCCAGCGTGATCGCGATCGGCGCGTCGGTCGGGGCCGGCGCGCGCAGGCCCACCCGGGCGGTGGTCTGGCCGAAGGGCGCCACGTTCACGCCCGCGTAGCCGATCGAGAACCGCGGCCCGGCCGCGCCCGGCTGGTGCTGCGCGACCGCGATCGCCGTCCAGCGGCCGGCGGGCACGCCGTGGATGGTCAGCTCGCCCGAGCTCATGTTGGCCATGCCGCCGAAGGCGACGGGCCCGCACTGGGGCACCGGGTCGGCGAAGAGCCCGACGAGGGTGTCGGCGGGCGCCGAGCCGCGGGGCATGTCGAGACGCATCGACAGCACCCCCGTGCCGGTCTGCAGCGAGGCGCAGCTGCGCCCGGCCGCCCGCAGCGTGCGCAGCGGCGGAAGCCGTTGGAAGGACGGCGAAATCGCCACGAGCAGCTCGGCGACCTGCGGCTCGCGGTACTGGGTCGGCGTCATCCCGACCGCCCGCGAGAACCGGCTGGTGAACGTGCCGACGCTGCTGTAGCCGACGCTGCACACGATGTCGGAGACGTTCAGCGACGTCGTCAGCAGCAGCCGCTTGGCCTCGAACAGGCGGACCGCGGTGAGGAACCGCCCTGGCGTCACCCCGGTGGCGTCGGCGAACATCCGGGAGAAGTGGAACCGGCTGACGAAGACCTCGGAGGCCAGTTCCGCGAGCGTGAGTGGTTCGAAGTACCGCTGCTGAATCGACGTGATGGCCTGCAGCACGGCGGGCCGGACCGACTTCTCCACGCGCTCGAGCGCCGGCATCCGGGGCGGATCGTCGAACTCGCTGTCGTGTCCGACAGCCGCAATAGACCGCAACATCATCCGTCCAACCTCGAATTCCCCTGGTGGCAGTTCTCCTGGTGCCAGGGAAGACGCCGCGTCTCGCAGATCACTCGATGGGCGATGGAGCCCGACCGGGCGAAACGCACTCCGGCGGAAGCCGCGGCGCCCGGCGCGGGAGTTCCACACCGGACTGTCCATGCGGAACACACGGCCCGCGCGTGCGCGATACCGCACGCATGATCGTGGCCGCTCCCGCGCTTGGTCCGATCCGGGGACACCCGCGAGCGCCCCCGCCCTGGTTGGGCCGGATGGCGGACCGTGCGGAACACCCGGGGCACCCCTGCGAAACGCACGGGGCCACGGGACAAACCCACGCGGACTCTGATGGGTGACTCACTGGCCGCCGGAGCGACGCTCTGTCACATTCGGATAGAAGCCCGGAGTCGGCCGTCCACCGACCCGCGTGGCACCACTGGGGAAGCGCGAGGACGCATTGACGACGCTGGAGGCCTGCCATGTACTCCGAACTGCCGCCGCCGACGGACGAGCCGGACGACGCTGGAGTGACGTTCACCGTTCTGGGCCCGCTGGAAGTGCGGCGCGGCGGGGTCGACTACGCGCCGACCACCCCCAAGGTCCTGCAGCTGCTCGCCGTGCTCGTGATGCGCCCGGGCAAGATGGTACACATCGACACCCTCATCCGGGAGCTGTGGTCGTACAACCCGCCCCGGACGGTGCGGACGACGTTGCACACCTACGTCTACCACCTGCGCCGGTGCATCGACCAGAACCGCCTAGCCGCCGACGGGGAGAAGATGCTGGCCACCAAGCAGTCCGGCTACGCCTTCTACATCGACCCGTCCCAAGTGGACACCTACCGGTTCGTCCGGCTGCAGCAGCTCGGCCACGAGCACCAGGACGCCGGTGACCACGCGGCGGCCGCCGACGCCTACCGCGCGGCGCTCGACCTCTGGTCCGGCCCGCCGCTCGCGAACGTCCACTGTGGACCCATTCTCTCGGCCTACCGTACGGAGCTGCTCGAGCAGCGCCGCAGCGTCCTGCACCTGCGGATCGAAGCCGAGATCATCAGCGGGAAGCACCGCGAGCTGATCGGCGAACTGCGGTCGCTGGCCACCGGCAGCCCGCTCGACGAAGCGCTGCACGGCCAGCTGATGCGCGTGCTCGGCCGCAGCGGACGGCGATCCGACGCGATGGCCGTCTACCGCAGGCTCCGGTCGAGGCTGGCCGGCGAACTGGGCGTCGAACCGTGTGACGACCTCCAGGTGCTGCACCGAGAACTGATCTCCGAAGGAGACCACCGCTGATCCACCGCTTCCCCGGCTTCGGCCGAGT
This sequence comes from Amycolatopsis sp. NPDC114504, assembly GCF_055633595.1. Taxonomy (NCBI): domain Bacteria; kingdom Bacillati; phylum Actinomycetota; class Actinomycetes; order Pseudonocardiales; family Pseudonocardiaceae; genus Amycolatopsis; species Amycolatopsis sp. NPDC114504. The sequence continues at coordinate 26,741 of NZ_JBVKDU010000007.1, read as the reverse complement.
TCGATCGCGTCGCCCGAGAAAGAAGTGAGGAAAGTTCGATGCCCGCTCCCAACACCCGCGCCTACGGACAGTTCTGCGGTCTCGCCCGCGCTCTCGAGATCATCGGCGAGCGCTGGTCGCTGCTGATCGTCCGCGACCTGGTGCTCGGCCCGAAGCGCTACGACGAACTGCAGGCCGGTCTGCCGAAGATCCCGCCGTCCATCCTTTCGTCCCGCCTCAACGAGCTCGAAGCGACCGGGGTGCTCCGCCGCCGCGTCCGCGCCGAGCTCGACGCGGGCCTGATCTACGAGCTGACCCAGTACGGCAGCGAGCTCGACCAGGTCCTGCTCGACCTCGGCCTGTGGGGCGCGCGTTCCCTGCACCAGCCGGGCCCGGACGACGTGTTCACGCTGGACTCGGCGATCCTGTCGCTGTACACGACGTTCCGCGCCGACGTGGCCGAGAGCGTCCAGATCACCTACGAAATCCGCTACGACGACAGCATGATCATCCACGCGCTGGTCGAGGACGGCGTGGTCAAGGTCGGCGAAGGCCGGTTCGCCGGCGCGGACCTGGTGGTCAAGGTGACCAACGGCGCGGTGATGCTGGACCTGATGAGCGGTCACGTGTCGGCGCGCGAAGCGGTCCGCAGCGGCAAGCTGGCGATCGAGGGCGACCTGGCCGACCTGGAGCTGCTGGCCCGGCTGTTCCACGTCCCCTCGGCCCCGGAGCCCCCGTCGGGCATCGTGGTCCGCTAGCGGTTCAGCGGTCTGCCGCGGCTGGTCGTGAGTGAGAAACAGGGTTAGAACACTGTTTCTCACTCACGACATCCCGGCGACCACCTTCAGCCGGGCGCGATCCGCTCCGCCCGCTGCACCAGGTACCGCCGCTCGGGCCAGCTCGCCGTCCGGTCGGCGGCGCGCAGGTAGTACTCCCGCGCCCCGGCCGGATCCCCTGCCAGCTCCAGCAGGTGCGCGCGGACCGCGTCCAGGCGGCGGCCGACGTCGAGCTTCGCGTCGACCGTGTCCAGCAGCGCCAACCCCTCGAGCGGGCCCGAAGCCTGCGCCACCGCCACGGCCTGGTTGATCGTCACCACCGGGCTCGGCATCAGGGTCTGCAGGACGCGGTAGAGCTCGACGATCTGCGGCCAGTCCGTCCCCTCGGTGCTGGGCGCGGTCGCGTGCAGGGCCGCGATCGCCGCCTGGACCTGGTACGGCCCCAGCGCCGCGTGGCCGAGCGTCGCGTCCACCAGCGCCTCGCCCTCGGCGATCATCGCCGCGTCCCAGTGGCCGCGGTCCTGCTCCGGCAGCGGCACCAGCTCGCCGTCCGGTCCCGTGCGGGCCTCGCGGCGCGCGTCCGTCAGGAGCATCAGCGCCAGCAGGCCCGCCACCTCGCCCTCGCCCGGGATCAGCGCGTGCACCGCGCGGGTCAGCCGGATCGCCTCCGCCGCCAGGTCGGCGCGCACGAGGTTCTCCCCGGACGTCGCCGTGTACCCCTCGTTGAAGATCAGGTACAGCACCTGCAGGACGACGCGCAGCCGGTCGCCGAAGTCGGCCGGCGACGGCTCGCTGAACGTCGACCCCGCGGCGGCGATGCTCTCCTTGGCGCGGGTGATGCGCCGGGTCATCGTCGCCTCCGGCACCAGGAACGCGCTCGCGATCTCGGCCGTGGTCAGGCCGCCGACCGCGCGCAGCGTCAGCGCGACCTGCGAAGGCGGCGACACCGCGGGGTGGCAGCACAGGAACAGCAGCTTCAGCGTGTCGTCGGTGCCCGCGGGCTGCTCTTCGCCGGGACCGGCGACGACCGCGGAGCCCACCGGCTCCCGCACGGCGACCGACTCCTCACGCCGCCGCCGCGCGCTCTCGCTGCGCCAGTGGTCGGTGAGCCGGCGGGTCGCGACCGTCACCAGCCAGGCGTGCGGGTTGTCCGGGACGCCGTCGGCCGGCCACTGCTCGCTGGCCGCCAGCAGCGCCTCCTGGACGGCGTCCTCGCACGCGTCGAACTGGCCGTACCGGCGCACCAGCACGCCGAGCACCCGCGGCACCAGCGGGCGCAGGACCTCGGCGACCGGAGCGGGTGCGGTCACCTCACGCACCAGGGGCTTCGGGCTCCGCGCCGGCGAAGAAGACGATCTCGCGCACCTCGATGCCGAGGCCGTCGATCGCCGCGTCCGGGATCATCGCGGCGAGCTCGAGGGCACGCTCCTTGTCCGCGCACTCCACGAGGTAGTAGCCGGCCAGGAACTCCTTCGACTCCAGGAACGGGCCGTCGGTGACGGCCGGCAGGCCCCCGCGCACCCGCACCACGGTGCTGTCGGCGACCGGCGCGAGCGCCTGCGTGCCGATCATCTCGCCGGACTCCCGGATCGTGCGGATGAAGTCCTGGTGCCCGGTCATGATGGCGTTCATGTCCTGCTCGGACAGGTTCGCCATCACGTCGGGGTTGAGGTACATCGCCAGCAGGTACTTCACGGCCCGCGCTCCCATCGTCGGTGGCACGAACATAGCCGACCGCGCCGGGCGTCCGGGCGTCACGTCGCAAGGGCGGAGTGGAGCCGCCGCGGGCCCGCCTGCCAGCCTGGAACACGGGCAGTCCCGGTTACCCGGACCCAGGAGGGTGGCACCGATGGCCGACGTGTTCACGGATCTGCAGACCGAGACCGAGGCGCTGGCCGAGCTGGCCGAACGCCACGGGTCCGGCCCCGGCCCCGATCTCACCGGCCACTTCGCCCGCCTGACGTCGACCGCGCGGCTGGTCCGGCTCAGCGCCGAAAACCCCGGCGCGTTCGGCGTCACCCCGCAGGTGTCCTACGACTCGCTCGACGAGGCGGTCCTGACCTGGCTGATCGAGCAGCGGAAGGCCAACGCCCTGCTCGCGGCGGCCCCCGCGAAACCGGAGCTGCCGTGGAGCGACGGCCCGCTGCGCCCGTCGGTGCTCGCCGCGGCCGCGCTGACCGAGCTGTTCGCCTGCGGCCAGGACATCGCCGACGCGCTCGGCGTCCGCCCGCGCCGCGACGACGGGATCGGGCACGTCGCCTACTACGGCGTGCGGACCAGGGACCGCGCCTACCGCCGGCACCGGCGGACGCCGCCCGGGCCGTTCCGGTTCGAGCTGCGGGCGCCGTCCGGGACGCGGTGGGACTTCGGGCCCGAAGAGGCCGCCGACCGCATCGCCGGGTCCGCCGAGGACTTCTGCCTCCTGGTGACCGGCCGCCGCGACGCCGAAGATCTCGCCCTGAGCTTCAGCGGCGGGCACACCGCCGAATGGCTGGAACTGCTGGAGAACTGAGCGAAATCACTCGAACGGGGTGGGATCGCCGGCGCCGACCCGGAGGATCTCCGGTTCCCCGGAAGAGAAGTCGACGACGGTCGTCGGCTCGACCCCGCAGTCACCCGAGTCCAGCACCGCGTCGAGCTGGTGGTCCAGCTCTTCCTTGATCTCCCAGCCCTGCGTCATCGGCTCGCCCTCGCCGGGCAGCAGCAGCGTGCTCGACAGCAGCGGCTCGCCGAGCTCGGCCAGCAGCGCCTGGGTGACGCGGTGGTCGGGGATGCGCACGCCGACCGTCTTCTTCTTCTCGTGCATCAGCCGCCGCGGCACTTCCTTGGTCGCGGGCAGGATGAACGTGTAGCTGCCCGGGGTCGCCGCCTTGATCGCGCGGAACACCGCGTTGTCGACGATGACGAACTGCCCGAGCTGGGCGAAGTCCTGGCACACCAGCGTGAAGTGGTGGCGGTGGTCGAGCTTGCGGATGGTGCGGATGCGCTCGAGCCCGTCGCGGTTGCCCGGCCGGCACCCGAGCGCGAAGCACGAGTCGGTGGGGTAGGCGATCAGGCCGTCGCCGCGGAGGATCTCGACGATCTGGCCCAGCGACCGGCGCTGCGGGTTCTCCGGGTGCAGGTCGAAATAGCGTGCCATGATCGTAGAGCCTAGGGTCCGCGCCTCGGGGCCGCCGGGCGGCACCGCCCGCGCGTCTCCCAGCTTGCGGTTCCCGGCGCCAACGCTGGGACCCGCCCCGGCCCGCACGCCACACTCCGAACGGAACCACTTCCAGGGAGGGCGAGCCATGACGAAGCTGACCGTGCCGGAGCTGGACCGGGCCCGGGTCGTCACCGCGGCGAAGTACCAGTTCGAGGGCCCGCAGGGGCGGATCTCGCTGGCCGACCTCTTCGACGGGCGCCCGCGGCTCGCGGTGCACCACACGACACCCGAGCACCGCGGCCCCTTCGCCGACGTGCCCGCCGCCGACCTCGCCGCCGCGCTGCACGACCCGGACCTGCGCCTGGTGCTGGTTTCCCGCGCGCCCTACGCCGAGCTCGAGCGGTACCGCCGCCACTTCGGCCGGGACCTGGCCACGTACTCGGCGGGCCACGCGTTCACCGCGGACTTCCCGGTGTCCCGGCGCCTGCCCGAAACCGGCGGCGGCGAGTTCTGGGACGACCTCGAGGCGGCGATCGGCTTCTTCCGGTACGACCGCGGTCGGGTGCTGCACACGGGGTCGGTCGCCCTGTCCCGGCTGGACTTCCTGAGCCTGCTCGGGGTCCCCGACCGCCTCGGCTCCGCGACCGGCCGGCGCTGAACGCGCGCCCCGCCGCCGTCGTGCCCTCCTCCCGCGCCCCCGCGCCACGTCTTTTCGGCTCAAGAAATAGCACCTCAGGTGGGTTACCATCGATCGGCAGCAGCACGAACACCGCGCACTGGCCGGGCCACCTGGGGCGCCCCGGCCGCCGTCGAGACCCCGGGGGTTCCGCACAGATGTCTCCGGTCGCCGCGCTCGAACCGGCCACGGAGCTGTCCGCCACCGCCGAGCCGCGGGGCACGACCGCGGCGGACCGGCGTCCACGGCTGGCCACCTACCTGGCCGCGGCCATCATGGTGGTGGTCATCACCGGGTTCAGCGTGATCGGCGTCGTCAGCGTGCTGCCCGCGTCGGTCGGCGTGCTGAACGCCGGGTACGCCATCCTGGCCGCCGCCGCGCTGCTGGCGATCCAGCTGCTGTGGTTCAGCCGGCCGTCCACCCGGCTCGACTCCACGACCAGCCGGGTGCTGTTCGCGGTCATGGTCGTGCTCGCCTACGTGCCGACGCTGACGTTCGGCCTGCTGTGGGCCACGATGCTCGTGTACGTCGGCAGCGCCGCGCTCCTGGTGCTCCCACCGCGCTACGGCTGGGCGGCGGTCGTCGCGGTCCTGCTCAGCACCGTCGGGGTGTGGCAGGTGTTCGGCGCGAAGCCGGCGAACACCGTCTACAACGCGTTCGGCACGCTCTTCTACATCCTGGTCTTCTACCTGCTGTCCCGGTTCACTCGGATGGTCCACGAGCTCCACGCGGCCCGCACCGAGCTGGCCCAGCGCGCGGTCGCCGAGCAGCGGCTGGCCTTCGCCCGCGACCTGCACGACCTGCTGGGGCTGAGCCTGTCCGCGATCGCGCTCAAGGGCGAGCTCGTCTCCCGCCTGATGCGCAAGTCCGCCGAGCGCGCCAAGGCCGAACTCGGCGAGATCACCGCCACCGCCCAGCGCACGCTGTCCGACGTCCGCGCGGTTTCCCACGGCTACCGCGAGCTCTCGCTGGAGAAGGAGTCCCGGACAGCCGAATCGCTGCTGTCGGCGTCCGAGATCGCCGTCCGGATCCACCTCGACCAGGGCGACCTGCCGGTCCAGGTGCGCACGCTGCTGGCCAAGGTGCTCCGCGAAGGGGTCACGAACGTTCTGCGCTACAGCGACGTCGAGCACTGTGAAATCGACGTCCGGCACCAGGACGGCAAGGTCGTCCTCGAGATCGTCAACGACGGCGTGGCGGCGGACGACCCGGCGGTCACCTCGGGCAGCGCGCTGACGGTGCTGCCCGACGAGGTCGCCGCGCTCGGCGGCCGCGCGAGCGCGAAGGCGGGCGCCGACGGCCGGTTCCGGCTGCGCGTCGAGCTCCCGGTGCCCGGGCGGCCGGGCGGGCCGGTGGCGCGGGATTCCGAGGAGCGGTCGGAGAACGCGTCGAAGCAGATCCGCCGCCTGCTGCCGGTGGTCATGGTGCTGATGGGGATCGGCGCGATGTCGCACCTGCTCCAGCTGGCCCCGCGGCTGTGGGAGATCGCGCTGGTCCTCGGCACGATCGTGGCGTTGCTGGCCCTGCAGTTCTCGTACTTCAACCGGCCGTCGACCCAGCTGCGGTCCGCGCAGAGCTACGGGATGCTCCTGGTCCAGGCCTGCCTGGTCTACCTGCCGCTGCTGCCGCTGGGCCCCCGCTGGGTCAGCCTGCCCGGGCTGCTGGTCGGCACGGCGCTGCTGGTCCTGCCGCCCGTCGCGGGCTGGGTGTTCTTCGCCGTCAACATCGCCGTCTACGCCGAGATCACGCGGCAGTCGGGGGCGACCATCACGAGCACGATCTTCTACACGGCGGCGACGGTGATGACGAGCCTGGCCGTGTTCGGGCTCCTGTGGCTGGTCCGGCTGGTCACCGAGCTGGCCAGCACCCGCCGCCGGCTGGCCGAGATGGCGCTGGCCGAGGAGCGGCTGCGGTTCGCCCGCGACCTGCACGACCTGCTCGGCATGAGCCTGTCGGCGATCGCGCTGAAGAGCGAGCTGACGGCCCGCGTGCTGCCCCTGGACCGCGACCGCGCGGCCCAGGAGCTGACCGAGGTCCTCGGGCTGACCCGCCAGGCCCTGTCCGACGTCCGGTCGGTGGCGAGCGGCTACCGCGAGCTGTCCCTGGACAACGAGTCGAGGACGGCCCGGTCCGTGTTGGCGGCGGCCGACGTCCGCGTCCGCATGGAGATGCTCGGCGACGAGCTGCCGACCCCGGTCCGCACGGTACTGGCGGTCGTCCTGCGCGAGGGCGTGACGAACGTGTTGCGCCACAGCAAGGTGGAGAGCTGCGAGATAGCGATGCGCCGCACGGAGGACGGAATCTCCCTCGACATAGTGAACGACGGCGTCGAGCGCAACGGCCACCGGGCGGCATCCCCGGTCCGGCCGGAACGGAGCGAGGAACCGGAGCCGGTGGTCGCGGCGTCGCGCGAGACGTCACCGGGGAGCGGGATCGGCAACCTTTCGCACCGGGTCGCGGACCTCGGCGGTGAGCTGACGGCAGGGGTGGAGCCGGACGGCCGGTTCCGGCTGCGGGCCGTTGTGCCGGCCTGAAGTCCCTTGTGCCACGGGTGAACCCCGGTCGGCGCCGCACCACTGACTTCAATCGCAAGCGGCGGTGCCGGCCTGCCCCGAGCGAACCCACCCCCGGCACCACCGATCCCGGCCGCGGGCGGCGATCCCGGCCGGATCTCCCCGTGCCGCGAGCGAACCCCGCCCGGCGCCGACCCCAGCCGCAGGCGGCAGTCCCGACCGGAACCCCGGCAACCCCACCCCGGCACCAAGCCGGACAGCCGGATTCCGGCCGCGAGCGGCGGTCCCGGCCGGGAGTCCTTGCGCCGCGGCCGAACCCACCCGGCACCGAGCGGCACCGACGTTCCCAGCCGCAAGCGATCGCCCCGGCGAGAACCCAGCCGCGAGCCGCCACCCCAGTGGTCCGGACCTCCTGGTCCAGACCTCACCGGCGGTCACAGCCAGCCGGACTCCTCGGCGATGCGGATCGCGTCCACCCGGTTGCGCGCGTTGAGTTTGGCCACCACCGTCGTGAGATAGTTCCGTACTGTCCCGGCGGAAAGGTACAGCCGGGCGGCCACCTCCACCGTTCCGTAGCCCTGTGCGGTCATCCGGAGCACGTCCAGCTCGCGAGTCGTCAGCGGGCAGTCGACCGTGTCCCACGCCGCCAGCGCCAGGTCGCCGTCCACCATGCGGCGGCCGGCGAGCACGCCGCGCACCGCGTTCGCGAGCTTGGCCGGGGGTGCGTCCTTCAGCAGGAACCCGCCCACCTTGGCGTCCAGCGCCCGCCTGAGCGTCCCCGGGCGGCCCAGGCTGGTCAGGATCAGGGTCCGGCAGTCCGGCAGGTGTTCGTGCAGCTCACCGGCCGCGGTGAGGCCGTCCTTGCCGGGCAGGTCGATGTCGATGACCGCGACCTGCGCCTGCTTGGCGCGCGCGGCCGGCAGGATCTCGAGCCCGGAGGCGACCTCGGCGACCACGTCGATGTCGGGTTCCAGCCGCAACAGCGCCACCAATGCGCCCCGCACGATGTGCATGTCCTCGGCCACCAGCACTCTGATCACGGGTGCCTCCGCACTCACGACTCCCCAGAAGCTCAGTTAAACATTCTGCTTGACGAATCGGTTGCACCATTCGGGGACCACTTTTGGAGCGCTGCCGCTAAATGCACATGCACGGCTCGTTACCAGGTTAAAAATGCCTACTAGCGCCCGGACGACTACCAGCCGTCACGTACACCCTGGGTCATCGGCACCCACGTCGGAAATTTTCCGGCCAGGTCGCGTGTGGACTTCCGGCCCACCACACGCGACGAGCCGGCCCACCGCCGGCGCGCTGGGCGCCTGGGGTGGGCCGGCTCGCGACCCCGCGAACTGCGCAAACGCGCGTCAAGCCGCTTCGAGGAGATCGATCTGGCAGAAGCAGGTGCCCCGCTTCTGCGCGGTGCCGGCGCCGGCCTCGATGCCCCAGTGCTCGAAACGGTCGATCACGAGGTCCGTTCCCTTCTTTTCGAACTCGATACCCAGATCGGTGAAAAGCGCGCGGACGTCGGCGGAAACCTGTGCGGACATGTTCTGCTCCCAGTGGCGAAGATGAATGCTTCACGTGCCATAAATCGTCGCCAATCAACGCAGCGCCAACCAGTGCCCGCATCATCGCCGTGCTGTGCCTTACACATGCTCCGTGCGGTTACGGAGAGGACTCCGAACGGCCCAGCAAGCCCCGGAATCCCGCTGATTCGACGGTTTTTCGTCACTTTGCGCGGTCACGCGCTTCCCGCGGGCTACCGGGACCATGAGAAACGCACATGCGTTCATGGTGAGAGTTCCCGGCTCCGGCGCCGCTCACACCGGATGTGCAAAACGCATGTCCGGGACCGGTGAAACCCATCCCGACCGGTGCACAGAGCACTTAAGAAGTAGACGCCCGCCGATCTACAGTTTTGGGCGCAATCACATCTTCCGCACCGGACGCCTTCATCGGGAAGGCGCCGCGCGGCATTGTCGACCGGGAGGGACGGCCACCATGGATGAGATCGTCCGGCAAGCTGTGGCACGCGCCATCGTGACCATGCGAGACAACCTGGGTGAGCGGCTCACGATCGATGACCTCGCCCGCGCGGCCATGTTCAGCAAGTTCCACTTCACCCGGGTGTTCCTGCGGGTCACCGGGCTGTCGCCGGGCCGCTTCCTGTCGGCCGTGCGGCTCGCGGAGGCCAAGCGCCTGCTCGCGACCACGGCCATCTCGGTGGCCGACATCAGCCACCAGGTCGGCTACAACAGCGTCGGCACGTTCAGCGCCCGGTTCAGCGGCAGCGTGGGCGTCTCGCCGTCGGGGTACCGGCAGCTGCGCGGCCGGTCGCCGCGGGTCGCCGAGCGGCCGTCCCAGCCGGGGTCGGGGACCACCGTGCGCGGCCAGCTGCGGGTCGCGCCGTCGGCCGAGGTCGGGCCGGTGTTCGTCGGGCTGTTCGCCGCCCGGATCGCCGAAGGCGCGCCGGCCCGGTTCGCCATCCTGCCCGGCCCCGGGCCGTATGCACTGGCAGACGTTCCGCTCGGGTCCTGGTACGTGCTCACCCACGCGTACGGCTGCGGTGAGGTCGACAACCACTCACTGCGGCCCTACACCGGCCTGGCCGGCCCCGTGACGGTGCACCACGGCGTCACGGCGAGCCTGGCCGACGTCCGGCTGCGGCCGCGTCACGGCTTCGACCCGCCGGTCCTGCTGGCCCTGCCCGACCTGCGCCAGCCCGCGGTGGCCCGCCCGATGGCGGTCTGACGGCGTGCAATTCCGGCGCCCCGAATCCGCCGTCCGTTAATCCTCGGACGGCGGGTTCACCCGGTCCGCGTTCCCCGCAGCCATTCGGCCCAGTGGGGCGCACGACGGACTCATCGCGAACCGTCGGAGAATTCGCGGCCATTCCCAGGTGCGCTTCTTCGGAACACCGGCGGCAGGGGGCAATGGCGTACAATTACGCCGGGGAAGTCTCACCGGACTGGGGTGCGAGGTACCGTCGTGATCAAGGTGTTGCTGGCCGAGGACATGCACATGGTCCGCGGCGCCCTGGTCGCCCTCCTCAACCTGGAGTCCGACATCGAGGTGGTCGCCGAGGTGTCCACCGGCGACCAGATCCTGCCGGCGGCGAAGGCCTCCCAGCCGGACGTCGCCGTCATCGACATCGACCTCCCGGGCAAGGACGGCCTGTCGGCGGCGGTGGAGATCCACGAGAGTCTTCCGGGCGTCCACACGCTGATCCTGACCAGCCTCGGCCGCCCGGGCACGGTCCGCCGCGCGCTGGACGCGAAGGTGAACGGCTTCCTGCTCAAGGACTCGCCGTCGGACAAGCTGGCCAACGCGGTGCGCTCGGTCGCGATCGGCCGCCGGGTGATCGACAGCGAGCTGGCACTGGCCGCCTGGGAAACCGACGACTGCCCGCTGACCCCCCGCGAGATCGAGATCCTGTCCCTGGCGGCACGCGGGCGCAACGTGGCCGACATCGCGGCGGAGCTGTTCCTTTCGGCCGGCACGGTCCGCAACTACCTGGCTGCGGTGGTCACGAAGCTCAACGCCCGCAACCGGGTCCACGCGATCCGCATCGCGACCGAAGCGGAATGGCTGTAGCCGCCCCACCAGGGACACGAGCCGCCAGGCACCCGAGCCGACCGCCCGGACACGCGAGCTGCCCCTCCGCGCGCGCGAACCGCCCGCCTGGCCACGCGAACCGCCTCTCCACGCGCGCGAACCGACCGCCCGGGCACCCGACCCGACCGTCCACACCCGCGCCGCCCCGCTCAAACCCACCGCGCCGCCCGGAAAACCACCCGGAAGCCACCCCCGAAACCCGGCCTGAAAGCGCTTACGCCGTCAGCTCGTCCCGCGCCCGGTGCCTTCGCACCTCACCGCACCCCACCGGGACCGCCGCCAGCAGCCGGTGGATGCCGCCGGGGCCGGACTCCGTCGCCAGCGTTCCGCCCAGCGACTCCACCCGGTCGACCAGGTTGCGCAGCCCCGAACCCGCCCCCGAACCCGCCCCCGGACCGCCGTCGGCGGGGCCGCCCGCGCCGTCGTTGACGATCTCCAGCCAGGCCGTTCCGTTCTCCTTGCTCACCGAGAACGCGCACCAGCTCGCGGTGCTGTGCCGCACCACGTTCGTCACCCCTTCGCGCAGCACCGCGGCCAGCGCGGTCGCCACCTTCGGGGGCAGGTCCTCGGTGCCCGAGCGGGACACCGTCACCCGGGTCCCGGCCACGCTCAGCACCGCCGCCGCGGCCCGGCACTCGTCGTCCAGGGACAGTTCGCGGTAGCCCGCCGCGACCGTGCGGACGTCGGCCAGCGCGCGCCGGGACATCGTCAGCAGCTCGGCCAGCTCCTCCTTCGCGCGGCCCGGCTGGCCGATCACCAACCGGTCCACGAGTTCACCCTTGAGGGTGATCGCCGAAAGGCTGAGCCCGAGCAGATCGTGGACGTCGCGGGAGAATCGCTTGCGCTCCTCGGCGATCGCGCTGCGCTTCAGCTCGCGGCGTTCCTCCTCGCGCTCGGCGATCAGCCGCGCGGCGGCGCCCGTGGCGGCCAGTGCCAGCGCCGCGATCCCGGCCGACACCACGCCCGCGAAACCGGCGTCCGCCGACTCCCCCGCCCGCGCGGAAACCAGCCCTGCGACGACGCACACGAGCCCGGCCGCCGGGAGCGCCCGTGACGGCCGCACAGCCAGCAGGAGCCCGCCCGCGAAGAACCCTCCCGCGGAGGTCCACAAGGCGCCCAGCAGCAGCATCGGCCCGTACCCGAGCAGGGCCTGGGCCACCAGCGCCAGGCCGGGACGGCGGACGCGGCCGTGCGCGAACGCGGTCAGGTGCACCCCCGCCAGCGCCGCCGCGCAGGTGAGCGCGAGCAGCCGGGGAACCCAGGACTCCCGCCCGGCCAGCACGGGGAGGAACGCGGTCAGCGCGACGGCGGCCGCCGCCACCACCGGGCCGCCCGTGACGAGCGCGCGGAAGTCGGGACGCCCCGTCTCCCTGGCCGCCGGACTCGCGGCACGCACCCGGAGCTTCCCGAGGAGCCGAACCGGATACGCCACGGCGCCTCCCACCTCACCCGCACCCCAGAGCCTCAAAGGTAACAGGGAGAACGGTTCCGGCGGGCCCGTCAGCCGGTCACGTTACCGCCGGGGAAGTCGAGCACGCACTCGCCGACGCTGACCTCCGCCGGCCACTCCAGCTTCAGCGAACGGTCCACCCGGTCGCCGGCGTCGACCGGCACGGCGTGCGCGGCGAGTCCCATCGCCTTCGCCGTCAGGTAGAGCACTTGCTGCAGGGCGCCGACGTGCACCAGCGTCGTCGCGTACGCGGCGCTGCCGAGCACCCACGCGATCCGCGACATCCGCGCGGTCATCGTCAGCAGCACCGAAGGCCTGCGGTGGCTGCCCGCCCCGATCATCGCCAGGTCGAGCATGCCGTCCAGGACGCCGAGGTCGTCGTTGATGAGCGTCAGCGTGTGCCACAGCGGGTCGTAGTGGTAGATCCCCCGCGCGAGGTCCACGCAGCGGTTGATGCCGACGTAGATCTCGAGCTCGTACAGGCACGCGACGCTGAAGTACGGCCGCTGGGACGCCTCGTGCCCCGGCCCGCCCGGCAGGTACGCCGGCCCGATCGACCGCACCCGCGCGGCGCGGAAGAGGAACTCCCCGACCTGCTCGGCGGACAACGCGCGTTCGGTGACCTCGGGGCACGTGTGGTCGTGTTCGAGCAGCGTGGCCAGCGTCGGGTCGGTCGCCTTGAGCACCGCCGGGTCGGGCCGGTGCAGCGGGAAGGTCGGGCCGGCGGTGATCTGCTTGACCACCGGCGGCTCGGCGCCCGCCCGGTGCGCCTCCGGGTCCGGCGGGACGCCCTTCAGCCAGGTCCGGCTGCGGGCGTGGAACATCAGGTCGTCGGGGGACCAGACGGCCAGGTCGGTGTCGGTGTCCTCGGTGAACTCCGCCCAGTCGTCGGCCACCAGCACCACGCCCGCGGCCACCAGGAACGCCACGACGTCGGCCACGACCGGCTCGGCCAGGCCTGAGTCCGCGGCGACCCGCGCGACGGTGACCGGCCCGGCCAGCGACGACGCCACGGTCACCGCCTGCGGCCGCAGCAGCGCGACGCGGTACCGGGCGCGGGGCGACTCCAGCAGCAGCCCGCCGCCGTCGGGGCGCAGAGCCGAGTACCGCGACAGCTTGATCAGCCGCCCGGCCGGCACCGGGTCGGCCGGGAAGACCGGCGCCTGGGTCACCGGGATGGCCGAGAGCAGCGGCCCGCGGCCGTCGTTGAGCGCCAGCGAGTGCACGACCGAGCCGGACAGCTGGTTGAGGACCTTGCGCAGCGTCGCGGCCGCGGCTTCGGCGGCCCCGCCCGCCGACGTCGCGAGGTTGCCCATCGAGACCGGGCCGAGCGCCATCCGGCCCAGCGACTCGCGGACCGGCCCGGGGACGCCCGCCAGCTCGTACTCACCCCACCAGCTGATCGCGACGAGCGTGTCGTCGTCCCCCGCCTCCAGCAAGGTGTCTTCGGTGAGGGACCAGAGCCGGACGGTCTCCGAGCTCCCGTCCGGGGGGTATGCAGGCAAGGCCAACTCCTCAAGCGCGAGGCGAACACTGAGCGCCCGCGAAGGCTCTCAAAGGAACATCGGGAACGGGTTGAGCTGCTCGTACGGGGTCGCCGTGGCGAGCCGGCCCAGTTGCACCGGGACGTCGAACAGCCGGCCGGGCGCGAACCGGGCCCAGAACGGGCGGATGCCCGGCGCGAGCACCTTGACCACCGGGATCCCGACGTCCGGACGGGTCTGGTCGAGCACCAGCAGCTCCAGGCCGGCGCGGTCGAACACCCGGCTCAGCGCCCGGACGTCGTCGCGGACGTCGGCCCGGTTGACGAACGGGAAGTCCGCGGCGGCCCGCATCCGCTCGCCCGCCACCGGCCGCAGGTACGGCTGGTTCGCGACGGTGGCGCAGGCGAGCCAGCGCCGCGCGTCCGGGTCGTCGATCTCGTGGCCCGCGGACTGCACGACGGGCAGCATCTGGTTGAGCTCGGTCACCGCGCGGCGCACCGCGATCCGCGGGTCGAGGTGGGCGCCGAAGCCCATCACGATGTCCTCGTGCGGGCCGCCGATCCGCCGCGAAAGCGCGACGGTCACCGGGATCCCGAGATCGGACGTGACGTCGAGGACCCACATCTCGCGGCCGATCCCCGCGTAGCCGGCGATCATCTCGTCGAGCCACGGGTCGGCGAAGGACGCGAGGTCGACACCCGGCACCGGCGTGCGGTTGTACCACCACAGCGCCACGGCGTCGCGTTCGACGAGCTCCAGCGTGCCCTGCAGGATCGCGTCCTCCAGGCTGCTGCCCGCCGCCGAGCCGTTGGAGTCGGCGCGCACCCCGCGTGCGGCGCTTTCGCGCGGGGTCCCGTAGTAGAGGTAGGACGTCGGCAGCAGGCGGCGGCGTCCGGTCAGCGACCACACCGGCGTCCAGTCGGTGCGGGCGGTGGGGTCGAACGGCGCGCCGACCCGCTGGAACTCGGCGTGCTCGGGGTTCCAGGCCGCGCGCTCGGCGTACTGCCGGTCGGCGAAGAGCATGCACGCGTTGGGGTGCACGGCTTCCTCGCCCAGCTCGTCGTAGGAGCCGCGGATGCGCAGCTCGTCGCCCTGGAAGTTGCCGGAGAACCGTTCCGCGGCTTCGCAGAGCGCGCCGACCTCGGCGTCGAGCGGGCTGACGCCCTTGCCGCCGTTCTCGCAGCGCAGGCCGGCGCGCAGGGCCGCCATCGCGGTGACCCCGCGGGCGATGTTCGGCCCGGAGCGGTAGGCGTTGGCGAACGCGGGCGCGTCCGCGTCCCGCTGGATCTCCTTGACGATCCCGGTGACCGGGCTGACCAGGTGCCGGTGCCGCTCGAGCATCTGTGACGGCGTCGCCGTCCGGTGCCCGCCGCCCCCGGTGGTCGCCTTCTTCGCCGCCTGCAACGAGACCGGGCGCACCGAGCGCCACACCACCTGCCACGGGTCGCCGCAGCAGCGGCACTGCGGGCGGCGGCGCAGCTCGTGCAGCCGGCCCTGCAGGTCGAGCGAGTCGAGCGTCCACACGCACTGCTGCCCGTGGTGGCGGTACCCGGCCACCCACTTGGCCGCCTCCAGCGCGACGAGGTGCGCCGCGGCCGCGGTCAGCGGCGGCAGAGCCGGCATCGGGCGGCGCGCCGGGCCCGCGTGGCCCAGTTCTTCCTGCACGCACGCCTCGGCGTGGCGGTGCCCCCACAGCCGGTGGGTCAGGCAGTGCCAGCACGCGCCGTCGGGCTGCAGCACCGGGCCGATCCACACCTGGGCCCCGGACGGGCGCGCGAGCAACCACGGCCGCCCGGCCCGCCGGTGCTCGGCGTCGATCCCGGCCAGCCGCGGGTCGAGGTAGTCGGCGCACAGCACGACCGACAGGTCGGCGGTGCCGGTGTCCGTGCGGACCACCTCGAGCCCGGCGCCGGCCAGTGCCCGTTCGACGGCACCGGTGTCGACGCCGTCCGCGCTGTCGCCGACCGCGGTCAGCCGCACGGTGCCCCGCCGCGCGGCGACGACGTCGGCGTCGACCCCGCAGGCGTCCCAATAGGCCAGCGCGCGCTCGTCGCCGGGCCGGTCGTCGGTGCCGGGGCTGCGCAACGTCACCAGTCCCGCGTCGACGAGCTGGGCCAGCAGCGCGGCGACCTCCTCCGGCGCCATCCCGCCGGGCCGGTCGCGCAGCAGGCGGTCGAGGTCGTGGGTCCCGTCCAGCAACGCCGCCAGCGACTCGATCTTCGGCCCGCGCATCGCGATCACGCCCTGTTCGGAGAACAGGTACGCCCCCTTGCCCGCCCGGACCTCGGCCCGCAGGTGCCGCCGGAACGCCGGGGCGCGCGCCGGCACCGGGACATCCGTGACACCACCACTGCCTTGCGCGTCCACCGCTGTCGTGCGCATGGGCCCTCCTGCCGTCGTCGGCCTCCGCCGGACGAGAGAACAGAATCCTGCTCCACGAGAGGTCTACTCAACCAGTGCTCAGAGCACGGGCAAGTCGTGGAAAACGCATGGGTCGGCATGGAAAACGCATGGGGCACCGGTGCGTCGCTCACTGGCCGCACAGCACGGGGAACCGTCACCGTGGACAGCGACGCCCGTGGCGGCACGGCGCGTCAGGGGGCAACGTAACCGAACTCGCGGTCCCGCGCGAATCCGGCCGGCGCCCGGTCTGGCACCCGAGAAAAAGTGAGGACCCGAGTATGCCTACCTCTGCTCGCACGTACGGACAGTTCTGCGGCCTGGCCCGGGCGCTCGAGATCGTCGGTGAGCGGTGGTCACTGCTCGTCGTGCGCGACCTCATGCTCGGCCCGAAGCGGTTCAACGACCTGCAGCGCACGCTGCCGCGGATCCCCGTGAGCATCCTGACCTCGCGCCTCAACGAGCTCGAAGAGACCGGCGTCGTCCGCCGCCGCGTCCTTTCGCAGCTGGACGCGGGTGTCGTCTACGAGCTGACCGAATACGGCACCGAGCTCGACCACATCGTGCTGGACCTCGGCCTGTGGGGCGCCCGTTCGCTGTCCTACCCGAAGGCGGACGACGCCTTCACCCTCGACGCCGCGATCCTCTCGCTCTACACGACCTTCCGGGAGGAGTTCGCCGCGGGCGTGCACGTCAACTACGAGCTGCACCACCTCGGCGGCGAGATGATCCTGCACGCGCTGGTCGACGACGGCTCGCTCAAGGTGTCCGGCGGCTCGCTGCCGGCGGCGGACCTCGTGATCGAGCCGCAGGGACCGGCGTTGTTCGACCTGCTCAAGGGCAGCCTGTCCGCGCAGGACGCCATCTCCAGCGGCAAGGTCCGCGTCGAGGGCGACCCGGCGCACCTCGAGCTGTTCGCCGAGCTCTTCCGCATCCCGCCGGCCCCGGAGCGCCCGACCGGGCTGTCCGTGCACTGACCCCCGCGCGCCCGGCGGTACGCAATCCGCCGAGCAGCGCATTTTCCCTTGTATAATCAGCAATCCGGAGTAACGGAAGCCGCTTCGCGAGCGGTTATCGTCTACGCACGCTGTCTTCTTCGTGAACTGGGGTCCGTATGTCGACGTCCGAACTCACCCGACCTTCCGGGTTCCTGGGTCAGCTCAACAGCCGCTGGCACCACCGCGCGCTCGCGGTGTTCATGCTCGTCGTGATCGCGCACTGGGCCGAGCACATCGTGCAGGCCGTCCAGATCTACGCACTCGGCTGGCCGGCCCCGAAAGCGCGTGGCGTGCTCGGAATGCCGTTCCCGTGGCTGATTTCGCAGGAATGGCTGCACTACGGCTACGCGCTCGTGATGCTGGTGTTCCTGTGGATCCTGCGCCACGGTTTCGCCGGCCGGTCGCGGCAGTGGTGGAACCTCGCGCTGGCCATCCAGTTCTGGCACCACATCGAGCACCTGCTGCTGTTCATCCAGGCGCAGTCCGGCTGGCGGCTGGCCGGGCAGAAGGTGCCCACCAGCATCATCCAGCTGCTCATCCCCCGGGTCGAGCTGCACCTGTTCTACAACACGATCGTCACCATCCCGATGATCGTGGCGGTCGTCCTGCACCGGCGCGCCTCGGCGGCCGAGCACGAGCTGACCGGCTGCGTCTGCGGGCTGAAGCCGCCGGCGCTCGCCGCGGCGTGAGCGGCCGGGCCGCGCGGCGGGCACTGACCCTGCTGGCCTTCCTGGCCGGCTGGCTGGTGCTCTCCGCCGCGCCGGCGTCGGCGCACGTCGAGATCATTTCGTCGACCCCCGGGGACGGCGCCCGCCTCGGCGCGGCGCCGTCCCTGGTGTCGGTCACCCTGTCGGAGAACATCGGGATCCAGCCGGGATCGATCAAGGTCGTCGACCTAGCGGGCACGCAGGTCGACACCGGGCCGGTGTTCCAGCCCGGCGCCGTCGCCGAGCAGGTCGCGGTCCGGGTGAAGCCGAACCTGCCGGACGCCAGCTACCTCGTCGAGTACGCGTTCGTCTCGGCCGACTCGCACCCGGTGCGCGGCACGTTCGCCTTCGTCGTCGGCGGCGGGCCACTGGTGACGTCGGCGGGCGCGGTGTCCGCGGCCACCGGCACCGACGCGGTCGTCGACTTCGTTTCGACGGTCGCGCGCTGGCTGGCCTACCTCGGCGTCGTGCTGCTCGGCGGGCTGGCGTTCGTGGTGCTGTGCCGTCCGGACGCCCGCACCGACCGCCGCGCCCGCCGGCTGCTGCGCTGGGGCGCGGGCCTCGTCGCGGCGACCACCGTCGCGGCGTTCGTGCTGCAGGGCCCGTACGCGGCCGGGCGGGACCTCTCGGCGGTGTTCGACACCGGGCTGCTGGCGGACACGCTGCGCGTCGCGTACGGCAAGCTGCTCCTGCTCCGGCTGGCCGCGGTGGCCGCGCTGGCGCTGCTGCTGCCCCGCCTCCTGCGGCCCGGGCTGCCGGACCGGCTGCGGTCCCGTTACGAGAACTCGGCGATGGTGACCGCCTTCCTGGTGCTGCTGACGTTCTCGGCCACCGGCCACCCGGTGACCGACCCGGTCATGTTCGTCTCGGTCTCGGCCGACCTCGTGCACTTCGGGGCCATCGCCGTCTGGGCGGGCGGGCTGACGCAGCTGGCACTGAGCCTGTACCGCCCGGAGCCCGGCGAGGACCTGGCACCGGTCGCGGCGCGTTTCTCCCGGCTGGCGGCGGGCTCGGTGACCGCGATCGCAATCAGCGGCGGCGTGCTGGCGCTGCGCATCATGCCGTCCCTGTCCACGCTCTGGACGACCCGGTTCGGCGTCCTGGTGCTGCTCAAGATCGCGGGCTTCGCACTCCTGCTGGCGGTGGCGAGCCGGTCGCGCCGCGTGGTGCGCCGGAGCATGACCGGCCCGGAGGAGGGCACGACGAAGACGGTGACGACGGACCTGCGCCGCCTCCGCCAGGCGGTGGCCGTGGAGGTACTGCTCAGCATCGTGGTGCTGGCGCTGGCGGCGATGCTGACGGTCACCCCACCGGGTGGCTGAGCAGCCCCGGGCGGCGCCTGGGCTCACACACTGGGCAACCGCGGCGCCGGCGCAGGTGCGGTCCGAGCCGCCACCGGGCCCACACGCCCAGCGACCGCGGCGGCGGCTCGACCGGCAGGTCGGGCGCGGCCCGGCCCGAGTTCACACACCGGGTAACCGCGCCGGCGGCTCGACCGACGGGTCAGGTGCGGCCCGGCCCGCTCACACGCCGGGCAACCGCGCCGACAGCTCAGGTGCAGGTTCGGCTCCCCGGGCCCGCACACCGGGTGACCGCAGCGGCAGCTCACGTGCAGCCCGACCCGCCCTGGCTCACACCCCGGGCGACCGCGGCGGGGTGAACGGCCCCCAGCTGAACGCGGGCAGCCACGGCCCCGGCGCCGCACTCCACTCCAGCCGTGCCAACTGGGCCGATGACCGGCGCCCGGCCAGCGCCCGGTACAGCTCGTGGGCCGGAGCCGTCACGGTCGCCGTGGGCCGGCCCGCTCCCGCCGTCCACTCGGAGCCGCCCGTGGTGCGCAGCCGCAGCGCCGGCAGCCCGCGCCCGGCGATCGAGCCCGAAAACCCGCGGACCAGCACCTCGAAGCTCGGCGCCCAGGCCGCGTGCTCGACCGGCGGCGGCACCCCGAGCGCCGCCCGCAGGTCCAGCTCGTGGGTGTAGGCGTCCATCACCATGATCTCGCCGCTGCGCCCGCCCGCCTCCGCGAGCCGACGGTCGAGGTCCTCGCCGACGTCGTCCCAGCGGTCGAGCAGCTCCGGCACCGTCGATGCCGTCGAAACCGGGGCCGTGCCGCCGTGGCGCTCGAGCACCCGCTCGGCGATCGCGGTGAGGTGGCCCAGCAGGTCGGCGACGGTCCACTCCGGACACGCCGGAACCGGGCGCCGGTGGACGTCGGCGCGGGACCCCAGCAGCGCGCGGACACCGCGCCGCACCTCCGGGTAGGCCACGAAGTCCGGGGCCGGCCGACTCGCTGTCACGCGTCCCACCTCACCTGGCACGATCGGGGCTTCCGGCCCAGTATGCCCAGGTGACGGCACCGGCGAGTCTCCCCGCGTGCCGACACCGAGACTTCGGGAGGTAGTGATCTTGCCCACTCTGTGGTCCACGTCGGCGCAGTGGGAACTGTTGCCGCCGGTGCTGCTCGCGCTGGTGCTCAGCGTCGCGATCGGGCTCGAGCGCGAAGCCGGCATGAAGGCCGCCGGGCTGCGGACGCACAGCCTGGTCGGCGTCGGCTCGGCCGTGTTCATGCTGGTGTCGAAGTACGGCTTCGCCGACCTGCTCTCGATCGACCGCATCGCGCTCGACCCGTCGCGGATCGCGGCGCAGATCGTCTCGGGCATCGGCTTCCTCGGCGCCGGGCTGATCTTCGTCCGCCGCGACGCCGTGCGCGGCCTGACGACGGCCGCGACGATCTGGCTCACCGCCGCGGTCGGCACGGCGTGCGGCGCCGGGCTGCCGGTGCTCGCGGCCGGCACAACGATCGCACACTTCGTGGTGACCCGCGGCTTCCCGCCGCTGCAGCGGTTCGTCGCGCGCCACCGCCGCGAGCCACCGGTGGTGCGGCTGAGCTACCTCGACGGCCACGGCGTGCTGCGCGCGGCGCTCGCCGTCTGCACCGGGCGGGGCTGGAGCGTGCACCACGTCGACGTGGATCACGAGTCTGTTTCCGAAGAGGGGCAACGGATCGCGGTCGTGACCTTGCGCCTCGACGGCCGCGGTGATCTCTACGACCTCGCCGCCGAGCTCGCCGAACTGCCGGGCGTCCGGAGCACGTCCACCGGTCCCGGGGAACCGCTCGACGAATGATCGCCCGCCCGGGCAGCGCGCGGGGGCGGGTTTGCGGCACACTGGGGTGCACCCGGAATTCCCCGGTACCGCAAGGAAAACGTGCGGCCGAGGAGAAACCATCCAATTCGGAGGTGAGACATGGCCCCCGGCGGTGGCGAGGACGTGGCGCTCGCGGTGCCCGGATTCGACCTGGCATGGCGCGGTTTTCACCGCGCGCAGGTCGCGGAGTACGTCGCGTGGGCCGAGGCCGAGATCCGCAGACTCACCGCGGAACGCGACACCGCGCGGCACCGCGTGGACGCGCTCGCCGAGGACAACCGTGAGCTCCGGGTGAAGATCGACCGGATCAGCCGCACCCCGATCGAACCGGACGCGCTCCAGGAGCGCTCGCGCCGGATGATCGAGCTGACCCGCGAAGAAGCGACCGAAATCACCACGCGGGCAACGGAAACAGCCGAGCGCGTACGCCGCGAGGCCGAGGCGGAGGCGGTCCGCCTCACGGAGAAGGAACGCCGCCTGGTCGCCGAAGCCGAGGCAGAGGCCGAGCGACGGCGCACCGAGCACGAGGAGTTCCTGCGCGCGGCCGAGCAGCGCCGCCGCGAGCTCGACGAGGCGGCGGCGCACCGCCGTGCCCAGCAGGAAGAGGATCACACCCGCGCGATGACGCTCCGCCGAGCCACGGCGATGCGCGAGCTGGCCGAGCAGGAAGCAGAGGCCAGGGCCACGGCCCGCAAGCTGGTCACGACGGCGGAGACCAAGGCCGAGAGTCAGCTCACGGCCGCGGACGCCAAGGCGAAGAAGCTGGTCAGCACCGCTCAGACCAAGGCCGAAAACCTTGTCGGCACCGCCGAAACCGAGGCCACGCGCCTGGTCACGACCGCCCAGGCTGAGGCCGAGCGCCTGGTCACGACCGCCCAAGCCAAGTCCGAACACCTCGTCACCACCGCCGAAACCGAGGCCACACGCCTGGTCACCACCGCGGACGCCAAGGCCAAGACGTTGGTCAGCACCGCCGAAGCCAAGGCGAAAAAGCTCGTGGCCGAGGCCGAATCGCGCCTCACCACCGCCGGAGCCGAAGCCGAGAACCTCGTCAGCACCGCGCAGAGCAAAGCCGAACACCTCGTCACCACCGCGGAAGCCCAGGCCAAGAAGCTGGTCACCACCGCCCAGACCGAGTCCGAACGCCTGGTCACCGAAGCGACCCGGCAAGGCGAATCCCTGGTCGAAGCCGCCCAGCGCGAGGTCACCGCCCTCACCGAGGTCCGTGACAAGCTCCACGCGAGCCTCACTGGCTGCCGCTCTCTCCTTGCCGACGCGGCCGTCGCCCTCGACGACCGGCCCGCGCCCTTCGATCCCGAAGCCACCCTGCCGATGTCGAAGAGAGTGCCCGTCCAGCGACGCTCCCCGGCAGACCTCACCGACGCCGTCGGCTGACCCCTTGCCCGCCAGCCGGGCAGCCTCCATGATCGGACCGTGAGGCGAACGAAGATCGCGCCGGCCGGCGAACGGGACGTCGTCTCTTGACCTGGACCGTCCGGCGGGTCTTCGCCCTGGTCGCGGCCGTTGTCACGCTCGCCGCGTCGACCACGCTGGCCAACCGCGTGCTGCCCGGCTGGGCCTACCCGGTGTGCGGCCTGGTCGCCGCGCTCGTCCTGGTCGCCCTCGGGAAAGCGGCCGGATGCTCCTGGACGGACCTGGGCCTCCGGGAACTCCGCCGTCCGGCGCTCGTCGGCCTCGCCGGCGCCGGGCTCGTCGCGGTGGTGTTCGGCATCGCGCTGGCCGTGCCGGCGCTGCGGACGGTCTACCAGGACGGCCGCGTCGGCACGCCCGACTTCGGGCAGCTGCTGTGGCTGACCTGCGGACGGATCCTCTTCGGCACGGTGCTGATCGAGGAGGTGGCGTTCCGCGGGGCGCTCCCGGCCCTGCTGGGTGCCCGCGACGACCGCTGGCGCTGGCCCCCGATCCTGGGCGCCGCGGCACTGTTCGGCCTGTGGCACTTCTTGCCGGCGCTCGCCGTCGGCCGCAACGCGGCGGTCCACGCCGTCTTCGCCTCGACGCCGGTGGTCGTGCTGCAGGTGCTGGCGATGACCGCGGCGGGCCTCGCCGGGATCTTCCTGCACTGGTGGCGCCACGCGGGTCGCGGCGTGCTGGCGTCGGTGATCGTGCACTTCACGACCAACGCCGGCGGCCTCACGCTGGCCGTACTGGTGCGCTAGGAACGCACCAACCGGGCGATCGCGTCGGACGCTTCCCGGACCTTCAGGTCGGCTTCCTCGCCACCGGACGCCGCCGCCTGGACCACGCACGTCGCCAGGTGCTCGTCGAGCAGCTCGAGCGAGAACGACTGCAGGGCCTTCGTCGCCGCCGAGACCTGCGTCAGGATGTCGATGCAGTACTTGTCCTGCTCGACCATGCGCTGCAGCCCGCGGATCTGCCCTTCGATCCGGCGCAGCCGCTTGAGATAGGCCTCGCGCTCAGTGCCGTAACCCGTCATCGCCCTACCTGTCCCCTCGTCGGCGTCCCCGGCCACCGACTATACCCTCCGGGGGTTCAGCGGAAGCGGCGCAGCCGGAGGCTGTTGCTGACGACGAAGGCCGACGAGCACGCCATCGCCGCGCCCGCGATCATCGGGTTGAGCAGGCCGAGCGCCGCCAGCGGCAGCGCCGCGACGTTGTACGCGAACGCCCAGAACAGGTTGCCCTTGATCGTGGCGAGGGTGCGGCGGGCCAGGCGGATCGCGTCGGCGGCGACCCGCAGGTCGCCGCGCACGAGCGTCAGGTCGCTCGCCTCGATGGCCGCGTCGGTGCCGGTGCCCATGGCCAGGCCCAGGTCGGCCTGGGCGAGCGCGGCCGCGTCGTTGACGCCGTCGCCGACCATGGCGACCACGCGACCCTCGGCCTGCAGCCGCTTGACGACGTCGACCTTGCCCTCGGGCAGCACCTCGGCGACGACTTCGCCGATCCCCGCCTCGGCGGCGATCGCCCGGGCCGCGCCCGCGTTGTCGCCGGTCAGCAGGATCGGCTCCAGGCCGAGTTCCCGCAGCTCCGCGACGGCCCGCGCGGACGTCGGCTTGATCGTGTCGGCGACGACCAGGCGCCCGCGGACCTCGCCGTCCCAGGTCACCCCGATGGCACCCCCGGCTCGCCCGACGCTGACGGTGCGTCCTTCGACCACGCCGGTCACGCCGACCCCCGGGGTGCTGCGGAAGTCCGTCACGGCGGGGAGCACGCCGAAGCGCTGTTTCGCGGCGTCCGCGATCGCGCGGCCGATCGGGTGCTCGGACGCGGCTTCGACGGCGCCCGCGAGCCGCAGCGCCTCGCCGTCGCCCTCGACCAGTGTCATCCGGCCGGTGGTGACGGTGCCGGTCTTGTCCAGGACGACCGTGTCGACGCGGCGCGTGTTCTCGAGCACCTCGGGGCCCTTGATGAGGATGCCCAGCTGAGCCCCGCGGCCGGTGCCGACGAGCAGCGCCGTCGGCGTCGCGAGGCCCAGCGCGCACGGGCAGGCGACGATCAGCACGGCCACCGCGGCGGTGAACGCGTCTTCCGGCCGGCCGCCGGTCGCGAGCCAGACCACCAGCGTGGCCAGCGCCGCGAACACGACCAGCGGGACGAACACCGCCGAGACCCGGTCGGCGAGCCGCTGGACCTCGGCCTTGCCGTTCTGCGCGGCTTCGACGAGCCGGGCCATCCGCGCCAGCCGGGTGTCCTCGCCGACGCGGGTGGCGCGCACGAACAGCCGCCCGCCGACGTTGACGGTGGCCCCGGTGACGGCGTCCCCCGGCCCGACCTCGACCGGCACCGGTTCCCCGGTGAGCATGCTGGTGTCGACCGCGGAGCCGCCTTCGGTGACCACGCCGTCGGTGGCGATCTTCTCGCCGGGCCGGGCGATGAAGACGTCGCCTTCGCGGAGGTCCTTGACCGGGATCAGGCGCTCTTCGCCGGCTCGCAGGACCGTGACGTCCTTCGCGCCGAGGTCCATGAGCGCGCGGAGGGCGGCGCCGGCGCGGCGCTTGGCGCGGGCCTCGAAGTAGCGGCCGGCCAGGATGAACGCGGTGATCGCGGCGGCCACCTCGAGGTACAGGCTCTCGCCGGGCATCCCGTGGCGCATGCCGATCTCGCCGGCCATGCCGAAGAAGAGGGCGTACAGCGACCAGGCCACCGAAGCGACGACGCCGAGCGAGATGAGCGTGTCCATCGTCGCGGTGACGTGGCGCAGGTTGACCGCGGCGGCGCGATGGAACGGCCAGGCGCCCCACGTCACGACCGGGGCGGCGAGGACGAGCGAGACCCACTGCCAGTAGTCGAACTGCCAGGCCGGGACCATCGCGAGCGCGACCAGGGGAACGGTGAGCGCCACTGAAAGGAGCAAACGCTTGCGCAGCGTGGGCGTCTCGTCAGGCTCTTCGGGCTCGGGGAGGCGCGCGGAGTACCCGGCGGCTTCGACGACGGACCTGAGGTCGTCGACCGACAGCTCGCTCGGGTAGCTGACCTGGGCCTTTTCGGTGGCGTAGTTGACCGTCGCGGTCACGCCGCCGACCTTGTTGAGCTTGCGCTCGACGCGGGCGGCGCAGGACGCGCACGTCATGCCGCCGATGGCGAGCTCGACGCTTTCTGCGGACTGCGCGGTGGTCATGGGACTCAGGCGACCAGGCGGTAGCCGGCCTCGGTGACGGCCGCGGCGACGTCGCCGGCGGGCAGCGGCGTGTCGCTGGTCACGGTGACGCGTCCGCTCTCGACGTCGACGTCCACGCTCCGGACGCCGGCGAGCTCCGAGACCTCTTCACGGACCGACGTGGCGCAGTGTCCGCAGGTCATGCCCTCGACGGTGTAGCTCGCTTCGGTCATCAACGGCTCCTTTCGTTCCCCTCCCTTTATACCCATCGGGGGTAGGGGTTCACTCGTGACCCCCGCCAGACTCGCGGTATGCGCAAGCTCTACGCGATCGGGATCGGCGCCGGGGACCCGGAGCACCTGACGGTGCAGGCGATCGATCGGCTCAACCGCGTCGACGTCTTCTTCGTGCTCGACAAGGGTGCGGAGAAGGCCGACCTGGTCCGGCTGCGCCAGGAGATCCTCGACCGGTTCGTCACCCGCCCGTACCGCGTGGTGCTGGTGACCGACCCGCCCCGGGACCGCACGCCCGACGACTACCGGGCGGCGGTCGCGGACTGGCACGCGGCACGGGCGGCGGTCTATGAGCAGGTGCTGCTGTCGGAGCTTTCGCCCGATTCCGCGGGCGCGTTCCTGGTGTGGGGTGACCCGTCGCTGTACGACAGCACGATCGCGCTGATCGAGGCGGTGCTGGCGCGCGGGAAGGTGGCGTTCGAGTACGAGGTGGTGCCGGGGATCAGCAGCATCTCGGCGCTGGTGGCCCGGCACCGGACGACGATGAACCAGATCGGGCGGTCGGTCCAGCTGACCACCGGCCGCCGGCTGGCGTCGGGCTGGCCTCCGGACGTCGACGACGTGTTCGTCCTCTTGGACGCGCACACGACGTTCGACGGCTTCACGTCCGAAGGCCTGCACATCTACTGGGGCGCGTACGTCGGGACGCCCGACGAGATCTTGCTGTCCGGCCCGCTCACGCCGGCACTGGCCACCGAGATCCGCCGCGTCCGCGCGGAGGCCCGGGAACGGCACGGCTGGATCATGGACACGTACCTCTTGCGGCGCCCCGCCCCGTAGCCGTCCAGCCCCGTAGCCGTCCAGCCCCGTAGCCGCCCGGCTGTTTCCGCCCGGCTGTTTCCGGGCATGAAGAAAGGCCCCGGGAGACTCACGTCTCAACCGGGGCCTTCCCCAAATTAAGTTCGGCGGTGTCCTACTCTCCCACAACCCTTCGGTTGCAGTACCATCGGCGCTATCAGGCTTAGCTTCCGGGTTCGGAATGGGAC
>NZ_JBVKDU010000006.1:1025901-1108480 GCF_055633595.1 Amycolatopsis sp. NPDC114504 | reverse complement strand
CGCCCGGTCCCATTCCGAACCCGGAAGCTAAGCCTGATAGCGCCGATGGTACTGCAACCGAAGGGTTGTGGGAGAGTAGGACACCGCCGAACTTAATTTGGAGAGGGGCCTGGGCCCGGTTGAGACGCAAGTCTCCCGGGCCCGGGCCCTTTTTCATGCCCGGAAACAGCCGTGTCGACGCCCCAATCACGCGTGATGCCCCTCCAATCACACGCGATGCCTCCCCAGACACACGTGATGCCTGGCGTAACACGCCCGAAGCCTCAAACGAAGCCTCAAACCGCGTGCGGCCGAGGCACCGGCCGGCTCCGCAGAGGACTGGACAACACCAGCGACGTCGTCGTCTCCCCGTACCGCTGCACCTTCTCGACCAACGCCTCCAGCTCCGCCGTATCCCGGCACAGCACCCGCAGGATCCAGCACTCCTCCCCGGTGATGTGGTCAGCCGAGACGAGCTGCGGCAGCGGCAACACCGCCGTCCGGAACCGCGGGGTGTCCAGGCTTCGCACCCGGGCCCGCACCAACGCCTCGATCGGCAACCCGAGCCTCGTCGTGTCGACGCGAGCCGCGTAGCCGGTGATCACTCCGCGCTCCTCGAGACGGCGGACTCGCTCCGTCACCGCCGAGCCGGACAGCGATACCCGGCGGCCCAGCTCCGAAAAGCTGAGCCGGCCGTCCTCCTGGAGGAGCTCCAGCAGGCGCCAGTCGAGATCGTCGAGGTCCACCGTGATTCTCCCAGGTGAGCCGGGCCGGAACCCGGAAATCCCCGGCCGGCCCGGGCTTCCACCCCGATTCTGCCCTGTGCCGGAACCCGCGCCACCAGCAGGATTTACGTCATGACCACCGCACGCACGCTCACCGTCCCCGCGCCGGCTCCCGAAGCCGCCATGAACTACTTCGGCGCCGAACTCGCCTTCGAGGTCGATCCCGACGATCTCGTCCGGGACCTCGAAGCCGGCCACACCGACGGTTACGTGATCGTCGAGACGCGGGCCGAAGCGGCCTACGCCCAAGCTCGCATCCCCGGCGCGATCAACCTCCCCTACCGGGACATGACGGCCGAGACCACCGCCCACCTCGACAAGCGGCTCGTCTACGTCTGCTACTGCGAGAGCATCAACTGCAACGCCGCCACGAAGGGCGCACTCAAGCTCGCCGAGCTCGGCTTCCAGGTGAAACGGCTCTCCGGCGGCATCACCGCCTGGATCGCCGCCGGCTACCCCGTCGAGGGGACCGAAGAAACAGAAACAGCCGGGATCCGCTGCGCCTGCTGAGCCACCTACCCTGAAAAGCGTGACACGACTGCTCATCATCCAGCCGGACGCGTCGGACCCGCTCGGCGCTCTCGGCGACTGGCTCACCGGCGCCGGCGCGGAGCTCGACGTCCGGCTGCTGCCGACGGACGACCTGCCCGACGACCTCGACGCCTACCGGGGCGTCGTCTGCCTCGGCGGCGGCATGGCCGCGGAAGACGACGCGAAACACCCGTGGCTCGCCGACGTCCGGCGGCTCCTGTCCAAGGCCGCGGCGAAGCGGATCCCGACCCTGGGCATCTGCCTCGGTGCCCAGCTGCTGGCCGTCGCGACCGGGGGCCGCGTCGAGGTCGGGCGGGACGGGCCCGAGGTCGGTCCGCACCTCGTCGCCAAGAAGGACGCGGCGTGGACCGACCCGCTCTTCGCCGAGCTGCCGCTCATGCAGGACGTCCTGCAGTTCCACAACGACGCGATCACCCGGCTCCCGCCCGGCGCCGAGCTGCTCGCTTCCGCGCCGCTGTACCAAAACCAGGCCTTCCGGTTCAACCGTTGTGTCTACGGTGTCCAGTTCCACATCGAGACGACACCCGCCGTCGTCGAGAGCTGGGCCGCCGACGAGCCCGAGATGGCGGAATTCGCCCGTCCGGGCTCACTCGAGCACGACGCGTTGATCGCCGTGCACACCGACATCGAAGAAACCTGGCGCCCGTTCGCGCAGCGGTTCGTCCGGTTGGCCGCCGGAGAGCTCGAGCCCGCCGCCGACAGTCAACGCTCGTTACCACTGGCTTAACGCCCGGGATCACAATCAGCAACAGCCTGTTAACGCCAGGCGTCACCCTTCAGGTACCTTGCGGAAGGAGTCCCCACAAGGGTTCGGAGGTCGGGGTGGAACCCTCGTTGCTGGTCGTGCTCGTTGTCGTCACGGCCTTGGTTTTCGATTTCACGAACGGGTTCCACGACACCGCGAACTCGATGGCGACGTCGATCGCGACCGGGGCGCTCAAGCCCCGCGTCGCCGTCGCGATCTCCGCGGTGCTGAACCTGGTCGGCGCGTTCCTGTCGGTGGAGGTCGCCAAGACGATCTCCAGCGGTCTGGTGGACGACACGAAGATCGGCCCGTCGATCGTCTTCGGCGGGCTGATCGGCGCGATCGTCTGGAACCTCGTGACGTGGTTCGTCGGCCTGCCGTCGAGCTCGTCGCACGCCCTGTTCGGCGGCCTGATCGGCGCCACCTGGGTTTCGGCCGGGACCGACTCGGTCCACTTCGGAAAGATCGTCGAGAAGGTTCTGGTCCCGGCCGCCGCGAGCCCGGTGATCGCCGGGCTCGTCGCGATGATCGGGACGTACTTCGTCTACCGCTTCCTCGTCCGCGGCCGCCCGGCCACGCGCGGGTTCAAGGTCGGCCAGGTCGTCTCGGCGTCGCTCGTCTCCCTCGCCCACGGCACCAACGACGCGCAGAAGACCATGGGTGTAATCACGCTCACTCTCGTCACCGCCGGCAGTCTGCCGGCGGGGGCGTCGCCACCCGTCTGGGTGATCATCAGCGCCGCGTGCGCGCTCGCGCTCGGCACCTACCTCGGCGGCTGGCGCATCACCCACACCCTCGGCAAGGGCCTCACGGACATCGAAGGCCCGCAGGGTTTCGCTGCCCAGACGAGCTCGGCGCTGGTCATCCTGATCTCGTCCCGGCTGGGCTTCCCGCTGTCGACGACGCACGTGTGCTCCGGCGGGATCGTCGGCTCCGGCGTCGGCCGCCGGGAGGCGCCGGTGCGCTGGCGGATGGCGGGCCGGATGGTCATCGCGTGGCTGTTCACGCTCCCCGCCGCCGCGATCGTCGGCGCGGTGTCCGGCAAGATCGCCTCGCTCGGCGCCGCGGGCACCATCGCCGTCGGCGTCGTCGGGATCGGCGTGGGCGTCGGGATCTGGCTCCTCTCGCGACGCCACCCCGTCACCGCGCACAGCTTCCAGGTCCCCGAGCCGACGCCCGCCGGGACCGAACCGGGTCGGCTCGCCGCCTGATCGAAGCCGGCCGGGATACGGTGGTTCGTGATGGCAGACCGCGCGCGATCGACCGCTTCGGCGGCGAGGTACGGCTTCACCGACTCCCGTGCCGAGGGTCAGTTGCGCGCGGCCGGCTGGTGGGACGACGCCGGTCCGGTCGCGGCCGCCGCCGACGTCCTCGCCGCGTTGTCCCGGACCGCGGACCCGGACCTCGCGCTGCGCGGGATCGACCGGATCCGCGAAGCCGACGAAGACGAGTGGACGCGGCTCGACGAACAGCTGCGGGCCAACCGGACCTTCCGTGGCCGCCTCCTCAGCGTGCTCGGGACGTCGAGCGCGCTCGCCGACTTCGTCGCCGCGAACCCGGAGCAGTGGCAGTCGCTCATGGGCGACAAGTGCACGGACTCCGCCTGCTACCGGGAAAACCTGCGCACGGCGCTCGTGCGCGACGACGGTTCGGTCCTCACCGGGCTCGAGGCCGAGCACGCTCTCAAGATCGCCTACCGCGGCCAGCTGCTGGGCATCGCCGCCGCGGACCTGGGTCACCTCGTCGAGGAAGGGCTCGAGCACCCGCACTACGCCGAGGTCGCGGCGCAGCTGACCGAGCTGGCCGAGGCCGCGCTCGCCGCCGGGCTCGTCGTCGCCGAAGCCGAGGTCGGCGCGCCCGCCGACGGCAACCTGTCGATCATCGCCATGGGCAAGTGCGGCGGCCGGGAGCTCAACTACGTCAGCGATGTCGACGTCATCTTCGTCGGCGCCGAAGACCTCGGCGTCGCGACGCGGTTGGCCAGCACGACGATGCGGATCGTCGGGAAGGCGTGCTTCGAGGTCGACGCCGCGCTGCGCCCCGAAGGCAAGGCCGGCGCGCTCGTCCGCACCCTGGAGAGTCACCAGGGCTACTACCAGAAGTGGGCCAAGACCTGGGAGTTCCAGGCGCTGCTCAAGGCGCGCCCGGTGGCGGGCGACGCCGAGCTGGGGCAGCAGTACGCCGAGATGGTCGCACCGCTGGTGTGGTCGGCCGCCGACCGGGACAACTTCGTCGGCGAGGTGCAGCAGATGCGGCGCCGCGTCGAGGGGCACGTGCCGTCCGAACACGCCGAGCGCGAGCTGAAGCTGGGCCGCGGCGGGCTGCGGGACGTCGAGTTCGCGGTGCAACTGCTGCAACTCGTGCATGGCCGCGTGGACGCCGACCTGCGTTCGCCGTCCACGATGGACGCGCTCGCCGCGCTCGGCGAAGGCGGTTACGTCGGTCGTCAGGACGCGGCCGAGCTGGGCGCGTCGTACGAGTTCCTGCGGATGATCGAGCACCGCCTGCAGCTGCGGCGGCTGCGCCGGACGCACCTGTTCCCCGCGACGTCGGACACCGCCGAGCTGCGAATCCTGGCGCGGGCCAGCGGGATCAAGGCGAGCGGCGGCAAGAGCCAGGGCGAGGCGCTGCTGGCCGAGTTCCGCAAGCACGGCAAGGGCATCCGGCGCCTGCACGAAAAGATCTTCTACCGGCCGCTGCTGCAGTCCGTCGCGAACGTGCCGACCGAAGCGCTGCGCCTGACGACCAAACAGGCCGCGAGCCGGCTGGCGGCGCTCGGCTACACCGCCCCCGACGGCGCGCTCCAGCACATCAAGGCCCTCACCTCCGGCGTCTCGCGGCGCGCCGCGATCCAGCAGGCGCTGCTGCCGGTACTGCTCGACCTCCTGGCCGACACGCCCGACCCCGACGGCGGGCTGCTGTCGTACCGGAAGGTGTCCGAGGCTCTGGAGGACACGCCGTGGTACCTGCGCGTCCTGCGTGACGAGGGCACGGTCGTGGAGAACCTGGCGGCGCTGCTCGGCACGTCCCGGCTGGTGCCGGACCTGCTCGTGCGCGCGCCGGAGGTGTTGCGGCTGCTCGGCGACCCGGCCCGGCTGCTGGGCCGCACGCCCGCCGAGGTGGCGACGTCGCTGCGGGCCGCCGTCCGGCGCCAGCCCGGGTTGAACGCCGCCGTCGCGGCCGCACGTTCGCTGCGGCGGCACGAGATGCTGCGGATCGCGTGCGCCGATCTGCTCGGCCTGCTCGACGTGCCCGCGGTGTGCGAAGCGCTGTCGAGCGTCTGGGTGGCGGTGCTGCAGGGCGCGCTGGCCGCGGCGTTCCGCCAGCGTCAGGCGGAGCTGGGCCGCACGCCGGCGCGCATCGCCGTGATCGGGATGGGCCGGCTCGGCGGCGCCGAACTGGGGTACGGCTCCGACGCCGACGTCCTCTTCGTGTGCGAGCCGGCCGAAGGGGTCTCGGACGCCGACGCGGTGAAGTTCGCTTCTTCGGTCGCGGAGACCGTCCGGAAGATGCTGGGCGCGCCGAGCTCGGACCCGGCCCTGGAAGTCGACACCGACCTGCGGCCGGAGGGCCGGAGCGGGCCATTGGTGCGGACGCTGGACTCGTACCGCGCGTACTACGCGCGCTGGGGCGAGGTGTGGGAGGCGCAGGCGTTGCTGCGTGCCCGGTTCGTCGCGGGCGACGACGACCTCGGCGAGCGCTTCATCGCGATGATCGACCCGATCCGCTACCCCGAAGGCGGCCTGGACGCGACGAAGGCGCGCGAGATCCGCCGCATCAAGGCGCGGGTGGAGACCGAGCGGATGCCCCGCGGAGCTGACCCGACGCGCCACACGAAACTCGGCCGCGGCGGCCTCGCCGACGTCGAGTGGACGGTCCAGCTGCTGCAGCTCCAGCACGCGTACTCGGTCCCGGAGCTGCGGACGACGTCGACGCTCGACGCGCTGGCCCACCTGCCGGAGGCGGGGCTGGCTTCGGCGTCCGAGGCGGCTTCGCTGCGCGAAGCGTGGCTCTTGGCGACGAGGGTGCGCAACGCGGGAATGCTGGTCCGCGGCAAGGCGGTCGACGAGGTCCCGGGCTCGGGTCGCGACCTGGTGGCGGTGGCCCGGGTACTGGGCCAGTCGGCGGCCGACGACCCGGGCGAGTTCCTGGACACGTACCGCCGCATCACCCGGCGGGCGCACACCGTGGTGGAGCACCTGTTCTACGAGGCCTGACTTACAGTGGGGTGCGTGACTGAACGCGAGCCGTTCCGGACCCGCATCAAGGTCCGGCACTACGAGCTGGACACCCTGGGCCACCTGAACCACGCCACGTACCACTCGTACGGCGAGGTTTCGAGACTGGAGCTCCTCGAAGCGGCGGGCGCGCTGGAGGGCCTGCCGGGGGTGGCATCGGTGCTGCTGGAGACGCACGTGGTGTTCCGCCGCGAGCTGCGCGCGGGCGACGAGGTCGACGTGACGTGCGACGTCAAGTTCGGCAGCGGCAAGACGTTCTCGATGGACTCGAACATCTACAAGACCGACGGAACGCTGGCCGCGGAGATCACCTGCACGCTGGGGTTGATGGACCTGAAGATCCGCAAGCTGGTGCCGGACCCGCGCGGCCGGTTCGAAGCCGCGGGCGCGGACCTGAAGCTGATGTCGACTTCGGAGTAAACGAGAAACGCCGGCGGCGAGGGCTCTTCGCTCCTCACCGCCGGCGTGCCCAAGGGACGCGTCAGCCGATCACACGTCGTAGTACAGGGCGAACTCGTACGGGTGCGGGCGCAGCCGCAGCGGGTCGATCTCGTTTTCGCGCTTGTACGAGATCCACGTCTCGATCACGTCCGGCGTGAAGACGCCGCCCTCGAGCAGGTAGTCGTGGTCGGCCTCGAGGGTGTCCAGGACCGTGCCGAGGTCGCCCGGGACCAGCTTGACGCTCTTGGCCTCCTCGGGCGGGAGCTCGTAGAGGTCCTTGTCGATCGGGTCCGCCGGCTCGATCTTGTTCTTGATGCCGTCGAGCCCGGCCATCATCATCGCCGAGAACGCCAGGTACGGGTTGCCCGACGAGTCCGGGCAGCGGAACTCGGCGCGCTTCGCCTTCGGGTTGTTGCCCGTGATCGGGATGCGGACGCAGGCCGAGCGGTTGCGCTGCGAGTAGACCAGCGAAACCGGCGCCTCGAAGCCCGGCACCAGGCGGTGGTAGGAGTTCACCGTCGGGTTCGTGAAGGCCAGCAGGCTCGGCGCGTGCTTGAGCAGGCCGCCGATGTAGTGGCGCGCGGTGTCCGACAGGCCGGCGTAGCCCGACTCGTCGTGGAACAGCGGCTGGCCGTCCTTCCACAGCGACTGGTGGCAGTGCATGCCCGAGCCGTTGTCGCCGGCGAGCGGCTTCGGCATGAACGTCGCGGTCTTGCCCGCCGCGAACACCGTGTTCTTCACGATGTACTTGAACAGCTGCAGGTCGTCCGCCGCGTGCAGCAGCGAGTTGAACTTGTAGTTGATCTCGGTCTGGCCGGCGGTGCCCACCTCGTGGTGCGCGCGCTCGATCTCGAAACCGGTGTTCGTCAGGTTGCGGACGATCTCGTCGCGCAGGTCGGCGAAGTGGTCGACCGGCGGGACGGGGAAGTAACCGCCCTTGAACTTCGTCTTGTAGCCCTGGTTGCCACCGACCTCGTCGGCGCCGGTGTTCCACCAGCCCTCGATCGAGTCGATCTCGTGGAACGAGGCGTGCTCGGCCGAGTCGAAGCGGACCGAGTCGAAGATGTAGAACTCGGCTTCGGGGCCGAAGTAGACGTTGTCGGCGACGCCGTACTCGGAGATGTACTGCTCGGCCTTGCGCGCGATGTTGCGCGGGTCGCGGCTGTACGCCTCACGGGTGAACGGGTCGTGCACGAAGAAGTTCAGCGCGAGCGTCTTCGCCTTGCGGAACGGGTCGATCCGCGCGGTGGCCGCGTCCGGCAGGAGGAGCATGTCGGACTCGTGGATGGACTGGAAGCCGCGTACCGAGGAGCCGTCGAACGCGAGACCCTCTTCGTAGGCCTCTTCGGTGAAGGCCTTCGCGGGGACCGTGAAGTGCTGCATCACGCCGGGCAGGTCGCAGAACTGGACGTCGATGACTTCGACGTCCTCGTCGGCGATGAGGCGCTGGATGTCGTCTGGAGTAGTGGGCACCCTCGGTGACTCCTTCTCGTTCGAGCTCGTACGGCAGTGCTCTCTTCGGCTCACGCTAAAAGTGCGGTGTTGCCCGACCGTCACCCGTATGTTTCGCCGGTGTTAACGGGTGGTCGATATCGGGTATCCGACCAGGTCGGATGTGTTCCACGCCACCGGCATACCCTAGACGGGTGGCGAGATGGACCGGTGAATGGCTCCCCGGCACCGGCGAGGGCCGGCAGGACGTTGATCAGCACGAGTCGCGCTGGCCGGGCGAGAAGTTCGGTTTGCCCGAATCAGGCGTGGGCTCGGCGGCGAGCGGGGGTGCCCGGCTGCTCGGGCTGGTCGTCGACCTCGTCATCGCGGCCCTGGTCACGGCCATCTTCCTGCACCCCAGCCTGCAGGACCCGGTCGCGATGCAGAACTTCAACCTCTGGTCCGGCGGCGTGTGGGCGGTCATCTCCGTCGTGTCCGCCGGCTTCTTCGGGTTCACGCCCGGGATGGCCGCCGTCGGCATCCGGGTCGCCCGGCTCGACGGCGCCGCAGTGGTCGGCCCGCCGCGGGCGCTGGTCCGGGCGGTGCTGACGTTCGTCATCATCCCGGCGGCCGTCCGCAACGCCGACGGCCGCAGCTGGCTCGACCGGCTGACGGGCACGGTCGTCATCAGGATGCGCTGAACCCCGACGAGAAAGGCCCCGTCCGAGCCGGACGGGGCCTTCGTCGTAGGTACGGGTCAGCGACGGCGGATCGTGCGCTGGACGTTGCGCATCTTCGCGCCGGCCGGCATCGGGCCCTTCGGCATCGCCGCGCCGCGGTTGCCGAGCGCGGCCAGCTTCGCCTCCAGCGCGTCGACCTGGGCCGGCTTGAGGTTGCGCGGCAGCTTCATCAGGAAGCCCTGGAGCTTCTTCAGCGGGATCTGGCCCTCTTCGTGGCCGATCGTCACGTCGTAGATCGGGGTGTCACCGACCAGGCGGGAGACGCGCTTCTTCTCCTGCGAGAGCAGCGTCTTGACGCGGTGCGACGCGCCCTCGGCGACGAGCACCACGCCCGGGCCGCCGAGCACGCGGTGCACGGCGTCGAGCTGCGTCGTCGCGGCGACGGTCGGGGTCACCTTCCACTTGCCGCGGAGGTTCTCCAGCGCCCACGCCGCGGCGCCGGGCTGGCCGTCGGCCTTCGAGTAGACGGTCTTCTGGACGCGCCGGCCGAAGATGATCATGGCGAGCAGGCCGCCGAGGATCAGCCCCAAGGGCAGCAGCACCCACTGCGAGTCGAAGAAGAACCCGATCCCGAACGCCACGCCGGCGACGACGACGATCGACCCGACCATCCAGGGGATGAGCCACGGGTCTTCCTTGCGCTGCATCTTGAAGGCCTCGAAGAGCTGGCCACGGCGGGCCTTGCTCGCCGCGCGCTTCTCCTTCTTGGCCTGCTTGGCCGCTTCCTTGTCCTGCTGTCCCGCCATCCCACCAGGATACGGCCGCGTGCCCCTGCCCCGATTCCCCGTCCCCCTCTGCGAGGATGCCGGACGTGACTGGCGTACTTTCCCCGAAGAGCCGCACCCGTCTGCTCGATGGTCTCGACCCCGAGCAGCGCGCCGCCGCCAGTGCCCCGCGGGGGCCGGTCTGCGTGCTCGCCGGCGCCGGCACGGGCAAGACCCGCACGATCACCCACCGCATCGCCCACCTGGTCGGTTCCGGACACGTTTCCGCTGGTCAGGTGCTCGCCGTCACGTTCACGACGCGGGCCGCGGGGGAGATGCGGACCCGGCTGCGGGGCCTCGGCGTCGAAGCCGCGCAGGCCCTGACGTTCCACGCCGCGGCGCGCCGTCAGCTGCGCTATTTCTGGCCTCGGGTGATCGGCGACCGGCCGTGGGACCTGCTGGAGAACAAGTTCCGCTACGTCGGCCAGGCCGCGACCCGGGCCAAGCTCGGCACCGAGATCGAGGTCCTGCGCGACCTGGCGAGCGAGATCGAGTGGGCCAAGGCGTCGCTGGTCAGCCCGGACGACTACCCGGCCGTCACCGCGCGCACCCAGCGGGACATCCCGGCGCCCGCCGCGCAGATCGCCGAGGTCTACCGCAACTACGAAGAACTGAAGAACGCGGCGCAGGTGCTCGACTTCGACGACCTGTTGCTGCACACGACGGCGGTGCTCGAGGAACACGGCGTCGTCGCCGAGGAGTTCCGCGACCGCTACCGCTGCTTCGTCGTCGACGAGTACCAGGACGTCACGCCGCTGCAGCAGCGCCTGCTCGACGCGTGGCTCGGCGGCCGCGACGACCTGACCGTCGTCGGTGACGCCAACCAGACCATCTACTCCTTCGGCGGCGCGTCGCCGAAGTCGCTGTTGGAGTTCACGCGGCGCTACCCGGAGGCGACCGTCGTCCGGCTCGAGCGCGACTACCGGTCGACGCCCGAGGTCGTCTCCCTGGCGAACCGGGTCATCGGCGCCGCGCGCGGCCGGCCGGCGGGTTCGCGGCTGAAGCTGATCGGCCAGCGGCCGCCGGGCCCGGAGCCGCGCTTCGCCGAGTTCGACGACGAGGCGGTCGAGGCCGAGGCCGTCGCGCGGCGGGTGCGCGAGCTGCTGGACGGCGGCGTCGCGGCGAGCGAGATCGCGGTCCTGTACCGGGTGAACGCGCAGTCGGAGGCGTACGAGTCGGCGCTGACCGAGGCCGGCATCCCGTACCTGGTCCGCGGCGGCGAGCGGTTCTTCAACCGGACCGAGGTCCGGCAGGCGATGTCGGCGCTGCGGGCGGCGAGCGGCGACGGCAGCTCCGACCTGGTCACGACGGTGCGGTCGGTGCTCGCCCGCGTCGGGCTCACCGAGTCGCCGCCGGCGGGTGGCGCGGCCAAGGAGCGCTGGGACGCGCTCCTGGCGATCGTCGAGCTGGCCGAAGAGCTGGCCTCGACGGTCGCGGACGCGGACCTGCCGCGCTTCAACGCCGAGCTGGACCAGCGCGCCGCGGCCCAGCACCCGCCGACGGTCGAGGGTGTGACGCTGGCGTCGCTGCACGCGGCGAAGGGCCTGGAGTGGGACGCGGTGTTCCTCGTCGGCCTCGCCGAGGGCACGATGCCGATCCTGCACGCCGGCGACGACGAGGCGGCGATCGAGGAGGAGCGGCGGCTGTTCTACGTCGGCGTCACGCGGGCCCGCGAGCACCTGTGGCTGTCGTGGGCGCTGGCCCGCACGCCGGGAGCGCGGCGCAACCGGCGACGCAGCCGTTTCCTGTACGGCCTGATCCCGGAGGACCACCCGGCCGCCCGCGCGGCGCGCACCCAGCAGAAGCCGGCGACGCCGATCAAGACGCGCTGCCGCGTCTGCGGCGGGCCGCTGCTGGAGACCCTCGATGTCAAGCTGGGCCGCTGCGGGAAGTGCCCGTCCACGGTGGACGAGGGGCTGCTGGAACGCCTGAAGACCTGGCGCGGTGACCGGGCCCGCGAGCTGAAGGTGCCGGCGTTCGTGGTGTTCACGGACGCGACGCTGATGGCCATCGCCGAGCAGCGCCCGGCCGACGAGGCGGCGCTGGTGTCGATCTCGGGGATCGGCGCGACGAAGCTCGACCGGTTCGGCGCGGAGATCCTCGGCGTCGTGCGCGCGTCGGCGGAGTAGTGACGGGCTGAGGTCTGTCCGCGTCGAGGCTGGGGCGCGTCCGGGCTGGGGCGGCTGCTCGATCGGGTCTCGGCCTGGCGGCCGCGGCTAGTCTCGCGGCTCGCGCGGACTGGCTGCTGGTGCGTCTCGGCCGGTGCGGTCGTGCTCGCTTCACTCGTGTGGCGGTGTCGCGGCGATGCGCTGTTGACCGCGTCCGAGCCATGATCGACGCGGCGAACCCGCTGCTCAGGGGCGATCTTCGTAACTTCGAGGATTTTCCTGTTAATTAAGTTGCCCCGGTGTGGTGGGGGGCAATAACCTGCCAGTACCGAGCCCGAAGGGCTCGCCTGGGGATCCACGAGTAGAGCCACGACCGACGTGCCGCCTGGCGGCCCGTGTGCAGAGTACAGAAGGAGGTGCCGGTGAAATGATCAACACCATGACGCTCACGAATCCGGGCACCCGTCTGTCCTGCGCCGCGAAAGTCCCGGCCACTCAGCGCCCCGGCACCGCTGTGCCCGTGAGCGTGCACGAGACCCAGGCCATGCGTCGCGTCGAGCGGCGCTGGGCCACCGGTGACGTCGTCTTCGGGACGCAGGGCGTTCTCGCCGCGTACCCGCAGGCTGATCTGTCGACCATCAAGCAGTTCCGTGTTCCGTTGTCGTTACGGGAGCGAAGTTCCTGACCTAAGTCAGGACTAGAGGCTCACGAAGGCCGCGGAACCGGAAAACCCGGATCCGCGGCCTTCGTGTTTTTGGCTGCACAACCCCAAGAGGACCAGCATTGCCCAGCTCCATCTCCCAACCGAAAACCCGTACGACACAAGGAGGAACTGCCATGTCTTCGGCCATCGCCTACACCTCGGGTGAGGCAATATTCGCCGACCTGCTCGACCCCATCGCCGTGCCGGACGCGGCTCTGCCCTGCCGTTCGGGCGACGCGGACCTGTGGTTCGCCGAGTCCCCGGCCGAGCTCGAGCGCGCGAAGGCGCAGTGCACCGACTGCCCGGTGCGCGAGGCCTGCCTGGCGGGCGCACTGGCTCGTCGCGAGCCGTGGGGCGTCTGGGGCGGCGAGATCTTCGAGCGCGGCGCCGTCATCGCGCGCAAGCGGCCCCGCGGCCGTCCGCGCAAGAACGCCGTCGTCGAGCCCGCCGCGGCCAAGGCCACCGGCGACCACCGGAGCGCCGCCGCATGAGCGTCGAACCGGTCACCACGAAGGACCACGAAGCGCGGATGTGCGGTCCGCAACTGCAGTTGACGAAGACCGAGATCGAGGAGATCAGCGAGATGTTGCTTTACGAAGAACTGTCCAGGGCCCGAATACGGGATCTGGAAGAGGGGGTCCGCGCCCAGCGGGCCCGAGGTAGCGCGCGTGCGATCCGCCGGTGGACGCGAGTAGCCCGATGGGCGTCTCGCCGGGCGGAGCGGTACGAGCTGGACCAGAACTGAGCGCAGGCCCCTGCCGCCCCTCGGGGCGGCGGGGGCCTTTGTGCTGGTCAGCGGGCGGCCGGGGGTGCTGGTCGGGGCGCCGGGTTGCGCTCGGGTGGACGCTGGCCGCGACTCGTGGCTCGCCGAAGTGCGAGCTTGGCCGGGTGCGCCGGAGTGCGTGCTGGCCGGAACTCGCTGGACTGCACGTTGGCCGGGCGCTCGCTGGAGTGCGCGCCTGGCCGAGACTTGCTGGATTGCGCGCTTCGCCGGGTGCGTGCTGGCCGAGGCTCGCAGGAGTGGGTGCTTCGCCGAGTGCACGCTTGGCCGGGTGCTTGCCTCGCGGCGGGGCTGCCTGGGCTCGCCGAGGCGGAGTACCGGGCTGCCAGTGAGCGCTGACCTGCGGGTATGGGTTCGGTGGCCTCCTTCGGGTGCTGTTCGGTTGCTTCTCCTGGTGTTGAATGGGGTGATGTCCGTACACACCCACGACGACATCGACTGGGCGGATCGGCTCGCTCAGCTGCGCATGGCCGACTCGCTTGATGCCGGTGCGCTCGCGCCCGTCGCGGGGCGGCTGCTCGGGCTTCTGCCCGCGCGGCCGATCCTGCTCGATGTCGGGTGTGGGGCCGGTGGGATGAGCGTGCTCTTCGCGCGTGAGCTTGCCCGTCGGGACGGGGGCACCATCGTGCTCCTCGATGCCACCTCCGCGCTGCTGGCCGAGGCTCGTCGGGGCGTGACCGAGGCCGCCGGGACGAGTGTCGAGGTTGTCGGCGTGCATGGGGACCTCGCCGATCCGCGGTTGGCCGAACGGGTGCCCGTCGCTGATCTCGTGTGGGCCTCGGGCGTCGTGCACCACGTCGGTGATCAGCAGGCCGCCTTGTGCTCTCTCGCTCGCTTGCTGCGGCCCGGTGGAGTCCTCGCCATCGGCGAGGGCGGGCTCGAAATGCGGTGCCTCCCTTGGGATGTCGGGGTGGGGCGGCCCGGACTGGAACAACGGCTGCTCGCCGCGCGGGCCGAGTGGTTCGCCGGGATGCGGGCCGGGCTTCCGGGCAGCGTCGCCATGCCCTACGGCTGGCCGCGCGCTCTTCGCGAGGCCGGGCTCGAGGACGTCGAGTCGTTCGGTGCGCTCATCGATCACCCCATGCCGGGGTCGGACCTGCTGCGCGAGTACGTCGTGCATCGCGTCGGGTGGCTCGCCGAGTCGGCCGGGGACCGGCTCGATGCCGATGATCGCGCGGCCGTCGCCGCTCTGACCGATCCGGACGGCCCGGACTTTCTTGCCCGCCGGGACGATCTGTTCCTCTTCGGTGCCAAGGCGATCCACTGTGGACGGTTGCCGTGAGCGCGCCGGAGCCGGTCGCGTGCACGCGCTGCGGGCGTACCCGCGGCGCCGACGAGGCCCCGGCCACCGCGCTCGCCTGGGTGTCCAGCCGCGAGCGGGGCTCGCTGCGGTGGCTGTGCCCCGACTGCGCGCGGCAGCACGTGCGCGACATCGAGGGCAAGCTTCCCGACGAATACTGGTGATCGATCCGCGCTCCCGGCGGCGCACGACTTGGTGAGGCTGTCATGCCGCATCGCCGACATGGGTCATCGGCACCGCACGGACCTTCGGACGCGGGGTTCGGGAGGCCTCGCCGAAGGCCAGGGCCAGTTCTCGCGCCACCTCGTGCGGGACCTGACGTAGCTGGCGGACCGTGCAGCGGACCAGGACGATCCCCGTCGCCGCCAATGCCAGGTGCGAGAAACCGCCGGTGCCGGGGCCGCAGCGGTACTGCCAGGCCAGGCCGATCTCGTCCCACCACCCGTCCGCCTCGCCGATACGCCGGCCCCGGCGGTCGCAGATCGTCACGTCCCAGTTCGGCGGTGGGAGGCGTGCCGTGTCCAGGACCCGCGTGGCCAGGCCGTGGGCCTGGATCGGGCCCTCGTCCAGCTCGCCGAGCACCTTCCGGACCGCGGCCGTGCCGCGCTGGGGTCCGTCGGCCAGCTCCGTCAGCAGCTCCTGCCGGTCGCACAGACCCCAGTAGAGCGGGAGCGTCAGCAGGTGGCGGATGCGCGCCGGGTCGGGCTCGGACCTCGCCAGGTCGAGCGCCGCCCGGGACGGCGGTGCGAACGGCAGTCCGTCGACCACCGTCGGCGCCGGCAGCCGGGCGGTGCGGGCCGCGCTGACCCCTTCGCAGGACGCCACGCGGCAGTGGTCGGGCACCAGCAGCCGGATCTCGTCGTCCGCCGGGCACTTCACGCCGTGGGCCTGCAGTGCGTCGGCGCCGGTGATCACCACCCTCGGCCCGTAGCGCACCAATGCGGCATGCAGCAGCTGCAGCCGCGTCGGGGCGCTGTTGCGCAGCAGGACGACACCGGGGTGCAGGCGGCGCCACGGCCCGCCGGGGCCGCAGAGCCGCCGGGTTCTTCGGTCGGACACCCCGGCCTTGCGCAGCTGTTCGAGGTTCATCACCTCGCACGAGCCGGGGTTACCGAGGGCCAGCGGATCAGTGCGTTGAGTAGCAGCCATGAATCGAGCATGAGGGCTCGGCCAACCGGGTGGAACCCCGTCTCCCGCAGCTGTGGACAACTCGCCGGAATCCGTCCGTTCGCGGACCGGCCTGTGGACAACTCAGGTGGCGAAACCGGGCTGCCAGCGCTCCACGATGCCGCGTGCCGGGATCTCCGCGTCGAGCTGGCACAGGATGCCCGTCGACCCCGCCGTCACCCGGTGGATCATCAGGTACTCGGGCGGCAGGTTGAGCGACCGTCCGACCCGGAAGTCGTTGCCGCGGCTGTCGCCGACCCGCCACGCCTGCCGCTGCATCCACTTGCGCGTGAAGTGGAACGTCGGCTCGGCCAGCGGCTCGGTGAACGGCGCCAGGTACGAGAGGACCTCGTCCGCCGTCAGGTCGCTGTCCGGCCGGATGAAGCGGTTCTCCCGCAGCAGGCGCATCAGGTCGGCGGACTCGCCATCGAGGGCCAGCCTCGTCATCTCGCCCAGGTGGCGGGGGATGCCGTCGGGCAGCCGGGCCACTCCGCCGAAGTCGATGACGCACAGCCTGTCGTCGCCGGTGATCATGAAGTTGCCCGGGTGCGGGTCCGAGTGCAGCAGGTGGACGCGCTCGGGGGACGAGTAGTGGAACTCCGTCAGCAGCCGGCCCGCGAGGTTCCGCGTCTCGCGGTCGCCGTCCGCGATGACCTTCGACAGCGGCGTGCCGGTCACCCACTCCGTCACGACGACCTTGGGTGCACTGGCCACCACCCGCGGCACCAGGATGCCGGGATCACCCTCGAACGCCTTCGCGAAGGCGCGCTGGTGCTGGGCCTCGGCCTGGTAGTCGAGCTCCTCGTTCATGCGCTCGGCCAGCTCGGCCAGCAGCGGCTTGACCTCCGTGCCGGGCACGAACGCCTGGAACAGCCTGCTGAACCGCTGCAGCTGCCGCAGGTCGCTGCGCAACGCCTCGTCGGCGCCCGGGTACTGCACCTTGACCGCGACCTCGCGGCCGTCGTGCCAGACCGCGCGGTGCACCTGGCCGATGCTCGCGGCCGCCGCCGGCTCGTCGTCGAACGAGGCGAACCGGCTGCTCCACGTGCGCCCCAGCTGCTCGGCGAGCACGCGGTGGGTCTGCCGGACCGCCATCGGCGGCGCCGCGGCCTGCAGCTTCGTCAGCGCCTCGCGGTACGGCTTCGCCATGTCGTCCGGCACCGCCGCCTCGAACACGCTCAGCGCCTGGCCGAACTTCATCGCCCCGCCCTTGAGCGTGCCGAGCACCTCGAACAGCTGCTCGGCGGCTTTCGCCGAGAGCGTCGCGTTGACCTGCTCCGCGCTTTGCCCAGCCAGTCGCTTGCCCCACCCACCGACCGCCCGGCCGGCGATCCCGAGCGGCAGACTGGCGAGCTTGGCGGTACGGGCGGCACCCTTGCGCGGCATCGCGGGATCACGATCGCCTGGGTCGCGGAAGTCGGTCACCCCCGCGATTCTGCCTTGCGTCCTCGGCGGCGCGCAGCCTGCTCACGACGTCTTAGTGGCCTACGTCTCCTGTTGTGGTGCCGGAGCGCCGCA
Organism: Amycolatopsis sp. NPDC114504; assembly: GCF_055633595.1. Classification (NCBI taxonomy): domain Bacteria; kingdom Bacillati; phylum Actinomycetota; class Actinomycetes; order Pseudonocardiales; family Pseudonocardiaceae; genus Amycolatopsis; species Amycolatopsis sp. NPDC114504. The sequence goes on along the minus strand of NZ_JBVKDU010000006.1, from coordinate 1,091,228 downwards.
ACCGCACCTCGGGTGCGGGGGCCAGCCGCGGTGGCGGATGCGGCCGTCGAAGGCGTCGATCTCGAGGGTCGCGTTCCACGCAGGCGGCGCCGGCGTGGCGGGAGAGAGCAGCCGCATGGCCTGCGCGACGGCCAGCGACGCGCAGGCGTGGACGGCGCCGAGGTCGGGCCGCTGGTGCCGGCCGGTCAGCTGCCCGGCGACGCGGGGCCAGCACGGGTCGAGGTCGGTCCGGTGCAGGTCAGCGCAGCGAAGGCACGAACTGCGGCCCGGGACGACCAGCGGCCCGACGATGCCCGTCCCGTCGCGGACGCGGACGGCCATGTGCGGGACGCCGTCCTCCATCAGCGCGGTGACGACCTCCGGTGCGGGGACGACGGCGTCAGTGAGCAGCGCCAGGTCCGGGTACCGGTCGTGCAGGCGGGTGACGCGGACCTCGGGATCGACGCGGCGGAGCAGGTCGCCGAGGGCTTGGCGCCGGGACCGGCCCAGGTCGGCTCCGGTGAAGCCGGTGCCCAGGTCGTGCTCGGTCACGGTGCCGCGCAGCTCCAGCTCGACGTGCCCGATCCCGGCGTTGGCCAGCAGCACGGCGACCGCGACCGCCACCCGGCCATCGCCGTGCACCGTGACCGCTGTGGCGCGGCGCCGGTCGCTCAGTGCGGTCTGGTAGTGGTGAGCCCGCAGGGACCAGAAGCCGGTTTCGCCGCGGAGCCCCGGACCGTCCGGGCGGCCCGCGTCGGTGACCAGGCCGAGCGCGGCCAGCTGCCGGAGGAGCGTCCGCAGCTGGTCGCGGTGTTCGCTCTCGGCGAGCAACAGCCGCTCGACGGGCTTGCTGCCGTCGAGTTTTCGCAGTCGCGCGACGAGGCCGGGTGGCAGGCCTTCGACGATCACGCCGTGGCGCGGGTCGAGCCCGAGCTGGATTTCGCGCGGGCCGCGTTCGAGCACCGTGATGCCCGGGAGCAGGGCGGGATGGGCCGGCAGGAGCACCGGAGGCATGTCCGCGGTGGAGAGGATCATGTCCGGAGGATGGCACCCGGCGGCGACGATCGAGCCCGGGAAGGCGTCGGATCGGCCGAGTTGTCCACAAGTGAAGAGGCCTGTGGACAACTCGGCTCTGTGACCTCAACGCGCTCGGAGTTGTCGGTGCCGGGCCTTACCGTTGTCGAGTGGTCGAAGCACAGATGCCCTCCCTGAGAGGCCGGGGGGAAACGAGCCCCCTGTCGGACACACCTGAACACAAGGTCGAAGTGCGGCGCAGCCAGCGCAGGCACCGGACGGTCACCGCGTATTGGAAGGACGACACGCTCATCGTCCTCATCCCCGCGCGCATGACCAGGGCGGAGGAGAAACACTGGGTCGCCGAGATGGAGCGCAAGCTGCAGCGCTCGGAACCACGTCGGCCGGCGCCCCCGAAGACGTCGGACGATGCCCTGCTGGCGCGCTGTGCGCTGCTGTCGGGCAAGTACCTGGGCGGCAACGCGGTGCCGGCGAGCGTCCGCTGGGTGCAGCCGATGCGCACGCGGTGGGCGTCCTGCACACCGGTCGACGCGACCATCCGGGTCAGTGACCGGCTGCGGAAGGTCCCGCCGTGGGTGCTGGACTACGTGCTGGTGCACGAGCTGGCGCACCTGCGCGAGCCCGGGCACGACGCGGCGTTCTGGGCCTTGGTGCGGAAGTACCCGAAGACGGAACGCGCGATGGGATACCTCGAAGGTCTGGCGGCCGCCGCCGGCTGGGGGATCGACACCGAGTGCTGAGCGGGTGACGTGACCGGGGCGGTCCGCTGCGGCGGGCCGCCCCGGCTGCGTGGACGGGCGGTCCGAGAGGCCGCATGCCTGGTCGGTCGGCGTACCGGGACGGTCGGCTTGCGTGCCTGGAGGGGCATCACGCGTGATCAGAGAGGCATCACGCGTGTCTGGAGGGGCATCACGCGTGATTGGGTGGACGACACGCGTGATTGGAGGGTCGACTCGCGTGATTGGGCGGACGACACGCGTGCCTGGGTGGACGACACGGGCGGTGGGACGGGAACGGGCGCCTCGCGGAGCGAGGCGCCCGTTCTGCCGAACTGGGTTCAGCTGCGGCCTTCGCCGTCGCTTTCGTCCGAGTCCGGAGGGGTCTCCTTGGCCTTCTCGTCGCGCTTGGAACTCTCCGACTGCGCCGTGCGCTCCAGCTCGGCGATCGGGTCCAGGTCGTCGAGGGAACCCGTCTCGCCGACGCGGTCCGCGAAGTCGATCGGCTCGTCCAGGTCCTCGGCCGTCGGCATCAGGTCCGGGTGGGACCACAGGCCGTCGCGCTTCTCCAGGCCGTGACGGTCGCCGACCAGCTTCCACAGGTTCGACGCGTCCCTCATGCGGCGGGGGCGCAGCTCTAGGCCGACCAGCGTGGCGAACGTCTGTTCGGCCGGGCCGCCCGTCGCGCGGCGGCGGCGCAGGGTCTCGCGCAGCGCGTCCGCTCCCGGGAGGCGGTCGCCGACCGCGTCGGCCACCACCACGTCGACCCAGCCCTCGACCAGGGCGAGCAGCGTCTCCAGGCGCCTGAGCGCCGCCTTCTGCTCGTCGGTCGTCTGGGGTTCCAGCAGCCCGGACGACATCGCCTCTTCGATGCTCGCCGGGTTGGCCGGGTCGATCCGGCCGGCCAGCGACTCGAGGGCCGACGTGTCCACCGAGATGCCGTGTGCGAACTCCTCGACCGTCGCCAGCAGGCGCTGCCGCAGCCACGGCACGTGTGTGAACAGCCGCTGGTGCGCGGCCTCGCGCGCGGCCAGGAACACCAGGATCTCGCTGTTCGGCAGCTCCAGGCCCTCGGCGAACTTCTCGATGTTCGCCGGCAGCAGCGCCGACGTCCCGGCCGGGGCCAGGGGCAGGCCGATCTCGGACGCCGTCAGCATCTCCTGGGCGAGCTGCGCCAGCGCCTGGCCGAGCTGGGACCCGAAGGCCATCCCGCCCATCTGCCCCATCATCTGCAGCAGCGGGCCGGCGGCTTCCTTGGCCTCCGCGGGCAGCGCCTCCATCCAGGCGCCGGACACCTGGCGGGCGACCGGGTCGCAGAGCCGCTGCCACGTCGGCAGTGTCTTCTCCACCCAGGTGCGCGGCGACCAGGCGACCGCCGACGTCGCGCCGGCCGGGAACTGGGTGCCCGCGTCCAGCCACAGCTCGGCGAGGTGGGCGGCGTCGCGGACCGCGGCGTTCGAGTCGTCGCCACCGGAGAATCCGAGGCGGCTTTCGCCGGTGTTGCCGGCGCTGCCCAGGCTCTGGAGGGCGATCTGCTTGGCGAGGTCGTAGTTCACCGGCCCGCTGGAAGTACCGGCCTGGCTGAGCATCTGGCCCAGCTGGCTCAGCATCTGCCCGAGCTGGTTGAAGGCCTCGGCACCGGATGGTTCCGAAGGCTCGTTCTCACCTCGTTTGTCGGGATCGGAAGGTCCGAAGCCGAACGGGGGTTTGCTCATGCGTCCACCGTACGCGGGTCGGGAAGCCTCAAGCGCGTCATGTGCGTGGCCTTCACCGAGAAGCGAACACGGTCACCGTACGCTGTCGGTCGTGACCAAGTCCTCCGAGCAGACCGCCCCCGCGAAGAGCAGCCCGGACCCCGGTGCCGAGGCCGGTGGTGACGCCCGGCGGATGACCCGCCGCGGCTGGACGCTGGTGGTCAGCGGCTCGCTGTTCCTCGTCTTCGTGGTGCTCGGTCTGGTCGTGCCGGTGCCGTTCGTGGCGATCAGCCCCGGCCCGACCTACGACACGCTGGGTCGCGACGCCGCGGGCAACCCGGTCATCCAGGTCACCGGTCACGAGACCCACCCGACGACCGGCGAGCTGCGGATGACGACCGTCTCGCTGCACGACGGCGTCACGCTCTTCCAGGGCCTCGGCTTCTGGGCCAGCGGCCGCTACGCGCTCGCGCCGCGCGAGGAGTACTTCAAGCCGGGCGAGACGAACGAGCAGGTCAAGCAGGAGAACATCCAGCAGCTGCAGGACTCGCAGTCGAACGCCCAGGTCGCCGCCCTGCGCAAGCTCGGCTACCCGATCAAGGTGCTGGCGAAGCAGATCGTCTCCGGCAGCCCGGCCGACCACGTGCTCGCCCCCGGCGACAAGCTGATCACGGTGAACGGCAAGAAGATCGTCGAGGCCGCCGACGTCCGCGCCGCGCTGGCCGGCACCCTGCCGGGCCAGACCGTCCAGATCACCTTCCAGTCGGACGGGCAGCCGGAGCGCACCGTGCCGCTCACGCTCGCTTCGCGCCCCGACCGCAAGGAGGGCTTCATCGGCCTCACCGCGGTCGACCGCGCCGAGGCGCCGTTCAACGTCAACATCTCCCTGCAGGACGTCGGCGGCCCGTCGGCCGGGCTGATGTTCACCCTCGCGATCATCGACCGCCTCAAGGGTGACGACATCGCGGGCGGCCGCCACATCGCCGGCACCGGCGAGATCACCGAGACCGGCGAGGTCGACCCGATCGGCGGGATCTCGTTCAAGGTGGTCGGCGCGCGCGAGGCCGGCGCCACCGACTTCCTGGTGCCCGAGCACAACTGCGCCGAGGCGAAGAGCACCGCGCCCGACGGGCTCAACCTCATCAAGGTGTCCACACTGGACGACGCGCTCGCGCAGCTGGCCAACCTGAAGGCGGGCCGCCCGACGACGTCCTGCTAGGGCAGGAGCGTCGCCTTGAGGGCCTCGAGGAGGTTCGGGGCGAGGTCGGGGCTCTCGACGATCTCGTCGATCGACTCGTCGGTGCCCTCGGCCGTCCCGATCCCGCGCAGCCGCATGACGCACGCGCCGTCGCCCTCGCGCAGGACCGCGGCCACCAGGCGGGCCTCCGTCCGCTGGGGGTGGTCGGCGGCCGCGCGGCGCAGGCTCTCCGCGTCGGCTTCCGCGACGTCCGGCAGCTCCGACTCCGAGCCCGGCGGCAGCACGATGATCTCCTGGGCGAGCGCGCACCCGATCACCAGATCGGGCCACGCGATCCGGGCCAGCGCGTCGGCGAGGTCGCCCTCGGGCAGCGCTTCCTGGGCCACCGGCGTCAGCGGGTTCGCCCGATCGAGCTGGCCCGCCAGCTCCGGCTGCTCGTCCAGCAGCGCCGCGGTCGGCACCAGCGCGAACAGCTGCGGCGGCTGGTCCCAGCCGTTCGCGGCCATGAAGTCCTCGATCTCGCGCGCGAGAGCGGCCACCCCGGCCTGCTGCGATTCCATGGGGACATCGTGTCAGGCCCCTCCGCGCGACCACGCCGCGAGTCCGATTCGGGCGGGTCCCGGGAACTTCCCACGGCATCCGTAGAGTTAGGGAATCAGGGGGCGCGAGCGCCCCTGTTCAAGTGCTGACGAATGACAGGAGCGTGCACCGTGGCGACTCGGCCCCCGGTGAGCCTGCCGAAGCTGTCCCGGCGGAGCCGGATCCTCCTCATCATCGCCGCGGTGATCGTGCTGGCGCTCCTGCTCGGAGCCCGCTTGCTCGACACGTACGTCGACTGGTTGTGGTTCGGTGAAGTGGGTGCCCGGTCGGTGTTCACCACCCAGGTGGTCACCCGCGTCATCCTGTTCTTCGCGGTCGGGTTGCTCGTCGGCGGTGCGCTCGCGGTCAGCCTGATGATCGCTTACCGCACCCGCCCGGTGTTCGTGCCGATCTCCGGCGCCGACGACCCGCTGGCCCGCTACCGGTCCGCGATCGTCGCCCGCATCCGCCTCTTCGGCATCGGGATCCCGGCGCTCACCGGCCTCATCGCCGGGCTGTCCGCCCAGGGCGACTGGCAGGTCGTGCAGCTGTTCCTCAACGGCACCTCGTTCGGCCAGACCGATCCCGAGTTCGGCAACGACGTCGGCTTCTACGCCTTCGACCTGCCGTTCTTCAACTGGCTGCTCGGCTGGCTGTTCATCACCGTCGTCATCTCCTTCTTCGGCGCGCTCATCTCGCACTACGTCTTCGGCGGCATCCGGCTGGCCGGCAAGGGCGGGCAGCTCGCCGGCCCGACCCGCGCGCAGCTCGCCATCACCGTCGGCCTCTTCGTGCTGCTGAAGGCGGCCGAGTACTTCCTCGACCGGTACAACCTGCTGCTGTCCGACCGGGGCATGCCGCTGTTCGTCGGTGCGACCTACACCGACCTGAACGCGGTCCTGCCGGCCAAGCTGATCCTGCTGTGCATCTCGGTGATCTGCGCGATCGCGTTCTTCGCCGGTGCCTTCCTGCGCAACCTGCAGCTGCCGGCGATCGCCCTGGTGCTGCTGATCCTGTCGAGCATCCTGGTCGGCGTCGCGTGGCCCGCGATCCTCGACCAGTTCTCGGTGAAGCCGAACGCGAACGAGAAGGAAGCGACGTCCATCCAGCGCAACATGGACGCCACGCGCCGCGCCTTCGGCCTCACCGACGTCCAGTACCAGCCGTACACGGGCAACGCGTCGGCCACGCCGGAGCAGCTCAAGGCCGACACCGGGACGATGTCGAACATCCGGCTGCTCGACCCGAACATCCTCTCCGACACCTTCACCCAGCGCGTCGGCCGCGAGAACTTCTACGGCTTCCCGGCCAAGCTCGACATCGACCGCTACACCGTCAGCGGCACCACGCAGGACTACATCGTCGCCGCCAAGGAGATCAAGACCGAGGGCCTGACCGGCAACCAGACCAGCTGGATCAACAAGCACCTCGTCTACACCCACGGCAACGGCTTCGTCGCCGCGCCCGCCAACACGATCGACCGCGCGGTCAAGGACGCCAACTCCGACGGCGGCTACCCGATCGCGACCACCAGCGACACGCAGAACCCGGCCGGCGCCGGTTCGCCGGCCCCGGGCCAGCCCGGCATCGAGGTCAAGGAACCCCGCATCTACTACGGGGAACTGTCCGCCGCGGACTCCGACTACGCGATCGTCGGCGGCACCACCGGCAACGCGCCCGGCGAGTACGACACCGCCACCGACCGCTACACCTACAAGGGCACCGGCGGCGTCTCGGTCGACAACTGGTTCAACCGCCTCGCCTTCGCGGCCGAGTACGGCGAACGCAACATCCTGTTCTCCGACGCCATCGGCGACAACTCGAAGATCATGTACAACCGCGACCCGCGGGAGCGCGTCAGCAAGGTCGCGCCGTGGCTGACCCTCGACGGCGACCCGTACCCCGCGGTCGTCGACGGCAAGATCCAGTGGATCATCGACGGCTACACGACGATCAACAACTTCCCGTACTCGCAGCAGACGCAGCTCGGCGCGGCCACCAACGACTCGCTCAACGGCGTCGCGCGCCAGGCCAACAGCTCGATCAACTACATCCGGAACTCGGTCAAGGCCACGGTCGACGCCTTCAACGGCACGGTCAACCTGTACTCGATCGACGACAAGGAACCGGTCCTCAACGCGTGGGAGAAGGTCTTCCCCGGGCTCGTGAAGCCGAGCTCCGAGATCTCCCCGGACCTGCGGTCGCACTTCCGCTACCCCGAGGACCTCTTCAAGATCCAGCGTGAGCTGCTGTCGCGCTACCACGTCAGCAACCCGCAGGAGTTCTACTCGCAGCAGGCGTTCTGGAGCGTCCCGCAGGACCCGACGGCCGAGGGCGGCTCCAACCCGGCCGCGGCCGGCGCGGCCAACCAGCCCGGTTACTACGTCCTCGCGGACACCCCGGGCCAGAGCAAACCGACGTTCCAGCTGACCAGCTCGCTCACCGGTCTGCAGCGGCAGTACCTCGCGTCCTGGATGTCGGTCTCCTCGGATCCGAACGACTACGGGAAGATCCGCGTTCTCCAGCTACCCAGCGCGGCGACCGGAGCCACCCAGGTCGACGGCCCGGTCCAAGTCCAGAACCGGTTCCAGAGCGATCCACGGGTGGCGCAGGACCGGACGTTGTTCAACAACCCCAACGTCATCCCGATCTACGGCAACCTGATCACGCTGCCGGTCGCGCAGGGCTTCCTGTACGTGGAGCCCGTGTACATCCGGCAGCGCAACCAGAACAGCTATCCACAGCTGGCCAGGGTGCTCGTCTCGTACGGACCGAAGGTCGGCTACGGCGCGACGCTCCAGGAAGCCCTGGATCAGATCTTCGGCGCGGGCACCGGGGAGGCGACGACCACGCCGCCTCAGGCGGGCCAGCCGACGACCACCCCGCCGACGACACCCACGACCACGCCGACCACGACGCCACCCAACACCGGGGGTGGCAACGCGGCGCTCGACAAGGCCGTGACGGACATCCAGTCGGCCATCGCGAAGCTCAAGGCGGCCCAGCAGTCCGGGAACTTCACGGACCAGGGTGCGGCTCTGGCGGCCCTGGATGCGGCGGCGAGGGAGTACGAAGCGGCCAAGACGGCGGCGCCGGGGACCAGCACTCCGCCGCCCAGTTCGCAGCCGGGAGGGTGACGTCAGTTACCTAAGTGGCACCTGCTTTGCGCCCGTCGGAAACCAGGGCGTAAGGTAGGTACTACGACGCGGGGTGGAGCAGCTCGGTAGCTCGCTGGGCTCATAACCCAGAGGTCGCAGGTTCAAATCCTGTCCCCGCTACGGATGCAGGAGGCGTGTGCCGGCAGAAAGCGCCGGCCACGCCTCCTTCGCATTTCCCCCGGGGGTCGAACCCCCGCACCCCCGCCAAGGGGGCTTCGCCGCCCCTGGACCCCCCGGTGTGCGGTTGCGTCAGTCGGTCAGCCAGCCTTCCGCGGATCCTGTTGTGCTTGCCACGTAACCGTCCGGGCGGACCAAGACCGTCGTCAGGTCGGGCCAGGGGAGTTCGGGAACCTCGGCTACGACTACCGCCGGGTGGGGTGGTGCCGCCGGGGTTTTCGTCAGCAGGACGAACTTTCCACTGTGGAACAAGTCGCTCGCGAAGCCGTTGCCCAGCTTGAAGTCCGGGAGGCGGGCGCCCGCCGCCGGGTGGGGTTCCGGCCCCTCGTAGCGGATGTCCAGGCCCGAGACCATTCCCGACAGCTTGTGCTGGACCTCCGGCAGGGCCGTCAGGTCACGGAACAGCGCGCGCAGGGCCAGCTGGTCCGGGGTCAGGGGGATCAGGGCGTTCTGGGCCGCCACGTTCTGCAGCACGCCGTTCGCCACCGCGCGGCGCTCCGTCTCGTACGTGTCCAGCAGGCCCGCCGGGGCTCGGCCGGCCAGCTCCGCCGCCAGCTTCCAGCCCAGGTTCATCGCGTCCTGGACACCCAGGTTCAGGCCCTGGCCGCCGGCCGGGAAGTGGGTGTGTGCCGCGTCGCCCGCCAGGAGCACCCGGCCCACCCGGTACTTCGCCGCCAGGCGGCTGTCGTCCGAGAACCGCGATAGCCAGCGGATCTCCTCGATTTCCGCTTCCTCGCCGAACCGTTCGCGAACCGCCGCGCGGACTTCCTCCTCCGGCACCGCGGCGCGGAGGTCGTCCGGGCGGTTCAGGCGGTCGCCGTAGCTGAGGCGGTACAGGTTCGGCTCGCCCAGCGGGATCAGGCCGATGAACTTGCCCGGGCTGAGCGACGTCACCATGTTCCCCATCGACCGCCACTCCGTCGGCGCGCCCGGCGGGGTCGCCCGGAACAGGACGTCCGCCGAGACGCCGTGGCCGCGGCCTTCGATCCCCTCGAACGGCAGGTTCAGGGCCTTGCGGACCGCGCTGCGGCCGCCGTCGCAGCCCACCAGGTACGCCGCGCGCACCCGGAGGTCGCCCGCCGTGACCGTCACGCCGGCGGCGTCCTGCTCGAAGCCGGTCAGCTCGTGGCCGCGCAGCACCTTCACGCCCTGCTCGGCCAGCCGCTCCTCCAGCGCCGCCTCGACCTGCGCCTGCGGGATGCCGACCTGGTACGGGTGCCGCGTGTCCCAGCCGGTGTAGCTCACCGGGATCACCGCGAAGTGTCCGTCCGCGACAGTCGCGAACGACCGCTGCTCCGCCCGGCCCAGCAGGCCGCGCAGCTCGAGAACCTCCGCCGTGCGCGGCTGCAGGTTCAGCGCCTTCGACAGACCCGTCCGCTCGTGCATCCGCTCGAGCACGTGAACTTCCACTCCGGCCAGTGCCAGCTCGTTCGCCAGCATCAGCCCGGTCGGTCCCGCCCCCGCGACGACCACCTCGGCACTCAGCTCGTTCATCCCCAGCTCCTTAACAACGTTAAATTGACCTGACCCGAGGATGCCCTTAACATCGTTAAATTGTCAAGCGAGCACTGCGAGGAGAACCGGGAACATGGCCCTGACCAGGCAGGACATCGCGCGTTCGGGGCTGAAGCTGCTCAACGAGGCCGGCCTCAACGGGCTCACGCTGCGGCTGATCGCCGCCGATCTCGGGGTCAAGGCGCCGGCGCTCTACTGGCACATGAAGAACAAGCAGGAGCTCCTCGACGAGATGGCGACGCAGATGTACCGCGACTCGGCGGAGGACCGGCGGCCGCCCGACTCGCTGGGGGAGTGGGAGGCCGTCGCGCACGGCGCGCGGGCGCTGCGCCGGATGATGCTGTCCTACCGCGACGGCGGGAAGGTTTTCGCGGGCACCTACCTCGGCGACACCGGATCGGTCGGGCCGAGTCCGCTTCGGCGGAGCATCGAAGCCGGGCTGGACGAGCGCCGGGCGAGCCAGGCGCTGTTCACCGTCTACAGCTACGTCGTCGGCTTCACCATCGAAGAGCAGGCCGTCTACCCGGTACCGGGCCAGTTGGACGAGCGCTACCGCAGCGAGGCGGCCGGGGACCTGCTCGCCGACGTCGGCTCGCGGTTCGAGGACGGCCTGGAGATGGTCCTCAGTGGAGCACGCCTGTGGCTCGAAGCGAAGTAACGCCTGGTCAGCAGGTTTGGGGACCCCGGTGAAAACCAGGTGGCCACCCCGTGTAATCTATTCAAGTACCACAACGGCGCGGGGTGGAGCAGCTCGGTAGCTCGCTGGGCTCATAACCCAGAGGTCGCAGGTTCAAATCCTGTCCCCGCTACCACCAAGAGGCACGTTCTCGGAAATTCGGGAACGTGCCTCTTTTGTCATGTTCGCACGAGTTTCACTGCCGACTTTTCCGCGAAACTGTCGAATCACTGCGGATCCCACGATGTGAACGCCGTTTCCGTGCGGTTGCGGTGCGTGTCCGGAGTCGGCCAAGCCGGGGAGGGGCGCCCGGCGGACTCACCTGCCTGGCGGCGTCGGAGCGTCCCGCGTGCGGCTGGTTGGACCAAAGTGCCGCCCCGGTGGTTGCACAGCGTGTCCGGGGTCCACAGTGGACCTGGTCGCATTGGGCCGAACGAGGGGATCTCACTAGCCACAATGGACAGATCTGCTGACCACTGTGGACACAGCGGCCGATAAGTGGGAATCTAGGGGACGTGTCCGAATTGAATGCAACAGCCGCCGCCCTCCTCGGTCTGCTCCACGACGGTCCCGCCACCGGCGGGCAGCTCGTCGCGGGAGCGGGTGACCGATTCGGCGCCTTCTTCAGCGTCACCCGCAGCCAGGTGTACCGGGAGCTCCCGGCGCTGTCCAAAGAAGGTCTCGTCCGGCTCGGCAAGCAGGGCCCGCGGTCCAGCCAGCAGTACCTGATCACCGCCGCCGGCAAGAAGGCCTTCAAGGCCTGGCTGACGTCCGAGGCCGGTCCCGACCACTTGCGCAGTCCGCTCATCCTGCGGCTCGTGCACGCGGCGTCGCTGACCGCGAAGCAGCGCCAGGTGCTGCTCGACTCGGCCCGGACGAGCTACGGCCAGCAGCTCGACGACGCGAAGGCGGCCACCAAGGCCGCCGACGGGCCGTACGAGAAGGCCGTCGCCGAGTTCGCCCAGGCTCAGGCCAAGGCCGCGCTGAAGCTGCTCGACGCCATCCCCGCGGCCTGAAGTTCGCGCGCCCACGACCGGCCCTCGCGACCGGTCGTGGGTTTTGCCGTAACCTCGACAAACGTGAGTGATGAGTTCGACGCGGCACTGAGGGACCTGACCGGCAAGCTGACGCAGATCGAGTCGGTGATGGACCTGGACGCGCTGCGTGCCCAGGTGGCCGACCTCGAGCAGCAGGCTTCGAGCCCGACGCTCTGGGACGACCCGGAGGCGGCGCAGAAGGTCACCAGCCAGCTCTCGCACCGGCAGAGCGAGCTGCGGCGGGTCAGCGAGCTGCGCCAGCGGCTCGACGACCTCGGCGTGCTGTACGAGCTCGCCGCGGACGAGGGCGACTCCGGCAGCATGGGCGAGGCGGAGACCGAGCTGGCCGACCTGGGGAAGGCCATCGACGGCCTCGAGGTCCGCACCCTGCTCTCCGGTGAGTACGACGCCCGCAACGCCGTCGTCACGATCCGTTCCGAAGCGGGCGGCGTCGACGCCGCGGACTTCGCCGAGATGCTGCTCCGCATGTACCTGCGCTGGGCCGAGCGCCACGGCTACCCGACCGACGTCTACGACATCTCCTACGCCGAAGAAGCGGGCATCAAGTCGGCCACGTTCAACGTGACCGCCCCCTACGTCTACGGCACCCTCTCGGTCGAGCAGGGCACCCACCGGCTCGTCCGGATCTCGCCGTTCGACAACCAGGGCCGCCGCCAGACGTCGTTCGCGCACGTCGAGGTGCTGCCCGAGGTCGAAGAGGTCGACCACGTCGACATCGCGGAGAAGGACATCCGCGTCGACGTCTACCGCTCGTCGGGCCCCGGCGGCCAGAGCGTCAACACGACCGACTCCGCGGTGCGCATCACACACCTGCCGACCGGCATCGTCGTCTCCTGCCAGAACGAGAAGTCGCAGCTGCAGAACAAGGCGGCCGCGCTCAAGGTCCTCCAAGCCCGGCTGATGCTGCGGAAGAAGGAAGAGGAGCGCGCCGAGATGGACGCGCTCAAGGACGGCGGCTCCAGCTGGGGCAACCAGATGCGCTCCTACGTGCTGCACCCGTACCAGATGGTGAAGGACCTGCGGACCGAGTTCGAGGTCGGCAACCCGTCCGCGGTGCTCGACGGCGAGATCGACGGCTTCCTCGACGCCGGCATCCGCTGGCGGAAGCAGACGGCCACCGTCTGATCGACGCGTGGGCGGGTGGCCGGCGCACCGCGTCGGCCACCCGGCCCAGTCGTCCCCTGATCGGCGCAACGGGTGTCCGGACGACCGCTCACCGTGCGCAAACGCCCCTTGCTCCACCCGGGTGGACCGGGCAACCGGGGCTTCACGACACCGGTGGGTAGTATGCCGAATCGTGATCCGGCTCGAAGAGGTTTCCAAGGTCTACAAGACCTCGACGCGGCCCGCGCTCGAGCGGGTGTCCGTCAACATCGAAAAGGGTGAGTTCGTCTTCCTCATCGGTCCCTCGGGGTCGGGGAAGTCGACCTTCCTCCGGCTGCTGCTGCGCGAAGAGACGCCGAGCAAGGGCCGTGTGATGGTGTCGAACTTCGACGTCGTCAAGCTGGCCCGCCGCCGGGTCCCCCGCCTGCGGCAGACCATCGGCTGCGTGTTCCAGGACTTCCGCCTGCTGCCCAACAAGACCGTCGCGGAGAACGTCGCGTTCGCCCTCGAGGTCATCGGCAAGCCCGCCCCGACCATCAAGAAGGTCGTGCCCGAGGTGCTGGAGCTCGTCGGCCTCGACGGCAAGGCGGACCGCCTGCCCAACGAGCTCTCCGGTGGTGAGCAGCAGCGCGTCGCGATCGCGCGCGCGTTCGTCAACCGGCCGCTGGTGCTGCTCGCCGACGAACCGACCGGGAACCTGGACCCCGACACCAGCCAGGACATCATGCTGCTGCTGGAGCGGATCAACCGCACCGGCACGACCGTCCTGATGGCGACCCACGATCACGGCATTGTGGACTCGATGCGGCGCCGAGTGGTCGAGCTGCAGCTCGGCCGGGTGATCCGCGACGACGCCCGCGGCGTCTACGGCATCGGTCGCTGACTCCGGCCCTCCCCGCCCCGCCAACGCCCCCGACACCAAGGACCAGACCCCGACATGCGTGCCAGTTTCGTCTTCAGTGAGGTAATCACCGGCCTGCGCCGGAACATCACGATGACCATCGCGATGATGCTGACCACGGCCGTGTCGCTCGCCATGCTCGGCGGCGGCCTGCTGGCCGTGCGCACGATCGACAAGATGAAGGCCAACTTCCTCGCCGACGTCGAGGTTTCGGTCTACCTCACCGACGACATCAGCGCGAACGACAAGAACTGCACGCAGTCGCTGTGCCAGTCGCTGCGTTCGTCCTTGCAGAGCAACGACGGCGTCGAGTCGGTCGTGTTCGAAAACCGCGACCAGGCCTTCGACCGGTTCAAGAAGATCTTCGAGAGCCAGCCGGAGCTCATCCAGCTGACCGGGCCGGAGTCGCTGCCCGCTTCGCTGCACGTGAAGCTGAAGGACCCGGACCGCAGCGAGTCGATCGTGCAGGAGTACGGCACCAAGCCGGGCGTGCGGAAGGTCGACGACCAGAAGAAGTTCCTCGACCGCGTGTTCAACGCCTTCAACGGCGTCCGGAACATGGCGTTCGGGGCCGCGCTCATCATGGCCATCGCCGCGCTGCTGCTGATCGCCAACACGATCCAGGTGTCCGCGTTCACCCGGCGCACCGAGGTCGGCATCATGCGGCTCGTCGGCGCGACGCGGTGGTACACGCAGCTACCGTTCCTCCTGGAGGCGGTGGTCGCCGGCGCGGTCGGTGCGATCCTCGGGATCATCATGCTGGTCATCACCAAGGTCGGTTTCCTCGACGCGGTGTTCACCGGCGACGTCTTCCCGAAGATCACCACGCTGGAGCTGCTGTTCCCGGTCGCGCCGATCCTGCTGGGCGTCTCCATGGTGATCTCCGCCATCACCGGGTACGTCACGCTGCGGCTGTACGTCCGGCACTAGCTTTTAACCGGCTGCTTGCGGCCCCGGACATCACGTAGAGTGGTCGTATGCCCAAGGAACGTGGCCAGAAGGTGATCGTGTCGAACCGCAAGGCGCGGCACGATTACTCCATCATCGACACCTACGAATGCGGTCTCGTGCTCGTCGGTACCGAGGTGAAGAGCCTGCGCGAGGGCAAGGCGTCCCTGGCGGACGCGTTCGCGACGGTCGACGACGGCGAAGTGTGGCTGCGCAACGTGCACATCCCGGAGTACACGCAGGGCACGTGGACCAACCACATGCCGCGGCGCACCCGGAAGCTGCTGCTGCACCGGCGCGAGATCGAGAAGCTCATCGGCAAGACCAAGGAGAGCGGGCTCTCCCTGGTCCCGCTGTCGATGTACTTCAAGGACGGCAAGGTCAAGGTCGAGATCGCGCTGGCCCAAGGCAAGAAGGCCTACGACAAGCGGCAGACGCTCGCCAAGCGCGACGCGGACCGCGACATCAGGAAGGCCATGGGCCGCGCGCTGAAGGGCCGGTTCACGGAGTGACGGCGGGCCCGGCTTCCGACGCCGACGTCGCGCGCTGGACGGCGTCGCTGGGCCTGCCGGGCCTGGTCGACCTGCACGTCCACTTCCTGCCGAAACCGGTGATGGACAAGGTCTGGGCGTACTTCGACCGGGCCTCGACGCACTACGGCACCGAGTGGCCGGTGCACTACCGGACGTCGGAGCAGGAGCGGCTGGAAACCCTGCGCTCGCTGGGTGTCCTGCGCTTCGCGCCGCTCGTCTACCCGCACAAGGCGGGGATGGCGGAGTGGCTGACCGAGTGGGCGCTGGAGTTCGCCGCGAAGGTCCCGGACGCCGTGCCGACCGGAACGTTCTACCCCGAGCCCGGCGCCGGGTCCGCTGTGGACGGTGCGCTGCGCGCCGGCGCCCGGGTGTTCAAGGCGCACGTGCAGGTGGGCGCGTACGACCCGCGTGACTCGTACCTGACCCCGGTGTGGGGTTCGCTGGCCGACGCGGGTGTCCCGGTCGTCGTCCACTGTGGACACGGTCCGTTGCGGGGCGACTTCACCGGGTTGTCGGTCTTCGAAGAGGTCCTGAAGCGGCACCCGAAGCTGACGGCGGTGCTCGCGCACGCGGCGATGCCCGAGTTCGGCACGGCGTTCGAGCTGCTCGCGAAGTACCCGCGCGTGCACCTGGACACGACGATGGTCGGGGTCCCGTTCGCCGAGGCGATGTCGCCGCTGCCGCCGGACTGGACCGCGCGCCTGGCCGAGTTCGGCGACCGCGTCGTGCTCGGCACGGACTTCCCGAACATCCCGTACTCCTACGCGACCCAGCTGCAGGCGATCGCCGGCTGGGCGGCCGACGATCGCCTGGGGGAGCCGTTCCTGCGGGCCGTCCTGCACGACACCCCGCTGAAGCTGCTCAACGCCTGACGGCGGTCCGTTCCGTGACGTCCACCGCGCGGCCGAGCAGGTCGATCACCGGGATCTGCTTGCCGGCCAAGAGGAACCCGGCCGTCGCGAGAACCACCCACGGCACCGGGCCGTGCGCGATGCCGTCGGACAGCGGCGCGAACCCGTGCGCGGCGAGGCCGAGCAGGCCACCGGAGATCATCAGCCCGGCGACGACCAGCTGCGGCACCCGCGCGGTGATCTCGGCGGTGTCGCGCTGCAGCTCGAAGTGCGCGAACAGCCGCAGCAGGCCCAGCAGCACCAGCCCGCACACCGCGAACCACGCGGGCGCCATGACGAGCCAGAGCAGCGTGCCCGGCGCGGGCGTCTCGTAGCCGAGGCCGTAGACCGTCACGCCCGCCACCACGATCAGCGCCGGCATGTGCCACAGGTAGACGCTCATGAACCGCGCGCCGAGCCAGCTCAGGGCGTTGCCGATGCCGGGTCGGGCGGCGAGCGCGTTGAGCTGCGGGCGGAAGGCGAGCAGCAGGCCGATCTGGCCGACGGCGAGGAAGGCCAGCAGCACGGTCGGCGGGCTCATGTTCGACACCGGCGCGCCCGGCATGCCGATCATGCTGGCCGGGTACGGGCCGAACGCGACCATCATCGCCGTGACGCCGAAGCCGGCGGCCGAGAGCGTCAGCGCGGCCCGGCGGGTGAGGTCGCCGAGGCGGCCTTCGACGTAGTGGAAGCCGAGCTGGTGGACGGCGACCCAGACGAAGATCGCGTTGGCGTAACCGATGTAGCCGAGGTCGTTGAAGCGCGCGACGTCGACGAGGACGCCGGCGACCCCCATGACGAGCGGCACCTTCAGCCCCCAGCGCCGGTGCGCGGCGACCATCAGCGGCGTGAGGAGCACGACCAGGACGTAGACCGCGAGGAACCACAGCAGCTGCGCGGCGATCGCGCTGCCGACCTGCAGCGGTTGCGGCGGGACACCGAGGCCGCGGAGGAAGTCCGGGACGACGAGCCAGACGGCCATCAGCGGCAGCACCGGCACCATCAGCCGCTTCAGGCGGGCCGCGAGCCACCGGCGCGGCGATTCGGCGCGGCGGAACGAGATCAGGTTGGCCGCGCCGCCGGCGAAGAAGACGAGCGGCATGACTTGGCTGAGCCAGGTGACGACCCACCACCCCGGCGTCGCGAGCGCGTTGCCCGTGGCGAGGTGACCATCGGAGTAGGAAAGCACCGGCATGACCCAGTGCTGGGCGATGACGGCGAGGATGGCCCCCGCCCGGACGACGTCGAGGAAGCGGTCCCGGCTTGTCTGCATGCGCCAATCCTGGCCGCTTCGACCTGCGGGAACAGCGGTGCTGACCGGCGTCTTCGGGGTCCTGTTCACCCCCGCTCGATGCGGGGGTTCTCCCTACCGCCGGTTGTCCGGCTCGGGTTCGTGCCGCGTCGCGGAGACGCGGTACTCCCAGCCGCCTTCGGTGAGGCCGAGCTCGTAGCGGGTCTCGATCTTCGGGCCGCCGTGGAGGTGGATGTGCCGGATGACGGTGCCGGGAACGGGCTCGGCGTCCCCGAGCTCCTGGACGCGGCCGTCGAGCGGGCCTCCGAAGAAGCGGACGCAGCGGGACTCGTCGGACATCTGCGCGCTCCTCTCCGGCGGGTCCGCTCATGGTAGGTGAGGGGTGGGGAGGGTGCCGCCCGCGGAACGGGTGACCCTATGTCCACTTTACGGGACTTTTGGTCACCGAACGTCCGCTCAGCGGTCGGTAGGCTCGACTTCATGATCGAGTCTCCCCGCCTTCCCGGTCTGACCTTGGCCGATGCCGACGAACTGGTGGCGGCCGCGCTGGCGACCGGAGCCGAACGGGGGTTCCCGCCGCTGGCGGTCGCGGTGCTCGACGTCGCCGGCGAGGTGATCACCTTGCGCCGGGCCGATGGCGGGATGCCCATGACCAGCCGGATCGCCGTGGCCAAGGCTCGTACCGCGCTGCTCACCCTGCGGCCGTCGGGCGGGATCGAGCTGCCGGGACCGATCGTCGACGGCATCCAGCACCTCTTCCACGGGGACTACGTCCCGTACGCGGGCGGTGTCCTCGTCACGGACGGAGACGTCGTCCTCGGAGCTGCCGGGGCTTCCGGTGCGCACGCGCGGGAAGACGAGCAGGCGGTGCGGACAGCCGTGGAACGGTGGCGGGCTCAGCGGCCCAGGTAGGTCAGCACCGCGCGGACCCGGCGGTGTTCCTCCGCGCTCGCCTCGAGACCGAGCTTCGAGAAGATGTTGCCGATGTGCTTCTCCACCGCGCCGTGCGAAACCACGAGGGAGTTCGCGATCGCCGTGTTCGACAGGCCCTGGGCCATCAGGCCGAGCACCTCGGACTCGCGGGCCGTCAGCGCGTCCAGGGGGTTGCGGCGGCCGCGGGCCATCAGCTGGGCGATCACGTCGGGGTCGATCGCCGTGCCGCCGTTCGCCACCCGGCGGACCGCGTCCAGGAACTCCTCGACGTCCGCCACCCGCTCCTTCAGCAGGTAGCCGACTCCGCCGGCGCCGCCGGACAGCAGCTCCACCGCGTACGACTCCTCGACGTACTGCGAAAGCACCAGCACCGGGAGCCCCGGGATCTCCTTGCGCGCCGCGAGGGCCGCGCGCAGGCCCTCGTCGGTGAAGGTCGGGGGCATCCGGACGTCGACGATCGCCAGGTCAGGGCGGTGTTCCTTGATCGCGCCGAGCAGGTCGTCGCCGTTGTCGACGGCCGCGGCCGTCTCGATGCCTTCGTCGGCGAGCAGGCGGGTCACCCCGGCCCGCAACAGCACGGCGTCTTCGGCGATGACTACCCGCATCCGGCCCCCAAGCTCGTGGATGAACGGGAGCCAGCTTATTCACCATTGGCAGGGGAGGTCAGCCCGGATTACCGTCGGCCCGCCGACCGGGCTGACGACCGTGATCACGCCGTCGATCGTCGCGGCGCGGTCGGCCAGACCGGCCAGCCCGCCGCCCGGCCGCACCTCGGCGCCGCCGTGGCCGTTGTCGGTGATCTCGACGACCACGTGGTCGTCGGTCCGCCACACCTTCACTTCCGCTTCGGACGCTCCGGAGTGCTTCGCGATGTTCGTCAGCGTCTCGCCGACGATGAAGTAGGCCGTCGTCTCCACCGCGGCCGGCGGCCGCGGGTCCACGGTCACCGTCACGTCCACCGGGATCGGCGACTTCGCCGCCTGCGCCGACAACGCCGCGTCCAGCCCTCGGTCGCCCAGCACCGCCGGGTAGATACCGCGCGCCAGGTCGCGCAGCTCCGACACGGCGAGCTTCGCGTCCGAGTGCGCCTCGTCGATCAGCTCCCGCACCATGTCCGGGTCCTGGTCGAACTTCGACTTCGCCCGCCCGAGGCTCATCGCGACCGCGACCAGCCGCTGCTGCGCGCCGTCGTGGAGGTCACGCTCGATGCGGCGCCGCTCCGCCTCGGCCGCGTCGACACCCCGGGCGCGTGACGCCTGCAGGCGCTCGGCCTTCTGCTCCAGCCGCTCCGTCCGGTTCGGCCCCAGCAACGCGATGCCCAGCTCGCCGTGCAGCCAGCCCAGCCACGGCGTCACCCAGATCGCCATCGGCAGCAGCACGATCGACACGATCGCGATCCCGAGCTCCGCGCACGCCAGCGGGAACGCCACCATCAGGTACGCCAGGTCACGCCACGTCGTCTGGTCGCTCAGCCGCACCATCCAGCGCCGCAGCAGGGGCAGGCCCTCCTGCGAGCGCCGGTCCACCGGCGGCAGCGGCACCCGCAGCATCGACCCCAGCCACGCCCGCTCCCGGTCCGCCGACCAGCGGATGAAGCTCGTCGTCGCCAGCAGGATCGGGAACCCGACCCACACCACCGCCGTGCCGACCCCCACCGCGATCCCCGTCACGATCAGCACGAACTGCAGGATCCGGAAGATGAAGCTGACGATCATGTACACGATCGTGCGAGCCGGGTTCGGCCGCGGGTGCTCCAGCCGCTGCGCCTCGGTCATCCCGCCACCAGGTTCTTCTGTTCCGCGTCTTCCCGGTCTTCCCACCAGCGCTCCATCCGACGGCGCTGGGCCACGGTCGTCCCCAGCAGCGCGTTCGCCAGCCGGGCGTGCACCCCCGCCAGCGCCTTGGTCAGCGCCACCGACAACGCGATG
Source organism: Amycolatopsis sp. NPDC114504 (assembly GCF_055633595.1). NCBI lineage: Bacteria > Bacillati > Actinomycetota > Actinomycetes > Pseudonocardiales > Pseudonocardiaceae > Amycolatopsis > Amycolatopsis sp. NPDC114504. The sequence goes on along the minus strand of NZ_JBVKDU010000006.1, from coordinate 1,070,954 downwards.
AACAACACCCCCAGCGCTGCCCACGGTAGCGCTTCCACCGTCGAATCCACGGTCAGCCACCGCAGGTCGTCGGACGGGAAGTAGTACGCGCCGCCCGGCAGCCACCGGAAGTAGACCGGCAGCCCCGCCAGCGCCAGGCCCGTCGACCAGAACGTCGTCACCAGCACGAACTCGACGATGCCGAGCGGGAAGAGCACGAAGAAGTAAGCCAGGTCCCGCCACGTCGACGGGTCCTTCAGCCGGCCCTTCCACCGGTTCTTCTGCCCCTCCGCGGGCAGCGGCAGGTAAGGCAGGTCGATGTACCGGTCGAGCAGGGCGTAGACCCGCGCCCGCTCCATCCGGGCGGCCCCCCGCACACCCAGCACGAGCAGCGCGAGCAGGCCCACGCCCACCCACACGACCGCGGTCCCCAGCCCGGCCGCGAGGAACGTCGTCAGCACCGCGAACGCCACCACCCCCAGCGGCAGGTTCATCAGCAGGAACACCACCGAACCGCCGAACGGCGGATCCCGCCTCTCGCTACCCATGACCAGGCTCCCTTCATCCCACGATGGACTCCAGGGTCGTCTCCGCCGCCCGTTCCGGACATGGTGCGCGCGGGCATCCTCGCGGTAGGGCTGGCCCTACCCACCTGGAGTAAAGGGATGGCGGGACGCGTTATGATGTACAGGTTGTGTTCCCACCAAGGGGGTGAACGGTTTCGACTTTGGACGTTGATTCAGGAGAAGCGTGCCGGTGCAGGCGAGAGACCACCGTTAAGCGTCATCGCAACCAAATAAGCGCCGACTCCAGTCAGCGCGAGTACGCCCTCGCCGCCTGAGCGAGTGCGTCTCTGTCGGCCCGGGTTCGCCTCCGGCCCGGGTACCGGCATCAGCTAGGAGGCTCAGCGACTGTCCCGGCCACGGGGAACAGTCGTGAAGCAAACAGTGGCTGGGCTCGTCACCTCGGCTTGTTCGCGTGACCGAGGGGGCCAAGTAGAGACGTAGCGGACTGCGCACGGAGAAGTCCTGTTGATACGCCAGAGGACCCGGGTTCAATTCCCGGCACCTCCACCTTCGAGAAGGCCGTCGCCCCTTCGGGGCTTCGGCCTTCTCTTCGGTTTCGTCCATGTTTTCTGGGGGTCGAACCCCCAGACCCCCGCCAGGCGGGCTTCGCCCCCTGGACCCCCTCCCCGGGGGCTTCGCCCCTGGACCCTGCTTCTCGGGGCTTCGCCCCTCTCTCCGGGGCTTCGCCCCTGGACCCCTCCTTTGGGGCTCTGCCCCTTGCCCCCGCTTCGCGGCTGCGGCTCGCGCCTCGCCGTGGCTGCGCTGCGGCTGGCCACAGCCTGCGCCGCTGCGCTTGCGCGCCGCTCACGAGCGAGCTGACGCGCGAACACGCACCGACGAGGACCCAGACCCCCCCGGCACCCCGATCCGAAGCCAGAACACGGCCGGCAGTGCCGGGTCAAGGCACGCTTTCCCGCCTTGACGCGGTGCTGACGGCCGTAGTCACAATCAGGGCTTCGGGGTGCCGGAAGGGCTACGGACCTGGCCCGCCCCGCCCCGCCCCGCCTGGCCCGGCTCGCCCCGCCTGGCCTGGCGCGGCCCGCTCCGCCTTGCCTGCCCTGCCTGCCCTGCCCGGCTCGGCGCTGCCCTGCCCTGCCCCGGCCCTGCCCCTGCTCTGCCCGGCTCCGCCCGCCCGGCTCCGCCCGCCCTGCCCGCCCCGCTCAGTTCACCGCCAGCCGGCCCATCCCGCCCGCAACCCGGTCGGCGCATTCTCAGCCGAGCCGTTCCTTGCCGCTCATCCCCAGCCGGCCGCACCTCGCCCACCGCACCCATCCCCAGCCGACTCACCCCAGCCGTCACCCAGTTGGCCCACCCCGGCCAGCCCCTCCCTCGCCGCGCGCCCCGGTCACCGCTCCTCAACCGGGCTTTTCAGTCGCCAACCACGCGTCTACCTGCGGTTTCGGGTCTACCGCCCGCTTGGCCGTTGCCCCTTCCCTTGGGGTCTACTCGCTGTGTTTGGGGCTTGTGATGGGGCCCACTTGTGGGTGAAATTTTTGTGAGTGTCATGCTGGAGGCCCGACCATGGCTCTGCACCCGCGGGGCCGGAAGTAGGTGGCCAGATGACCTGGGCCCGTTCCAACGGCAGCTCGACCGCCAACGATGAAGACAGTCGGATGGGGGTTATCCGGGCCGAGGAGGCCGTTCGGCTTGCCGAACAGAATGATCGGGCCGTTATCACTGTGGCCGGGCACTCTTCGAACGTCCTGGAATGTGCCGAGTTGCTTGCCATGCTCGGGCTCGATGCCGGGCGGCGGCAGAAGGCCGTCTGATCTACACCAGGTCCGCTACGTGGACCACCTTGTTCCGGCCGGTTGCTTTTGCGTGGTAGAGGGCCGTGTCCGCCGCGTCCAGCAGGCGTTGTAGTGAGGTTCCTGCCTTCGGGTAGACCGCCATGCCTATCGAGGTCGACAAGCCCGTGATCGACAGCTGGCCGACCGGGACCTTCAGGGCGGTGACGGCTCGGCGGATGCGCTCCGCCACCGCTCCGATGTCGGGGTGGGCGATGCCCGGCAACAGCACCACGAACTCTTCGCCGCCGAAGCGGCCTACCGCGTCGCCTCGGCCTCGGACCGCTGCGATGATCGCCTCGGCCACCGCTTTGAGCACCGCGTCGCCCGCCAGGTGGCCGTACGTGTCGTTCACCTGCTTGAAGTGGTCGAGGTCCAGCATCAGCAGGCCGAACGTCGTTTGCTGACGGGCGGCGCCCGAGAGGGTTCGCTCGGCCAGGGAGTGCCAGCCGCTCGTGTTGTACAGGCCCGTCTTCTCGTCGCGGTGGGCCGCCACCTCCAGCTGCTTCACCAGCACCGTCCGGTGCAACAGCAGCAACGGCGGGAGCACCAGCACCACCAGGCCCGGCAGCATGGCCAGCGCCACGGCGTTCAACGCGCCCAGGCAGAGCGTCGCCACCTCCAGGCCGTTGTCCGACCACGTGCCGAACAGCGCCTCCGGGGTGCGGCCGATCTCGCGGCGGGCCGGGAGCACCAGCAGCGCGTTCACCAGGAAGAACGTCGTTCCGGCCGCCGCGATCGCGAACGTTCCGGCCCAGCCGTGCGTGAAAGCCGAGCGCACGTCCGGTGCACCGGAGACCCGCATGACCGCCTGGGCCGCGTAGCACGAGAGCAGGATGATGGCCGCGTTGCTGACCGTCCTCGACACCGGCACCCGCTGCAGGCGGTACCAGCTGCGGACCGCCAGGTGCGCGTACAGCCCGCAGACCAGCACCGCCAGCAGCGACGGGGGCAGGAGCAGGACGCCGGCGAACGTCCACACCGACGTCATGTTGATGTGCGGGGTCCCCGACACCCGGCGGCGGATGCGCTCGACCCGGCGGCCCGTCTCCGACTGCACCACGCCCAGGACCAGCAGCACCGCGAGGATCAGCAGCGTCCGGCGGTCCACCGCGACCGGGAACGGGCGCAGCGTCAGCACCACCGCCGCCGCTTCGCTCAGCAGGCAGTAGACGATCACCCGCGGACTTTGGCTCCACAGCGCCCAGTGCCGTGGAGCCACGAGGACGTCACGAAAGCGTGGTCCGCCGCGCGGGGTCCCGGCGCCGGTCCGCATACTCATGGTGTCCGGCCGGTGACGGAGCCGGGCCGGCCCGGAGTGCCGGAGGGAGGCGCGCCATGTGCGGACGCGACAACTGAGGTCATGGTTCCTCCAGCCCGACCCGGCGCCACGCCCTCGCGATCGGCACGGCCACCGCGGCACCCGCCGCCCCGGCCGCGGCGATGGTGTGGGCCGGGCTCAGCACGTCGGCGAGCGCACCCGCCGCGGCCGCGCCGACGCCCTGCACGGTGATCAGCCCCGCCGAGTTCACGCCCGCGCACTGCGCGCGGTGCTCGTCGGGCACCCGGCGCATGAACGAGACCGTGCCCTGGATGTTGTAGCCGGTGGCCAGCAGCCCCGACGCCGCCAGCAGCACCACCGACAGCACCAGCCCCGGCCGGAAGACGAACAGGACCAGCGGTAGCCCCGCCGCGATCCCGAGCCAGCCCAGCACGCGGACCTGCGCGCGTTCCGGGATCCACTTCCCGAACACGACGCCGCCCAGCACGCTGCCCGCCGGGTCCGCCGCCATGAGCAGGCCCACCAGCGCCGCGCCCGCGCCGATCCCGGCCGCGTACGGCGCCGCCAGCGCCTCCGGCACGACGTAGAAGCCGGCCAGCCAGTTCAGCGCCACCAGCGTCCGCAACGCCGGGTCGCGCCAGATCAGCCGGATCCCCGCGGACGTCGTCGAGAGCCACGCCGGCCGGACCGCCTGCGCCACCGCCGCCCGGCGACGCACGCCGGTGACCAGGAACGCCGCCGAGAGCACGAACGTCACCGCGTCCAGCGCCAGTGCCGCGGACGGCGCGAGCGCGGCGATCAGCAGCCCGCCGCCGGCGAACCCGGCCAGCTGCGCGCCCTGGATCGTCACGTTCCGCAGGGCCATCCCGACCAGGTAGCGCTCGCCTTCGAGCACCGAGGGCAGCAGCGCCTGCTGCGCCGCCTTGAACGGCCCGCCCAGCGCCGTCATCACCGCGACCAGCACGCACAGCACCCAGAGCGGAACGCCGGGGACCGCGATGACGGCGACCAGCGCGGCGCGGGCCAGATCGGTGACGACCATGACGTCCCGGCGCGGCCACCGGTCGCCCGCGCCGGCCAGGAGGATCCCGCCGAGCAGCGAGGGCACGTACGTCAGGGCGTAGGTCAGGCCGGTCAGGGCCGCCGAGCCGGTGCGCTGGTAGACGAGGACGGCGAGCGCGACGCGGGCGAGCTGGTCCCCGCAGATGGACAGCAGTTCGGCGACCCACATCGCGCGGAACTCGGCGACGGCCAGGACCGCGCCGAACCCCACGCGCGTCACCCGTGCGTCGTCCATCAGCCGACGTCCCCTCGAAGCCCCTGTTCAGCCACGGTAATAACCCAGCGGAGTGGAATCGAGCCGTTCGGTGACAGTTGCCCCGATCGCAGCAGCGGGTCAGCCCGGGTGGCCGCCGATGCGGCTGGTCAGCTCGGCCGCCGTCGCCGCCACCTCGGCCGCCAGGTCCGGCCACGTCTCCGTGCACGGGTCGGCGGCGCAGTGGTGGCGCAGGGTGACGCTGATCGCCGCCAGCGGGCGGGCGCCGTGGTCGAAGACCGGGGCCGCCACCGAGGCGAACCCCGCCGTCACGTGGCCGTCCTCGACCGACCAGCCGAGCCGGCGCTCCGCTGTCAACGTCCGGCGCAGGTCGGCGAGGGTGTGCGGGCCGCGGCCGGTGCGGAGGACGAACGACGACGGCGACGGGAACAACGCCCGGACGTGCGGGGCAGGCAGGTGGCGCAGGATCGCCCGGCCGGACGCCGTCAGCTGGGCCGGCAGCCGGACGCCGACCTCGGTCACCAGCGTCTCCGGCCGGGCCGGGCGCTCCTTGATCAGGTACAGCGACTCGTTGCCGTGCAGCACACCCAGGTGCGCGGTGTGGCCGGCGCGGTCGACGAGCTTGCGCAGCAGCGGCCCGGCCAGCCGTTCGAGGGGGTCGTGCCGGAGGTAGGCCGAGCCCAGCTCGAAGGCCGCGATGCCGAGGCCGTAGCGGCGTTCCGCGGGCAGGTGGACGACGAACCCGGCCGCCTCCAGCTCGCTGAGCAGGTGGTACGTCGTCGAGCGGGGGAGACCCGCTTCGCGCGCGATCGCCGCCGCGGTCACCGGACCCGGGCGCGTGGCCAGCAGGCTCAGCACCGCCAAGCCGCGGCGCAACGCCGGCACCTCGCTGCTCTCACCCATGACCCGAGCCTAATGTCTGGGATCCCAGACGGAACCACCCGTTGAGGCATCCCACCAGCGGGAAACGCCGTGTCCAATGAGCCCATGCCGGAAAAAGTGCTCCTGGGCCCGGAACCCCTGACCGCCGCCCAGGTCGTCGACGTCGTCCGCGGCCACGCGCCGGTCGGGCTCACGGACGCGGCCGAGAAGAACCTCGTCGCCACCCGCCAGCACATCGAAGACCTCGCCCACGCCGTCACGCCCACCTACGGCGTCTCGACCGGCTTCGGCGCGCTCGCCACCCGTCACATCCCCGTCGAGAGCCGGACCGCGCTGCAGCGCAGCCTGATCCGCTCGCACGCCGCCGGGGCCGGGCCCGCCGTCGAGACCGAGGTCGTCCGCGGACTCATGCTGCTGCGGCTGCGGACCCTTGCCAGCGGCTACACCGGCGTCCGCCCGGGCACCGCGCAAACGCTTGCGGCCCTGCTCAACGCCGGGATCACCCCGATCGTCCACGAGTACGGCTCGCTCGGCTGCTCCGGTGACCTCGCGCCCCTCGCCGCCGTCGCGCTCGCGCTCATGGGCGAAGGCGAAGTCGAGTACCGCGGCGCGATCGTGAAAGCGGAAGAAGCGCTGAAGGACGCCGGCATCGAGCCGGTCGTCCTCGCCGAGAAGGAGGGCCTCGCCCTCACCAACGGCACCGACGGCATGCTCGGCATGCTCCTGCTCGCCGCCGCCGACCTGCACCGGCTGTTCGACATCGCGGACATCACCGCCGCGATGAGCGTCGAGGCGCTGCTCGGCACCGACCGCGCGTTCGCCGCCGACCTCCAGGCCCTCCGGCCGCACCCCGGTCAGGCCACGTCCGCCGCGCGGATGTGGGCGGCGCTGCAGGGCTCGAAGATCGTCGAGAGCCACCGCGGGCCGGACTGCAACCGCGTCCAGGACGCGTACTCGCTGCGCTGCGCCCCGCAGGTCCACGGCGCCGCGCGCGACAGCCTCACCCACGCCGAACTCGTCGGCGACCGCGAGCTCATGTCCGCTGTGGACAATCCGGTCGTGCTCGCCGACGGCCGCGTCGAGTCCAACGGCAACTTCCACGGCGCGCCCGTCGCGTACGTGCTGGACTTCCTGGCCATCCCGGTCGCCGACGTCGCCAGCATCGCCGAGCGCCGCACCGACCGGATGCTCGACAAGGCCCGCTCGCACGGCCTGCCGCCGTTCCTCGCCGACGACCCCGGCGTCGACTCCGGCCACATGATCGCCCAGTACACGCAGGCCGCGATCGTCAGCGAGCTCAAGCGGCTCGCCGTGCCCGCGTCCGTCGACTCCATCCCGAGCAGCGCCATGCAGGAGGACCACGTCTCCATGGGCTGGTCGGCCGCGCGGAAGCTGCGCAAGGCCGTCGACGGCCTGACCACCGTGCTGGCCATCGAGCTGCTGACGGCGGCCCGGGCGCTGGACTTCCGCGCGCCGCTGGAGCCGTCGCCGGTCACCGGCCGCGTTCGCGACCTGCTCCGCACGAAGGTCGCGGGCCCCGGCCCCGACCGCCACCTGGCGCCCGAGATCGCGGCCGCCGAAGAACTCGTCCGCTCCGGCGCCGTCCTCGACGCCGCCCGTCTGGAGGTCTGAGAATGTCCCGCGTAGTCCGTGCCGCCCGCGGCACCCAGCTCACCGCCAAGTCGTGGCAGACCGAAGCCGCGCTGCGGATGTTCCACAACAACCTCGACCCCGACGTCGCCGAGCGGCCCGAGGACCTGGTCGTCTACGGCGGCACCGGCAAGGCCGCCCGCAACTGGGCCAGCTTCGACGCCATCACCCGCGAACTGACCTCGCTCGAGGTCGACGAGACGCTGCTCGTGCAGTCCGGCAAGCCGGTCGGCGTGTTCCGCACGCACGAGTGGGCGCCGCGCGTGCTCATCGCCAACTCGAACCTGGTCGGCGACTGGGCGACCTGGCCCGAGTTCCGCCGCCTCGAGCAGCAGGGCCTGACGATGTACGGCCAGATGACCGCGGGCTCGTGGATCTACATCGGCACCCAGGGCATCCTCCAGGGCACGTACGAGACGTTCGCCGCCGTCGCGAAGAAGAAGTTCGGTGGGTCGCTGCGCGGGACGTTGACGGTGACCGCCGGCCTCGGTGGCATGGGCGGCGCGCAGCCGCTCGCCGTGACCATGAACGACGGCGTCGCGCTGGTCATCGAGTGCGACCCGCAGCGCGCGCACCGCCGCGTCGAGACGCGCTACCTCGACGAGGTCGCCGACGACCTCGACGACGCGATCGCCCGCGTCACCAAGGCGAAGCAGGAGAAGCGGCCGCTGTCGGTCGCCGTCGTCGGCAACGCGGCCGAGGTGCTGCCGGAGCTGCTGCGCCGCGACGTCGAGGTCGACATCGTCACCGACCAGACGTCCGCGCACGACCCGCTTTCGTACCTGCCCAAGGGTGTCAGCGTCGACGACTGGCACGACTACGCGGCGAAGAAGCCCGACGAGTTCACCGACCGCTCGCGCGAGTCGATGGCCGACCACGTCGACGCGATGCTCGGCTTCCTCGACAAGGGCGCCGAGGTCTTCGACTACGGCAACTCCCTGCGCGGCGAGGCGAAGCTGGGCGGCTGCGAGCGCGCGTTCGACTTCCCCGGCTTCGTGCCCGCCTACATCCGCCCGCTGTTCTGCGAGGGCAACGGCCCGTTCCGCTGGGCCGCGCTCTCCGGTGACCCCGAGGACATCGCCGCGACCGACCGCGCGATGCTGGAACTGTTCCCGGAGAACGAATCCCTCGCCCGCTGGATCAAGCTGGCCGGCGAGCGCGTGGCGTTCCAGGGCCTGCCGGCGCGGATCTGCTGGCTCGGCTACGGCGAGCGGCACCTGGCCGGCCTGCGGTTCAACGAGATGGTCGCCAGCGGCGAGCTGAAGGCGCCGGTCGTCATCGGCCGCGACCACCTCGACTCCGGCAGTGTCGCTTCGCCGTACCGCGAGACCGAGGGCATGGCCGACGGCTCCGACGCGATCGCCGACTGGCCGCTGCTGAACGCGCTGGTCAACACGTCGTCGGGCGCCAGCTGGGTGTCGATCCACCACGGCGGCGGCGTCGGCATGGGCCGCTCGATCCACGCCGGGCAGGTGAGCGTCGCCGACGGGACGCCGCTGGCCGCGCAGAAGCTGGAGCGCGTGCTCACCAACGACCCGGGCATGGGTGTCATCCGCCACGTCGACGCCGGGTACGACCGCGCGAACGACGTCGCCGACGAACGCGGCGTGCGGGTGCCGATGCGGGACCAGGCGTGACGGCCTCCGGGCTGCTCGCCGAGATCGACGACGTCGGGCGCGACCCGAAGCGCGGCGGTTACTCCCGGCACGCGTTCGACGGACCGGAGCAGGACCTGCGCGCGTGGTTCGTCGAGCGCGCGCTGGGGCTCGAACTGGACGTCGAGACCGACCGCAACGGCAACATCTGGGCCTGGTGGGGGCCGCCGGGACGCAACGCCGTCGTCACCGGCAGCCACCTCGACTCGGTGCCCGGTGGTGGCGCGTTCGACGGCCCGCTCGGTGTCGCGAGCGCGCTGGCCGCCGTGGAGGCCTTGCGAGCCAAGGGGTTCCGGCCGGGCAAGCCGCTCGCCGTCGTGGTCTTCGCCGAGGAGGAGGGCGGCCGGTTCGGCGTCCCGTGCCTCGGCTCGCGGCTGCTCACCGGCACCATCGACGCCGACAAGGCGCGCGGCCTGCGGGACGCCGACGGCGTCACGTTCGCGGAAGCGGCCGCGAAGGCCGGCTTCGACCCGGCTCGGATCGGGCCCGACGCGGAGCGGCTCGACCGGATCGGCCGGTTCGTCGAGCTGCACGTCGAGCAGGGGCGCGGGCTCATCGACCTCGGTGCGCCGGTGGCCGTCGGCAGCACGGTGATCGCGCACGGGCGGTGGCGGTTCTCCTTCGAGGGGCAGGGAAACCACGCCGGCGCGACGCTCATCGCGGACCGGGCCGACCCGATGCTGCCCGCGGCCGCGACGGTCACCGCCGTCCGGCGGCTGGCCGCGAAAGTGCCGGACGCACGGGCGACCGTCGGCCGGCTCGTGCCGACCCCCGGCGGCACCAACGTCATCGCGTCGACAGTGGACCTCTGGCTCGACGCGCGGGTGCCGGGCTCGGGAACGCCCGAGCTGGTCGGCGAGATCAGCCGGGCCGCCTCCGCCGCCGCGGCCGAGGAAGGCTGCCGGGTCCAGGTGACGCGGGAGTCCTATTCGGACGATGTCGTGTTCGACGACGCGCTGCGCCGCGACCTCGGCGGCTGGCTCGGCGCGCCGCCGGAGCTGCCGACCGGCGCCGGCCACGACGCGGCGATCCTCGCCGGGTTCGTCCCGTCCGGAATGCTGTACGTGCGCAACCCGACCGGGATCAGCCACTCGCCGGAGGAGTTCGCCGAGTCCGACGACGTCGAAGCCGGCGCCGCTGCGCTGGCCACGGTGCTGGAACGGCTGGCGCGATGACCTCCGGCCCGCGGGGGCGCCCCCCGTTTCCAGCCTACCGCCCGGCACCGACAGTTTTCTGGTGCGAACAGGCCTGGCTGCCCGGCGGAATCGCTTCCGCGGTGCGGATCGACGTCTCGGACGGCCGGATCACGTCGGTGACCGCGGGCGCGCCCCGGAGTGGCGTTGTCCTGAATGGACTGACGCTGCCGGGGTTCGCGAACGGGCATTCGCACGCCTTCCACCGCGCCCTGCGCGGCCGGACGCACCACGAGCGCGGCACGTTCTGGACGTGGCGCGAGCGGATGTACGCGCTGGCCGCGCGGCTCGACCCCGACACGTACTACCGGCTGGCGCGCGGGGTCTACGCCGAAATGGTCCTCGGCGGGTACACGAGTGTCGGGGAGTTCCACTACCTGCACCACGCGCCCGGCGGGAAGCCGTACGCCGACCCGAACGCGATGGGGGAGGCCCTGCGCCAGGCCGCGGCGGACGCCGGGATCCGGCTGACGCTCCTCGACACGTGTTACCTCGCGGGCGGCATCGGCGTCGAGCCGGACGAAGTCCAGCGGCGGTTCTCCGACGGCTCGGCTTCGGCTTGGGCCTCGCGTGTGGCGGAGCTGAAGGAAGACGAACTGTTCCGGGTCGGCGCCGCGATCCACTCGGTGCGAGCGGTACCGGCGGCCGAACTGTCGACTGTGGACAGTGCGCGGGTCGTGCACGTCCACCTTTCCGAGCAGCGCGCCGAGAACGAGCAGTGCCAGGCCGCGTACGGCCGCACGCCCACCGAGCTGCTGCACGACCACGGCGTGCTGACCGACCGGCTGGTCGCCGTGCACGCCACCCACCTGACGGCGTCGGACATCGACCGGCTGAGCGTAGCGCGGGCGTGCTTCTGCCCGACGACCGAACGCGACCTCGGCGACGGCATCGGCCCGGCCCGCGCCCTGCGGGACGCCGGGTGCCGGCTGAGCGTCGGCAGCGACTCCAACGCCGTCGTCGACGCCTTCGAGGAGACGCGCGCGCTGGAGCTGGACGACCGCCTCGCCAGCGAAGAGCGCGGCCGGTTCACCGCCGAGGAGCTCCTCGAAGCCGGCACCGACCACGCCGCCCTCGGCTGGTCCGAGGTCGGCTCGCTTTCCGCCGGGCAGGGCGCGGACCTCGTCACGGTCGGCCTGGACTCGGTCCGGACGGCCGGGATCGAGCCGTCCGGGGTCCTGTTCGCGGCTTCCGGCGCCGACGTCCGGCACGTCGTCGTGGCGGGCCGCGAGGTCGTGCGGGAAGGTGAACACCAGCTGGTCGAGCGACCGGAAACCGTTCTGGCGAAGGAGATCGAGGCACTGTGGCAGTCCTGATCACGGGTATCGGCGAGCTCACCACGAACGACGTCGGACTGGGCCGGCTCACCGACGCCGCGCTCGTCATCGACGGCGCCCAGATCGCGTGGGCAGGCCCCGCCGCCCAGGCGCCGGACGCCGACGAGCGCGTCGACGTCGAGGGCCGCGCGGTGCTGCCCGGCTGGGTCGACAGCCACACGCACCTCGTCTTCGCCGGCGACCGCACCGCCGAGTTCGAGGCGCGGATGGCCGGAAAGCCCTACACGGCGGGCGGAATCGCGATCACGGTCGGTGCGACGCGCGAGGCGTCCGACGAGCAGCTGGCGGCGAACCTGCGTCGTCATGTCGACGAAGCGGCTCAGCAGGGGACGACCTGCCTGGAGACCAAGACGGGCTACGGCCTCACGGTCGCCGACGAAGCGCGAAGCGCGCGGATCGCCGCGGAGGTCGCCGACGAGGTCACATTCCTCGGCGCGCACCTGGTACCGCCGGGCGCCGACGCGGAGTCCTATGTGGACTTGGTGTGCGGCGAGATGCTCGACGCCGTCGCGGGGAGCGTGCGCTGGGCGGACGTCTTCTGCGAGACCGGCGCGTTCGACGAGGCCCAGTCGTCACGGGTGCTCAAGGCCGCCGCCGGGCGCGGGCTCGGCCTGCGCGTGCACGGCAACCAGCTCGGCGAGGGGCCAGGCGTGCGGCTCGCGGTGGAGCTCGGCGCGGCGAGCGTCGACCACTGCACCTACCTCTCGGACGCCGATGTCGAAGCACTGGCCGCTTCGGACACCGTCGCGACTTTGCTGCCCGCGTGCGATTTGTCGACGAGGCAGTCCCTGGCGCCGGCGCGGCGGCTGCTCGACGCGGGCGCGACGGTCGCGCTCGCCAGCAACGCCAACCCGGGCAGCTCGTACACGACGTCGATGGCGTTCTGCGTCGCGACGGCCGTGCTGCAGATGCGCATGACGATCGAGGAGGCCGTCTGGTCGGCGACGGCGGGCGGCGCGAAGGCGTTGCGCCGCGACGACGTGGGCTTCCTGCGGCCCGGCGCGCGGGCGGACGTCCACGTGCTCGACGCGCCGTCGGTGACGCACCTGGCCTACCGGCCGGGAGTGCCGCTGACGAAGTCGGTGTGGCGCGCCGGGGATCGCGTGCGCTAACGTCGGAACCGAGGACGCGCGAAGACACAGTCCGGTATGGGTTAGTCCGGGCAGGCGCAAGCAGGCTTACCTGTGCGTCCCTTCCTCATCCGTGACGAAGGGACAGCTGTGTCCGTGATCATCATCGGTGCCGGTCTGGGTGGCCTGTGCCTCGCGCAGGGCCTGCGCCGAGCCGGAATCCCTTGCCAGGTCCACGAACGCGACGAGTCGGCCGGCGCGCGCAAGCAGGGTTACCGGCTGCACATCGGCGGCGACGGCGATTCGGCGTTGCGCGCGGTGCTGCGTCCCGAGCTGCACGAGCTCTTCCGCGCCACCGCGGGCCGGGCCCGGCCGCACACCAACATCTACGACGATCGGTTGCGGCTGCTCACGCGCCTGGAAGACGAGGGGACGCACCTCAACATCAACCGCTTCACGCTGCGGCAGATCCTGCTGCACGGCCAGGAAGTCGCGTACGGCAAGCAGTTCACGCACTACGAGACCGACGTGGACGGGGTGACCGCGCACTTCGCCGACGGGACGTCGGCCCGGGGCACGCTGCTGGTCGGCGCGGACGGGATCAACTCGCCGGTGCGGCGGCAGTACCTCCCGCACGCCGAGGTCGTCGACGCCGGGCTCGTGCACCTGTACGGCCGGATCCCGCTGACCCCGGCCACCCGGCGGTTGTTCGACCCGGAGATGTTCGCGATCTTCACCATGATGGTCGGCCCGGACCGGACGATGGTGGGGTTCGCGCCGGTCGACTATCCCGAGCCGGTAGCCGGCGCGTGCGCTCGCCTGGTGCCCGACCTGGAGCTGCGCGACGGCGAGCCGTACATGACGTGTTCCGTCGGTGCCCGCTGGGAAGTCGTCGGCCACACCGAGGCGGAGCTGGCCGCGATGACCCCGGACGACCTGCGGAAGGTCGCGCTCGGGCTGGTCGAGGACTGGAACCCGCTGGCGCGCGCGATGGTCGAGCACTGGGACGTCCCCGCGACGTTCCCGCAGCCGATCCGCACGAGCGTGCCGATCGGGCCGTGGGAACCGTCGCGGGTGACGCTCGTCGGCGACGCGATCCACGCGATGAGCCCGGCCGGCGGCGCGGGCGCCAACACCGCCTTGCGCGACGGTGCGGCGCTGGCGTCCGCGCTGGCCGGGGCTCCGCTGCTCGAGGCCGTGGCGGCTTACGAGTCCGCGATGGTGGAGTACGGCTTCGACGCCGTCCGGGAGTCCGCCGAGAACGGCCGCCGGTTCCTCGGGCAGAACCCGCTCACAGCGGAAGCGTGAACGGCGTGCACTTCGGCGTGTAGGACGAGTCCAGCGCGTGCAGGATCAGGCCGGTGACGTTGGGGTCGATCGCCTGGCTCAGGTGACCCGAGGCGTCGGACGGGCAGAAGTCCTGCAGCACGATGTCCGTCGCGCCCGGCTCGTTCAGGATGCCGCTGGTGTAGGGCGTGACGACCTCGTCGTACTTGCTGACGATGCTCGTGTACGACGGCCCGGCGACGTGCACGCCGCCGCGGGCGAGGTCGTCCAGGAAGGTCGACGGCGCCAGGTACTCCGTGCAGGAGCCGCAGGCGGTCTTCAGGACCAGGCCCAGCCCGGGCACGGTCGTGAGCAGCGCTTTCGCCAGCTTGTCGAGGCCGCCGAGGGTGGTGCCGCGGTAGTTCGCGCCGAAGCCGACGAAGTGCGCGACCTTCGCGGCACCGCCGCCGTACTTCAGGTAGTACGCGGGCATCGTGCTGCCCTCGGAGTGGCCGACGATGTCGGCCTTCGCGGCGCCGGTCGCGGACCGCACCCGGTCGACGAACCGGCCGAGCTGCGCGGCGCTGTCCCGCATCGACGCGAGCCCGCCGACGCCCGGGCCGAGGATGCCGGTGCCGTAGGTCAGCGAGAAGACGCAGTAGCCCTGGGCGGCGATCTTCGGAGCGTGGAAGAACCAGTTGACGGTGTCGTTGGCGCCGAGGCCGTGCACGAGGACGACGGGCTCCGGGTGCGCGGCCGACGGACGGCATCCCCAGTCGTTCCAGCCGCTGCTCGGTGCCGCTTCGGCGATCGATGGCGCGACCGCGCCGAAGGTGAGCGCCGCGGCGAGCACGGTCAGGATTCGCTTGACACCGCCGTTGGTGACCCGCATTCCGTTGCCTCCAGTTACCCGTCAGTAGGTGATGCAGATCATGGTCTGTCACATACCGCTGGAAGCGACCTGGGAGAACGCTCAGAGATGACCGGGGATGATTGTGACCGGTCACAATCATCCCCGGTCGTGGACCTCAGGTGGTGATCACTACCCGGCGACACTGGTTAGTGCCGCCCGCCTGCTCGTTGACCTTCACCCCGGCCGCGGTCCCGCTGAGCGCCGAGTTGTCGCCCGCGGACAGGTCGAAGTGGATCAGCGTCTCGCCGTTGACCGCGGCCGTCACCGTGCCGGAGCGGACGGCTGCCGCCAGCGTGTGGAACCCGCCCGCGTTGACCGGCTTGCCCGTCACGATCGCCAGCTGCGTCAACGTGCCGCCGATCGCCTTGTAGACCCGGAGGTTCGCCCCTCCGGTCTCGGCCGTGAACAGCAGGTAGTTCCCCGAGTCGGTGTAGCGCAGGAACAGGCCGAACCCGGCCTGGCCCGTCCACGCGAAGTCGGCCTCGACGCGGTGGTCCGCGCTGCTGGTCTCGAGGACTGCGTGGTCGGCGACGTTGTCGGCGCTGGCCGAGCGCAGCACCCCGTCGGTCACCGTCACCGCGCCGTTGCCCGTCCACCACGGGATCGGGAGGCCGCCGTTCGGCTGCTGGAACGTCGTGCCGAGCACGAGCTGGTCGTAGTTCGACCAGGCCGCGTCCCGCTCGCCGGGGATGGACCCGAGTGGCGTCGCCTGCGCCCCGCTGCCGAGGTACGTGAACGCCAGCCGCGAATCCGTGCTCGTCGAGTCCTCGGCGGCCAGCACCGTGAAGACCTGACCCGGCGTCGTCTCCAGCATCGACGCGTACGTCGACATCCCGCCCTTCGGCGGCGTCTGGACGACGACCGGCGGCAGCCACGTCGTGCCGCGGTCGCGCGTGCCTCGCACCGCGAACCGGCGGGACGCGTCCCGCACGTAGACGACGATCGTGTCGTCGGCCAGCCACGCCGAGGACGGGCGGCCGCTGCCGGCGAACGCCGCGGCCGGGGTGGACCAGGTGGTGCCGTTGTCGGTGGACAGGGCCGCCCCGATCGAGGCGTTGTTGCCCCAGCGGAACGTCAGGAACAGCGCGTTGTCCCGCTGCACCAGGTACGGCTCCTGGTAGTCGCGGCCGGCGGTCTGGCCGTTGACGAGCTTCGTCGACGTCCACGTGCCGCCGTTGTCGGTCGAGCGGGCCAGCCAGACCGAGTCGAACGTGTCGCCGGAGCTCTTCGAGTAGTGCGTGGCCAGCAGGGAGTTGTCGGGGAGCTGGACGACCGGCGCGGTGATCGCCGACGACGGCAGGCTCGCGTCGATCCGCGTCTCGGCGCTCCACGTCGCGCCGCTGTCGGTCGAGGAACGGAAGAACGAGCCGGCGGCGTTGACCGAGGTCGTGCCTTTGAAGTAGGTCAGGTAGAGCGTGGTGCCGGCGCGGCTGAGCGACACCGACGGGTCGCGGTAGTCGGTGCCCGCGGACGCGGCGACGATGGTCGCCGGCGCGGACCACGTCCGGCCCTGGTCGGGGCTCGAGGTGGCGCGCAGGAAGCCGTCGCGGCTGACGTAGTGGTTGCTGCCCTGGCGGAAGACGGCGTACAAAGTGCCGTCCGGCAGCCGGGTCACGCTGGGGAACGCCGAGTGCTGGGTGTCCTGTCCATAAGCGATGGTCGGCTTGGCCGGCCGGACGGTCCGGGTGACGCCGCTGGGGCTGTCGGGTTGCCGCAAGGTCATGGACCGACCGTAGCGGCGGGCCCGGCGGGGGTGCTCGCCTTTTCCCCGGTTCGCCCGAACAGCGTCACGACTACTCCGATCGAGGCAACCAGGCCGCAGAGCCACGCGAACCAGTCGCCGAAGCGGGCGTAGGGCGTGTGGCCCGGGCCGAGCGGGACGTCGGCGACGACCACCGTGAACGGGCTGCCGCCGGTGTGGGCGTCGGCCAGGACGTGGCCGCCGGCGTCGGCGAGCATCGGCGTGCCGCGGGCGGCGCTCCACGCGACCGAGAACCCGTTCTCGACGCCGCGGATCAGCGCCGTGCGGCTGTGTTCCCAGCCGTCGACGTCCTCGTCGGACGCCGGGACGAGCACGAGACCCGTGCCGGCTTCGCCGTATTCGCCGCTGGGGTCGGCGAAGTTGACGTCCATGCACACCATGAGCCCGATCCCGGCGAGGCGCGCGAGCTCGGTGCCGGACGCGAGGTTCGGCGAATTCCCGTTGTGCCACTTGCGGTATTCGACCGGAGCGCCGGATGGCGGAATGGCCAGAGCGGCGTTGAACCGGCCTTCGGGGGTGGTGTCGAGGACGCCGGTGACGACGTCGAGACCGCGGACCCGGGCGACCTCGGCGAAGGCGTCGACGAGGCGCGGGCGGCTGGCCTGGTCGACCGCGAAGGCGGCTTCCGGGAGCACGACGGCCCGGACGCCGTCCGGCAGCCGGCCGATCTGGTCCACATAGGACCGGACGAGCGCCTGGCCGTCCGGCGTGGCGACGTCGACCGCCCAGCGGTTCTGCCCCGGCGCGACCAGGGCGATCCGCGTCGACGGCCCGGTCGGCGCCGGCACGTTCCAGAAGACGAGCGTGCCCAGCGCGGCGGCCACGGCGACCAGCCCGGTCAGCCGGGCCAGGCCGCGGACGCGGGGCGCGAGCGCGGCGGCCACGGCGGCCGGGACGAACAACACCAGGAACTCCACGCCCCAGCCGCCGGTCACCGCGGCGACCCGCAGGACGTCCGGCCGGTCGGCCTGGGTGGTCATCAGGGTGCCCATGAGCCCGGTCGGGTTCAGCAGCGAGACGACGTAGAGCGCGGCGGTCCACAACGCGGGTGCGGCGAGCGCGGCCAGAAAACCGTGGCCGCGCCGGACCAGCGACCGGAACAGCCCGACGGCCAGTGCGAACAGCAGCGCGCTGCCGCCGAGGATCGCGAGCGCGGCCGGCCGGGGAACCGCCAGGGAGTGCCAGAAGTAGCTCCAGCTGCCGGAGCTGCCGGCGAGGTAGGCGACGAACGCGCAGCCGAGCGCGGCCGCGCCGGGGACGCGCGGGGCGAGCAGGAGGATCGGCAGCGGCGCGAGCCAGGCGAGCTCGGGCACCGGGTCCAATCCCGTCCCGAAGAAGAACAACACCGCCGACGCCGTCGTCGCGACGACCGCCCACCCGAGCTTGTTCATCGCTGCCCCTTTCGTCCGGCATCGACGGTCGCAGGCGAATCGGCCGGGGGCACTGGGCCAGACCACCGGGTCCGGGGTGGGGCTCTCCCCACCTCGGTTCATCCGAAGTTCAGGGAGCCGTCACACGACAGGGATCGGAGCCTGTCTTGTTGATCAGTAGCGTTGCTAACGAACCGTCTCCGGCATCGGAAGAGGGCCGCCATGGACTTCTCACTCATCGTGCTGGTGGTGATCGTCGCGGCACTGGCCTTCGACTTCACCAACGGCTTCCACGACACGGCCAACGCGATGGCGACCTCGATCGCCACCGGCGCGCTGAAACCGCGGATGGCGGTCGCCGTGTCCGCCGTGCTGAACCTCGTCGGCGCGTTCCTCTCGGTGGAGGTCGCGAAGACGATCTCCGGCGGCATCGTCGACGACACCAAGGTGACGCCGGTGATCATCTTCGCCGGCCTGGTCGGGGCGATCGTGTGGAACCTGGTGACGTGGCTCATCGGGCTGCCGTCGAGCTCGTCGCACGCCCTCTTCGGCGGGCTGATCGGCGCCACCTGGATCGCCTCGGGCTCGGACGCCGTCCACTTCGGGAAGGTCGTCGAGAAGGTCCTGATCCCCGCGCTCGCCTCGCCGATCGTCGCCGGGATCGTCGCGACGCTCGGCACCTTCCTCGTCTACCGGATCACCGCCCGGGCCAAGGAAAAGACCGTCGGCAAGACGTTCAAAGCCGGTCAGATCGCGTCGGCTTCGCTGGTCTCGCTCGCGCACGGCACCAACGACGCGCAGAAGACCATGGGCGTCATCACGCTGACGCTGATCGCGTCGGGCTCGCTCGCGCCGGGCTCGAACCCGCCGATCTGGGTCATCCTCACCGCGGGGGCCGCGATCGCGCTGGGCACCTACCTCGGCGGCTGGCGGATCATCCAGACGATGGGCAAGAAGCTCACGGAAATCCAGACGCCGCAGGGCTTCGCGGCCGAAACCAGCGCCGCGGCGGTCATCCTCACCTCGGCGCACCTCGGGTTCGCGCTCTCGACCACGCACGTCTGCTCGGGCGGCATCATCGGCTCGGGCCTGGGCCGCCGGCTCGCCGAGGTCCGCTGGGGCGTCGCCGGGAAGATGGTCGTGGCCTGGGCGCTGACGCTGCCCGCCGCCGCGATCGTCGGCGCGGTCGCCGCGGAGGTGTCGACGCTCGGCACCTGGGGCACGGTCCTGATCGGCCTCGCCGGGGTCGTCGTCGCCGTGGGTATCTACCTCGCGTCGAAGCGGAACCCGGTCAACGCCAACTCCATCAACGAGTCCGAGCCGGCCGCGCAGCCGGCCAACGCCTGAGGAGCGCCGTGCACATCGATTGGGGTTCCCTCGGTCTCGTCTTCGTCGTCGCGCTGGCCTCGGTGGTCGTGCTGACGAGCCTGTTCTCCTTCGGGGTGGTCGGGCTCTCGCACCGCGAGTCGGCCCGCGAATCGGGTGCCTCGGGCACCGGTCCGCTGGCCGGGGCGGTGATCTGCTTCGTGCTGTGCGCGGCGATCGTCGGCTACGGGATCTACTTGATCGTCGCCTGAGCGCGTTCCCGGAGGCCGTCCGGGAGCCCGCCGAGCATCGGGGCCAGCGCGCCCCGGCGCTCGGCGTTCAGGTGGTTCAGCATGTCCAGCGCCGGGGTCCACAGGTCTTCGTCGGCCCCGGCGGCGGTGATCAGCCGGCCGAGCCGGTGGGCCGGGAGCAGGCCGACGACGTGGTCGATGCGGCTCTTGTCGTCGAGCACGAACGCGATCCGCAGCAGGCCGGGGTCGTCGATCTCGTCGAGGGCGCGCCGCACGGTCGGGTCGGGTAGGTGCCCGACGAACCGGCCGAGGGTGATCCAGTCCTGCTTGCGCGCCAGTTCGTTCGCCACCGCGAGGACGGTTTCGAGGGGGATGCGGGAGATGATCGCGCTCGCGCGCCGCGGGTCGAGCTCGGCCGCGACCTCGGCGAGGAACCGCGGGTGCAGCCGCTTGGCGACGTCGACGCCGCGCGCGACGTCGACCACCCCGGCGATCCGGGCGCACAGCAGCGGGCCGAACACCTTCTCGGCGATCTTGGCGAGCACCCCGCCGGGCAGCAGCCGCGCGGCCAGCGCCATCCGCTGCAGGACGGCGATGTTCGCGTCGAACAGCGTGTCGGTGACCTGCTCGCGGAACGCCTGCAGGTCGTCGGCGTCGACGCGGGCGAGGTACTCGAGGCGGGCCGGCTCGACGGCGAGGACGCGCGCGAGCTTCAGGATCTCGGCTTCGGCTTCGTAGTCCGTCCCCGCCTGGTTCGTCACAGCCCGACCGCCTTGCGGACCGCTCCGCGCAGCAGCGCGGGGACGTACCGGAGGCCCTCTTCGCCCGCTTCGGCGAGCGCTTTCGCCTGCCGCCTGCGCGCGTCGCGCAGCGCGTCGGCGAGGTCCTGCCGTTCGTGCTCTTCGAGGGCCTCGATGCCTTCGGGGAGGTAGCCGCCCAACTGTTCGGCGAGTGTGCGCTCGGCCATGGTGGATCATCATGCATCATGCGGGACATGAGCATCGAGACGTCCACCGTCCGTGTCGGCGACCTTTCCGCGTACCTGGCCCGCCCGGCCGGTGGGTCGGAGCGCGGGATGCTGCTCCTGCCGATGATCACCGGCATCGGCGAGCAGGTCCGGGCCTGGGCCGGCGAGCTGGCCGGCCGCGGGATCACGGCGCTGACCTGGGACGTCTTCCACGGCGCGAGCACCGACAACACCTCCCGTGAGGACCTTGGCGCGAAGCTGGGCGAACTGCGGGACGAGGCGGCTCTGGCGGAGCAGACGGCGTTGCTCGACCACCTGCTCGGCGACCTCGGCTGTACGTCGGCCGGGGTCATGGGCTGGTGCCTCGGCGGCCGGTTCGCGCTCCTGCTCGCTGCCCGTGACCAGCGGCTTTCCGGTGTCGTCGCGTACCACCCGACGATCCGTCAGCCGGCGCCGCCGAACCACGACCTCGACACGGTCGCTTTGTCGACATCGATCACCGCGCCGGTGCTCGTCGCCTACCCGGAGGCCGACACCGTCGTCTCCCACGAGACGTTCGCCCGGCTGCAGACGGCGTTGCAGTCCCGACCGCGCGGTGCGACGTTCACCCAGCACTTCCCGGGTGCCGAACACGGCTTCAGCGACTCCTCGCGGCACGGCACCGCCGTCAACGCCGACGCGTACGCGCTGTCCTGGCCGCAGACGCTGGCCTTCCTGGACACCTTGACTTTCGGCAGTGGTCCGGCCCGCTGACGTGCTTGTAGCTTCGAACCTGTGCGAGAGGTGACGAAGCGCAGGTGGCGCGTGGTCCTGGACGTCGTCCTCGGCCTGTTCCTGGCCTTCACCGTCGTCGCCGACGCGCTGGGCGAGCGGACCTGGGAGCTCGTCGCCGGTCTCGCCGTCGTCGCGGGTTCGGTCGCGACGGCCCGGCGGTACCCCGTCGTCTCGCTCGGCATCGCACTGGTCGGGACGCTCACCGTCCCGTTCCCCTACGGCGACCGGGTGCCGGTGTGGACGGTGTTCGTGCTGGTGGCGATGAGCTACCAGGCCGCGCTGCGGATGGAACGGGCCCGTCCCGCCGTGGTGATCGGCGGGGCCGTCGCGCTGCTGGGCATCCCGGTGTCGCTGCTCGTCGCGCCCGACGGCCTCGGCGACTGGGGCTCGATGATGGCGATCCTGGTGTTCGCGGGGCTGTCGCCGTGGCTGCTCGGCCGGTACGTCCGGGTGCGCGGCGAGCTCGCGCGCACCGGCTGGCGCCGGGCCGAGGAGATGGAGAGCAGGCAGCGCCTGGTCGCCGACCAGGCCCGCCTGCGCGAGCGCGCGCGGATCGCCAGCGACATGCACGACTCGCTGGGTCACGAGCTGAGCCTGATCGCGGTCCGCGCGGCGGCGCTGGAGGTCGCGGACGGGCTCGGCGACGGCGGGCGTGCCGCGGCCACGCAGCTGCGGACCAGCGCCGCGGCCGCGACCGAACGGCTGCGCGAGATCATCGGCGTCCTGCGCGAGGACGCCGCGCCGGTCGAGCCGGTGCAGGGCGACCTCGGCGAGCTGATCGCGCGCGCCCGCGCGTCCGGCCTGCTCATCGACGCGGGCGTGGACAGCGAGCTGGCGCCGCCGATGGTCGCTCGCGCCGCCTACCGCGTGGTGCAGGAAGGCCTGACGAACGTCGCGAAGCACGCGCCCGGCGCCGCGGTGACCGTGCGCGTGACGAGCACCGGCGCGCAGACTTCGGTGAGTGTGGTGAACGCGCCGCGGCCCGCCGGACCGTTGCCCGGCGCCGCGTCCGGGCACCTCGGGCTGATCGGCCTGCGCGAGCGCGTCCGGCTCGTCGGCGGGACGCTGCACGCCGGCCCCCGCGACGGCGGGTTCGCCGTGACCGCGGAGCTGCCGCACGACGCCGAGCCGGTCGAGGAGACCCCGGAACGGCGGGAGGCGGCCGACGACGCCGTCGGGCAGTCGACGTCGGCCCGGGCGCTGGAGCTGGCCCGCCGCGACGTGCGGCGCAGCCTGATCCAGGCGGTCACCATCCCGGTAGCGCTGTTCGGCGTGCTCCTCGTGGTCAGCGGGATCGCTTTCCTCTACCAGTGGAACTCCTCGGAGCTGCCCGCCGGGGCCTACGAGCGGATGCGGGTCGGGCAGTCGCGCGCGGAGCTGAGCCTGCCGGAACGCCAGCGGTCCGCGCGTCCCGTGCGCGGCGAGCCGCCTCCGGTCCCCGGTGCCGAGTGCGAGTACTACGGCACCGGAAGATCGTGGCTCGACAACGACTACGCCGCCTACCGGCTGTGCTTCACCGACGGGAAGCTCGTTTCGAAGATCTGGTTCAGCGAGGGGGATTCGTGATCAGGGTCGTGCTGGCCGACGACGAGGCGCTGATGCGGGCGGGGGTGGCGGCGATCCTCGGTGCGGACGCGCGCATCGAGGTCGTCGCCGAGGCCGCCGACGGGCGTTCCGCGGTGTCGCAGGCGCTCGCCACCCACCCGGACGTCGTGCTGCTCGACATCCGGATGCCCGGGCTGGACGGGCTGGGCGCGGCGGAGGAGATCCGGCGGCTGCTGCCGTCGACCGGGGTCATCATGCTGACGACGTTCGGCGAGGACGAGTACATCGAGCGCGCGCTGGGGCTCGGCGCGGGCGGGTTCCTGCTGAAGTCGGGCGACCCGCGCGAGCTGCTGGCGGGCATCCACGCCGTCGCCGACG
Source organism: Amycolatopsis sp. NPDC114504 (assembly GCF_055633595.1). Classification (NCBI taxonomy): domain Bacteria; kingdom Bacillati; phylum Actinomycetota; class Actinomycetes; order Pseudonocardiales; family Pseudonocardiaceae; genus Amycolatopsis; species Amycolatopsis sp. NPDC114504. The sequence goes on along the minus strand of NZ_JBVKDU010000006.1, from coordinate 1,047,746 downwards.
GGGCCGCGTTCCTCTCGCCGAAGGTGGCACAGCGGGTGATCGCGCGGCTGTCGGGCGGCCGGCTTTCCCGGGCCGCGGCGGCGCGGTCGAAGGTCGCGTCGCTGACACCCCGCGAGCGGGAAGTGTTGACGCTGGTGGGTTCCGGACTGTCCAATGCGGACATCGCGGCGAAGATGTTCGTCGTCGAGGGCACGGTGAAGGCGCACGTGAGCACGATCCTGACCCGGCTCGGGGTGAAGAACCGGGTGCAGGCGGCGATCACGGCGTACGAGGCGGGACTGGTCGGGGGAGACGCGGTGGACGCCACCCCGTGATGTCCTGGCCGACGCGGACGGTCACCGCCGCCGGGAGGACTTTCAGCAGGGCGGTGCGGAGCCCGACCGCGACCGGGGCGGCCAGCTGCGGGCCGATCTTGCCCATCCGGACGGACTCGCGGGCGACCTTCTGGCTGCGTGGCCGCCGTTCGCCGTCGTAGGCCAGGAGCGCTCCGTCGATGTCCTTTGTGGACAGGTGGTGGGCCAGCACGGTCGCGTCTTCGAGGGCCTGGCAGCCGCCTTGGCCGAGGAACGGCGGCATCGCGTGGGCGGCGTCGCCGAGCAGCGCGATCCGGCCTTTCACGTACGTCTCGAGCGGCGTGCCCAGGTGGTAGAGGTCGTGGTGCAGCACGGCTTCCGGCGGGGTGGCGTCGATGAGCGCCGGGATCGGGTCGTGCCAGTCTCTTGTGGACTGTCGCAGGTACTCCTTGGGGTCGGCCGGCCGGTTCCCCGGCTTCGCGAGGGCGGCGACCCACCAGTAGACGTCGTCGCCGGTCAGGGGGAGGACGCCGACCTCGGTGCCCCGGTCGAAGCTGGTGCTGAGCCGCGCGCCGGGAAATTTCGCGACGCCGCGGAACGCCGTGCTGCCGGAGTAGACGGGCTCGGGGTGGCGCGGGAAGAGCGCGTGGCGGATCGGGCTGCGGATGCCGTCGGCGGCGATGACGACGTCGGCTCGCAGCTCTCCGCCGGTGAAGCGGACCAGGCCGTCTTCATGGACTTCGGTGACTTCGGCGCCGGTCTTCAGGCTCTCGGCCGGGACGGCGTTCCGCAGCGCGGCGATCAGGTCCTTCCGGTGGATCGCGCCGAGCGGACGGCCGTGGATGCGTTCGAAGGCGGCGGAGTCGAAGCGGGTGACCCGCCGGCCGCGCCGGTCCTGGAACCCGCCCTCGTGCTGCGGGGCGAGGTGCTCACCCAGGTCGACGCCCAGTTCGTCGAGGCAGCGCAGGGCGTTCGGCCAGAGCGAGATCCCGGCGCCGACGTCCCCGAACTCCTCGGCCTGCTCGAGCACGGTGACGGTCCAGCCGATCCGGTGCAGCCCCGCGGCGGCACCCAGTCCGCCGATGCCGCCGCCGACCACGATCGCGTGCATGGCTCCTCCTCTACATCTGTAGAGGACTCTACACCTGTAGAGTGCTCCTTGTGGAGCGGCTTTCGGTGATCGGCGACGCGGCGATCGAGGTGATCGCGGCGGAGGGCATGCGCGGGCTGACGCACCGCGCGGTCGACCGTGCGGCGGGGTTGCCGGTGGGTTCGACGTCCTACTACGCGCGCACCCGGGCGGCGTTGCTGTCGTTGACGTTCGCGCGGATCGTCGAGCTGGACCAGGCGCCGGCGCCGTCGGCGGGGCTGGCGGAGTCGATCGCGGGGTACGTGGCCGACGCGCTGGGCCCGGGCCGGACCCGGATGCTGGCGCGCTACGAGTTCGCCCTGGAGGCGACCCGGCGTCCGGAGCTGCGCGCGGAGTACGACTCGGGCGGAGCGTTGATCCGCCGGCTGGCCACGGAAGCCCTGGCGGCGGCGGGGTCGTCCGACCCGCCCCGGCACGCGGCGTTGGTCGTCGACTGGATGGACGGCACGATCTTCGGCGCGTTGGCCGGGGCTTCGGACGCGCCGTCCCGGGAGTCGCTGGTGGTGAGCGCGCGGGAGATCCTGGCGGGTATCGGAATCGGCTGAGACCGGCCCTCGGGGGGAGGGCCGGTCTCCTCTGCGGTCAAGCGTCGCGGCGGCGCACCACCGCTGTTCCCGCCAGTAGCGCCGCCCCGGCCCAGGCCGCGCAGATCAGCAACCCCACCCACGGCGCGTACGGCGCCGGTGCCATCGTGATCGGGTTCGGCTGCCCCGCCTCGACCATCGCGTTCACCCCCGCGATGCCCGGGAAGTACGAGATCAGCTCCGGCAGCCCCAGCGACGCCACGATCAGCGGCAGCGGCACCAGCAGCACGATCACCGTCACCAGCGTCCCGGCCGCGCTGCGCAGCGCCCAGCCGACGCCCGTGCAGAGCAGCCCCAGGAGGGCGAAGTACCCGCCCATGCCGAATGCCGTCGTGAAGCCGCCTTCGAGGGTGGTCGGCAGGCCGTGGCCGTCCTTCACCGCTCCCGCCAGCGCCATGCCCGCGCAGGAAAGGACCACGCCGTAAGCGAACAGCACCGGTAGGAGGATCGCCGCCTTGGCGAGCACGACCCGCTCGCGGACCGGCGTCCACAGCAGCGTCGACCGGATGCCGCCGCCGGCGTACTCGCTCGTGACGAACAGCGTCGCGAGCGCGATCACCGCGAACTGCGTCAGGTAGAAGCCGCCGCCGAGGGCGATGGTGTTGGCCGCCTGGGGGTCGTCGTCGAAGTGCTGGGCGATCCCGGACAGGGTGCTGTAGCCCAGCATCAGCGCGGCCCCCGCGATCAGGCACCACCACGTCGCCCGGACCGACCAGAACTTCGTCCACTCCGCGGCCACCGCGCCGGGCAGGCCGCCGCCGCGCACTTCGGTCGTGGTCATGCCGACACCCCGTATTCCACCGAAGAAGCGGTCAGTTCCATGTACGCCTGCTCGAGCGACGCCGTCCGTTCGGCGAGCCCGTGGACGCGGATTCCCAGCTCGTGCACCAGATCGCCGACGCGGGTGACGTCGACGCCGTCCACCACCAGCTCGTCCGGCTCACCGGGGTGCGTCAGCCCGCCCTCGGCGCGCAGCCGCGCGTCGAGCTTCGAGCGTTCACCGTCGGCCGGGACGCGCACCGAGACCGTCGTGCGCGAGTTGCCCGCGATGAACTCGGCGACCGGCGCGTCGGCCAGCAGCTTGCCCTTGCCGATCACGATCAGGTGGTCGGCGGTCAGCTGCATCTCGCTCATCAGGTGGCTGGAGACGAACACCGTCCGCCCCTCGGCGGCCAGCGAGCGCATCAGCTGCCGGACCCAGCGGACGCCGTCCGGGTCGAGGCCGTTGACCGGCTCGTCGAACATCAGGACGCCGGGGTCGCCGAGCAGGGCGCCCGCGATCCCGAGCCGCTGGCCCATGCCGAGCGAGAACTGCCCGGCCCGCTTGCCCGCGACGTCCGTGAGCCCGACGGTCGCGAGCACCTCTTCGACGCGGCTCGTCGCGATGCCGTTGCTGCGCGCCATGGCGGTGAGGTGCTTCCCGGCGCTGCGGCCGGGGTGCAGCGCTTTGGCGTCGAGCAGCGCGCCGACCTCGCGCAGCGGGTGCCGCAGCTCGGCGTACCGCTTGCCGCCGACCAGGACCTCGCCGGCCTGAGGGTGGTCGAGCCCGACGGTCATCCGCATGGTCGTCGACTTCCCGGCGCCGTTGGGGCCGAGGAAGCCGGTCACCTGGCCCTGGGCGACGTCGCAGGTGAGCGCGTTGACGACGGTCTTTTCCCCGTAGCGTTTCGTGAGTCCCCTGAGTGTGATCATGACCTCAGTCTGGGATTTCCGGGTACACCGGGACATCGGCCGACGGTCGCGACCGGCCCCCGACTTTCGTCAGGCTTTGTCAGGTACGGCGGCGGGTGTGGCGGGTCGGCGCGGCCGTCGTGGGGTCTTCCGGCCAGGGGTGCTTCGGGTAGCGGCCGCGCAGGTCGGCGCGGACGGCGGGGTAGCCGGTGGTCCAGAAGCTCGCGAGGTCCGCGGTGATCGCGGCCGGGCGGCCGGCGGGGGAGAGCAGGTGCAGGACCACCGGGACGCCGGCGACGGTCGGGGTTTCGTTCCAGCCGAACGTTTCCTGCAGCTTGACTGCGAGCACGGGCTGGTCGCCTTTGTAGTCGACGCGGATGTGTGAGCCGCTCGGGACTTCCAGCCGGTCCGGGGCCAGATCGTCCAGTTTGGACGCTTCTGGCCAGGGTAGGAGGGCTTTGAGGGCGGTGCCCGCGTTGATGGTGGCGAGGTCGGACTTGCGGCGGGCTGTGGAGAGGTCGAGCCATCTGTCTACATCGGACAGCAGGGCTTGGTCGTCGACCGCCGGCCACGGCTCGCCTCGCACCCGGTGCAGGAAGGCCATCCGTTCGCGCAGGCGGGTCGCGTCTTGGCTCCACTTGAGGAGGCCTAGGCCGTTCTCGCGGAGGCCGGTGACGAGGGCGTCGTGGACGTCGGGGTTCTTGAGTGGCTTCTCCGACAGGATGATCGCGCCGAGCTTGCGGACCCGCCGGGCGACGACATCGCCGTCCCAGGTGACTTCGTCCACTTCGGACACGGGGCCGACGCGGGTGGCGAGGGTTTCGTCGGCGGCCGCGGCGAGGCGGATGGTGCCGTGGACGCGGCCGGGGTCGCGGGTCGCTTCGGCGATGGCCAGCCATTCGGCGTCGAGCCCGCTGCCGGGCGGGAGTTCGGCGGCGGTGCCGCCGGCCATGAGGTAGACGGGTGCGCCACCGGGCCGTCGCCGAGCGAGCCGTTCGGGATGCGCGAGCGCGACTACCAGCGCGGGATCCGGTCGGCGGGCGCCGCTCGCGCGGCTGCCGCTTGCGGGAGAACGATCGGTCGGTGCCCGGCCGAAGGTGGTTTCGGTCTTGCCGGTGGGAGAACGATCGGTCGGTGCCCGGCCGAAGGTGGTTTCGGTCTTGCCGGTGGGAGAACGATCGGTTGGTGCCTGGGCAGCGTCGGGTTCGTTCTTGCTACTGGGAGAACGATCGGTCGGTGCTCGGCCGGGGGCGGGTTCGTTCTTGGCGGCGAGAGAACGATCGGTCGGTACCTGATCGGGTTCGGTCTTGGCCGCGGCAGAACGACCGGTCACTCCCTGCCGGGCCTGGCGGTCCGCGACCAGACCCTCCAGCCGCCGGGCGTCCCGCTTCCAGCGTCGCGAACCTTCGTCGTTCGATGCGCGCAGGCGGCGTAGCTCCGCCTCCACGTCCGTCAGCGTCGCGCCCGCATCCAACAACGCCACCACCTCGGCCGCGTTCCGAGCCCCCACAGCTTCCGCCCCGTCGAGGAGCGCCCGAGCCAACCGCGGATGCAGCCCCAACTCCGCCATCCGCCGCCCGCGCGGGGTGACCACGCCGTCCGAAGTCGCCCCCAACGTCGCCAGCAACGCCCGTCCCGCCGCCAGTGCGCCCTCGCCCGGCGGGTCCCACCACGCCAGCCCGCTGCCATCCGGTGTCGACCAGCACGCCAGCTCCAAAGCGAGCCGGGCCAGCTCGGCCGTCCTGATCTCCGGCTCCGGGTACGCCGGGAGCAACGCCTGCTCATGCGACGCCCAGCACCGGTACGCCCGCCCCGGCCCCTCACGACCCGCGCGCCCGGAGCGCTGCGTGGCCACCGCCGCCGAAACCCGCACCGTCGCCAAGCCCGGCAAACCGCGCCGGTGATCGACCCGCGGCACCCGCGCCAGCCCCGAATCCACCACCGCGCGCACGCCCGGCACCGTCAAGCTCGACTCCGCCACCGCCGTCGCCAGCACGACGCGCCGCCGTGAACGCGGCCGCAGTGCGTCGTCCTGGTGTGCCGCCGAAAGCCTTCCATGGAGCGGCAAGACGTCCGCGCCCGACGACGACAGCATCCCCGACGTCCGCGCGATCTCGCCCGCGCCGGGGAGGAACGCGAGCACGTCACCGTCCCCTGAGGACAGTGCCGTCCGCACCGCCCTGGCGACGCAGGCCTCCACCCGCTCACCCCGCGCGGGCGGAACGTACGAGAACGAAACGGGAAACGTCGGCGCCGTCGCCGTGATCACCGGGGCGTCGCCCAGGAGCGTGGCGAGGCGCCCGGCGGCCACCGTCGCCGACGTCGCCAGCAAGCGCAGGTCGTCACGCAGCCCCGCGCGGACGTCGAGCAGCAACGCCAGCAGCAGGTCCGCGTCCAGATGGCGCTCGTGGCACTCGTCCAGCAGCACCGTCGACACCCCGGGCAGCTCCGGATCGCCCTGCACGCGCCGCACCAGCAGGCCCGACGTCACGACCTCGACCCGCGTCCGCGACGACACCTTCCGGTCGCCGCGGACGGCGTACCCCACCGTCTCGCCGACCGGTTCACCCAAGAGAGCGGCCATCCGTGCGGCAGCGGCACGAGCAGCCAAGCGACGCGGCTCGGCGACGACAACCCGGCCACCGGCGGAAGCCAGCGCCAGCGGCACCAGCGTCGTTTTCCCCGTCCCGGGCGGCGCGACGAGCACCGCGGTGCCGTGCGCGTCCAACGCCGAAAGAACGTCGGGCAGAACCGCACGAACCGGCAGATCAGGCAGCTTCACTTCTCGGTGACCTCGGGAGGGGACGGCAGCTGGTACCCGGACGGCCCGATGTTCGCGTTGAGCGAGCGCAGCCATTCGCCGGAGGAGATCATCTTGCGGATCGCGTCGTCGACCGCGCTCACGCCCTGGGTGTCGCCCTTGCGCAGGCCGACGCCGTAGCTCTCCTTCGAGAACGCCTTCCCGACCACCTTCAGCAGCTCGGGATCACGCGTCACGTAACCGGCGAGGATCACCCCGTCGGTGGTCATCGCGTCGATCTGGCCGGCCAGCAGCGCCGTCACGCAGTCGGGGTACCTGGGGTACTCGACCAGCTGCACGGCCTGCGCGAACTTGTCCTTGACCTGCTGCGCCGGCGTCGAACCGGTGACCGAGCACAGGCGGCGCCCGTTCAGCGTCTCCGGCCCCGTGATGTCCGGTGACGTGCGCCGCACCAGCAGGTCCTGACCGGTCGTGAAGTACGGCCCGGCGAACGCCACCTGCTGCTTGCGCTTGTCGGTGATCGAGTAGGTCGCGACGACCAGGTCGACCGCGCCGGAGGTGAGGTCCGTCTCGCGCGTCGCGGACGTCGTCTCGCGCCACGTGATGTCCTTCGCCGCGACCCCGAGCTCCGATGCGACGAAAGTAGCGACGTCGACGTCGAACCCGACGAATCTCCCGTCGATCGTGCGCTCGGAAAGGCCCGGCGCGTCGAACCGGATGCCGATGGTCAGGTGATCCGTGGCACTGGCGCGGGTCACCAGCGAGTCGGTCGGGGAGACCTTGCCCGGCCCGCAGGCCGCCACCGTGACCAGCAGCAACACCGAGCCGAGGAGCGTGCGCCACCGCATCGCGCCCCTCCCTCCACCGCCGCCGTGCCCTCACGTAGTTCTCAGGTCCTCCCGTTAGCCTAAGTGCGTGGTGCGACCGTCCCAACCCGTACTGGACGCCGTCGGCACGCTCGCCCGGGTCGGGCTGGCGGCCGTCTGGCTCGTTTCCGGTGCGTTCAAGCTGGCGGATCCGGGTCAGACGCTGATCGCCGTGAAGGCGTACGACGTGCTGCCGGACGCACTCGCGAACGTGGTGGCCATCGCGCTGCCGCTCGTCGAGCTCGTGCTCGGGCTGTTCCTGCTCGCCGGCCTGGCGACCCGCTGGGTGGCCGGCGCCGCGCTGGTGCTGCTGCTCGTGCTCATCGCCGGCATCGCCCAGTCGTGGGCGCGTGGGCTGAGCATCGACTGCGGGTGCTTCGGCGGCGGTGGCCAGGTGGCGGCGGGGCAGACCGAATACCCGCAGGAAATCCTCCGCGACTCCGGTTTCGCGCTGCTGGCCGGCTGGCTGCTGGCGCGGCCGCGCACGTGGCTGTCGCTCGACGGGTGGCTCGCGCGAGGTCGCGGGAACTCTGACGTACCCGAGCCCGACTACTCGGGTATCGCGGAAGGGAACTGATACACAGTGGGTGGAGCTGAGCGGACCGCTCGGAAGCGTCGTCAGGCCGCACAGGCCGGGGGAGCGAAGGCGGTGGCCCAGGCCAGGGGCGCATCGACCGACAAGCGGAAGTGGATCATCGGGATCGCCGCCGTGGTCGTCGTGGCCGCGCTGGTGATCGGCGGCGTGATCTGGACGATCTCGGACAAGAACAAGACCGGCGGCCAGGTCATCGACCCCGGGAAGAGTTCGCTGGCCGGCGACGTCACGCAGAAGCGCGACGGCGTGGTCGTCACGGTCGGCAAGGCGGGTGCGAAGGCCACGATCGACGTCTACGCCGACTTCCTCTGCCCGATCTGCGGCCAGTTCGAGAAGACCTACAAGGCCGGCGTCGAGCAGGCGATCAACGACGGCAAGCTGCAGGTGCGCTACCACATGGTGCCGCTGCTCAACGACCGTTCCGACCCGCCCGGCTACTCGCTCGACTCGGCGAACGCGGCGCTGGCCGCGGCCGACGCCGGCAAGTTCCTCCAGTTCCACGACGCGCTGTTCGCGAACCAGCCCGAAGAGGGCAAGCGCGGCTACGACAAGGCGCAGCTGATCAAGCTCGGCCAGGACGTCGGCATCACCGACCCGGCGTTCTCGCAGACGATCAACGCCGGCACGTACGACCAGCAGGTCAACGACGCTTTCCAGCAGATCGAAAAAGACCCGAAGCTGGCGCAGGACTTCGGCAACGGGCAGAGCGGCTTCGGCACGCCGACGGTCACGGCGAACGGCGCGATCGTCAACTGGCAGGACCCGAGCTGGCTCACGACGGTCACCGGCTGAGTCCGGGCAATTCGCCCACTCGGGGACGGACCGTGGACTAGGCTCAATCCCGCAGCAAGGGAACCGGGGGTCTCGCGCGCACGTCGCACTCCCGGTGACAGGGAGGGCCAGTGGACGGTTCGCATCAGGGGTTTCACGTCGACGACGGCGCGTACGCGCGGTACGCCCGTGAGGTCGATCCGCTCGGCGACGACGTCAAGGGGGCGGCCGACCAGCACGTCGGCCCGCACGTGACGCTCGGCGGCCACGGCTTCTCCGAGATGGGCGGCGAGTCCGGCTTCTCCGGCGCCTACAGCGGCCGGATGCGCGCGCTGCAGGAGCGGATGCACCGCGTCGGCGGCGGCTGGCGGCAGGTCGGCGACGCCGCCCGGCAGACCGACCGCAACTACGCGGCGGTCGAGGGCGAGCACGGCGACGTCGTCCGGCGGCTCGGCGGCGACCTCTCGTGACCGAGCACCACACCGACCAGCTCGTCCGGCACAGCCTGGACACCACGAACCAGTTCGCGGACAAGCTCCGCCACGACCCGGCCGCGATCGGCGGCGCGCGGGACGCGCACGTCGCGCTGCAGACGTCGGTGGGGCGCACCCGCGACACCGCGTCCGACCAGCGCGTCAACCTCGCTTCTGCCAGCTCCGGCTCGACGACCGACCGCGCCACCGCGACGTCGAAGAGCCTGGAGCAGGAGGTCCAGGACCTCCTCGACGAGAGCGCCGAGATCGAGAAGGCCGTCGCCGAGGCGGCCGAGACGCTGAACCTGGGCGAGATCAAGAACGACCAGGTCCGCGACCAGATCATCAAGGAGATCTCGGCGTCGATGAAGGCGCTGGCGGCGGTGAAGTCCATCCAGCCGCCGGAAAGCCGCGCCGCCGCGTCGCGCGACATCCTGATGAAGTTGCAGACGAAGATCGGCCAGCTCACCGGCCAGGCCGCGACCTTCAGCGAGCAGACGATCAACCAGCTCACCGACATCGGGACGCGGTTGGGCGGCGGCGAAGAGCAAACGACGTCGGCGAGCAGCGCGTCCTCGACGAAGGTGGGCTCCTCCTTCAACAGCAACAGCGGCTATTCCGGGGGCTCCGACGGCGGAGGCGGCGGCGGTGGGGGAGGCGGCGGTGGCGGTGGTGGCGGCGCCGTGTCCAAGCCGCGGCTGCCGGTCGCGATCCCGCCGCAGCCCGGCTCCGGCGTCGCGATCAACCTGCCCGGCGGCAAGCAGGTCATGGCGCCCAACGAGACCGCGGCGAAAGCCGTGCGCAACGCGCTTTCGCAGCTCGGCGTGCCGTACGTCTGGGGTGGCACCGCGCGCGGCCAGGGCCTCGACTGCAGTGGCCTGACCATGACGTCGTACCAGGACGCGGGGCTGCAGCTGCCGCGGACGGCGAAGATGCAGACGGTCGGGGCCGAGGTGCCCTCGATCGACCAGCTGCTGCCCGGTGACCTGGTCGTCTGGTCCGGGCACGTGGCGATGGTGATCGGCGACGGCCAGATGATCGAGGCCGGCGACCCGGTGCAGATCAGCAAGATCCGCACCACGAACGCGGGGCAGTCGTTCATCGGCTTCTACCGCCCGACGGGGTAACTTCGCATCGTGGCTGACTTCGACATCGACCTGGCTTCTTCGCGGATCGCCGAGCAGGCGGACCGCGCGGGGGCCGAGGCGTCCGCGCGCTTCGAGCGGTCGGGCCCGGTGGTGGGCAAGGCGTCGTCCCCGGACAGCACCATCGAGGTCCAGGTCGCGCCCGGCGGGCTGCTGACGGGGCTGACGATCCACCGATCGGCGCTGCGGCACGGGTCTTCGGTCATCGCCGACCAGATCCTCGAGCTGGCCCAGCGCGCGACCCGCCGCGCGGGCGACAAGATGTACCACGCGCTGGCGCCGGTGGTGGACGCGTCGCAGCTGGAAGTCCTGGGTTACGAACCGATCCCGGACGACGACCCGGACGCCGACACCTACTCGTACGGAAGGTGAGCGCCGGTGGTCACGACACGTGAGCTGATTTCCCAGGCCCGGGCCCGCGAAGAGGCGATGGCGCGCGTCGACGAGCTGCTGGCGTCGGCGTCCGGCACGGCCCACGACCTCGACGGCCAGGTGGAGGCGACGGTCGACGGCCGCGGCAAGCTGCTGCGGCTGTGGCTGGCGCCGTCGGCGGTGAACCTGGGCGAGAGCCTGGGGCCGCTGGTCGTGGAGATCGCCCGGGCGGCCATGCGCGAGGCGACCCAGGACGGCTACAACAAGGTCGCTTTGCTGCTGGGCGAAGACATGACGTACATGATCGAGCAGATGACGGGCATGCCGGCGCCCGCCCGAGCCGAGGACGACGACCCGGGGATGACGGTCGAGGAGTTCCAGCGGCTGCGGGCGGAGCGGCTCGGTGCGGCGCCGCCGGAATCACCCGAACCGGTGACGAGCGCCGAGGACGAAGACGCGTACTGGGACTCCTTCGACCCGGCTTCCTTGCGCTCGGACCGCTAAGCCAGCTCGCCGACCAGCGCGACGACCTCGTCGAGGTGCGCCGGCGTGGTCAGGTGGCCCATGCCGGGGAACACCCGGACGTCGGCGCCGAGTGTGCGACGCGCCGCCGGGGTCAGGCGGCGCGGGGGAAGGAACCGGTCGTGTTCCCCGACTCCGATGACGCACGGCTGTCCGGCGCGGCGAGCCAGGAGCGTGGCGGGCAGCGGCGGCGGGGCCAGCGTCGTGTGGCAACTGGCCGCCACCAGCGTCATCCACTCGACCTCCGCCGCCGGTGGTTCCTCGCCGGGGCCGACGAACAACCGCAGCATCCGGCGGGTGTTCGCCGTGGTCGGACGCAGCAACCAGCGCGTCGAAGCCAGTGCCAGGCGCGGATCCACGCTCAGCCGGATGATCCCGGCGGGGGAGACCAGCGCCCGGGCCGCGACGCGGGGTGAGCCGGCGGCCAGGACGACGGCGGCGCCCAGCGAGTTGCCCACCAGCACGACGTCTTCGGCGGCCATCGCCGTCAGGACCTCGTCCAGCACCCGGCCGTACCAGGCCGAGCGCGACCGCCGAGAGCGGCGCGGGTCGCTGAGGCCGGGCTGGCCGGGCAGGTCGACGACCGTCGTCGGCCACCGGGCCGACAACGCCCGCAGCCACGGCAGTGCCACGGCCGCGTTGAAGCCCGTTCCGGGGACCAGGACGACCCGCGCCGGTCCGGTGCCGGCCGACGTCAGCTCGACGCGGCCGGCGGTGGTGGTCACCGTCCGGCCGGTGATCGGGAAGTCCGCGCGGGACAGCGTTTCCGTGCACCATCGCCGCACTTCGCGCTGCCCGCGCGGGTTCTTGTAGACGGCCGGCATCGGGCCAGTGTCGCTCAGTTCAGCTGGGCGGTCGAGTTCGCGCCGTCCAAGGCCTCTCGGATGATGTCCGCGTGACCGGCGTGCTGAGCCGTCTCGTGGATCAGGTGCAGCACGATCCGGCGGGCCGACCAGAACTGCGGCTCCGGCGGTGACCACGGGGTCATCGGCAGCTGGACCTCGACGTCCAGCGACGGCAGCGACCGCACGTATGCGTCCGTCGCGGCAGCCGCCGACGAATACTCCGAAACCCAGTGCGACAGCGTCTCGCTCATCGAGTACTGCGCCGTGTCCAGCATGCCGTCCGGGAGCGAGCCGTCCGCGGACTTCAGCACCTGGAGCCACATGCGCTCGCCCGTCGCGAGGTGGCGGATCAGCCCGCCCAGGGTCAGCTCGCTGACCGTCGTGCGCTTCGCCGCTTCGGCGTCCGAAATGTCCCGGACCGGGATCAGCAAGCGCTTCCGCACTTCCGCCAGCATGCCCAGAAAGTCTTCGTGTTCGCGAGTCATGAGAAGACCGTAGAACCAAATTAGGTCAGTACATGGCCGCAATCCACAATCCCGCTGAGCGGCACCCGAGTTCGGTCAGAGGTCTGGACCAACGCCAAAAGGCTGTGTCTTAATTCAAGGCGTGAATTTCGGTCTCTCGACGAGGAGGACCCGGATGGGTCTCGGACGCAGACTGGGCATTGGCGCGGTGGTACTGGGGCTGCTGGTGGCGTCGGAAACCCCCGCCCTCGCCGGAAACGGCCCGGCCTACAAGGATTCCCGGCGCCCGGTGAAGGTCCGGGTCGCCGACCTGATGTCCCGGATGACCCTCGACGACAAGCTCGGCCAGATGATGCAGGCCGAGCGCCTCGGCGTGAAGTCCCCGGCCGACGTCACCACCGGCAGGCTCGGCTCGCTGCTCTCCGGCGGCAGCTCGCAGCCGACGCCCAACACGCCCGTCACCTGGGCCGACATGTACGACGGCTTCCAGAAGGCCGCCCTCGCCACGCCGCTGGGCATCCCGCTGATCTACGGCGTCGACGCGGTCCACGGCCACAACGGCCTCTACGGCGCCACCGTCTTCCCGCACAACATCGGCCTCGGCGCGACGCGCGACCCGCGGCTGGTCGAGAAGATCGGCCGCGCCACCGCGGAAGAGGTCTCCGGCACCGGCATCGACTGGGACTTCGCGCCCTGCCTGTGCGTCGCGCGCAACGACCGTTGGGGCCGCACCTACGAGTCCTTCGGCGAGGTCCCGCAGCTGGCCACCGAGATGACGTCGATCATCACCGGCCTGCAGGGGACCAGGCTGGACCGGCCTGGTTCGGTCCTCGCCACCGCCAAGCACTACGTCGGCGACGGCGGCACCACCGGCGGCGTCAACGAAGGCAACACCGAGATCAGCGAGCAGGAGCTGCGCCAGATCCACCTGCCGCCGTTCAAGGCCGCCGTCCAGCGCGGGGTCGGCTCGGTGATGATCTCCTACAGCAGCTGGAACAGCGTGAAGCTGCACGCGAACTCCTACCTGATCAACGACGTCCTGAAGAAGGAGCTCGGCTTCCAGGGCATCGTCGTCTCGGACTACAACGGCGTCGACAAGATCGACGGCAAGACCGGCTTCACCCCCGAAGAGGTCGAGGCGTCGATCAACGCGGGCATCGACATGGTGATGGTGCCGTTCGAGTGGCAGAAGTTCATCGACACGCTGCGCACGCTGGTGCAAGAGGGCCGCGTGCCGATGTCGCGGATCGACGACGCGAACAAGCGCATCCTGACGAAGAAGTTCGAGCTCGGCCTGTTCGAGCACCCGCTCACCGACCGGAAGTTCATGAAAACCATCGGCAGCAAGGAACACCGCGACCTGGCGCGTCAAGCCGTCCGCGAGTCCCAGGTGCTGCTGAAGAACGACAACCACGTGCTGCCGCTTTCGAAGCGCGAGAAGATCTTCGTGGCCGGCAAGAACGCGGACGACATCGGCAACCAGTCCGGCGGCTGGACGGTCGGCTGGCAGGGCACCAGCGGCCCGGTCATCCCCGGCACCACGATCCTGCAGGGCATCACGAGCAACTCGAAGAAGGTCACCTACGCCAAGGACGGCACAGGGATCGACCAAAGCTACGACGTCGCCGTGGCGGTCGTGGGGGAGACGCCGTACGCCGAAGGCAAGGGCGACCGTCCACAAGGGATGGGACTGGACGCCACCGACCTCGCCACGCTGCAGAAGCTGAAGGACTCCGGCGTGCCGACGGTGGTCGTGCTCGTGTCCGGGCGCCCGCTCGACATCGCGGCGCAGCTGCCGGACTGGGCCGGGCTGGTCGAGTCGTGGCTGCCGGGCAGCGAAGGCCAGGGCGTCGCCGACGTCCTCTTCGGCGACTACAACCCGAGCGGCAAGCTGCCGGTGACGTGGATGCGCAGCGCCGACCAGCAGCCCATCAACGCCGGCGACGGCAAGCCCGCGCTGTTCCCCTTCGGCTACGGCCTGCACTACTCGCGCCACTGGTGACCGTTTCCCCGCCCCCACCGGAAGGAACACGCATGTCGTCAAGATCCCGCCGCCCCCTGATCCGGATATTGGCGTTCTTCGCCGCCTGCCTGGGTCTCACCCTGGGTGCCCCGGCCGTGCAGGCCGCGACGCCGTTCAAGGTGCTCGCGTTCTACAGCGGCACCTACGACGCCGCGCACATCAGCTTCGAGAAGGAGGCCAACGTCTGGTTCCCGCAGCAGGCGGGCGCCAACGGCTTCACCTACACCTCGACGACCAACTGGAACCAGCTGACCACCATCACGCCCAGCCAGTACCAGGTCGTCCTGTTCCTCGACGACCAGCCGCAGTCGCAGGCGCAGTTCCAGGGCTTCCAGCGGTACATGCAGGCGGGCGGCGGCTTCTACGGCTTCCACGTCACGGCCTACAACGACAGCTCGACGCCGTCGTACGCCAACTGGTTCCACAACGACTTCCTCGGCACCGGCCGCTTCACGACGAACACGTGGGGCCCGACGCCGGAGACGCTGAAGATCGAGAACCGCACGCACCCGTCGACGGTGAACCTGCCGGCGACGATCAAGTCCTCGACGTCCGAGTGGTACGCCTGGCAGAACGACCTGCGCCAGAACAGCAACATCACCATCCTGGCGTCGATGGACCAGTCCACGTTCCCGATCGGCACCGACCCGAGCCAGACCTGGAACAGCGGGTACTACCCGATCTCGTGGACGAACAAGAACTACAAGATGATCTACTCGAACTTCGGCCACAACGCGATGAACTACGAGACGAACACCGCGCTGTCGTCGACGTTCGAGAGCGCCGACCAGAACCGGTTCCTGCTGGACGGCCTGAAGTGGCTCGGTGGCGGCGGCACGACCACCCCGCCGCCGGACGGCACGATCGACCCGTCGGCCTGGTACGCCGTGGCGAACAAGGCGTCCGGCAAGTGCGTCGACGCGCGGGCGGCCGGCAGCACCAACGGCACCGTGATCCAGCAGTACACCTGCAACGGCACGACGGCCCAGCAGTACCAGTTCGCCGCGACCAGCGGCGGCTTCGACCGGATCAACAACCGCACCAACCCGGCCGAGGTCATCGACGTCACGAACGTGGCGACGACGGACAACGCCGGCCTGCAGCTGTGGTCCTACAGCGGCGGCGACAACCAGCAGTGGCAGCCGGTGTCGGAGGGCAGCGGGTACTACCACTTCGTCGCCCGCCACAGCGGCAAGTGCCTGGCCGTGCCGGGAGCGTCCACCGCGGACAGCGTCCAGCTGGTCCAGACGACCTGTGACGGCAGCGCCGCTCAGTCGTTCAAGGTCGCCTAGGGGATGCGCCACGGCCCCTCTTCGGCTAACATGAATGACCTTCACGTTGGCTGAGGAGGGTGCCGTGGTGCGCCGGAACCGAGCGATCGTCGTCGTCCTGGCCCTGCTGGCGGGCATCCTCGCCGGCGTGGCTCCCGCCGTCGCCTCCCAGCCGTTCTTCTGGGGCGTGGCGACCTCGGGGTACCAAGCCGAGGGCTCCGCGCCCGACAGCAACTGGCGCCGCTACGAGCAGGCGAAGACGTCGTCGATCAAGGAGCCCTACCTCCAGTCCGTCGACTTCCGGCACCACTACGCCGAGGACATCGACCGCGCGAAGCAGCTCGGCGTGAACGTCTTCCGCTTCAGCGTCGAGTGGGCCCGGATCGAGCCGCGGCCCGGTCAGGTCGACCAGGCCGAGCTGGCCTACTACGACGACGTCGTCCGGGACGTCGTGGCCGCCGGGATGCGGCCGATGATCACCCTCGACCACTGGGTCTACCCCGGCTGGGTCGCCGACCAGGGTGGCTGGGACTCCGACCGCACCGTCGACGCCTGGCTCGTCAACGCCCACCGCGTCGTCGACCGCTACAAGGGGCTCGGCGCGATCTGGATCACGATCAACGAGCCGACCGTCTACCTGCAGAACGAGACCGCCAACGGCGGGCTCGCCGGCTGGAAGCTACCGTGGGCGCAGGCACGGCTGGTGAAGGTGCACCGCGCGGCCTACGACCTGATCCACCAGCTGGACCCGGGCGCACTCGTGTCCAGCAACACGGCCTACATCCCCGCCGCGCAAGGCATCCTGGACGCGTCGTTCCTCGACCAGGTGCGCGACAAGCTCGACTTCGCCGGCCTCGACTACTACTACGGCGCGAGCCTCGACAACCTCAGCGCGATCCACGCGGCGAGCGGTGAGTTCTGGAAGGTGACGCCGCAGCCGGACGGCATCTACTACGCGCTGCGGTACTACGCGCGGAAGTTCCCGAACCTGCCCCTGTACGTCGTCGAGAACGGGATGCCGACCGACAACGGCAACGCGCGTCCCGACGGCTACACGCGCTCGGACCACCTGCGTGACCACATCTACTGGGTGCAGCGCGCGAAGGCCGACGGCATGAACGTCATCGGCTACAACTACTGGAGCCTCACGGACAACTACGAGTGGGGCAGCTACCAGCCGCGGTTCGGACTGTACACAGTGGACGCCCGCTCGGACGCCACGCTGACGCGCCGGCCGACCGACGCCGTCGCGGCGTACCGCCAGCTGATCGTGGGCCACGGCGTCCCGGCGGGCTACACGCCGGTGCGGCCGCCGGGGTTCTGCTCGGTCGTCGACGGCCTCGGCAGCTGCCTCGACCCGGCTCGCTACCCGGGCCCGGTGGCCCCGCTGGGCTGATTTTGTGCCACTGACCTGCGGGTCTGTGGTCCGCTCTTGATAAATACATGCCGGTCTGTATGTTTGTTGCCATGACGAACAGGGTGTACGTCGTCGGCGTCGGGATGACGAAGTTCGAGAAGCCCGGGCGGCGCGAGAACTGGGACTACCCGCAGATGGCGCGCGAGTCCGGCACGAACGCGCTCGAGGACGCGGGGCTCGGCTACGACGCCGTCCAGCAGGCGTACGTCGGGTACGTCTACGGCGAGTCGACGTCCGGGCAGCGCGCCGTCTACGAGCTGGGGATGACCGGGATCCCGGTGGTCAACGTCAACAACAACTGCTCGACCGGCTCGACGGCGCTGTACCTGGCCGCGGAGGCGATCCGCGGCGGGCGCGCGGACTGCGTGCTGGCGCTGGGCTTCGAGAAGATGAAGCCGGGCTCGCTCGGGTCGACCTACGACGACCGCGAACAGCCGATGGGCAACCACCTGCAGGCGCTCGCCGAGATCTCCGAGGTGCTGTTCCCGCCCGCGCCGTGGATGTTCGGCGCCGCCGGCCGCGAGCACATGAAGAAGTACGGCACGACCGCCGAGCACTTCGCGAAGATCGGCGAGAAGAACCACCGGCACTCGGTGAACAACCCGTACGCGCAGTTCCAGGACGTCTACACGCTCGACGACATCCTCGCGTCGAGGATGATCTACGACCCGCTGACCAAGCTGCAGTGCTCGCCGACGTCGGACGGCTCCGGCGCGGCGATCCTGGCGAGTGAGGCCTTCGTGGAGACGAACGGGCTGGCCGAGCGGGCCGTCGAGATCGTCGGCCAGGCGCTGACCACCGACTTCCGCAGCACCTTCGACGGCAGCGCGAAGAACATCGTCGGCTACGACATGACCCGGCAAGCCGCGATCCAGGTGTACGAGCAGGCCGGGCTCGGACCGGCCGACTTCCAGGTAGTCGAGCTGCACGACTGCTTCTCCGCCAACGAACTCCTGACGTACGAAGCGCTCGGGCTCTGCGAAGAGGGCGAAGGCGGGACGCTCGTCGACTCCGGCGACACGACGTACGGCGGCCGGTGGGTCGTGAACCCGTCCGGCGGGCTCATCTCGAAGGGCCACCCGCTCGGCGCGACCGGGCTCGCCCAGTGCGCCGAACTGACCTGGCAGCTGCGCGGCGACGCCGAAAAGCGGCAGGTGCCGGACGTGCGGGCCGCGTTGCAGCACAACATCGGACTCGGTGGCGCCGCCGTCGTCACCGCCTACCAGCGAGCTTAGGAGCAACCGTGGGTCAGATCAGCGCGTCCGTCGAACTGCCCGCCGCGCCGGACAAGGTGTGGGCGGAGTTCTCCAACCCGAACAACTTCGAGAAGTGGCTGACCATCCACACCAAGTGGAAGGGCGACGTCCCGGCGGAGTTCTCGCAGGGCTCCCAGGTGTCCGAGGTCGTCACGATGCTCGGCATGGCGAACACGATCACCTGGACCGTCGACGCCTATGAAGCGCCCTCGCGGCTGGTCATCTCCGGAACCGGGATGGCGGGGGTGAAGATCCGGTTCTCGCTGTCGGTGGCGGCGGCCGGTGCGGGGTCGGCCGCCACCATCGAGGCGGAGTTCACCGGCCAGATGATCGTCGGCGCGCTCGGCAAGGCCGTCGAGAAGGACGGCAAGAAGAACCTCGACGAGTCCCTCGAGAAGTTCAAGGCACTGGTCGCATGAAGTTCGACCCCGCCGGCCTGGACAAGTGGACGGAGCCGGTGTCGTTCGACGTCACGCGCGAGCGGCTGGCCGAGTACGCGGCGGCGACCAACGACCCGATCCCGGCCCACCGCGCCGGCGACGTCGCGAGCCCGGTGTTCGCGATCGTGCCGGTGTTCCAGTCGCTGCTGGAGCCGGCCCTGGAGGTGGTGCCGACGTCGCTGTTCGGGCGGGTGCTGCACGGTGAGCAGGACTTCCGGTTCCACCGCCCGATCCGGCCCGGCGATTCTCTCGTGTCGCGCGCCAAGATGACCGGCTACGAAGGACTGCCGAAGGGCACTCGGGCGACGGTCTACCTGGAGTGTCGCGCTTCGGATGGTTCGTTGGTGAACGAGCAGTACGTGACGTTCTTCGTGCGGGGCTTCGACACCGGTGAGAAGCGCGGCACGCTCGGGCCGTCCCACCGCTCTTCGCGTTCCGGTGCGCCGATCGCGAAGGTGAGCCAGCACGTCGACGACGACCAGACGTTCCGCTACGGCCCGGCCGCCGGCGACCCGATGCCGATCCACCTCGACGACGAGGTCGCTCGGGCGGCGGGTCTGCCGGGGATCATCGCGCACGGGCTGTGCACCATGGCGTTCACGTCGTGGGCGGTGCTGACCGAGGTCGCCGAGTCCTCTGTGGACAGACTGCGGCGGCTGGCCGTGCGGTTCGCGTCGCCCGTGCTGCCGGGGCAGGACCTGTCGACGTCGATCTGGGCGGCGGGTCCCGGCTCGTACGCCTTCGAAACCACGGTAGGGGACACACTCGTGATCAAAGACGGACTGGCGGAGCTGTGATGGGGTCACTCGATGGGCGGGTCGCGCTGATCAGCGGTGCGGGCCGGGGAATCGGGCGTGAGCACGCACTTTTGTTCGCTCGCGAGGGCGCTTCGGTGGTGGTCAACGACATCGAGCCGGACCCCGCGGTGGTCGCGGAGATCCGCTCGTTCGGCGGTTCGGTCGTGGCGAACACGTCGGACGTGGCGTCGTGGCGGGGCGCGTCGGAGCTGGTCGACCAGGCGGTGGCGGAGTTCGGCCGGCTGGACGTGGTGGTGAACAACGCGGGCATCCTGCGCGACGCGTTCGTCGCGAGCATCACCGAAGAGCAGTGGGACGAGGTGATCGCGGTCCACCTGAAGGGCCACGCGGCGGTGCTGCACCACGCGGCGGCGTACTGGAAGTCGGCGTCGAAGGCGGGTGCCCAGCCGGCGGCGTCGGTGATCAACACGGCCTCGGCGTCCGGCGTGACCCTGCCGAACGCGGGCCAGCTCAACTACGGCGCGGCCAAGGCGGGCATCGCGGCGATGACGTTGGTGGCGGCGGCGGAACTGGAGCGTTACGGGGTGCGCGTCAACGCGATCGCCCCGATCGCCCGCACGCGCCTGACGCTGGCGACCCCGGGAATGGGCGCGATCTTCGCGGAACCGGTGGCGGAAGGCGAGTTCGACGCGTTCTCCCCGGCGAACATCTCCCCGCTGGTGGCGTACTTGGCTTCGGCGAAGTGTCCGCTGACGGGCAAGGTGTTCGCGGTCCAGGGCGGCGCGATCTCGGAGCTGGGCGGCTGGCACGACGTCAAGCTGATCGAGACCGAGGGCGCGTGGGAGATCGACGACATCGCGGCGAGGCTGCCGTGATCGAGTGGTCCGAGACCGACCTGCTGATCCGCGACTCGATCCGGGAGTTCATCGCGAAGGAGATCCGGCCGGTCCTGGATCCCCTGGAAAGCGGTGAGCTGCCGCCGTACGACATCATCCGGAAGCTATTCAAGGCGTTCGGGCTGGACGTGCTCGCGCGGGAATCGGTCGCCAAGCTGTTGTCGCCATCGGGCTCTTCGGGCTCTTCGTCGATGGGTGGTCAGGAAACGCTGGCCTTGGTGGCGATCAGCGAGCTGGCCGGCGTGAGCCTCGGAATCGTGGCGTCGCTGGGCGTGTCGCTGGGGCTGACGGCGGCGACGATCCTGTCGAAGGGATCGTTGGAGCAGAAGAAGCGCTGGCTACCGGAGCTGGCGACGTTCGAGAAGATCGGCGCGTGGGCGATCACCGAGCCGGACTCGGGCTCGGACGCGTTCGGCGGCATGCAGACTTCCGTGCGGCGCGACGGTGACTCGTATGTGCTGAACGGCCGGAAGACGTTCATCACGAACGGCCCGCACGCGGACGTCGTGGTGGTGTACGCGAAGCTGGACGACGGGTCGCCGGTGCGGGACCGCCCGGTGCTGACGTTCGTGCTGGACCGCGGGATGCCGGGGTTCGTGCAGGGCAAGCCGTTCAAGAAGATGGGGATGATGTCCTCCCCGACCGGCGAACTGTTCTTCGACGACGTGCGTCTCGGTGAGGACCGGCTGCTGTCGTCGTCGGGTTCCGAGAGTGCGCCGGAGAGTTTCGCGGCCGAGCGCGTCGGCGTGGCGGCGTTGTCGCTGGGGATCATCAACGAGTGTCAGCGGCTGTGCATCGAGTATGCGAAGAGCCGTCGGTTGTGGGGCCAGGAGATCGGCCGCTTCCAGCTGATCCAGCTCAAGCTGGCGAAGATGGAGGTGGCGCGGCTGAACGTCCAGAACATGGTGTTCCAGACGGTGGCCAAGTTGCGAGCGGGGAAGCGCCCTTCGCTGGCGGAGGCATCGGCGATGAAGCTGTACTCGTCCGAGGCCGCGACGGAGGTGGCGATGGAGGCGGTGCAGCTGTTCGGGGGGAACGGGTACATGGCGGAGTACCGGGTGGAGCAGCTGGCCCGGGACGCGAAGTCGTTGATGATCTACGCGGGCAGCAACGAGATCCAGGTGACGCACATCGCGAAGGCACTGCTGGCCTGAGTGGTCGTGGGGGGGGAAAAAGGTTTTCACACCGTTTTCCCCCCCCCACCTTCCGTCGCGCTTGAGTGGGTGGGCCCCCCCGTCCGGGACCTGGTGGGGGTTGTCCCAAACTTCTTGG